>NZ_MUNM01000056.1 GCF_002286815.1 Pseudomonas sp. PICF141
CTGGTAGGCCTTGAACTCAGGCTGCAGCGCTTCCTTGAAGCAGATCGCCTTGGCAGCGATCACGTGTTCCAGCGGGCCACCCTGGGCGCCCGGGAATACGGCGGAGTTCAGCTTCTTCTCGATGTCGGCGTTGGCGCGAGCCAGGATCAGGCCGCCACGTGGACCGCGCAGGGTCTTGTGCGTGGTGGTGGTCACGACGTCAGCGAATGGAACCGGGTTCGGGTAGACGCCTGCGGCGGTTTCTTAACTTTGTGAAACAGGAGAACCCGTTTGTCCTCTCCCATTCCAGTAACAATCCTCAGCGGCTTCCTCGGCGCTGGTAAAACCACCTTGCTGCGCCACCTGCTCAAAGCCGAGCACGGCCTGAAAATCGCCGTGATCGAAAATGAATTCAGTGACGCCGGCATCGACACCCAGCTGTTGGGTGACGAGCCGGTGCAAGTGATGACGCTGTCCAACGGCTGCGTCTGCTGCAGCCTCCACACCGATTTGACCAAAGCGCTGTACCTGCTTCTGGAACGCCTGGACAGCGGCGAAATCGCCTTCGACCGCCTGGTGATCGAATGCACCGGCCTGGCCGACCCGGCCCCCGTGGCGCAAACCTTCTTCATCGACGAAGAACTGCGTGAGCGCTACATCCTCGACGGCATCATCACCTTGGTCGACGCCAAGCATGCCGAACATCATCTGACCCAGACCATCGCCCAGGCACAGATCGGCTTTGCCGACCGCTTGCTGGTAAGCAAACGGGATCTGGTGGACGAACCGACCTTCACTGCCCTCAGCGAGCGTCTGACCCGCATCAACCGTCGCGCACCAATCCGTGTGGTCGACCACGGCAAAATTGATCTGGCTGAACTGCTCGACGTGCGCGGTTTCAACCTCAATGCCGACCTGGGTGGTGGCGTGGTTTGCGCCCGGTGAGCAAGGCGCCCTCCATCGATCGCATTTCCAGCCTGGTGTTGCGCACCGACAAGCCGCTGGATATCGACAAACTCAGTGAGTTCATGAACGAACTGCTGGAAGAGCATGGCAAGCAACTGCTGCGCTACAAAGGTGTTTTGAACATCCTTGGCGAGCCGCGGCGCATGGTGTTTCAAGGCGTGTTGAAGTTGTATGGTTTCGACTGGGATACGGAATGGGCCGATGATGAACCACGCGAAAGCGTGATCGTGTTCATTGCCGATGATTTGCCGGAAGAGAAAATTCGTGAGGGATTTGCGCGGGTGGCTGCGGAGTAAACCCCGATATTTTCAGCGAGCCTGATGCCGCCATCGCGAGCAGGCTCGCTCCCACAGGGGGATGCATTTCAAATGTGGGAGCGAGCCTGCTCGCGAATGCGATCTAACCGGCAACACGATTCTGGCTGACTACCGATCCAGAGTGCAGCAACGCCTCCTCAAGGCGATCCAGATGCCGGGTCATCAACCTCGCGGCCGCCGTAGCATCCTCACGCTCCACTGCATCGACAATATCCGCGTGCTTCCGCCATCCGCAATAATCACCCGCCAGCGCGTCATACCGCGCAATGGCCAATGAGGTCAGCGGCACCAGACTGCCAAGAAAATACGCCAACGGTGCGTTCCCCGCCATTTCGGCCAGTTGCAGATGAAATTCCCCTGACAATCGAATGGCCGGACCACGCGCCGTGCATTGGCGTTCGCTGTCGATCAAGGCGCGCAGGCGTTTCAGGTCCTGTGGGCGAGGTTGCTGGCAGGCCAGTCGAACCAGCGTAATTTCGGTCAGTCGTCGGGCATACAGCGTCTGCCGGGTCTGCTCGGCATCGGGCGCGGCGACTCGGGGACGATGATTGGTTCGAAGGACAATGATCTGCTGATGGGACAGCTGTGTCAGCACGCTACGAATGTCACTGCGTCGAGCGCTGAACATCTGCGCCAGGCTGTCTTCAGTAAAACGACTGGCTGCGTGGATGCGCTGTTCGAGAATGGCATCGAAGATCCGTGTATAGAGATCATCCGCTGGCGGTTTCCCGGTGTCGGTTCGGGAGAAGGGCAGGGCAGTGAATATCTGTGGTGAGGCGAAGCTGTTCATGGCCTGTCTCCAGTTCGAAGAGGGGGGTCAACTGCCGAGGTGGTCGTCCGGGATGTTCAATTCGATGCCCATTCGCTGGCCTTCGCGAAGGATGTGCCGGCGCATCTCGGCGCTGGCCTGGGCGCTGTTTTTGCTGCGGATCGCTCGCACCACGGCTTCGTTTTCTTCCAGGCGTTCAGCCAGATGCTCCGGCGAATTGCGCAGCACGTCGGCGCTTTGCTTCAGGGCGTTGCTGGTCTGCTGCACCACGCTCTGGAAAATCGGGTTCGAGGTCAGGGCGAACAGCTCCTCGTGGAACGCGATGTAGGCGTTCACGCCAGCCTCGCTGTCGTTGGCCTCAAGGGCTTCACGCATGTCCATCAGGGTCAGCCGCAGTTGCCCGACTTCCTTGCTGCTGATGGACTGCGCCACCAGGCCGACGATGAACGGTTCGAGTGTGTAGCGCAGTTGCAGCACGTCTTCCAGGCTGGCTCCGGCTACCGCGCTGTCGTGGCTTTGGCTGTCGCTGACACTGGCCTCCAGCACCACCACGCCTTTGCCCGGCATGGAACGCACCAGCCCGAGGGTTTCCAGCACGATGACCGCTTCGCGCAGGCTCGGGCGGCTGATGCCCAGTTGTTCGGCCAGTTCACGCTGGCCCGGCAGCATTTCGCCGGAACGCCACTGACCGCGGGCCAGTGCGGCCCGAAGTTTTTCTACGACTGAATTTACAACGGTTGACGAGGTAATCACGGTTCGCTCCATGAGCATCCATAACGATTGATGACCGTGCCTGCCCTCGGGCAGGCACGGCGATTATTCAAAATTCCTGCTGATGCGCCGGGGCAACCGGTTTTCTCGGCTGGAAGGTATAACCCTGCTGACCGGACAGCACCTTGTTTGCCCGTTGGATATCGATATCTTTTTCCCAGCGGGCGATGGCTACGGTGGCGACGCAGTTGCCGATCAGGTTGGTCAACGCCCGGCCGATGCCCATGAACCAGTCCACCGCCAATACAAGCACCAGGCCGACCACCGGAATCGCCGGGATCGCCGTCAGTGTCGCCGCGAGAATCACCAGCGCCGAGCCGGGAATCCCGTGGGCACCTTTGGAGGTGATCAGCGACACCAGCAGAATCGTCAGCAGGTCAGTCATGGCCAGCGGCGTGCCGGTGGCATTGGCGATGAACACAATCGCCAGGGTCAGATAGATCGAAAAACCATCAAGGTTGAACGAGTACCCGGTCGGAATCACTAGCCCGACCGTGGAGCTGCCGATGCCCAGATGCTCAAGCTTGCGCATGATTTGTGGCAGCACGGCGTCGGAAGAAGCGGTGCCCATGACGATCATCAGTTCTTCGCGCAGGTACTTGAGCAACGGCCACATCTTCAGGCCCGAAAGGCGCATCACCAGGCCGAGAATCAAAGTCACAAACGCCACACAGGTCAGATAAAACAGGCCGACCAAACTGCCCAAGTGTTGCAACGAATCCAGGCCATATTTGCTGGTGGTGAAGGCGATGGCGCCGAATACGCCGATCGGCGCCAGGCGCACGATCATGCCCATGATGCGGAAGATCACGTGGCTCAGCTCATTGATCAGCCGGGAAATACCCGACGCCGCTTCGCCCACCAGGTTCAGCGCACTGCCGAACAGCACCGAAAACAGCAGGACTTGCAGAATGTTGTTTTCCGCGAAGGCGCCGATCACCGAAGTCGGGATCAGGTTCATCAGGAACTGGGTGGTGGTGTGCATGTGCTGGCCGCGCTGGGCGATGTCGCCGATGTCGCCGATGTCGGCGGCGGCGAGCTGGTCCAGATGAATGTTCGCGCCGCTGCCGATGCCGGTCGTGAAGGCGAACACCAGGCCGATCACCAAGGCGATGGTGGTCAGTATTTCGAAGTAGATCACCGATTTCAGGCCAATGCGTCCGACCTTCTTCAAGTCGCCGGCACCGCTGATGCCGCTGACCACTACGCAGAACACGATCAAGCCAATGAGCATCTTGATCAGTTTGATGAAACCGTCGCCGAGGGGTTTGAGTTGGGCGGAGTATTCAGGAAGGGCCAGCCCGCAGATGATGCCGAGCACCAGTCCGAGAACCACTTGAAGGAAGATTGAGCGCGAGCACCATCTGAGCATGGGAGGAATCCTGGTCGGTGTCCTGGCTACCGTGCGTGGGGCGCATCAGATTCAGGACTTAATTATTGTGGTCTTACCGGTATGTCCAGTGCAGGCGCAGTCTAGGCGCTGTTTTTGGGTGATCGCAAGCGGAAATTGCCAGATTGGCATGACCGGTCTTACCAGTTGGGCGGAAGGCCCCGACCTTGAGCCTTTTCGCCGTTTGAAATTTTTTTGTGGGCGAAAAAAACCGGCCATCATGGCCGGTTTTCAGAGCCCTGCTCTCGAAGGTACTCAAGCGATTGATTTACATAGAGACATTACGCTTGATGATTTTTAGTTCGAAGAACACAAGTTTTCCGCCGCGATTTGGGTAATCGGTCAGAACCGGGAAGTATGGCGGCCCGGCATAGGTATGAACCTCTCGGCGTTGTGGTCCTGTGTGCAGACGAATTTTATTGAGTTCGTCTGGCAGGTCATCCAGCTTAGAACTTTCACCCGAACGGTTTATGATATGGAAATAAGTAGGGTCATCACCTTCGAAGACTGATAAGTTGCGAAGCTCACCTTCCATACTTGCGGTATGTTTGAAGACTCCGTCGCTGCCTTCAATCTTAATGGTGTAGACATCGTCGTGATAAGCGAAGAGGAACGTTTCAGGTGTTACGTCCTCTCCATAACTGAGAAGAAGGTTTCCGGAGTGTTCGAGCTTTTTCTCAAGGACACGCTTCAGTTCTTCTGTGATATCAGGGTCTTCCAGCAGTTTTTGAATGACCTTGCCAGCTAGTGCCACAGGCTTGTTATCGACAAAAAGTTGAGCGGTGAATGATTGTGTTTTATCTATATCTTGCATATTTAATATCCCTCGTGCGGTGTGCGAATAACCGTTATTAATGGTGGCTGAGTGAATCAGGTTATTCGTTGTTTTGTAAGTTGGAGGGAGATTAGCATGAAGTTTTCAGTTGGGTGGTTTTCGATGTGTTGCAAAATAATAGATTTTTTGATGTGGTTTGTGTTGAGTGCTTTAGTTGAGAAAATAGGCGTAAATAGTTGGTGGGATTATTAAAGTAGTTGGTGATGCTGTTATACAAGGGTATTGTTATTGGTGTCTCCGGACGCAGGCGAAAAAAAACCGGCACAAGTGCCGGTTTCTTTTAACTGCGGTTTAACGGTGCAATTAAGCGCCGTACACCGGCAGCTTCTTGCAGATGGCCTTGACCTTCTCACGAACCGCGTCGATCACCGCTTCGTTGGAAAGATCTGCCAGGATGTCGCAGATCCAGCCGGCCAGCTCTTTGCACTCTGCTTCCTTGAAGCCGCGAGTGGTGACAGCCGGGGTACCGAAACGCAGACCGGAGGTGACGAACGGGGAGCGTGGATCGTTCGGTACCGAGTTCTTGTTCACGGTGATGAACGCTTTGCCCAGA
>NZ_MUNM01000057.1 GCF_002286815.1 Pseudomonas sp. PICF141
CAAATTGCTTGGGTGTTATATGGTCAAGCCTCACGGGCAATTAGTATTGGTTAGCTCAACGCCTCACAGCGCTTACACACCCAACCTATCAACGTCGTAGTCTTCGACGGCCCTTCAGGGGACTCAAGGTCCCAGTGAGATCTCATCTTGAGGCTAGTTTCCCGCTTAGATGCTTTCAGCGGTTATCTATTCCGAACATAGCTACCCGGCAATGCCACTGGCGTGACAACCGGAACACCAGAGGTTCGTCCACTCCGGTCCTCTCGTACTAGGAGCAGCCCCTCTCAAATCTCAAACGTCCACGGCAGATAGGGACCGAACTGTCTCACGACGTTCTAAACCCAGCTCGCGTACCACTTTAAATGGCGAACAGCCATACCCTTGGGACCGGCTTCAGCCCCAGGATGTGATGAGCCGACATCGAGGTGCCAAACACCGCCGTCGATATGAACTCTTGGGCGGTATCAGCCTGTTATCCCCGGAGTACCTTTTATCCGTTGAGCGATGGCCCTTCCATACAGAACCACCGGATCACTAAGACCTACTTTCGTACCTGCTCGACGTGTCTGTCTCGCAGTCAAGCGCGCTTTTGCCTTTATACTCTACGACCGATTTCCGACCGGTCTGAGCGCACCTTCGTACTCCTCCGTTACTCTTTAGGAGGAGACCGCCCCAGTCAAACTACCCACCATACACTGTCCTCGATCCGGATAACGGACCTGAGTTAGAACCTCAAAGTTGCCAGGGTGGTATTTCAAGGATGGCTCCACGCGAACTGGCGTCCACGCTTCAAAGCCTCCCACCTATCCTACACAAGCAAATTCAAAGTCCAGTGCAAAGCTATAGTAAAGGTTCACGGGGTCTTTCCGTCTAGCCGCGGATACACTGCATCTTCACAGCGATTTCAATTTCACTGAGTCTCGGGTGGAGACAGCGCCGCCATCGTTACGCCATTCGTGCAGGTCGGAACTTACCCGACAAGGAATTTCGCTACCTTAGGACCGTTATAGTTACGGCCGCCGTTTACCGGGGCTTCGATCAAGAGCTTCGCGTTAGCTAACCCCATCAATTAACCTTCCGGCACCGGGCAGGCGTCACACCCTATACGTCCACTTTCGTGTTTGCAGAGTGCTGTGTTTTTAATAAACAGTCGCAGCGGCCTGGTATCTTCGACCGGCGTGGGCTTACGCAGTAAATGCTTCACCCTCACCGGCGCACCTTCTCCCGAAGTTACGGTGCCATTTTGCCTAGTTCCTTCACCCGAGTTCTCTCAAGCGCCTTGGTATTCTCTACCCAACCACCTGTGTCGGTTTGGGGTACGGTTCCTGGTTACCTGAAGCTTAGAAGCTTTTCTTGGAAGCATGGCATCAACCACTTCGTGTTCTAAAAGAACACTCGTCATCAGCTCTCGGCCTTGGAATCCCGGATTTACCTAAGATTCCAGCCTACCACCTTAAACTTGGACAACCAACGCCAAGCTGGCCTAGCCTTCTCCGTCCCTCCATCGCAATAACCAGAAGTACAGGAATATTAACCTGTTTTCCATCGACTACGCTTTTCAGCCTCGCCTTAGGGACCGACTAACCCTGCGTCGATTAACGTTGCGCAGGAAACCTTGGTCTTTCGGCGTGGGTGTTTTTCACACCCATTGTCGTTACTCATGTCAGCATTCGCACTTCTGATACCTCCAGCAAGCTTCTCAACTCACCTTCACAGGCTTACAGAACGCTCCTCTACCGCATCACCCGAAGGTGATACCCGTAGCTTCGGTGTATGGTTTGAGCCCCGTTACATCTTCCGCGCAGGCCGACTCGACTAGTGAGCTATTACGCTTTCTTTAAAGGGTGGCTGCTTCTAAGCCAACCTCCTAGCTGTCTAAGCCTTCCCACATCGTTTCCCACTTAACCATAACTTTGGGACCTTAGCTGACGGTCTGGGTTGTTTCCCTTTTCACGACGGACGTTAGCACCCGCCGTGTGTCTCCCATGCTCGGCACTTGTAGGTATTCGGAGTTTGCATCGGTTTGGTAAGTCGGGATGACCCCCTAGCCGAAACAGTGCTCTACCCCCTACAGTGATACATGAGGCGCTACCTAAATAGCTTTCGAGGAGAACCAGCTATCTCCGAGCTTGATTAGCCTTTCACTCCGATCCACAGGTCATCCGCTAACTTTTCAACGGTAGTCGGTTCGGTCCTCCAGTCAGTGTTACCTAACCTTCAACCTGCCCATGGATAGATCGCCCGGTTTCGGGTCTATTCCCAGCGACTAGACGCCCTATTAAGACTCGCTTTCGCTACGCCTCCCCTATTCGGTTAAGCTCGCCACTGAAAATAAGTCGCTGACCCATTATACAAAAGGTACGCAGTCACCCAACAAAGTGGGCTCCCACTGCTTGTACGCATACGGTTTCAGGATCTATTTCACTCCCCTCTCCGGGGTTCTTTTCGCCTTTCCCTCACGGTACTAGTTCACTATCGGTCAGTCAGTAGTATTTAGCCTTGGAGGATGGTCCCCCCATATTCAGACAAAGTTTCTCGTGCTCCGTCCTACTCGATTTCATGGCCAAGAGACTTTCGCGTACAGGGCTATCACCCACTATGGCCGCACTTTCCAGAGCGTTCCGCTAATCTCAAAGCCACTTAAGGGCTAGTCCCCGTTCGCTCGCCACTACTAAGGGAATCTCGGTTGATTTCTTTTCCTCAGGGTACTTAGATGTTTCAGTTCCCCTGGTTCGCTTCTTAAGCCTATGTATTCAGCTTAAGATACCTAACTTATGTTAGGTGGGTTCCCCCATTCAGACATCTCCGGATCAAAGTCTGTTTGCCGACTCCCCGAAGCTTTTCGCAGGCTACCACGTCTTTCATCGCCTCTGACTGCCAAGGCATCCACCGTATGCGCTTCTTCACTTGACCATATAACCCCAAGCAATCTGGTTATACTGTGAAGACGACATTCGCCGAAAATTCGATATTTGCTCAAAGAGCAACTCACAAATTTTACCTTAGCCTGATCCACCACCAGTGAAAGTGGCGTTCAGTCTATCTTTCTATCACATACCCAAATTTTTAAAGAACGATCTAATCAAAAGACTAGAAATCAATATTCA
>NZ_MUNM01000058.1 GCF_002286815.1 Pseudomonas sp. PICF141
ATATGGCGCAGCGGACGGGACTCGAACCCGCGACCCCCGGCGTGACAGGCCGGTATTCTAACCGACTGAACTACCGCTGCGCGTCGGTGGAGGCTTTAAAAGCTTCCATCTTGCTTTCGCAAGACTCTCGGAAGTGGTGGGTGATGACGGGATCGAACCGCCGACATTCTGCTTGTAAGGCAGACGCTCTCCCAGCTGAGCTAATCACCCGTTTGCATCTCCGAGGCCGCGAAATTTACGCAGGTACCGAAGCTAAGTCAATACCCCGCTTGAAGTTTTTCTGAAAAAGACAAAATCGTGTCATTCCGAACGAGGTCGGCAACCGTCAGACCGCTTTCGCGAGCCTGCTCGCGATGAAGGCGGCACATTCGACATCCATGCGGACGACAGCGCCCTGCCGTGTTACTCGCTGTAAATCATCTTCTTGGTCATGCCACCATCGACCACGAATTCCTGACCCGTGACGAAACCGGCGTTCCTGGACAGCAACCACGCCACCATCGCCGCCACGTCCTCGACCGTGCCTACCCTGCCCGCCGGATGCTGCGCATGATCGGCATCGGTCAGCGGTTCGGCGCGTCGCACTGCAGGGTCTCGCGCATCGATCCAGCCCGGGCTGACTGCGTTGACACGGATTTCCGGCCCTAAACTGATGGCCAAGGCGTGAGTCAGGGCCAACAGCCCCCCCTTGCTCGCCACATAAGCCTCTGTGTCGGGCTCCGACTGTGCGGCACGGGTCGAGGCCAGATTGACGATGGCACCGCTGTGAGCGCGCAGGTAAGGCGCGCAGTGCTTGGCCAACAGCATCGGCCCGCTGAGGTTCACCGCCAACACCCGATTCCAGTAATCCAGATCGAGGCTTTCCAGGGTGATGTTGTGCGGGTCCGCCACCGCCGCATTGCATACCAACGCATCCAGACGCCCGAATTGCCCCAGCACTTCAGCCACGCCCAGCGCCACCTGCGCTTCATTCGCGACGTCCATGGCGATGAACCAGGCGTTTTCGCCAAGGACCTTCGCCACTTTCGAACCGCGCTCTCGATCCAGATCAGTCAGCACCACTTGCCAGCCTTCGCTGATCAGCCAGGCCGCGGTCCCCAAGCCGATGCCGCGCGCAGCACCGGTGACCAGCGCGACGCGGCCATGGGTGCCCGTGGTCGGCGTCGACAACTCGATCACAAGGCAGCCAACCCGCGCGCCAGATCGGCTTGCAGGTCGGCCACGTCTTCCAGACCGACCGCGATGCGGATCAGGCTGTCACGGATCCCTGCCGCCTCACGCTCTTGCGGCGCGAGACGACCGTGAGAAGTGGTGCTCGGGTGCGTGATGGTGGTTTTGCTGTCGCCCAGGTTGGCGGTGATGGAAATCAGGCGGGTCGCATCGATGAAGCGCCAGGCGCCCTCTTTGCCGCCCTTGACTTCGAAACTCACGACCGCACCGAAGCCTTTCTGCTGACGCCGGGCCAATTCGTGCTGCGGATGGCTCTTGAGGCCGGCGTAATGGACTTTCTCGATACCGTCCTGCTGCTCCAGCCATTCGGCCAGTTGCTGGGCATTGGCGCAGTGCGCCTTCATGCGCAGGCTCAGCGTTTCCAGCCCCTTGAGGAAGATCCAGGCGTTGAACGGGCTGAGGGTCGGCCCGGCAGTACGCAGAAAACCGACGACTTCTTTCATCTGCTCGCTACGACCGGCCACAACACCGCCCATGCAACGGCCCTGGCCATCGATGAACTTGGTCGCCGAGTGCACAACGATATCCGCGCCGAGCTTCAAAGGCTGCTGCAACGCGGGGGTGCAGAAGCAGTTGTCGACCACCAGCATCGTGCCTTTGGCATGAGCGATTTTCGACAGCTCGGCGATGTCCACCAACTCAGCCAGCGGGTTGGAGGGCGATTCGACGAACAGCAATTTAGTGTTGGCCTTGATCGCGGCATCCCAACCGGACAAATCCGCCAATGGCACGTAATCGACCTCAATACCAAAGCGCTTGAAGTACTTCTCGAACAGGCTGATGGTCGAGCCGAACACGCTGCGCGAGACCAGTACATGATCGCCGGCACTGCACAGGCTCATCACCACCGCCATGATCGCGGCCATGCCGGTGGCGGTGGCCACGGCTTGCTCGGCGCTTTCCAGCGCGGCAATACGCTCCTCGAACGCACGCACGGTCGGGTTGGTGTAGCGCGAGTAAACGTTGCCCGGCACTTCACCGGCAAAGCGCGCGGCTGCGTCGGCGGCGGTACGGAATACGTAGCTGGAAGTGAAGAACATCGGGTCACCGTGTTCGCCTTCCGGCGTGCGGTGCTGACCGGCGCGTACGGCCAGGGTATCGAACGCTACGCCTTCGAGGTCGCTGTCCAGCCGACCGGCATCCCAATCCTGACTCATGCTGTCACTCCTTGCCTTGCTCTTTTTAGTAGATACAAAACCGGCCCCTAGGGGCCGGTAATTACTCAGTTGTTGTACAGATCAATGATCGCACTGACTGCCTGGGTCTTGACCTTGGAGGCATCGTTGCGCGCCTGCTCGATCTTGTTCAGGTAAGTCTCGTCGACGTCACCGGTGACGTACTGGCCGTCGAACACCGCACAATCGAACTTCTCGATCTTGATCTTGCCGCCACCGACCGCTTCGATCAAGTCAGGCAGGTCCTGATAGATCAACCAGTCAGCGCCGATCAGGTCAGCAACGTCCTGGGTCGAACGGTTGTGCGCGATCAACTCGTGAGCGCTCGGCATGTCGATGCCATAAACGTTCGGGTAACGCACCGCCGGTGCAGCGGAGCAGAAATAGACGTTTTTGGCACCGGCTTCGCGAGCCATCTGGATGATCTGCTTGCAGGTGGTGCCGCGAACGATGGAGTCGTCCACCAGCATCACGTTCTTGCCGCGGAACTCCAGTTCGATGGCGTTGAGCTTCTGGCGTACGGATTTTTTCCGTGCAGCCTGACCCGGCATGATGAAGGTCCGGCCGATGTAGCGGTTCTTCACAAAGCCTTCGCGGAACTTGACGCCCAGGTGGTTCGCCAGCTCCAGGGCCGCGGTGCGGCTGGTGTCCGGAATCGGGATGACCACATCGATGTCGTGGTCCGGACGCTCGCGCAGGATCTTCTCGGCAAGCTTCTCGCCCATGCGCAGGCGGGCCTTGTAGACCGAGACGCCGTCGATGATCGAGTCCGGACGCGCCAGATAGACGTGTTCGAAAATGCACGGCGTCAGCGACGGGTTGGTCGCACACTGACGGGTGTGCAGCTTGCCGTCTTCAGTGATGTAGACCGCTTCGCCCGGTGCCAGGTCGCGAATCAGGGTAAAACCGAGTACGTCCAGCGAAACGCTTTCGGAGGCGATCATGTACTCGACGCCTTCGTCGGTATGACGCTGACCGAAAACGATCGGACGGATGCCGTGCGGATCGCGGAAACCGACGATGCCGTAACCGGTCACCATCGCCACGACCGCGTAACCACCGACGCAACGGTTGTGCACGTCGGTGACAGCGGCGAACACGTCTTCTTCGGTCGGCTGCAACTTGCCGCGCTGGGCCAGTTCGTGCGCGAACACGTTGAGCAGCACTTCCGAATCGGAATTGGTGTTGACGTGGCGCAGGTCAGATTCGTAAATCTCCTTGGCCAGCTGTTCAACGTTGGTCAGGTTACCGTTATGCGCCAGGGTAATGCCGTACGGCGAGTTGACGTAAAACGGTTGGGCCTCGGCCGAAGTCGAGCTGCCCGCAGTCGGGTAACGCACATGGCCTATGCCCATGTGGCCGACCAGGCGCTGCATGTGACGTTGATGAAACACGTCACGCACCAGCCCATTGTCCTTGCGCAGGAATAACCGGCCATCATGGCTGGTCACGATACCGGCAGCGTCCTGGCCGCGGTGCTGGAGGACGGTTAGCGCGTCATACAGCGCCTGATTGACGTTCGACTTACCGACGATACCGACGATGCCACACATGCGACGCAACCCCTACTTAATGGATCTGAACTGAACACAACTCACTGAGGCGTTTTGGCCGTCGGCAAGAGGTGCTCCTTGAACGGTATATCAGCGGGTACGCTGATTCCGCTGGCAAGCCACTGACTGCTCCACCCAAGGATCAGGTTTTTGGACCAGTCTGCGACCAATAGAAATTTTGGCACGAGCTGTGATTGTTGCCACCACCCGTCCTGCTGTACCGGCCCCAGGCTCAACAGTCCGACTGCCACGACCACCAGCAACACGCCACGCGCGGCGCCGAAGGCCATGCCGAGGAATCGATCGGTCCCGGATAGCCCGGTGACGCGAACCAACTCGCCGATAAGATAATTGATCATTGCGCCTACGATTAAAGTGGCGACAAACATGATGGTACAACCCGCGATCACGCGAGCCGATGGTGTTTCGATGTATCCGCCGAGGTACTCGGACAATGAACCACCAAACATCCAGGCAACGGCTCCTGCGATGATCCAGGTCAGCAGCGAGAGTGCTTCTTTGACGAAGCCGCGGCTAAGACTGATCAAAGCGGAGATGGCGACGATTGCAACGATCGCCCAGTCAACCCAGGTAAATGGCACAGTGCAGCCTACAGACAGATGAGGCGGCGCATTTTAGCAGAGCCCATGGCTGTCGGTAAGCTGAGATTGTCAGTGCTTTTCAAATCAAGGTGATAGTTTTAACCACGCTCAGGCTGAAAACGCACGACAAAGCCCTTGAGGTTCTGCTGGCGACTCAACAAGTCACGCAGGCGATCGGCCTCCGCGCGCTCGATCAGCGGCCCGACAAAAACCCGATTCTTGCCATCAGCGGAGCGGATGTAGGCGTTATAGCCTTGGCTGCGCAGGGTTTTCTGCAGGCTTTCAGCGCTCTCACGGCTCGACAGGCTGGCCAGTTGCACCGACCAACTGACCGACAGGCCATTGGCATCGACGCGGCTTGGGGTGGCAGCCGGCTTGCTCGGTGCGACAGCGATTGGCTGCGCAGGTGCCGGCACAGGCTTGGCGACTGGCGCCGGAGGTGGTGTGACCGGTTTGGCAGCCGGTGGCGCTGGAACCACGGGTGCACTCGGCGCACTTGGCGCAATCGGTGCCGACGGCGCTTGCTGCGCGGCAATTTCGTCATCGCTTGGCACAGGTTCTTGCGGCAATGCCTGCGGCTCAGGCACTACCACAGGCTCGACCTGCACTTGCGGTGCCGCTGGCGCTTGCGGTGCGGCCGGGGCGTCGACCCTCACCTGGCGCTGTTCGTCCTGACGGGAAAACAGCATCGGCAGGAAAATCACCGCCAGCGCGACCAGCACCAGGGCACCGACCATGCGCTGCTTATACGCCTTATCCAGCAAAGCCATTTGCCGCTTCCTCCGTGGAGTGCCGGGCCAGCCATTCAAGGGCCTCGGCGACACAATAAAATGATCCGAACAACAGAATTTCGTCGTCGCTCGTCGCTTGCGCGCACTGCCCTTCCAGGGCAGCGGCCACGCTGTCATAAGACGTTACCGAGGCGCCAAGGTTCTGCAGCGCCGCGTGCAACTGCTCAACGGGTCGCGCCCGCGGCGAATCCAGTGGGGCAACAGCCCAATGCTGGACACTAGCATTCAATTCACCGACAACACCATCCAGATCCTTGTCCGCCAACAACCCGAACACCGCCAGACGTTTGCCGGCCGGTGGTCGACTGGCCAGACGACGGGCCAGATATTCTGCCGCATGGGGGTTGTGTCCCACGTCCAGCAACACATTCAGGCGCTTGCCCTGCCAGTCGAACTGACGGCGATCGAGACGACCAACCACCCGAGTGGCTTTCAGCGCAGCAATAATTTGTGCATCCACCCAAGGCAACCCGAGCAACAGGTAAGCCTGCAACGCCAGAGCGGCGTTCTCCATCGGCAGATCGAGCAATGGCAGATCATGCAACTCGACTGCACGCCCTTGGGCATCAAGGCCGCGCCATTGCCAGTTGTGATCGGTGATACCCAGGTCGAAATCGCGTCCACGCAGGAAAAACGGGCACTTGAGCTCGCGCGCTTTATCCAGCAGAGGTTGAGGAGGATTCAGATCGCCACAGAGCGCAGGCGCGCCCTGGCGGAAAATGCCGGCTTTTTCGTAAGCCACGGACTCTCGGGTATCACCCAGATAGTCCGCATGATCGACGCCGATGCTGGTGACCAGCGCGATATCGGCATCCACTACGTTGACGGTATCCAGACGCCCGCCCAGGCCGACTTCCAGCACTACCGCATCAAGCCCTGCCTGTTGAAACAACCAGAACGCCGCCAAGGTACCCATTTCGAAGTACGTCAGGGACGTGTCGCCACGACCGGCCTCGACCGCAGCAAAGGCTTCGCACAGCTCGGCGTCGGTCGCCTCGACACCATTGACCTGCACCCGCTCGTTGTAACGCAGCAGGTGCGGAGAATTGTAGACACCGACGTTCAGGCCCTGCGCCCGCAGCAACGAAGCCACGAACGCGCAGGTAGAACCCTTGCCGTTGGTGCCCGTGACCGTGATCACCCGAGGCGCCGGCTTGCCCAGCCCCATCCGAGACGCTACCTGTTGCGAACGCTCCAGCCCCATGTCGATGGCCGAAGGATGCAACTGTTCCAGGTAGGCGAGCCACTCGCCAAGGGTGCGTTGGATCATAGGTTGGCAGGCACCGGCGGAACCACGATCGGCTCGATCGGCGCGGCGACGAATTTTGGCGTCGGCAGTCCCATCATTTGTGCCAGCAGGTTGCCCAGTCGCGGACGCAGTTCCTGACGCGGAATGATCATGTCGATCGCGCCGTGCTCCAGCAGGAACTCACTGCGCTGGAAGCCTTCCGGCAGCTTTTCGCGAACGGTTTGTTCGATAACACGCGGGCCGGCGAAACCGATCAGGGCTTTGGGCTCACCGACGATTACATCACCCAGCATCGCCAGACTGGCGGAAACACCGCCGTAGACCGGATCGGTCAGTACCGAGATGAACGGAATGCCTTCTTCACGCAGACGCGCCAGCACCGCGGAAGTCTTGGCCATTTGCATCAGGGAAATCAGTGCTTCCTGCATCCGCGCACCGCCGGAGGCGGCGAAGCAGATCATCGGGCAACGGTTTTCCAGGGCGTAATTGGCGGCACGCACGAAGCGCTCACCGACGATGGCGCCCATCGACCCCCCCATGAAGGAGAATTCGAAGGCCGACACCACGACCGGCATGCCCAGCAAGGTGCCACTCATGGAGATCAGTGCGTCTTTTTCGCCAGTCTGCTTTTGCGCAGCAGTCAGGCGATCCTTGTATTTCTTGCCGTCGCGGAATTTCAGACGGTCAACCGGCTCCAGGTCCGCGCCCAGTTCGGCACGGCCGTCAGCGTCGAGGAAGATGTCGATGCGCGCACGAGCGCCGATACGCATGTGGTGGTTGCACTTGGGGCAAACATCCAGGGTCTTTTCCAGCTCCGGACGATACAGCACCGCCTCGCAAGACGGGCATTTGTGCCACAGACCTTCAGGCACCGAGCTCTTCTTGACCTCGGAACGCATGATCGAAGGGATCAGTTTGTCTACTAACCAGTTGCTCATGCTTTCTTTCTCCAGTACCGGCGGCTCGAACGCTCTGGTTCGCAGCCCCGCGTATGCCCTTGAGCTAAATTCATATGTGTGGCGATGATCGATGGCGTGCCGGGTCAGCGAGATGCGACCTGCGTACACCCCCAAATATCCTCAGCCATGCCTGTGGACGGCGGCAGTGTGCCAGCCGTCACATCAAGCCTCTACAACCGCTTTGATGAATGCCTGAATCTTTGCCTGATCCTTGATGCCCTTGCTCGCCTCCACTCCACCGCTGACGTCCACCGCGTATGGCCGAACCCGGGCAATCGCCTCGGCGACGTTGTCCGGTGTCAAGCCGCCCGCCAGGATGATCGGCTTGCTCAGATGTTGCGGTATCAGAGACCAGTCGAACGCTTCACCGGTTCCGCCGGGAACACCTTCGACGTAGGTGTCGAGCAGGATCCCGCTGGCACTGGCGTAGGCATCGCAAGCCGCTGCGATGTCATCACCGGCCTTGACCCGCAACGCCTTGATGTAGGGCCGATGCCAGCCTTCGCAGTCCGCCGCGGTTTCATCGCCATGAAACTGCAACAGGTCCAGCGGCACTGCGTCGAGGATTTCCCCCAACTCGCAGCGACTGGCATTGACGAACAACCCCACGGTGGTCACGAATGGCGGCAAGGCCTTGATGATCACCCTCGCCTGCTGGACAGTCACAGCCCGTGGGCTTTTGGTGTAGAACACAAAACCGATGGCATCAGCCCCGGCCTCGACCGCCGCCAACGCATCTTCCATGCGGGTAATCCCACAAATTTTGCTGCGAACGGCTGACATGTCGATATAACCTCAGGACAAATCCGGGAAAGTCCCGGATGGTAACAAAAGCGTTCGAGGGCGTCAGCCGTCAAGTTCCGAGAAGCCGGTGAGGAAGTGTGGGCCGATGTAACGCTCGGGCAATTCGAACTCGTCGCGGTACTCGACTTGCACCAGGTACAGGCCGAACGGATGAGCCGTCACCCCGCCGGAACGACGGATACGACTTTCCAGCACTTCTTTCATCCACTCCACAGGACGCTCGCCGGCACCGATAGTCATCAGCACACCGGCGATGTTGCGCACCATGTGATGCAGGAACGCACTGGCGCGAATATCCAGCACGATCATTTTGCCGTGGCGCGTCACGCGCAAGTGATGCAGCTCCTTGATCGGCGACTTGGCTTGGCACTGGCCGGCGCGAAATGCGCTGAAATCGTGGGTGCCGACCAGATACCGAGCGGCCTCGGCCATGCGCTCGACGTCCAGCGGACGGTGATTCCAGGTAATTTCTTCATTCAGGTGCGCCGGGCGGATCTGATCGTTATAGATCACATAGCGATAGCGCCGGGCGATCGCCTTGAATCGCGCGTGGAAATGCGCCGGCATGACCTTTGCCCAACTGACGCTGACGTCGTGGGGCAAATTGATATTGGCGCCCATCACCCAGGCCTTCATTGAACGCTCGACCTGGGTATCGAAATGCACCACCTGACCGCAGGCATGCACCCCGGCATCCGTGCGCCCGGCACAGAGCAGCGACACGGGGGAGTCGGCGACTTTGGACAAGGCGTTTTCAAGGGTTTCCTGCACCGTGAGCACACCGGAGGCCTGGCGTTGCCAGCCGCGATAGCGTGAGCCTTTGTATTCAACGCCTAACGCGATCCGGAAAAAGCCGTCGGCCGCCATTTCGGCAGCCGGATTATCTATATTTGCCAAGGGGTGACAGCCTGCTGATCTGCGCAAAGGCAGGCATTATAAAGCGGTTGGGTGGGTACGCCAGAGGGATCTCCATTGACTGTTCCGACCTCATCGCAGGCAAGCCCGCTCCCACAAGGATCTTCGACACCCACAAAACCTGAACTGCCCCCCAAAAGTCAGGATCGGTGTCCAACTTTTGGGGGGCAGTTCAACCTGCGGGAGCGGGCTTGCCCGCGATAGCAATCTCGCAGACGCCATCGCATCCCCGCCCAAACAAAAACGGCAGCCTCACAGGGCTGCCGTTTTATTTACACCGTTGTCGATCACTTACGCCAGTCGCGAGAGCATTTCCTTGGCTTCGCTCTTCTGACCGGCATCGCCCTCGGTCACCACCTCATTGAGGATGTCCCGAGCGCCATCACTGTCACCCATGTCGATGTAGGCCTGGGCCAGGTCGAGTTTGGTGGCGACTTCGTCGGTACCGGAGAGGAAGTCGAAGTCCGGCTCATCGGCCGCGGTAGCCAACGCGTCGTCTGCAGTGAAGCTCGGCTCACCGAGGCTCTGGGACAGACGATCCAGCTCAGCATTGACGTCGTTGAGTTCATTTTCAAAGGCGTCAGGCTGATCTGGAGCCGCGTCCATTTCGTCGGCCAGCGACAGGTCGAAGTCCGCCGGCAGCTCCAGGTCGTCAAGCGTCGGCTCGGTCACCGGCGCCGCTTCGGCGACAGGCAAATCCTTGAGCTCTTCATCCAGATTCAGCAGGAATTCATCTTCGGCCAGAGTTGCCGGGGAGGCATTACCCCCCAGGTCCATGTCCAGGTCGAAGACCGACAGATCGTCGAGGTCTTCCTTGATTTCAGTCTGCTGCTGCAACACCGACTCAAAGCTCAGATCGTCGTCCAGCGGGAATTCGTCCAATTCAGCCTGCTCTTCTGGTGCAGGTGCGGGCGTTGGTTCCGGCTCCAGCGCAGGTTCCGGCTGCGTAGCAACAACTGGCGCGATCGGCGTAGCCGCCTCCAGATCGTCCAGGCTCAGATCAAATGCGCTGTCGAAGTCGGACAATGACGGCTCCGGGGCTTGCGGCTCGTCCAGCAGCAGATCCTTGACGTATTGTGCGTCCAGCTCGGCAGCGATGGCGGCAGCAGCCAGGCCGCTGGCCGCCACGACAGCCATGGCCGGGAAGCGGCTTTTCAACTTTTCAACCCGGGCGAAATTATCGCCGTTGGCCACCAGTTGACGCTCCTGAGCGACAAACGCGTCGCGGTCGCCCTGCTGACCATAGACTTCCATCAGCTTCAAGCGCAGGTCACTGCGTTGCGGCTCTTGTTTGATCGCGTCTTCCAGCAATGCGACGGCCTGATTCAGACGACCGCCGGCAATGTGCGACTGTGCCTGAGCCAATACGTCGTCGGAACGATCGGAACGCTCGGCGGCAGGCGACACCAATGGCGCCGCGATCGGCGGCGTCACCACAACCGGCGCAATCACCGGGGCCGGTGCAGGTGCAGGTGCAGGTGCTGGCGTTGGCGTTGGCGCGGTCGCAAGTTTCACGCTCGGCGGCGGAACTTCCAGGCCTTCGAAGCTGCTTGGCGGCAGATCATGCTCGACAGAGAACTCTTGCTCCTCCTCCAAGGCACGGGCCATGCGCAGATGCTTCTCGGCTTCTTGCTGTGCCTTACGGCGACGGGCCAGCAACAATAGCAAGAGCAACAGCACCACCGCACCGCCACCCACCAGACCCAGCAGGATCGGATTGGTCAGCAGCTCGTTGAATTTCTGATCATCGGGTGTTGGCTCGACGACTGGCTCCGGAACGACTTCTGGTGCGCCAGTCTCTGGCGCAGGCACCGGAGCCGCGTCCGCTGGCGTTGCCGCAGTGCTCGAAGCGGATGCATCCGCGCCGCCTGCGGCCTGCAACTTGGCCAATTGATTGTTCTTCAGTTCGATCAGTCGTTGCAGCTTGTCCAGCTGACTTTGCAGATCGCTCATGCGGCTTTTCAATTCGGCATTGTCGCGACGAGTCGCGTCGAGGCTTTCCTCGGCAACGGCCAGCTTATCGCTTAACGCTTTCGCATCACCGGCGGCGCCTTTGCCGCCCTTGCCGATGTCGGCAGAGACCAGGCTCAGTTTGTCGACGGCAGGTTGCGATGAAGCACCTTCACCGCGAGCGCGTTTGGTGGCGTCGAGTTGCTGCTGCCCGGTTCCCGGCTTCGCCACATAGCGACGCCCCTGACGCCACGCGGTGTTCTGCGCGGCGACCTCAGCGATGGCCTTGGGTTGCGGCAGATTGGTGCTCTGCACCTGATCAGGCAGACGCAGCACCTGGCCGGTTTTCAGTCGATTGATGTTGCCGTCGATGAACGCATCCGGGTTCAGCGCCTGGATGGCCAGCATGGTCTGCTGGATCGAACCACCGTTACGTACTTTCGCGGCGATCTCCCACAGGGTATCGCGCGACGTGGTGGTGTATTGCGACGACTTGGTCGCGCCAGTCACTGGCGCCGTCACCGTTTGAGCTGGAGCGGGTTGAGCAGCGGCATCGGCGGTCTGTGGCGAGAATTTGGACGGATCGAGCAGCACGCTGTAGTCGCGCAGCAGGCGACCGTTGGGCCACATCACCTGAACCAGGAATTTCACCATCGGTTCGGACAGCGGTTTGCTGGACGTCACGCGCAAGATGCTTTTACCGCTGGCGTTAAGTACCGGGGTAAAGGTCAGGTCATTGAGAAACGCCTGACGATCGACACCGGCCTTGGCGAAATCTTCGGGCGAGGCCAGGCTCGGCACCACTTCGGCAGCCGTGAGATCCTTGACGTCGAGCAACTCGATTTCCGCGACCAGAGGCTGGTTCAGCGTCGATTTCAGGGTCAATTCCCCGAGCCCGAGGGCATGCGCCATACCGGAGGACAGCGCCGAGGCGGCCGCTATTGCTAACACCAGTTTGCGAACTTGAACCATAGCCTCTTCCTTTGTTTGAACATTCCTCGGCCAGCGAGAAGGTGTTGATTGCCGCTGCCGTAAGGCATTGCACGCGGCGGCGAAGGGTCGTCGCGCGCGATCATTTCATTCATGCAATGGGAAGCCCTGCGGAGTGGCCTACCTTGAGCATTCCCGCCAAGCATGATGTTCGACGGGAATCATTCGATAAAATTGTTGCCAAGTATCTTTTACAGCAGGTCTTTTATCAACAATTCAGCCACCTGCACAGCATTGAGCGCGGCGCCTTTGCGTACGTTATCTGACGTCAGCCATACATTAAGTTCCGCCGGATCGTCGATCCCGCTGCGAACCCGACCAACGTAAACCACGTCCTGCCCTACCGCATCGCCTACCGGGGTCGGGTAATCACCCGCTTCGACCAGTTCTATACCGGGCGCCGCTTCCAAAGCCGCGTTGATTTTTGTCAGATCGACAGCGCTCGAAGACTGCAAGGTCACGCTAAAGCTATCGCCGAAAAACACCGGAGCTTGAATGCAAGTGACGGAAATTTTTAATAACGGTAGCGCCATGACCTGACGCAGTTCGCGCACCAGGCGCTTTTCCAGCAACGTATGGCCCTGTTCATCAGGCTTACCCACTTGCGCCAGCAGGTTAAAAGCCATTTGCCGATCAAAGAACGCCGGCTCCAGCGGACGCACGTTAAGCAGCTCGGCGGTTTGCCGGGCCAGTTCAGTGACGGCTTCGCGGCCTTGGGCAGAAACCGCCAGGCATGCCGTCAGGCTGATGCGTTGCAGGTCGAGCAAACCGAGCAATGGCGCCAGCACCACGGCCAGCGTCGCGGCCGAAGGGCTCGGGCTGCTGACCTGGAAGGGCTTTTTCAGGCCGGCCAGGATTTCGGCGTTGGCCTCAGGCACGACCTGCGGCGCCTGATCCGCCGGCAAGGCGCCGGACAGGTCGATCAGCGAGCAACCGGCGGCGGTGGCACGGGGAGCGAAACTGAGGGTCACCGCCGGGCCGGCGGCAAAGAACACCAGCTGGACCTTGCTGAAATCGAATTCATCGACTTCCCGCACCCGCAGGTTCTTGCCGCGAAACGGCACCGAATGCCCCGCCGATTCACTGCTCGCCAGCAGGTGCAGGTTACCGACCGGAAAATCCCGCTCTTCGAGAATCTGGACGAGTGTTTCGCCGACAGTACCGGTGGCGCCGATCACGGCAATATCAAAGGACTGGCTCATGGTTCTACCTCTGGCAAAACGGGGGGAGCGGCACTTTACCGGGTGGTTGGCAGTGAGGCAATTCGACGGGGGATTTGATCGTTCCCACGCTCTGCGTGGGAATGCCGCCATGGACGCTCTGCGTCCGCCGTTGAGACAGTGACGCGGAGCGTCACGGGATGCATTCCCACGCAGAGCGTGTGAATGATCGGCGGGAACAAAAAACCCGCACCTCTTCAAGGCGCGGGTTCTTTCATTACATCAATCGATCAACGCTCAAGCAGAATCCGCAGCATGCGACGCAGCGGTTCGGCCGCGCCCCACAGCAGTTGGTCGCCGACGGTGAAGGCACCGACGAACTGCGACCCCATGTTCAGCTTGCGCAAACGGCCAACCGGCACGTTCAGGGTACCGGTAACCTTTGTAGGGCTCAGTTCCTGCATGCTGATTTCGCGGTTGTTCGGCACCAGTTTGACCCAAGGGTTGTGCTGGCTGATCAGCCCTTCGATGTCCGCGATCGGCACGTCTTTGTTCAGCTTGATGGTCAGCGCCTGGCTGTGGCAACGCATGGCGCCGATGCGCACGCAGATGCCGTCGACCGGGATCGGGCTCTTGAAGCGACCGAGGATCTTGTTGGTCTCGGCCTGGGCCTTCCACTCTTCGCGGCTCTGGCCGTTCGGCAGTTCCTTGTCGATCCACGGGATCAGGCTGCCGGCCAGCGGCACGCCGAAGTTCTCGGTCGGGTAGGCGTCGCTACGCATGGCGTCGGCAACACGGCGATCGATGTCGAGGATGGCGCTGGCCGGGTCGGCCAGTTGATCGGCGACAGCGGCGTGGGTCACACCCATCTGCTTGATCAGTTCACGCATGTGCTGCGCGCCGCCACCGGAGGCCGCCTGATAAGTCATGGCGCTCATCCACTCGACCAGACCGGCTTCGAACAGGCCACCCAGGCCCATCAGCATCAGGCTGACGGTGCAGTTGCCGCCGATGTAGTTCTTGGTGCCCGCATCGAGCTGCTGGTCGATGACCTTGCGGTTCACCGGGTCCAGCACGATCACCGCGTCATCCTGCATGCGCAGGCTGGAAGCGGCATCGATCCAGTAACCCTGCCAGCCGGCTTCGCGCAGCTTGGGGAACACTTCGCTGGTGTAGTCGCCGCCCTGGCAGGTCAGAATCACGTCGAGGGTTTTCAGCTCTTCAATGCTGTAAGCGTCCTTGAGCGGAGCAATGTCCTTACCCACGGACGGGCCTTGGCCACCGACATTGGAAGTGGTGAAAAACACCGGCTCGATAAGATCGAAATCCTGCTCTTCCAGCATCCGCTGCATGAGCACGGAACCGACCATACCGCGCCAACCGATCAGACCTACACGTTTCATCGCAACTACACCTTCTTCAAAAGTGGGCCGCTGCTTTCATGGTTGAAAGTTGCAGCGGGCCAAAGAGATTACAGATTCCGCAGCGCGGCGACTACTGCATCGCCCATTTCCTGCGTCCCGACCTTGGTGCAACCAGCCGACCAGATGTCACCCGTGCGCAGGCCCTGATCCAATACCAGGCTCACGGCCTGTTCGATGGCATCGGCCGCTGCCTGCAGATTGAAGCTGTAACGCAGCATCATCGACACCGACAAAATGGTCGCCAACGGGTTGGCAATGCCCTTGCCAGCGATGTCCGGCGCCGAACCGTGGCACGGCTCGTACATGCCTTTGTTGTTGGCGTCCAGCGACGCCGAGGGCAACATGCCGATCGAACCGGTGAGCATCGACGCTTCGTCGGAAAGAATGTCGCCGAACAGGTTGTCGGTGACGATCACGTCGAATTGCTTCGGTGCACGCACCAGTTGCATGGCGGCGTTGTCGACGTACATGTGGCTCAGTTCGACGTCCGGATAATCCTTGGCCACTTGCTCGACGATTTCACGCCACAGCTGGCTGGACGCCAGCACGTTGGCCTTGTCCACCGAGCACAGCTTCTTGCCGCGCACGCGGGCCATGTCGAAACCGACACGGGCGATACGGCGGATTTCGGTCTCGCTGTACGGCAGGGTGTCGTAGGCCTGACGCTCGCCGTTTTCCAGTTCACGCACGCCACGTGGCGCGCCGAAGTAGATACCGCCGGTCAGTTCACGGACGATCAGGATGTCCAGACCCGCCACGATCTCTGCCTTCAGGCTGGAAGCCTCGGCCAGTTGCGGGTACAGGATTGCCGGACGCAGGTTACCGAACAGGCCCAGTTGGGCACGGATCTTCAGCAGGCCGCGCTCAGGGCGGATGTCACGCTCGATGGTGTCCCATTTCGGACCGCCCACGGCGCCCAGCAATACCGCATCGGCGGCACGGGCACGGGCCAGGGTTTCATCAGCCAGCGGCACGCCGTGCTTGTCGATGGCGGCGCCACCGATCACGTCATGACTCAGTTCGAAGCCCAGGCTGTACTTGTCGTTCGCCAGCTCCAGCACCTTGACCGCTTCGGCCATGATTTCCGGGCCAATACCGTCACCCGGAAGAATCAGAATCTGCTTGCTCATGCTTTCCTCATGTCATCAGTCGGCACGCCCGCAGGCGTACCCGAAAAAGTCTTGGCGCCTATCGTTCAGCCATCAGCACCAGCACATCGGTACTGAACGAACCATCGGCCTCAATCTCAAAATACTCGCGAACTTCATTGCCCATCGATTGCTGCAACGCACGGATCGCCGCGCGCATCACCTGCGGCGTGCGCATGCGCTCGACCCAGGAGGTGTATTCCAGACGCAGCCGTTGGCGCGTGGTGCTGCGGGTATGCAACCCCGCTTCGCTGACCTGCCGCAACCACTCGCCAGCAGAATAATCGCGCACGTGGCTGGTGTCGCGCAGCACTTCGACGCTTTGCAGGTAAGTGTCGAATAACGGGCTGCCCGGCGACAACACATCGACGAACGCCGCTACCCCACCCGGCTTCAGCACCCGGCGAACTTCGCGCAGGGCCAGTCCGAGGTCGCTCCAATGGTGCGCCGAATAACGGCTGAACACGAAATCGAACTCGCCATCGGCAAATGGCAGACGCTCGGCAGCACCCAGCACCGTGGACACATTGCCCAAGCCGCGATCGACGGCAGCAGCGGCCACCACGTCGAGCATCTGCTGAGACAGGTCGTAAGCCACCACTTCCTTGACCAGCGAAGCCACATGAAAACTCACATGACCGGCACCG
The DNA here is from genome assembly GCF_002286815.1 of Pseudomonas sp. PICF141. Lineage (GTDB taxonomy): Bacteria > Pseudomonadota > Gammaproteobacteria > Pseudomonadales > Pseudomonadaceae > Aquipseudomonas. Next base: position 16,598 of record NZ_MUNM01000058.1, read on the forward strand.
CAACCGAGGTCGAGCACGCGAGCATCGCCCTGCCCCGCCAATTCAGCCTGTAGCAGCGCGAATTCAGTGCCTTGAGCGTGTACGGCGCTGCTCAGATAGGCCGCAGCCTGTTCACCGAATTGCTTTTGTACGACTTGGCTGTGCTGGGCGGTGCTGGTCATGGGGACTTCCTTTTGGGGATGAGTCTTGTGGTGTCTGTGCGGGCCTCTTCGCGGGCAAGCCTCGCTCCTACAGGGGAATGCAGTTCAACCGTAGGAGCGAGGCTTGCCCGCGAAGGCGTCATCAAGCCTTACGCAAAATCACGCGTCACGAAACAACCACGGCTGGCTCGCGCGGTGTTTGGCTTCAAACGTGGCAATCGCCTCGTGGTCCTGCAAGGTCAGGCCGATATCGTCCAGGCCATTGAGCAGGCAGTGTTTGCGGAAGGCATCGATTTCAAAATTCAATACCTTGCCATCCGGACGGGTCACGGTCTGAGCTTGCAGATCGATCTGCAACTGGTAGCCCGGCGTCGCCTCAACCTGCTGGAACAACTCATCGACTTCAGCATCGCTCAGGATGATCGGCAGCAAGCCGTTCTTGAAGCTGTTGTTGAAGAAGATGTCGGCATAGCTCGGCGCGATAATGCTACGGAAACCGTACTCTTCCAGCGCCCACGGCGCGTGTTCGCGGCTGGAGCCGCAACCGAAGTTCTCGCGGGCCAGCAACACGCTGGCCCCCTGATAACGCTCGGCGTTGAGGACGAAATCCTTGTTCAGCGGGCGCTTGGAGTTGTCCTGATACGGCTGCCCGACATCCAGGTAACGCCACTCATCGAACAGGTTCGGGCCGAACCCGGTGCGCTTGATCGACTTCAAGAATTGCTTCGGGATGATCTGGTCGGTGTCGACGTTGGCACGATCCAGAGGCGCGACAAGACCAGTGTGCTGGGTAAAAGCTTTCATGCTGCGCTCCTCAGATCAATTCACGAACGTCGATGAAACGACCGTTCACCGCCGCGGCGGCGGCCATGGCCGGGCTGACGAGGTGCGTACGGCCACCGGCGCCCTGACGGCCTTCGAAGTTACGGTTGGAGGTCGACGCGCAATGCTCGCCGGATTCCAAACGGTCCGGGTTCATCGCCAGGCACATCGAGCAACCTGGCTCACGCCATTCGAAACCGGCCTCGACGAAAATCTTGTCCAGGCCTTCGGATTCGGCCTGAGCCTTCACCAGACCCGAACCCGGCACCACGATGGCCTGTTTGATGGTCGAAGCCACTTTGCGGCCCTTGGCGATCACCGCGGCGGCGCGCAGGTCTTCGATCCGCGAGTTGGTGCAGGAGCCAATGAATACGCGGTCCAGCTGAATGTCGGTGATCGCCTGATTGGCAGTCAAACCCATGTATTTCAAGGCGCGTTCGATGGAATCACGCTTGACCAGGTCCATTTCCTTCGCAGGGTCCGGCACATTCTGATCCACGGCCAAGACCATCTCGGGCGACGTGCCCCAGCTGACTTGCGGTTTGATCTGAGTGGCGTCGAGCTCGACGATGGTGTCGAACTTCGCATCCGCGTCGGAAACCAGGTCTTTCCAGGCCTCGACAGCCAAATCCCATTCCGCGCCCTTCGGAGCGAATGGACGGCCTTTGACGTAAGCCACGGTTTTTTCGTCGGCGGCTACCAAGCCTACGCGAGCACCGGCCTCGATCGCCATGTTGCAGATGGTCATGCGGCCTTCAATGGACAAATCGCGAATCGCGCTACCGGCGAACTCGATGGCGTGGCCATTACCGCCGGCGGTGCCGATTTTGCCGATCACGGCGAGGACGATGTCCTTGGCGGTCACGCCGAACGGCAATTGGCCTTCGACGGACACCCGCATGTTCTTCATCTTTTTCGCGACCAGGCACTGCGTGGCGAGCACGTGCTCGACCTCGGAAGTGCCGATCCCGTGGGCCAAGGCACCGAATGCGCCGTGGGTCGAGGTGTGGGAGTCGCCGCAAACCACGGTCATGCCCGGCAAGGTGGCGCCCTGCTCCGGGCCAATGACATGGACGATGCCTTGGCGGACATCATTCATCTTGAATTCGACGATGCCGTATTCGTCACAGTTATCGTCAAGGGTCTGAACCTGCAAACGCGAGACCTGGTCGACAATCGCTTCGATGCCGCCCTTGCGCTCCGCAGTAGTCGGAACGTTGTGGTCCGGGGTCGCGATATTGGCATCGATGCGCCAAGGCTTGCGCCCGGCCAGACGCAGGCCTTCGAAGGCTTGCGGCGAGGTCACTTCGTGGATGATGTGACGATCGATATAGATCAGCGCCGAGCCATCGTCGCGCTGCTTGACCAAATGCGAATCCCAGAGCTTGTCGTAGAGCGTTTTGCCGGCCATCAGACGGTTTCCTAATCAGCTTGTTTCTATGCCCTGGGTCCTTGAGGAATCTCAATAACCCTTTGGCTTGTGAGGTCGATCCTAGGGGGTTACATTAAATAACTCAAATTCATATTTTTTATGCTTTGCATAACCAACTGGAATGCCACTGAGACCTCATCATGGACCTCGCCAACCTCAATGCTTTTATCGCGATTGCCGAAACTGGAAGCTTCTCTGGCGCTGGTGAACGGCTGCACCTGACGCAACCCGCCGTCAGCAAGCGCATTGCCGGCCTGGAGCAGCAATTGAAGGTGCGGCTGTTCGATCGACTCGGCCGGGAAGTCAGCTTGACCGAAGCCGGTCGCGCCCTGCTGCCACGGGCCTATCAGATCCTCAATGTACTGGATGACACCCGCCGCGCCCTGACCAACCTGACTGGCGAGATCTCCGGTCGTCTGACATTGGCCACCAGTCATCACATCGGCCTGCACCGTTTGCCACCCTTATTAAGGGAGTTCACCCGACGTTATCCACAAGTGGCGCTGGATATTCAGTTCCTCGACTCGGAAGTGGCTTACGAAGAAATCCTCCATGGCCGCGCCGAACTGGCGGTAATCACCCTTGCACCGGAGCCTCACGCACTGGTCAAGGCCACGCCGGTATGGGACGACCCGCTGGATTTCGTGGTCGCCCCGGAACATTCGCTGATTGCTAACGGTCCGGTCAGCCTGGCGGATATTGCCCTGCACCCCGCGGTTTTCCCCGGCGGCAACACCTTTACCCACCACATCGTGCAGCGCCTGTTCGAGGCCCAGGGCCTGACGCCGAACATCGCCATGAGCACGAATTATCTGGAAACCATAAAAATGATGGTCTCGATCGGCCTCGCCTGGAGCGTTTTGCCGCGCACCATGCTGGACGATCAAGTGGCGCGCATACCTTTGCCGGGCATACAACTCACTCGCCAGCTAGGCTATATCCTGCACACCGAACGGACGCTGTCGAACGCGGCACGGGCCTTCATGGCCCTGCTGGATGCACAAATCGATCAGCCAGGGACTCGCGGCTAAGCTGTGCTTCTTCTTTTGTGCTACGCCTATAGAGCTCCAAAACCCTGTGCCTAACGCCCAATTCAGCCCAAGGCCTGTTATCCATGCCCAAATCTGTTGAACGTATGCCGCCGATGCCGCGAATTCAGGCACTTGACCCCAAGCGGTCCGAGCAGAGCTGGGAAAACGCTCCGCAGTTGCTGGCGGCCCTTAACGGCGCCCGGCTCGGCGCCTGGTATTGGGACATCGAGCGGGGGCAGATCAGTTGGTCACGGGGAACTCAGGCGTTGTTCGGCTTCGATCCCCGGCAACCATTGCCCGAGGACCTGGAATACCTCGACCTGCTGCCCCAGGAGGATCGGGCCAAAGCCATCCGTGCCTTCCATGCAGTGATTGCCGGCGCCCCGCTGGAACAGGCGATGCACCATCGCATCCGCTGGCCCGACGGCAGCCTGCACTGGCTGGAAATCAATGGCAGTCTGCTGCCGGACAAAAACGGGCGGCCACGAATGATTGGAGTCATTCGTGAAATCACCCATCAGCGCCAACGCGAACAGGCCCTGAGCAGCTCGGAAAAACGCTTCGCCACGCTGTTTCACCTGTGCCCCAACATGGTCCTGCTGACCCGTCAGGAAGATGGCCTGATCAGCGAAGCCAATCAATATTTCGAAAGCCTGTTCGGCTGGCCGGTACAGGACGCCATTGGCCGAACCACGCTGGAACTGGGCTTATGGGTCAACCCGGAGCAACGGGTGCAACTGGTCAAGGCCACGAAAGCCAAAGGCGAGCTGATCAACATGGAGGTGCAATTTCGTGCCAGCAACGGGCAGGTTCATGACGGCATCCTCAGCGCGCAAAAGGTCGAACTCGAAGGCCAGCCGTATCTGCTGAGCACATTCCTCGACACCACCGAACGCAAAATCGCCGAGCACGCCCTTAAAGACAGCCAGGAACGCCTGGACCTGGCCCTGGATTCGGCGCAACTCGGCACTTGGGACTGGCACATTCCCAGCGGCATGCTTTACGGCTCGGCGCGGGCCGCCCAGCTGCATGGACTGGACCCCAAACCCTTCCATGAATCCTTCGATGCATTTTTCGAAGGCGTGCCCGGCGAAGAACGCGACAGCATGCGCGACGCCTACCGCAGCTTGCGTGAAGGCCCGGCCGGCAATTATCAACTGACGTACCGAGTGCAGTTGCAGGATGGCAGTTCGCGCTACCTGGAAAGCCGCGCCAGACTCTATCGCGACGACAATGGCAACCCGTTGCGCATGGCCGGCACGCTGCTGGACATCACCGATCAGGTGGAGCGCGAACAGCAATTGGTGGCCTCGGAAGAGAAATTCGCCACCTTGTTCCAGGTCAGCCCGGACCCGATTTGCGTCACGCGCCAGGACACCGGTCATTTCATCGAAATCAACTCCAGCTTTACTCAAACGTTCGGCTGGAACACCGACGACGTGATTGGCCGCAGCGCCGACGAAATCGGCCTGTGGGACGCTTCGGCGAAGAGCCTGCAAAGGATCGAGCGGGTCATCCGCGAACAAGGCCTGAATAATGTGGCGATCATCGTTCAGCACAAGAACGGGCAATCCCTGACGTGTGTGATATCGAGCCGACAAATCAGCGTCGGCGATCAGCCATGCATCGTCACCACTCTGCGCGACATCACCCAGCAGCAACGTTCGGAAGCGGCGCTCAAGGCCAGTGAGGAGAAGTTCGCCAAAGCTTTTCACTCAAGCCCCGACGCCATCACCATTACCGAGCGCGACACCGGACGTTACCTGGAAGTCAATGACGGCTTTTGTCGCCTGACGGGCTACCGCGCCGATGAAGTGATCGGCCGCACGGTGTATCAAGTCGGCATCTGGGCCGAAGAGAAACAGCGCTCGGAATTGCTGGCAGAGCTACAGATCAAAGGCCGGGTTCACCATCAGGAAATGCTCGGGCGCAACAAACGCGGGGAGTTGCTGACCGTCGAAGTCTCGGTGGAGCCGATCACCCTCAACGAAATCGCGTGCCTGCTGCTGACAGCCCGGGACGTCAGCCTGCTGAAAAATGCCGAAGCACAAATCCGTCACCTGGCCTACCACGACCCATTGACCAACCTGCCCAACCGCGCGCTGTTGATGGATCGTCTGAGCCAGCAGATCGCCCTGCTCAAGCGCCACAACCTGCGCGGCGCCCTGATGTTCCTGGATCTCGACCATTTCAAGCACATCAACGACTCCCTCGGCCACCCGGTTGGCGATACGGTGCTGAAGATCATCACCGCGCGCCTCGAAGCCAGCGTGCGCATGGAGGACACCGTCGCGCGCCTGGGCGGTGACGAATTCGTGGTGCTGCTCAGCGGGCTGGAGGGTTCGCGCAGCGCCGTCAGCGCTCAGGTCCGGGAATTGGCGGATACTTTGCGCGAACTGCTGTCCGAACCGATGTTCCTCGACGGACAGCGCCTGCAAGTCACACCGAGCATCGGCATCGCGCTCATTCCCGACCACGGCTCGACGCCCACCGACCTGCTCAAACGCGCCGATATTGCCCTATACCGCGCCAAGGACTCGGGCCGCAACACCGCGCAGATGTACCACAACACCATGCAAAAGGCCGCCAGCGAACGCCTGCGCATGGAAACCGATCTGCGCCTGGCCCTTTCCCGGGGTGAATTCAGCGTGCAATACCAGCCACAGGTGGACGCCCGCAACAACCGCATTACCGGCGCCGAAGCCTTGGTACGCTGGCACCATCCGCAACTGGGCGCGCAATCGCCCACCGAGTTCATCAAGGTGCTGGAAGACAGCGGGCTGATTCTGGAAGTCGGCACCTGGATCCTTGACGAAGCCTGCGCGGCCTTCAAACATCTGGTCGCCAAGGGCCTGATCAATCCGCTCGATTTCAGCCTGTGCGTGAACATCAGCCCCCGACAATTCCGCCAGAACGATTTCGTCGAACGCATCGAACACAGCCTCGGCAGCCACGGCCTGCCCTGCTCATTGCTGAAACTGGAAATCACCGAAGGCATCGTCATCCAGAACCTGGACGACACCATCAGCAAGATGCGGCGCCTGAAAAAACTCGGCGTGAGCTTCGCCATGGACGATTTCGGTACCGGTTATTCCTCATTGACCTACCTCAAGCGCCTGCCGGTAGACACCCTGAAAATCGACCAGTCGTTCATCCGCGACGCCACCACCGACCCCAACGACGCCGAAATCATTCGCGCCATCGTCGCCATGGCCCGCAGTCTGGAGCTGAAAGTCATCGCCGAAGGGGTGGAAAACCTGGAGCAACTGGCGTTTTTGCAGGGGCTGGACTGCCATTTGTATCAAGGGTATTTGCACAGCCGGCCGTTGCCAGTGGAGGAGTTTCAGAAACTGTTGAAATAAGGCGATGCAGCAACTGCCGAGCCGCTACGTACGGCAACTGCTACAAATGGGCACAAAAAAGGGCGCCACTGGATGGCGCCCTTTTGCTGCTTTTGGCTCAATGCTGCAGAGCCGGTTTTTCCGTCCCGTTGATCGGGATGCGTTTGGCTTTCGCTTCTTCCGGAATCACGCGCAGCAGGTCGATACTCAACAAACCGTTGCGCAGTTCGGCGGCCTTGATTTCAATGTGGTCCGCCAGACGGAACGACAGTTTGAAGGCGCGCTGAGCGATGCCTTGGTACAGATAGGTGACGTTTTCGTCCGTGTCACGTTTGCCACCACTGATGGTCAGCACACCTTTTTCCACTTGCAGGTCCAGGTCTTCTTCCTGGAAACCGGCGGCCGCTACAACAATGCGGTATTGATCATCACCGTATTTTTCAACGTTGTAGGGTGGATAGGTGCTGCCTGGCTCATTACGCAGGGCGGTTTCGAACAGGTCGTTGAAACGGTCGAAACCTACCGAGGAACGGAACAGTGGGGCCAGGGAAAATGCAGTACTCATGATTCAAATCTCCTGAACATAATCAGCAAGTTTTTTTGTCTCCGCGACCCGAATTCGGCATCGCGTAATCCTTAGATAGGGACCGCTGATTGCTTTTCAAGAGATTATTTGAAGATTTTTTCAGGCCGCCTCAGACACCTGAAGCCCCAGTAAACGCGAGACATTATCCAGTTCCGTCTCACGCCGCAGGACGGTGAACAGCTCTACCGCTTCGGGATAATTGCGGGTCAGCATCGCCAGCCACTGCTTCAAGCGACCCGGCGATTGGCGTGGCGTCATTTGCGCCTTGGCTTGCAGCCAGAAGTCCTGAATCAGCGGCAGCAGCTCGGCCCAGGACATTTCCACGATGTCTTCACCGGCGCGAGCGGCGGCGATCTGCCGGGCCAGATCAGGACGCGATACCAGGCCGCGCCCGAGCATGATGTCCTCGACGCCGCTGATCTCGCGGCAACGACGCCAGTCCTCGACGCTCCAGATATCGCCGTTGGCAAACACCGGCACGTTGACCACGTCCTGCACCCGAGGAATCCATTCCCAGTGAGCTGGCGGCTTGTAGCCATCGGTCTTGGTCCGCGCGTGGACCACGATGTGCGCCGCCCCGCCTTCAGCCAGGGCCGTGGCGCAAACCAGCGCACCGTCCGGGCTGTCGAATCCGAGGCGCATCTTGGCGGTGACCGGAATATGCGCTGGCACCGCGCGACGGACGTGTTCGACGATTTGGTTTAGCAGTTCAGGTTCTTTGAGTAGCACCGCGCCGCCACGGGATTTGTTGACGGTCTTGGCCGGGCAGCCGAAGTTCAGGTCGATGACCTCGGAACCCAACTCGCAGGCCAGTGCGGCGTTTTCCGCCAGGCACACCGGATCGGAGCCCAGCAGTTGCACACGCAGCGGCACGCCGGACGCGGTTCGGGCGCCAGTCAGCAGTTCCGGGCCGAACTTGTGGTAATAGGCAGGCGTTAGCAGCTGATCGTTGATCCGAATGAATTCGGTCACGCACCAATCGATACCGCCCACACGGGTCAGCACGTCCCGCAGGATGTTGTCGACCAACCCCTCCATGGGCGCCAAAGCAATTTGCATGAAAAACACACTCAACGAAAAACGTGCGGCAGTTTACTGGATAATCTAATGAAAGACTTGCTCATACCTCTGTGGCGAGGGGGCTTGCCCCCTCGCCACAGGATCGTGTCAGCTTGGAACTTGCAACGCAGGACCATAGCCCTCGATGAATTCCGCCGGCATGCGCTTGGGCTTGCCGGTCGACAGCTCGATGCACACGAAAGTGGTTTGCGCCCGCAGCAACGTGGTGTTGTCGCTGGGCCGCTTGAGCTGGAAGTGGCGGGTCATTTTCAAGCGCTGATCCCAATCGACAATCCAGGTTGCCAGTTGCAGCTCGTCGCCCTCATAGGCCGCCGCCAGGTAATCGATCTCGTGGCGCACCACTGCCATTGCCCGGTCCAGCCGCCGGTACTCGACCAGATCCAGCCCGAGCCGTTGCGAATGGCGCCAGGCGCAACGCTCGAGCCAGGTCACGTACACCGCGTTGTTCGCATGGCCCAACCCGTCGATGTCCTCGGCGTCCACTTCCAGATCAATGATAAACGGCGTTGCCCGATCCCAGCCCATGCCCCACTCCTGGTCAGATTATTTCGACCGGGGCAGTGTAACGGATGCTCAGGCCGATTGGCGCGATTGCAGACTGCGACCGGCCAGCAGCGAAAGAACGCCGTCGATCACCCGCGGATCGGCCAGCACCCGCTGATGCCCGCCCTCTTCCAGGCGCAACAGACGGCTGTCGAACCAGGCTTCGTGGATCAATTGGGATTCCTTGACCGGAACAAAGTTGTCGTCCTCGGCATGGACGATCAACCCCGGCATATCGAGCTGATAGCGCGCAACATCCAGCGCGGCAGCGCGCATACCGACATCTTTCTCAACCTGGCGAATAAACGCCGAACGCGCTTTGGGCGGCAGGCGCACATAACGTGCGAACCCACGCAGTACCCCGAGAATTCGCGCCGGGGCGGCGATCGAGACCAGGGTTTCAGTGCGCAAGCCCAACTGAACCGCAAGCATGGCACTGGCGCCGCCCATGGAGTGACCGATCACCGCTTGCAGCGGCGGCAATTCAGCAGCCGCTTCGAGCATGGCCCGAGCGAACAGCACCACATTCGCCTCACGACCAGGCGAGCGACCGTGAGCCGGACCGTCCAGGGCAACCACGGTGTAACCGGCATCCACCAGCGCGGTGATCAGCGCGGCAAACTGTGTCGGCCGGCCTTCCCAACCATGCATCAACAACACCGCCGGCCCCTGCCCCCAACGCAGCGCCGAGAGGCCGAAGCGCAAGGTGATTCGTTCGGACTTCGCCAGCAGCGGCAACTCCCAGTCACGCGGCTGCAATTGCCGCGGCGTCATGAACGCCAGACGCATCTTGCTCGCCACCAGTTTCGGCGCGAACCAGCCCAAGGTGCCATTAACGCCACGAACCCAGCTCAACGTGTTCATCGCCCATCTCCTCAGGCTGGCGCCTTCAGGTCATAGCACCGCCGACTTGGCAGCGCGCAGTAATCGATCGGATAACTCTCCTGGCCCCAACGCCCGTGCCAGAGCCAAACCACCGACCATCAAGGCCATGTCGGCCAAGGCTTTGTCGGCCTCTTCCGGGCTGGCCGCCAACTGCGCGACCATCAACTCGATATGCTCATTCAATGCCACACGAAATTCGTCCGGCAGACGGCCCAACTCGCCGACCGATGCCGGAATCGGACATGCCTGTTCGATGGAATCACGGTGTTTGCGCGACAGATAGAACGCTGCAACCAACGCGCGCCGCTCTTCGCCGGTCAGCTCGGCATCCATGTCGGCGATCAAGCCACGACGATGGCTGAGTAACTGCTTGAATGCTTCCAGCATCAATGCGTCCTTGCTTTCGAAGTGCGCGTAGAAGCCGCCGACCGTCAGGCCGGCCGCGCCCATCACTTCGCCCACGCTCGGCTCGGCCGGGCCGCGCTGAATCAGCGCTGAGCTGGCAGCCTTGAGGATGCGTTCGCGGGTTTGAGCTTTTTTATCGTTCATCGTTGCCTCCGAATATTACGAATAGAATATTATTCTCATAATAATTTTTCGCAAGTCGTGGATGTGACCGCTGGTCTGAAGAAAGTTTGAGGAAAAAGGAGAGTTTGCCAAACGCCAGACAAACAAAAGGGCCATTCAATAATTGAATGACCCTTAAAAATCCCGCAGAGCGGGTAATCGTGGCGTCCCCTAGGGGACTCGAACCCCTGTTACCGCCGTGAAAGGGCGGTGTCCTAGGCCACTAGACGAAGGGGAC
>NZ_MUNM01000059.1 GCF_002286815.1 Pseudomonas sp. PICF141
CCCCACTTAGACGCCGGATAGATGAAAGCAAGCCAAACACGCATCAAAAACAGTATTGCAGAAAAGGGGGTAACCATAGATGTAGGAGCGAGGCTTGCCGGCGAAGCTTTTCAAGGCAAGGTCGGTGCATTTGGCACCACCTGTTCCCCAACACAAGCCCCCCGCAACTGCCCCTCGAACTGCTCGATAATCGCCGCCCAACCCTGACGACTCGCATGCTGGCGCGCATTAAGGCGCACGCAACGCAAGGTTTCGCGCTCATCCAGCAGCCAGCGTGCCGCATCGCAAAACGCCTCTTCATCCCCGGGCATGGCCAGAACGCCGTTGTAGCCATGGCGAATATGCTGGGCCGCCGCAGCCTGATCGTACGCCACCACCCCCAGCCCCGCGGCCAATGCTTCAAGCACCACATTGCCGAAGGTTTCGGTCAGGCTTGGAAACAGAAACACATCCCCCGACGCATAATAACTGGCCAACGCTTCGCCACGTTGTGAGCCGCAGAAGATCGCCTCGGGCAGTTCCTTCTCCAGTACCGGTCTTTGCGGTCCATCACCGACCACAATCAATTTCATGTTTCGCTGTGGATAAGTCGTTCTCAGCGTGTCGAAACACCGTCTGAGCAAGCCAAGATTCTTCTCTGGCGCCAGGCGTCCTACATGGATCAAGGCAATATCTTCCTCGGCCAGTCCCCATTGCTCACGCAGCGGTTTCAGCCGTTTGGCCGGATGGAACAACTGGCTGTCGACACCTCGAGAGAGCAGCGCCAGGCGCTCGAAACGGCGGCGTTCCAGTTCCAGTCGCTGACTGGCGCTGGGCACCAGGGTCAGGGTCGAGCGATTGTGAAACCAGCGCAGGTAGTGGGTCAGCAAGCGGGTCAGCAGCCCGAAGCCGTATTGGCTGGAGTACTGCTGAAAATTGGTATGAAAGCCGCTGACCACCGAAATCCCCAGGCGCCGTGCCGCGCGCAATGCCGACAACCCCAGCGGTCCTTCAGTGGCGATGTACAACACATCCGGGCGATGGCGTTTCCAGCGCCGCAGCAATTTGTGCATCGACGACTGACCCCATTGCAGCCCGGGATAACCCGGCAGCGGCCAGCCTCGACACAACAGCAATTCATCGTCGCTGCCGATGAGCGGGTCGCCACCCTGGCGTGGCCGCACCAGCTCGACCTGATGCCCGCGCGCGCGCAAACCGTCGAACAAGCGGCCAAGGGTATTGGCCACGCCGTTGATTTCCGGTGGGAACGTTTCGGTGATCAGGGTGATATGCAGAGTTGTCGTCATGACCCCAGTGTCGGCTGAGGCCATGTCGTCATTGTGACGGTTGGATGATGGATTTGTGACGCGATCAGCGGCGTTCTGCTACCAGATTTTCCGCGCCACGCTCACGCACCCAGAACAGCGTTGCTCCAGCCACTGCTGCCGGCATCATCAGAATGTTGACCACCGGAATCAGCAACACCAGATACACGCTCCCGCCGAAGCCGAGACTCTGCCAGCGTTTCTGCCGCAGCCAGGCGAGCATTTCGTTCCAGCCCAGTTTGTGGTTGTCCGCCGGGTAGTCGATGTACTGGATCGCCATCATCCACACCCCGAACAGCAGCCACAGCGGCGCGGCGATGATGTTGACCACCGGGATCAACGACAGGATGAACAGCCCGATGGCCCTGGGCAGGAAGTAGCCAAGTTTGCGCATTTCCCGGGACAGGGTGCGCGGGATCATGGCGATCAGTTCGCTCCAGCTGAAGGCCGGGAAGTCGTCGGTACCGCGCACCACCACTTCGACTTTCTCCGCGAGGAAGCCATTGAACGGCGCGGCAATGATGTTGGCGAGCATGGTGAAGGTAAAAAACACCATTAACACCACCAACACGACAAAAATTGGCCAGAGGATGTAACTCAGAAAACTCAGCCATTCGGGCAAGGACGGCATCAAGGTATCGACCCACAAACTGAACTGATGGCCGGCCAGATAGATTAATCCGACGAACAACACCAGGTTGATCGCCAGCGGCAACAACACAAACAAGCGCAGGCCAGGGCTCAGGACCAGCTTGAGGCCCTCGCGCAAGTATTGCGGGCCAGACAGAACGGGGGCGGGCATAACGTGCTCCGAGCAAAGGGTAAACGCGCCGACCTTACCGGCTTTGCCTGACAGGCGAAAGCGCGGCAGCGGCATCGACATTAACTGTAACAAAGGCGTCTATAAATTCACTGCGACGGGATAGAGACCGCCTATGAGCTGGATTGTTAAACCGTATTTCCTTAATCTTCGCCCCCTCGATACGCTGCACCCATTCTTTTACAGGACTGTCGAGCCCAAGCCTTCCCCAAGTGCTTTCAACGGTCCTTTTTTATTCCCGCCGGCAATCCGGCGTTCCGCGCCCGATATGTCGGGCCCGGTCAACAGGAGCAGGTCATGTCTGAAGTTCGTCATTCGCGGGTGATTATTCTTGGTTCCGGCCCTGCCGGTTACAGCGCCGCGGTCTATGCCGCCCGTGCCAACCTCAAGCCACTGCTGATCACTGGGATGCAGGCTGGCGGGCAACTGACCACCACCACCGAAGTCGACAACTGGCCGGGCGACGTCCATGGCCTGACCGGCCCGGCGCTGATGGAGCGGATGAAAGAGCACGCCGAACGCTTTGAAACCGAGATCGTGTTCGACCACATCAATGCCGTGGACTTCGCCGCCAAGCCGTACACCCTGATTGGCGACAGCGCGACTTACACCTGCGACGCACTCATCATCGCCACCGGCGCCAGCGCCCGTTACCTGGGCCTGCCGTCGGAAGAAACGTTCATGGGCAAAGGCGTTTCGGCCTGCGCCACCTGCGACGGTTTCTTCTATCGCAACAAGCCGGTGGCTGTGGTCGGTGGTGGTAATACGGCTGTGGAAGAAGCCCTGTACCTGGCCAACATCGCCAGCACCGTAACCCTGATCCACCGTCGCGAAACGTTCCGCGCCGAGAAGATCCTGATCGACAAACTCAATGCCCGGGTTGCCGAAGGCAAGATTGTCCTGAAGCTGAACTCGACCCTGGATGAAGTGCTGGGCGACAACATGGGCGTGACCGGTGCTCGCCTGAAGAACAACGACGGCAGCTTCGACGAACTGAAAGTCGACGGCGTGTTCATCGCCATCGGCCACACCCCGAACACTTCGCTGTTCGAAGGTCAGCTGACATTGAAAGACGGCTACCTGGTTGTGCAGGGCGGCCGTGACGGCAACGCCACGGCAACCAACCTTGAAGGCATCTTCGCCGCCGGTGACGTGGCTGACCACGTTTACCGTCAAGCCATCACCTCGGCCGGCGCCGGTTGCATGGCGGCACTGGACGCCGAGCGTTACCTCGACGATCTGCAGAACGCATGATTCTGATTCTGTAGAAGGCAAAAAACCGGCTTCGGCCGGTTTTTTTGTGCCCACGATTGGGTGGTCGATCAAAAAAACTGTGGGAGCGGGCTTGCCCGCGATGGCGGTAAGTCAGTCGACACTAAGGTTGAATGATAAATCGCTATCGCGGGCAAGCCCGCTCCCACAGGGATCGTGGGGATTTTTACTTCAGGTCAGCTTCGCCAGGCACGCCTCAAGAATATCCAGCCCTTCCTCCAGCACGACGGCTTCAGTGGTCAACGGCGCCAGCAGCCGAACGATGTGGCGCGACTTGCCGCTGGGCATCAACAGCAAGCCCGAGTTGCGCGCCAGGGCCAGCAATTGTGTCAGCTGCGCCGAAGCCGGTGTGCCATCGGTATTGATCAACTCGATGCCGCGCATGGCACCGACGCCGGTCAAGCGGCCCAGATACGGTGACAGTTCGCGGGTTCGCCAGGATTGGTAGCGGCTGACAATCGCTTCTTCCTGTTGCGCACCCCAGGCGTGCAGATGCGCGTCAGTCATTTCGTCCAGGGTCGCCAGCGCGGCAGCACAAGCGATGGGATTACCTGAATAGGTGCCGCCCAATCCGCCCTTGGGCAAGTGATCGAGTAGCGACTTACGCCCGACAACCGCCCCCAGCGGCACGCCGCCGGCAATGCTTTTGCCCAGCAGGATCAGGTCCGGCTCGATGCCCAATCGCGAGAACGCAAACCGCTGGCCGGTGCGGCCGAAGCCGGACTGGATTTCGTCGGCGATCAGCAGGATGCCTTTGTCATCACAGAACTGCCGCAGCGCTTGGGCAAATTCCACATCCATCGCCAGGAAACCCGCTTCGCCCTGTACCGGTTCGACGATAAAACAGGCCACGTCGTCAACATCGATCTCAACGCTGAATAGCCGCTCCATTGCCTTCAGTGCCTCGGCGCAGGTCACGCCGTTGTCTTTGCTGGGGAAGGGCAGGTGGAACACCGGCCCAGGCAGCACGCCGACTTTCTGCTTGTACGGCGCGACTTTGCCGTTGAGGTTGAGCGTGGCGAGTGTGCGACCGTGAAAGGCGCCATCGAAGGCGATGACTGCCGTGCGAGCGGTGGCGCCACGGACGATCTTCAGGGCGTTTTCCGCCGCTTCCGCACCACTGTTGGTAAGCATGCCGCTGACCGGGTAATCCACCGGGATAAACGCCGTCAGGCGATCCATCAGTTCGAGGTAAGGCGCATGCGGGGCGGCATTGAAGGCATAGTGGGTCAGCCGGGTGGCTTGTTCACGAATGGCCTCGACGATGCGCGGGTGGCAATGGCCGAGATTCAGTACGCCGATACCACCGACGAAATCGATGTAGCGTTTGCCATCGGTGTCCCAGACTTCGGCATTTTTGCCGTGGCCGAGCGTAACGGGATGAACGATATTGATGGACCGACTGATGTTTTCGCTGCTCATGGATTACCGGACTCAGAAGAAGGGATGCTTCTTTTTATCTAAGCCGCGAGCAGCAGTGCCCGGCAAACGAAATAAAGTCACCGGGTCAATATTAAAAGTCGGGATGTGCGGTAGGAGATGAATGGCAAAAGGTCAAAAGATCGCAGCCTGTGACAGCGCCTGCGTGGGAATCGCGTACACCCATGAAATATTGGACGGACACAAATTCTGTAGGAGCTGCCGCAGGCTGCGATCTTTTGATTTTGATCTTCCGCGAATCAGCGCCGAGTCAGCGGCTGCTGAGTGAACTTCACACCGGCCAGGCCATGGGCGATCAACGCGCGGATATTGCCGTGATCGCTGCCTTGCGGCGTGGCCACTACCGAGCGGTAATGTTCGCCAAACGCCAACAGCGCTTCTTCATCGCTCAAACCTTCCAGCAATGCCAGACCCAGGGTCTTGCACGAACCTTCGTTTTGCCCGGCGGCATTTTCCACGCCGCCGTTATTGAACGCCTGGGGCTGATAGTCGTAACCGGCGGCGATGAACGCCAAGGTATCGGCGAAAGCGTGTTCGCCGCTCTTGAGGCTGGCGCGCAGGGTGTTCAGATCACTCATTGGGTTTTCCTTTGGCGAACGCCGCTTGTTGATCGGCGCTGGCTTCTTTCTGGTATTGGGCTTTCCACTCGGCGTACGGCATGCCGTAAATCACTTCGCGGGCTTCATCGAGGCTGACCTCGATCTGGCGTTCGTCGGCGGCGGCCTTGTACCACTTGGACAGGCAGTTTCGGCAGAAACCCGAGAGGTTCATCAGGTCGATGTTCTGCACGTCCTTGCGGCTGTCCAGGTGGGCGACCAGCCGACGAAAGGCGGCGGCTTCGAGTTCCAGGCGTTGTTGATCGTTCATGGGGGTCTCTGCGAGACAGCTTTGAGCAGCAAGCTTCAAGCTGCAAGATGGGTTGCGGTGCCCTTAGCTTACCGCTTGAAGCTTGAAGCTTGAAGCTTAGCGACTTGCCGCGAGCGTGATCGACACTGATTCGGCAAAGCGCAAGGCATGAGGCTTGTCGACTTCGACTTCGGCGTACAGCACCGACTCATTGACCATGATCAGGTCCAGCAATTCCTGGGTCAGGCGTTCGAGCAGGGCAAAGCGATTGCCCTCGACGTGGGCGATGATTGCCTTGGTGATGGTGCGGTAATTCAATGCGTGATCGATATCGTTGTCACGCACGGCATCTTGAGCGGCGTACAGGATGGTCAGGTTGATCAGCACATCCTGCTTGTTGAGGATTTCGTCCTCGTTGATCCCTATGAAGGTTCGCAAACACAGGTCCTTGACCCGGATGCGTGCCATTCCTGGTTGAAGTTGTGGCATTGCTACTTGCTCCGTCCAATCAATTGCAGGAACTCCTGGCGGGTGTTACTCGACTCGCGAAAGGCGCCAAGCATCACCGAGGTGTTCATGGTCGAATTCTGTTTTTCCACGCCGCGCATCATCATGCACATGTGCTGGGCTTCGATGACCACCGCGACACCGGCGGCGTCGGTCACTTGCTGCACGGCGTCGGCGATTTGCCGGGTGAGGTTTTCCTGGATTTGCAGGCGGCGGGCGAACATATCCACAAGCCGCGCAATCTTCGACAGGCCCAGCACCTTGCCCGTTGGAATATAAGCCACATGAGCCTTGCCGATGAAGGGCAGCATGTGATGTTCACAGAGCGAGTACAGCTCAATATTGTCGACGATCACCATTTCATCGTTGTCGGAGGCAAACAGCGCGCCGTTGACGATTTCTTCGACACTTTGTTCGTAACCATGACACAGGTATTGCATCGCCTTGGCGGCGCGCACCGGGGTGTCTTGCAGTCCTTCGCGGTCGGGGTTCTCACCCAGGCCGATCAGGATCTCGCGATAGCTCTGGGACAAGGAGTTGTGTGGCGGGAATAACGTCATGGGACATCCTCGCGGGAGCGGCTTATTTGACGTGCCGTCCGCCGTTGACGGTCAGTGTCGTGCCGGTGACATAAGGGTTGTCGAGCAAATAGCGCAGGCTCTGGTAGATCACTTCGCTGCCTGGCTCGATGCCCAGTGCCGATTTGGCCAGGACTTTGGCGCGGTACGCTGCGTCGTCATCCGGATTGAACAGTAGCAGGGCTGGCGCGATACCGTTGACCTTGATGCCGGGCGCGTACTTCGCGGCAAAGGACAGCGTCAGGCTGTCGAGCCCGGCTTTGCTGGCGCAGTAGCCGATGTGCTTGCTGCTGCCCCGGCGGGTCACATCATCGCTGATGTGCACGATGTCGGCGGGGCTTGAACGCCGTAGCAGGTCGGCACAGTGCAGGTTGATCAGGTAGGGCGCCAGCATATGCACGTTGAACATGCGGGAGAACGCCGCGGCTTCGGTGCCCGGGGTTTCGGCCAGCCATTCGGAAGCGTTATGGACAATCGCCCGCAAACTGTCGGTGCGGTTTTTCAGTTCGCCGATGAACGCAAGGATCCCGGCCTCGCTGGAAAAATCCGCAAACACCGCACTCGCGCCCAGATCGCGCAGGGCTTGCACACCAGGACGTTCGCTGCGATAGCTGAAAATGACGGCATGGCCATCTTCGAGCAAACGCTGCGCACAGTGCAGGCCGACACGCTGGCCGGCACCGGTGATGAGGATTGGGGCTGCGGTAGAGGTCATGAACGGCTCGCATCGCGGTAAGAGCAAAACTATACCAGCGACGGGAGGCGTACACCTATCGTGGATCAGCGATGCTGAGTTGAGGGGCCGGCGGGCAATGGACGTGCAGATGGGGTATGCAGCCGCCCAGCCAGCAGACGCGTCGACAGCGGAATGAAGCAATACACCATCAGCGTGACGGGTGAGGTAGACATTATGTAACTCCGTAGGGCAAACGCGTCGCACACAGCGCTGGATAGTGGGCTGCGTCTAAAGCAAGCTGATTCTGCCGTAGGACGTCGGTGCCAATTAGTTCAACAACGTGTTGATCGATAATGGGGCTGTGGAGTTAAATGGATCCAATTTTTCCATGGATACACATTTCAAAATGCCTGTGCTGACCGACCTTGCGCCTGGTTTGACCCTCAGCACCTCGCTGGTTCGAGAAGAGCTGTTTCCGATTCGCGAGGTAGCACGCCTGACAGGGGTCAACCCGGTTACGCTACGCGCATGGGAGCGGCGGTACGGTCTGATACAACCCGTGCGCACCGACAGCGGGCACCGTTTGTATTCGATGACCGATATAGAGCGTATTCGTAGCATCCTTGGCTGGATCGAACGCGGCGTCGCAGTCAGCAAGGTCGGCAAGATACTGGCCAAGACCGAACCGCTCAAGGCACTGGCTCAGATCATTCCCAACGAACTCGTTCAAGCCGATTACAACCAATGGCAGCAGCAGGTCAGGGCTGCGGTGAGTGCTTTCGACGAAGTTCAACTGGAGCATGTCTACGGTCAGGTTTTTTCCAGTTACCCGTTGACCGTAGTATTCCAGGACATTCTCATTCCGGTCTGGAAGCTATTGCTACAACGCCATGAAGCATTCGGCCAGGTCAGCGAGTGGCTTTTTCTGGATGGTTTTCTGCGCGCTCGAGTGTTGCAACGTCTGTTGCTGGTGCGAGTCATGCAACCGCGACGAGTGATTGTTTGCGCCTTGGCCGATCAATGCCGGGAACTCGAAGTGTTGGTCACGGCGCTGTATCTGAGCAGCGTCGATTCGGCTATTCAATTATTGGCGATTGGCCAGCCTTTCGAAGAATTGGTTTTGATCTGCGAAAAGATCAGGCCCAAGGCACTGATACTGGTTTCCAACCATGCGCCAGCGGGCGAACTGCCTAGACGTTTGAATCGTTTGGCGATGAGCCTGGATTGTCAGGTATTGCTGGCCGGAGATGCATCGGATCTGGCGCAGGAGAGCCTGGCTGGATCGTCGATCGGTTGTCTGGGAAACGAGGGCCTGTTGATGCGCCAGCGTTTGAAGCAGTTCCTGGCGGGAAACCTGGATACCTGAGCGTAGAAAAAACAGGAAAATCAGATATGCAGTGCGGGATGGGTCAGGCGATGTTGTTGAAGGATGTACTGACGCAGACGTTCGGTTTCATCCTTGTCACTCTGGCTCAATTCGTAGGCGTAATAACCCTGCTCGGTTTCACGCTCGAAGGTACCGCGTAACGCAATCCGCTCATAACCTGACGGGCTGAACCACAGCGCGAAATGCTTTGGCGCCTTGGTCTTGTTGCGAACCTCCAGCAAAACCCCTTTAAACGATATTTCATGCACCCACATGGTGCCGGGTTGGCCCTTGGCATTTTCCAGTGCCACGGGCTCTTCGAGCACCAGGCGCCATGGCCGAATCATCGGCCCGTCTTCATAGATGCTGGGGACGCCAAGACGTAGATGCATGGCGTGAAATTCATCTTCCACCAAATGCAGCGGGAAGGTTATTTGCTGATTTTCGAAATTGGCCTGGATGGTGACTTGTTCATGCGCCGCCAGACGTGTGAGCAAGTCACGAATCTGCGAACCACCGTTGACGAGCAGACTCGACGTGGCATCCCGCACATTGAGTTGCGGGTTGTGCTGCATGTTCTGGATAAAATCCAGCTCATCCTGAGTCAAGAGTGCGTCGCGCTGCATGATTTGCTCGAAAGAAATAATTACAAAGTCATCGGTGATTGTAGTTAATGACCATTAATTCGCAGATTGGTTTGAGCCGTTCGTCGTTTTGAGAGCGGTGATTTCTGCCCGTGCCTCGGCCAATTGCGCTTCCAGCTGCGCGACTCGCTGCTGCGCCTTGACCTGAACCGTGACGTCTTTCTGAACCCCGACGAAATAGGTCCGACCGTCGTGCGGGTTTTCTATCGTGGAAAGCGACAGTTCGTTCCAGAACGGCGTGCCGTCCTTGCGGTAATTCCTGAGGATTTCCCGGCAGGAGCCGCCACTGTCCAATGCTTGGCGAATCAAGGCAAGGGCGGCCTGATCCCGGTCTCCTGCCTGCAAAAAACGGCAATCCTGATAGAGGATTTCTTCGCTGCTGTAACCCGTCAGGCGTTCGAATGCCTGGTTTACATAGATCAGGATGTTGTCCTGCTCGCCTTCCTTTTCAGCAATCACGATGCCATCGTTGGACGCATCGATGGCCATTTTCAGCAGAGAGGCATTGATCATTGCAGAGCCCTTTGCGTATCGATTGATACGCTGCATTCTAAAAGATCAACGAGGGCGGTGCTGTTAATATCTCCTACTTTTATTTAGATTCAGGATCAGATTGATGAAAGTCGCCATCCTTTCCGGCTCGGTGTACGGCACGGCTGAAGAAGTCGCCCGTCACGCTGCAAGTATTTTGAACGCCGCCGGTTTTGAAACATTCCACAACCCGCGTGCGACCCTCGCCGATGTTCAGGCGTTTGGCCCCGAAGCATTTCTGGCGGTGACCTCGACCACCGGCATGGGCGAGTTGCCGGACAATCTGCAGCCGTTGTATTTCGCCATCCGCGATCAGTTGCCGGCGGCCTGGCGTGGTTTGCCAGGTGCGGTGATCGGTTTGGGCGATTCGAGTTATGGCGACACGTTCTGCGGCGGCGGCGAACAAATGCGCGAATTGTTCAGCGAATTGGGTGTGCGCGAAATACTGGACATGCTACGCCTGGACGCCAGCGAAACCGTAACGCCGGAAACCGACGCCGAGCCTTGGCTGGCGGAACTGGTCAGCGCACTGCGAGGCTGACGTGTGGGGGGGGGCTGACAATGGATCCAGGCTTCCCCGTGTACTGACTCGCTCGGCCATCAAGCTGGCTGCCAATGCAACTACCCGAAGTACGAGGGCTGACTAGACTGCTGTAACGCAGTAAAAACAATAAAAAACCAGAAAAATAAAAAAGAGAATTCTTGCCGTGAGCGTAGCCCCCGTCCAATCGCCACACAGCATTAAAGACAAGGTCAGTGCCGCCGAATGGCAGGCTCGCGTCGATCTGGCGGCCTGTTACCGCCTGGTCGCCTTGCATGGCTGGGACGATCTGATTTTCACCCATATTTCCGCCAAGGTGCCGGGCACTGAAGACTTCCTGATCAACCCGTTCGGGCTGATGTTCCATGAGATGACGGCGTCGAGCCTGGTCAAGGTCGATCAGGCCGGCAACAAGTTGATGGACAGCCCTTACGAAATCAACCCGGCGGGTTACACCATCCATAGCGCCGTGCATGAAGTCCGTCATGACGTCGTGTGTGTCCTGCACACCCACACCGCGGCGGGGGTGGCGGTATCGGCGCAGAAGCAGGGCATCTTGCCGATCAGTCAGCAGTCTTTGTTCGTTCTTTCAAGCCTGGCTTATCACGCCTACGAAGGCGTTGCGCTGAACCATGAAGAGAAGGCGCGACTGCAAGCCGATCTTGGCGAAAACAACTTCCTGATGCTGCACAACCACGGTCTGCTGACCTGTGGCAGTACCATCGCCGACACGTTCCTGATGATGTTCACCTTCCAGCGCGCCTGTGAAATCCAGGTGCTGGCGCAGAACGGTGGCGCAGAGCTGATCGCCATCGAACCGCAGATTCTGGCAGGCGCCAAGGCGATGATCGCCGGTGTCACCAAAAGTGCCCAAGGGATGGGTGGCGCGCTGGCCTGGCCGGCGCTGCTGCGCAAACTCGATAAACAAGATCCGGGTTATAAACTCTAAATGGCCCTTGCCGAGATTCCGCTGTGTGTCTGGCGCAAGCGCGGCCAGACGTTCGTATTCCGCGGTCAGATCCTGCGCTACTGGGCCGCGGGGCAAGGCGAGCCGCTGTTGCTGATCCATGGTTTCCCGACCGCCAGCTGGGACTGGCATTACCTGTGGCAGCCGCTGGCGCAGCGTTATCGGGTGATTGCCTGCGACATGCTCGGCTTCGGCGATTCGGCCAAACCGGTGAACCACGACTACAGCCTGCTGGAACAGGCCGATTTGCAACAGGCCTTACTGGCGCATTTGAACGTAGACCAACCCGTTCACGTATTGGCACACGATTATGGCGACAGCGTGGCCCAGGAACTGTTGGCCCGGCATTATGAAACACGTGCTGATATCGCCAGTTGTGTGTTCCTCAATGGCGGGCTGTTTCCTGAAGCCCATCACCCGGTGTTGATGCAAAAGCTCCTGCTCAGCCCTTTGGGCTGGATGATCGGGCGAGCCTTTACCCGAGACGCGTTAGTGAAGAGTTTCCAGCAGGTCTTCGGCCCGCAGACACGGCCCACGGAAAGTGAACTGGATGATTTCTGGAGCCTGGTCGACAGCAATCGCGGGCAACGGATCATGCACAAATTGATCAGTTATATCCCGCAGCGCCGGGTCCAGCGTGAGCGTTGGGTCAGCGCCATGCAGCGTGGCGAGGTGCCGTTGCGGTTCATCGATGGCGAGGTCGATCCGGTTTCCGGCGCGCACATGGTGACGCGCTATCGGCAACTGATTCGCGACCCGGACACCATTCTGCTAGCCGGGGTCGGCCATTACCCGCAGATCGAAGCGCCAGCCCAGGTGCTCAAGCATTATCTGGAGTTTCGCGACCGGCTGGTTTCACCGCCACGCAAGGTGGCCTGTTCCTGACTATCCCGCTGCCTTATTGCCCACCATTCAGCCGCCCCCGTGTTCATTGTGACCGGCAGCCTCGTGGCTGACACTCGCACTCATTGTCCCCTGGCCTGCTGGAGTTTCCCCATGAGTGAGTCTGTGCGCTTCGAAGATAAAGTGGTGATCGTCACCGGTGCGGGCGGTGGTTTGGGGCGGGCGCACGCGCTGTTGTTCGCAAAGCAGGGCGCCAAGGTGCTGGTCAATGATCTCGGTGGTTCGACTCAAGGCGAAGGCGCCAATGCATCGGCGGCCGATCGTGTGGTCGCGCAAATTCGCGAAGCCGGCGGCATCGCCGAGGCCAACCACGATTCCGTCACCGACGGTGACAAAATCGTCCAGCATGCACTCGACACATTCGGCCGTGTCGATGTCGTGGTGAACAACGCCGGCATCCTGCGAGACAAAAGTTTCCACAAAATGGACGACAGCGACTGGGACCTGGTTTACCGCGTCCACGTCGAAGGCGCCTACAAAGTCACCCGCGCCGCCTGGCCGCACCTGCGCGAGCAAAACTATGGCCGCGTGATCTTCACCGCATCGACTTCGGGCATCTACGGCAATTTCGGTCAGTCCAACTACGGCATGGCCAAACTCGGGCTCTACGGCCTGACCCGTACCTTGGCCATCGAAGGCCGCAAAAACAACATCCTGGTCAACGCCATCGCCCCGACCGGCGGCACCCGCATGACTGAAGGCCTGATCCCGCCACAAGTGTTCGAACAACTCAAACCGGAACTGGTCAGCCCGCTGGTGGTGTACCTGGCCAGCGAGCATTGCCAGGAAACTTCGGGGCTGTTCGAAGTGGGTGGCGGCTGGATGGGCAAGGTGCGCTGGGAGCGCAGCCTTGGGGCCGGGTTTGATCCGCGGGTGGGGTTTTCGCCGGAAGATGTGGCGGCGCATTGGCAGCAGATTTGCGATTTTGAGGGCGCAGCGCATCCGAAGGACACTATTGAGGCGTTGAAGGAAATGATGGGGAACTTGCAGAGATATACGGTTTAAGTGGAGCAGGCCACCAAGCTGAGGCTTGGTGGCCGAGTTGCTTGTTAATATTTATTTTCGGTAATAAACTGAGGGGCTTTCCAGTTCGGTCCCTTTACGGTTTTTCCATGTTCATCGCTAGCCAGTACGCCATCGCTGAAGAGCGAGTTGTAAGTGTTTACCAGTTCACCATTTAAAATTATCTCCTGGCGGTGTCGCCCATACATTCTGTCGACCGCTTGGGCAGACCTGAAAAGCGCGAAATACGAAACGACATCTTCTACCGATTCGTTTTTGATGATTTGTTCGATAGGGCTCATTGTTCGAAGCTCCTCATGTCTTTTTCGTACTCTCTTTGGTCTTGTGCATTCATTGCGCTGATTGCTTCTTCGCTATACAAAAGTGTCAATTCGCTTCCTAGCTTGTAGTCCTCAAGAGTAGCCGTATGTGCATTGTTCCATATTTGAGACTCGTCGGAAGGAGATGCGGTGTCGCTATAGCCGAACGCCCTGTAACGCTCTAGTTCTCGTATCTCATGAGTGTAGTAGCGTAAATCTGTGTCAGTTACTTTTCCGTGTTGGCTCAGAATTTTTTCTAGGCGTCGAACCATTATGTCGTTGGCGTCCGATTGATCGAGCCGTGCGATGTGTAATTTCACTGCATCAATTCCGGTTTGGGTAATGACAGCCGTGCGCCAGTCCAGATCGAGTATCGGTCCACCCGCCAGCTCCGGATTGAAAAGACGCCCGCTGTATTTACCTTTGACGTAAGCCCCTTGATAGGGACTGCTGATAACGACATACAGCGGCGCAATACCCGAATCATCTGGAAAGACGATGATGGACCAGTCCCAACCCTCCACCAGTATGGGATGCAAATCCAGACGCCCTTCGAGCGGCACGATTGGGATTCCGGGATACGTCGGCGTATCAGCCTGAACAATCGGCCGTTCGGTCGAGCTGTTACCCGGCGTGACGGCGGGCGTCCAGGTCAGGGTATTGGTTGGCGAGTCAGGCAGGCTTAGCCGATAAACGTTGTTCTGCGCATCGAATGTGGCGTGCCTCACCGGAACGCTGGGGCGAATATCGAACCCGTCGGCGGTGATGACAAACACCTCTGCGCCTGAGCCAATGGGTCTGTAGCCAATCCCGACCGGCAGATCCAGTGTTCCTTGCCGGTCCGCTATCGCTCGCAGTGACGGTGCGCTTTCTGACGTCAGTTCCGCGAGCGGTATGCTCATCGTAAAGCGTTCGTCGTTTCCCAGGCGCGAAGGCGTCAGCAAAGCGGCGAAACCGATCAATACCGAGCCCAGTGTCGCGGCGCCTGCCGCAGTTGCCACCTGCAATGCCGAACGCAGTGCGGTGATTATCGCGGCCGATGTTTCGGGAGCGAGGATGACGGCGGTCGAGGCGAAGGAAAATACCGGGCTGGAAGAGGCGGTCGCTCCCACAGCGGGATATACACGCAGGGTTGCTGAAGCCGCCTGCTGTTTCTCATGCTCCTGCCGTTCAGCTTCAACGCGAAGCTGTTCTGCCTGGCGCTGAGCCTCGGCCAATGCTGCAAGCTGTGCCTGTTCAGCAGCGACTTGTCGCGCGGCGGCTTCGGCGGCAACCCGTGCTTGTTCGACAGCCAGTCGTTGGGCCTCGGCCAGCATCGCAAGCCGTGTCTGCTCCCGGGCACGGATGGCGGCTTGCTCGTTGATTTGGGCCAATTCGGCCGCGACCCGACGGGCTTCCTGTTCAGCCGCCAATCGCGCCTGATCATTGGCTTGCACGGCAGCCAGCCAGTTGAGTACGTTGACGTGTTGCTGATTCAGCATCTGGATGGTTTGCGACAGCAGCCTTGCCTCGTATGCTGCCTTGTACGAGGTCATCCAAGCTTGTATCGCGATACCATTCGCGGGAACTGGCTTCTCCAGGGTCAAGGCTTTTGGATAGAACGCCTGCAAAGGCTTGCCGATGGGGTCTACGCCATAAAAACTATTGGCGATCGCCGTTTTGTGGTGAAAGTCGGCGGTCTTGCGCGCCAGAAGCGTGTTGCGCACCCCCAGTTCGCGAATGATTGCCTCGGCAGGGGGAAGCGGGTGAGTCGATCCCTCGAGTCTTGTGGCTGCCAGTTCTTGCTCGATAGTTTGGGGTAGTTGACTGGATCGGACTTGAAACTCCTGTTCTGAAGTCTTGGTGGTGCTCCGCAATTTGTTCAAGATTGTCCCGACTGCCGGCTGGAAGCCGAAATGTCCGCTATTAGGGTAGTGTGGTGAAGTGGCGGGTACGGGGTGTACGCCCGGAGGCGCTATTGCTGTGGTATGCACAGCTTGAGTTAACACCAATGGTGGAGGTTTTTGCATATTCATATCCTTTTGAATGTGCGCTGTATTCAAGAAAGTATTCTTAGTAAGCGATTGTTTTGCGCAATTTAACGTTACAGCAGAAGCCGCAGGGACGAGTCTGAGAGTGTTGTAAGGAGTTACATATAGAAGAAGCGGAAGTTTCGATGGGGTAGAAATGAAGGCAGGATGTTCCTTCGCATAAAAAGACGTTTCCCATGCTGTTGCAGGAAAGATCTTTCAAAGCTGTCTTCAGAAGCAATGGGAGACGCTATCACCACAAAACCATCCCCCATAAAAAAGGCCGCTGCAAACGCAGCGGCCAAAGCAAGACGTTGGATCAAGGAGCAATAAATCAACGTCAGTGAACACGGGGCGATGAGTCGAAAATAATGCTTCAAATCATCTGGATTCTGTTGGAGGCCATCATCCCCAACGCTTCATGCTTTCAGGCCGTTTGCCGTGAAAGCCCGGCAAGAATAAGGGCTTGAGCGCAAAGGAAAAATAGCGATTCCAGACATGCTCTGTTGCAGTCTGAGCAACAGTCGCAAGCCGGCTTTTTGTAGCAGCTGCCGAAGGCTGCGTTCGGCTGCGAAGCAGTCGCAAAATCAGGTACTGCGTTCTGTCAGGCACACTGTGGGTTCAGGGTTTACGCCTGCTGCGCAGCCGAACGCAGCCTCGCGAGCTCGGCAGCTGCTACAGGCGAATGCGGTCTTCGGCAGCGGCTACGCGCCCGATTCAACCGCGTCCCATGCGCTGCGCTGATAATCCTCCATCCAGCCCATCCATACCTCGCGCAAACCCTCGTCCCAGGCGGACATTCATCCTTTGGAGGTACAACGCGAATACCTCCTTGGTGCGCTTATCGCTATCGGCGCACGGCAGTAGGGTGGGGCCTTCTGTCACTCACTGGGGAAGACGCATGACAAAAATAACAATGCGCGCCATCTTCAAACCGCAAGCGCTGGCCGCTGCGGTGGCCTTGGGCTGTTGTGCCCAGGCGCAGGCTGTTTCATTCAACATCGGCGAAATCGAGGGGCAGTTCGATTCCTCGTTGTCGGTCGGCGCGAGCTGGGGCATGCGTGATGCCGACAAGTCGCTGGTGGGCAGCGTCAACGGCGGTACGGGCCAGTCTTCGACCGGTGATGACGGGCGCCTGAACTTCAAGAAAGGCGAGACCTTCTCCAAGATTTTCAAAGGTATCCACGACCTCGAATTGAAATACGGCGACACCGGCGTGTTCGTCCGTGGCAAGTATTGGTACGACTTCGAGCTGAAGGACGAAGACCGCGAGTTCAAGCAGATCAGCGACAGCGGTCGCAAAGAAGGCGCCAAGTCTTCGGGCGCACAGATTCTCGATGCATTCGTCTATCACAACTATTCCATTGCCGATCTGCCGGGCACCGTGCGCGCCGGCAAGCAGGTGGTCAGTTGGGGTGAAAGTACCTTCATCGGCAACTCTATCAACAGCATCAACCCGGTCGACGTTTCCGCGTTCCGTCGTCCGGGGGCGGAGATCAAGGAAGGCCTGATTCCGGTGAACATGCTGTTCGCTTCCCAAGGCCTGACCGATCAGCTCACGGTGGAAGGTTTCTACCAACTGGAGTGGGACCAGACGGTGCTCGACAACTGCGGCACTTTCTTCGGCGTCGACGTGGCGGCGGACGGCTGCAATAACGGTTACACCGTCGGCAGCCCGGCGATTGCCCCGTTGGCGCCGCTGGCGTCAGCCTTTGGCCAACCTATTCAGGTCACCGGCGAGGGCGTCATCGTGCCCCGTGGCGGCGACCGCGATGCCCGGGATTCAGGGCAGTGGGGCACCGCCTTGCGCTGGCTCGGTGACGACACCGAGTACGGCCTCTACTTCATGAACTACCACAGTCGCACACCCAGCGTCGGCACTACCACCGCGGGGCTGTCGACACTGGCCAGCCTGCCGGGCATGGTCAGCATTGCCAACCGTCTGGCTCCGGGCAGCGGTTCGGGGCTGGCACAAAGCGTAATGCTCGGGCGCGGCCAGTATTACCTCGAATACCCCGAGGACATTCGTCTGTACGGCGCAAGCTTCTCCACCACGTTGCCCACCGGCACTGCCTGGACCGGCGAAATCAGCTACCGGCCCAACGCTCCGGTGCAGGTCAATACCAACGACCTGACCCTGGCGTTGCTAAACCCGATCGCCGGCGGCGCCGCATCGCCTGTCGCGACCCGGCCAGGTGCCGACAACACGGGTTATCGGCGCAAGGAAGTGACCCAGGTCCAAAGCACCCTGACGCACTTTTTCGACCAGGTTCTGGGTGCTGAACGCCTGACACTGGTCGGTGAAGCCGCCGTGGTACGAGTGGGGGGCCTGGAGTCGCGCGACACGCTGCGTTATGGCCGGGATTCGGTCTACGGCCAATACGGCTTTGGCGGCGACACGGAAGGCTTTGTCACGTCCACCTCCTGGGGTTACCGCGGTCGGGCGATTCTCGATTACGCCAACGCCATCGGCGGGGTCAACCTCAAACCGAATCTGTCCTGGTCCCACGACGTCGCCGGCTACGGCCCCAACGGGCTGTTCAACGAAGGCGCCAAGGCGGTGAGCGTCGGTGTCGATGCCGATTACCGCAACACCTATACCGCGAGCCTCAGTTACACCGACTTCTTCGGCGGTGACTACAACGTCCTGGAAGACCGTGACTTCCTGGCGCTGAGCTTAGGTGTGAACTTCTGATCTGGCTGAGAAGGATAATGTTAATGCGCAAGATGATTCTGCAATGTGGCGCCTTGGCCCTGAGCCTGCTGGCCGCCAACGTGATGGCGGCGGTCTCGCCGGAAGAAGCCAACAAGCTGGGCAGCACACTCACGCCGCTGGGCGCCGAGAAAGCCGGCAACGCCGACGGCTCGATTCCGGCGTGGACCGGTGGCATCCCGAAAAACGCCGGCGCTGTCGACAGCAAAGGCTTCCTGGCTGACCCATTCGCCAATGAAAAACCGCTGTTCACCATCACCGCCGCGACGGTTGCCAAGTACAAGGACAAGCTCTCGGATGGCCAGGTGGCGATGTTCAAACGCTACCCGGAAACCTACAAGATCCCGGTCTACCCGACCCATCGCACCGTGGGGCTGCCGGCGGAAATCTACGAGTCGGCCAAGCGCAGCGCGCTGAATGTGAACAGCATCAACGACGGTAACGGCCTGGCCAATTTCACCGGCAACCGCTACTACGCGTTCCCGATTCCGAAGAATGGCGTCGAGGTGCTGTGGAACCACATCACCCGTTATCACGGCGGTAACCTGCGACGCATCATTACTCAGGTGACCCCACAGACCAACGGCAGCTACACGCCGATCCGCTTCGAAGAAGAGATTGCCGTACCGCAATTGATGAAGGACCTGGACCCGGAAAAAGGCGCCAACGTGCTGACTTTCTTCAAGCAGTCGGTGACCGCGCCAGCGCGGTTGGCGGGTAACGTGCTGCTGGTGCATGAAACCCTCGACCAGGTGAAAGAGCCGCGCCTGGCGTGGATCTACAACGCTGGTCAGCGTCGGGTACGTCGCGCGCCGCAAGTGGCCTACGACGGGCCGGGCACCGCCGCTGACGGCCTGCGCACGTCGGATAACTTCGATATGTTTTCCGGTGCACCTGATCGCTACGACTGGAAACTGATCGGCAAAAAGGAAATGTACATTCCTTACAACAGCTACAAACTCGACTCGCCGAGCCTCAAGTACGATGACGTGGTGAAGGCCGGGCACATCAATCAGGACCTGACCCGTTATGAATTGCACCGGGTCTGGGAAGTGGTCGGCACGGTCAAGTCGAGCGAGCGGCACATCTACGCCAAACGCCACATGTACATCGACGAAGACAGCTGGCAAGTAGCGCTGGCGGATCATTACGACGGTCGCGGTCAACTGTGGCGAGTGGCCGAAGGTCACGCCCAGTATTACTACAATCACCAGACCCCGGCCTACACCCTGGAGGCGCTCTACGACATCATTGCCGGCCGATACATTGCCCTGGGCATGAAGAACGAAGAGAAGCACAGCTTCGAATTCGGCTTCAACGCCAAGTCTGCGGACTACACTCCGTCGGCCCTGCGCGCCGAGGGTGTTCGGTAGAGACACATTCAAGCCGTAATGCGATCCGTAGCAGCTGCCGAGCCCGCGAGGCTGCGTTCGGCTGCGAAGCAGTCGTGAGTCTGGCTGATGCAATCTGCCTGACGTACCGCAATTTCTCATTTTACGACTGCTGCGCAGCCGAACGCAGCCTCGCGGGCTCGGCAACTGCTACGACGAGTAGTGGCTGAAATTGCTTAACTGGCTCGCTTTTTATGGGCGCCAATCAGCGTCCTGAATACTTCTCAACAAGCGGGTTACAGAGGACTACGGTGGCCGGACAATTATAAAAAGGCACGCCGCAATGACCGCCATGACTCCGTGTCTGGACCGTTCTGGATTCCTGCCCCGTCTGTCCTCTCATCACCTGTTGCGGGCTCGTTTGAGCGAGCCGTTATTGGCTTCGACGGCCCGGGTGAAATTACTCTGTGCACCCGCCGGCAGTGGCAAGAGCGCGTTGCTCGCTGAATGCCTGTTGCAGGCGCCAACCCAATGCCGGGTGCATTGGTTGCCCATGTCTGGCGTGGCGTGGAGCGCGGCGGATTTTCGTCAGCGTCTGGCAGAAACGTTGGGGCTGGCCTCATCGGATGAACCCGGGTTGCTGGACGGTCTGGCGCGATTGCAGACACCCGCCTGGCTGTTTCTGGATGACTATTGCCGTCTGCCGAATCCGGAGCTGGACCCGTTACTCGATCGCATGCTGGCGATCAGCAGCCCGATGCTGACCTGGTGGCTGGGTACCCGACGCCGGCCGCAATGCAACTGGCCAAGGTTGCTGCTCGACGCTGAGTTATACGAGTGCGAGAGCGCTTCGCTGGCGTTCACCCGAGGTGAAGTCGAGCAGATATTGCAGCCCTGGGTACCCGAGCAAGCCGCCAAGGTGGCGGGTCGGATCATCCAGCGCACCGGCGGCTGGTGTGCCGGGGTACGGATTGCATTGCTGCACAAGTGCGACTGGTCACGTCAGGACAATTCCCTGGGACGGGCCGCCACCTTGCTCGATTATCTGGAGCATGAGTTATTCACCTCACTGACGCCTGAATTGAGTGAGGCCTGGCGCGTACTGGCCCACTTGCCCCGCTTCAATGCCCGATTGTGCGATCACCTGTTCGGGGCCGGGGAGGGCGCTCAATACTTGCGGTCCTTGCAAGCGCTGGGTTGCTTTATCGAGCCTTGGCAAGACTCCAGCGACTGGCTGCAGATTTTTACCCCTTTCACCCAGTTATTGCGCAACGAACAATGGCCGGCGGGACGCTCTTGGCATCGGCGCGCCTGCCAGTGGTTCTGTACTGAACAGGACTGGAGATCGGCTTTCGAACAGGCCTTGCTCGCCGAGGAATACGAAGTGGCGGTCAGCCTGTTGCAGCATTTCAGTTTCGAGCACTTGTTCGAAGAGCAAACGGTCGTGCTGTTGCTGCGTTTGCATGAGCAGCAAGGCGAAGAACTGACGCTAGGGAGCCCGCAGTTGGTGGGCTTGATTACCGCAGCGTTGTTGTTCGCCGGGCGTTTCGAACAGGCGACTGCCTGCATTGCTCATTTGGCGTATTTCACGCCTCAACCCTCGGCGGTGCTGCAGCGTCAATTGATTGCACGCTGGCAGGCCCTGCAGGGTTGGTTACTGCATTTGCAGGGACGAATGCAGTCTTCGCGCGCCCACTTTCTTGATGCATTGAGCGCGCTCGATCCCGACTGCTGGACGGCGCGTCTGATGTGCTTGTCCGGTCTGACCCAACAAGCGCTGCTGAGGGGCGAACTCGATGTGGCGCAAGCCCATAACCGCGAGGCGCTGTGCCTGGCGCGGGCGCAGGGTTCGCTGGTGTTCGAGGGCTTGATGGAACTCGATCATGCGCAATTGCTGGAGCAGCGGGGGGCTCCCGGGCGCGCTGAAAATCTGCTCGCCAATATGCATGAACTGCTTTGCCTGCAATCAGACCGAGCAGTGCCTCTACTGGGACGAATTGCCTTGCGTCGAGGGCGCTTGGCCTTGTGTCAGGGGCTGGATGAACAGGCCGCGGATTTTTTTCAGGCCGGGCTGGAGGACTGCGTTCGCAACCATGACAAACGTGCGCTGTACGGTTTTCTCGGGCAGGCACAACTGGCGGCCAATCAGGACGACTACGCCCAAGCCTTCGTTCGCCTGCGCGATGCCGAGCGATTGATGCAGCAGCGGCAGATTCCCGACACGGTCTACCGCAGTGCCTTGTTGCAGGTCAGCAGTCAGTGCTGGTTGCAACAGGGGCGTCCCGAATTGGCGCATGAGGCGTTGAGCCGGGTGCTCAAACACTATCGGGGGCCACAGGCCCGGCAGGCCCCCCCGGCGACACTGGAGTTGATTCCACGGATTGAGTGTTTGTTGATTCTGGCCGAGATCAAACTGCAACGGGTGGCGGATCCCTTGGCTCGACTCGCCACGCTGCTTGAGGACACACAAGCGAACGGGATGGCCAGCCTGGAAGCCGAGCTTCTGTTGGCGATGGCCGAAGCGGCCTTCATGCTGGGCGAACAGGGGAAGGCCCGGCAGTTTTTCGAAAAAGGTCTAGCGAAGGCGAACCGTTGTAACGTGCAGTCGTTGTTGGCGCAGTTGAACAGGCGCTGTCCCGGTCTCTTGTCGGAACTGCACCGGATCGATAATAACGAGCCATTGCCTGACAAGGATATTAATGAAAGTCCACTGAGCCTGAGGGAAGTGGAAGTGCTTGAGTTGATTGCGTCAGGAAATTCGAATCGACAAATAGCTGATAAGTTGTTCATCTCATTACATACCGTTAAAACACATGTCCGACGGATTCATGGAAAGTTAGGTGTTGAACGCAGGACGCATGCAGTGGCAAGGGCAAGAACGCTGGGGTTGTGCGGTTAATTGTTTTTTAATTTTGTTGTGCGTCTGTTTTGATATCTGGGTTGTTTAATGTTTTGCAAAGAGTGGTGGATATTATTATTGGTTTTGACTGCGGTAAGTTAATTGCACTGGGTTCAGGCAATGTTTCGTTGTCTGATTTTTTAAGGTGCATTAATGGAAGTGTATATGAGTATTCAGGAAACACCGTTGATACAAGAAAGTCTTGCAAAGGTGGTTGAAAGTTCTACCGCGTTGGAAGCAGTGGTGAACAAAGCCCCATCGTTTAAATCAATCGTGCAGGACGTTTTGTTAAAGGAACTTCAGCAATTGTTGCCGGAGGTCTACATCAGCAAGACTTACATCAATGCCCGACGTTCAGGCATTGCGAATCAGGAACCGACCGGTCTGTTCATGGACGTGTTCATGGAATGCCTGAGTCGTGGGCGCGCTCCTGTTTACGACGCGAATCAGTACGGCGTCTATGACTGGCCCGACTCCATGGATGAGCTGGACCGGGTCGACGGTCTGGACGTGGTTGCCCTGGGGGCGCTGATCGGCGATGTGCTGGGTGCGCTGGGACAAAAATACACGCAGGTTCTGGAGCAATACTGGGCGGCACCTCTGGGCAGGGATGCCCAAGGTCGTGAATCGGTCTCTCGCAGCAGGGATTTGCGGGACGTGTATGCGGCGCTTTTCTGGCA
This sequence comes from Pseudomonas sp. PICF141, assembly GCF_002286815.1. Lineage (GTDB taxonomy): Bacteria > Pseudomonadota > Gammaproteobacteria > Pseudomonadales > Pseudomonadaceae > Aquipseudomonas. Next base: position 23,350 of record NZ_MUNM01000059.1, read on the forward strand.
AGAGTTGAAAGCAACGGTACAAATGCAAGGGGTGGGGGCGGACCTGGGAAAGAGCTACGAAGTTTACATCAGGGATAACCCCCAGACGCCGGCTTACAGTCTTTCTCTGGAGCTGGAAAACGGACGATTTGCAACGCTGGCTTGTTGTTTTGTCATGTATTCAAGTGGCCGGTCCATGGATGAGCTTGTACCTGCCAATGATGATTGGGTCATCCTTTACACCCCCCCAAACGGGCTGGAAACTTTCCAGACATCGGCAATAATGCACCGCTCGCTGGAACAGCGCCTGAGCGATCCGAACAGCCGGGCGCAGTTGCTCAAGGATATTTCACTGGAGGATGCTGAACAGGTCATCAGTGTGCCTGATATCCGCTATTTAAAAACCCATGGCGAAATTTTCCAGAATGTCATCGACAACCTGCTGGATAAACAACGGCGTGATGTTGCTTATGGCATTCGCCGTTTGCTGGAGCCCGCGGCAGATCTGCCAGGCATCATCCAATCCATTGAGCAGACTCAACGCCTGTATGAGTTGAACAGTGATGCCAAGAGCCGCACCGCACGTCTGCTCGCATTGATGACGATGAACGCCAGGCCGCAATGGCTGAAGGACGCGTCCACCCCCCATCAGCAAACATTTGCCGCTTTGGAACGGGCGTTACTCAGCAGTCAGGTGACATTGCATGAGGCAATGGGGGGGCTGTCCTCCTTTCAGGACTATGTGCGGCGTATCGTCGAAGAACATATCTCCCAGGGCGATACCAATCGCGTTGACCCCGATACCGTTTGGGTATCGGTAAAGCATTCGGTGCGTATGGGCGCCAGGAACATCGAGCATGTTCAGCGTAAAACCCTGACACAGCTATTCATGTACGGTGTGCATGATGTTGCAGGGCGATACACGATTCAGTTTGAAGAATTCCATTACAACCCACGACTGTCAGCGTCCCATATCGAAAAGGCCATCCGGGAATTTGATCTGCGTTTGAGGTACGCCACTGAACGAAGTAATCACCTTAACGATCCGCAAGTTAAGGACGCCCTGCGAGAAGTACTAAGTCAACAGATTGCACTGAGCAACTTCGCCGCGCTGCTTCAAAAACATATCGGCCCGCAAGCACAGGACATCGCCCAGCGCTATCTGTTTGGCGATCCGGCAGTGGAGGCATGCGGCGTTGCTTTTCGCAGCTATTACCGACCGTTCAAAGACATGATCGTTTACCGTGCCAGAGGTGCAATGCCCGATCTTTCGATGCATGTGCTCTATGCGCCTGGCGCACCGACGGGGCAGCTATGGTATGAGTTCCCCGATCTGATGGCGTTGAAGCGACAGTTCATTGCGTGGGGTTTCGAGCAGCGCGATCGCGACTTCCTGATCGGGCAGGCTTTCAGTACGGATCGTGAGCAGTTCGTGAAGGATTATCTTTCCTACGTCGAACCGGGGCCGGTGTTCCAGCCCTGGTGGTGGGGCGGTGTCACTTTGGTGAAATGGGCCAGCCGGATGGAAGATGGACCGTTGATGGGCGCCATCCACACTATTGTCGGCTGGGAAATTGCCGAAGAACAGGTGGTCACACCCGATTGGTACAGGAAAGCCGCGCCACAAGATCGCGAACTTTTCACCAGGCTGAACACAGATTTCAAAGCCATCTACCAGGTGTCAAAAGAACTACTGCACATTGAAACGCTTGCCGCCTTCTCGCGAAAACTGGTCATGAAAGCGTTGAACGATTATCTGCGTCGATCCGGCCCACATCCGGAAATCGACCCGGATCGGGTGAGCGTCAAATTGCGTGGACACGATTGGATGACACTCACCAATGTGTTCATACAGTGGCAGATTTGGCGGGCTGATGAACCGGTGGCGTTCAGTTCCCTGGATAACTCATCGCTGGGGCGCTTGAATGAGGCCGCTGTCACGGCGCTGATCAACTTAATGCCGGGTGAGAAATATGAGCAGTACCTACGGCAGGGTTTTCTGACAACGCCTTCTTATGATCTGAAAGCAAAGCTTTACTGCAAGACCGTGCAGAACGAAATGCTCAGGGCGGCATTGACACAAAAGATTCAGGGCTCTCTTTCCGGTGAACGCTTCAATTGGCTCAAGGGGCTGATCGAGGATCTGGATCATGATCGTACGGTTCCGTTGCCGACGGGGGGCGCCCCAGGCGAAGGCGTTTATACGCTGGCGCTGGAGGGGCGACGGTTGGAGGGTGCCTATACGTTCGGGCGCAACGTGGCTGGCAGGTTGGAATACTTGATCTACATTCCGAAAGCACCGGATGGCCTGGCATTTCGTCCCATTGAGTCATTGACCCAGGACTTGAAGGGATACGCACTGGGCGATCAGGTTGTCGGCCTTGTCAGATTGGAAGACAGAGGCGTAGTGCAACGTTTTGTCGACAGTTGCCGCAACGCTTCAGATGCCTTGCCGACGCCAAGGTTGCGAGACAGTTACCTTGTGTCCCACTTCAGGTTCGAATACGACAGTATGGTGTCGCGGCTTATCTACGACGTCGACTATCAGACGAGCACGCGTGGGGAAATCTTCTGGCGTAACGTGATGATCGGCGCAGAACTGGTCGTAGATGTCATCTCGCTGTTTATCCCACCGGTGGCTCTGGTGGCCAGCGTCCTGCGTATCACGCGTTCGATCGTTCAGGGTGTGATTGCCTACAGCCTGGGAGATGAAGATGCCGGCAAAGCCTACCTCGCCTCGGCGTGGAGAGGCACCATCCTCTTGTATGTGGGCATCGTCGCGGGAATTGGCACGTCGACTTCGGCGGTGGGCCTGTTGTCGCGGATCAAGGACATCTCCGAAATTGTGTCGACCGCGACTGGCGTTCCGGTGGGCGTTGGTTATGTCACTGCGGTGACATCCGCGTACCTCATTCAGGACAGTGAAACCCGAATCACAGAGTGATCCTGCCAGGTCTTGCCGTTACTCAGGCTGATACCCCATCCGCCAACTCACGGCCCGCGTCGCCGCCAACAACCGCTGCGCCGCCGGGCCGTTTTCATCGGCATGGAACAACGAGGCCGGGCCGACAATGGTCATCACCGCCGCTACCTGTCCGACCGTATTGAACACCGGCGCCGACAACGCATCCACGCCGGGCATCAGCAAGCCGTGAACATGGTGCAAGCCGCGTTCGCGGATCTGCTCGCACAATGAGGTGTAAGCCCGCTCATCGGCCAGCGGATGCATGTCGACAGCGCGAACTTCGAGATCGCGCAACTCATCGGTTTCGCGGTGTGGCAAATAGGCGCTGAACACCAGCCCGGTCGAGGAGCTGAGCAACGGCAGGACCGAGCCCAATTGCGTGACCACCGTCACTGCCCGCACTGCCGGTTCGATATGCACCACGGTCGCGCCCTGATTGCCCCACACCGCCAAAAAACAGGTCTCATTCAAATCGTCGCGCAGTTCAGCCAGGGGCAGGGCGGCGACTTTCAGCACGTCCATACTGTTCAGGGCAGCCAGACCGACCCGAAGCGCCTCACGGCCCAGGCCGTAATGGTTGGTGGCGGGGTTCTGCTCGGCAAAACCGCTGGCGATCAGCGCCTGTAAATAGCGATGAACCTTGCTCGCCGGCATTTGCACGTGTTCGGCCAGACGCGACAACGAGGTCGATGGCGACAGCTCGGCAAGCGCCTTGAGGATATCGGTGCCGACCTCGGCCGAGCGGACTTTCTGTTTACCGTTGCTTTCGCTGGTCATGAGGCGGTGTGATCCCGGGACGAATGGGCGTCTTTATAGCTTGACGGTCAATACCAATCAAATTACGTTATGCGTAATCGAATTACGATAAAAATAACCCAGGCGTGCCAATCCCTCTGCCGCAGAGTGACAGGCCATTGCCAACTCCCGTTCAGGAGGCTCCATGAACCTCGATTCAACGGCGCCAGCGCTGGCTTATCAGTCAGGTTTTGGCAACGAATTCAGCAGCGAAGCGTTGCCCGGCGCATTGCCTGTCGGCCAGAATTCCCCGCAAAAAGCCCCTTACGGCCTGTACACCGAACTGTTCTCCGGCACGGCGTTCACCATGGCTCGCAGCGAAGCGCGGCGGACCTGGATGTACCGTATTCAGCCGTCGGCCAATCACCCGGCATTCGTCAAACTGGATCGGCAACTGGCCGGTGGCCCGTTGGGCGAGGTAACGCCCAATCGCCTGCGCTGGAACCCGTTGGACATTCCGACCGAGCCCACTGATTTCATCGATGGGCTGGTGAGCATGGCCGCCAACTCGGGCGCGGAAAAGCCGTCCGGGATCAGCATTTATAACTACTGCGCCAACCGTTCCATGGAACGGGTGTTCTTCAATGCCGATGGTGAATTGCTGCTGGTACCGCAACTGGGCCGCTTGCGCATCGCCACCGAACTGGGCGTGCTGGAGCTGGAACCGCTGGAAATCGCTGTTCTGCCTCGCGGGTTGAAATTCCGCGTCGAACTGCTCGATCCGCAAGCCCGTGGCTATATCGCCGAAAACCATGGCGCCCCTCTGCGCCTGCCGGATCTGGGGCCGATCGGCAGCAACGGTCTGGCTAATCCGCGAGACTTCCTGACGCCGGTGGCTCATTACGAAAACCTTAAGCAACCAACCACGCTGGTGCAGAAATTCCTCGGTCAGTTGTGGGGCTGCGAGCTCGATCATTCGCCGCTGAACGTGGTCGCCTGGCACGGCAATAACGTGCCGTACAAATATGACCTGCGCCGTTTCAATACCATTGGCACGGTCAGTTTCGATCATCCGGATCCGTCGATTTTCACCGTCCTGACTTCGCCGACCAGCGTGCACGGTCTGGCTAACCTCGACTTCGTGATCTTCCCGCCACGCTGGATGGTCGCCGAGAACACATTCCGTCCGCCGTGGTTCCACCGCAACCTGATGAACGAATTCATGGGCCTGATCCAAGGCGAATACGATGCCAAGGCCGAAGGCTTCGTGCCTGGCGGTGCTTCGCTGCACAGCTGCATGAGCGCCCACGGCCCCGACGGCGAGACCTGCACCAAAGCGATCAACGCGCAACTGGCACCGGCTAAAATCGACAACACGATGGCCTTCATGTTCGAGACCAGCCAAGTGTTGCGCCCGAGCCGATTCGCCCTGGATTGCCCACAACTGCAAAACAATTACGACGCCTGCTGGGCCACGCTGCCCGCGACTTTCGACCCGACCCGGAGATAACCATGACTCAGACTTCCATCACTCGTAGTTGGGTTGCTTCCGCCAACGGCCACGCGGACTTCCCGCTGCAAAACCTGCCGTTGGGCGTGTTCAGCGTGAAGGGCTCCGCGCCGCGCAGTGGCGTGGCCATTGGCGACCACATCTTTGATCTGGAAGCGGCACTGGAGGCCGGGCTGTTCGAGGGCGCTGCGCGCGCCGCAGTCGAAGCCACCCGTGGCGGTCAGCTGAATGCGTTTTTCGAACAGGGTCGCGAGGCACGCGTGGCCTTGCGTGAACGCTTGATCGAGCTGTTCAAGGAAGGCAGCACCCTGCACGGCAAAATCGAAGCCCAAGGTGCCAAACTGCTGCCACTGGCGGCGAATTGCGAAATGCACTTGCCAGCGAAGATCAACGACTACACCGACTTCTACGTTGGCATCGAGCATGCGCAGAATGTCGGCAAACTGTTCCGCCCGGACAACCCGTTGCTGCCGAACTACAAGTACGTGCCCATCGGTTATCACGGCCGCGCCTCGACCATTCGCCCGTCCGGCACTGACGTTCGCCGTCCGAAAGGTCAGACCCTGCCGGCCGGCCAGACCGAGCCGACGTTTGGCCCGTGCGCACGTCTGGACTATGAACTGGAACTGGGTATCTGGATCGGTCCGGGCAATGAGATGGGCGACCCGATCGCCATCGGTGACGCCGCCGACCACATCGCCGGTTTCTGCCTGCTCAACGATTGGTCGGCGCGCGACATCCAGGCTTGGGAATATCAGCCGCTGGGGCCGTTCCTGTCCAAGAGCTTCATCACCAGCATTTCACCGTGGGTGGTGACGGCAGAAGCGCTGGAGCCGTTCCGTCGTGCGCAGCCTGCACGCCCTGAAGGCGATCCGCAGCCGTTGCCATACCTGTTCGACAAACGCGATCAGGCCGCCGGTGCTTTCGACATCGAACTCGAAGTGCTGCTGCTGACCGAGTCGATGCGCGAGCAAAATATACCCGCCCAGCGCTTGACCCTCAGCAACACCCAACACATGTACTGGACCGTTGCCCAACTGGTTGCGCACCACAGCGTCAACGGCTGCCAGTTGCAGGCTGGTGACCTGTTCGGTTCGGGTACGCTGTCCGGTCCTGAAAACGGGCAGTTCGGCAGCCTGCTGGAAATCACCGAGGGCGGTAAAAAGCCGATCGAACTGGCCTCGGGCGAGGTGCGTAAATTCCTTGAGGACGGCGACGAAATCATTTTGCGCGCGCGTTGCCGCCGCGAGGGTTTTGCTTCGATCGGTTTCGGCGAATGCCGTGGCAAAGTGCTGCCAGCGCGCTAAGAGGATCGGGTCATGGAACTCTATACCTACTACCGTTCGACCTCGTCTTACCGGGTGCGGATTGCGCTGGCGTTGAAGGGGCTGGATTACCAGGCGCTGCCCATCAACCTTATCGCGCCGCAAGGGGGCGAACATCGGCAGCCGACCTATCTGGGCATCAACCCGCAAGGCCGGGTGCCGGTCTTGCGCACCGACGAAGGCGAGTTGCTGATCCAGTCACCGGCGATCATCGAGTACCTGGAGGAACGTTATCCACAGGTGCCATTGCTGTCCAAAGACCTCGTCGCCCGCGCTCATGAGCGTGGCGTGGCGGCGGTGATCGGTTGCGATGTTCACCCTCTGCACAACGTCAGCGTGCTCAACAAGCTTCGGCAGCTGGGGCACGATGAGCCGCAGGTAGTGGAGTGGATCGGTCACTGGATCAGGCAAGGATTGGCGACGGTGGAGCAATTGATCGGTGACACCGGTTACTGCTTTGGCGATCAGCCGGGGCTGGCGGACGTTTATTTGATCCCGCAGTTGTATGCGGCCGAGCGCTTCAATATTTCCCTTGAGGCCTATCCGCGAATTCGTCGAGTGGCGGCATTGGCGGCGACCCATCCGGCCTTTTTCCTGGCCCATCCGGCGAATCAGCCCGATACCCCTTAATGGCTCACATAGACCTGATGTGGGAGCGGGCTTGCCCGCGAAGAACGATAACGCGGTATTCCTGATGGACCGAGGCGCCTGGTTCGCCGGCAAGCCTGGCTCCTACAGGGCGCGGTGATATCGGTTGGATCGCATCTGACCTTTGTAGGAGCGAGGCTTGCCCGCGAAGAACGATAACGCGGTATTCCTGATAGACCGAGGCGCCTGGTTCGCCGGCAAGCCTGGCGCCTACAGGGCGCGGTGATCGCATCTGACCTTCGTAGGAGCGAGGCTTGCCCGCGAAGAACGATAACGCGGTATTCCTGATAGACCGATGCGCCTGGTTCGCCGGCAAGCCTGGCGCCTACTGGGAGCGGTGATTAATGCACGACCGATTTCGGTGGCAAATGCCCGAGCCGTTCGGTCAGGCGAATCCGCTGGATCGGGTCGTCACAGAGCAGCAGCGCGTGTTCCAGGTCAAAACGCTCGGCATTCGGGCAGTCCAGCCGTTGATAGAGACTGGCCCGGGCCAGGTAGTCGGAGGCGCAGGCGTTGCCCAATTCAAGCACGCGCTCGGCGTCGATCAGGGCGTCGATGTAGTCATCATTCGTGAGGTACAACTGGCGCAAATTGCGTGACAGCCGCTGCAGCATCTGCACCGGTTCAGCCGTCAGTAAATGCTCGGCGCTGAGTTGCATGTTCGGGCCGTACTGGCGTTGCAGTAACTCCCGGCAGTCGTTGGGGTACAGCCGTCGCCCACCGCACGGGTCGAGCAAGTGATCGGCGCCTTGTACCCGTAGCAGGAAATGCCCGGGAAAGTTGACGCCGACCATGGGAATCTCCAGCCTTCTGGCCAGTTCCAGTGCAATCAGGCCCAGCGCCAGCGGTTGGCCTCGCCGGCGTTCCAGCACCTTATTGAGTAACGCCACTTGCGGGCGCAAGGGCGTGGAATCGTCCTGAGCGAACCCCAGGTCATTCATTCGGCGCAACAACGGTTGGGCCAGCTCACTCACCGACAGCATCGGCAACCCGTAGCTGACCCGTTGCTGCAGGTCCTTGAAATCCGCCAGCACCGCCTCCGGATTCAGTTCCTTATCGTGTTCGACGGCCATCCACAGCGCCGCCTCGAACAGCGCGGGCGGTGATCGTTGCAGACAGTCGAAAAAACGTTGGCGCGGGGTCATCAAAATCTCCGGAGAATGCCTCGTTTTAGCCCCGTCGCGGGCTTTCGTCCAGTGTCGGGCACAGGCGGTAGCAGGTTATGTCCGAAAGCCTGAAAAGCGACGCCGCTTATTCCGGGGCGTTTCTGCAATTTTTGTGCACAAGCCTATACTGGCGACTACAAGAAGTGATTCGGGAGCCCTACGATGTTCGCTCTCATGCAAAGCACTCGCCTTGAATCGCTGCACCTGAGCGTCGATCCGGTCACCGGGTTGAAGGCGGTGATTGCCATCCACAACAGCCGTCTGGGACCTGCCCTGGGCGGGTGTCGTTACCTTGCTTACCCCACCGATGAATCCGCGATCGAGGATGCGGTGCGCCTTGCTCAAGGCATGAGTTACAAGGCGGCCCTGGCCGGCCTGGCTCAGGGCGGTGGTGTTGCGGTGATTGTTCGCCCGGCCCATGTGGAAAACCGCGCCGCGGTATTCGAAGCGTTCGGGCGCTGGATCAATCAGCTCGATGGTCGCTACATCACCGCCATCGACGCCGGAACCTCCGTGGCGGACATGGATTGCATCGCCCAACAGACCCAATTCGTCACCAGCACCACCGCCGCGGGCGACCCGGCCCCGCACGCCGCCATGGGCGTATTCGCCGGTATTCGCAGCACTGCCATGGCCCGTCTGGGCAGCGATAATCTCGAAGGCTTGCGCATCGCCATTCAAGGCCTGGGCAATGTCGGTTTTGCCTTGGCCGAACAGCTGCATGCGGCCGGTGCCGAACTGTTGGTCAGCGACATTGACCAAGGCAAAGTGCAATTGGCCATGGAGCAATTGGGCGCTCATCCAATCGCCAACGATGCGCTGCTCAGCACACCGTGCGACATACTCGCCCCGTGCGGTCTGGGCGGTGTGCTTAACAGCAACAGCGTGGCGCAACTGCGCTGCGCGGCGGTCGCAGGTTCGGCAAACAACCAGTTGATCCATATCGGCATCGCCGATCAGCTGGAACGTCGGGGCATTTTGTATGCGCCCGATTACGTGATCAATGCTGGCGGGCTGATCTACGTGTCGCTCAAACACCGCGGGGAAGAGCTGACGACCATCACCGCGCACCTGTCGAAAATCAGTTCACGGTTGACCGAAGTCTTCGCCCATGCCCAGGCGGAAAAACGCTCTCCGGCCCGGGTGGCAGATGAGTTGGCGGAGAAAGTGCTATACCGCTGATGTTGTACTGATCAACAGTTTGAACCAATGAAGGAGTGAGGGCCTATCCGGTCGACTTGCTCTTCAAGCCCCGCGTCACAAGCGTCGGGCTGAACAATGCACGCCGACTCCCGCGTGCCAGGAGCCCTGTGATGCTTCACAAGGTTGAGCTGCCGTACACCCGTTTTTTATCCCCTGATGGCCAGCCACTTGGCGATCTTCCTGCCTGGTCCGACGATTTCAATTTGTTGACGCGTCTGTATCGGCAAATGGTCCTCACCCGCCTTTTCGATCAGAAAGCTGTCGCCTTGCAACGCACCGGGCGCATCGGCACCTACGCGCCGACTCTGGGCCAGGAAGCCATAGGCGTTGCGATCGGCAGCCTGATGCACGCCGAAGACGTACTGATCCCGTATTACCGCGACACTGCCGTGCAATTGATGCGCGGTGTGCGCATGGAAGAAATCCTGCTGTATTGGGGCGGCGACGAGCGTGGCAGCGACTTTGCCGACCCGGCGGTGGCCCAGGATTTCCCGATCTGTGTGCCGATCGCCACCCAGGCCCTGCACGCCTGCGGCGTCGCCAGCGCCTTCAAGATCCGTGGCGAGCATCGGGTCGCTGTCACTACGTGCGGCGACGGCGGAACCAGCAAAGGTGATTTCCTCGAAGCCCTCAACGTCGCTGGCGCCTGGCAGTTGCCGGTGGTGTTTGTGATCAACAACAACCAATGGGCAATCTCGGTGCCGCGACGAATCCAGTGCGGCGCCCCGACCCTGGCGCAGAAAGCCATGGGCGCCGGCTTCCACGGCGAGCAAGTCGATGGCAACGACATACTCGCCGTTTACGACCGCGTGCAAGCGGCCCTTGAACGGGCGCGCCACGGGAAAGGCCCGGTGTTGCTCGAATGCTTGAGCTATCGCCTTGGCGATCACACCACCGCCGACGATGCCACGCGCTACCGGTCGGCGGGCGAGGTCAAGCAGGCCTGGCTTGAAGAACCGATCAAACGCCTGCAACGTTTCATGGCCGGGCAGGGCGTGTGGAACGAAGGCCGTGAGCAGGCGCTGGTCAGCGAATGCCAGGGCTTGGTGCAGCAGGCGGTGGATAACTTCGAAGCGGCGGGAATGCAGGCACCGGAATCGGTCATCGATTACGTCTACGCGCAATGGCCACAAGCCCTGGCCGAACAGCGCGAAGAGTTTTTGGAACGGGTGGCGCGCCGGACAGGAGGTTCGAGCGATGAGTAACGGCAAAGTGACGCTGCTGGAAGCGGTGAATCTGGCGTTGCATCGAGCCATGAGCGAAGACGAGAACGTCATCGTCCTCGGTGAGGATGTCGGGGTGAATGGTGGCGTGTTCCGCGCCACGCTGGGCCTGCGCGACAGCTTCGGTTTCAAGCGGGTGATCGACTCGCCGCTGGCCGAAACCATGCTCGGCGGGCTGGCGGTGGGCATGGCGGCCCAAGGCCTGAAACCGGTGGTGGAAATCCAGTTCATGGGTTTCATCTACGCCACCATGGAGCACCTGGTGTCCCACGCCAGCCGCATGCGCAATCGCACGCGCGGGCGGATTACCTGCCCGATGGTGATGCGCTCGCCCATGGGCGCAGGGATTCGCGCGCCGGAGCATCACAGCGAAAGCACTGAAGCACTGTTCGCGCACATTCCGGGGCTGCGGGTGGTGGTCCCGTCCTCGCCGGCCCGGGCTTATGGCTTGTTGCTCGCGGCCATCGACGACCCGGATCCAGTGATCTTTCTCGAACCCACCCGACTCTATCGAATGAACCCGCAACCGCTGCTCGATGATGGCAAGCGCCTGCCGCTGGACAGCTGTTTCACTTTGCGTGAAGGCAGCGACATTACCTTGATCAGTTGGGGCGCCAGTGTGATGGAAACCCTGCAAGCCGCCACACAACTGGCCGAGCAGGGCGTCTCGGCGGAAGTGATCGATATCGCCAGTATCAAACCGCTGGACCTCGACACGATGGAAGCCTCGGTGCGCAAGACTGGTCGCTGCGTGATCGTGCATGAAGCACCGCGCTCCTGCGGGGTCGGCGCGGAAATCGCCGCCAGTCTCTACGAACGGGTGTTTCTGGAATTGCAGGCACCGATCCAGCGAGTCACCGCGCCAGACATTCCGCCGCCGCTGTATCGACGGGAATCGCTGTACATGCCCGGCGTCGAAGACATTCTTCATGCCTGCGACACCGTCATGCAGCACTACCCCTGAACACACGCCTGAGGCCGAGGAGGTTGCGATGAAATATTTCAAACTGCCGGATCTGGGCGAAGGCTTGCAGGAAGCGGAGATCGTCCGTTGGCACGTCAAGGTCGGCGATACCGTCAAGGCCGACCAACTGCTGGTGTCGGTGGAAACCGCCAAGGCGCTGGTGGACATTCCCGCGCCCTACGATGGTGTGGTGGCGAAAACCTTTGGTGGCGCGGGCGACATCCTTCACGTTGGCGAACCTCTGCTCGGTTACGAAGGCGAAGCCGATGCGGGCACTGTGGTCGGGCGGCTGGAGGGCGGCGGCACGGATCAGGAAGATGCATTTTTTATCGGCGCCGCGCCTTCGACTCGTGAGCATCTGGCGAGCCGTGCCACGCCGGCGGTGCGTCAATTGGCGCGGCAGCTCGGCGTTGAACTGAGCGGCTTGACGGGTTCCGGCCAGGAAGGTCAGATCACCCGCAGCGACGTGGAAAACGCAGCCCAGACGGAACGTGAACGTTTCGGCGGCGAAAAACTGCGCGGGGTGCGACGCAGCATGGCGCTGAACATGGCCAGGTCCCATGCCGAAGTGGTGCCGGTGACGATCTTCGGCGATGCCGATCTGCATCGCTGGGGGCAGGCGCGAGAACCATTGATTCGTCTGGCCAAGGCGATGGCGGCGGCCTGCGCCGTAGAGCCCGTGCTCAACAGTGCCTTCGATGGCAAAACCCAGGCGCTCAAACAACATGAACGACTCGACCTGGGCATTGCCGTGGACACGCCGGACGGCTTGTTCGTGCCGGTGCTGCGCGATGTAGGCCATCGCACGGCGGCGGATCTGAAAGAAGGTGTGATGCGTCTGCGGGCCGACGTGCAGGCGCGCTCGATCCCGCCCCAGGAAATGATGGGGGCGACCCTGACCCTGTCGAATTTCGGCACCTTGTTCGGCCGCTACGCCAACCCGGTGGTGGTGCCACCGCAAGTGGCGATCCTCGCCGCCGGGGCGATCCGCGATGAACCGGTGGCGGTCGAAGGCGCGGTGGTGGTGCATCCGATCCTGCCGCTGTCCCTGACCTTCGATCACCGTGTGGTCACCGGCGGCGAGGCGGCGCGGTTCTTCAAGGCGTTGGTCGAGGCGCTGGAACAACCCGAGGTCTAGGTTCCCGCCGGCATGAAAAAGGCCCTGAGCCATTTGACTCAGGGCCTATTCAATTCGGGCATTGCTTACTTGGGTGTCTTGGCGGCTTTGGCTGGCTTGGTCGGCTCAGCGCTCGCTGCTTCAACAGGTTCAGTGGCTTTAACAGGTTCAATGGCTTCGGCGGGTACATTCAACAGTTCGGACAATGCGTCCGGCTGGCTCTTGAATGCCTTGGCGAATACATCGCGGTTCTTCGCCATGTAGATCCCGGCTTCTTCCACTTGCTGTTCGGTCAGGGACGGAACGGCTTTTTGCAACACTTCAGCCAGCAATTCGGCCAGTTCGAGCATTTTGTCATGACGGTCAGCTTCGGCTTTATCCATGAACAAGCGCTCCAGATCTCGGCTGCTGCGGTATACCACTTCGACGGCCATTCACCACCTCACATGCCTTTACATTAGTTGTCTGTTTCGACCACTGTATTTATATACAGCGAAAAGGATAAGCGAATCCCTGCGCTTTGGGTAGTGGCTTTTTAATGTAGACCGAATTCAGGGTTTGTCAGGTGAACCGTGTCCGCTCCCATCGCGAGCACCGCTGAACCCTGTGGGAGCGGGCTTGCCCGCGATGGCGTCCGTCCAACCACCACCAACGTGTCTCATGTCACGCAGCCACCATCTCACCCACACTATCTGGCCTTTTTTCTGCATGCAGAACAACCGTCACGTCCATCCCGCATCATCCGCTCGAACCGAGCTAAGGAACAATCAAAGTGAAAATCAACTGGGCCGAGAACCTGCGGCAGAGCGTGCACCAACTGGCCGAGTCCCTGGGCAACCTGTTCGTCGAAACCTTCCACTACCTGGCACTATTTGCCATCGGAGCAGTGACCGCGTGGGCGGCGGTGATGGAATTCCTCGGAATGCTCGAAAAGGGGCATATCAAGATCGATGACATCTTGCTGCTGTTCATCTACCTGGAACTGGGGGCGATGGTCGGGATTTACTTCAAGACCAACCACATGCCGGTGCGCTTCCTGATTTATGTGGCGATCACCGCACTGACACGCCTGCTCATCTCCAACGTCTCGCACCACAATCCACCGGACCTGGGAATCATCTACCTGTGCGGCGGGATTCTGCTGCTGGCGTTTGCGATTCTGGTGGTGCGTTACGCCTCCTCGCAGTTTCCTTCGGTGAAGATCGAACACCCGCAACGCAAGATCGGTGCGGGTTCCGGTGAACATCCCGAAGTGGAGAAGGGCGAGATTTAAAGCCCCATTGAAGGTCGGGGCCGGGATTTGACCAAGGGCGGCGGGGTGCGACTGTCGCCGTCGGTCATGGCTTCAAGGATGGCCACGGCGCTGTGGCCTTGTTCGATGGCGATGCCAAATTGAATGCTTTGCACCAGGCGTTTGAGGCGCTTGGGATCATTGCGCTGTTCGGTGCTGATCATCCGTTTGGCCACCACGCGACCATTTTTGGAGAGGGTCAGCATGATGCTGCCGTCCAGACCCTGAATACTCAGGTTGACTTGATAATCCGGTGCAAAGGCATCGGTAATGAGTTGAAAGGGGTTGTCCATGATGCGTCACCGCCTGATTGAACGTGCAGTTGTTGACCGGCCATGATCGGGATTAGTTCGCCACACCAGACCATCGGCCTTCCATGTTCATGTACTTTCATCCGTGCCGCGTAGGAGACATAGCAAGGGACATGCCGGAAAAATGGTCGAACAATGAACACGGCAAAAAAGTGGCGGGCACTCTGGCTAATGCCAGTCAGTCAAGGACAAATCGGATCTGTAGGAGCCAGGCTGGCCGGCGAAAGCGCACTTAAGAACGCCTTCGCCGGCAAGCCTGGCTCCTACGAAAAGCGGTTTGCTCGCTTGACTGACCGGCATTAGGCACTCTGGCCCGCCTTCTTTTTGCCTGCCCGTTTCAGGGCATGAATGAGTAAATGATCGCAGACAGTGCAATCAAACCGATCAACACCACGAACACGTTCGAGGCCAGGCCCGAATACTGGCGCAAGGCCGGCACGCGGCGGATGGCGTACATCGGCATCAGGAACAACAGGCACGCGATGATCGGCCCGCCGAGGGTTTCGATCATGCCCAGGATGCTCGGATTGAAGGTCGCCACGGCCCAGCAACTGAGGATCATGAACAGCGCAGTGATGCGGTTCAGCCAACTGGCGGACATGACGCGCCCACGGCCACGCAGGCTTTTCACGATCAGGCCCTGAAAGCCTTCGCTGGCGCCGATGTAATGGCCGAGAAAGGATTTGGTGATCGCCACCAACGCAATCAACGGCGCGGCGTAAGCGATGACCGGTGTCTGGAAGTGGTTGGCCAGGTACGACAGGATCGAAATGTTCTGCGCCTTCGCAGCGGCCAAATCAGCCGGGGACAAGGCCAGCACACAGCTGAAGCAGAAGAACATCACCGTCACGACCATCATGATGTGGGCGATTGCGAGAATGCCGCTGCTTTTGCGTTCGGCTTGCTCGCCGTAACGCTGTTTCTGATCAACGGCGAACGCGGAAATGATCGGCGAATGGTTGAACGAAAACACCATCACCGGAATCGCTAGCCACAAGGTCTGGAAGAACAGCGGCAGCGGCATGCCTTCGCTGGCGGTGGCGAAGAACGCGCCGTTCCAGTTCGGAATCAGGCTGATGCCGAGCAGCAGCAACGCCGCGACGAACGGGTAAACCAGCACGCTCATGCATTTGACGATGACACCCTGGCCGCAACGCACAATCGCCATCAAGCCGAGAATCAGCCCCAGCGACAGGATTGCCCGAGGCGGCGGGGTCATGTGCAACTGATGCTCCATGAGGCTGCTCAGGGTGTTGGTCAGCGCCACGCTGTATACCAGCAAAATCGGGAATATCGCGAAGAAATACAGGAGCGTGATCACTTTGCCGGCACCGATGCCGAAGTGTTCTTCCACCACTTCGGTAATGTCCCCGGAACGCCCGGACAACACGAAGCGCGTCAGGCCGCGGTGGGCGAAGAAGGTCATCGGAAAGGCCAGCACCGCCAGGAGCAGCAGCGGCCAGAAACCGCCGACGCCGGCGTTGATCGGCAGGAACAATGTGCCGGCGCCAATCGCCGTGCCATAGAGGCCAAGCATCCAGGTGGTGTCGTGTTTGCTCCAGCCTTTGTGGGTTATTTCTCTATTACGTGTCAGATCTACAGCAGGATTATCGGCAGCAGGTGTACGTACATCGGTCATCGTTTTTGCCTCGTTATTATTCTTGCTCGGGCTCACGTTTTGCGGACGGTCAGGCAGGCACCTGCTTCGGAGTGCTCTTCAGCACTCCACCCAGTTGACAGCCAGGCCGCCCCGTGAAGTTTCTTTGTATTTGTCGTGCATGTCGGCACCGGTATCGCGCATGGTGCGGATCACCCGGTCCAGGGAAATGAAGTGTTTGCCGTCACCGCGCAGGGCCATTTGTGTGGCGTTGATCGCCTTTACGGCAGCGATTGCATTGCGCTCGATACACGGTACCTGCACCAGGCCGCCGACCGGATCGCAGGTCAGGCCGAGGTTGTGTTCCAGGCCGATTTCGGCGGCATTTTCCAGTTGCTCGGGAGTTGCTCCGAGTATGTCGGCCAGGCCGGCGGCGGCCATGGCGCAGGCGGAACCGACTTCGCCCTGGCAGCCGACTTCGGCGCCGGAAATCGAGGCGTTTTTCTTGCACAGAATGCCTACAGCGGCAGCCCCCAAAAAGAACGCCACCACGTCATCGTCCGACGCGTCCGGGTTGAATTTCATGTAGTAGTGCAACACGGCGGGAATGATCCCCGCCGCCCCGTTTGTAGGCGCGGTCACCATGCGTCCGCCAGCCGCGTTCTCTTCGTTCACGGCGAGGGCGAACAGGTTGACCCACTCCATGGCTGACAGGGTGGAACTGATGACATTCGGTTTGCTGATTTCCAACAGGCTGCGGTGCAATTTCGCGGCGCGGCGCGGAACATTCAGACCGCCGGGCAGGATGCCTTCGTGACGTAAACCTTGCTCGACGCACTCGCGCATCACCGACCAGATATGCAGCAAGCCCTGGCGAATCTCGGCGTCGCTGCGCCAGGCCCGTTCGTTGGCCATCATCAATTCGGAAACCCGCAGACCGTGCTGGTTGCAGAGTTTGAGCAATTCGGCGGCGCTGGAAAAATCGTAGGGCAGCACCACATCGCTGGCCGGTGCAATGCCGGACTCGGCTTCCGCGGCTTCGATGATGAAACCACCGCCTACCGAGTAGTACGTCTGCTCGAACAGTTCACCGGTTTCGCCAAAGGCTGTCAGCGACATCGCGTTGGGGTGGTAGGGCAAGCTCTCGTCCAGCAGCAGGAGATCGCGCTGCCAGTTGAAGGCAATGGTCGATTTGCCGGCCAGACTCAGTTCACCGGTTTCATGCAACGCCTGGATTCGGTTGTCGATCGAATTCGGATCAATGCTGTCTGGCCATTCGCCCATCAGGCCCATGACACAGGCACGGTCGGTGGCGTGACCGACGCCAGTGGCCGAAAGCGAACCGTAGAGGCGGATTTCTACCCGCCGTACATCGGCCAGTAAATGCTGGTCAATCAGTGCCTGGGTGAAGGTTGCTGCGGCGCGCATCGGGCCGACGGTATGGGAGCTGGACGGACCGATGCCAACTTTGAAGAGATCGAAAACACTGATAGCCATGCTAAAGCCTATACAAGCAATGGAAGAGAAATCGCCGCCATTTTTGTAGGCCAAGCGCAAGGTGGGCGATACTGCCAACCTCGGTCCTACGTGACCAACGAAACTTCCTAAGACAGCCTTTAGCAGGACTAAACAATGAGTCGCCAATTGCATGCCCAGACCTACGTCTGGCTGCACGTGTTTTCGTGTGCCGCGCGGCACTTGTCCTTCACCCGTTGCGCCGAGGAATTGCACATCACGCCGGGTGCGGTCAGTCAGCAAATTCGCCAACTGGAAGAGCGGCTGGGTTTTCGCCTGTTTCATCGTCGCGCCCGGGGTGTGGAGTTGAGCGCCAAGGGCCAGCGATTGGCTATCACCGTCAATGAAGCCTACGGCAGCATCGATGCGGAATTGCGACGACTGGACGCGGGAATGATCAGCGGGATATTGCGGCTGCGCTCGATTCCCTCCTTCCTGAGCAAATGGCTGACCCCGCGCCTGCCGCGTTTGCAACAGCGTTTTCCGGACATTCAGCTGCGGCTGGTGGCCGAGGACAGCAGCGTGCCATTGCATGAGGGCGACTTCGATTTGGCCATTGACCTCAATGACGGCAGTTATCCGGGATTGTTATCCACAACCTTGCTGGATGAGCAGATCTTTCCGGTGTGCGCCCCTGGCCTGTTGCGCGCAAGGCCGCCTCTGCATGGCCCGGCGGACCTGGTGCATTTTCCGTTGCTGCACGACATCACCGCCTGGCGCGGCAGTTACGAATACGCGGAATGGGAGTTCTACCTCAACGCCATCGGCTTCGAGGGCGCGGATGTGCGGCGCGGGCATACTTTCAATCGCAATCACCTGACCATTGAAGCGGCGATTGCCGGGATGGGCGTGGCGATTGCGCGGCGAACGCTGCTCAACGATGAACTGGAGCGCGGGACGCTGATCGTGCCGTTTGGCCTGGCGGTGCCCAATCACAAGCGTTACGTGCTGCTTTATGCGCCGGGTGCGCTAAGCCATCCGGGCGTGCGCGCGGTGCATGACTGGCTGGTGGAAGAAGCGGGGGTATTTCGTAGCCTGCACCCGCTGGCGGAGCGGCAGATGTGACAGCAGCCTGGAACATCAGCCAGGGGCGACCGAACTCCCGACATTAACAGCGCTTTTACCCGTTGTCCGGCTTTTTTTGCGAATGAATATTTATCTTTTTTTAGGGGTTGAAATGTTTTGCGCGCACACCGATTGTGTAACCAAGAGGTCACGGTGATGAAGCCCAAGGGCCAGCCGAAGGGGCCTCTCGCGAGCTAGCTGAAATAAGGGATGAACTATGCAAATCCAAGTCAATAGCGATAACCATATTCAAAGCAGCATCCGACTGGAGGAGTGGGTACGTACTACCATTGAGAGCACGCTCGAACGTTATGAAGAGGACCTGACCCGCGTCGAGGTCCACCTGCGGGATGAGAACGGCGACAAGCCCGGTCCCCACGATATACGCTGTCAGCTGGAAGCGCGGCCAAAAGGCCATCAACCGATTTCTGTGACCCATAAAGCCGCTAACCTGGAAATGGCGATCGACGGTGCGGCTGAAAAACTCGAACATGCGCTTGAACATCTGTTCGGCAAACTGCGGGGCAAACCACGTGCCGCTGTGGTGCCGTTCGAAAGGCCTACGGCCGATGCGCTGCTGGAAGACGAGTTTCTGGAGAACGAACAGGCTGCACAAAACGGCTGAGGCTTGATTCACTTTTTACCTTTCCACTTTCTCTCCACCTGAAAAACGGGCCTGCTTATGCAGGCCCGTTCTTGTTTGTGGTATTCGCTGGCTCCTGTGGAAACCTGCGGCGAGGGGCTTCTGTGGTGAGGGGGCTTACTGTGGTAAAGGGGCTTACTGTGGCGAGGGGGCTTGCCCCCGTTCGGCTGCGTAGCAGTCGCAAAACCTGCTATCCGGTTTTGCCTGACACAACTCATTGGATTGTTTTGGGACTGCTACGCAGTCCAACGGGGGCAAGCCCCCTCGCCGCTCTAGCCATCATTGAATCAAAACGCGACGGAAGTCTGCATATACACCGTGCGCGGTTCTCCCACGTACTTGCCTTTGTTGTTGTCATCGAACGAGCGAGTGAAGTACTGGTGGTTGAAAATGTTCTTCACCCCCACCGCTATATTCAAGTCCGCCAACTTTGGCCCGAAGTCATACGCCGCACGGCTGCTGAACAACATGTACCCCGGAATCTTGCCGGTGCTGCCATCGGCGCTTTCGGCCGAGGTGTTGGCGTTGTCAGCGAACTGGTCGCTCTGGTAGCTGCTGTCCAGGTTCAGTTTCCAGGCGCCTTCGGTATAGCCGACGCCGATTGTGCCTTTGTGTTTCGAAGAGAATGGCACGCGATTGCCCTTGTTCGGACCGTCTTCGCGGATAGTTGCGTCGACATAGGCGTAAGTCGCGTACACATCGAAACCGGCCAGCGCCGGGCTCAAATCGTCGAGGGCGTAGTTGATGCTGGTTTCAATGCCTTGATGACGGGTTTCGCCACGGGCGATCACCGAATCATTGGTTTGATTGCTTTCATACTGATTGTCGAAATTGATCAGGAACGCGCCAATCTCGGCACGCAATGGGCCATTGTCGTAGCGGGTGCCCAGTTCCCAGGTGCGCGCCTTCTCCGGTTTGACTTCGCCGCTGGTCACCCGGTTAGGCATCTGGCTGTACTGCACGCTGCCAAATGAACCTTCGGTATTGGCGTAGAGGTTCCAGCTGTCGGTCAGGTGATAGAGCACGTTCAACGCTGGCAGGGCGGTGTTGTAGTCGCCTTTGTATTTCACGTTGGTCAGGTTGTTGGTCTGCTGCGACTCGATCATTTCGTAGCGGATGCCCGGGGTGATCGTCCACTTGCCGATGTCGATCCGGTCATCGACGAAGAACGCATTGGCCTCGGTGCCACCCCGCGTATCGCGGTCGTTGCGGCTGTTGGTGGTCGGAAGTTCGTTGCTGGCGATCGGCGTGCGGTAGCGCAGTTCGTGGCTGGCTTCGTTGATGTAGCGATAGCCGACGCCGACTTCATGGCTGGTTTGGCCGAGGTCGAAGCCTTGGGCGAAACGGGTTTCCAGGCCACGTACCCAATACTCGCGTGGCGACAGCGAGAGGAACGTGCCCTGGTCCAGATAACCGCTGCGCAGGGTTTTGGTAAAGAAGGTATTGGCGGTGAACTCCCGGCGATCTTGCTGATAGCGATAGCCGAAATTGAACATCGTGCGGCGGCCCCAGAACTGGTCTTTCGGGCGGGTCGACTGGTACGGGTCGGCGTCGTAGTCGGCGACGTTCAGCCCGCCGGGCATGTCTGCCTTGCCTTCGTAATACTGGGCCATGGCGTTGAAGCTGTTGGCCTCGTCGAGCTGGTATTTGCCCTTGAGAATCAGGTCATCGATTTCGGTGTCGCTGTGTTCGCGCCAGTCGCCACCACGGGTGCCCGAGTACAGAATCGCGCCGCCCAGACCGTTATCGGCCGTGCCACCGGCCAGCAAATTGCCGGTGGTTTTGAAGCCGTCATGGCTGGACGATGGACTGGTTTCGGTCTGGAAGCCGCCCTTGACCGTCGGTTCATCGGGAATGGCGCGAGTCACGAAGTTGACCACACCGCCGACGTTCTGCGGCCCGTAGCGCACTGCACCGCCGCCGCGCACCACGTCGACCGCGTCCATGTTGCCCATGCTGATCGGCGCGAACGAAAGCTGCGGCTGACCATAAGGTGCGAAGGGCACCGGAATGCCGTCCATCAATACCGTGGAGCGCGAAGCCAGTCGAGGGTTGAGCCCGCGAATGCCGAAGTTCAGCGCCATGTCATGGCTGCCGGTGCCGTTGTTGTCCGGCGCATTGACCCCCGGAATGCGATTGAGCACATCCTTGGCCTGAGTCGCGCCCTGGCGTTCGAATTCTTCGCGGCGGATCACATCGCGAGCGCCAGGATGTTCGAAGACGTTGGTTTGCGCCGCATCGCCGAGCCAGTCGCCGACCACTTTCGAGGTGTCCAGCTCCAGCGCCGCATCACCCGCCGGTTGCAGGCTGAAAGCATTGTCGCCCTCGGCGCGAGCTTGCAGGCCGGTGCCTTCGAGCAACGCGTTCAAACCCTGGGAAGGGGTGTAGTGGCCTTCCAGGCCGCGACTTTGCACACCGCTGGTGACTTGCGAGCCAAAGGAGATCAGCACGCCGGCTTCGCGACCAAACTGGTTGAGGGCGTTTTCCAGCGAGGACGGCGCGATGTGATACGGCTTGGTGTCGGCGGCATGCACCAGCGGCAGTGCTCCGAAGCTCAGGCTGGCGCCCAGCAAGAGTTGGCGCAAGGTGCGGGTTAGCGGTGTGACGCGGATGGGTTGCATGAAAGGCGATCCTGAGAAGGTTGAATCAAGGGGGCTTTCCTTCTCTGTCACGCCAGATCTGAAAAACGGCTCACTTTTTTTTTGAGATTGAAGATCGTTCCCATGCTCTGCGTGGGAATGCCTCAACGGACGCTCCGCGTTCGGCTCTGGAAGTAACGCGGAGCGTCACGGGCTGCATTCCCACGCAGAGCATGGGAACGATCATTTACGCGCGCGCCTCGACCGTCACCCAATACCGGGTAAAACGCCTCACCTTCACCGGCAAACTGATTTCCAGCAGATCAAGAATCCGCTCGCTGTCGTCCAGTGGATAAGTCCCGGAGATCAGCAGGTCGGCAACATTCGCCGCGCAATTAAGCTGCCCCCGGCGATAGCGACCGAGTTCATCGAGAAAATCCCCCAGGCGCATGTGCGCGGCCACCAGCATGCCCTCGGCCCAGGCGCCGCTGTTGGCGTCCAGTGGCCGGGGAGCGCCGATGCCGCGTGTGTCGAATCTCGACTGCCGGGCAGTTTGCAGCATCAGCGGTGCGCCGCCATCGGGCGTCAATTCGACGCTGCCTTCGAACACCGCCACCTGAGTGTGATCGGCAAACTGCCGCACATTCAGGCGCCCACCTTGGGTTTTCAACAGGCCTTGTGCCGTCTGTACTTGAAACGCTTGGGCGGCAGTCAGCAGCATTTCGCCTTCAAGCAAGCGGATCAGCCGTTGCTGACCGTCGATTCGCACATCGACCGAACTGGCAGTATTGAGCTGCACCTGGCTACCATCGCCGAGCGGCACTTTACGTCGCTGGCCGATCGGGCTGCGGTAGTCGGCCAACAATGGCGTCAGCGCAATGTGCTCGCGCATGCCCCAGGTGACCGCCGAACCCGCGCCGAGAATCAGCAACAGCTTCAATGCCTGACGGCGCCCGGCGGATTTCGGTGCGTTGAGGGCCGCATGGGCCAGCGGTGAAGACACACCGCGCAAGCGCTGGTTGACCCGTTGAATATGCTCCCAGGCCCGGCGATGCTCACTGTGAGCATCGAGCCATTGCTGCCAGGCGATTTGCTGACGCGGATTCAACGGCCCTTGCTGGACTTGCATCCACCAGTGCACGGCCTGCACGGCCACTTGAGAGGAGAAATCCGCAGGGCTGTTCATAGTGCGAAGTAGCAGCGCATCGCCGCTTTGTTCAGGTGCCGTTTGACCGTGGCAATGGAAATGCCCAGTTCGGCGGCGATCTGTGGATACGTCAAGCCATCGAGCTGAGCCAGCAAAAAGGCGCGTTTGACCAGGCGTGGCAAACCGTCGAGCAACTGGTCGAGTTCCATCAGCGTTTGCAGGATGATCGCCCGATCCTCCTCCGATGGCGCGACGATTTCCGGCCTCTGCGCCAGCGCGTCGAGGTAGGCGCGCTCTATATCCTGACGGCGGTAATGATTGAACAGTACACGCTTGGCGATGGTAGTGAGGAACGCCCGCGGTTCGATGATCCGGGGCGTTTCCCGTGCCGTCAGCACTCGAATGAACGTGTCCTGGGCCAGATCCGCGGCGCTGTCAGGGCAGCCGAGTTTGCGCCGCAGCCAACCGGTGAGCCAGTTGTGATGGGCCTGATAAAGAACTTCGACGGTAGTGGCTGACGACAACGGAACCGCTCCGGACGCATTTGGATACGTTAGAGAACAAGAATTGTTCGCATTGTAGTGGCGAGGGCGGCATCCGGCAATCGGCTCCTGGCTGCTATCTCTTCAGACTCGTTAAAAAAGCTGCGACGGCTCCATCAACGTTCGCCTCCCGTGTAGGAGCTGCCGAAGGCTGCATCTTTTGATCTTGCTTTACCGCAAAAACGCCTGCCGATACTCCCCAGGCGTGCCACCCAACGCCTGGCGAAACCGGTTAGTGAAATGGCTCGCACTGGCAAACCCACAGGCCAACGCAATATCCCCCAACGGCTGCGACGTTGTGCGCAACAAGTCCCGCGCGCGCTTCAGTCGCCGAGCCAGCACATATTGATGCGGCGGCAAACCGAAGCTCACACGAAACATTCGCGCAAAGTGGTATTCCGACAACGCACACAATGCAGCCAACTGCCCAAGGCTGATCGCTTCCGCCAATTGATGGTCGATGAACGCCATCAACTGCCGCCGTTGATGTGCCGCCAACCCGCCTTTGAGTCGCAAGCCCTCACGTAAACCAACCTGGCTGAGCAGGGCATGGCTGAGCATTTCGTGGGCCAGGCTGCTGGTGAGCAGACGTTCGCCCGGTTCATCCCAGTTGAGGGTGATCAACTGCCGAAAGCGTCGGGCTTGCTGCGGGTCTTCGAGGAACGTGCGCTCGCGCAACTGCAATTCCCGAGGTTCGCGATCCAGCAGCGTGACGCAACCAAGGGCAAATTGTTCGGGGCTGAAATACAGGTGGGCCAGGCGAATATCGCCGTTGATCACCCAGCCTGACTGATGGTCGGCCGGCAGAATGCACAGCTTGTCCGGGCCACCCTTGGTGCCGGGCTGGTCGCGGCGAAAAGTACCGGTGCCGCCGGCGATGTAGCAAGACAAGGTGTGATGGCTCGGCGCTTCGTAATCCTGGGCATCGTGGTGGTTGTTCCACAAAGCTGCGGCCATGCCGTCACCGAGCTCGGCGCTGTGCTCCAGGCGAGCATTGGGCGAGCGGTTAAGCGCTTGAAAGACTTGCAGGGTTTCCAGTGCGGCCATGATCGGTTCTCTCCAACGCCTTGCATCCTACTCCGTAGATGTTGGCCTGCCAGCCCGGCCGCCGACAAAACCGCAAGTTTATGCAAGTGCAAAAATGTTTCGCGCCAGACACTGAAGGCCTATTCAGGAGTCTTCACCATGAACCTTTCGTTGTATCTACTGACCGTGCTGATCTGGGGCACCACCTGGATCGCCTTGAAATGGCAACTGGGCGTGGTGGCGATTCCGGTGTCGATCGTCTATCGCTTCGGCCTTGCCGCGCTGGTGCTGTTCGTGATGTTGCTGCTCAGCCGCCGTCTGCAAGTGATGAACCGTCGCGGACATCTGATTTGCCTGGCGCAGGGCTTGTGCCTGTTCTGCATCAATTTCATGTGCTTTCTTACCGCCAGCCAATGGATTCCCAGCGGTCTGATCGCCGTGGTGTTTTCCACCGCCACCCTCTGGAATGCCTTCAACGCACGGGTGTTATTCGGTCAGAAAATCGCTCGCAATGTACTGATGGGCGGTGCACTGGGTTTGCTCGGATTGGGCTTGTTGTTCTGGCCGGAGCTGGCCGGTCATACCGCCAGCCCTGACACCCTGCTCGGGTTGGGCTTGGCGCTGCTCGGAACCTTATGCTTTTCGGCCGGCAACATGCTGTCGAGCCTGCAACAGAAAGCCGGCCTGAAGCCTTTGACCACCAATGCCTGGGGCATGGCTTACGGCGCGGCGATGTTGACGGTGTGGTGTCTGGTCAAAGGTATTCCGTTCGATATGGAATGGAATGCCCGCTACATCGGGTCGTTGCTGTACCTGGTGATTCCGGGTTCGGTGATCGGTTTCACCGCCTACCTGACGCTGGTGGGGCGCATGGGGCCGGAGCGGGCAGCGTATTGCACCGTACTCTTTCCGGTGGTGGCGCTGAATGTGTCGGCGTTTTTCGAAGGTTATCAATGGACCGCGCCAGCACTGGTCGGGTTGGTATTGGTGATGCTGGGCAATGTGCTCGTGTTCCGTAAAGCCAAGGTGTCGATAATGCAAAGAAGCGGCACCGAACAACTCAGCGCTCGATCCTGATGGCCACATAAATCAGCACCGGCACTATGAAATCGACAATATTTCGAGCCCAGTCCTTGGCGTTCCAGGTGAGTGACTCATCCATGTTGAACCATTCGATGCCAATGACTTGTAGAACGACGTAATAGATAAAAATGGCAACCAATAGCCCAATGATCGCAAACTTTTTTGCTTCGTGAAAAACCTCGGAAGAAGCATTGATGTTTTGGTAAAGATGGAACGTGCCCAGCAGGCAGAAAGTGGTAGAAATTACTTCAAGGGTAATAATGACCCAATAAATTCGGTGGTGAAGTATGGGTGAGGTAATTGCCCGGTAACTCAAGTTTGAATTTTCCCGGGTGGTGTCCATGCTCAGGACGTGGCCGACGTACTCATAATTGGCTGCGTAGTCGGTAAAGTTGCTGAACATCACCATCAGGCCAAAGAAACTGATATAGGCCATCAATATTATTTTGCTGTATCTGATGAGATGGTCAGTTGTCGACGAGTTCAAGCTTTTGCTCTCCATGGCTAAGTCCCGTAAGGGTACGGGTCAGTAATGGAGAGTCTATCGTGGGTGTCTGTTTTATGACGGCGGACTGAATTGCAAATTATGTAATGAGCGGGCAGGCGTTTGAAACGTCTGCCCTTATTTAATCAGCCTTTCCACACTTGTGGGTTCACCAGATCTTGCGGCCGTTCACCCAACAAGGCACTGCGCAAGTTGGCCAAGGCACGGTTGGCCATGGCTTCACGGGTTTCATGAGTCGCCGAGCCAATGTGCGGCAAGGTCACGGCGTTTTTCAGTTGGAACAATGGCGACTCGGCCAGCGGTTCTTTCTCGTAGACGTCCAGCCCGGCGCCGCGAATCCGGTTGTTCTGCAGCGCTTCGATCAGCGCCGCTTCGTCCACTACGGGGCCGCGGGCGATGTTCACCAGGATGGCGCTCGGTTTCATCAGCGCCAGCTCACGGTGGCTGATCAGGTGCCTGGTTTTTTCGCTGAGCGGCACCACCAGGCAGACAAAATCGGCTTCGGCCAGCAACTGGTCGAGGCTGCGCAACTGCGCGCCGAGTTCTTGTTCCAGTGCAGCCTTGCGGCTGTTGCCGCTGTAGATAATCGGCATGTTGAAACCCAACCGGCCGCGACGGGCGATGGCCGCGCCGATGTTACCCATGCCGACAATCCCTAAGGTTTTGCCATGCACATCACTACCGAACAACGGCGCGCCGACGGTGGCTTGCCATTGGCCGGCCTTGGTCCAGGCGTCCAGTTCAGCGACGCGGCGGGCGCTGCTCATGAGCAAGGCGAAGGCCAGGTCGGCGGTGCTTTCGGTGAGGACGTCGGGGGTGTTGGTGAGCATGATTCCGCGTTCATTGAAGTAGGCGAGGTCGTAGTTGTCGTAGCCGACCGAGACGCTGGAGACCACTTCAAGTTTGCTGGCGTTTTCCAGTTGCGCGCGACCGAGTTTGCGGCCAACGCCGATCAGGCCGTGGGCGTGGGGCAGGGCTTCATTGAATTGGGCATGGATGTCGCCGTTTTTCGGGTTCGGCACGATCACGTCGAAGTCTTGTTGCAGACGTTCGATCATCGGTGGGGTGATACGGCTGAAGGCGAGGACGGTTTTTTTCATTGGAGGCGGCTCGTCGGGCTTGGAGAATGCCAAGCACGCTAACATTCTTCCCGGACATTATGCGAGCGCTCGGATTGCCGGGTGTACACCATCCAAAACTGTAGGAGCGAACTTGTGGCAAGGGGGCTTGCCCCCGTTTGAGTGCGTAGCACTCACAAGATATTTGGTACATCAGCGATTGGGGGGCTACTTCGCAGCCCAACGGGGGCAAGCCCCCTCGCCACAGTTCGCTCCTACAGGGGTCAGCTGTGTGGCGCGGGTTTGGGTACGTTGAGGTTATCCAGCATCCGGTTCACCGCCAGCTCGGCCAGCATGACGATTTGCTGAATCGCCATCGCCGTGTGCCGATGTGGTCCTTCCAGATACCCCGCAAAATCAGTCGCCATCACACTGGCCTGGGCCAACGATTCACAGGTGTGAGCCAACAGGTCTTCATCTTTCATATCCGGCGCAACCATGTACATCGTGCTTGGCTTGCGAGCCACGGGGGATTTGAGAGCGGCTGGATTGAGGTAGTGATCGAGCGCGCGGTTAGCGGCATCGTGGAGCTTTTTTGAATCGAGGGATTCGTAGGGGGAAACGTCGTCGGTTTCAGGAGGATTCGGTGTTTCTTTGATCATGCGGAAGTTACTCATTGGCAGATGAAGTGGAACTGCCATCTTTCGTTTTCCAGACGAAAGGGTGGCAGCTGCGCGCGGACTGGAAAAACCGGAACATCCACCAAACCCGGCAGACCCGAAGGTCTCCCGCGCACAGCCGCCATAACAAGGAATTGCGTGCAGAAAAAAGCGCCGCAGTATGCCATGGGGTTTGGTAAGTGTTCGCCAGGTTTTCCAGACCTGATCGCTGATTTGGTAGCGCCCCCCAAAGCCTACCCATTTCGTTTCCGAAGCAACAACCGTCAAAACCTGTGGGAAACATCCTCAAAAATCACCCCGTCTGTAGGAGCTGCCGAAGGCTGCGATCTTTCGATCTTCCGGCGCTATCAATGACGTAAAGATCGAAAGATTGCAGCCCTTCGGCAGCACCCACAATGTCGCCATCAAAAAACTCGGACTTCCCCTACACGCAAAAACGATTCGCCCGGCATCCCCCCTTGAGCCCACTCGCCAAAGTCTCCCATTTCCAAGGAACGGGACACGAGCGTGACCAGACTCATCCCCCAAAACCAACTCGCCGGCCAAAGCGGCCAGGTGCTAGACAGCCATCAAGCCGTCGCCGACCTGCGCCAGGCCCTGAGCTATCCCTACGACCTGCAAGGCTTCGACGATCTGCTTGGCGCGATCGGCGCCAACCGCTCCAACTACATGCAGGCCGCCAATCAGCAGAAACTCATCAACGCCGTTAGCAACGGTGATTGGGTCATGGTGACGCCTCGCATCGATCCCGAAAACGGCGGTGCTTCATGGAATGCCTTCAAACCCAAACCCGAACCTCCACCGGCGCAACATCTGGTCGAAGAACACGCCTTCGCTCTGCCCAAACCCGTGGAGTCGGGCTTCTACATCATTCAGCAGCCCATGACCCTCGAAGCCCTTGAGCGCTCACTGTACGAAAACCCGCCAAGCGATGCACTGCGCCGGGAATTCCGCTCGCTCAATCGCCATCTCGATGAGCGGGTGAAACCGGGGCAAATGGTGATTTTCAGCGATTCACGGCATTACATGTGCCGCCGCGAAGAGGCGCAAATGATGATCGCGGCGCAGAAGGTCAACGAAGCATTGAAGGATCTGAGTGATGAAGAGGCATCGTTTTTAGTCGAGCATCATGAAGTGATCGAGCCTTTTTTGGAGGTGTCGGCGGGGTCGTTAGGCGTAGCGTCGTTCATGATCGGTCAGCATTTGGAGAGTCTGAAAACGACCCTGAAAGAACTTGATGGGCTGCATCAGCAGCAATTCCGTAAACACGGCCATTTGCACTCCCCTGAGTTTTTTTCCCAGCGCAAGCGGTTGATGGCCAAACTCGATGCCGGCCTAGGGGGGCTTGTACGAAAAGGCACCGGTATTCCGGATCATCCCAAGCTCAAGCGTGCCTTGGGCCTTTCTACTCGTAGAACGATTCATCATTGGAACAAGGCTGGGGCACCAACACAGTTACCTGGCTACGCCTCTAATATTGATGGTGTGGCGAAGGCCGCCAAGTTTATGAAGGCGGGAGGCTATGTAGGAATAGGACTTGCAGCAGGTGCAGCCACCATGCGCATCAACGAGGTTTGCCGAACAGGAAGCACCGAAGACTGCAGGCAGGTGCAATTTTCCGAGGGCGGTAAACTGTCTGGCAACGTAATTGGCGGGGTTACCGCAGGCGTTGTGACGGGAAAAGTCACCTTAAAGTACTGCGCCGGTATTGCTTTGAAGACCCGCGGCTTAGGCGGTATCGTTTGCGCGTTAATTCTCAGCGGGGGCACAGCATCGGTCGGAGGAAATATCGGGGCGAAGTTGGGAGAGGCAAGTGGAGAATTGATCCACGAGGCAACCACTCCATGAGCCAAGAAAAAATCCTATATGGAGCATGCGCCCTACTTTTATTGGTATGTATGCTAATAAATTTGGTCGTAATTTTATATGTGGCTTTTTTCAAACTTGACGAAATTGAAAAGTATCTTAAGAAGTCCTCTGTTTTAGAAGAAGATCAGTTGATGGGCAGCGGAGCCATTAGCAGATTAATGCGTTTGAGCCGAATTAGCGGATTGCTTTGCGCCAGCAAGTCATTTCTGCAGCGAACTGAGCCTCTGACAATCTCGGATCTATCGCAACTTCCTGCGACGCTTAAGTTGTGGGTCAATATTCCATTTCATATTGCAACGTTTTTCATTGTTTGCATGGTGGCTTTATGGGCTTGGGGCAAATACACCGGTCTACTGAATTAAGACTTCTCAGACATTCAGGGTTTTCCTGACGCAGTGATTGTCTGTTTGTTCGTTCTTCGCAGTGATAGCGCTTTGGGGATTGGGAGAGGCCACTGGACTGCTGGGCTAACCCGCAGTCCACACACCTCAATTCGCCAACCGCGCCCCACCCAAACTCCCACTCAACTCATACGCCGCCAATTCCGCCTGATGCGCCGCCAATATCTCCGGCAACGACCCGCGCAAGTACTCGACCCAGGTTTTGATCTTCGCATCCAGATATTGCCGCGACGGGTAGATCGCATACAGATTCAATTCCTGTGAACGATAGTTCGGCATCACCCGCACCAGCGTGCCGTTGCGCAGCCCTTCAATCGCCGCGTACACCGGTAAAACGCCAACCCCCATACCGCTGGTGATCGCCGTTTTCATCGCATCAGCGGAGTTCACCAAAAACGGTGAGCTGTTGATGGTGACCATTTCCTGGCCGTCAGGGCCGTCGAAGGCCCATTTCTCCAGCGGGATGACCGGGCTCACCAGGCGCAGGCAGGCGTGGTTGAGCAAATCGCTGGGTTTGTGCGCGCAGCCATTGGCTTTTACATAGGCGGGCGATGCGCAAACGATGCTGTAGGTGATGCCCAAACGCTGGGAGACGAAGCCTGAGTCGGGCAGTTCGCTGGCGAGCACGATGGACACGTCGTAGCCCTCGTCGAGCAGATCCGGCACGCGGTTGGCCATGGTCAGGTCGAAGGTCACGTCCGGGTGGGTTTTGCGGTAGCGGGCGATGGCGTCGATCACGAAGTGCTGACCGATGCCGGTCATGGTGTGCACCTTGAGTTGCCCGGCCGGGCGCGCGTGGGCGTCGCTGGCCTCGGCCTCGGCTTCTTCGACGTAGGCCAGGATCTGCTCGCAGCGCAATAGATAGCGCTTGCCGGCCTCGGTCAGGGCAATGCGGCGGGTGGTGCGGTTGAGCAGACGGGTTTGCAGGTGGGCTTCCAGGTTGGAGACCGCACGCGAGACGTTGGCCGTGGTGGTGTCGAGTTGCACGGCGGCGGCGGTGAAGCTGCCGGCCTCGGCCACGTAACTGAAGGCGCGCATGTTTTGCAAAGTGTCCATGGGGTGCTCTCTTGGCGAATGGCAAATTGTGACACGAAGTTGCTGGCTCTTTACAGACGACTAAAGACGCGACCGAGGGATTATCGCGTTAACGGTAACAAAGATTCACAAGAATCCCGGCTTATCGCCAACAAGGCCCACCCCTAGAATTGCGCCCTGTAGGCATGGGCTTGTGTGGCGAGGGGGCTTGCCCCCGTTGGGTTGCGAAGCGACCCTGAAATCGGTCACCGCGATCTTCAATCAGAATTGCAGTAACCGGTTTACGACTGCTGCGCAGCCGAACGGGGGCAAGCCCCCTCGCCACAAAAAAACCGTCCCCAGAAGTTCTCTGTATCTCTCCCACCTCAGGAAATCGCAGCAGTGCCGCGTCGCATCAACAGAGCGCTCAAGACGCTCAGTGTTCTGGCTTTAACCCTGGCAATCAGCGGCTGCATCGGCACCGCAGGGATCGCCCCGCAAGACAAGGCACTGGAGGCCAATTCACTGGCCACCGACGATGCCATCCAGAGCGCCGAACAAGACGCTCATTGGCCCACCGCTCAATGGTGGCAAGCCTACGGCGACCCGCAATTGAACCGCTGGATCGACCTCGCCCTGCAAGGCAGCCCGAGCATGGCCATGGCCGCCGCGCGCGTGCGGCAGGCGCGGTCGATGGCCGGCCTTGCCGAGTCCGCCGAGTCGTTGCAGATCAATGGCCAATCCACCCTCAAGCGCCACAACTGGCCGACCGATCAGTTCTACGGCCCCGGCGAACTGGCCAACACCACCACCTGGGACAACAACGCCGCGCTGGGTTTCAGTTATGCCCTCGACCTCTGGGGTCGAGAAAGCAACGCCACCGAACGCGCCGTGGACATGGCGCACATGAGCGTCGCCGAAGCGCGGCAGGCCCGGCTCGAATTGCAGAACAACATCGTGCGTGCCTACATCGAACTCTCGTTGCATTACGCGCAACGGGACATCGTTGCGGCAACGTTGAAGCAGCAACAGCAAATTCTCGACCTGGCACAGAAACGTCTGGACGGCGGCATCGGCACCCATTTCGACGTTAGCCAGGCCGAAACACCCTTGCCGGAAACCCATCGGCAAATCGATGCCCTGGACGAGGAAATTGCCCTCAGCCGCAATCAGCTCGCCGCGCTGGCCGGCAAGGGACCGGGGGAGGGCGCGCAGTTGCAACGGCCGACGCTGTCGTTGGGTGCGGCATTAAAACTGCCGTCCTCGTTGCCGGCGCAGCTGCTCGGTCAACGCCCGGACGTGGTTGCCAGTCGCTGGCAAGTGGCGGCCCAGGCGCGGGGGATCGATGTGGCCCACGCCGGTTTCTACCCCAACTTTGATCTGGTCGGCAGCCTCGGCTATATGGCCACCGGCGGTGGGGCGCTGGAGTTTTTGACCGGCAAGAAGCTCAACTACAGCGTCGGCCCGGCGATCTCCTTGCCGATCTTCGACGGTGGCCGCTTGCGTTCGGAGCTGGGGGAAGCCTCGGCCGGATATGACATCGCTGTGGCGAAGTACAACCAGACGCTGATCAATGCGCTGAAAAACATCTCCGACCAGTTGATTCGCCGCGAGTCGATGGACAAGCAACAAACCTTCGCCGCCGAGTCGGTAGCCACGGCGCAGAAGACCTACGACATCGCGATGATCGCCTATCAGCGCGGGCTCACCGATTACCTCAACGTGCTGAATGCGCAGACGTTGTTGTTCAAGCAGCAGCAAGTGCAGCAGCAGGTTCAGGCCGCACGCTTGAGTGCTCATGCCGAGCTAGTGACGGCGCTTGGCGGGGGACTCGGGGCGGGCAACGATGTGCCGGAAGACAGCCAGACCGATGCACCGAGAACCCCGGCCCTTCTTAACAGCCTCTCGAATTGAACACACAACCTGTGGGAGCGGGCTTGCCCGCGATGGCGTCATCACATCCGACATTGATGGCGCCTGACACACCGCCATCGCGGGCAAGCCCGCTCCCACAGGTTCTGCGTCTTAACCGAATATCAATGAGCAAAATCCCATGACTCCCTTGCCCGCACCGTTGCGCTGGCTGTATTCCCTTGAATGGCGCCGGGGGTTCTTCGACTGGGCACGCAGCGACGGCGTGACCTGGGTGTACATTTTCAAGGTGCTGTTCGCGGCATTCCTGACCCTGTGGCTGGCCATGCGCCTGGAGCTGCCGCAACCGCGCACCGCGATGATCACCGTGTTCATCGTCATGCAACCGCAAAGCGGCCAGGTATTCGCCAAGAGTTTCTATCGCTTCCTCGGCACCTTGGCGGGGTCGGCGGTGATGGTCGCGTTGATTGCCCTGTTTGCGCAGAACACCGAACTGTTCCTCGGCTCGCTGGCGATCTGGGTCGGCCTCTGCTCGGCCGGGGCGGCGCGTTATCGCAATTTCCGCGCCTATGGCTTTGTGCTCGCCGGTTATACGGCGGCGATGGTCGGCCTGCCTGCATTGGCTCATCCCGACGGCGCATTCATGGCAGCAGTCTGGCGGGTGTTGGAAATCTCCCTGGGGATTCTCTGCTCGACGCTGGTGAGCGCCGCGATCCTGCCGCAAACCGCCAGCGCCGCGATGCGCAATGCCTTGTATCAGCGCTTCGGCGTGTTTGCCTTGTTTGTCACCGATGGCTTGCGCGGTCGCAGCCGGCGCGAGGCGTTTGAAGCGAGCAACGTACGGTTTATTGCCGAGGCGGTAGGTCTGGAAGGGCTGCGCAGCGTCACGGTGTTCGAAGACCCGCACATGCGTCGACGCAATGGTCGGCTCAGTCGCTTGAACAGCGAGTTCATGGGCATTACCACGCGCTTCAATGCGCTGCATCAGTTGCTCGAACGCCTGCGCAACAGTGGCGCCGATCATGTTGTCGCGGCGATCAAACCGGGGTTACAGGATCTGGCTGAAGTGCTCGACGGCTTCAGCGGTCGGGCCTTGACCAGCCCCGACGCTGCACGCCTGGCCAGCGCTTTGGCGACCTATAAGGAAAACTTGCCGGCGCGGGTTCGCAGCCTGCGGGCGACCTTTCAGGAGAGTGATCCGAGCGACGCCGAGCAGCTGGATTTTCACACCGCCTATGAGCTGCTTTATCGCTTCGTCGACGACCTGCACAGTTATGCACAGACCCACGCATCGCTGGCCGATCACAGCCACGAACGGGAACGTTGGGACGAGCCCTTCACCCCGCAAACCAACTGGCTGGCCTCGGCGGCATCGGGCATTCGCGCAGCATTCATTCTCGTGGTGCTCGGCAGTTATTGGGTGGCCACGGCGTGGCCGAGCGGGGCGACCATGACCCTGATCGCCGCCGCCACCGTCGGCCTTTCAGCGGCGACGCCGAACCCCAAACGGATGGCGTTTCAGATGGCCTGCGGAACGTTGTTCGGAGCGCTGATCGGTTTCGTCGAAATGTTTTTCATCTTCCCCTGGATCGACGGCTTTGCGTTGCTCTGCGTGATGCTCGCGCCGGTGATTGTGATTGGGGCGTTCCTGGCTTCACGGCCGCAATACGCCGGGGTTGGCCTGGGGTTGCTGATTTTCTTCAGCACCGGTTCGGTGCCGGACAACCTCACGGTCTACAACCCTTACGCCTTCATCAATGACTACCTCGCCATGATCATGGGCATGCTGGTGTGCGCGGCGGCCGGGGCGATCATCTTGCCGCCCAACAGCCGCTGGTTATGGCGGCGTCTGGAGCAGGATTTGCGTGAGCAAGTGGTGTATGCCATCAGCGGCAAACTCAAAGGGTTGGCGTCGAGTTTCGAAAGTCGCACTCGCGATCTTTTGCATCAGGCCTATGGCCTCGCAGCGGGACAGCCGCAGGTGCAAGGGGACTTGTTGCGCTGGATGTTCGTGGTGCTGGAAGTCGGCCACGCGATTATCGAGTTGCGCAAGGAACAGGCGGTTCTGCCGGTGCATCCCGCTTATGCCCAAGCCCAACCGTGGCGCCAGTCAATCCGGGCGATGGGGCGTTCGCTGGTGCGACTGTTTTTGCAGCCGGGCCGGAGCAATCTGGAACGTGCGCTGGTCGCGGTCGACCACGCGATCAGCCGTGTGCAGGCCACCGATGAGCCCTTCGCGCCGCACTTCGATACCTCGGCGTTGCGTCGGGTGAAGAGCTACCTGCACTTCATCCGCACCTCGCTGCTTGACCCGCAATCGCCTCTGGCCGGCTACATAAAAGCCAGTGCCATCGCCAAGCCCCAAGGACTTGAACATGCCTCGTGAAATCGCGTTCCACGGCGTGTACATGCCGACCATGACCCTGATGTTTTTCATTGCCGCAGCGCTGGCCTGGGCGCTGGATCGGTTCCTGTCCGGGTTCGATCTGTACCGCTTTTTCTGGCACCCGGCGCTGCTGCGCCTGAGTCTGTTTACTTGTCTGTTCGGCGCTCTTGCGTTGACTGTCTACCGTTGACTCTCTACCACTGACTCTCTATCACTGAAGAAGGCCCTGATGAAAAAGCTTTTCAGCCTGCTCGCGACCCTGTTGGTGTTGGCCCTTGCCCTGTGGATCGGCCGGACCCTGTGGGTGCATTACATGAACACCCCCTGGACCCGTGATGGCCGGGTGCGCGCCGACATCATCAACGTCGCTGCCGACGTGACCGGTGAAGTGGTGGACGTGCCGGTGCGCGACAATCAGCAAGTGAAGAAGGGCGATTTGCTGATGCGCATCGACCCCGAGCATTACCGCATCGCGGTGAAACAGGCGCAGTCGCTGGTGGCCTCGCGCAAAGCCACGTGGGAGATGCGCAAGGTCAACGCCCATCGCCGCGCCGACCTCGACAACCTGGTGATCTCCAGGGAAAACCGTGACGACGCCACCAACATCGCCGACTCGGCCCTGGCCGATTACCAGCATGCCCAGGCGCAACTGGAAGCCGCCGAACTGAACCTCAAACGCACCGAAGTGCGTGCGGCGGTGGACGGTTATGTGACCAACCTCAACGTCCATCGCGGCGACTACGCGCGCATCGGCGAAGCGAAAATGGCCGTGGTCGACATGAACTCGTTCTGGGTTTATGGCTTCTTCGAAGAAACCAAACTGCCTCGCGTGCGCGTGGGCGATAAAGCCGACATGCAATTGATGAGCGGCGAAGTGCTCAAGGGGCATGTGGAAAGCATTTCCCGGGGCATCTATGACCGCGACAACCCGGAAAGCCGCGAGCTGATCGCCGATGTGAATCCGACCTTCAACTGGGTGCGTCTGGCGCAGCGGGTGCCGGTGCGGATTCACATTGATGAAGTGCCGGAGGGCGTGCTGTTGGCGGCGGGGATTACTTGTACCGTTGTGGTGAAACAGGAAAGTGGCGAATAACCTTGTGGCGAGGGGGCTTGCCCCCGTTCGGCGGCGAAGCCGGCGCAAAACCAGAGCATGCGGTACATCTGGAAGAACGGGATTGCAGGTTTTGGGGCTGCTGCGCAACCCAACGGGGGCAAGCCCCCTCGCCACAAGGAAACGGTTTCAGCCCTGACAAAACGTCTCATGCAAATGCCGCCAAACCACCTTGCCATCGGCCTGTTTCTCGAACACCACCGAGGATCGTCGATCAGAATGCAACCCCGTCGCATCGGTCTGCCGCTCACGATAACTCACCACCGCGCCACCGTCGTACAGCGCAACACCACGCAACTCGCTGAGCTCAATTCTGAACCCGAGCTTTTTCCCGCCCGCCAGCAGAAACAGTTCATTCAACGCCTTGAAATCCAGCGCCCGGCCCAACGGCGAGATCATGGAAAACCGGGGCGAAAAACGCGTCAATAACTGGTCAAGCCTGGATTCGTCCTGCTCCTCGGCCAGCCATTGTTCGATGGCTATGTGGGCCTGGATCACTTCGTCAAAGTATTCGGTGTAGTCGGTCATGTTGTTTCCTGTAATTTCGCAGCGCCTGTCCTGACGTCTTCGCGGGCAAGCCTCGCTCCTACAGGTTATGCACCCATTTTGGGCCCTCATCCTGTAGGAGCGAGGCTTGCCCGCGAACGCGTCGACCCGGTCTCAAAGTTGCCCGCGCAAGCCAAACCGCTTCATCAAGCCCGACTCCAGCAACCCTTTGGGCAACAACCGCGCCATCAACGGCAACGCCCGGCTGCCATTGCCCAAGCGAATCAGGCGTGGCGGCTTGCTTTGCTGTACAGCCTTGAGCAAACCGGCGGCAAATTCACTGGCCGGCGTCGGTTTGTCCTGAGACGCCTTGGCCCGTGCGCGAATACCTTCACGTAGCGGCCACCACGGCGATTGCTCGGTGATCAGTTGCTCAGCTTCTTGGCCGGCATTCTTGGCGAAGCTGGAGGCGATGGCGCCTGGCTGAACTTCCATGACCCGCACACCGAACGGTGCCAGCTCCATGCGCAACGCATCGCTCAAGGCATGCACCGCGGCTTTCGAGGCGCAGTAAGCGCCGGCAAATGGCGTGACCAGAACCCCGGAAACACTGCCGATGTTCACCACCATGCCCCTGGCGCGACGCAGCACCGGGAACATCGCGCGAGTCACGCCGACAATCGCAAACACGTTGGTTTCGAATTGCCGCTGCATGGCCGGCACACCGCCGTCGAGCAGCGGCCCCATGGCGCCATAACCGGCGTTGTTGATCAGTACATCGAGGCCGCCAAGCTGCTGATTGATCCGCTCGCTCAATTGTTCGAGGGCCGGGCCATCGTTCACGTCCAGTTGCACGGCAGTGAACCCGGCGGCACTCAGGGCCGCTACGTCTTCAGCCTTGCGGGCGCTGGCCCAGACTTCGTAACCGGCATTTTTGAAAGCGTCGGCGAGGGCGCGGCCAATGCCGCTGGAACAACCGGTAATCAACGCAACGGGCATGGCGCGGTCCTTGTGCAAAAAGAAAAGGGATCAGTCGGAGAAGCTACCTTGCAAACGCTCGGCGCGAAACTCCAGGGTTTGCGGGCGATAACCAGGACGCAGGGGCGGCATGGGCAAGCAGTCTTCCCAAGTGCCGCCGGCCTGCAATTCGCCAGGCCCGCGATAACGCGGTGCGGCGTATTGATTGTCAGCCAGATTGACCGTATCGCCCGGTGCATAAGCGGCGATTCGCCAGCGCAGTTCGGTCAGCGGCACGTCGTTGCCGTTATTCATCGTCAACTTCAAGGGGCGATCCGCCGGGCAGTGCTCGGGCGCATAGCTGATACGCAGCTCCAGGCGCGCCAGTTGCTTGACCTCGCGGGTGTCCAGCCAGAACACCCACACCGCCACCAGGCCCAAGCCGACAGCGGCGGCCATGGACACCGGCACGGCCTTGGCCGGGTAGCGCAGCAGCAGGATCAGCCAGGTGATGACCAGCAGGACGCCGATGAACATGACGCGAAACCTCGGGAAGGGAAAGAGCATCCTACCTAAGCGTAGGCGGGATTGGCGATGGGCATTCATTCAGCGGCGGCTGGTCAGGCACCATCATGAGCAGGCTCGCTCTCGACAGAATCAGGACGCTGATTCGGTGAACGACGCCAATCCTCTGTGGGAGCGAGCCTGCTCGCGATGAGGCCAGTCGAATCAAAAAAATAAAAAAAAGCCCCCGCCCAACCCACTGCGGATAGGGAACGCAGCGGGCTGGACGGGGGCTTCTTGTTTTAATGAGCGTTACTGCGCGATGGTTTTCACCGACACGCCACGCTCGATCGGGTTGGAGCGACCGTAGATATCTTCAAACCGCTCGATATCGTCTTCGCCCAGGTAGCTGCCCGATTGCACTTCGATGATCTCGAGTGGAATCTTGCCCGGGTTGCGCAGACGGTGGACCGAAGCGATCGGGATGTAGGTCGACTGGTTTTCAGTGAGCAGGAACACGTTTTCGTCGCAGGTCACTTCGGCTGTGCCGCTGACCACGATCCAGTGCTCGGCACGGTGGTGGTGCATCTGCAGCGACAGGCAGGCGCCCGGCTTGACCGAGATGCGTTTGACCTGGAAGCGGCCGCCCATGTCCACCGAGTCGTAGGAGCCCCACGGACGATAGACTTCGCAGTGGGTCTGGGTTTCGCTGCGGCCCTGCGCGTTGAGGGTGTTGACCATCTGTTTCACGCCTTGGACCTTGTCCTTGTGGGCGATCATCATGGCGTCCTTGGTTTCGACGACCACGATGTTTTCCAGGCCGATCACCGACACCAGTTTGCCGTTGCCGTGGATCATGCAGTTCTTGCTGTCCTGGATCACCACGTCGCCTTTGGTGACGTTACCGTTGGCATCTTTTTCATTGACTTCCCACAGCGACGACCAGCAACCGACGTCGCTCCAGCCGGCGGTCAGGGGCACGACGCAGGCGCGCTGGGTTTTTTCCATCACCGAATAGTCGATGGAATTGTCCGGGCAGCAGGCGAAAGTGGCAGGGTCGATGTCGACGGTGTCGGCGTCCTGGGCGCTACGCTCCAGCGTCAGTACGCAGGTGTCGTAGATGTCCGGATCGTGCTTTTTCAATTCTTCGAGGAAGCGGCTGGCGCGGAACAGGAACATGCCACTGTTCCAGAAATAACCACCGGACTGGACGAATTCGGTGGCGCGTTTCACGTCGGGTTTTTCGACGAAGTGCGAGACACGGCTGACGCCTTCCGGCAGCAGGGCATCGTTGGTGGATTTGATGTAGCCGTAACCGGTTTCCGGTTTGGTCGCCGGCACGCCGAACAGCACCATCTCGCCACGCTCGGCCGCTACGGTGGCCAGGGCCAGGGCGCGTTGCAGGGCTTTCTGGTCTTCCAGCACGTGGTCGGCCGGCAGCACCAGCATCAACTCGTCGCGACCTTCATTGACCAGCATCATCGCGGTCAGGGCCACGGCCGGGGAAGTGTTGCGGCCGAAGGGTTCCATCAGCACGCGCTGCACGTCCAGGTTGCGGGCGCTCAACTGCTCGTTGACGATGAAACGGTGTTCCTTGTTGCAGACCACGATCGGGGTGTCCATGCCTTCGAACACCAGACGTTCCAGGGTTTGCTGGAACAGCGTGTGTTCGCCGGTCAGGGCGAGGAACTGCTTGGGGAATTGCTTGCGCGAAAGCGGCCAAAGACGTGAGCCGCTACCACCTGACAAGATCACCGGAATCATGTTGTTACTCCTTTAAAATCGATTGGGTCAGGCCTTTGTGGGAGCTGGCCTGCCAGCGATGGCATCACCTCGATGCTTCTGATAAACCGAGTTGTTTGCATCGCCGGCAGGCCGGCTCCCACAGGGGGGCCAGGTCAGTTCGTAAAATGTGTTAGCGCGTCGATACCGGGCGTTTGACCCACACTGGCGA
Source organism: Pseudomonas sp. PICF141 (assembly GCF_002286815.1). Taxonomy (GTDB): domain Bacteria; phylum Pseudomonadota; class Gammaproteobacteria; order Pseudomonadales; family Pseudomonadaceae; genus Aquipseudomonas. The sequence continues at coordinate 63,781 of NZ_MUNM01000059.1, forward strand.
CAGGTTGCTGCCGCTGCCGGTGACGTACAGCACTGCGGCTTCACCACGTTCCAGGGCAACCGGCTTCACGTCGCCGATTTTGGTGGCGCCGTCAAACAGGGCCAGGCTGACTTTCACCGGGTTGATTTCACGCTCGCCACGACCCTTGGCAGCCACGGACGGAACCACTTCGGTCTTGCCATCGGCGGTTTTCAGGGTCAGGGCCTTGTCGCTGAGGTTCTGTACGCGAACCAGGGATTTCTGCTTGTTCTTGAACGGCGGCTCTTCGATCAGTTGCGGCGCGCCGCTGGCGTTGTTGACCAGGGTGTAATAGTGGTCGCCGGCCAGTTTCACCGGCAGGGTCTGGCTGCCGACCTTGGCGCTGTAATCGCCGCCCGGCATGAAGCTGAAGTCGGTGCTGGACAACGGCGCGACTTCACTCAGGTTGGTGCTGCCAACGGTGGCGCTGACTTCAGCGTTGGCGGCGTTGTAGATGCGCACGAAGCTGGAGCCTTTCGGTGCGGTCGGGCCGTAGAGTGCGGCGTCACCGGCGAAGGCCTGCATCGACAGCACGCTCATGCCGGCGACGAGGGCAACTGCTTTCAGAGAACGAGCAGCGAGACGGCGAGGAGTAGTAGTGAAAGTCATGGAAGTACCTCTCTTTCAGTTTTGCGCCCGGTCGGGCGTCTCGGATTTGGTGTTTGCAGCTACGTTTTGTTGGCGCGCGCCGGCTTGTTTAAGCTCTGCGACCCACTGCGGGTCGGCGTCACCGATTTCGTTATTCACAGGCAGATATCGTTCAGGGAACTCCCAGATCAGCACTTGTGGCGGGCTGTTCTTGAAGGCATCGCTTTTCAGGTAGCTGAGCATCGGCAGAATCGGGCCATGGCCGTCTTCGGCGTAATTGACCACGTCGCTGCGCAGTGCTTCTTTCAGCGCACCGACGAAGTTCCAGTTCGGGTTGGCGCTGTAGCTGGTGCCGATCAGGGCCACCGGCACTTCAGTGTTGGCGAACAGGGCGTCGTCACCAGCGGGCTGATCCTGGGCCGCCACGGTGTTGCGCTTCTGCAAAGGCTCTTGCGCCGGCATCAGGTTTTCGAACAGCGGGTCCAGCGGCAGGAACAACCGCAGGTCGCCCTTGTGCGTCACCTTTTCCGCAGGCTCGGTGACGAAGTTTTGCGGTTCGCCACTGAGCGGAGCCTTGTCGGCAATGGTTTTGGCCAGGGTCTGGGCAGCGACTTGCGCGCCTTCCGGGGTCCAGTGGGTGTCGGTGCGCAGGAACACTTGCTGACCGTCCTGCTTGGCCTTTTGCATCGGGCCGAGCAGGTCAGGGGCGAGGATCTTGTCGGCCGCCACACGAGCATGGAAGTCCTTGTACAGATTGGCGTGGATACTTGCCGGCTTCTCTTCACCCAGATGTTCCGGGTACAGACGGGTCTTGGCCGGGACAATCGCCATCACCAGTTGCACACCTTGTTTTTTCAAGGTCTGGCGCACACCTTCGACCAGCGCGTAGTTGCCCTGCAGGTTCAACTCTTCGTTGACGATCGGGTGGAACTCTTCATCGCTGTAGAGCCACTGATCGCGACCGAGCACCACGCCCGGACGACCTTCATTGAACAGTTTGAAATCCAGCGCGGCCCACAGGTTGGTGCCCAGACGCTTGATCGGGAACTCGTCGTCATAGTGCGTTTCGACGGCTTTGCTCCAGCGACCGTTGAGCACGGTCGCATCGGCGTTGGTACTGAAGCCGAAGAAGCTGCGTACCGACCACACGCCCAGGACCAGCAAGGTCATCAGGAACAGGGCGATGTAGAAGATGCGTAATGAGCGGGTCATAGTCAGATCCCTCAGAACTGGAAGTAGAGGAACGGCGAGAAGCTTTGCGCCGAGAGTTTGAGAATCGAGGCGATGAACAGCAGCAGTACGACGGCGCGCATCACGTAACGGGACCAGTCAGCGGTCCAGTAGGCCGGTTGCACCATCGCTTCAACGCCGACGGTGTAACCCGGTTCGTGGATGCTGCCCGGGTTGTCGCCCGGTACGGCTTTGATCAAACCTGGCTGAGCAGCGGCCGGGCCATCGGTTGCGGCATTCGCCGCAGGCGTGGTCTTGGCCGGTGGCCGGTTGGTGTAGAAATCACGCAGACCGAAGTACGCCAGGGTTGCGTAAGCCACCACCAGGGTTGCCACTTGCAGACCGGTGAGGTTGGCCTCGTTGAGTTCTGACAGCGACCATTCGCCGAAGCTGAACATGGCACCGTACATGCGACCGGCGACGTGCAGGTTCTCTGCGCGGAAGATCACCCAACCCATCACCACCAGCAGGAAGGTCAGGGCCCAGCGGACCGGGTTGAAGGTACGCGGCGAAGTATTCAGGCCGATGGCTTTTTCAATGGCCAGCCACATGCCGTGCCAGGCACCCCAAATGATGTAGGTGATGTTCGCGCCGTGCCACAGACCACCGAGCAGCATGGTCAGGAACAGGTTGCGATAGGTCATCAGCGTGCCTTTACGGTTACCGCCGAGGGTGATGTACAGATAGTCACGCAACCAGGTCGACAGGCTGATGTGCCAGCGACGCCAGAACTCGGTGATCGACTGGCTGATGTACGGCTGTTTGAAGTTTTCCATGAAGCGGAAACCCATCATCAAGCCCAGGCCGATGGCCATGTCGCTGTAGCCGGAGAAGTCAAAATACAGCTGCGCGGTGTAGGCCAGGGCACCGAGCCAGGCGTCGCCCGTGGTCGGGTTTTGCAAGGCGAAGCAATGGTCGGCCACCACCGCCAGGGTGTCGGCGATGAAGACCTTCTTGATGAAGCCTTGCATGAACCGCGTGGCACCTTCGGAGAACTTGTCGAGGGTGTGGGTGCGGTTGTTGAACTGGTCGGCCAGGTCACGGAAGCGCAACACGGGGCCGGCGATCAAGTGCGGGAAGATCGCCACGAAGGCGGCAAAGTCGATCAGGTTGCGGGTCGCCGGGGTGTCACCACGGTAAACGTCGATGATGTAGCTGATGGACTCGAAAATGTAGAACGAGATCCCGATCGGCAGCAGCACGTGGGTCAGGATGAACGGCGACAGACCCACCGAGGTCATCATCGCGTTGATGCTGTCCACGCCGAAGTTGGCGTACTTGAAGTAGCCGAGGATGCACAGATCCACCCCGACGCCCAGGAGCAGCCAGCGCTGGGCCGGTTTGGTCCGAACACCTGCCGCACCGACTTTCAGGCCGATCCAGTAGTTCCACAACGTGACGGCTGCGAACAGCGCAAGGAAGTCCACACGCCACCAGGCGTAGAACACGTAGCTGGCGATCAGCAGCAGCAAGTTGCGATAGCGTATTCCGCTCAAGTAATACATGCCGAGAAAGATCGGCAAGAACAGAAACAGGAACACGTTGGATGAAAATACCATCCCGATCTCTCCATGTTTAACCAACAGTCAAGGGCCGCAGCCCCCCCAAACCCCCCATCAAAATCTGGAGAGTTACGATCGTTCCCACGCTCTGCGTGGGAATGCCTCACTGGACGCTCTGCGTCCGCTTCGGCATGTGACGCGGAGCGTCACGGGCTGCATTCCCACGCGGAGCGTGGGAACGATCAGCCCTAAGAACCTTTTTTGCCTTTCTCGCTGGCCGGGTCGTAGACCCTGGTCAAATCCCCGCCGAGGCGGAAGGTCTTGAACGGCTGCATTTTGTGTTTCTGTGCCAGCACATCCGGCGTGCAGGTGTAGAGCGAGCAGAACGGTTCGAGCCAGGCGAATTTCGAATCGACCTTGAGGTCGGTCATGTCCTGTTCTTTACCGTTCTTCTCTTCGAATTCATCCGGGTCTTTCACGCCTGCAAGCACGCGATCGCCCAGGCGTTTCAAGGCGCCGTTGTTTTCCTGACGCAAATCGACACCGTTGACCTGAGCGAAACTGGCGATCATCGCCAGTGGCGGCAGGGCATAGTTGTGATAGGCGAGGGCGCGTTGCTGGCGCTTGAGTTCGTTGGGTAAGAAGCCTTGAGCGTCGACCTGATTGACGCCGACCTTGTATTCCTTGACGGCCCAATCGAACAGATCGCGGCGGTTGGTGGCGATCGACGTGGCCATCACCGACCAGGCTGCCCAGTACGAGTGGTTGTTGGTTTTTTCGAGCGGCAAGTTGTCCCAATCGCTGACCACCTGATCGGCCATTTTGCTGAACCAGGCTTCAATCACTTGCGCCTCTTGCGGGTGGTTGGCCAGTGGGCGCGAGTCAGAAAACTTCAGGCGGATATAGGACGAAGCCATGCTGCCCAACGCCCATTTGCGCATGGACTTGCCGGTGTGGTTGAAGTCCTTGGACATCAGTGCATCGGCCTTGGCCCAGGCGGTCAACCAACTCAGGGTGCATTCCAGTTGTTCCGGACGACCATCACGCATGAACTTCATCACTTGCTTGCTGGTGCTGCGCTCGATCTTGGTGATGTCGGCGGTGGTCTCGCGGAACGCTTTTTCCGATGCCTCGTTCAGAGTCGAACGGGCCTTGTCGGAGCCTTCGTATTTGCTGCGAAACTGCAGGGCACCGGTGTAAGGCGTCGGCATCGCGTCGCAGCCTTCACTCTTGTCGCCGGTTTTGACTTTTTCAATGGGCGCAAAGTAACCCTGGGGCGGACGAAGTGGCGCGGCAGCCTGGGTGGCGCCGGCGAACATCGCCAGCGTCAGCAGGGAGGGCGCGAGTATCTTTTTCAGCGTTCGGGTTTGCATGCAGTTCATAAGAGGTAGCCTCATTGCCCGGCTTGAGCGATACGCTGCCCAGTGCTGGAGAACACGTTGCGTTTGCAGATTTTCGCTTCGACTTTCTGAGGCGTGGCACCTGGTTTTTCAGGTCCCTGGACTTCGACGGCCAGCAGATTCTGCGAAGCCCAGTCTTCGTCCGTACGCAACTCGAAGGCGAAACGCCCGTCGGTTTCGGAGGTTTCCGGTTTGTCGATCTTGATGTCCTCGTGGCGTCCGTTCATGTACCAGAGGGTGGCTTGCAAGGTTTTCACCGAGGTGTCGGCGAAGCGGATGTCGACCTGGTGGCTGCTGTTGCGCAGGTCCAGGTTCTTGCTGTTGACCATCAATTCGTTTTTGCCCGGTTTCAGCGTGGCACTGGCGCTCATTTGCGCGTCTTTGCCTTCGCAACCGTTGTCCAGCAGCGCCATCATCTGGCGGTAGATGGTTTCCTGATCGAGGCGATAAAGCGGCGAGAATTCCCAGATGAGGATTTTTGGCGGTTTGGTCTGGAACTCTTCGCTGCCCAGGTACTGCAGCATCGAACCTTCGAAGCCACCACCGGGGAATGCCACGTTGAGAATGTCGGCGCCGATGGCCTCTTCAAGGAAACCGGCGAAGTTGTAGTTCTTGCCACTGTGGCTGGTGCCGACCAGGGTAATTTGCGGATTGCCGGAATCACTGAACAGATCGCCATCGCCCGCTTCGCCTTTTGGCTCGGTGGTGAACTGATCCATGTACTGGATCGCATAGCTGGTGCCACAGAGTTGACCCGCCATGTTGTGCAACGTTCCGGTCTTGCCCATGCGACCCGACTTATGGGTCTCGAATTCACGCTTGGGAATGTCGGCGAAGGTCGGCAATTGCTTGACCTTCTCGGCGACGATTTTCGCTGTGCGCTGGGCGCCATACGGCGTCCAGTGTTGGTCGCCGCGGAAGTAGAAATCGTGGGCCGGCAGGGTTTCGGGCAGCGATTCGTTGGTCAGTGGCGACAGGTCCGGGACCACGTAACCCATCTGCGCGAAACGCCCGAGCATGGTTTTGTAGTTCCTCAGCGCCTTGTCGAAGTCGTAACTCGCCTTCTCTGCCGGGTTCAGTTTGTTGCGGTTCACCAGACCACGGGTCGGCTGGTAAACGATGACCAGTTCCACGCCTTTGCTCTTGAACGCATCGTGCAATTGTTTCAAGCGTTTGTAGCCAGCGGGCGTGGTGTCGAACTCGGTGCGCAAGTCTTCTTGCGTACGGAACAGCCAATCGCCCTGCGCCTGCACCAGCGTGGTGAAGTTCTGCTGATAACGGGTGGTGTAGTTCTTCGGGTCGTGGGCTTCGGGGCAGAGATTGCAGCAATCATCGGCCTTGAATTTTGGTGCGCTTACGCTGGCGGCGTTATCGGCGCGAACACCGCCGCTGGCCGCGAGAATGCCAGCGGTCAGGGCCGACAGGCTGAGTAATTTGATCAAGTGTGGGTGCATAAAATTATCCTCAGTCCCGCATTTCGGTCTGGCGTTCGACAGGGTCGATCAGCACGGCTTTCTGCTGGCGCACCAGCAGGTCGAGAATTTCATCCTGGCGCTCGCCAAGAATCCCCGAGAAGCTGATGCCGCTGGATTTGGTCGGGGCGAGCATCGACACGCGATACAACTCCACGCTCAGCGGCGAGTCGATCGACAGTGGTCCGCTGCCGTTGGCGGCCAGTTCACCGCCGACCACGATCAGCGACACCTGGGCGTCGAACGGATCGAGCTTGATGTCGCGGTCGGTGTTGGTCAGGTCTTTGATGTGCCCGTAGACACCGGTCAGGCCGTTGGCCATCGAGATGTTTTCGTACAGGCGAATGTTCACGCTGTTACGAATACGGATGCCGTGGCGCTTGTTGCTGATCACCTTGTTGCCCCACAACAGGTTGTCAGCACTCTCATAGAGGGTGATGCCATCGGTGTGGTTCTTGTAGATCTCGTTGTAGGCGATCAGGTTGTTCACGCTGTTACGGTCGATCACCAGGCCCGACAACTTGTTGTCGTAGCTGCGGTTGTTGAAGATGAAGCTGTCGTTGACCTCACGGGAAATAATGATCCCGTGCTTCTTCCTGGTCCCGTACACCGTGTTGTCGGCGATGATCAGACCGTGGGAGCGGTCATGGGGGTCGATGCCATAGACGATGTTGTCTTTATAGGTGTTGCCCTTGACCACGAAGTCGCGGGTTTCGTAGCAGTAGAAGCCGTACCACATGTCCGAGAACTCGGAGCCGACGATCCAGCCGGACGGTTCCGGGCGCTTGAGCACCTTGGCCATGTTCGGGGTGTATTGGGAAATACTCACGCCGTAGGACTTACTATTGGCGTAACCGAAACTGGCAATCTTGCTGTTGGCAATGTACGTCTCGGTGCCACCCCAGGACAGCAGGAACGGACGGAATTCCTTGGGCGACTTGAAGGCCGCCGGGCCGTTTGCCTTCTCGCTCCAGCCAGTGATTCTGGTATCACGCACGAACAGCTGGCCGTCATTGACCAGGAATGAACCGCTCTCTTGGGACAGACGCAGTTCCTGGGTCTGCTTGTCGATTTCCAGAATGCCCTTGTTACCCACCACGATCGGCAACTTCGCCAGGAACACGCCCGGCGAGGTTTCGCTGAAGTACTGCTTGGGCAGCTTCCTGGCCAGGTCCTTTAGGTTCATGTAGCCGTCGTCGACGAAGATCGCCTGCGGGATGCCGTGCTGACGCACCACCCACTCGGCCATCTTGTTGTCACCGCCGATGAAGTCCTTCAGGGCGTTTTCCTGCATCATCCGGCGCACGCTGATCTTGCCGGGCTTTGTGCGCACGACTTTCGCGGCGATGGCTTCGGCGGTGTAGCCAGAGGTGTCCGGCAATGTCGGCTTGGCCAAGTCCAGCGGCGCGGTTGGCGCGCTGCTGACGGTGTAGGTCTTGGCCTGTTGCAGTCCCTTGGCCATGGTCGTCGGTTTTCCCGCTTGCACAGGCTGGGCCGGTTCGACGGTGGCGAAGGCCGCTGTGCTGGCGAGCAGCAGCGCGCCGGCCAGCAGGCTGATCGAGCCTTTCTTGGCGCTGTTCATGTCAGGCACTCCCTTCGCGGTTTGCATCAGAAGCGCCAGACCACGTCGACAAACGCGCGGTGCATGTACGAGTCGACTTCTTTGCCATACGCATCGCCAGGCTTGAACACACCGCCACGGAACCGCACCAGCGCCGAAGGCTCATCGATCGACTGGCTCAGCGCCGCCGGCAACAGGCCTTGCTTGAAGTACTTGGTGACCACCAGGTCCATTTCCTGACCGAGGTCTTTGTTGCCATCTTCCAGCGGCAGCGAGGTGCTGGAGAGAATGGCGCCGGTCACGTCGTCGGTATTGTTTTCGACGGCGTTGATGCCATTGCTGCCCACCGGCTTGTTGCCATCCACGCGCCAGAACTTGTGGTAGATCAGGCTGGCGTCGTATTCGTCGTTGAGCATCCACGAACCGAACAGGGTAGCGGTCTGCATGTTGTTCATTTCGCCACGGAAGGCTTCGCCGAAACGGTGAACCCGCGAGCGTGTACCGGTGTAGTTCGAGCGGTTGCTTTCCAGGCCGGTCTGTTCGTATTCGGCGCTGGCACGGGCATAAGCCGCACCGACTTGCCACTGCGGATCGAGGCGCAAACGCACGCCGATATCGGTGGCCCAGCCATTGAGGTCTTCACTGCGCTTGGCTTCGGTCGGGCGCGTGCCATCGGCGTTCAGCGGGTTGACCGTGTCGGTGTCGCCGCTCATGCCGGTGATGCTGCCCCAGTAATTGACGGTGTTGGTGTTGCGCCAGTTGTAGGCGTCGCTGTCGGCGGTGAGGCCGAGCCAACTGATGTCACCGTTTTGTTTCTTATCCAGCGAATCGCCGGCAACGCCCGGTTCCGGGTAGTCGAGCTGGCCGTCATCGTGGGTGTGATGACCGCGAATGCCGACCCAGTTACCCGGCGACCATTGAGTGGCGACGTCGCCGAAAACGTGCAGGCGATCCTCATCCTTGGGGGCCAGTTCTTTCAAGTCGGTGCGGTATTCGCTGAAGCGTTCGGCGATACCGACGTTGGCGCGCAACAGGGTGGTGTCGAAGGTCCAGTTCAGGGCTTCGATGTTGGTGTCGCGCCATTGGCCATCGTCGTTGCGCAGGCGTTGGCGACCCAGCTTGAGGATCTCGCCAGGGTAGGGCGTGAGGCCGCTGTAGCCGATCCAGAACTCACGCATCGCCAGGTAGTTCTTCTTGGTTTTGCGATCACCGTTGTCGGTGGTCTGGGTACCGTCGCTGTCGGACTGTTGCAGGGTATCCGTTTCGATGATGTCGGTGGACGTCACGGCCTGGCCCATGGCGTAGGCACTCCACGCGCCGCTTTCGCCGTACACCCATGGACGCAGGTCGAGGCCGACGCCGGAAACGTCGCCGCCGCTGGCAGTGCCCAGGTCACGGTCGTCTTCCGACTGGCCGGTAATTTTGACTTCGAGGCCGAAGTTCTTGTCTTCGGTCATGGCTGCCAGGGTCGGGCACGACCACAGCAGGGCGAATGTCAGGCCAATACCGGCCTTCACGAATGGATTGAGTTTCATAGGGATTCCTCGCCGTCTTCTTCTTGCAGAGCGTGCAGTTCCAGCGTGTCCGGACTCACGGCACTACGAATGGCCTGTTCTTGTTTCAACAGGCGTTGGGCCTCGGCCAGCCGGTCAGGCGGCAGTTGCGCTTCGATGGTTTGCGCAAGCTCATTGGCTTGTGGGGTGTTTTGAGCCTTCGCCAATTGGCTGAAGACATAAGCGTTGACCGGGTCGGGCCGGGTGCCCTTGCCTTGGGAGAACAGTTGGGCAATGGCGAAATCGGCACTGTTCTGGCCGTTACGCGCAGCGGTCAGCAGGTGATCCAGGGCTTTTTGCGGATAGACCTTGCCCAGGTAACCACGACGGTAAATCTGGCCGAGGTAGTAATCGGCGGCGACTTCCCGGCCGACGGCTTTCTTGAAGTGCTCTTCGGCGACCTTGGCATCGGCCGGCACCATTTTGCCTTCGAAGTAGAGCTTGCCCAGCAACAGTTCGGCGCGCGGCTGGTCGGCGGCGCGACCGTTGTCCAGGTACTTCATCATGGCGTCGACATCACCCAGTTCAGGGAAGTCGTAGAGCAATTGCGCCAGGCTGACCCAGGACGCCGGGTAGCCAGGTGCGATGCCCTCGAGCAGCGACTGAGCGGTTTTTTCGTCGGTCTTGCCCAGGCTCGCATCGCCCAGCACACGGGCCACACTGTCCACCCGTTGCGCAGAAACGACGCCACGGCTGTGGCCGGCCTGCATTTGTTTGATCAGTTCGGCCTGTTGTTCTGGCTGGCCGCGTTTCTGATAGACCGTGGCCAGTTCGACGTAACAGATATCGGTAGTGTTCAACGCCGCTTTGCAGATTTTTTCCACGTCATCCAGATGCTGGTCGTACGTGCCCTGGGTGCGATAGAGCAACACTTGCGCCAGACCGGCTTCCGGTTTGCCTTGGGCGCGCCATTGGCTGATCTGCTGCTGTGCGTTGACGTTCGGGAAACTGTGCGGGTATTGCAGGTACAGCATCGCCAGCGGGATCAGGGTATTGCCTTCGCCATTGGCCGAGGCTTTCTTCAACAGCGCTTCGGCTTCGTGATGTTCGGCTTCGCTGGCACCGGGTTTGGCCACCAGCAGACGTCCCAGGCGAGCCTGGGCCCGCGGCGAGACACTGGCCGCGGCGCGGTAAGTCGCCTCGGCCTTTTTGATTTGCGCCGGGTCACGGCTGTCGACCTGCAGATCGGCCAGGCCAACCTGAGCTTCGCTGTAACCCAGATTTGCCAATTGCTGGTAGTTCTGCGCCGCCAGCGCGGTGTCGCCGCGCTTGAGGGCTTCATTGGCCAGACGCTGGTCGGGCAGGCCGGCGCAACCGGCCAGGCTCACGGCCAGTGCAAGTGAGCACACCACATAACCACTGTGGGAGCGGGCTTGCCCGCGATTCAGGCGACTCGGTACTTCAGAAAGACCGCGCTGATCTAATCGCGGGCAAGCCCGCTCCCACAGGGTTCGCGGTGTTTTCAGGAGACTGAATAGGGTCACGGGCATGTCCTCTGTTTAAAGACCGGCGGCCATGGCTTTGTTGATCAGCCAGCTCAGGTTCGGGCCACGAGTGCTGTTCACTTCCACCGGGCGACCGGCGAAGGCGCTGTCCAGCGGCTCGTCAGGTTTGATCTGCACACGGATGTCGGATGACAGGTCGGCGCTTTTCAGGCTGGTGCTGCTGACAATCTTGCCGGTACGGGTTTGGTCTTCGCCGGAGATCTGGAAGGTGACAGTGGTGCCAGGACGCACGTCGCTGAACTGGCGATAGGAGAAGCGTGCTTCAACGTTGGCCTCGGTGTTACGCGGCACCAGTTGGAAAATCACATCGCCTTTGCTGGCGTACTGACCGTTAGCCACCAGTTGCTGAGCCACGGTGCAATCGCATGGCGACGTCAGGGTGCCGGTCATTTGCTTGCCGAACAGTTCTTCAACCTTGGACGGTTGCAGTTGACCTTCGTCCAGATGGCCCTTGAGTACGTCGAGCATGCTGGTGCTGAAGGTCGCCAGTGGGGCGCCTTTGGCGGCAATGCCGTCAGCTTTGATCAGGCTCTGCACGGTGCCGTCGCGCGGCATGGTGATGTTCATTCCCTGCACGCTGACCAAGCCAGCCTGGGCGTGGCTGATGAAGTACATGCCGTACACGGACTTGAAGATGAAACCGAACGCCACCAGGCCGACCGCGAAGATACCGGCGCTGAAGGTCACCGCCTTCAGACGGCCCAGCGCAGTCATGCCGTGACCACCATCCTTGACCTTGCGCGCCTTGGTGAAGTTGTCGCGCTGCAGGGTCGCCAGCATTTCACCCACGCTGACGATGTCGCCAGCCAAGTGCGAAGTGATCAAGTGGCGCAGGGTGGAAATGTCACGGGGTTCCAGGTTCTGGAACTGGCAACCGGTGCGACCGGTCTGGCGATCGACGGAGCGGATTTGCAATTCCACGTCCATGGCCAGACCGAGGTTATCGATCACGAATTGCAGGCGAGCCTTGTGCACATCGCCGACTTTCAGCGGCAGCTGACCAGCGTTGAACGCCAGGCCGCCAGCGGAAAGGTCGATGAGCCGGGCTTCAACCGGGGTCCGGTCAGGACCGAAGAAACGCAGCTTGGCCGGAATTTTCACACGAGCGTGTTGGCGCTGGGCTTCGGATTCGTGCACTACGTTGGAGTTGACGGCGGTATTCATATGGGCGATTTCCTAGTTAATTCAGGCGAGTTCGGTCAGACCATCAACAGCAGCACGGCGACAAAAATGCTGCCGGCGGAGAAGGTCATGGTCCGAGACGACCAAGTGTTGAACCAACCTTGAAAGCTGGCGAGATCACGGGTCAGGGAAGTGGGCTGGCGACTCCAGGACTGTCGGTCGAGGCGGAAGAACACGTAGATCTTCACCAGCGCGCCGACGATCTGGTTGTAATAGAGAATCGCCGGGTAAGCCGGGCCGATCCGGTGACCGGAGCAGGACAGCAACACGGTCAGGATCAGGCGGGTAATGCCGATCCACAGCAGGTAAACCAGGATGAACGCGCTGCCATACTTGAAGGTGGCGATGATCGCGACGGTCAGGCCGAGCAGCGAGGTCCACATCGACACGCGCTGATCGAACAGCACCACCGATGTGAACGCACCAAGGCGCTTCACACCAAGGCCCAGGGCGCGGGAGTTCTGCCGCAGGTTGTTGCCGTACCAGCGGAACATCAGTTTGCGACTGGCCTTGATGAAGCTTTTTTCCGGCGGGTGTTCCACGGTATGGATCGCGGCATCCGGCACGTAGAAAGTGTCATAGCCCAGACGCATCAGGCTGAACCAGCTCGACTTGTCGTCGCCGGTCAGGAACTTGAAACGACCCAGGCGCCAGTGTTGCAGCGAGTCGCTTTCCACGTCAGCGATGAATTCGGGATTGGTCACCACGGTGGCGCGGAACACCGACATGCGGCCAGTCATGGTCAGCACGCGCTTGGACAACGCCATCGAACACATGTTGATGTGGCGCTGGGCGAATCGCAGCTTGTGCCATTCGCTCATGATGTAGCCGCCGCGTACTTCGCAGAACTCGTTGGTGGTCAGGCCGCCGACGTTGCCGAACAGCTGGAACCACGGCACGGTCTTGAGCACGACGCCTTCAGCCAGCACGGTGTCGCCATCGATCACGGCAACCACGGCGCGGTCGTCCGGCAGGTGGCGCGAGATGGCGCGGAAACCGTAGGCCAGGCCATCGCGCTTGCCGGTGCCGGGAATGCGCACGAAGTCGAGCTTCACATGCGCAGGCGGGTTCATCCGCTTCCACAGGCTTTTCACCAGCAGTTCATCGGACATTTCGACGATGGAGCAGACCACGGTGGTCGGCAGGCCGCAGTCGATGGCCTCGCGGATTACCGAGCTGTAGACCTGAGCGGTGGTCAGGGCGTCGATACGGAAACTGGTGACCATCAGAAATACATGGGACGGGTCTGCCTCTTTGCCCAGCTTGCGCACTTTGCGCCGCAGGTACGGATAGACCACGTACAGAAAAAACATGCCGCGCACAAAGTGCGTGGCACCCATCGAGTAACGCCAGATACCGACGATACCGATCAGGAAGATAAAGTCCTTCGATTCGGAGTCGAACGTGGACGCAGGCAGCGCCATGGCGATGCCCATCAATAAACTTAGGTAAAACAGCCAACCGGCGGCCTGAAGTAGGCCGTGCTTTAGCCTGTGCATAATCTGCATCCGTCTCGATCTCGGGCGAGCCTGTGGGGTGGCCCGATGGGGTTAAGGCAGGCCTGTGAAAACTGGCGAGGGTCATGTAGGAGCTGCCGAAGGCTGCGATCTTTTGATCTTGATCTTCCGGGTTCACTCGGGACTCAAGTGCCCCGGGAAAGATCGCAGCCTCGCTTCGCTCGACAGCTCCTACACCGCGTTCACGCAGTTGTTGCGTGTCGCCGCACGGTTACCAGCAGATGCCTTCAGTCCGGCCGCTCACGCTGGTGGCTTTGGACATGAAGCCAACCAGGTCGACCACTTGCTTGCCGTGTGGCGCTTCCTGCGCCAGGGCGCGGAATTTCTCGTCACGGTTGCCCAGGATGATCACGTCGGAGTTTGCGATCACGTCGTCGAAGTCGGCGTTGAGCAAGGAGGAGACGTGAGGGATCTTCGACTCGATGTAGTCCTTGTTCGCACCGTGAACACGGGCGTACTCGACGTTGCTGTCGTAGATGCTCAGGTCGTAACCCTTGCCGATCAGCATTTCCGCCAGATCGACCAACGGGCTTTCGCGAAGGTCGTCGGTGCCGGCCTTGAAGCTCAGACCCAGCAGGGCGACTTTGCGCTTTTCGTGGCTGGAGACGATGTCGAACGCGTTCTGCACCTGGGACTCGTTACTGCGCATCAGCGAGTTGAGCAGCGGTGCTTCCACGTCCAGGGAGCCGGCGCGGTAGGTCAGGGCGCGCACGTCTTTTGGCAGGCAGGAGCCGCCGAACGCAAAGCCTGGGCGCATGTAGTACTGGGACAGGTTGAGTGTCTTGTCCTGGCAGACCACTTCCATCACTTCGCGACCGTCGACGCCGACAGCCTTGGCGATGTTGCCGATCTCGTTGGCGAAGGTCACTTTGGTGGCGTGCCACACGTTGCAGGTGTACTTGATCATCTCGGCAACGGCGATGTCCTTGCGGATGATCGGGGCGTCGAGCTCTTCGTACAGCGATTGCAGAACGTCACCCGAAGCCTTGTCGAACTCGCCGATAACGGTCATTGGCGGCAGGTCGTAATCTGCGATCGCGGTGCTTTCACGCAGGAACTCAGGGTTGACCGCCACGCCGAAATCGACGCCGGCTTTTTTGCCGGAGCAGTCTTCGAGGATCGGGATCACCACGTTTGCCACGGTGCCCGGCAGGACGGTGCTGCGAACCACGATGGTGTGGCGGGTGGCCTTGTCACGCAGGACATAACCGATCTCGCGGCACACGGCTTCGATGTAGTTCAGTTCCAGATCGCCGTTCTTCTTGCTCGGCGTACCGACGCAGATCATCGACAGGTCGGTGTCGCGAATCGCCTCGGCGAAATTGGTCGTGCCGCGCAATTTGCCCGTCTCGATGCCCTTGTGCAGAAGTTCGCCCAAGCCCGGTTCAACGATCGGCGATTTGCCTGCGTTGATCATATCGATTTTGTCTTTGGCAACATCGACGCCAACGACGTCATGGCCCCGTGCAGACAGGCAACCGGCACAGACTGCGCCGACGTAACCCAAACCAAATATGCTGATGCGCATCGCAATTACCTCTCAGTTAATCAAACCTGTTTCATAAGCCATTACATGGCCGGAGTTAATGGTGTTCAGCGGTCATAGTGCACTCGCAAGTGCGGCCTTAAAGGCGTCACAATGCCGGGTGCAGGCATACTAAGTTCCGAGTGTCTAAATAAGTGCACTCAAGATGTGCGCAACCAGGCCTTATTGTTATGACATGCCCTGTTATGCAGCCGACCCTCTAATCAGAGGACGTTCGTGCAAAGGTCTTGCGCGCTCAATACCAGGCCCGAAAGCCCGTAAATCAAGCGGTTGGGTGCTCGGGTGAGCACGTTTATAGGGGCGCAGCCGTGGCCTTGTAGGGGATAGTAATGGTGCGTTATCTCCTGTCCTTCATGTATTGCCCAAATAAGTGATCCGTAAGCCAAAGTGAGTGTGACAACTTCGCTATAGGGATCTCTTGTCTGTGTAAGTTATCTCGCACAATCGCCGAGAGAATCGTTACCGGTGGTATGAGCGGCGCATTTGGACATAGTTCCTGTCCGCCCATCGCGAATTCTGAAATTTCTTGAAATGTCGAAAAAGATGGCACTGCTTTCATATTGATAGCACTTGCCGTTCGGCCCTTTATATATGGGGCTATTATTGCGCGGGATACTTTTTTGCCACTACGCGTAAAAAAATTCAGTGCCACTACTGAAAAAAATGATCAATGTCGAATGAAACTAAAGTTAAGAAATGAACTGATAGTTTTTTGGCGTCAATAAAGCGGCGAAAAGACAGGGGATTGTTCGACGATCGAAGGAGGGCGCACGACGAAGTTATCGCTATCGTGCGCCGATCAAAAGCAGCTTGATTATTCCGGTGCGTAATCGCGCAGGAAGACCAGATTGTCCGGTTTGGACTGTTCGGCGCTGTAGCGATAACCCTGAACGTCGAACTGCTTGAGGGCGACCGGATCATTGATGCGCTCTTCGATGACGAAGCGACTCATCATTCCGCGAGCCTTTTTCGCGTAGAAGCTGATGATCTTGTACTGGCCGTTCTTCAAATCCTTGAACTCGGTATTGATGATGCGTGCGTTCAAGGCGCTGCGTTTGACGGCCGAGAAGTATTCGTTGGAGGCCAGGTTCAGCAGCACGTCATCGCCTTGATCGGCCAAGGCTTCGTTCAGCCATTCGCTGATCCGCGTCCCCCAGAAGGCGTATAAGTCCTTGCCCCGGGCATTGGCCAGTTTGGTGCCCATCTCCAGCCGATAGGGCTGCATCAAGTCCAGGGGGCGCAACAGGCCATACAAGCCGGAGAGCATGCGCAAATGCTGCTGGGCGTAATCGAAATCGGCTTCGCTGAACGTTTGTGCATTCAGGCCGGTGTACACATCACCCTTGAAGGCCAGCAACGCCTGCTTGGCGTTGGCAGGAGTGAAGGCCGGGGTCCAGCTACCGAAACGCGCGGCATTGAGACCGCCGATCTTGTCGGAGACATGCATCAATTCGCTGATCTGCGTCGGCGTCAGGTCGCGCAGTTGCAGGATCAGCTCCTGAGAATGGTCGAGGTACTGCGGCTGAGTGAAGCGCTGGGTCGCCGGCGGTGTTTCGTAGTCGAGGGTCTTGGCGGGGGAAATCACCATCAGCATGAAGTCGTCTCCTTTAATCGTGGAGGCGATTCTAGGGGGTTGTCCTTGTTGACTCCAGCTATCAAGTCCATAGGTGATCGGTAGCCATGTACAAAATCTGTAGGAGCGAGGCTTGCCCGCGAAGGCGGTGTATCAGTCGGCATCATCGGTAACTGGCACACCGCCTTCGCGGGCAAGCCTCGCTCCTATGGGAGATCGGTGCTGGCGGGAATGTGAGCGCGATCGGCTATAGTGCCGCGCGGGTTTTGTTATGGAGACATCCCATTGCGTATCGTTTTTCTATTCTCGGCCTGGCTCTTGAGTTTTGGCGCCTTTGCCGCGCCGGGCGATGTGGCAACGCTGGATCGCAGCACCTGGCCTGAGCAGCTCAGCAGCCCGACGCTGTTTGATGTCGCTTCGCGCGCCGAAATCCTCATGTTCGCCCGCGTTCTGTTGGCCAGTGAATCGCTGGATGAAGCGAGCCTGGCTCAACGCCTGGGCCTGCGCACCCTCAATCTGGAGTCGGTCAACCAGCTGCGCCAACGCCTGTGGCAGCGTTTGCTGAGCAATTACAACTTCGCTCAGCAAAGCTGCGATCAAGATGCTTCTTTCTGTTTCCTGGTCGAGGACATGGCCACCCTGCGCGAGCAAGCGGCGAAGTTTCAAGTGGGCGAGGACAGCTATTACATCAAATGGGCCGAGCCGAGCCGGTTGTTCCACGCCCAGTACCTGGACGAGCAGTTGCGCAAGGCCGCGCTGTTCCCGCAGACCAGCAGCGAAGTCGATCGTTTTGGCGACTATGAGCGCAATGGCGAGGCCATGAATGATCGGCTGTTCCTGCTGACCTTCGACAGCGCCGCCAACGCCGCGCCAGATAACACCGCCTGGGTCACCGAGTACCTGCGCAAATCCAGCATGAGCGCTACGTTCTTCGTCCTCGGCAAAGACATACAGGCCCGCCTCTCCGAGCGGTCAGTGGCCAGCCTGCAAGGGACTTATTCGCAGCAATGCGTGGGCGTGCAAGGCTGGGAATTCCGCTCACACAGCCATTGGCAAGCCTGGCAGGACTCGGTGCGACGCAGTGTCGAGCTGGTCAAAAGCAAGCTGCCGGAGAATTATGTGCCGCTGTTTCGCCCGCCCGAGGGGCAGCGTCGATCCGATGCCGAAGGCTTCTTCACGGCTCAGGGCTTGCAGGTGGCATTGTGGGATATCGATGCCCAGGACGGCGCCGGCAAGCTCAAAGGCAACCAGAGCGCACAACGGGTATTGACCCTGATGCTGCTGTGGCGGCACGGGGTGATCAATTTCAATGTGAAGCAGGATGCGCTGAAAACGGCGATGCCTTGGCTCATTACGCAAACGGCGCCAAGCGGGATCGGTTGGGCAGACTGTCAGGAGGCGTTTCGCTGAAAACGGCAAAAGGCCGCAAACATGGGATGAAAGGCGATTTTTGCAGAGAAATCGGTGCAGGCGGACTTCCGACTTTAACGGCACATTGCCTGCACGCCAAGGGCTATTCGTCACTCTGAAAAATAAACTTCAAAAAAGCGTCAAAGTGCTTTTTTCTGTCACAGGTTTTGGAGTATTACGAAGACAGACCGCCGAAACCTGCAACACAGGTGGCGTCTCCCAAGACCCAGTTTGTGTGCAGTTCACTTGACTCCTCGCAGGTGAATTCGGCGGCCACTTCGAGGCGCAGCACCGTTATGGTATTGCGTCGACTGGCTCCCACAAAGGTGACCGAGTATGGATGATCACGGACGTAGCCCTTCCTCCAACCAGCCAATCCTTTATGTACTCGATACCAACGTATTGATTCACGATCCAAACGCCCTGCTTAATTTCGAAGAACACCACGTCGCCATCCCGATGACCGTGCTTGAAGAGCTGGACAAGCTCAAGAGCGGGCATCACAGCGTGGCCGCGGAATGCCGCCAGGCGATTCGCCTGATCGACAAAACGTTGGGCGATGCCAGCCCCGAAGACGTCGAACTGGGCGTACCGATCCAGCGCGGCAAGAGTGGGCCCAAGGGTTTGCTGTCAATTCTGATGAGCAAGCGCACTGAGCCGAACATCATTCTGCCCGAGCATCTGAACGACAACATCATCATCAACCAGTTGATCGACCTGCGCGCACGCGATGCAAAATTGCCCGTGGTGCTGGTCACAAAAGACATCAACATGCGCCTCAAGGCCCGGGCTTGCGGGATTGCGGCCGAGGACTACAGCACCGACCAGTTGGTCGACGACGTTTCATTGCTGCCCAACGGTTATCACAACATGACCGGTTCATTCTGGGATCGGGTCAGCAAAGTCGAAACCCGGCAGGATCATGGCCGCACCTGGCACCAGGTGCAGTTGATCGACAACCTGCCTGCGGTACACGTCAACGAGTTCATCATCGACGAACAGGGCTTTGTTGGTTGGATCAAGGAAATCCAGGTCGACAAGTTGCTGATCCTCGATCTGCATCAGGAACCTCTGCTGCATCAGGAAGCCTGGGGCCTGAAACCGCGGGACATCTATCAAAGCCTGGCGTTGTATGCCTTGCTTGATCCGGACATTCACCTGGTCAACCTGTCCGGCGCGGCCGGTTCCGGGAAAACCATCCTGGCCCTGGCGGCGGCCATCGAGCAGACCATGGTCAGCAAACGCTACCGGCGCATCATCGCCACCCGTAGCGTGCAGGGGCTGGACCAGGAAATCGGCTTCCTGCCCGGTACCGAAGCGGAAAAAATGGAGCCTTGGCTCGGCGCCATCACCGACAACCTCGAAGCCTTGCACATGGATGACGAAAGCACCCATGGCAGCGTCGACTACATCCTCAGCAAAGTGCCGTTGCAGTTCAAATCCCTCAACTACATCCGAGGCCGCAGCTTCCAGCAGAGTCTGATCCTGATCGACGAATGCCAGAACCTCACGCCGCACCAGATGAAAACCATCATCACCCGTGCCGGCGCCGGTTCCAAAGTCGTGTGCCTGGGCAACCTGGCGCAGATCGATACCCCTTACCTGTCCGCGACCAGTTCCGGGCTGACGTACTTGACCGAGCGCTTCAAGGACTTTCCTAACGGTGTACACATCACCCTGCAAGGGGTGCCACGCTCGATTCTGGCCGAATACGCCGAATCGCATCTGTAACCCTCACCAGAACCGGGGCGGCCCAAAACCGCCCGGTTTTTTATACCCGACCCATAACCCCTTGTAGGAGCGAGGCTTGCCCGCGAAGACGTCGGCACATCCGACATCAATGTGACTGACACATCGCTTCGCGGGCAAGCCTCGCTCCTACAGGGGCATGTCTATCCGATAATCAAACGTGCGGAAAATTGACCCGCAGGTTTACAATCGATGCTCCTGATCAGGAGTATCCCTGTGCTGACTCATCTCGATTCCCAAGGTCGCGCCCATATGGTCGACGTCACTGAAAAAAATGTGACGTTCCGTGAAGCGACGGCCCAAGCGCTGGTGCGCATGCTGCCCGAAACCCTGCAGTTGATTGTCACGGGCGGCCACCCCAAGGGTGACGTGTTCGCCGTGGCGCGAATCGCCGGCATCCAGGCGGCGAAAAAAACCAGCGATCTGATTCCTTTGTGCCACCCATTGATGCTCACTGGCGTCAAGGTTGAGCTCAGTGCTGAAGGCGACGACACCGTGCGCATTGTGGCGCGCTGCAAGTTGTCCGGGCAGACCGGTGTCGAAATGGAAGCGCTGACCGCCGCCAGCGTCGCGGCGCTGACCATCTATGACATGTGCAAGGCCGTGGATCGCGGCATGACCATCGAAAGCGTGCGGCTGCTGGAGAAACTCGGCGGCAAGAGCGGCCATTTTCGGGCGGATCAGCCATGAACATTACCGTGAAGTTTTTCGCCCGCTACCGTGAAGCGCTCGGTGTGGACTCGGTGAAAGTCGACGGTGATTTCGCCACGGTCGACGATGTGCGCACGCTGCTTGCCCAGCGTGACGGCGCCGAGGTACTGGGCGAGCAAAACCTGATGTGCGCCCGCAACGAAGACCTCTGCCAGCTCGACGAGCCGGTGAGCGATGGCGATGAAGTGGCGTTTTTTCCGACTGTGACCGGGGGCTGAGCCATGGCGATTCGGGTGCAGTCCACACCGTTCGACCCGGGTACTGAAGTCAACGCCATGCACGCTGCCAATGTGGGCGTGGGAGCAGTGGTGAGTTTTGTCGGCTACGTGCGCGACTTCAATGACGGCCTTGATGTCGCCGGGATGTTTCTGGAGCACTACCCGGGCATGACCGAAAAAGCCCTGGGCAAGATTGCCGCGCAGGCCGAGCAGCGCTGGCCACTGTTGAAGCTGGAAGTGTTGCACCGCATCGGCGCGCTTGAGCCGGGCGAGCCGATCGTGTTCGTCGGCGCCGCCAGCGCCCACCGTCAGGCAGCATTCGATGCCTGTGCCTTTGTCATGGATTATCTGAAAACCCGCGCGCCGTTCTGGAAGAAAGAAAACACCCCTGACGGGCCGCGTTGGGTAGAGGGGCGTGACAGCGATCATGCGGCGGCGGATCGCTGGAAGCAGTAAGCACTCGATCAGTGTTCACAGGTCGATTCCTGAAAAACACTTGAAAGTTAATCGGTTCTTAACCGGTTTGTCGCTTATTCCTTGTGGCGAGCGAGCTTGCTCCGGGCGGCTTTGGGCTGCGTAGCGGCCGCAAAAATCCGAGCGCCACGTCTCAAGCCGGAGCAAGCGCCTCGCCACAGGCTTGTCGCCGGCTCAAGACGCTCGTGAACAGCAGCGTGTAGACTGGCGGGCAACCGGTATCAGACCAACAGTGGTCGCGCTTGCCACCAGTCGGCATATCGAAGACAACATCAGTGCGGAACAGCCGCTGCAAGCGCAGCCGCTGACGAGCTGATCTACAGAAACAAAAGGGAAACGCGATGAGCGAGGAAACCATGCGGTTGGGACGTGAACGGCGCTATCTGGTGTTGCTGGGCATCATCTGTCTGGCGCTGATCGGTGGCGCGCTGTACATGCAAGTGGCTTTGGGCGAGGCACCGTGCCCGCTGTGCATCCTGCAACGCTATGCATTGTTGCTGATTGCGCTGTTCGCCTTTATCGGCGCGGCGATGCGCACCCGCCGCAACGTCACGCTGTTCGAAACGTTGGTGGTGATCTGCGCCATTGCGGGCGCGGGGGTGGCCGGGCATCACGTCTATACCCAGTTTTACCCGGCGGTCAGTTGTGGCGTCGATGTGTTGCAGCCGATCGTCGACGGCCTGCCGCTGGCGAAGATCTTTCCACTGGGTTTCCAGGTCGATGGCTTCTGCTCTACGCCTTACCCGCCGATCCTCGGCTTGTCCCTGGCCCAGTGGGCACTGCTGGCTTTCGTGTTGATCGTGGTGTTGGTGCCGCTGCTCACTTTGCGTAATCGCACAGCCCTGCGCTGAGTCGGTACGCCAGACCGTTACAGGCAAAAAAAACGCCCCGGTTCTCGTTGAGAGACCGGGGCGTTTTGCATATTTGCAGGTCAAGTAAAACGCCTTGATGCTCGACAAGAAAGGATGCGACACGTGTGCGACACGTTGTCACAGCTTGAGTGTCGCCAGGCATTTCAAATTGCTGATTGAGGGCATCGCTTCGCAGCAAAAACCTGCTCTTCCAGGCGCTGTCGGTTTCAATGCTCGTCGGTCGAAACAGGCAGTTTTAACGGGGCCTGGAAAATTGCCAAAGCCCTTGTCACATACGGGGTAGAGCAGGGTCGAATGCGAGCGCAGAGCCTTGGAAGCTGTCTGAACTTCGCGTGGTAGACCTACTATTTTTGGTGTTTTTGTTGAGAATGAATTTCGATACCATGGCGCACTTTTGCAGAAGCCGTTAGTGATTGTTGTCGGGACGGATATAAATTATTTCGGGATGAGACATGGTTTATGAATCGCTACATATCTACAATCGCCCGCACTGAATTCCCGGCACTGCTCACCCTTGCTCAGGTGCATGAGCAGAATCAGGGTGTCGAGAGGCCCGATGGCTTCGTGCGACTCCCAGGTGTCGGTGCCTTCCGACTATCCGCACCAAATGGAATTGGTCTGTAACAAGGCCCTTGACCACGAATTCGAATAAGAACTCACCGCAGGCCCGGCAATTGTCGAACCGCGTCTGACGCGCGACGGGCAGGCCCTTATTCAATCCAAGAAAAATGCCAACCCTTGGCAGGGTGAAGTGTTGGCGATCAAAACCCAACTGCATTGCGCAAGCTGCTTTAGAGGTCGTGAGATGAGTAAAAACAGGTACCCCAGACTACTAGGCTTATTGCCGCTGCTCGGCACTCTGTTGCTGGGAGGCTGCAACATGACCTTGCTCGATCCCAAGGGCCAGGTCGGCCTGGATGAGCGAAACCTGATCATCACCGCAACGCTGCTGATGCTGTTGGTCGTCGTGCCGGTCATCGTCATGACCTTCCTGTTCGCCTGGAAATACCGCGCTTCCAACAAGGACGCTGTCTACACGCCGAAATGGTCGCACTCCACCAAGATCGAAGTGGCGGTGTGGACTATTCCGGTACTGATCATCATTGCTCTGGGTTACATCACCTACAAGTCGACCCACGCCCTGGATCCTTACAAACCGCTGGAATCCGACGTCAAGCCAGTCACCATTGAAGTGGTCGCGCTGGACTGGAAGTGGCTGTTCATCTACCCGGAACAAGGTATCGCCACGGTCAACAAGATCGTGTTCCCGGCGCACACGCCGATCAACTTCAAGGTGACTTCGGACGCCGTGATGAACTCGTTCTTCATCCCGGCCCTGGGCGGCCAGATCTACGCGATGGCGGGCATGCAGACCAAACTGCACCTGATCGCCAACCAGAACGCTGAAATGGACGGTATCTCCGCCAACTACAGCGGCGCGGGTTTCACCGGCATGAAATTCAAGGCGATCGCCACTTCTCAGGAAGATTTCGACGCCTGGGTAAGCGAAGTCAAAAAGGCACCTAAACAGCTTGAACAAGCTGAATACGCAGCCCTTGCCAAGCAAAGCCAGAACAACCCAGTCGAGCTCTACTCCTCGGTCACGCCGAACCTGTTCCAGATCATCGTCGACAAGTACGAAGGCATGAAACCGGGTCCGAAGGTCAAGCACGAGAAGAAAGAGAAAGAAGTGGCCCATATGGAAGGGATGGACATGAGCTCGCATTCAGCTGCCGGGGCAGAGGAGTAAACGATGTTTGGTAAATTAAGTTGGGAAGCGGTCCCGTTCCACGAACCGATCGTGATGGTAACCATCGCCATGATCGCGCTCGGTGGTCTGGCGCTGTTCGCTGCAATCACCTACTTCAAGAAGTGGACGTATCTGTGGACCGAGTGGCTGACGTCGGTCGACCACAAGAAAATCGGCGTGATGTACATCATCGTCGCCATGATCATGCTGCTGCGCGGTTTTGCCGACGCCATCATGATGCGTACCCAGTTGGCCATGGCCACCGAGGGTTCGCCTGGCTACCTGCCACCTGAACACTATGACCAGATCTTCACCGCTCACGGTGTGATCATGATCATCTTCATGGCGATGCCATTCTTCACCGGCCTGATGAACCTTGCAGTGCCGCTGCAGATCGGCGCGCGTGACGTTGCCTATCCGTTCCTGAACTCCCTGAGCTTCTGGCTGCTGGTGTCCGGCGTGGTGCTGATCAACCTGTCCCTGGGCGTCGGCGAATTCGCCAAGACCGGCTGGGTTGCCTATCCGCCGCTGTCGGGTCTGCAATACAGCCCGGGCGTGGGGATGGATTACTACATCTGGGCGCTACAGCTATCCGGGCTAGGTACTACGCTGACGGGGGTCAACTTCCTGGCCACCGTGCTGAAAATGCGTACCCCGGGCATGAAGCTGATGGACATGCCGATCTTCACCTGGACCTGCACCTGGGCCAACGTCCTGATCGTGGCTTCGTTCCCGATCCTGACCGCTACCCTGGCACTGCTGACGCTTGACCGTTACATGGATTTCCACATTTTCACCAATGAACTTGGTGGCAATCCGATGATGTACGTCAACCTGTTCTGGGCCTGGGGTCACCCCGAGGTTTACATCCTGATTCTGCCGGCGTTCGGGATCTTCTCCGAAGTCATCTCGACCTTCACCGGCAAGAAACTGTTCGGCCACCATTCGATGATCTACGCCAGTGGCGCGATCTCGATCCTGGGCTTCATGGTCTGGCTGCACCACTTCTTCACCATGGGTTCGGGTGCCAGCGTCAACGCCTTCTTCGGTCTGGCGACGATGCTGATTTCCATCCCGACGGGTGTGAAACTATTCAACTGGTTGTTCACCATCTATCAAGGCCGTCTGCGGTTCACCAGCCAGGTTCTCTGGACCCTGGGCTTTATGGTGACCTTCGCCATCGGCGGCATGACTGGCGTATTGCTGGCCATTCCGGGTGCCGACTTCGTTCTGCACAACAGCCTGTTCGTGATCGCGCACTTCCATAACGTGATCATCGGCGGCGCGGTATTCGGCTACATCGCAGGTTTCGCGTTCTACTTCCCGAAAGCGTTCGGCTTCAAGCTGCACGAAGGCTGGGGCAAGGCAGCATTCTGGTTCTGGATCAGCGGCTTCTTCGTCGCGTTCATGCCGCTCTATGCACTGGGCTTCATGGGCATGACCCGTCGTCTGAACGCCACCACCAACCCTGAATGGGTGCCGTACCTGTACGTTGCCATGTTCGGTGCGCTGATGATCGCCGTCGGTATCGCCTGCCAGTTGATCCAGCTCTACGTCAGTATCCGTGACCGCAAGCTGCCGCAGAACATGTGTGAACATGGCGACCCGTGGAATGCCCATACCCTGGAATGGTCGACTTCCTCGCCACCACCGTTCTACAACTTTGCCGTGCTGCCAAAAGCAGAAACCATCGACCCGTTCACCGAAGCCAAGGAAAACGGCACCGCCTACAAGGCTCCGGCCAGGTACGAGCCGATCCACATGCCAAACAACACCGCCACCGGTGTGGTCATGGGGGCTCTGTTGACCGTGTTCGGTTTCGCGATGATCTGGCACATCTGGTGGTTGGCCATCGCAAGCCTGGTCGGCACTGTCGTGTACTTCGTGATCCACGCTGCACGTGATGATCAAGGCTATATGGTGCCGGTCGACGTAATCGAGCGCATCGAAGCCGAGCAGCACAAGCGTCTGGTAGCGGCCGGGAAAGTTCCAGCCACCGCCACCCGTGTTGAAACCTCGTTGGAACAGGCTTAAACCATGTCGAACTTAGTGACCAATGCTGGACACACCCATGTCGATGGACATGGGCATGATGACCATCACCACGACTCGGGCGAGATGACCGTATTCGGTTTCTGGCTCTACCTGATGACCGACTGCATTCTGTTTGCGTCGATCTTCGCGGTGTACGCGGTACTGGTTAACAACGTAGCGGGTGGCCCGTCGGGCCACGACATCTTCGAGCTGCCATACGTACTGGGCGAAACCGCTCTGCTGCTGTTCAGCTCGATCACCTACGGCTTCGCCATGCTGGCGTTGTTCAAGGGCAAAAAGAACCAGGTACTGGGCTGGCTGGGCATGACCTTCCTGTTCGGTGCCGGCTTTATCGCCATGGAGATCAACGAGTTCCACGTACTGATCGCCGAAGGCTTCGGCCCTAGCCGCAGCGGCTTCCTGTCCGGGTTCTTCACCCTGGTCGGCACCCACGGTCTGCACGTGACCAGCGGTCTGATCTGGATGGCCATCATGATGTATCAGGTGCAGAAAAACGGCCTGACGGCGACCAACAAGACCCGTCTGAGCTGCCTGAGCCTGTTCTGGCACTTCCTGGACGTTGTGTGGATCTGTGTATTCACCGTTGTTTATCTGATGGGGACTATGTAAATGGCTAACGCTCATTCCCACGATGGCCACGAAGCCAACCACGGCAGCGTAAAGTCCTACGCCATCGGCTTCATCCTGTCGGTGATCCTGACCGTCATTCCTTTTGGCCTGGTGATGTACCCATCCCTGCCGAAAGCCATGACCCTGTGGATCGTTCTGGCCTTCGCTGTGATCCAGGTGCTGGTGCACCTGGTTTACTTCCTCCACCTGGACCGCTCCGCCGCCCAGCGTAACAACGTGGTTGCGTTTGTTTTCGCCGCGATCGTAATCGTCCTGTTGGTCGGCCTGTCGCTGTGGATCATGTTCAGCATCCACACCAACATGATGGCGAAGTGAGGTAAGTCCGCATGTCCCTCAAGCACTTTATCCAAATCACCAAACCGGGGATCATTTTCGGTAACGTGCTTTCTGTGGCAGGCGGATTTTTCCTGGCCTCCAAAGGGCATGTCGATCTGGCCATTTTCCTGGCCGCCATGATCGGCACGTCCCTGGTGGTGGCTTCCGGTTGCGTGTTCAACAACTGCATCGACCGCGACATTGACCTTAAGATGGAACGCACCAAGAACCGTGCGCTGGTCCAGGGCCTGATTTCGCTGAAATTGGCCTTGGTGTTCGCAACGGTGCTGGGCGTGGCCGGGGTGGCGCTGCTGTACAAAGTGGCCAACCCGCTGGCCGCATTGTTCGCGGTAATCGGTTTTGTCATCTACGTCGGTTTCTACAGCCTGTACCTCAAGCGTAAGTCGGTTCACGGCACGCTGGTGGGCAGTCTGTCGGGGGCGATGCCGCCGGTGATTGGCTACGTGGCTGTGACTAACAGCTTCGACATGGCCGCACTGACGCTGCTGGTGATGTTCAGCCTGTGGCAGATGCCGCATTCCTACGCCATCGCAATCTTCCGCTTCAACGATTACCTGGCCGCATCGATTCCGGTGCTGCCAGTCAAGCGCGGAATTGAAGTGGCCAAGAAGCATATCCTGCTCTACATCCTGGCGTTCCTCGTGGCGACCTTGATGCTGACCTTCAGCGGCTACGCCGGCATGAGCTACCTCGCCGTCGCCGCGGCCATGGGCATGTACTGGTTGTACATGGCCTGGACCGGTTACAAGGCAGTGGATGACACGGTCTGGGCACGCAAGCTGTTCGTGTTCTCGATCTTCACCATTACCGCGTTGAGCGTAATGATGTCGCTGGACTTCAAAGTGCCGAGTGAGCTGTTGCTGACTTACGCGCCTTAAGCTTCGGATGCTGTAAAAAAAGCCCCGCCCTTCGAGAGAAGGGCGGGGCTTTTTTATTTAGCGTTACTGCGCGGCGATGCTGTAGCCGTCGAACGCAGTTTGCTGCTGCAGTGCGGTGATAATGTTCTTGCGGTTGACCGCTTGTTCCGCCCCGGCATTGTCCAGGAACGTCTCGCTTTCCAGCTCCGCTTCTTCGCCTTCGCCGACGAAAGTGAAACCCAGGAATTCCAGTGCTTCACGGTCAACGTTCAGGCGCGAGCGCGGGGTGCGCAGGGGCAGGGTGACGCTGATGCCGTCCTTGCTGATGGTGAACACTTCAACTAACTTCTTTTTTGGCGCGAGCCGCTTTGCTCTTGCCGCTGCTCGGGTTGCTGATGGCCTGGTGAGTCTGGTTCAGCACTTTCAGCGCCAGGCCATAAACGATTTCCTGAAACGCCGGGTCGTCCTTGAAGCTGGACAGAATGCGGCTGATCGGGAATTTGCTGCTCAGGTCTTCCAGGGCGGCAATGTCGGCCGCTTCGGCGTCTTTCAGTTGCTTGAGTTTGCCCATCAATTCGTAGGCTTTATCGTCGTCGAAGCTGTCGTGAGCCTGGCGAATCGCGGCGCGCAGTTCGCGGATCTGGTCGCTTTCCCGGGTGGATTGAAAAGCATCCAGAACCATCTCGCTGATGGTTTTGGCCTGAGGCACGTGTTGTGAAAGATTGATGGAGTTTTCGTATTCCGCTTTGGACGACAAGGTGACTACGGATTCAGCGGTATTGGAATCGGACATTGAAATTTCACTACTTCTTTTAACTTGGATTGAGGCGAGAAAGCACGAGGCCTTTTCAGGCCGCCTAATCTATTGGACCGGCGCTGCGTTGTCACGGATCAACAGGCGGCTGGTCAGCATTTCTGGCGGGAGGTCTGGACCGAACCATCCACTGTTCCGCCGTTTGCTCATCCACCGGCAAGGAGAAGCGAAAAGTCGCGCCGCGTCCGGGCACATCGATCAGCTCAATCTCGCTTCCATGCAATTGCAGGATCCGGTGCACGATCCGCAGCCCCAGCCCGCCATCGCGCCGTGCGCCGCCGATGTTGAACGGACGCAGGAACAGACCTTCGCGCAGTTCGGGAGCGATTCCCGGGCCGGTGTCGCTGACGGTCACTTCGATAAAAGACCCTTGAGGGCGCAGGCTGAGTTCGATCTCTCCACCTTGAGGCGTATGGCGCAGGGCGTTGTCGAACAGGTTGGTCAGCACCCGCTCGATCAGCCCCAGATCTGCACAAGCCGCCGAGACGTTAGGGGCGAAAGTGGCCTTGAGTTCGATCTGGCGCGCTTGGGCGCTGAGTTCGAATTTCTGGAAGATGTCCTGCACCAGATCGGTCACGGAGAAGCGCTCCAGCACTGGTTGCACGAAACCGTGTTCCAGGCGCACCAGTTCCAGCAGCGATTGCGCCAGGCCGCCGACCTTGCGGCTCTGATCCAGGGCAATCCCCAAATAACGGCGGCGGTCGGCGGGGGACAATGTGGCGTCCTTGAGCGACAGGGTTTCCAGGTAACCGTGCAGCGAGGCCAGCGGTGTGCGCAGGTCGTGGGAAATGTTCGCCACCAGTTCACGACGCTCCTGATCCTGACGGGTCAGCGAGTTCCATTGTTCTCCAAGGCGCGCTTGCATCTGCCGAAAGGCCGCATCGAGGATGGCAATTTCATCCTGGCTGGCGGCTTTTTCTACCGGTTCAGGCTCAGGCTCGGGCGAAGCGGACGGAATGCCGTTGATATCGAGCTGACTGACTTTTTCGGTCAGACGGCGCAATGGCCGGGTGATCAGGGCAAATGCCGTGAGGCCGGCGATCAGGCACAGCAACGCCACCAGCCCGATGGACAACAACGCGGTATTGAGCGCAGCACTGGTGGCGCCACGCTCGGCGAGGCGATCGTGCTCTTCGCTGAGCAACACCACATACAGATAACCGGCCGGTTGACCATTGACCCGCAACGGCGCAGCGCTGAACACCTTGCGACCATCGATGCTGCGCGGGTCGTCGCCGAGAATCGGCAAGGCCTCGCCTTTGAGCAAACGCTGGATCGGCACCAGATCGACCCGTTCCCGGCGTATCCGGCCTTCGGGCGCGGCGCTGCCGACAATTCGGCCCGCGGTGTCGAGCAGATAGACTTCGACACTGGGATTGACCCGCATCAGCTGGCTGAACAATTCACGCACGGCATTGGGCATCGGGCCATTGCGATCCATCAGCACCGTGTCTCGAGCGATGTGTTGCGCCAGATCCCGCGACAACCCCTGCACCACTTCCAGTTCATGCATGTGGTTGGAGCGCACCTGCATCCAGGCCGAAGTGCCGTAGCACAGCAGCAATAGCACGGCGAACACCAGGGACAGGCGTTGGGTCAGGGTCAATTTCATGGCTGATCTGCACTCGTCGCGAATTTGTAACCACGACCCCACACCGTGAGGATGCGCGCCGGTTGCGCCGGATCGACTTCGATCTTGGCCCGCAGGCGGTTGATGTGGGTATTGACCGTGTGCTCGTAGCCTTCATGGCTGTAGCCCCACACCGCGTTGAGCAGGTCCATGCGCGAAAAAACCTTGCCAGGCTGGCGGGCGAAGAAGTACAGCAAGTCGAACTCTCGCGGCGTGAGGTCCAGACGACGACCATCGAGGGAGACTTCACGGGTGATCGGGTCGATGGACAGGCCATCGCTGATCAGGCTGCCAGCGTCCATTTTCAGGTTGCGGGCCATGGCATCGACCCTTCGCAGCAATGCCTTGACCCGCGCCACCAGCTCGAGCATGGAAAAGGGTTTGGCCAGGTAATCGTCGGCACCCAGTTCCAGCCCCAGAATCCGATGGACTTCGCTGGAGCGTGCACTGGTAATGATGATCGGTGTGTAACGGGCCATGGCCCGGGCGCGGCGGCAGATTTCCAGGCCGTCGACGCCGGGCAGCATCAGGTCGAGGATCAGGGCATCCCAGCTTCCTTGCTGCAGCAGGCGCATGCCTTCATCGCCGTCGGCGCAGTGCACCACCTCGAACTGCTCATCACGAAGATGCAGGCAGATAAGGTCGGCGATGTGCAGGTCGTCCTCAACCACCAGAACGCGTTTGGTCGGTTCCATGGAGCTCAATCCCTTGTGACGCAATGAACCCATTGTGCGGCTTTTCGTGAGGCTCGGTTATCACGAATTGTTTAACTTCTCGTGAGGATTTGGCGATCAACTCAAGCCTAGGCTGTGTTCCATGCAAGGCACCTGAAATTTTGGAGAAGGCCCATGTTTTCACGGCGACAGTTTCTTGTAGCAAGCGGCGGGCTGGGGGCTACAGCCTTGGTGATGGGTGTATTGCCAAAATTTTCCGCAAGCGTTGCGTTGGTCGACGAGGCCCGCGCGCTGGAGGTTTTCGAGGTGACTCACAGCGACAGCGAATGGCGCGCCCTGCTCAGCGCCGAGCAGTACGTGATCTTGCGTGAGGAGGGCACCGAACGGGCCTACAGCAGCCCGCTGAACAACGAGCACCGCAAAGGCATTTTTGCCTGCGCCGGTTGTGATCTGCCGTTGTTTTCCTCCGACACAAAATTCGACAGCCGCACCGGATGGCCGAGCTTCTGGGCGCCACTGGACAACGCGGTTGCCACCCGTCAGGACCGCTCCTTCGGCATGCTGCGCGAAGAGGTGCATTGCCGTCGTTGCGGCGGTCACTTGGGTCATGTTTTCCAGGACGGGCCAAAGCCCACCGGCTTGCGCTACTGCATGAACGGCCTGGCGCTGACTTTCAAGCCTCAGGCCTAATCCATGGGCACTTTCTTTCACTCACTTCATACGGGTCGACGTTATGTGGCTGCTGGTTCTCGCTTATCTCGGTGGTGTACTGACGATCATCAGCCCGTGCATTCTGCCGGTATTGCCTTTTGTTTTCGCTCGAACCGGGCAGCCGTTTATGAAAAGTGGCTTGCCGCTGCTGGCGGGGATGGCGCTGACCTTCGCGCTCGTCGCCTCGTTGGCGGCGGTGGGCGGCGGTTGGGTGGTGCAAGTCAATCAGTACGGTCGCTGGCTCGCGTTGCTGTTCGTTGCACTGTTCGGGTTGACGCTGTTGCTGCCCCGGTTGGCCGAGCGCCTGACGCGTCCACTGGTTGCAGCCGGTGGTCGGCTGTCGCAAGTCGCGGCTGCCGATACCCGGCCGCGTCCCGGCGCTTCGTTGTTGATCGGTGTCGCCACGGGCCTGCTCTGGGCTCCCTGCGCCGGGCCGATTCTGGGCCTGTTGTTGACTGGCGCGGCGCTGCAAGGGGCAAACGTCGCCACCACCTTGTTGCTACTGGCTTACGCGGCCGGCGCCGCCACCTCCCTTGCCGGGGCTCTGTTGCTGGGCGGTAAAGTCTTCGCTGCGATGAAGCGCTCGATAGGCGCAGGCGAGTGGCTGCGTCGAGGCTTGGGGGGCGCGATGCTGGTGGGTGTGGTGGCGATTGCCCTGGGGCTGGATACCGGAATTCTGGCGCGGGTCTCGACAGCCTCCACCGGCGATATCGAACAGGCGCTGGTCAACCGATTGGCCGTTAAGTCGCCCAGCGACGGTGGGGCAATGATGTCGCAGATTCCACGGGGCGGCGAACAACCCGTCGGCAGTATGAAAATGAGCGCCAGGGTTCCGGGCGAACTGCCGATCGAAGGCAGCCTTCCATCGCTGGACGGTGCGGTGCAATGGCTCAATTCACCCCCGCTCACCGCCCAGGCCTTGAAAGGCAAGGTTGTGTTGGTGGATTTCTGGACTTACTCCTGCATCAACTGCTTGCGCACTCTGCCGTATGTGAAGGCCTGGGCCGAGAAGTATCGTGATCAGGGCTTGGTGGTGATCGGCGTCCATACGCCTGAGTTTGCCTTCGAACGTGATGTCGGCAACGTCACCAAAGCCATGAAAGACCTGGGTGTCACTTATCCGGTGGCAATCGATAACGACTACAAGGTCTGGCGTGCCTTCAACAACCAATATTGGCCGACCCACTATTTTGCCGATGCAAAGGGGCGCATTCGTTATCACCATTTTGGCGAGGGTAAATACGCCGAATCGGAGCGAGTGATTCAGCAACTGCTGCGTGAGGCGGGTGCCGAGACGGTCGCGGATGGGCTGATCAATGCCCGTGCCGAGGGCGTTCATCTGGCTCCAGACATGAATGAAGTGCAATCGCCGGAAACCTACGTCGGCTACCGACGGGCAGAGCATTTCGTTGCTCAAACCGATCTGGCGCCAGACAAGGTGACGGCTTATAGCCCGCCGTCAAAATTGGCCCTCAATCACTGGAGCCTGGAGGGCCAATGGACGGTCGGTCCGGAGCGGGCCGTTTCGAACGCACCGGCCGGTCGAATCGTCTACCGCTTCCACGCTCGCGATTTGCATCTGGTATTGGGGCCCGGCGCTGATGGCAAACCGGTGCGTTTCAAAGTGTTGATTGACGGCAAGGCCCCAGGTAATGCCCGCGGTGTCGACGTGGCGCCTGATGGCAGCGGCAGCGTCACCGAGCAGCGGTTGTATCAACTGGTACGCCAGACCGCAGGCGTAAAAGACCGGACATTCAGTATCGAATTTCTCGATCCCGGTGTGTCGGCGTATGCATTTACCTTTGGTTGATAGCCGTTTGGTTGAAAGCCCCATTCATTGAGGAGACAGCCCATGAAAACCTCATTCAACTGGCGTCGCACCTTGCTGGGATTGGCCGCCGCCAGTGTTATCGGTCCGTGCGCCGCGTTCTCTTTTGGAGGCGCCGAAGAGGCGGTCATCATTGCGCCACCAACGCTCGATGAGAACACTCAAGCACGCAGTGAAACGGCAATTTTTGCCGGCGGTTGCTTCTGGGGCGTCCAAGGGGTATTTCAACACGTCAAAGGGGTGAAGAATGCCGTCTCCGGTTACGCGGGTGGCACAGCCGATACTGCTCAATACGAGCGGGTCAGCAATGGCGATACCGGTCATGCGGAGGCCGTCGAAGTCACCTACGACCCGGCCCAAGTCAGTTATGGCAGCCTGTTGCAGATCTATTTCTCGGTGGCCCATAACCCCACCGAACTCAACCGCCAGGGGCCGGATCGCGGCACTCAGTATCGGTCGGCGCTATTCCCCAAAAGCGCCGAACAACAACGCATCGCCCAGGCTTACATCGCCCAGCTGGACGCTGCCCGTTCGTTTAAAAAACCCATCGTCACCAAACTGGAAAACTACAACGGCTTCTACCCGGCCGAGGAAGAACATCAGGACTTCCTGACCGAACATCCGACATATCCCTACATCGTGATCAATGACCTGCCGAAAGTGGCGCAGTTGAAGAAGTTGTATCCGGATCGGTATCAGGAGAAACCGGTGTTGGTGAAGGAGGGCATGTAGACACTCATCCCGAAATCACATTCTTGCCCGCAATCTTCGACCGATACAGCGCCTGATCGGCCCTGGCCAGCAATCCGGTCTGTTGCTCATCTTCAAAACGTTGCACCACGCCAAAACTCATGGTCACTTGAAAGTCCCCGACCGGCAACAGGCTCGACAGCCCATGGCGGATTCTTCCGGCGAGTGATCTGGCGTCGGCCAACAAGGTGTTGGGCAGGATCATGATGAACTCGTCACCGCCCCAGCGCGCCAGCAAATCACCTTCACGCACGCAGCGCTTCACGCGCTCGATTACCTGTACCAACGCCGCATCACCCAAGGCATGGCCGTAATGATCGTTGATGTTTTTGAAGTCATCGATGTCCATGGCGATCAGCGACAGTGGCTGGCGGAAGCGTTGGGCGCGATCGCATTCCAGGGGCAAGGCTTTTTCCAGGCGATAGCGATTGGCGATGGAGGTCAGTACATCGGTTTCGGCCAGTTTGCGGTTTTCTTCGAGTTGGAGTTGCAACTCCTTATTGACCCGAGACAACTCGCGGGTGCGTTCTTCGATAATGGCTTCGAGGGATTGATTGCGCCGTTCCATTGCTTCGAACAGGCGTTTCTTGGCTTCGATACTGCGGTGCGCACCGACCATTCGCGCTACCGAACCGTCGGCATTACGTGCCAGCACATAGCCGCGATCCTCGATCCAGGTGTAAGTGCCATCCTGCTTGCGGCAACGATATTCGGCCTGGTAGCCGGTTGCGCGCTGATTCAGGTAGTCATCAAACAGTGCCATGACCTGTGGATAATCGTCGGGATGGATCACGTTTTCCCAGGTCAGCACATTGTTGTCCAGAGAATGGGGCGTATAGCCGAGCATCTCGTACCACCCGGGGTTGCGGTAGACGAAACCGGTGTTGGCGTTCCAGTCCCAGATGCCATCGCTGACCAGTTCCAGGATGGTGTGCAGCATGTCCTCGTTAAAATCTGACAGATTGAACTTCAATGGCTCGATATTCGATGCCTCACCCATCATCGGTCTCCCTGCCGAACTGATATCAACGTGACTCGCCAGTCGAGGAGATTAGTTCATGGGGTATTGCCCCTGCTAGAGGGGTTCTCAATTACTTTCCTTAGCGCTGCAGGGAATTAATTGAGAGCGCCACTTACGGCTTGCCCCACCTCTGCAGCGCAAAGTCGACGAAGCTGCGCAGTTTTGGCAAACGGTAGCGGTCCTGGGCGTAGACCAGATTCATCGGCCGACTCGGCAATTGGTAGTCCTGCATCAAGGCCACCAGTTTTCCATCCTGAAGGTCCTGCTCTACCAAGGCATCGGGCACCATTACGATGCCCATTCCGGTGCGCGCCGCTTGATGCAGCCCCGCCGAACTGTTGATCAGCATTGGGCCGCTGACCGCTACCATGACTTCGCCTTCAGGTCCTCTCAGGCGCCATTGTTTGGCTACCGAATGCCAGTCATCTCCGGCCGGGTAAGCGAAGGCAAGACAGTCATGGTGTTGCAGATCGGCAGGCTTTTCTGGCGTGCCGCGACGCGCCAGATAGTCCTTCGATGCACACAAGGTCATCGTGTAGTCAATGAGCGGGCGGGCGATCATGTTGGACATCTCGGTAGTGCCCAAGCGAATCGCCACGTCGAAACCGTTGTCGAGCAGATCCAGGCGCTGGTTGGTCAATACGACGTCGAGTTTGACCTGCGGACAGCGCAAGGTGAATTCGCTCAGGGCTGGCGCCAGCCGTTCGGTGCCGAAGGTCAGCGGTGCGGTGATGCGCAGGGTGCCGCTCGGCTCGTCGAGGGTCTGTTCGGCCAGCCGTTCGGAATCGGCCACCAGCCCCAATACCTCAAGGCAACGTTGATAGTACGCGGTGCCGAATTCCGTCAGCCGCTGGCGTCGTGTCGTACGGTTGAGCAGGCGCACCCCCAAACGTTGTTCCAGGGCCCGAAGATGATTGCCGACCATGGTCGTGGACATTTCGCACTCCAAAGCGGCGGCGGTCATGCTGCCGGCTTCCACCACTCTTACGTATACGGTCATTGCGTGGAATAAATCCATTATCAAGCCCAGCTTTAAAATGATTGAAGTTTTGCAGTGTTTATCCAGCTCTGGTGGCTAACCATACTGCAAAAACACCCACAAAAACGGAGTTTGATGTCATGACCGCCGCCTGCCTGATGAGCACTTATCAACCCTTGGCCCTGAGTTTCAGCAAAGGCATGGGCACGCGTTTGTGGGACCAGGCCGGTCGCGAATATCTGGACGCGGTAGCGGGCGTAGCGGTGACCAACGTCGGCCATTCCCATCCGCGAATCGTGGCAGCTATCAGTGAACAGGCCGGGCTGTTGTTGCACACCTCCAACCTGTACAGCATCGATTGGCAGCAGCGGCTGGCGCAGAAACTGGTTCGGCTGTCGGGCATGGAGCGGGCGTTCTTCAACAACTCTGGCGCCGAAGCCAACGAAACCGCACTGAAACTCGCGCGGCTTTACGGCTGGCACAAAGGCATCGAGCAGCCGCTGGTGGTGGTCATGGAAAACGCCTTTCACGGTCGTACGCTTGGGACCCTGTCCGCCAGTGACGGCCCGGCGGTGCGCCTGGGGTTTAACCAATTGCCGGGGGATTTCATCAAAGTGCCATTCGGCGACCTCGCTGCGCTGGAGGCGGTGCAACACGCCCACGGTCCACGCATCGTGGCGATCCTGATGGAGCCGGTTCAGGGCGAAAGCGGTGTGCAAATGGCGCCGCCCGGTTATCTCAAAGCAGTGCGCAAACTGTGCAACCGGCGCGCCTGGCTGCTGATGCTCGACGAAATCCAGACCGGCATCGGCCGCACCGGTCAATGGTTTGCGTTCCAGCACGAAGGTATTATTCCGGACGTCATGACCCTGGCCAAAGGCTTGGGCAACGGCATCCCCATCGGTGCCTGCCTGGCCCGGGGCAAAGCCGCCGATCTGTTCACCCCTGGCAGCCACGGCAGCACGTTCGGCGGCAATCCATTGGCGTGCCGAGTGGGGTGCACCGTTCTGGAGATCATTGAGGAGCAAGGGCTGCTGGAAAACGCCAGGCTTCAGGGCGAACGCCTGCTGGCCAGATTGCGTATCGAACTGGCCGATGTCCCTAACGTTCTGGCGATTCGCGGCCAGGGTTTGATGATCGGTATTGAACTCAAACAACCGATTCGCGACCTGACCCTGATTGCAGCCCGCGATCATGGCTTGCTGATCAACGTGACGCGGGGCAAGACCATTCGCCTGCTGCCACCGCTGACGATTGATGAGCGGGAAGTGGAAATGATTGTCAGGGGTATTGGTCGAGCGCTGAGCGCAGCCTGACTTCTATTGAATGGATGCATTCCCCTGCAGGAGCTGTGTCTGTGTCTGTGTCTGTGTCTGTGGAATCAGGAACGATCAGTCGATTTGTTGCATCGTACGAACGAAAGCGGTGACTTCATCTCGATTCATCAGTTGAAGTTTCGAGCCGCTAAACCCTTCGAACAAACGCTGATGCGCGGCAAATCCACTGGAATCGTCGCGCGTACGGTAGCTATCTGCCCAGTCCTGTAACGCCATCAGCAAGTCATCGTTATCATCGCGCTCTGTTTCACGCTGGCGAATATGACTGACGCAGACTTCGTCCTCCAGGCACAGCCAGATGAGTGACGTCGCCTGTTCCACCAGTTCAATGACTATCCACCCATACACACCCTCGATAACCCAGTGCTCTTCATTCGCTGCCACCCGCGCCATGCCCAATGCCTCGGCGCGGGGACGAGCGATGCTGTGTTCATCAGATATCCAGTGAATCAGGTCGAGATCGATCCAGGGCACTTGCAAATGCTCGGCCAGTCTTTTGGCCAGCCAACTCTTGCCCGAGCCGGAATTTCCAATGATCAGGGTTCGGGTGAGGTTCATGCTGTGCAGGTAATTGCTCATGGCAACTCGACCAAAGTCATTCAACCGCTTCGGAAATTTCAGGCGCCACCATTCGCGTCTTCGGCGAACCATCCGCGTTGTGCTGATAAATATCCAGTGGCTGGCCCTTTTCATTAAAGAACACCTGGCCAATCCCCGCCGAGTTCCATAACCGCTCGCCCGCCTCGGCATGCTCCGGAACGTGCGGAACAATGCGCATCCGCCGACGCTTGGTCAGCCAGTTCAGTGGTGAGCGGGGCGAGTAGAGCCAGCGGTTGAGGCGGTCGAACCATTCGAGCAGCGCTGGCGGAAACTCGTTTTTGATCCCGCTGCTGGTGATCTGCCAGATTCGGGGGCCCGCCTTGCGATGTCGGATCAATACTTCGTAGACGAAGGAATAATGCACATCACCGGACAGCACCACGTAATTACCGGGAGTGCGGGAGTGTCGGAAAATGTTCAGAATGACCTGGGCGGCGCCGCGATGGGCCATCCAGTTCTCGGCATCTACCAGTAACGGATAGCCGCACCAGCTAAACACCCGTTGCACGGTTTCTATCAATTTGACGCCGAAAATCGGCGCCGGCGAAACGATGATCGCCGAGGGATGATCGAGCAACTCCTGCTGCAGCTCGCTGAGCGCTTCCCAATCCAGCAGACCGGATGGTTGCCTGAGCGTCATTTCGCTGCGCCAGCGCCGAGTGCGAGTGTCAAGCACCACCAGCGCCGGGCGAGTGGGCAGCACGTAATGCCACTTCTGAAAGCTCAACAGCTCATCGATCAAGCTATCCTGGATGTCGCTGTCCAGGTAACGGTCTTGCCCAGAGGCGCTCAACAGTCGGGTTCTTTCCAGCATGCCGCCAAACGCATCCGGATTGTTGCCCCAGCCTTGGCACAGCATATAAGCGAGCAGCGCGTTGCCGATGATGCGCTTGGAGAACGGATGGCCGTAGGCCGTTTCCTCCCATTGCGCGGAAAGATTCCAGTCATCGGTAATGTCATGGTCATCGAAAATCATCAGGCACGGCAGGTGCGCCATCGCCCGCCCAACACCACCCAGACCTTTCTTGAACTCCTCGATGCGCGTCTGCTCCAGGGCATAACGCTTGCGTCGTTCGGGCGTGAGAGCCGGTGGTTGTGGCGCGATCAGAGTCCAGGACGTTGGCGACCATACTAATAAATACATGGCCATGACCTCGGCGAAGGTCACCAAATGGTTGTCGGCGCTGCTACTGGTGAAGATCGGCTTACGCGCTCCACCGAAAAATCGTTCGCGCAGGGTTTCGTTGCTCTCAAGCGCCGGTAACAAATCCGCACGGTGGTAATAACTGGCTGGGTGCTCGTAGAGTTTCGCGCTATCGCTGACCACCGCCCCGTCGAGGCGTTCATCGAACAGCCCTAGACGCTCGATCAAGGCATGGATCGCCCGCAACATCGGCCCCGCGACATCATCCGCATACACTTGATCGCCACTCATCATTAACAGCGTGGGGCGCTTGCAAGCCTCCGGCTCAGACTCCAGCAATCGATCGACGCACAGCAAGCCATCAGCCGCCGGATGGTGAGGTTTACGGCAGGAGCCATGCAGTAATTGATCGATCCGCGAGCGCAACACGAAATTCGGGCAATGCGCCTCGCCATACAGCAGATGAGGCGCCCATTCGAGAATGCCCGAATGAATGCCATTCCTGTCGGTGATTAGCAGGTCGTACTCGATCAGCACATCGCAGGGCAGGGCGGCATCCAGTGGCACATCTATCAAATGAATAAAGGCGTGAGTACCGACCGGGATGATTGTGCATTGCCCCGCATCGAGACGGATGTCGACGCCCTGCAGACGCAGCGTCAACGTCAGCGCACGCGATCCTACCAACCACAGTACCAGCCTCGTGGGTTCCAGGCGCCGTAATAGGGGGCCGACGAGGACTGGTGGCAATAGGGAATGATCGGCAGGCAATGGCAAAGATACGGACATCCGGGTTCAAGACTCTTGGTGCAGAGAGGCGGGCGATGATAGCGCAGCTAGGGGTGAGGATTGAGCCTTGTCCATCACAGGGGTGTCGATGAATAAAGCAGGCTGCTTATAGAAGCAGAAATCAGCGCTCGCCTTGAAGTGCTTTGCTAAGAGTAAAAATAATCGCAGCAGGTGGTTGACCATGAAATTAAATGCTGTACTATTCGCCTCCCGCTAACGAGAGATCGGAAGCGCAAGTGGTTGAAGTTGTTGAAGATTCCCAAGCGAAACTTTGAAAACTTCTGAAAATAACCGCTTGAC
>NZ_MUNM01000060.1 GCF_002286815.1 Pseudomonas sp. PICF141
GTAAGCGTCTGGTGAAGTCGTCTGGACAAAGCAAATGGTCTAAATACGATCAGATTTCCCGAAAGAGCAGCTCGCCAGTTCGCTTTTTCATTTCTTGACACAGTCTTCAAATCTCCAGATTATCAATCAATGACTCCTACAAATCTCGTTAGCATGATGCGCCCCTTGATGACTGCCTTTGGCGGGCCATAGGGCGATGCGCGCTTAGAACAGAAGCATTGACCAGAAGCCCCGCCAGAAATGGATGGGGCTTTTTCATTCCCCTTCCAACTCATTGATGACAAGGAGAGTGAAGATGCTGTTGATTCGCCCAGCCAAACGTACTGACGCCGAGGCCGCGTTTGATATACGCCTCCAGGCGATCCGGCATCAATGCATTACCGTCTATACCGCTGAGCAAGTAATGGCGTGGACTGATGTGCCGCTCACAGACCGATATCGGGCTTGGGTGGAAAAGGAGTACCACGTTGCCTGGTTGGGCGAGATACCGGTCGCAACAGGTCTGATTGATTTCCAGTCTGGAGAGATAGGCGCTATTTTCGTATTGCCTGCATTCATGGGACAGGGGATTGGCAAGACAATGCTCCTATACCTTGAGCGACTGGCCTTTAAAGCTGGGATCGTCGACATCCATTTAGATGCTACCCCTAACGCAACCGCGTTCTACCGTCGGTGTGGCTATCACGGAGATATTCAAGCTATCTATACCTCGCCCTCCGGTCTTGAGCTGGCTTGTACACCGATGCGGAAAAAGTTGGTCAGTGAAGAGCTACTGTACGTAACGCGGGCGACAAGCAGGCTGCCGAACTCAAGTTGAGTAAGTCAGTCCGGCATCCAGTGATGCGGCAGCAGTTGTCCTATTTCACTCGCTCGCTGCGTCGGCAGGCGCTTGAGAACATCCTTCAAATAACCGTACGGGTCCTGACCATTCAGCCGCGCCGACTGGATCAGACTCATGATCGCCGCCGCCCGCTTTCCGCTGCGCAACGACCCTGCGAAGAGCCAGTTCTTGCGTCCAAGCGCCCAAGGCCGTATCTGGTTCTCTGCCCAATTATTATCAATGGGTACAGCCCCGTCATCGAGGTAGCGCGACAGCGCTGCCCAGCGTTTCAGGCTGTAATCGAGGGCTCTGCTGATAGCCGAGCCTTCGGGCACGAGGTCACGCTGGGCGATCATCCAGGCGTGCAGCATGTTCATCACCGGCACAGCTTTTTCTTGCCGTATTCGGCGCCTTAAATCTGGCTCCAGGTCGCGGACTTCACTTTCGATTTCGTACAGCAACTGGATATAGCGCAGGGCTTGCTCGGCGAGCATGCTTTTATTCGTAGCGTGCAGTTCGAAAAACTTGCGCCGTGCATGAGCCATGCAGCCGATCTCGGTCACGCCGAGTTCAAAGCTGGCCTTGTAGCCGCCAAAATCGTCGCAGACCAGCTTGCCCCTCCAGTCTTGCAGGAAGTTGCGAGCATGCTCTCCGGCGCGGCTGGGGCTGAAGTCGTAAACCACCGCTGCCACATCTGAGAACTGGCTGGTGGCATAGGCCCAAACATAGGAACGGTGGGTTTTCTTTGTTCCCGGCATGAGCATCTGCACCGGTGTTTCATCGGCATGAATAACCTGCTGCCCGAGTACCACGTCGCGCAGCGCATCAACCAGCGGCTGCAACTGAACCCCGGTCACGCCAACCCATTGAGCCAAGGTTGAGCGTGGAATCGCCAGGCCCGCTCGACCGAAGATCGATTCCTGACGGTAAAGCGGCAGGTGGTCGGCAAACTTGGCAATCATGACGTGGGCCAGCAGGCCAGCAGTCGGGATGCCCTTATCAATAACCTGCGCCGGAACGGGTGCCTGGATCAGCGTTTCGCAGTCATCGCAGACCCATTTGCCGCGCACATGGCGTTCAACGGTAAATACGCCGGGCGTGTAGTCCAGCTTCTCGCTGACGTCCTCGCCGATGCGCTTGAGGGCGCAGCCGCATGGGCAGTAAGTATTGTCCGGCTCGTGATGGATCAGTGTGCGTGGAAACTCTGCCGGCAAAGCAGTGCGTTTGGGCTTTTGCTTTTTCTCGGTCGGAGCCAGCACTGTTTGCAAGGCTTGAAGCTCTGCTTCAATCGCCGCGATATCGGTATCGATCAGATCATCGAGCAAACTGGCTTGCTCAGGATTCATCTGCTCGCTGCGCTTGGCAAATTTCAAGCGCTTGAGCTGTGCGATCTCGAAGGTCAGTTTCTCTATGACTGTTTGATCACTGTTGATCTTCTTGCCCATCGTTTCAACGGTTTTACCCATCGTTTCGACCGACTTGCCCAGCGTGTCGACTTGGTGATCGAGCGTCTCGACACGCTTCATCAACTGCGCCGCCAAGGCGCGCAGTTGCTCAGGAGTCAGGTGGTCGAGATTGAGGAGCGAAGTCATAGTGCTGATTTTGCCAGAGCAGACAATTTGCGGCGATAGGTCGATGGACTAATGGCAGCCGCTAAAGCAGTGTGATCGAGCCTCCAGAACCTGCGCGTTGCCATGGCAGACCCAACACCAATGCCTGAAGTTGCTCGGTATCCAGTTCCACTTCAGTACCATGGCGAATGCCAGGCCAGTGAAATTTGCCCTGGTTCAACCGGC
This sequence comes from Pseudomonas sp. PICF141, assembly GCF_002286815.1. Classification (GTDB taxonomy): domain Bacteria; phylum Pseudomonadota; class Gammaproteobacteria; order Pseudomonadales; family Pseudomonadaceae; genus Aquipseudomonas. Next base: position 2,617 of record NZ_MUNM01000060.1, read on the forward strand.
GCGCCGCCAGCCACACTCCGAAGCCGTCATGCACCAGCACTTTCATGCGATTGGCGCGGCGGTTGGCGAACAGGTAAGCACAGTGCGGCTGCGCCGCACCGAACACCGCTATGACCCTGGCTAACGCAGTTTCGGTGCCTGCGCGCATGTCCATCGGCTCGGTGGCGAGCCAGATGGAGTCGATGCGAATCATCGCAAAAGGTCTCGAAGAAAGGTCACGCAGGCAGCAGCATTTTCAGTGGGCCAGTTCACTTTGACGATGCCGCGCGGGTGCTGTATTTCAACGCAGATATTCGATGATGATGATGATGATGAGTGAGACTTGGCCCCGGCCAACGGCACGGGTAACGGAATAAATGCAGATTGTAGTGCTGTGCTTTTCTGCGCTTGCAGCCGAATCCATTTGTGGACGAGGTTCGCGTTGAGGTTATGGCTGAGTGCGATGCTGGCAATCGAAGCGCCGGGCTGGCCACACTCTTGAATGACTTGGGCTTTGAAGGACTTGGAATAGGAACGGCGTGTTGGCTGCATGAAATACCCGCTTAAAAAGCTAGAACTGGTGCCCACTTAAATTTAAGTGCACACCATGTCTTGGCCTTGAAGGGCTGGGTAGATGACTTGGCCGGACGCATAC
>NZ_MUNM01000061.1 GCF_002286815.1 Pseudomonas sp. PICF141
GCGTAGAAAAGGTCGGGCAAAGTGCTGTCGTTGACAGCAACCCAGGTAGCCAGAACCTTCAAGGCTACGCCACGCTGGTTCTCCCAAAGTGCGATTAGCATCCGGCGGCTCGCACGGTCACTCACCGAGTGATGGATGCCCACTTCAGATCATTGCCATTGCGGCAAATACATCCCCTACCCAACTGCCCTGCAGCAACCTATCCGCTTGGCCATTTTATTGCGCCAACCTGCGCCCGTCTCTTTCTCCCGGAAAGAGACGGGCGCTCCTACCACTGCTGCAGCCCACCTCGTACAAGGCATTGCGGCATTTCCCCTCGTGACAATCGGCGTGACAAACACCGAAGTCACCAGCGACAGCGATGCAGATGATGGTGCCGCAGCCCAAGGAATGGACTGCACCTGACTGACAGTCAGGCATGCCCCGGTCATTGCCTCGCTGCCTTCACCCGACTCAGGATCTCACGGCATTGGTCTCGTCAGCCAGCGCAGCCTCCACCCGCCCACTTCTTCGGAAATGTTCAGGAGGCCAGATCATGAGATGCCCAAGCTCCCGGTCGTAAAGAGCCGCCAGTCCCGCGTTAGTGGACACCCCTCACAGGTCGCAGGGGCCTTGATCCCTGATAACACTCAACATCCTTGGCGGGATGACGTGGGGAAAGTTTCAAAGGTTTGGCTTCGAGAGGAGTTCGATCATGGCACCAGTGGGCAGGCGAGATAGACGCAATTTTGGCTATGGCCGGCAACTGAGTTATGCCGGGCCGCAGGCATTGCGCGATCTATTTGGCGGCGGGCATTACGGCACGGTGCAGGCGCACAGTGATCGCTGGTAGGCGTTTGTTCGGTGTGAGCGTCTCGACGATGCCTGACAGCAAGCGGTGCTGACAATCAACAGTCCAGTAATCGTCATCCCCATGAAGCGATTTTCTATTGTTCGGGACCAAATTATCAATACCTTCGATTGCGTTGATAGTGAAAATCAGCACGAACACATTGTACGCCTACCAACTGGATGGTAGCTTATTAACAAGTTTTTATATAACTGTAATTAACACCACCCCTGTGAGAATCCCATGCAAGATTGGAAGCAAACCCGCAAAGACATCAATACTCGCTTGGTAGAACTAAACGGCCTGTCTCCGGAAACAATGAAAGGCATGGCGGCGCTCGGCGCTGCCGGCGGCAAGACCAATCACCTGGACGCGAAGACCCGCGAACTGATTTCCCTCGCCGTGGCCGTGACCACCCGCTGCGACGGTTGCATCGCCTTCCACGCCGCCGAAGCCAAGAAACTTGGCGTCACCAGTGAAGAAGTCGCCGAAGCACTGGGCGTGGCAATCAACATGAACGCCGGTGCCGCGTTGGTGTACAGCACACATGTGCTGGACGCATTCGATAAGTCGTAAATCAAACGCTAACTTTCAACCTGTTAACGACTTCGAGACTAATCATGAATAAGCTGTTCACCCCTTACGATCTGTCCGGTACTGCGCTAAAAAACCGGGTCGTTATGGCCCCCATGACCCGCACCCGGACACTAGACAACATCCCTAACGAGTTCACCGCGCTGTATTACGCACAGCGTGCTTCTGCTGGTCTGCTGATCACCGAAGGCCTGCCGATTTCCGACGAAGCCCGTGGCTACCTGTACACCCCAGGTATTTATGCCGACGAACACTTGCCAGGCTGGCGTCAGGTCACCGACGCGGTGCATGCCAAGGGCGGGAAGATCTTCGCGCAGTTATGGCACGTTGGCCGTATGTCCCATATTTCGGTGCATGGCATGGTTCCGGTTTCTTCGGGTACTCAGCCGGCGGTCGATACCACGGTGTATGCCTGGATCGAGCCTGGCGAATCCGGCGCTGTGCAACCCAGCGTGCCCCGTTCGCTGGAAACGGAAGAAGTGAAACGTGTCATCGCTGACTTTGTGAAGTCTGCGCGTATGGCGATGGAGGCCGGTTTTGACGGTATCGAAATCATGGCTGCCAACGGGTTCCTGTTCGATCAGTTCCTCAGCAGCGCCTTGAACACCCGTACCGACCAGTACGGTGGCTCGATCGCCAATCGCCAGCGCTTTCTGCTGGAAACCATTGACGCGATTTCTGCCGAAATCGGCGGCTCGAAGATTGGCGTACGGTTCTCGCCGTTTGGCCGCCTGTATGACTTTGGTGTGTACGAAGGTGAAGCAGAAACCTGGATGAGCATGGCGGCAGCGCTTAATGAACGCGAACTGGCCTACGTCCACCTGAACTACCAACCGACCATCGTCGCCGCTGAAACGCCGCCGGGGTTCGGCGCCGCGTTCCGTGAAGTCTACAAGGGTACCTTGATGGCCGCCGGTGGGTTTAACAAAGCCCTCGCTGAGTCGGAACTGGTTAAAGGTGAACTCGACTTGATCGCCTTCGGTACGGCCTACATCGCCAACCCCGACTTGGTGGAGCGCATGCAAAACGGCTGGCCACTGGCAGAGGGTGATCGCGCGACTTACTACGGTGTCAGCGATCGCATTGCCAAGGGTTACACCGACTACCCGGAATACGTTGCAGCCAAAGCCTGATTATTCGCTGTTTCATCACTGTCCACTTCAGACGTTAAGGAGCACACCATGCCTCTCGTTACCATCAAAGGCATTGAAGGCGTTTTTACCGACAAGCAGAAAGCCGAAGTCATCCAGAAAGTGACGGACGCCATGGTGTCTGTGGAAGGTGAAAACATGCGCGCCCTCACCTGGGTCATCTTCGAAGAGGTCAAAAGCGGAGATTGGGGAATCGCTGGCAAACCCGTGACTGCGCAGGACATATTGAAACTGCAAGTAGGTAAATAAGGGTTCCATCCCCAAGAAGCGACTCTCTGGTCGGTGGGCATCTTTATGCCCAACGACCAGAGAGTTTTTTCGTTCTGAATGAACTCGCGATTTGTCGTGGAATGCTCACAATGATTCTGATCATTACGCTCACCCTTACCCCGACAAATCCAAGGTTAACGAGGTGATGCTCAGGCAAGCCTCCAATAACCCGGATGTGCTCATACGCTCCCTTTATGACCTGTACCCGGACTTCAACATCGAGGTCCAAGCCGAACAGCAATCCCTAGAACAGGCAGAGCTTCTGATCCTGCAACATCAGCTGTACTGGTACAGCTGCCCGCCGCGGCTGAAATTGTGGATCGATAAAGTCTTCACCCAAGGGTGGGCCTATGGCAAAGGCGCCACCGCACTCAAAGGTAAGAACTTGTTGTGGGCCGTGACCACCGGCGTCGAGCACGACCAGTTCGACATGGGTGACCACCCCCGGGTTTTCGGTGCTTACCCAACCCCTGCATGCGACCGCGACCTACTGCCAGATGCGCAGGCTGACGCCTGTGGCTGTCCACGGTGCTTTCAACGCTGCCCCTCGACCCTGCTTTCGCATTGTCCTTGGGCCGCAGGGCATTGGAGCAACTGGGCATTGGTCGCTACAAAGCCCGCGAACGAGCGGATCGATTCCGTCGCCTGAACCTGGAGATGCTGGAAGAAATGGCCGCGCAGCCTGTGGATGATACCGAGTTCCAGTATGACGCCTACAAACGGGCCAACGCGCTGTTAACGGAAATCTTCAACGAAGACCGCGCTCATCCCATCGGACACCCGAGGGATGAAAAAGAACGCCAGGCTGATCAGCCTGACCGCTGATGGAGGAGGTTCGGTTAAATCGCCTCTTCCAACTCCGCAAGAATGGCTTTTTTCATTGTTCCAACTGAACGGGATCCGGGCATGACCCGCAGCAGCCGCCCCTCATGGAACACCGCCAAGGATGGCACCGCCCGGATACCGTACATTTGCGCGATCGTCGGAGACACCGCCACATCAATCTTTGCAAAAGCCGCCAGGGAGTGAAGCTTTTCTTCCAAAGCATGAAAGACCGGCTTCATCTCCTGACAAGGCTTGCACCAGGACGCTGAAAACAGCACGACGCTGCTGCCTTTGGCCACAAAGCGGGCGAACTGCTGAGCACTCAACTCAACGATACGGCTCATTTGGATCTCGCTCTCAATATGGATGAAGGGCGGCACAACCCAGTGCCGCACCGCTTCTGCTGATCAAATTTTGCAGCCATCTATGCCGCAGACTTGACTGCTGAATGCGTCATCTTCGACTTTCGACTTCTCCTGCATCTTGTTCAGCGCTTCAAGAAAAGCAGCCTCAGGCTGAGCACCGGACAATGAGAAGGCATTATCGAATACAAACAAAGGCACGCCCGAACCTAGTTGCGCGGCGATATGTTCGTCTTCCTCCATCTCTTCGCGCAATTCAACGGATGACCACGCCCATTGGATTAACGCGTCCGAAACACCTACGGTCTTGGCTATGGCCTCCAGGCTGCCGCGACCAAACAGCGACTGACCATGGGAGGTGCTTTGCTCATACAGCGCCTCGACCAAGCGTTTTTTAACGACTTCGTCCGCAACCGCCTTGACCAGTACATGGGCATCTGCGGTATCGCCAAACAGCATGCTGTCAAAGCGGTAATCAAGCCCATCGGCCCGACCATATTTACTGACGGTGTTCATCATCGCGACAGCGGAATCCGGATTGCCGAGCTTGCGTTTAAGGGCAGCGATCATAGGCTCTGGCGCTTGATTCGCCGCCAGACGATAGGCCCTGACGTTGACTTGTACATTGTCTTTTTCAGCAAATTTATCGAGCGCCTGCTCGAATCGACGCTTGGCTACCCAGCACCAAGGGCAAACAAAATCAGACCAGATATCCACTGCATATTTTTTCGAAGAAGTTTGCATGACTCGTCCTGTACTCAAAGAAATCAAGACCGCGTTACCAGCGTTTCAAGCAAATGATCGAAGCCTGCCAACGGGTCGGTTGATCGGCCCAATGTCCAATCGATAAGGCTCGCGCCCTCCAGGCTGCTCAGCAGCATGAACGCGTAGGTCTCAACGGGTTTGTCCAGCGACCAGTTGCGCTGCCGGCCCCCTGCATTGAGAGTGGCCTGAAGCCAATCGAGCTGGGTTTCAAAGAACGCCCGAGTGAGCCCTTGCAGCGACAGCGGCAGTGCCGCCATTTCTGCCGCCAGGGCACCACACAAGGGCAGCAGCCCCTCGTTGGCGCTAATGATGAAAAGCCGGGCAAAACCACGAAGCCGCAGCAGCGGATCGACATGCGTTTCTTCGATCGAACTGAGGGTCGCATCGAAGCGTTTGATGTAGTCCTTGATCAACTCCGCGCCCAGGCTTTCCTTGGTCGGGAAGTGATGGTGAATACTGGCTTTTCTAATGCCGATCTGCGCCGCAAGATCGGCATAACTGAACGCGGAATAGCCCTTGGAGCGCATTTGGGTTTCCGCGGCTCTCAACAGCGCTGCTTTTGTCGTGATCGACGTTGAAGACTCCTGCAGCCAGCATTCAGCCTACTTTCACTTGTACTGAGTGAAGGCGTGAAAGCTCCCGCGATGGGAGCTTTCATCAGGCCGCGCTCGCCACCGTGGTCAGGCCCTAACAGCCATAATTCCAGCATCCACGTCCCAGATTGCGCCGGTCACCCAGGACGTCTTGTCCGACAGCAGGAACAGGATGGTGTTCGCGACGTCTTCGGGAACGCCGACTCGTCCCAGGGGGTGGAAATCGTTCAGCGACTTCATCGCTTCCGGGATCGCCTCTTTGTCCATGAACCCTTCATAGATCGAGGTGTGAACGATCCCTGGTGAGACGGCGTTGACCCGGATACCCGAGTGAGCCAATTCGATTGCCAGGTTGCGTGTCAGCGCATGCAGACCTGCCTTTGCCATGGAGTAGGCAGAGGCCGGTGAACCTGCCAATGCGGCCTGCGCACCGATGGAGCCAACATTGACAATTGCCCCTTCGCGCTTGGCAGCCAGCATGTTCTTGACCACTGCCTGGGTGATGAAGAAAGTCGCACGGTTCAGAGACAGGTACATGTCGTACTCGGCCTCATCGTGCTCGGTGAACGGCTTGGGAATAAAGATCCCAGCGGAGTTCACCATCAGGCTGATATCGCTATGGTTGGCATTGATTTCTTTGCGAACAAAATTCATGCCTTCTTCAGTCATCAGGTTGGCGACGATCACCGACACAGGGCCCAGCGGGCTCAGCTCGTTACGCACCGCATCGGCCTTGTCTTGCTTGCTGCCGGTGAGCACCACGCTGCCGCCTGCCTTGAGCACCATGCGGGCCGTTTCCAAGCCCATGCCACTGGTGCCACCGACAACTAGCAGTTTTTTACCTTTGAAAAAATCGTTCATTGCAGACTCCGGTTATTCAGAACTAATTAGGGTCGGCACCAAGGCGGCTGGCTGCCTGCTGGTGCACGCAAGGTTTGAATGTCTTTGAAACGAGCGAATCAGCCCTCACGCACTTCGAGGGTTGGCACCATGCGGATGGCTTTCGAGAAGTTGGCGTAGTTGACCGAGGTTTTGAGCACCACTTTGTGCAGTTCTTCAACGCGCTCACGGGAGGCGTCGGTGTGCAGTCGAATCATCACACTCACTTCGTCGTAACCTGGGTTGACGTTCTCGTCGAGGCCCAGGAAGCCTTGCAGGTCGAGGGTGCCGTCCGTTTCGATTTCCAGGCTGTGAATCTTGATACCCATCATCGCGGCGTTGGCGGCATAACCTACCGACATGCAGGCGTTGAGAGCGGCCATCAGCAGCTCTTGAGGGTTAGGCGCAGTGTTTTGGCCCAGCAATTCATTAGGCTCATCGGCGACGATTTCGAAATCCCGCGAATAGGTTTCACCGGCCAGACTGTACCGATTGACTTTGGCCACAGAGCGAGTCTGGCCTTTCCACTGAGTCTTGACGTTGAAGCTCGCGTGGCGCTTGGTCGCATCCTCAGCAACGCCTTGGGCAAACTGCTGGAGTGCGGCGACATCGATACCATTCAGGTTGTTGCTCATGTGTTCGTTCCTCTTCGGATGGACCGGGCGTTTGGCCCGGAAGAGAAACAAGCCTACCAACTAGTAGGTTGTCGATCAATAGATTATTCTTCTTATAACCAATCGCCAAAAAAAACCAGCTTCGACAGAGTTTTCCTGAATAGGGATAACTCCGATAACAATGCAGTAATTTCTACTTAATCTTGTACTTCTGATCACACACCGAAAGTGTAGACATGGGTAGATATCCGCAACCCAAATGCGAGACTAGACGTACGCTCGTCAGATTGAGTGCGCGCAAAAAGAATTCAGAGAGTGTGAGCTAAGCGGCTGAAACCACTTACGAGGCGGGAAAACGGACCGAGCCAGCGGGGGCAGAATCGGTCGATTTATGACGCAGAATAAAGCTGATCGAACCTCAGTGATGTGTTTCGGTAACCCGAAGTCCATCTAAAATGAAATCAAATCCAGAAGACTGTTCGTAATTGTCGCTCAACGCCCAAGATACAAAGCTGCCACCTTCCAACGTATTCAAGATGAACCTGGCAACCTTCACGCCGTCCAGCTCAGCTTTGAGTTCCCCTGCCGCTTGGCCCAGTGCGATATTGGCCTGAAGCCAATTGAGATGGATTTCGAAAAAATCCCGCGTCAATTCCTTTAGGCTTTCAGGCAAAGCCAGCAATTCCGCCGCCAGAGCGCCGCAGAGCGGAAGCATCGCGTTTTTACTGCTTTGTGCGAACATCAAGGCGAAGGCATTGAGCCGATCGATAATGCCGGTATTTTCATCATTGATGCATTCCAGCTGATTCTTGAACCGGAACAGATAACTCTCAACGATGGCAATCGCCAGACTTTCTTTGGTGGGAAAGTGGTGGTGAATACTCGCCTTCTTGATACCGATGTCTTCCGCCAGATCGGCATAGCTGAAGGCTGCGTAGCCCTTGGTACGCAACAGAATCTCAGCGCTGGTCAGGAGGTCGGAACGTGTACTCATGATGCCGTTTCCAAATTTATCAATGCGGCATCATAAATTAGTACTTCTTCATAAGACAGCGCTCAGGTTGCGCATGAACCACCCTCTGGAATCGGCCACAAGCAGTCAGCCGTTTCTCAGCTCTGCATTCTCCTCAGTGAATTAAGCCTAACGTTAGGCTGCTAACTTTCTACTGTTGCCGTTGCCGTGCTCATGAGGTACTGAAAGAACTCGCATAAAATACTGTCTTGATTAGGATAATCGTAGGGATAGAGACTTCAGAAATCCGCATTAATTTATTGTAAAACAGGTACTTAATTTTGCATTCGAGTCCAGGTCGTGGAGCCAGACAAGGTTCCAGAGAAGGCTTCCAAAATCTCTGCCCCCCCGAAAAACCCGCCTTATGGCGGGTTTTTTCGTTTTGGCGTTCTGTCGGATTCCGGTGGGTACCAGCCATTTTAAGAGTTTGGGATAAAGGTCA
>NZ_MUNM01000062.1 GCF_002286815.1 Pseudomonas sp. PICF141
ACGCGGTTCTCGATCAGACGATCCGAACCGCCTTCGGCAATTCGATTTTCAATCAGACGATCCGAGCCGCCTTCAGCGACAACCGGGTGAGTAGAAGACGCGGCAAAAGCGTTAACTGCAAAAACCGAGAAAGCGATACTGAGGATGATTTGGCGTTTCATGATGGTGTGCTCCGGGGTGTTATTGGTTGGGTATGGAGCGGATGTTACGCCGAGGATTTTTTATGAGAACTTCATTGACGTGATGGTGACTATCGATGCCAGCAATGGTTGAAACGTAGTGGGCAAGTGGCGCGTCCATGCCGGACAAACCGGCGCCATGAGCGCACACGTCCCAACGACAAAGCACAATGCCAGCCAGTTAAGCAGTTTCAGGCGTGACGCATTCCTTGTAGCAGCTGGCGAAGCCTGCGTTCGGCTGCGTAGCAGTCGTGAATCCGGCTAACGCGGTCTGCCTGACGCACCGCAATTTCTGATTTTACGACTGCTACGCAGCCGAACGCAGGCTTCGCCAGCTGCTACATATCGCTCCTTCAGGTTTACACGAACAGGTCGTAGGACAGTTTGCTGATCAGAATCACCAGCAACACCAGGAACAGAGCCCGGACAAAAGGCACGCCTTTATGAACCGCCAGCCAGGTGCCGGTCAGCGCGCCCAGGATGTTGAATGCCGCCATGGGGATTGCGATCAGGTAGAGCACGTTACCCGTGGGGATGAAGAATATCAGCGCCGCTATGTTGGTCGCGATGTTCACCAGCTTGGCCGACGCCGAGGCATGAAGGAAGTCGAAGGCGAAGCAGCGGATAAACAGGAAGATCAGGAAGCTGCCAGTGCCGGGACCGAACAGTCCGTCGTAGAAGCCGATGGCACCGCCGATGACGATCGCCAGCAGTTTTTCCCTGGTACCGATGTGCATGGGTTTGTGCAGGGCGCCGAAGTCCTTTTTCCAGAAGGTGTAGATCGCCATCAGCACGATCAACACCAGCACCGCCGGCCGGATCATCGACTGGGGGACGAACGACACCGTGGCCGCTCCGAAGAAGGCCATGACAAAGGCCGCACAGGCGGCGGGGATCACCAAGCCCCAGTTGATCACCACTTTGCGCACGAAGGATCGGGCCGCGAAGGCGGTGCCGCAGGCTGCCGCGACTTTATTGGTCCCGAGCAGCGCCGCCGGTTGTGCCGTGGGCAGCACGTTGAACAGCGCGGGTATCTGGATCAGTCCGCCGCCGCCCACCGCAGCATCGATCAGGCCGGCGGCGAAGGCGAACACGCAAAGGATGACAATATCGACCATGAAATCAGGCTCTGACGTTGAAGGGTGGGTGAGCGTCCGGCGGCTTCTACGTGTTTCATCGCATCGGCTTGCCTGCGTCCTTGAGCAGGAAGGTTAACGGAAGGGCTTTTAATGTGTTGCAATACCACGTTGTGAAAAGTGCAACGAGGTGGAGCATGGCATTGGACATGTTGGGGGAACTTGAAGCCTTCGCGACGGTGGCTCGCAAGCGCAGTTTCGTCGCGGCGGCACGTACTCTGGGGCGCTCCCCCAGCGCGCTGACCCGTGCCGTTCAAGCCCTGGAGGAAAGTGTCGGGGTCAAGTTGTTCAATCGCTCGTCCAATGCCGTGAGCTTGACCGAAGCGGGTGAGCGCTTGATGCCTCACGCTTACAAAATGCTGGATCTGCAACGTGAGGCGGATGAAGACCTGGCCGGCCTCAGCGGCCTGGCCTATGGCTGGATCCGCTTTTCCGCACCCGAGTTTCTCGGCCACGGGGTATTGCCCCGGTTGATCGCGCAGTACAGCGAGCGTTATCCAGACGTGAACGTCGATGTGATTTTCACCGATGAGCTCATCGACCCGGCCAAGAGCAAGCTGGACTTCTCGATTCGCGGCGCGTTTGCGCAATCCAGTGACCTGATCGGCTATCCGCTCTGGAATTATTCACGCTACCTGTATGCCAGCCCCGGGTATCTGGAGCGGCGCGGGATGCCCGACTCCATCGAGGCGCTGGAGGCGCACTCGCTGATCCTGCATACGGCGCCGCGGATTCTCAAGGAGTGGAATTTTCGCAGCGAGGAGCAGGCCATCAGCTTTCGGGTTCATCCAAAGTTTCGTTTCAGCTCCGGTTCGGCGGTGTTCCAGGCAGCGCTGGCGGGCGTCGGGATCGCCCGCCTGGCGGACTGGATGGCGGAGCCCGAAGTGGAAGCGGGGCGCCTGCTGCGGGTCTGTCCCGAGTTCAAACTCACCTCCAGCGGCGGTGAAAGCCCGCAGATGCACGCGGTGTACCCGGCCGGGAATCTGCCGCTGCGGGTGAAGTCGTTGTTGGATATGATCCGTGGTTTTGGCGACAGCCTTGGTCGAAAGCACGCGGTGACGCTTTAGTCGGCTGGACTGCAAGGCACCTTGAACGGAATGACCGTTTTTGAACCGAATGCAGACATCAGTAGCTATCGCAAAGGTTAGCGAATCAGAATACCCGGACTGACAGCAAACGAATCGTATGTCTGAAAAGGGTGAGGCCATTGAAATTAAAGTTCAGCCACGTGGATGTTCTCGTCAAAGACCTCGAGGAAGCGTGCAGCTATTACGCCCGAGTCTTCAGCGCCAGGATTTCCAGAACACTTGATTGGCAGCGCGACGGTTTGCATGTGCGCTATGCGATCGTCATGTTTGGAACGGAGCGTCTGATGCTGGTACAACCGTTTACCGGCAATCTCAAGGCGCTGATGGACTCCAACGGCGAAGGTACGATCTATCGTCACTGCTATTCCACACCAGATATTGAAGCTGCCTATGACGAATTGATTGAGGCGGGCGTCCAGCCGGAAAACGAGAACGGAAAACCACTGTCTCGCGATGATCTGCAATCGCCCAGCGGGACACGCATAATCTGGTTACCGAAACGCTTTGGGCATTTTTCTATTGAACTGCTTGAAGAGAAAGAGTTGGAGGCATTCATCAAGGATGCGTTTGCCCAGGAGCCTGCACAAATCTTCTAAACGTCATTTCCATTGCGCGGTAATTTAGTCGTCCCCACAGATAAACGCTGAACCAATGGAGCCTTGCGTGGATAGACGCAACTGGATTGAGCTGTCCCAGGACGCCGATACCGGGATTGAATCGATTCGTGCCCATTTTCAGGGGCATGCCTACGATCCGCATTGGCATGACAGTTTTCTGGTCGGGGTCACCGAGCAGGGCGTGCAGCAGTTCAATTGCCGGCGCGTTCGCCACCTCAGTACGCCGGGCAAGGTATTCATGCTGGAGCCGGGTGAAATCCACGATGGGCATGCGCCGACCGAGGAGGGCTTTACCTATTCCATGCTCTACCTCGATCCACATTGGCTGGAGCGGGAGTTGCACGCGTTGTTCGAGCATGCGCCGGCCAACAGTCAGCCGGGTTTTGCCGACACCCTGAGCCAGGATCCGCGCCTGGCCACTGCCATTTTCCAAGCCTTCCACGCACTCCATGAGGGCGACTTGCGCATAGTGCGCCAGAGCGCCATCGACACGTTGTTGGGGGCGCTCACTGGCCATCTTGATTGGCGCAAGCGTCAGGCTTTTGATCCGCGCCTGCCGTGGGTGGCCCAGGTTGCGCGTGACTATTTGCATGCTCATGTCTATGAAGACATTGGGCTGGATGATCTGGCCACAGCCTGTGGTGTCGATCGCTTTCGTCTGACACGCGCCTTCAAGGCAGCCTTTGGGCTGGCGCCTCATGCATATTTGATCCAGTTGCGCCTGGCCAAGGCGCGACAGCTGCTGGCGCGGGGCGAGTCACCGGCACAGGTGGCCAGTACCCTCGGGTTTGCCGATCAAAGTCATATGGGGCGCTGGTTCCGCCGTGCCTACCAGCTCACACCCGCGGATTACCGCAAGCGCTGCTCAAACCTTCCAGACTGAACTTCGCCGATTCGCGACCATGGATTCCTGTCTGATCGAGGAGTCCATTCCATGGAATCGTTGTTGCCTTTCCTGCTGTTTGCCTTCGTGGCTTCTATTACCCCCGGGCCGACCAATATTCTGGTGTTGAGCCACAGTTCGCGGCGGGGGCTGGGCGCCACACTGCCCATCATTTTTGCAGCCTGCGGGGCGGCGGCGCTGATTGTGTTTGCGGTGGGGCTCGGCATGGGCGAAACGCTGCTGCGGTTTGCGCGTGTGCAGCAGGCAATGGCTTGGGCCGGAGTGCTCTGGTTGAGTTGGCTCGCCTGGCAGATATTCCAAAGTGCGCCGCCGTCCCTGGCCCCGACCACCTCGCGTGACGAAGGCCTCAGCGTGTTCGGTGCCGCCACGCTGCAATTGGTCAACCCCAAGGTCTGGATGATGGCGGTAGCGGTAGTGAGCGTATTTGTCGGTGAGGGCGACAAGACCCTGCGGCTGGTGGTGTTGTCGCTGCTGTTTTTGTTGGTTTCCGTGCCGTGCATGACCTTGTGGGCGTTGCTCGGCGTGGGCAGTGCCCGGGCTTTTGGTTCGCCGCAGGCATTCAAACGCCTGAACACTGCACTGGCTTGTTTGCTGCTGGTGTCGGCCTGGTTAGCCATGCTGGTGTAGATCGTTGAGTGGACAGGTCGCTTGACTCAGCGACTGGCGCATCCATGCGCCAAGCGAGCGGTCCTAGCGCTTGATCAGGGAAATCTTGGTTCCTTCGATGCTGATCCCGGCCATCAACCCCTGCTGGTCGAAAATGAACGCGTAGGCATCGTCCTTCACGGTTGTGCTGGACAGATTCTTCGCCACCCCTTCATCAACCATTACAACGGTGGGGCCTACGCCGATTTCCCACCCCTTGGTTTTACGTATGTAGTCCACGGCTTTATCGGTCATCAGGAAAACCGCATAGCCATACGACTGGGCGCCGGCTTGCAGGCCCCAGGACCCGGTTACTGAGTTGTAATAATTTTCGACTTTCATGTCCTTCAACAATACGCCTTCGCCATAGCTGCCGCCGAACACAAGGCCCGCCTTGATGATTTTCGGGAAGACAAGAATCGCTTTGGCGTTGTGCGAAATGCTTTCAGCAAAGGGCGTGGACTTGTACAGCGTTTGCAACGCTTGCCGAGCATCGACATCCAGATCCTCGGCAGTTGCCGCACCCGCAGTGTTCAAGAAGCTGGCCGATGCCAGTGTCGCAAGGACGATCGACAGGAAGAACCGCATTGACTGAGTCATGTTAGTACTCCAATACGGGAGCAGAGGATATGAGCAGCAGTCAGCACTTGCTCCTCGGACAATCCGAGCCTGCTGAAACTATCCGGCGCACCCTAAAGTATGTGAGCTACTGACTTCGCCCTTGAATGAGGCCTTTGATCATTGGCGACGTCATCACCTGCTTTGACCTCTGTGTATCAGCCAGGTTCGTCGTCAGAAATTGCGATGGCCGAAAGTAAATATTGTTAGTTCTATGGAATGGACAACTGTAAAAAAAACGGACACCTGTTAAGACGTCCGTTTCCACAGCGCCTGGGTTGTTATGCAGTGAATCAGTTTTCGGTTTGACGAGCCGCCCAGTGTTTCATCTCTTCGGCAATGAAATGGTTCACCAGGTCGCTGTACATCTTCTCGATGGCATCCGGGCTCAAGCCCTCGGCCTCGGCCCACTCGCGACGTATCGCCAGCATCGCCTTGAAACGCTCCGGCGCACGCACTGAAGTTGCCGAGGTCTTGAACTTCGAGGCCGCCAGTACGTACTGAAAACGCTTGCCCAACAGCTTGATAACGGCGTGATCAAGGGCATCGATTTCCCGTCGGATGTCCTCCATGCCTTCACACTCTGCGGGTTGTAATGGATTGATGACTTCCATGTAAATGACTCCATTGGCTGAAAAAGATCGGGGGACTTCGGAAGGGATATTGGTGCATTACCGCGACGCGTAGCAGTCGTGAAGTAACTCTCAAACACCGCCATATTGATACACGGTCGCACTCCAATACTGGCTGCCGTTACGTTTTTGCCGGGTCCATCCATCTGCCACCAGTTGTTTGGCGATCATTCGATTCATGAAGCCATGACCGAGCAATAGAACCGGTCCTTCGCTGGCAGCAAGGGACTGAAGTCGTTGAGCTGCCGTGCTGGCGCGCATCCTGGCAGTGGCGACGGATTCGACGTTGCGTGAGTAACCGCACAACCATAAAACTCGAAGGATAAATGCCCAGGTAAACGGCGATAGCCGTGGCAGCTTCCAGCGACCATAAGGCAGTTGCGCTTCACCGAAAAGTGCGTCGACGAGGGCGGGTTTCAGGCCAAGAGCCTGGACGGAAGTCAACGCGCGAGGCGCATTGCTTGAAACAATCACCGTGGCGGTTGCGGCGAGCTGCATGCTGGCATCCGGGACGGGCTGGCGGGTGATTTCGGACCGGTTGTAGTGTTCGATCCACTCCTTCATATCGAGCGCTGATATTTTGTCGGTTGCGACCAACGTTGGCTGGCCGTGACGCATCAGGATTATTTTTCTGCTCACAGTAATGTTTACGTCCTTGTCATGGTGTGCGGTGATGTGGACCGGCAGCAATAGCAGCCAGCGACCGGCGAATACTCCCATCCTGCAAGGTTAAGGGCCAGTAACCGTTGTACACAGAGGTGTCATCAGGCCCCTTTCATTTCGTTCATCCATTAAAAAAAGCACCCCTTAGCCCCAGATAACATGATTTTTCACACGCTCAAGCCTTCCCTATAGTCCTCGCAAGCCCAATCGGAACACCTCTGTGTTTCATCGATGCGAGATAAATTTATGGATGACAAGATAACACCGGGTCAGAGCCGGAATGCTGGTTTGGGGACGCGCGTGGTTTGGGGCGGGGAGCAAGTTCAACATCCTTACAACGCCACTCAGACTCCCATCGTCGTCAGCGCCGCCTACGGATACCGTGACATTGATGAATGGTATGACGTGGCATTGGGTAAAGAGCCTGGTTTCATTTACAGCCGCATGAGTAACCCAACGGTCACCGTCCTGGAAGACAAACTTTGCGAGCTGGAAAGCGCAGAATCGGCTGTCGCTTTCAGTACCGGGATGGCGGCCATCAGTGGTGTGCTGCATACCTTTCTGGCCTGTGGTCAGCGTGTGGTTTCTACCCGCGACAGCTACGGTGGCACCAACAAGATCTTCGAAGAGTTTCTTCCCCGAATGGGCGTCGAGGTCACGCTTTGCGATACCCTCGATATAGAAGCTATCGAGCATGAGATCGCTAAAGGCTGCAATGTCCTCTATCTGGAAACCCCAACGAATCCGACACTCAAGGTTCTGGATATCCGACGTCTCGTGGCGACGGCGAAGCGTGTTGGGGCTTTGGTCATAGCAGACAATACGTTCGCGACGCCTTTGAATCAGAATCCCCTTGCTCTCGGGGTTGATGTGGTAGTGCACAGTGCTACCAAGTTCCTCTCCGGTCATGGCGATGTGCTTGGCGGTGTGGTCTGCGGTGCCGAGCATCTCATGTCACACGTTCGCCATTACCGCGAAATCAATGGAGCCTCGCTGGATCCGTTTTCGGCTTATCTCATCATCCGCGGCATCAAGACGCTGGCTTTGCGTCTTCGCCAGCAACAGGCGAGTGCACAAGTACTGGCCGAATACCTATGCACCGAGCCCTTGGTGGAAACTGTGAATTATCCGGGACTTCCTCACCATCAAGGTCATGTCATTGCCCGTTCGCAAATGCGCGGATTCGGAGCCATCGTCAGCTTCGTGTTGAAAGGAGGCATGGACACAGTGACTCGTTTGTTACCGCTGCTCAACTATGCACATCGTGCGGGCAACCTGGGCGCGGTTGAAACCATCTACGGGCCGGCACGGACAACCAGCCACGTGGAAAACACCCTGGAGGAACGTGAGGCACTTGGGATTTCCGAGGGCTTGGTGAGGGTCTCCGTAGGTATTGAAGACACGGAAGACTTGTTGGCTGACCTTAAACAAGCATTTGCGTTAGTTCACAGTAAACAACGAGATGTAATTCTCCACACTGACAAAACCGAGCGTTTCACCGAGGTGGAAACCTGAACTCGGTAAGACTTCCGATTTATGATCGGATCGTCCTTCATGAATGGTTTAAAACAATAACAACTAGCGACAATTAAATTGTGCTGCCTAATAGTCGGTTACAAGAAATATTTGTCCGTACATTTCATGAGAACATAGCGATGACTATCCCGACAAAAAATGAACAGTCCGACCCAGCCTTGAATTTCAAGAAAGAAATGCAAACCCGCCACATCGTCATGTTGGCGTTGGGCGGTGTAATCGGTACGGGATTATTCCTTACCTCCGGCTACACCGTTAATCAGGCTGGGCCCCTCGGCGCAGTGATTGCCTACATCATCGGTGCGGTGATGGTGTATCTGGTAATGGTCTGTCTCGGTGAATTAGCGGTGCAGATGCCAGAAACCGGTTCTTTCAGTAGTTACGCAACTCGATACTTGGGCCCAGGTACGGGCTATACGGTGGCCTGGCTGTATTGGCTCACTTGGGCGGTCGCTATTGGCTCTGAATTCACGGCGGCGGGCATCCTGAT
The DNA here is from genome assembly GCF_002286815.1 of Pseudomonas sp. PICF141. Taxonomy (GTDB): domain Bacteria; phylum Pseudomonadota; class Gammaproteobacteria; order Pseudomonadales; family Pseudomonadaceae; genus Aquipseudomonas. Next base: position 8,509 of record NZ_MUNM01000062.1, read on the forward strand.
GGTTCGGTGGTTCCCGGATACACCGGTCTGGATCTGGAGCGCGTTTTTTGCCATTGCAGTCTTTATAAGTAACGTTGTATCGGTTCGTTTATTTGCGGAGACTGAATTCTGGCTTTCGCTCATTAAAGTTCTGACGGTTATCACGTTTATCGTCATTGGTGGCGGGGCTATTTGCGGTCTTTTCCAGGTCCAGCATTTACAAGGTGCCGGGCTCTCGAACTTTACCCGTGAGGGACTTTTCCCGACAGGCTTCCTGCCCATTGCCATGACACTTCTAGCGGTCTCTTTTGCTTTTTCCGGAACTGAGCTTATCGGGATTGCGGCAGGTGAAGCGCAAGATCCTCAGACCAGCGTTCCCAAGGCGATCCGCACCACAGTAGTACGTCTGGCGCTGTTCTTCGTGGGCACGATTTTCGTACTTGCAACCTTGCTGCCCCGCGAGCAGGCGGGATTGATAGAAAGCCCGTTTGTTATGGTGTTCGAGCTGATTGGCATCCCATATTCAGCTGACATTATGAACTTCGTCATTCTCACCGCCCTGATATCCGCCGCTAACTCGGGGCTGTATGCGGCTTCGCGCATGCTGTGGACATTGAGTGATCAAGGGCATATGCCTAAGCGTTACGCCAGGCTTTCGCGCCAGGGTACACCGGTTAATGCAATCGTGTTGAGTATGGCGGGTGCGGTGGCGTCGCTGCTCAGCAGCGTGTTTGCCCCCGATACGGTTTACCTGGCTCTGGTGTCGATTTCGGGTCTTGCGGTTGTGATCGTCTGGATGAGCATCGCTGCAAGTCAGATAGCCTTCCGCCGCCAATACGTCGCCAATGGTGGACGAGTAGAAGATCTGCATTTCCGTGTGCGCGGCTACCCTTGGGTTCCTATTGGTGCTCTGTTGTGCTGTTTGCTGGCCTGCATCGGCATTGCTTTTGATCCTGAGCAGCGAGTGGCGCTTTACTTCGGTCTTCCGTTTATCGCGTGGTGTTACTTCGTTTATTGGATCACTCGCAAGAAGCGGGAAGAGCGGTTGGCATTAGCAGCGACTGCACATCATTCCGCTGGTGCAGCGTAAGTAGCTCAGGCGATCATTGAGCACAGATAAGTCCCAATGAGGTTGCGCCGATGAGTCAAAAATCACTACCGCCCTTGAATTGGCTGAGGGCATTCGAAGCATCGGCGCGGTACTTGAACTTCACCCATGCAGCACTGGAACTGCACCTGACTCAAGGTGCAGTCAGTCAACAGATCCGTCAGTTGGAGGGGCATCTTGGGGTGGCGCTGTTCAAGCGTCTGCCCCGAGGGCTTGGCTTGACTGAAGAAGGGCAGTCGTATCTGCCGGTAGTACAAGACGCAATCAGCCGTCTTGCAGTGGGCACCAACGAGATCTTTGGCCAGCGTAACCGAAGGCATGTGAAGGTGCGTGGCAGCCTTTCATTCCTTCACTATTGGTTGGCCCCTCGGCTCACAGATTTTTGCCGGGAGTATCCACACATCGACATCCGATATATCAGCAACATTTGGGTGAAGGAACCGGACGGAGAGGATGACCTGGAGATTCGCTGGGGATGTGGTGAGTGGGCGGGATTGCACGCACAGCGATTAACCTGGGACATCCTTCAGCCCGTTTGCTCGCCTGAACTTATGAGCCGCTCACCGATACGTGAACCTGGCGACTTGATGAATCATTCCTTGCTGCATGTATTGGGGTACGAGGAAGGTTGGGGCTACTGGTTGAAGCGGGTTGGAGCAGACGATGTCGATTATTCCCGTGGCCTTCAGTTCGACACACTGATTTCCACCATTCGCATGGCAGAACTGGGTCAGGGCGTTGCCTTGGCGCGGTCTTCCGTCGTGGAAGATTTGCTGAAGAGTGGGCACCTGATTGCGCCATTCAGTCATCGAATCGAAGCCAGCGAGTCTTTTTATCTGGTGCGTGAGCAGGCCGAGCAGCTTTCGCCTGATGCCGCGACTTTTTCTACTTGGTTGGTGGCGCAAGCTCACCGCCTTTTGTAATTCTGATCTGGAGTCATCATGCATTACGTAAGCACACGCGGCGGTGACGTGCGGGCGGATTTTCGCAGTGTGGTTCTGTCGGGGCTTGCCGAAGATGGTGGTCTCTATGTCCCGGCAAGTTTGCCTGTCTTTACCGAGAAGCAGATAACCAGCTGGTCGTGGTTACCATTCGATGAGCTGGTCTGGCGGGTCGTCTCACCCTTCGTTGGCTCTTCCATGGACGAAAGCACCTTGCGTGCCTTGCTAAGCGACAGCTATCGAAACTTCAATCACCGCGCTATTACGCCGCTTGAGCAGATTGGCCATAACGAATGGATACTCCAGCTGTTTCATGGACCGACTCATTCTTCCAAAGATTTCGCTGCGCAACTGCAATCTCGCTTGGTGGAGCATTTCCTGGGTGAGGTCGGTGCAGAGGCGCTGATCATCGGTGCGACCAATGGCGATACCGGGCTGGCTGCGCTTGAGGGGTTTTCCAACTGCCCGGGCATTCGCATGGCGATACTGTACCCGCGCAATGGGGTAGCGGCTGAGCAACTTTCTGCCCTGCAGGCGGCAGACCCTGAACGGGTTCAACTTTTTCCGGTAGACGGTAATTTCGACGACTGCCAGACGTTGGTCTCTCGACTCTTGCGTGACTGGCCGTTAGAGGGGGTAATACCGATCAGTTTCAACTCCACCAACTGGATCGGCGTCCTCGCACAGATCGTTTTTTATTTCCACGCGGCCTTGCAACTGGGGGGCGGGACACGTCCTGTAGGTTTCAGCGTTCCAGCAGCCAGCTCTGCCGAGATTTGCGCCGGCTACATGGCTCAGAAGATGGGATTACCCATCAACCAGGTGATCATTTCTACTAACAGTAATGATGCACTTCACCAGTTTATTCATCGCAATCGCTACTCAACCCGAGTCAGCAACCGAACGTTGTCTCCTGCGATGGATTTCTCCCTGTTCTCCAACTTGGAGCGGTTCATTTGGGAGCTGTATGGGCACGATGGGCATTCAGTAAAGGCGCTCATGGAGCACTTTGAAGACTGCGGCGAGTTAAGCATTGGCAACCAGCAATGGCTGCGAGCCCGGGTGCTGTTCGATTCCTATGCAGTCGACGAATCACAGGTTCGCGACGAAGTCGTCAAGTTGTTCCGAGAGACCGGGTCTGCAATCGATCCACATACCGCTGTGGGCGTCCTGGCTGGCCGAATTCATCGACGCAGCCTGGGGGCTCCGATGGTGACCTTTGGGCAAATTGCTCCGGCCAGGTCTGCGGCCCTATTGTCCGAGTTGGGTGTCTGGCGGGGAGAGGTGCCAACGACGCCTGACATTTTTGCTCAGCCACCGTACTTGGCCAAAGGCGATCTGGACGGTCTTTGCCACGCCCTCTTGTCGGCGCAGCAGAGGCATGTATGAAGCGCATTCTGGATCCGCTGGACGAGCGCATACTTGCCGAACTCACCGCGAATGCTCGAATCGCCCATGCTGAGCTGGGCGCCAAGGTCAACTTGTCTCGCAACGCTGTGCGCCAGCGCATTGAGCGTCTTGAGCGAGACGGCGCCATCCAGGGCTATACGGTACGACTGGGTGATTCCCGGCGACCTTCTTCGCTGATCAGTGCAGTCATCTTTGTGTACCGCTACGACCGCATGCGTGGCGAAGAAGTACTTGCCGCGCTGCGCTCGCTCCCCGAGGTGGTTCAGTGTGAAGTATTGAGTGGTGAATTCGATCTGATGCTTCGAGTCAATGCTGCCTCTCCCGAACGCGTTCATATCGTTTGGAAGGAAATCTCTGCGATGCCCGGGGTGGAAAACACCGTCACTTCATTTGTCCTTTCTGCCGTGTTTTGAGCACAAAAAAGTGTTCTGCCTGGCTGCACACACCTTGTCTTGCTGTATGGGCAAAACGGCCAATTAATACAGCACTCCGCCATATTCAACTGCCAGCGTTCGACTCTTAGGATGTTCCTATCAAACAACATCAATAAAGGAACAGCTTTATGACTGAGTACAAAATTGCCTTGGTAGGATTTGGTGGCGTGAACCGTGGCTTCGCCCAATTGGTTGCCGATTCTAATGCCCAGTGGAAAGAGTCCCTGGGCTTTACGATCAAAATTGTCGGTGTCACCGATCTGTTCCTCGGCTCCATCGTTGCTAAAGAAGGTCTGGATGCAAAGCAGTTGGTCGCGCTGCCCGTTGAAAAAGGTGTATTCGCTCAGCTGCCTGGCGGCAATGCCGAGGCCTTCAACGAAACCGTGATCAAGCATTCTGGCGCGCACATGATTGCGGAAGCCACCTTCACCAACCCTGTCGATGGTGAGCCCGCTACTACGTTCTGCCGCTGGGCACTGGAAAGCGGCATCCATGTTGTGACCACCAACAAGGGGCCAATCGCGCTGCACGGCGCCGAGCTCAAGAATTTGGCCCGTCGTCATGGTGTTGCCTTCGAGTACGAAGGTTCGGTTATGAGCGGTACGCCTGTGATTCGCCTGGCACGACAGGCGCTGGCGGGTGCAGAGGTTCAAGGCTTTGAAGGCATTCTGAACGGGACTTCCAATTACGTGCTGACCCGCATGAAGGACGGCCTGACGTTCAACGACGCAGTCACCGAGGCTCAACAGCTCGGCTATGCCGAGGCCGACCCCACTGCTGATGTGGAGGGTTTTGACGTCCGTCTCAAGGTAGTGATCCTGGCCAACGAACTGCTCAATGCTCGATTGAGCGTCAGCGATGTGGCTTGCTCAGGGATTAGCAGCATCAGCTCGGAAGACATCGCTCAAGCAACTGCCAACGGTGCAAGTTGGAAGCTGATCGGTTCTGCAAATCGCGAGGTCGATGGCTCGGTTCGAGCGAGTGTGCAAGCCAGGCTGTTGCCGAATTCCCATCCTCTTGCAGGAATTTCCGGCGCCACGAACGCGGTGTCGTTCAACACCGAACTGTTGGGGGCTGTCACGGTGTCCGGGCCTGGGGCAGGGCGTCTCGAGACTGCCTTTGCGTTGCTGTCAGACATCATCGCCATCCATACCAGCCACGGCAAGTGAGAGGAAAATCGTCATGAGCGTATCCAGCATGGCCAGCATCCAGCTCGTTGATGCCAAACAGATTGATGTGTTCAGTCCATTCGATGGTCGCCTGGTGGGAAGCGTACCTTGCCTCGATGCAACCGCTGTTCCTGGCTTGCTGGAGCGTGCGCGAATTGGCGTGCGTGAGAGTGCAGCGATGCCTCGTCACCAGCGTGCCCGCATCCTTGAGGAAGCAGCCCGTCGTGTAGAGCTTGAGGCTGAAGCATTTGCCCGGCTCATTGTTGCAGAGGCGGGAAAGACGTTGCGACAAGCAGAGAAGGAAGTGAAGCGTTGCGTGAACACGTTGAAGCTATCGGCGGAAGAGGCTCGTCGTAACGCCGGGGAGGTGATTCCATTCGAGGCCTATGAAGGCTCCGAATCGCGCCAGGGTTGGTTCACCCGCGAACCATTGGGGCTTATCGTCGCGATCACCCCCTACAACGATCCGCTGAACCTGGTCGCCCATAAATTGGGCCCGGCCATCGCCGGTGGCAATGCTGTGATTCTCAAGCCTTCAGAGCTCGCACCGTTGTCGGCTCTCAAGCTGGTTGAATGCCTGGTGGAAGCGGGCCTGCCTTCGTCCGTGGTAACCCCGGCGACCGGAGGCGTCGACCTGGGTAAAGCATTGGTGGAACTGCGCGAAGTGCGGATGATTTCCTTCACGGGTGGTTTTGCCACTGGAGAGTTCATTGCTCGCAGTGCAGGCTTGAAGAAGCTGGCGATGGATCTGGGGGGGAATGCACCGGTTCTCGTGCTCGAAGACTGTGATCTCGAACCGACCGTAGAGTCTTGTGTATCGGGTGCCTTCTGGGCAGCAGGACAGAACTGCATCGGCACCCAGCGCATCCTCGTACACCGTTCAATCTACGCGGCTTTCCGTGAGCGCTTTGTCAGCCTGGCCCGTGCATTGATACTTGGCGATCCTGATCAGCGAGCAACGGATGTCGGCCCGATGATTACGGAGCAGGCGGCTCGTCGCACCGAACAATGGGTGAATGAAGCGCTGGCCGAAGGTGCTGTTCTTCTGTGCGGGCACCACCGCCAAGCGGGAAGCTATGCGCCGACCGTGCTGGAGCGTGTAAGCCATGACAGTCGGATTTGGCAGCAGGAAGTCTTCGCGCCGGTGGTCATTCTGGAGCCTTTTGACCACCTGGATGACGCCGTTGCCCTGGCCAACGCGCCGGAATACAGCTTGCACGCGGGCGTCTTTACCCGTGATCTTTCCAAGGCCCTTAAACTCTCGCGCCAAATTGAAGCCGGTGGCGTGATGATCAATGATTCTTCCGATTATCGTTTTGATGCCATGCCTTTCGGTGGCTTCAAGTACGGAAGTCTGGGACGAGAAGGTGTTCGGTTTGCTTATGAGGATATGACGCAACCCAAAGTGGTTTGCATCAACGAAATGGGTTGAGCGCTTAAGGGGATGGGCGGCTGACGCACGGTCGGCCGTCCCTTGTCGGTCAATTGTTCATGATTGGTGGCAGTGCGGTACAGTCAGTGATCAGGCAATTTGGGCAGACCGATGTTTTCAACAGAATAGGTCGGAGTCGGTCGCTCGACACCCCGCACACTCATCATCGAGAATGAGCCGGGCACTCAGCGCCCAATGGCGATCAGCAATACTAAGGGATGGTCCTGTCCACAGGACTCGCGAGGAAGCACATGATCGATGGTTCCGCCGTTTTTACAGTTTTTTTGGTGTACCTGGCCGGTGTCGTTATCCCTGGACCAAATTTCGTCGCAGTGGTCCATAAAGCGGTGGCTGCTACACGGTCAGAAGCTCTGGCCTTGGTAGCGGGTATCGTACTGGTCAACTTGTTCTGGTCCACTTGTGCAATTGCAGGTCTGGGGGTTGTATTTGCTGCGTTCCCTTGGGCTGCGCTTGCTGTAAAGGTTCTAGGGGCTGTCTACCTGATATGGTTCGGATTCCGACTGTTGATCAATGCGGGAAAGAATACGCTTGGGCCACTAAATGATGCCGTCGCTGGTAGTTGCAGGCAGTCTTTTCTTCAGGGTGTCATTACCAACATTGGAAACCCCAAGTCCATGGCCTTCTATGCCGCTGTTTTTTCAGCCGCAGCTCCCGCCCAGGTTTCGCTAGGCACGTTTTCGTCGATGCTGGCAGTTGTAGTGGTGGTTTCAATGACTTGGTATGGAATGGTTGCAATCGCTCTATCGCAACCTAAGATTGCTTGCGCGTATCAAGGCCGGAAAAAAGCAATCGATCGACTGTGCGGTGGTTTGATTTTGTCTCTGGGGATCCGCCAACTGGTTTAGAACTTGTCCGAGCGCGACAGGCCCTCAAAACCAGACTGGAAATCGCGCTTCTCCATTTGCTGACATACCCCTGTTGCTGTCGACAAACCTGTTTCCACCGCAATGCGCGCCTCAGGTTTGGTACTCCCAAGAAACCTATTGCCCGGCGCGCATTATTTTCGTTTCGGATAGAGACAGTTAGCTTTGGTCGATACGTTGTCTCTGAAGAGTATCGTAATCGAAGGGTTTAGTTCCATAAAACGAATGGATTTCTGTTGCCCAGGATTCGTCGGCCATATTAGGCCAGTTGTCCTTGTCGAAACCTGGTGCGTTTTCCAAACGTTCTTTCTCTACGTTTAATACGAAACGCTTATTTACGGTGTCGAGTGTCAATGCATTCCAAGGTACCGCAAACAGTTTTTCTCCCATGCCAAGAAAGCCACCGAAAGATAGAACAGCATAACTTACTCTTCCGTTGCGAACGTCCAGCATGATTTCCTTGATATCCCCGAGGTCTTCTTCATTATGGTTATAAACATCATTTCCGATGAGTGTGTCTGCCCCCATCAGATCGGGGCCAGGACCCTGTTCGTCTGAGTCGGTATCTCGTATGAGGTTGGTTTTGTACATGCCATAGGTGTCGCGATCTTCGTAGTTCATGACTATCTCCTATCAGCAATCGTCAATCAATCAGAAAATGTACCCGGTCGTCTTGATCGCTGTATGAGTAGGAGTCGCCCGTTTTCGAAAAATTTGAATTTTTTTTGCGCATGACGACGAATGGTAAGTGGGGCGTAAAAAAGTTAATCCGCTTTTAATGAGTGCGCTATCTATCTGTAATGCTTTGTTTTTTTTATTATGGGTGTTAGCTTGGTTTTATATCGTAGATATAGCACGCAATCGGCTGTTTTCAGCTAATCAAGAAGAGTAGCTTGCGACCCAAAGTACCTATTCCTCTGGTGGCGCTTTCAACAGGGTCGGGCGTTTAGGGTGAGGGCTGTAACGTTCTACTTCTCGAATATACTCGCGCGCTTCGCGAAAATAGTAGCGCATCATATGAATTCGCAGGTTCTTCCTTAGGCGCCAATTGCCGTATGCACCTGCGCAAAGAAAGAAAAAAAACAATACTATTATGTTGGAGTCAGATAAGAATATAGCCAGACCTATAAGTGCTACACAGATTAGTTGATCAGGTGTATTAAGCCATCCGCTGTCTGTTCCTCGCTTGCTCAGCATACGAAGCGTCCACCGATAGAAGGCGAAAAAAAGTGCACTCAAGGAAAAGAACACGAACCCCATAATCCAGCTGCCTGATATAAGCGCAAAGCAGAGCTTAACTCCAAAGCCAGCAAAGATAATGCTTGCGATGAATAGACTAAAGAGAGCGTCCCACTGTTGATCGGCGTGGCGATACAACTGTCTTTTGATCTCGGCCCGGTGTATTTCATGATAGCGAGGGTTCATAGGCCTGACCTGGGTTATCCAGCCGGGGAAAAAAGGCGCTTGTTTGCCAAGTGTATGGTAGGTAGCCGCTTTGTCCAGGCTGTGCTCCCTGCCTGGGAAGAGGGGAAAAATGGCGCTTCAGGGGGTGTCAGAAATTTTGTGTTCGGGCATAACATGAGTAAGAGGTGCATGTATGCCAACCAAGAAGAAACCCGCGTTGCGAGATCTACCGAAAATCC
>NZ_MUNM01000063.1 GCF_002286815.1 Pseudomonas sp. PICF141
CGAACAACTTTGAGCGACGAGAATCCTGGGGGAGCGTGGCTTGCCCGCGAAGAATGCATCGCGGTTTTTCAGTTATTACGCGTCATCGTTCTTCGCGGGAAAGCCACGCTCCCACAGGTTATGCGCCTTACATGGCAGGCATCAGCGCCAAAAGAAGCTTTTTTCTTCTTCGGGTTTGTCTTTGAGAGGGCATTCCGGCCGTTGGCCGTAGTCAGTAAGGACGCAGGGTTTGGCCTGACGTCTCTGCGCGAGGGAAATGCGCAGCATGTGGAACGGTTGATTGGCCGTGCGTTCGAGGGTGCGGCCCTGTTCGTCGAGGATTTCCACCGACAGGTTGTGGCTGCCGCGGTCGATGTTGCTCAGGGCGAACACCGGGCTCGGGCCCGGCTCGGCGGTGGGCTGGCCATCCAGCAGCAGACGATAGTGATGACCCGATTGCAGGCCGGGTTCGCTGGTAACGCTGACAATCAATTCACCTGCCGTGCTACGGATCGTGGCATCCGGCTCCGGCACCAGCACGCGAAGCATGTCGTAATGAAACAGTGGCTTGGCTGGCGTGGCCGTCACTGGCGCGGCGCCGCTCGGGTTGGCCGACATCCGATTGCTGGTCGCCAGTGGTACGCGCTTGGCATTACGGTTGCCCGGCTGATCGGTGAAGACCCGATTGCCCTGAGCGTCGATGTAGGTGAAAACCTCGGCCATTGCCGACAGGCTGATCAGGCAGGCGACCAACAGCCAGCCCCTCAAGGCTTGTGCACCCGTTGTACGGTAAAGGTCACGGTGGGGCTCTGCTGCACGACGTTTTGCCCATCGATCACCTGAACCGCAAGGCGGTGTTCGCCACGGTCGATATTCACCAGTTGCAGAATCGGGACGTTGCTCGGTTGGCCGTAGGGTTGATCATCCAGTAACAGCCTCAATCGATGAGGGTCTTGCAGGCGTGGCTGGATCAATACACCGACAGTGAACGTGCCGTTGTTGGCGCGCAAGGCTTCTTCGGTCGGCAGGCCGGTCAGCTCCAGCACCGGATAGGCGCTGTCGGGTGGTTCGCGGCTGCCGGGTTGCGCAGGCGCTACAGGCTCGTTCGGTGGCGGCAGCTCGACGCTGTTGAGTGGCGGCAACTCCACGGGCTCAGCCTTTACGCTTTCCGGCGGCTGATCGCTGTAGGCGGTGTTGCCGTTGGCATCGATGTATTTGTAGATTTGGGCCATCACGGGAGCAATGCAGGACAATAGTAGAAGTAATAACAGTGGCCGCATTCGGATTCCCCGTGTCGGGCAGAGACTACTCCGCCAATGGAATACCCTCGCTCCCAGCATAGAACACAATAAGTTTTACCGGTGCATCGCCGGTAACTCCACGATGAGTGATATTGACCATTTCAGCCAGCGCTTCGCCCTGTTTGATACGCCGGGTCTGGCCGCTGTTCCGGTCTTCGACTGTTAGCTCGCCCGAGAGGATATAAGCCGCGTTGGGAATCGGATGGGTGTGCCAGGGAAGTTTGCTATTGGCAGGGATCGTGAGTTTGAGCACTGTCAGCTCAGGTGCGGTATCCGGGTAGCGAATGTAAGGTGTGCTATCCCACGACTGGCTGCTTTGAAGCAGGATTTCCCGTTCGATTTCTGTCGATGGGGGTGTTGTGGTGCAGCCTGAAAGGGCGAGGGCACCGAGAGCGGTCAGTAGCGTCTTGAGCGTGAAAGTAGTCATCATTCCATCCGTTGATTGCAGGTAGTGGACAGGCTACGAGCCATTCAAACGGGTTGATGCCGGACGATGCTGTGTGTGTCGGAGGAAATGTCCAATTTCATTGTCGGAAGTTGCCCATAAAAAAAGACCTCCCGAAGGAGGCCTCTTTTTGTCGCGCCGCGTAGCGCGGCGCTACCGGATCAGCAGCTGTAGTACAGCTCATATTCCAGTGGGTGTACGAAGGTACGAACCTTGATTTCTTCTTCGCTTTTCAGGGCGATGTAAGCGTCGATGAAGTCGTCGCTGAAAACGCCGCCTTTGGTCAGGAACGCACGACCTTTGTCCAGCTCTTCCAGGGCTTCTTTCAGGCTGCCGCAAACTTGTGGGATCTCTTTCGCCTCTTCAGGCGGCAGGTCGTACAGGTTTTTGTCAGCGGCGTCGCCTGGGTGGATCTTGTTCTGGATGCCGTCCAGGCCAGCCATCAACAGTGCAGCGAAGCCCAGGTATGGGTTAGCTGCCGGATCCGGGAAGCGAGCTTCGATACGGCGAGCGCGAGGGCTGGACACGTAAGGAATACGGATCGAAGCCGAACGGTTGCGAGCCGAGTAGGCCAGCATCACTGGTGCTTCGAAACCTGGGACCAGACGCTTGTAGGAGTTGGTCGACGGGTTGGTGAAGCCGTTCAGAGCCTTACCGTGCTTGATGATGCCGCCGATGAAGTACAGAGCGGTATCGGACAGGCCGGCATAGCCTTCGCCAGCGAAGGTATTCTTGCCATCTTTGGCGATGGACAGGTGAACGTGCATACCCGAACCGTTGTCGCCGTACAGAGGCTTAGGCATGAAGGTCGCGGTGCGGCCGTATGCGTCAGCCACGTTGTGTACGCAGTACTTCAGGGTCTGAACTTCGTCAGCCTTGGCCACCAGGGTGTTGAACTTCACGCCGATTTCGTTCTGACCGGCAGTCGCCACTTCGTGGTGGTGAACTTCGATGACCAGGCCCATTTCTTCCATGGCGTTGCACATGGAGGTACGGATTTCGTGGTCGTGGTCGAACGGCGGAACAGGGAAGTAGCCACCTTTGACGCCTGGACGGTGGCCTTTGTTGCCGCCTTCCACGTCCTGGTCGGACATCCACGAACCTTGTTCGGAGAAGATTTTGAACATCGAGCCTGAGATGTCGGACTTGAACTTCACTTCGTCGAAGATGAAGAATTCAGGCTCCGGACCCACGAATACAGTGTCACCGATACCGGTCGACTTCAGGTATTCCTCGGCACGCTTGGCGATCGCACGTGGGTCACGGTCGTAGCCTTGCATGGTCGAAGGCTCGATCACGTCGCAAACCAGGATCAGGGTCGGCTCTTCGGTGAACGGGTCGAGAACGGCAGTGCTGTCGTCCGGCATCAGGATCATGTCGGAAGCTTCGATGCCTTTCCAGCCAGCGATGGAGGAACCGTCGAACATTTTGCCTTCTTCGAAGAAAGCTTCATCCAGCCCATCGCGAGCCGGCATGGTCACGTGATGCTGAGTGCCTTTTGTGTCCGTGAAGCGCAGATCAATCCACTTGACGTCATGATCTTTGATGAGTTGAACCGACTTCGACATAGTGTCCTCCGGGTGGCTTCGGGCTTGGTAGTGGATGCCCTTAGAATGTGGGTGATGCCGGCGCGAATACTCTGCCAAGGCAACCTGCCTCACAAGGGAGCAAATTGCATGCCAGTGCCCCACCATGGGTTTTTTGCCCCAATATCACGCTTATAAAGATGCAAGGCCTCAAAAAGCGGCAAATCTCGCCCTGTAATGTAGCGTCGAAATCCATAAATGACCTGTTTTGGTGCGATCAAAACCTTCTGCACATTAACTGGTTAAACCTTGAGCAATTTCCGCTATAATCCGCGCCCCCCTTTTTCGGCAGGCCCTGCGCGCGCTGTTTCCATGAAATTAATCGTAAAAGTCTTCCCCGAGATCACCATCAAGAGCCGCCCGGTCCGGATGCGTTTCATCCGCCAGTTGGCCAAAAACATCCGTACCGTGCTCCGCGACCTGGACCCGGCCGTGGTGGTGAACGGTGTGTGGGACAACCTCGAGCTGGAAACCCGCGTCAGCGACCCCAAGGCCTTGAAGGAGATGGGCGAGCGCCTGAGCTGCATGCCGGGCATCGCGCATTTCTTGCAAATCGACGAGTACCCGCTAGGGGATTTCGACGACATCGTTGAAAAGTGCAAGCAGCACTACGGCGATGCGCTAGCCGGGAAAATTTTCTCGGTGCGTTGCAAGCGTGCCGGCAAGCACCCGTTCAGCTCGATCGATATCGAGAAATATGTCGGCAGCCAGTTGCGCCGTCAGTGCGGTGCCGCCGGAATCGACCTGAAAAAGCCTCAAATCGAAGTCCGCATCGAAGTTCGCGACCAACGGTTGTTTGTGATCCACAGCCAGCACAATGGCATCGGCGGTTATCCGCTGGGCGCGCTGGAGCAGACGCTGGTGCTGATGTCCGGTGGTTTCGATTCCACCGTCGCTGCCTACCAGATCATGCGCCGCGGCCTGATGGCCCATTTCTGCTTCTTCAATCTGGGCGGACGCGCCCATGAACTGGGCGTCATGGAAGTCGCGCATTTCATCTGGAAGAAGTACGGCAGCTCCCAACGCGTGTTATTTGTCAGTGTGCCGTTCGAGGAAGTGCTGGGAGAAATTCTCGGCAAAGTCGATAACAGTCATATGGGCGTAGTATTGAAGCGTATGATGTTGCGCGCTTCGTCCCAAATTGCCGATCGACTGCACATTGATGCGCTGGTGACCGGCGAGGCGATCTCCCAGGTATCGAGCCAGACATTGCCGAACCTGAGCGTGATCGACTGCGTGACCGACAAGCTGGTCTTGCGTCCGCTCATTGCCAGCCACAAGCAGGACATCATCGACCTGGCCAACGAGATTGGCACCGCCGATTTCGCCCGGCACATGCCGGAATACTGCGGCGTCATTTCGGTCAATCCGAAGACTGCAGCCAAGCGTCATCGCGTCGAGCATGAAGAGAAAGAATTCGATATGGCGGTACTCGAGCGTGCGCTCGAAAACGCCAAGCTGGTGCCGATCGATCGGGTGATCGATGAATTGGGCCAGGATTTGCAAATTGAAGAAGTCAGCGAAGCGCTGGCCGGTCAGATCATCATCGATATCCGTCACCCGGATGCCGCTGAGGACGACCCGCTGGAACTCGCTGGCATCGAGGTACAAACGATGCCGTTTTATGCACTGAACGCTCGTTTCAAGGAACTGGACCCTACTCGCCAGTACCTGCTTTATTGCGACAAAGGCGTGATGAGTCGCCTGCATGCCCACCATTTGCTCAGTGAGGGGCATGCCAATGTGCGCGTTTATCGACCGAGCTAAGTGCCCGGGGCTGTTTGCCTGTGGCTTGCGTCACCGGCCCCCCGACGCCGCCGTCAAGCTGTAACGGCAAGGCCTGACTCTACTGTAAATCGCTGCCAAGACTTGTCAGCGCACCGAATCCTCTGATCGAGATACACAAGTGATCGAAAATCTACGCAACATCGCCATCATTGCTCACGTTGACCATGGTAAAACCACCCTGGTAGACAAACTCCTGCGTCAATCCGGCACTCTGGAGCGCAACGAGCTCAACGACGAGCGCGTGATGGACTCCAACGACCAGGAAAAAGAGCGCGGTATTACCATTCTGGCGAAAAACACCGCCATCAACTGGAACGGCTACCACATCAACATCGTGGACACCCCGGGCCACGCCGACTTCGGCGGCGAAGTTGAACGCGTAATGTCGATGGTCGACTCCGTTCTGCTGCTGGTTGACGCTCAAGACGGCCCTATGCCGCAAACCCGTTTCGTGACCAAGAAGGCTTTCGAAGCCGGCCTGCGTCCAATCGTGTGCATCAACAAGGTTGACCGTCCAGGCGCGCGTCCGGACTGGGTTCTGGACCAGATCTTCGATCTGTTCGACAACTTGGGTGCCACCGAAGAACAGCTGGACTTCAAAGTCGTCTACGCCTCGGCCCTGAACGGTATTGCCGGTCTGGACCACACCGAAATGGCTGAAGACATGACCCCGCTGTACCAGTCGATCGTCGACAACGTACCGGCGCCGGCTGTTGACCGTGAAGGTCCGTTCCAGATGCAAATCTCCGCACTGGACTACAACAGCTTCCTGGGTGTTATCGGCGTTGGCCGTATCGCTCGTGGTCGCGTCAAGCCGAACACCCCGGTTGTCGCTATCGGTGCCGACGGCAAGAAGCGTAACGGTCGTATCCTGAAGCTGATGGGGCACCACGGTCTGCACCGTGTAGACGTTGAAGAAGCTGCTGCAGGCGACATCGTGTGCATCAGCGGTATGGACTCGCTGTTCATCTCCGACACCCTGTGCCACCCGGACACCGTTGAAGCGATGAAGCCGTTGACTGTCGACGAGCCAACCGTTTCCATGACCTTCCAGGTAAACGACTCGCCTTTCTGCGGTAAAGAAGGCAAGTTCGTGACTTCCCGCAACATCAAGGAACGTCTGGACAAAGAGCTGCTGTACAACGTTGCACTGCGCGTTGAAGAAGGCGACTCGGCTGACAAGTTCAAGGTTTCCGGCCGTGGCGAACTGCACCTCTCGGTACTGATCGAAACCATGCGTCGCGAAGGCTTCGAAATGGCTGTAGGCCGTCCGGAAGTGATCATCCGTCTGGTTGACGGCGTGAAGCACGAACCGTTCGAAAACGTCACCATCGACCTGCCGGAAGAATCCCAGGGCAAGGTGATGGAAGAGATGGGTCTGCGTAAAGGCGACCTGACCAACATGGTGCCGGATGGCAAGGGCCGTGTACGTCTGGAATACAACATCCCTGCTCGCGGTCTGATCGGTTTCCGTAACCAGTTCCTGACCCTGACCAACGGTGCTGGCATCCTGACCTCGATCTTCGACCGTTACGACGTGATGAAGTCCGGCGACATGTCCGGCCGTCAGAACGGCGTTCTGGTTTCGGTTGAAACCGGCAAGGCACTGACCTACTCCCTGGAAACCCTGCAGGCGCGTGGCAAGCTGTTCGTCGAACATGGCCAGGAAATCTACAACGGTCAGATCGTTGGTCTGAACAGCCGTGACAACGACCTGGGCGTTAACCCTACCAAGGGCAAGAAGCTCGACAACATGCGTGCTTCGGGCAAAGACGAAACCATCGCTCTGGTTCCACCTGTTCGCTTCACCCTGGAACAGGCTCTGGAATTCATCCAGGACGATGAATTGTGCGAAGTGACGCCTAAGTCCATCCGTCTTCGCAAGAAGATCCTGGACGAAAGCGAGCGTACCCGCGCTGCCAAGAAAGCCAAGGCGTAATTAGCCCCGGCTGAACGAAAACGCCCCCGGTCGAAAGGCCGGGGGCGTTTTTGTTTGTCTGGGGTTTGTGTAGCGCTTATTCGGGCCTCTTCGCGGGCAAGCCTCGCTCCTACAGGTCCGGGTCGTTCCCGACGCTCATGAAACGACGCGGCCTGTGTAGGAGCGAGGCTTGCCCGCGAAAGCCATCTGTCAGACAACGAAGATCGGAATCAGAACTTGTCCAGCGTCCGCGGATTGTTCTCACGCTCCACTTCTTTCGGCTTGTACGCGCAATACCCCGGTCGCGGTCCGATCTTCGGGTGGTTGCGGCAGGTGTCCGGGCGCTTGTCATAAATGGTGCACAGACGGCTCTTGCGATCCAGGTACAGGCAATCGTTGTTGCTCATGCGCTGCAGCGTGAAGATCTCGGACTTCTGGTTATAGCGTTCGACGATCCCTTCCTTCTGCAAACGCTTGGCAATGTTCTTCGGCGGATCGCCCCGCTCGAATTCGTCGACGATGCCGATACGGATCAGATCCTTGATCTTGACCTCGACCGGCAAGGTGCAGCAGCTGGACACGCAAGAACCGCACATCGGGGCAGAGTACTTGGCCCAGGTATCGAGTCGATCGATCTCTGCGGCGGCGATCAGGTTGGGCTTCATCATCGGTTGTTACCAGCGTGTGCATCAGGGCGCGCGATCATACCGGGACTGGTGGATTTTTGAACAACCTTTCGCCAGATTTTTTCGTTTGGCGCAAAATAACCCCTGTGTCCGGCACGGCCCCTGCATCGTTTCTGGCACCGACAACATTAATGTCACCTATCTCGCACAAACAGGAAAAACTGCCGAACCAGAGTCTCAACGGTCTGTCAGACCGACTAGGCTCAGACAACTTCACGCTCGCTCGAGGTCTTATCGATGACTCAAGAACCACTTGTTCGCGAAGCAGAGGTGGCCGCATTCCGCGACGCCGTCTTGACCAAGCTTACCTACGCGGTGGGCAAAGACCCTGATCACGCCTTCGACCATGACTGGTTCGAAGCCATCGCCCTGGCGGCGCGCGATCACATGGTCGAGCACTGGATGGACCACACCCGGCAGATCTACCGCAAAGGCCAGAAACGGGTCTATTACCTCTCCCTCGAATTCCTGATCGGCCGCTTGCTCTACGACAGCCTGAGCAACCTCGGCCTGCTTGATGTGGCCCGTGAAGCCATGACCGAACTGGGCGTCGACATCGAGCGCATCCGTCTGCTGGAACCCGATGCGGCATTGGGCAACGGAGGTCTCGGACGTCTGGCGGCGTGTTTCATGGAAAGCATGTCGACCTTGGGCATCGCCGGGCATGGTTATGGCATTCGTTACGAACACGGCTTGTTCCGCCAGGCCGTCGTCGATGGCTGGCAGCAGGAGCAGACCGAAAACTGGCTGGATTTCGGCAATCCCTGGGAGTTTGAACGGCCAGAGGTCGCCTACCCGATTGGCTTCGGCGGCAGTGTCGAAACCGTGACCGATGAGAACGGCAAATCCAGGCAAGTCTGGTCTCCGGCGGAAACCGTGCGGGCCATCGCTTATGACACCCCGGTAGTCGGTTGGCACGGTGCGAGTGTCAACACCCTGCGACTGTGGCGTGCCCGGGCCATGGAAGATTTGCACCTGGAGCGCTTCAACGCTGGCGACCATCTGGGCGCGGTAGCAGAAGTGGCCCGGGCCGAAAGTATCTCCCGCGTGCTCTACCCGGCGGACAGCACCGATGCCGGCCAGGAACTGCGCCTGCGTCAGGAGTATTTCTTCGTTGCCGCATCCTTGCAGGATTTATTGCGCCGCCATCGCAACATGCACACTTCGGTACTGACCCTGGGCGATCACGCAGCCATTCAACTCAATGACACGCACCCCTCGATTGCCGTGGCCGAACTGATGCGTCAGCTGGTCGACGTCTATGACGTGGCGTGGGATGCGGCGTGGCAGGTCACCGTCGATACGCTGTCGTACACCAACCACACGTTGTTGCCGGAAGCGCTGGAAACCTGGCCGGTCGGTTTGATGGAGCGGATGCTGCCACGGCACATGCAGATCATTTATTTGATCAACGCCCAGCACATCGACTCATTAAGGGCCAAGGGCATTCATGATTTCGACGTGTTGCGTGCGGTCTCATTGATCGAAGAAGACAACGGTCGTCGCGTGCGCATGGGCAACCTGGCATTCCTTGGTTCTCACAGCGTCAACGGCGTGTCCGCCCTGCACACGCAACTGATGCGTAGCACCGTGTTCTCCGAGTTGCATAAACTCTATCCGGAGCGGATCAACAACAAGACCAACGGCATTACCTTCCGCCGCTGGCTCTTCCAGGCCAACCCCGAATTGACCTCGATGATGATCGACGCCCTCGGCCCGGATATGCAGGATAACCCCGAAGAAAGCCTGATAGGGCTGGAGCCCTTCGCCGAGAAACCCGCATTCCGAAAACAGTTCGCCGAGCAGCGGATGCATAGCAAAAAAGCCCTGGCGTACCTGATTCATGAGCGGCTGGGAATCGCGGTCAACCCGGCGGCGATGTTCGATGTACAGGTCAAGCGGATCCACGAATACAAACGTCAGTTGCTCAACCTGCTGCACACCGTTGCGCTGTATCAGGCGATTCGTGCCGAACCGGAAATCGATTGGGTGCCGCGGGTGAAAATCTTCGCCGGCAAGGCAGCGGCCAGTTATCACCAGGCCAAATTGATCATCAAACTGACCAACGACATCGCCCGGGTGGTCAATAATGACCCGACCGTGCGTGGTTTGCTTAAAGTGGTGTTTTTGCCCAACTACAACGTCAGCCTGGCCGAAAGCATCATTCCGGCGGCGGATTTGTCGGAGCAGATCTCCACCGCAGGCTTCGAAGCCTCAGGCACCAGCAACATGAAATTCGGCCTCAACGGCGCGCTGACCATCGGCACCCTGGACGGTGCCAACGTGGAAATGAGCGAGCGCATTGGTGTCGAACACATGTTCATCTTCGGTCTCAGCGCCGAGCAAGTGGAAGCGCGCAAGCTTAACCATGAGTTCAACGCGGCGCCGGACATTACCGCCTCCCACCGACTCAACGATGTGTTGCAAGCGATTCGCGGTGGGGTGTTCTCACCGGACGATCCGTCCCGCTACACCACGCTGATCGATTCGCTGGTGGACTATGACCGCTTCCTGGTCTGTGCCGATTTCGATTCTTACTGGAACGCTCAGATGCGGGTCGAGGCTCATTGGCACGACTCCAAAGAGTGGTGGCGCTCGGCGGTATTGAGCAGCGCGCGGATGGGCTGGTTCTCGTCCGACCGGACCATTCGCGAGTACGCCACGGATATCTGGAAAGCGTTGGAGTAAGTCGTCAATTAGCTCGATATACTGACGCGCCGGAAAAGATCGCAGCCTTCGGCAGTTCCTACCAATCGCGTGCTACCACGCCCGTGTAGGAGCTGCCGAAGGCTGCGATCTTTTTGGAACTGGCTACGCTAATCTTTCTGGATTGGCCAATGCGCTTAGGGATATCGACCATGCAATGGATGTTCATGCTGATTGGGCTGCTGCTGGGTTGGCTACTCGATGAGTCGTTCAGCGATGCGTTGTTGGGCGCTTTGCTCGGGTTGGGTATTGGCCAGGCCATCCGCATCGGCCGCTTGAGCACTCAAAGCGCCGAGCAGCGACGCTTGCTCGATCAGGCGCAGGTTGCGCTGAATGCGCTCGAGCAGCGATTGGCGTTGCTGGAGGTACCGGGCGTCAAACTACCTGAAGCCAGTGAACCTGCGACTAGCGAACCGGCTCCATCCTCTGAAATCATTCTTGAGCAAACCCCTGTCGAATCCCCGGAGCTGATCTGGGAGCTGCCGCCTGAATTTGAACCCGTCGCGGCGGCCGCCACCGAAGCCGATCGTCCGCCGCCCGTCGATGCCTGGAAACCCGAACCAGTCGCCCGCGAACCACAACAACCGGCGGCGCCGCGCGGCCCGAACGTCATCGAGCGGGCCATCAGCGGTGCGCGCAACTGGCTGTTCGGCGGCAATACCGTGCTGCGGGTCGGCGTGGTGCTGTTGTTCCTTGGCCTGGCCTTCCTGTTGCGCTACGCCACCGAAGGCATGGTGGTGCCGGTTGAGTTGCGCTACGCCGGTGTCGCGGCGGCGGCCTTGGGCTTGCTCGGGCTGGGCTGGTGGTTGCGCCTGCGCAACAGCCATTACGCGTTGATGCTGCAAGGCACCGGGATCGCGGTGTTGTACCTGACCGTATTTGCCGCGATGCGTTTGCATCCGTTGCTCGATCCCACGGCTGCACTGGGGCTTTTGGTGGTGGTGACGGTGTTCTCGGCGATTCTCGCCATTACCCAAAACGCCTTGGGCCTGGCTGCCGCTGCCGCCCTGGGCGGTTTCGCCGCGCCAATCCTGACGTCCACCGGCGCCGGCAACCATGTTGCGCTGTTCAGCTACTTCGCCTTGCTCAACACCGGCATCCTCGCCATCGCCTGGTTCAAGGCCTGGCGGCTGCTTAACCTGATCGGTTTTGTCGGCACCTTCGGCATCGGGTTGGCCTGGGGCTTGCGCTCCTATACACCTGAGTTGCTGTGGAGCACCGAGCCGTTCCTGATCCTGTTTTTCCTGATGTACCTGGTTATCGGCCTGTTGTTCGCCCGGCGCAAACTGCTGGAAATGAGCGATGCGCCCCAGGATGACAGCCGCGAGGCACTGGTGCACTGGTCGGCGCGCAAGGGCGATTACGTCGACGGCACGATGCTGTTCGCGCCACCGCTGGTAGGTTTCGGTTTGCAGTTCGCGCTGGTGGAGCATCTGGAGTTCGCCGCCGCTTTCAGCGCCTTGGCACTGGGCATGATTTACATGGGGCTGGCCCGGTTGCTGATGGGCGGTCGAGCATTGTTGCTGGCGGAAACCTGCCTGGCGCTCGGTGTGATCTTCGCCAGCCTGGCGATTCCGTTGGGGCTCGACGCGCGTTGGACCGCAGCCGCCTGGGCGGTGGAAGGCGCGGGAATTTTCTGGCTCGGCCTGCGTCAACAGCGACCGTTGGCGCGAGCCTTTGCCTTGCTGCTGCAACTGGGCTCGGCACTGGCCTTTCTCAGTGAACTGCGGATCGGCGAAAACAGCCTGCTCGAGGGCGCACCGCTGGGGGCGTTGATGCTCGGTGTGGCACTGCTGTTCAGCTTCTACCAGTTGCGTAAAGCGTTGCCCGAACAGGCGTCGCAGTGGGAGCGCCAAGGATTGCCGGTATTGGCCTGTTTGGGGCTGACGTTCCTCTATCTGTTGGCGCCGCTGTTCTTCTTCACCCACGGCACGGCGATCAGTTGGGCACTGGCCGGGTTGGCGACGCTGTTCGTCGGTCTGCGCCTGCAATCGCGGACGTTCCTGTTCACCGCGTTTGCAGTGCAACTGCTTGGCGGTGCGTTGTTCCTGTTGCGCCTGCAAGGGTCGGACGGTGATTCGGCCGCGGTGTTCAGCGCCGGCTGGAGCGGTTTGCTCAGCGCGTCCCTGATCGGGCTGGCATTGATTGCCGGCATGTTGCTGGCGGCCCGCGACGAAATGGTGCGCAGTGACGTGCGTTTGCTGCGCGGCTTGTCAGTGGTGTTGCTGGCCGGCCTGGTACTGATCAACCTTGCGGTGCTGTTCGTGTTGCCGTGGCAAACCGCGAGTGCCGTGTGGGCCGCCAGTGGTTTGTTCATCATCTGGCTGAGCCTGTACCTGAAGCAGCGCGTGAGTTTTGTTTTTGGTTTGCTGTTGCAGGTGATCGGCGGCGCGGCGTTCCTGTTCGCCGGGCCGAACCTGCTCGGGCCGCTGCTCAGCGAAGGGTTGCGACCGTTGGCGCACAGCGGCTTCTGGACGCCGCTGGTGCTGGGGCTGGCCGCCTTCATTGGAGCCTGGCGTTTGCAGCTGGGTAATCATGCTTCGGCCTTCGATGGGTTGAGCCTGCAGCGTTTGTCCGAAGTGTTGCTGGTGTGGGGCGCGGGTTGGTGGGCGCTCGCGTGGCTCAGCGAAGTGCTGCGCTTTGCGCCGTCGAATCTGCAAGCCACTTTATTGCTGGCCGTCGCCGCCGTGAGTGTCGCGCTGTGGACGGTATTGGCGCTGCGCCTGAAGTGGTCGTCGCTGGGCTTGCTCTGCACCTTGCTGATTCCGGCCGCTGGCCTGGTGCTGCTCGCGGCCTGGCATTCGCGTTATCACCCGGCCGCCGACTTCGGCTGGCTGGTCTGGATCGCAGTGTTCGTCGTGCATTTCATCTCGCTGCGGCGTCTGGCGCCGACGCTGCCCGCAAGCGCCCAGAGCACCGCCCATATGCTCGGCTGCTGGTTGTTGATCGGCGTGTTGGCCCTGGAGCTGCGTTACGGTCTGCTGCTGTTGTCGCAGCAATACAACGCCTGGCGCTGGTTGGGCTGGGCGATTCTGCCGAGCCTGTATCTGGTGCTGATGGCTGCACCGCGTGCCTGGCCATGGCCGGTGTCGGCTTATCCCCGCGAGTACCGGCTCTATGCCGCTGCGCCGTTGGTACTGTTGATGCTCGGCTGGTTCTGGTTGGCGAACATTGCCAGTGACGGCACCGCTGAGCCACTGCCCTATGTGCCGCTGATCAACCCGCTGGAATTGGGTTTGTTGTTCGCCCTGTTCGGCGTTTACGTCTGGTCTCGCAATGCCGTGACGCAACGGGCGATCCGCAAGGAATACGCCGATAACGCCACCCAAGTGATTGCCGGGGTCTCGCTGTTCGTCTTCTTCACCGCGCTGGTGATGCGCGCGGCTCATCATTGGGGCGGCGTGCCATACGCGCTGGATTTGCTACTCGAATCGATGCTGGTGCAGGCCGGCTTGTCCATCGTCTGGACCCTGATGGCCCTGAGTCTGATGATCGGTGGGCATCTGCGCCATCGCCGCGAAGTCTGGCTGATCGGCGCGGCGCTGATTGCGCTGGTGGTCGCCAAGCTGTTCTTCGTTGAATTGAGTAACCGCGGCGGGCTCGCGCGGATCGTGTCGTTTATCGGCGTTGGCGTGTTGCTGTTGGTGGTGGGCTATTTTGCTCCGTTGCCGCCCAAGCGCGCCGACGCTGTGCCGGATGTTGAAAAACCGGGCCCTGAAACCGAAGGAGTGTCGTCTTGAATCAGAAGCTGAGCCTGGGCTGGTGGGGTGCTGTTGTACTGGGCGTGACGTTGTCGGCCGGAGCCCAGGAAAAACCGACGGACTTTGCCGCACAGGTGCCATTATCGGTGAGCGGTGAGGGCCCGTGGTATCGCCTGGAATTACCCTTGGGCGTGCAACTGAAAGCGCGGCACACCGATCTCAGCGATCTACGGGTGTTCAACGCCGCCGGTGAGCCTCAGGCTTATGCGCTGGCCCGAGAACCCGCGCAGACCCGCGAAAACCGCACGCTTCACGACGTGAAGTGGTTCCCGTTGTACAACTCGGCGGATGCCACCGAACGCGCACCAAGCGTGCGCGTGCAATCGAATACCAACGGCACGTTGATCGAAGTGCAGCCGTCCAGCCAGTTGGAGGCAGGCGAAGAAGAGCTGCGCGGCTGGTTACTCGATGCCAGCCGAATCAAGGCGCCTTTACAGCAATTGATCCTCGATTGGACCAGCGATCGCGACGGCTTCCAGCGTTTCAGCATCGAAGCCAGCGACGATTTGCAGCATTGGCAGTCCTGGGGTGAAGGTCAGGTGGCACGTCTGACGTTTGCCGACGAACGGGTCGAACAACATGAGGTCGGCCTGCCGGGACAACCGGCGCGCTACTTGCGTTTGCTGTGGAGTTCACCGCAATCGGCGCCGGCGCTGACTTCGGCGCAACTGGAAAGCGCCAACCCGCGCACCTTGCCGCTGCCGTTGGTCTGGTCACAACCGTTGGCTGGCACCCGGGTGAAGGCCGGTGAGTACATCTGGCAATTGCCGATGGGATTGAACGTCCAGCGCTTGCAGATCGAACTGAATCAGCCTAACAGCCTGGCACCGGTGACGTTGTCGGGGCGTCGGGAAACCAGCCTGCCGTGGCAAACGCTGACCAGCGGTTTGCTCTACCGCTTGACCCAGAATGGCCAGGACGTGGTGCAGAACGAATTGCAGTTGCCGGGCCAGACCGTGCAGCAATTGAAGCTGACGGTGGATGAGCGCGGCGGTGGCCTGGGCGCCGAAGCACCGATCGTGCGGTTTGCCGTGCGCTCCACGCAACTGGTGTTCCTGGCACGCGGTGCCGGGCCTTATACGCTGGCGTTGGGGAATGCGACGGTGAAGGCGGCGAACTTGCCATTGTCGACGCTGATTCCCGATTACAACGCGGCGAAGCTGGCGGCGTTGGGCAAGGCGACCGTGGAGGGTGGGGTCGTGGTGACTCCGGCGGCGACTGTGCCAGCGGTGGCGGACCCGAACTGGAAGAAATTCGGATTGTGGGCGGTGCTGTTGCTCAGTGTGCTGTTTTTGGGAGCCATGGCGTTCAGCTTGCTGCGCAAGCCACCCGTCAAATCCTAGGCTGGCGTTTCGCGCCAGATCGCGGGCAAGCCTCGCTCCCACAGGATTGGTGGATTACCTGTAGGAGCGAGGCTTGCCCGCGAAGGTGTTCCTTCCGGCCACCAAAAATATTGAAACCTGTCGCCAATCACAGCCCCATTTCGAACTACGCTCAACCCCGCACATGAACTCTATTGGGCGTATCACGTCTGATAGGAGGAAATGCGCCCCGACTCGCGTTAAACTGCGCGGGTTTTTAGCCCCCCCATTCCACCGGAGCCGTCCATGTCCCGCGTTACCTTGAGTCGCTATTTGATTGAGCAGACCCGCAGCAACAACACTCCTGCCGATCTGCGCTTCCTGATCGAAGTGGTGGCGCGTGCTTGCAAGGAAATCAGCCACGCCGTCTCCAAAGGCGCCCTGGGTGGTGTTCTGGGCAGCATGGGCACCGAAAACGTTCAGGGCGAAGTGCAGAAGAAGCTTGACGTGTTGTCCAACGAAATCCTGCTTGAAGCCAACGAGTGGGGCGGTCACCTGGCCGGCATGGCGTCCGAAGAAATGGACAATGCCTACCAGATCCCGGGCAAATACCCGAAAGGTGCCTATCTGCTGGTATTCGACCCGCTGGACGGTTCGTCGAACATCGACATCAACGCGCCGGTCGGCACCATCTTCTCGGTACTGCGTTGCCCGAACGAATACCTGAGCCAGAACGAGCCCTTGAATGAAAAGGCTTTCCTGCAGCCAGGTACCCAGCAAGTGGCCGCCGGTTATGCCATTTATGGTCCCCAGACCATGCTGATCCTGACCCTGGGCGACGGCGTGAAAGGTTTCACCCTGGACCGCGAAATGGGCAGCTTCGTCCTGACCCATGAAGACATCACCATTCCTGAAGCCACCCAGGAATTCGCCATCAACGCCTCCAACCAGCGGCACTGGGAAGCACCGGTACAACGCTACGTCAGCGAATTGCTGGCGGGCGAAGAAGGGCCGTTGAAAAAGAACTACAACATGCGTTGGGTCGCCGCAATGGTCGCCGACGTGCACCGTATCCTGACCCGTGGTGGTCTGTTCATGTACCCACGCGACAGCCGCGAGCCGTCCAAGCCGGGCAAGCTGCGTCTGATGTACGAAGCCAACCCGATGTCGTTCCTGATTGAACAGGCTGGCGGCGCTTCCACCGATGGCCACCAGCGCATCCTCGACATCCAGCCGGAAGGCTTGCACCAGCGTGTTGCGGTGTTCCTCGGTTCGAAAGAAGAAGTTGCCCGCGTTACGGCTTACCACAAGGAATAAACCATGAGCGCGCCCTGGCAGCCGTTGCTTCAATGGTGGTTCGGATCTTTCGAATCCCCCAACGAAATAGCGGCTGACAAGGGCACGTTATGGTTCGGCAAGCGCGACAGCCAGGACCTCGAAGCGCGGACGCGTTTCGGGGGCCAGGTCGAGCAGGCACTGGCCGGCGAATTGACCGAATGGGCGCAATGCCCCGAAGGTTGGCTGGCTCTGGTGCTGTTGCTCGATCAACTCCCGCGCATGATCTATCGCGACACACCCAAAGCCTTTTCAGGCGATCTCAGGGCTCAGGCACTGGTGGCGCAAGGCATTGCTGCGGATTTCGATCGGCAACTACGACCGATCCAGCGGGTGTTTATCTATCTGGTGTTCGAACACTGCGAAAATCTGGCCGTGCAGAACGAAGCGGTTTCGCGGTTTCTCGATCTGGTTGAACAGCAATCCGGGGCGGATCGGGCGGTGTTTGCCGACAACCTGGATTATGCCGAGCGGCATCAGAAAATCATTGCGCGGTTTGGCCGGTTTCCCCATCGCAATGCGGTGTTGGGGCGTGAATCTACGGTTGAGGAAATTGAGTTTCTTTCAGGGCCTGGATCCCGCTTCTAGCTTTGATCGTTCCCACGCTCCGCGTGGGAATGCAGCCCGGGACGCTCCGCGTCCCTTTCAGAGCCGAACGCGGAGCGTCCGTTGAGGCATTCCCACGCAGAGCGTGGGAATGATCAGTGACTGGCAGTTAAATTCTGAAACTACCCACCAACTGCTTCAACCGCGCCGCCTGCTGCTCAAGATCAGCACATGCACGCAAGGTCGACTGTAAATTCTCCACGCCTTCCTGGTTCAGCGTGTTGATCTCGGTGATGTCGACGTTGATCGACTCCACCACCGCGGTTTGCTCCTCGGTCGCGGTGGCCACGGACTGGTTCATCCCGTCGATTTCCCCGATGCGCTGGGTCACGCTGCCCAGGCGTTCGCCGGCCTGGTTCGCGATGCCGACGCTGCTTTCGCTCTGGCGCTGACTATCAGTCATGGTGCTGACCGCTTCCCGGGCGCCGACTTGCAGTTCTTCGATCATCTTTTGCACTTGCTGCGCCGAATCCTGAGTGCGGTGGGCGAGGTTGCGCACTTCATCGGCAACCACCGCAAAACCTCGACCGGCTTCACCGGCACGGGCCGCTTCGATGGCCGCGTTGAGCGCCAGCAGGTTGGTTTGCTGGGAAATGCTGGTGATCACTTCCAGAATCTGGCCGATGTTCACCGTGTTGCTGTTCAGGGTTTCGATGTTGGCGCAGGAATCGCTGATTTTTGCCGATAGCTGCTGCATGGCTGCGATGGTTTTATCCACCACTTGCTGGCCATCTTCGGCCAAGGCGCGGGCGTCGCTCGAATGTTGCGAGGCGAGGGCGGCGTTCTGGGCGATTTCCTGGGCGGCGGCACCCAGTTCGTTGATGGCGGCAGCCACGCTGCTGGTGCGTGAGGCTTGCTGATCGGAGTTGAACATCGACGAGTTGGAGGCCGCGACCACGCGCAAGGCGACTTCATTGACCTGGCCGGTGGCCGAGGACACTTCACGGATCGAGGTATGAATGCGTTCCACAAAACGGTTGAACGAGGTGCCCAGCGCACCGAACTCATCCTGGCCGTGAATGGTCAGGCGCCTGGTCAGGTCGCCTTCGCCCTCGGCGATGTCATGCATGGCGCGGCCCATAGTCAGCAGCGGTTGCATCAGCACACGGATCAACATGCTCAGCAACGCGATGATGATCACTACGGCGATAACCATGGCGATGATTGCCGAGGTACGAAATTCGCTGAGCATCGAGAACGCGGTGTCTTTATCCAGCACCAGCGCCACGTACCAGTCTGCCGACGGCACACCGTTGACGTGGGTGAAGGAGATGAACCGGGTTTTGCCGTCCAGTTCGACCTCTTTCAGGCCGGGGCTGATCTTCGGCGCTGCGTTGGGGTAAGCGTCGGCCAGGTTCTTGAGCACCAGTTTGCTGTCCGGGTGGATCAGGATCTTGCCATCGGCGCTGACGATAAACGCATGGCCATGACCGTCGAAGTTCAGCGAGTTGATGATCGCGCTGACGCTGGACAGATCAATGTCTGCACCGGCGACGCCAATCATTTGATTCTGGTGCTTCACCGGCGTGGCAACGGTCATCACCAGTTTGCCCGACGATGCCGCAATGTAGGGTTCGGTGACGATGGTCTGTTGCGCATTGTTGGCCGCCTTGTACCAGCCCCGAGCACGCGGGTCGTAGTCCGCGGCGCGATTGCCGGCCGGGACCGAGAACATCACGCCATCGATGCCGCCGAAGTAGCTCAGCTGGAAGTTGCCGGTGTAGGCCGGCAGGTCGATGGCGCGCTTGAGATTGGCCTGGGCGCTGCCGTCCACGGCGATTTGCTGGGCCAGCGATTGCAGCAATTGAATGCGGCTTTCCAGCCAGGTCTGAATGTTGCTGGTAGTCAGGCTGCCGAGTTCCTGCATTGAAGACTCGGTACTGCTGCGCAGGGTCTGCCGCTGGCGGTAATCGTTGAACAGGATGAAACAGACGAATGCAACGGCCACCACAAGGGCGGCCGCCAACAGGATTTTGTGGCTGAATTTCATGTTTCTGGTCATTAAATGAGCTACCGCGAAGGGCTGATCAACAAGGGTGTCAATTTGCCGCAGTGGAAGGCATTACACTGCTTCTATGTCGACTGGCCAGCGCCAAAGATTAGGCGGCTTCTGCGAAAACCAAGGAAATATTCAGTGGCGGAAAAAAGTGGCTGATTTATCGTCAAACGGCTGACGGATGGCCAAACAAATAGCCGCAGGGTCAGGGAACCAGAGAGGGGTTTTCTCTTCTAAGCTTCAGCTTGGCAGCCATGCCATTCCCTACGCCCCAGGAGTTACACCATGTCGCTGCGATCTATCGCCTTGCTCTCGTTCTGCGTGTTGTTGGCAGCGTGCAGCAAGATCAATCAGGAAAATTATTCGAAGCTGTCGACCGGCATGCCCAAGGCCGAGGTTGAAACCTTGCTGGGCAAACCGACCGATTGCTCGGGTGCGCTCGGCATGTCCAGTTGCACCTGGGGTGACAAAAACAGCTTTATCAGCGTGCAGTATGCCGGTGACAAAGTGCTGATGTTTTCTGGCCAAGGCCTGAAGTAAACCGGGGCTATTCGCCCACGGGAGAAAAAAATAATGAAGCGGTTACTGATCGTTCTTTTTGCCAGCCTGGTATTGGCCGGCTGCGCCACTTCTGGCGTAGATCCATTGGCACCCAAGACCGTCAACACGGTCAACCTCAAGCGTTACCAGGGAACCTGGTACGAATTGGCGCGGCTGCCGATGTATTTCCAGCGCAACTGCGCGCAATCCGAGGCCCATTACACCCTCAAGCCTGACGGTGACATGGCGGTGTTGAACCGCTGCCTGACGTCGGATTGGCAATGGGAAGAGGCCAAAGGCACGGCTTATCCACAGGTACCCGGCAAGGCCGACAAGCTGTGGGTCGAGTTCGATACCTGGTTCTCGCGACTGATCCCGGGTGTGGCGAAGGGGGAATACTGGGTGTTGTACGTCAGCGATGATTACAAGACCGCGATTGTCGGCGACCCGAGCCGTCGTCACCTCTGGCTGCTGTCACGCACCCCGACGGTCAATGGTGTCGTGCGAGAAGAGCTGCTGAGCAAGGCGCGTCAACAGGGTTATGACACGACGCGACTGATCTGGCGCGCGTCGGATTCGCAGATGGCCAAGACTTCCAACTAGCGGCGCGACCGAAAAAAGATCGCAGCCTGCGGCAGCTCCTACAGAGTCCGTGTTGATCCGCATTATTGCGATCAACCGGATCAATGCAGGAGCTGCCGAAGGCTGCGATCTTTTGCTTTTTCGGTTAACCGAGCAGTTCGCGCAGCACCCGGGTAAACGCCCGGTTACTCTCTTCTTCCCCGGCATGCCGCCCATCACGCACAACCCACTGGCCGTTGACCAGCACATCCCGCACCTGACGGTCACCACCGGCAAACAGCCAACGATTGAGAATCCCGTCGCCACTGGCCGTCGCCAGGTACGGATCGTTACCGTCCAGCACCAGCCAATCCGCACGCTTGCCTACTTCCAGCGCGCCAATCGGTTGTCCCAGCGCCTGGGCACCGCCATCCAGCGCGGCGTCGTACAGTGTGCGGCCAACCATCGGCTGATCCGCGCCATACAAACGATTACGCCGCTGATCGCGCAAACGCTGGCCGTATTCCAGCCAGCGCAATTCTTCCACCACGCTCAACGACACATGGCTGTCGGAACCGATGCCCATGCGCCCGCCCTGCGCCAGGAAATCCACCGCCGGAAAAATCCCGTCGCCAAGGTTGGCTTCGGTGGTCAGGCATAGACCCGCGATGGCGCGGCTCTTGGCCATGAGCGTAACTTCTTCCGGGTTGGCGTGGGTCGCGTGGACCAGGCACCAGCGCTGATCGACTTCAGTGTTTTCGTACAGCCATTGCAGTGGACGGCGGCCGCTCCAGCTCAGGCAGTCATCGACTTCCTTCTGCTGTTCGGCAATGTGAATGTGCACCGGGCACTGCTGGTCGCTGGCGGCCAGTACTTCGCTGATCTGCTGCGGTGTTACCGCGCGCAACGAGTGGAAACACAAACCCAGCGACTGCGCCGCTTGCCGGGCCAGGATCGGCTGCAAGCGCGACTGAAGTTTGAGGTAGTTTTCCGTGCTGTTGATAAAGCGGCGCTGACCTTCGTTCGGGGCCTGGCCACCAAAACCGGAGTGGCTGTAGAGCACTGGCAGCAGGGTCAAGCCGATACCGGCGGAGCTGGCCGCCTGGCTGATGCGCAGCGCCAGTTCGGCCGGGTCAGCGTATGGTTGACCGCTCGTATCGTGGTGGACGTAATGAAACTCCGCGACCGAGGTGTAGCCGGCCTTGAGCATTTCGATATAGAGCTGACGGGCGATCACGCCGAGTTGGTCCGGGCTGATTTTTCCGACGAGCCGGTACATCAAATCGCGCCAGGTCCAGAAACTGTCATTCGGATTGCCCGCCACTTCCGCCAGCCCGGCCATGGCGCGCTGGAAGGCGTGGGAATGCAGATTCGGCATCCCCGGCAGTAGCGGACCGCTCAACCGTTCGGCGTCATCTGCGTGAGAATCGGCCTGAATATGGGTCAGCACGCCATCGGCGCTGACCTCAAGACGTACATTGTTGGCCCATCCACTAGGCAGCAGCGCGCGTTCGGCAAAGAAGGCGGACATGGTTCAGCACCCCATCGTGTGTTATTTGTATATACATATACAGACGTTTGCCTGCTCGGTAAACTCCGGCAAGCTAGCAATCTCTAATAGATGAACAAGGATTAACCGTGCCGACTCCCTCTGCCACATTGCCGCCGAATGCCCATCTGAGCGCCAATCTGGGCGACAGTCCGGCGCCCTTGTACGCCCGCGTCAAACAGATGATCACCCAGCAGATCGACAGTGGAAACTGGCCGCCGCACTACCGCGTTCCGTCGGAAAGCGAGTTGGTCAGCCAGCTGGGTTTCAGCCGCATGACCATCAACCGCGCCCTGCGCGAGATGACCGCCGATGGCCTGTTGGTGCGTATGCAAGGCGTCGGAACATTCGTCGCCGAACCGAAAAGCCAGTCTGCCCTGTTTGAAGTGCACAACATTGCCGACGAAATTGCCTCCCGTGGCCATCGCCATACGTGCAAGGTGATCACCCTCGAAGAAGAGGCCGCCGGTTCCGAGCGGGCCCTGGCGCTGGACATGCGTGAAGGGCAGAAAGTGTTCCATTCGCTGATCGTGCATTTCGAAAACGATATTCCGGTGCAAATCGAAGACCGTTTCGTCAACGCACTGGTGGCGCCGGAGTACCTCAAGCAAGATTTCACCTTGCAAACGCCTTACGCCTATCTCAATCAGGTGGCGCCGCTGACCGAAGGCGAGCACGTGGTCGAAGCGATTCTCGCCGAGCCGTCCGAATGCAAATTGCTGCAGATTGAAAAGGGCGAGCCGTGCCTGCTGATTCGTCGCCGCACCTGGTCCGGCCGTCAGCCCGTGACCGCCGCCCGTTTGATCCACCCCGGTTCCCGTCATCGTCTGGAAGGACGGTTCCACAAATAAAGAGCCATAAATAAAGAGCCCTAATGAGCCAGTTGAAAGTTTTACGCGCAGCAGATTACCCGCGCATGCCGTGGAAAAACGGCGGCGGCAGCACCGAAGAAATCACCCGTGATAGCGGCGTGGGCCTTGAGGGTTTTGGCTGGCGCCTGTCGATTGCCGACATCGGCGAATCGGGCGGGTTTTCCATCTTTGCCGGCTATGAGCGAGTGATCACCGTGCTGCAAGGCGAGGGCATGACCTTGCGCGTCGAGGGTCAGAACACGCGGCCATTGTTACCGCTGGACCCGTTTGCTTTCAGTGGCGAGAGCCATGTGTTCTGCACATTGCTCGGCGGGCCGATTCGCGATTTCAACTTGATTTATGCGCCGGACCGCTACCACGCGCGCTTGCAATGGCTGGAGGGCGAACAACGGTTTTTCAGTTCGGCCGGCACCGTGCTGGTGTTCAGCGTGGCTGAACAGCTTGAAGTGACGGTTGATAGCAGCGCTTCTCAGCTAGGACGCCATGATTGCCTGCAACTGGACGGTAATGTTGGCCTGCTGGATATCTCCAGCAATGGCCAGTGCTGTGTGATCGAGCTGATTGCGCGCTGATCCAGCACCGAGTCGCCTCTATAGCGGGCAAGCCCGCTCCCACAGGGACATCATCGTACTTGTGGGAGCGGGCTTGCCCGCGATGCTTTTCTGGGCTCAAAACCCGTTTCCCATCGCGCACCACTTTGTTACCGAACGCCCCAGCGTGGCGCAAAACCACGCTCAAGTAACAACTCCACGCCCTTCGCAAAATCCCCCAGAAAAATTTCATTTTCGCCAGAACCCTTGATTCAGGCGCTCTCCAGCCATGTTCAAAATTTTTCTTGAACACCCATTCAGCAAGTTGGCCGCTTGATTGCATATGCTTGTATGTACAAGTAAAGACGTATGCGTATGAGTCGATTCGAGACTCCTCGCAACGTCCACTGATTCGCTTGTGTCGCGTTGACGCGCACAGGCTGGCTTGCCCACCGCCAGGGTTGGTTTGGATTGATCGCTGAGGAGTCTTTTTCGTGACTGACAATACCCAGAAACCTACTAAATACCGCAATGTAGATATCCGTGCCGCACGCGGTAACAAGCTGACCGCCAAAAGCTGGCTGACTGAAGCGCCGCTGCGCATGCTGATGAACAACCTCGACCCGGAAGTCGCCGAGAACCCTAAAGAACTGGTGGTTTACGGTGGCATCGGTCGTGCGGCACGTAATTGGGAATGCTACGACAAGATCGTCGAAAGCCTGACCAACCTGAACGACGACGAGACCCTGCTGGTGCAATCCGGCAAGCCGGTTGGCGTGTTCAAGACCCACAGCAACGCCCCGCGCGTGCTGATCGCCAACTCCAACCTGGTGCCACACTGGGCGAGCTGGGAACACTTCAACGAACTCGACGCCAAAGGCCTGGCCATGTACGGCCAGATGACCGCTGGCAGCTGGATCTACATCGGCAGCCAGGGCATCGTCCAGGGCACCTACGAAACCTTCGTCGAAGCCGGTCGCCAACACTACAACGATAACCTCAAGGGCCGTTGGGTCCTGACCGCAGGCCTGGGCGGCATGGGCGGCGCTCAACCATTGGCCGCAACCCTGGCCGGCGCTTGCTCGCTGAACATCGAATGCCAGCAGGTCAGCATCGATTTCCGTCTGAACAGCCGTTATGTCGATGAGCAAGCCACCGACCTCGACGACGCGCTGGCCCGCATCGCCAAATACACCAAGGAAGGCAAGGCGATTTCCATCGCTCTGCTGGGCAACGCGGCTGAAATCCTGCCGGAACTGGTCAAGCGCGGCGTGCGCCCGGACATGGTCACCGACCAGACCAGCGCCCACGATCCACTCAACGGTTACCTGCCAGCCGGCTGGACCTGGGAAGAGTACCGCGCTCGCGCCAAGACCGAGCCTGCTGCCGTGGTCAAAGCCGCCAAGCAGTCCATGGCTGTGCACGTCAAAGCGATGCTCGACTTCCAGAAAATGGGTATTCCGACCTTCGACTACGGCAACAACATCCGTCAGATGGCCCAAGAAGAAGGCGTTGAAAACGCGTTCGACTTCCCGGGTTTCGTCCCGGCTTACATCCGTCCGCTGTTCTGCCGTGGCATCGGCCCGTTCCGTTGGGCTGCGCTGTCGGGCGATCCGCAAGACATCTACAAGACCGACGCCAAAGTAAAAGAACTGATCCCGGACGACGCCCATCTGCACAACTGGCTGGACATGGCCCGCGAGCGCATCAGCTTCCAGGGTCTGCCGGCACGTATCTGCTGGGTTGGCCTGGGTCTGCGCGCCAAGC
The DNA here is from genome assembly GCF_002286815.1 of Pseudomonas sp. PICF141. Classification (GTDB taxonomy): domain Bacteria; phylum Pseudomonadota; class Gammaproteobacteria; order Pseudomonadales; family Pseudomonadaceae; genus Aquipseudomonas. Next base: position 25,228 of record NZ_MUNM01000063.1, read on the forward strand.
TGGGTCTGGCGTTCAACGAAATGGTGCGCAGCGGTGAATTGTCCGCGCCAATCGTGATCGGTCGCGATCACCTGGACTCCGGCTCTGTTGCCAGCCCGAACCGCGAAACCGAATCGATGCAGGACGGTTCCGACGCCGTATCCGACTGGCCACTGCTCAACGCTCTGCTCAACACCGCGAGCGGCGCGACCTGGGTTTCCCTGCACCACGGCGGTGGCGTCGGCATGGGTTTCTCCCAGCACTCGGGCATGGTGATTGTCTGCGACGGTACAGACGAAGCGGCCGAGCGTATCGCTCGCGTGCTGCACAACGACCCGGCCACCGGTGTCATGCGTCACGCCGATGCGGGTTACCAGATCGCAATCGACTGTGCCAAGGAACAAGGCCTGAACCTGCCGATGATTACCGGTAAATAGAACAGGCTTTGGCTTGATGCAAAACCTGTAGGAGCGAGGCTTGCCCGCGAAGGCGTTTTTTCTGACACACCGCGGTTCGCGGGCAAGCCTCGCTCCTACAGGGATCACCAACACCGACAAACAATCCACAGAGGTTGAATCATGGCTGTTAATGACGATCATGCAGGCAGTAAACCGTTGATCGAGAAACGTTCGATCGACTACATCCCGGAAGCGGAGAGACACGGTCGTCTGTTGAGCCAGTTCACCCTGTGGATGGGGGCTAACCTGCAAATCACCGCGATTGTCACCGGGGCCCTGGCCGTGGTGTTGGGCGGTGACGTGTTCTGGTCGTTGATCGGTCTGTTGATCGGTCAACTGCTCGGCGGTGGCGTAATGGCGCTGCACGCGGCGCAAGGGCCCAAGCTTGGCCTGCCACAGATGATCTCCAGCCGGGTACAGTTTGGCGTGTATGGCGCGGCCATCCCGATCGTGCTGGTGTGCCTGATGTATCTCGGCTTTACCGCAACCGGCACTGTGCTTTCCGGCCAGGCACTGGGCCAGTTGTTTGGCGTCAGCGACAGCGTCGGGATTCTTATCTTCGCCAGTGTCATCGTGCTGGTCACGGTGCTCGGTTACCGGGTGATCCACTTCATCGGCCGTGTCGCCAGCGTCATTGGCGTGATTGCCTTCGTTTACCTGTTCAGTCGCCTGATGAGCCAGACTGACGTTGGCGCACTCCTGCAAATCCGCCACTTCAGCTGGAACAGCTTCCTGCTCGCAGTGTCGCTTGCGGCGTCCTGGCAGATTGCCTTCGGCCCCTACGTGGCTGACTACTCACGCTACCTGCCGAGCAGCACGTCTTCGGTGAAAACCTTTTTCGCCGCCGGCGCCGGTTCGGTTATCGGTGCACAGGTAGCAATGATCCTCGGCGTGTTTGCCGCCGCCATGGCCAACGGGCAATTCGCCGGCCACGAAGTGGCTTACATCGTTGGTTTGAGCGGCAGCGGTGCCACCGCCGCGCTGCTGTACTTCAGCATCGCGTTCGGCAAGGTCACCATTTCCACGCTGAACTCCTACGGCAGCTTCATGTGCATTGCGACCATCATCAGCGGTTTCCGGGGTGACTTGCGGGTAACGCGCTTGCAGCGTCTGGTCTTCGTGCTGCTCATCGTCGGCACTGCGACCCTGATCGCGTTGCTCGGTCAGCACTCGTTCCTCGGTGCGTTCAAGTCCTTCATTCTGTTTTTGCTGGCTTTTTTCACGCCCTGGAGCGCGATCAACCTGGTTGACTACTACTGCATCACTCGCGAGCGCTATGACGTGCCGGCGCTGGGTGATCCGAACGGTCGCTACGGCCGTTGGAACCCGCTCGGTATCAGCGTCTATGTCTTCGGCGTGCTGGTGCAATTGCCGTTCATCGCTACCAAGTTCTATACCGGTCCGCTGGTGGACGCTCTGGGTGGCGTGGATATTTCCTGGATCATCGGCCTGGTGCTTCCCGCAGCCCTGTATTACGTGTGCGCGAAAAAATGGCACAGCGCCGTACCCGATCAACTGATCCTGCCGGTCGAGCAGGACAGCGATGTACAACCTGAAACAAGCAGGGCCGGTCGCGCTGCGGCGCAGGCCTGACTGGACGTGGACAGGGCTGGATGCCTCTTGACTGCCGTAAGCCAACTTATGATTAGGAGCGTCAAACAATGAAATCGAACAAGACCCTGCTGACCACATTGCTTTCAATGGGCCTGTTGGCCAGTGCCGGCGCCACTCAGGCGGCGGGCTGGTGCGAATCGGGCAAACCGGTGAAATTCGCCGGCCTGAATTGGGAAAGCGGCATGCTGCTGACCGACGTGATGCAAATCGTTCTGGAGAAAGGCTACGACTGCAAGACCGACAGCCTGCCAGGCAACTCCATCACCATGGAAAACGCCCTGAGCAGCAACGACATCCAGGTGTTTGCCGAAGAGTGGGTCGGTCGTAGCGAAGTCTGGAACAAGGCCGAGAAGGCCGGCAAGGTTGTCGGTGTCGGCGCTCCGGTGGTTGGCGCGATCGAAGGCTGGTACGTGCCGCGTTACGTGATCGAAGGCGATGCCAAGCGCAAGCTGGAGCCAAAAGCCCCAGAGCTGAAAGCGATCGCCGATCTGGGCAAATACGCTGCCGTGTTCAAGGATCAGGAAGAGCCATCCAAGGGCCGTTTCTACAACTGCCCGGCCGGCTGGACCTGTGAGCTGGACAACAGCGAAATGCTCAAAAGCTACGGTCTGGAAAGCACCTACACCAACTTCCGCCCAGGCACTGGCCCGGCGCTGGATGCGGCGGTGCTGTCGAGCTACAAGCGTGGCGAACCGATCCTGTTCTACTACTGGTCGCCAACCCCGCTGATGGGCCAGGTGGACCTGGTCAAGCTCGAAGAAAAGCCAGGCGTGGACAAGAGCGTGACCATCAAAGTCGGCCTGTCCAAGACCTTCCACGAACAGGCCCCGGAACTGGTGGCCGTGCTGGAAAAGGTCAATCTGCCAATCGACCTGCTCAATCAGAACCTCGGGCGCATGGCCAAAGAGCGGATCGAATCGCCAAAACTGGCCAAGATGTTCTTGAAGGAACATCCTGAAGTCTGGCACGCGTGGGTGAGCGAAGACGCAGCCAAAAAGATCGACGCGGCCTTGTAGGTCGAGTGTCTCCGGCTGTCGGCAACGGCAGTCGGATGCTTGATCGCAACCCTTTGATTGAGAGTCTTTTTATGTTTCCCGAAAGCTTTACTTTTTCCATCGCCGACTGGGTCAACAGTTGGGTCGATTCGCTAGTCACTAACTACGGCGATGTGTTCCGCAGCATTTCCGACACCCTGCTGTGGGCCATCGTCAATCTCGAAGGGCTGCTGCGTGCGGCGCCCTGGTGGCTGATGCTGGCGATCGTGGCGGGCGTTGCCTGGCACGCGACCCGCAAAGTCGTGACCACGTCGGTCATCGTCGGGCTGCTGTTCCTGGTGGGGGCGGTCGGCCTCTGGGACAAGCTGATGCAGACCCTGGCATTGATGATGGTGGCGACGGTCATCTCGGTGCTGATCGGCATTCCGCTGGGTATTCTCTCGGCGCGCAGCAATCGCCTGCGTTCGGTGCTGATGCCGCTGCTGGACATCATGCAGACCATGCCGAGCTTCGTGTACCTGATTCCGGTGCTGATGCTGTTCGGCCTGGGCAAGGTCCCGGCGATTTTCGCCACGGTGATCTACGCTGCGCCGCCGCTGATCCGCCTGACCGATCTGGGTATTCGCCAGGTTGACGGTGAAGTGATGGAAGCGATCAACGCCTTCGGTGCCAATCGCTGGCAGCAACTGTTTGGCGTGCAACTGCCGCTGGCCCTGCCGAGCATCATGGCCGGGATCAACCAGACCACCATGATGGCCCTGTCGATGGTGGTCATCGCCTCGATGATCGGTGCCCGTGGCCTGGGTGAAGATGTGTTGGTGGGGATTCAGACCCTCAACGTCGGACGTGGGCTTGAGGCCGGTCTGGCGATCGTGATTCTGGCAGTGGTCATCGACCGCATTACTCAGGCGTATGGTCGGCCACGGCATGAGGTGAGCAAATGAGCAACGAAGCCATCAGCAAGATTGAAGTCAAAAACGTCTTCAAGATTTTCGGCAACCGATCCAAAGACGCGCTGGAAATGATTCGCCAGAAAAAGACCAAGGACCAGGTCTTGGCCGAAACCGGTTGTGTCGTCGGCGTGAACGACCTGTCGCTGAGCATCGGTACCGGCGAGATCTTCGTGATCATGGGCCTGTCGGGTTCCGGCAAGTCGACCCTGGTGCGCCACTTCAATCGCCTGATCGACCCCACCAGCGGCGTGATCCTGGTAGACGGCGTGGACATCCTGCAATACGACATGGAAGCCCTGCGCGAATTTCGTCGGCACAAGATCAGCATGGTGTTCCAGAGCTTCGGCCTGTTGCCGCACAAGACCGTGCTGGATAACGTCGCCTACGGCCTGAAGGTGCGTGGCGAAAGCAAGCAGATGTGCGCCGAGCGTGCGTTGCACTGGATCAACACCGTGGGCCTCAAAGGCTACGAAAACAAATACCCGCATCAGCTGTCTGGCGGTATGCGCCAGCGTGTGGGCCTGGCTCGCGCCCTGGCGGCGGACACCGACATCATCTTGATGGACGAAGCCTTCAGCGCCCTCGATCCGCTGATCCGCGCCGAAATGCAGGACCAGTTGCTGGAGCTGCAAAAGACCCTGCACAAGACCATCGTTTTCATCACCCACGACCTGGACGAGGCCGTGCGCATCGGCAACCGCATCGCGATCCTCAAGGATGGCCGCCTGATTCAGGTCGGCACACCACGAGAGATCCTGCATTCGCCGGCGGATGAATATGTGGACCGGTTTGTACAGCGGCGGGCGGCGGTGGTTTGAACTGGATGAAAGTTAAGGGGTGAGAACCCACTGTGGCGAGGGGGCTTGCCCCCGTTGGGCTGCGCAGCAGCCCCAAAAAAATCTGCGACCGCTGCGCGCTCGAACGGGGGCAAGCCCCCTCGCCACAGGGTTTCACAGGTCAACATAATTCGCATGAGGCTCCAGATGTCCCAGGCTGAAAAAATCGTTATCGCCGACGCCCCGTTGCGTTGGCAGGATGTGGTTGCCGTCGCTCGCCATGGCGCACAGCTTGAGCTGTCACCACAGGTCTGGGCGCGGATCGAAAATGCCCAGGCGATCGTCCAGCGCATCGTCGCCAGCGGCGAGCGTGCCTATGGCGTCAATACCGGTCTGGGCGCCCTGTGCAACGTCTCGCTCAAGGACGAACAACTCAGCCAGTTGTCGCGCAATACCTTGCTCAGTCACGCCTGTGGCGTTGGCGCGCCGTTGGCCAATGAACAGACCCGCGCAATCATGTGCGCCGCCATCGTCAATTACAGCCAGGGCAAATCCGGCATTCATCGCCGGGTGGTCGAAGCGCTGTTGGCGCTGCTCAATCGCGGCATCACCCCGCAAGTGCCGTCCCAGGGCTCGGTGGGCTACCTGACCCACATGGCCCACGTCGGGATCGCGCTGCTGGGTGTCGGCGATGTCAGTTATCGCGGGCAGATTGTCTCGGCGCAGCAAGCCCTGGCCGAAGAAGGTCTGCAGCCGGTGCAACTGGGCGCTAAAGATGGCTTGTGCCTGGTCAACGGCACGCCCTGCATGACCGGTCTCAGTTGTCTGGCACTTGCCGATGCGACGCGTCTGGTGCAGTGGGCCGATGTGATCGGTGCCATGAGCTTCGAAGCCCAGCGTGGCCAGATTGCCGCGTTCGACGCCGAGATCATCGCGCTCAAGCCTCATCCAGGCATGCAGCAGGTCGGCATCAACCTGCGGGCGTTGCTCGATGGCAGTGAAGTGATTGCCGGCAGCAAGGGCATTCGCACTCAAGATGCGCTGAGCATCCGCTCGATCCCGCAAGTCCACGGCGCGGCGCGCGATCAACTTGAGCACGCGAAACAGCAGATCGAAACCGAACTCAACTCGGTCACCGACAACCCGATGCTGCTGGGCACGCCGGACAACTTCCGCGTGATGTCCCAGGCCAACCCGCATGGCCAGTCAGTGGCATTGGCGGCGGATTTGCTGGCGATCGCCATGGCCGAAATCGGCTCCATCGCCGAGCGTCGGCTGGACCGCTTGATCAACCCGCACGTCAGCGGTCTGCCGGCGTTTCTGGTGGCCAATCCCGGGGTGAATTCCGGGATGATGATCGTCCAGTACGTTGCCGCGTCCCTGTGTGCGGAAAACCGTCAACTGGCGCAACCGGCGGTGCTCGACAACTACGTGACTTCCGGCTTGCAGGAAGACCACTTGAGCATGGGCACCCATGCGGCGCTGAAGCTGCATCGCGCGTTGGAAAACTGCACGCAGATCCTCGCCATTGAATATTTGCTGGCGTCCCAGGCTTTTGAATTCTTGAAAGAGCAACGTTTTGGTACTGGCACCGATACCGCATGGCGCCTGCTGCGTGAGCGGGTTCCGGCCTACGACCAGGACCGCTGGCTGGCACCGGACATTGCTGCCGCTGCCGGTGTTTTGAAAGACCCGATTTTGTTGCACAAGGCGTTACCGAACCTGAACTGATTTCTACATAAGCCAGCGTGCCAAGGCGCCATCCGCCCAAAAGGCGGAAAGCGACGGACAACGGATATTTCCGGAGCGTGTGGCTAGTTAATAACAAACTCTCAAAAGGAGCACAAAATGACTGCGCTTAACCTGATCCCCGGCCAACTGAGCCTTGCCCAACTGCGTGATGTTTATCAGCAACCGGTCAAAATCACCCTCGACCAAAGCGCTGCGGCGCAAATCGAAGCCAGCGTTGCCTGCGTGGAACAGATCCTCGCCGAGAACCGCACCGCTTATGGCATCAACACCGGTTTCGGCCTGCTGGCTTCGACCCGCATCGCCAGCGAAGATCTGGAAAACCTCCAGCGTTCGCTCGTTTTGTCCCACGCCGCCGGTGTCGGCGAGCCGATCAGCGACGCACTGGTGCGACTGGTCATGGTGCTCAAGGTCAACAGCCTGAGCCGTGGTTTCTCCGGCATTCGTCGCGTGGTGATCGACGCGCTGATCGCACTGATCAACGCCGAGGTGTACCCGCACATTCCATTGAAAGGTTCGGTCGGTGCCTCCGGCGATTTGGCGCCATTGGCCCACATGTCGCTGGTGCTGCTGGGTGAAGGCAAGGCGCGCTACAAAGGCGAGTGGCTGCCCGCCACCGAAGCGCTGAAAGTTGCCGGCCTGACCCCGCTGACCCTGGCTGCCAAAGAAGGTCTGGCACTGCTCAACGGTACTCAAGTGTCCACCGCTTACGCTCTGCGTGGCTTGTTTGAAGGCGAAGACCTGTTCGCCGGTGCCGTGGCGCTGGGTGCCCTGACCGTCGAAGCGGTACTGGGCTCGCGCTCGCCGTTCGACGCCCGCATTCACGCCGCTCGTGGCCAGAAAGGCCAGATCGATGCCGCTGCCGCTTATCGCGATCTGCTGGGCGAGCGCAGCGAAGTGTCCGACTCGCACCAGAACTGCGAAAAGGTCCAGGACCCGTACTCCCTGCGCTGCCAGCCGCAAGTCATGGGCGCCTGCCTGACCCAGTTCCGCCAGGCTGCCGAAGTATTGGCCATCGAAGCCAACGCCGTTTCCGACAACCCGCTGGTGTTCGCCGCTGAAGGTGACGTTATCTCTGGCGGTAACTTCCACGCCGAGCCGGTGGCCATGGCCGCCGACAACATGGCCCTGGCCATCGCCGAAATCGGTTCCCTGAGCGAGCGCCGCATCTCGCTGATGATGGACAAGCACATGTCGCAACTGCCGCCATTCCTGGTGGCCAATGGCGGCGTGAACTCCGGCTTCATGATCGCCCAGGTAACCGCGGCGGCATTGGCCAGCGAGAACAAGGCGCTGTCTCATCCGCATTCGGTGGACAGTCTGCCAACTTCCGCCAACCAGGAAGACCACGTGTCCATGGCGCCTGCTGCCGGCAAGCGCCTGTGGGAAATGGCGGAAAACACGCGCGGGGTTCTGGCGGTCGAGTGGCTCGCCGCGGCCCAAGGGCTGGATCTGCGCGAAGGTCTGAAGACCTCGCCGAAACTGGAAAAGGTCCGCGCCATCTTGCGTGCCGAAGTGCCGTTCTATGAGAAGGACCGCTTCTTTGCACCGGACATCAATGCGGCGAGCGAGTTGTTGGCGACGCGTTGCCTGAGCGATCTGGTGACGGCGAAGTTGCTGCCTAGCCTGTAACGACTCCTTCTCTGATGATCGTTCCCACGCCTCCGCGTGGGAATGCCTCTTGGGACGCTCCGCGTCCAGTGACGCAGAGCGTCACGGGGCTGCATTCCCACGTAGAGCGTGGGAACGATCAGGTCGCCAATAAAAATAATTAGGGACGAGCAATGCAACAGCCAGCAAAGGGTTTGAAACGCGGGCTCTCTGCCCGACATATTCGCTTCATGGCACTGGGGTCGGCGATCGGCACCGGGCTGTTCTACGGCTCTGCCTCGGCCATCCAAATGGCCGGTCCTGCGGTCCTGCTCGCTTACCTGATCGGTGGCGCGGCGGTGTTCATGGTCATGCGCGCCCTCGGCGAGATGGCGGTGCACAACCCGGTGGCCGGCTCTTTCGGCCAGTACGCCAGCACCTATCTTGGGCCGATGGCGGGCTTCATCCTCGGTTGGACCTACGCGTTTGAAATGGTCATCGTCGGCATGGCCGACGTCACCGCATTCGGCATTTACATGGGCTTCTGGTTTCCGGAAGTCGATCGCTGGATCTGGGTCCTGGGCATCGTTTCGGTGGTCGGCGGCTTGAACCTGTGCAACGTCAAAGTCTTTGGCGAAATGGAGTTCTGGCTGTCGCTGCTCAAGGTCGCGGCCATCGTTGCGATGATCCTGGGTGGCTTCGGCATCATGCTGTTCGGCATCAGTACCGCACCCGGTGCCCAGGCGACCGACATCAGCAACCTCTGGAGCCATGGCGGCTTCATGCCCAACGGCGTTGGCGGCCTGATCGCTTCGTTCGCCGTGGTGATGTTTGCGTTCGGCGGCATTGAAATCATCGGCGTAACGGCTGGTGAGGCCAAAGACCCACAGCGCGTGCTGCCCCGGGCGATCAATGCCGTACCGTTGCGTATTTTGTTGTTCTACGTGCTGACGATGCTGGTGCTGATGTCGATCTTTCCGTGGCAGCAGATCGGCAGTCAAGGCAGCCCGTTCGTGCAGATTTTCGACAAACTGGGTATCAGCTCGGCGGCGACCATCCTCAATATCGTGGTGATCTCGGCGGCGGTGTCGGCCATCAACAGTGACATCTTCGGCGCGGGTCGCATGATGTATGGCCTGGCTCAGCAAGGACAAGCCCCCAAAGGCTTTGCCCGCTTGTCGCGCAATGGTGTGCCGTGGCTGACGGTGGTGGTGATGAGCAGCGCGCTGCTGCTGGGCGTGTTGCTGAACTACCTGATTCCGGAAAACGTCTTTCTGTTAATCGCCTCCGTTGCGACCTTTGCCACGGTGTGGGTGTGGCTGATGATTCTGTTCACCCAGGTGGCGATGCGTCGTTCCATGAGCGCCGAGCAGGTCGCACAACTGAAGTTCCCGGTGCCGTTCTGGCCCTATGCGCCAATGGCGGCGATTGCTTTCATGCTGTTCATTTTCGGCGTGCTGGGCTATTTCCCGAACACCCAGGCGGCGTTGATCGTCGGCGTGGTCTGGATCGTGTTGCTGGTGCTGGCCTACCTGACGTGGGTGAAACCGGCGGCAGGCCAGGCCGCATTGGTGGCGCGGGACCCTGATTTTTCTCATCGATAACCTAACGGAGGCCAGGATGAAAACGCTCTGGCAACACTGCCACGTCGCAACCATGGCGCAAGGCGTCTACTCGATCATCGAGGATGCAGCCATCGTGACGTCCGGTGCGCACATTGAGTGGATTGGTCCACGCGGCGAACTGCCGCCGGGCGAATACCCGGCGGTCAATGACCTGAACGGGGCTTGGGTGACACCGGGCCTGATCGACTGCCACACCCACACAGTGTTTGGCGGTAATCGCAGCGGCGAATTCGAACAACGACTGCAAGGCGTCAGCTACGCGGAAATAGCAGCGGCCGGCGGCGGTATCGCCAGCACCGTGCGCGCTACCCGCGCCGCCAGCGAAGACGAGTTGTTCGCCAGCGCCGCCAAGCGTCTGAAAAGCCTGATGCGCGATGGCGTCACCAGCATCGAAATCAAGTCCGGTTATGGCCTGGACCTGGCTAACGAACGCAAGATGCTTCGGGTCGTTCGTCGTCTCGGCGCCGAACTGCCAGTCAGCGTGCGCAGCACCTGCCTGGCCGCCCACGCTTTGCCGCCGGAATACACAGACCGCGCCGATGCTTACATCGATCACATCTGCACTGAAATGCTCCCGGCCCTGGCTGCCGAAGGGCTCGTGGATGCAGTGGACGCTTTCTGTGAATACCTGGGGTTTTCGCCGGAACAGGTCGAACGGGTTTTCGTCGCCGCGCAGAACCTCGGCTTGCCGGTGAAACTGCACGCCGAGCAATTGTCGTCGCTGCACGGTTCGAGCCTGGCGGCGCGTTACCACGCATTGTCCGCCGATCATCTGGAATTCATGACCGAAGACGACGCCATCGCCATGGCCAAGTCCGGCACGGTCGCGGTGTTGTTGCCCGGTGCGTTCTACTTCCTTCGGGAAACCCAATTGCCGCCGATGGAAGCCCTGCGCAAACACGGCGTAAAAATCGCCATCGCCAGCGACCTCAATCCGGGCACTTCGCCAGCGCTGTCGTTGCGCTTGATGCTGAACATGGCCTGCACCTGTTTGCGCATGACCCCGGAAGAGGCCCTGGCTGGCGCGACGATTCATGCCGCCACCGCGCTGGGCATGGCCGAGACTCATGGTTCGCTGGAAGCCGGCAAAGTCGCAGACTTCGTCGCCTGGCAGATTGATCGACCCGCCGACCTGTCGTACTGGCTGGGCGGCGACCTGGAAAAACGCGTCGTGCGTCACGGCGTCGAAACGAGCGTTTAGGAGAGTGGTTGTGGATAAGGTTCTGAACTTCAAACAAGGCCGCGTGCCGCTGCTGATCAGCATGCCCCACGCCGGCTTGCGTCTGACCCCGGCAGTCGAAGCCGGGTTGATCCCCGACGCGAAAAGCCTGCCCGATACCGACTGGCACATCCCCCGGCTTTACGAATTCGCCGCCGAACTGGGCGCCAGCACCCTGGCCGCCGAGTACTCGCGGTTTGTCATCGACCTGAACCGACCGTCCGACGACAAGCCTTTATATGTCGGCGCCACCACTGGTTTGTACCCCGCGACGCTGTTCGACGGCATTCCATTGTTTCGCGAAGGGCTGGAACCATCGGCTGCCGAACGGGCGACTTATCTGGAACACATCTGGACGCCGTATCACCGCACCTTGCAGGAAGAACTGGCGCGGCTGAAAGCCGAATTCGGCTACGCGCTGCTGTTCGATGCACACTCGATCCGCTCGATCATTCCGCACCTGTTCGACGGCAAGCTGCCGGACTTCAACCTCGGCACCTTCAATGGCGCCAGTTGCGATCCCCGGTTGGCCACTCAACTGGAAGCCGTCTGCGCACGGCATGGCGATTACAGCCATGTGCTGAACGGTCGCTTCAAGGGCGGTCACATCACCCGGCATTACGGCAACCCGGCCGAGAACATCCACGCTGTGCAACTGGAGTTGGGTCAGTGCACGTACATGGAAGAGTTCGAGCCGTTCCGCTATCGCCCGGACCTGGCGGCGCCGACGCAAGTGGTGCTCAGGGAATTGCTGCAAGGGCTGCTGGCGTGGGGGCAACAACGTTACAAAGCATAAGATCAAAAGATCGCAGCCTGCGGCAGCTCCTACTGATCGTTCCCACGCTCCGCGTGGGAATGCCTCCAGGGACGCTCCGCGTCCAGTGACGCGGAGCGTCACGGGCTGCATTCTCACGCAGAGCATGGGAACGATCGATTGAGACAGTCGCCACCGTGCAAAACACGGTCGCTACAGTTCGCTTTTACCCTCTCGACGCTGCGTAATGTTCCGGGCACGGTGCACAAAGACACCGGCCCGACAATAATCCGCTGCCGTACGAGAACCTTCCCAATGAAAAGACTGTTCACCCGCTGTCTCTCAATCCTCTGCGGCACGACTATTCTGAGCACCAGCGTTCTGGCCAGTGACGACCCGTCCTGCAAGACCGTACGCATGGGCGTGGTCAACTGGACCGACGTCATCGCCACCAGCGGCATGGCCGATGTGTTGCTCAATGACCTTGGCTACGAAAGCAGGCAAACCAGCGCCGTGCAGCAAATCATCTTCGCCGGCATCCGCGACAAGCGCCTGGACATCTTCCTTGGTTACTGGAAGCCGGCGATGGATAAGAACATCGCCCCGTTCGTGGCCGCCAATCAAGTGAAGGTCATGGAAAAACCGAGCCTGGCCGACGCCCAGGCGACGCTTGCGGTTCCTGACTACGTGGCCGCGGCAGGTTTGAAAACCTTCAGTGATATCGAGAAATTCAAAGACCGCCTCGGCGGCAAGATCTACGGCATCGAGCCGGGCAGCGGCGCCAACACCACGATCAAAACCATGATCGAGACCAATCACTTTGGCTTGAAGGACTTCAAGCTCATCGAATCCGGTGAGGCTGGCATGCTTGCCGCCGTTCAGCGGGCGGTCAATCGCAAGGAGTTCGTGGTGTTCGTCGGCTGGACCCCGCATCCGATGAACATCAACATGAACGTCACTTACCTGACCGGTAGCGAAGACGTCTATGGCCCGAACGAGGGCGCGGCGACCGTCTCCACCGTGACGGCACCCGACTACGCCGAGCGCTGCCCGAACGTGAACCGCTTGCTGGCCAACCTGACCTTCACCGCTGCCCAGGAAAGCCAGTTGATGGTGCCGATCATGGAGCGCAAGACGCCACAGGATGTCGCCAGGCAATGGCTGCGTGATCATCCTGAAGATCTTCAGCGCTGGCTGGCAGGTGTCAGCAGTTTTGATGGCAAGGACGGTGTGGCTACCGTTCAGGCTCGTTTGAAGAACTGACTGGTCGAGCGGGATCACTTTGGCGAGGGGGGCGCAGAACTTGTGGGAGCGTGGCTTGCCCGCGAAGAACGATGACGCGTAATACCTGAAAAACCGCGGTGCATTCTTCGCGGGCAAGCCACGCTCCCACGGGACTTGCATCGTTCAAATTTTTTGATTCCCTCTATTTGGCTGGCTGCAGGCTCATGGCTCCTTATCCACTCTCTGAACAGATGGCGGCTTTCGTCGAGAAAACCCTCAGCTTCAACAGCACCGACAGCAGCCCCGCCGGTTTGCGTCAGGCCTACAACGACATGTGTCGGGCGTTTACCCCGCCTTGTCCCGCAGGGCTTGAGGTGGTCGATTTCGAGTTGGCAGGCGTAGCTCTGCGCTCCTGGCAACCCTCGGTCCCGCCACCGACCAACGGTTGGCCGTGCATCGTGTACCTGCACGGCGGTGGTTGGGTGGTGGGGGATCTGGACTCCCACGCCTTCATCTGTGCCGAACTGGCGTCGGTGCTCGGTGCGCTGGTGATCGCCGTCGATTATCGGTTGGCGCCGGAGCACCCATTTCCAGCGGCGTTCGATGACTGCCTGAGTGTCTGGCGCGCTTTGCGCACAGGACCGTTTCGGCTCGATCCTGCGCATACCTTGGTGGCAGGCGACAGCGCTGGCGGCAACCTTGCTGCTGCGTTGTGCCTGGCTTTACGCGATGCCGGTGAGCCGATGCCGTGCGCGCAAGTTCTTATCTATCCGGGGCTGGGTGGCGATCACCGATTGCCGTCGCGCAGCGAATGCGCCGATGCGCCTTTGCTCGGCAGCAGTGATCTGGAGTGTTATCACGGGTTGTATTTAGGCGGTATCCGCCAACCGGGTGCCTATGCGATGCCCTTGCTTGCCGACGATTTCAGCGGTCTGCCTCCGGCGTTGATCGCCGTGGCGCAGTTCGACCCTCTGCGCGATGACGGCGTGCTTTACGCCGAGCGACTCAACGCGGCAGGTGTGGGCGCAAGGCTTTATTACGGGGAAGGGCTGGTTCACGGCTGTTTGCGGGCGCGGGGGCAGGTCATCGAGGTCGACCGGCTCTATGAAACCCTGCTCGGCTATGTGGCTGAGACGACGGCTGACAAACTCTGACGCTGCAAGGGACATGCTCATTGACGTAATTCGGGTTTATGATGCCGGACGGCAGAATAAAAGAAGTCCCCCCAGGGATGACCTCGACCCCTTACGGAGCGCGCAATGCAGACTTTGTACCCGCAGATCAAACCCCACGCCCGGCACGATCTGGCCGTCGATAAAACCCACACGCTGTATGTCGACGAAAGCGGTTCGCCGGAAGGGTTGCCGGTGGTGTTCATCCACGGCGGCCCCGGCGCCGGGTGTGATGCCCAGAGCCGCCGGTATTTTGATCCGAACCTGTATCGCATTGTCACCTTTGACCAGCGTGGTTGCGGTCGCTCCACGCCCCACGCCAGCCTGGAAAACAACACCACCTGGGATCTGGTCGCCGATCTGGAGCGGATTCGCAAGCACCTGGGCATCGACAAATGGCTGCTGTTCGGAGGCTCTTGGGGTTCGACACTGGCTTTGGCCTACGCACAAACCCACCCGGAGCGCGTGCACGGTTTGATTCTGCGTGGGATTTTTCTCTGCCGTCCCCAGGAAATCGAATGGTTCTACCAATGTGGCGCCAGTCGTCTGTTTCCCGATTACTGGCAGGACTACATCGCACCGATCCCCCAGGACGAACGCCATGACTTACTGTCGGCGTTCCACAAGCGTCTGGTCGGCAACGATCAGATCGCCCAGATGCATGCGGCCAAGGCCTGGTCCATGTGGGAGGGGCGCACTGCGACCCTGCGGCCGAATCCGCTGGTGGTCGACCGCTTCTCCGAGCCTCAGCGTGCGCTGTCCATCGCCCGTATCGAGTGCCACTACTTCACCAACAATGCTTTCCTGGAGCCTAACCAGCTGATTCGCGACATGGCCAAGATCGCCCATCTGCCGGGCATCATCGTTCATGGTCGCTACGACGTGATTTGTCCGTTGGACAATGCCTGGGAACTGCATCAAGCCTGGCCGAACAGTGAATTGCAGGTAATTCGCGACGCCGGCCATGCGGCATCCGAAACAGGTATCACGGATGCCTTGGTACGCGCCGCCGATCTGATGGCCCGTCGTATGCTCGACTTGTCGCCTGACGAAGCATGAAGGGCCTGCTACAACGCGTGCGAGGCGCGCGAGTCGAGGTTGCGGGAGAGGTGGTTGGCGCGATAGATCAGGGGTTGCTGGTGCTGGTCGCCGTCGAGCCCGACGATACTCGGGCCAGCGCCGACAAACTTCTGCACAAACTGCTTAACTATCGAGTATTCAATGACGCCGAGGGCAAGATGAACCTGTCCTTGGCGGATGTAGGCGGCGGGTTGCTGTTGGTCTCGCAGTTCACCTTGGCCGCTGACACCAAAAACGGGTTGCGCCCAAGTTTTTCGACTGCGGCTCCTCCAGCTTTGGGTGAGGAGCTGTTCGACTATCTGACCGGTAAAGCGAAACAGATGCATGGCACTGTGGCATCAGGTAGATTCGGCGCGGATATGCAGGTGCACCTGGTCAATGATGGCCCGGTAACCTTCCTGTTGCAGACGTGAAAGCGCTTGAAACATCTTTTTAAGGGTATTTCAGCTGAAAACGGGGACTTTTCCCGATAAATACTTGGTTCCCCCTGATGCGTTGTAACGCGGCCTGCTAGATAATCGCGCGCTACGGGGATCAGCGTTCGTTGGTCCGTTTTGACTTAGGTAGAGACTTGTCCGGTACCTGTTGGGGAATCATTTTGCCCCATAGGAGTCGGAACAATGCTCGCCAACTTGGCAAGAGTCGTTCGCAGGGTCGGTTTTTTTCCACCGCACACCGTGCTGGCACTTTAACTGGCCGTTGGTTTTTTGATCTGTTTTCGGCGAGGGTTGCTCGTGATTGTTAGTCCCTGTAATGCACCAAAATTGTCTGCCAAACGGTTTCGAAGCGCTCTGGTAGCAGGCTCTGCACTGCTCTGCCTGTTCAGCGCCGGCCAACTTTGGGCATTCAATCTGGATGACGTATCGGTCAAGGCAAAAGAGCTGGCCGGGCAAAAGTACGAAGCCCCGCGCAGTAACCTGCCGAATGAATTTCGCGAGATGAAATTCGCGGACTATCAAAAAATCCGGTTCCTCACGGAAAAAGCCGAATGGGCGAACCAGAAGACCCCCTTCAAGCTTTCGTTCTATCACCAGGGCATGCATTTCGACACACCGGTGAAAATCAACGAAATCACGGCCAACACCGTCGAAGAGATCAAATACGACCCAAGTCGTTTCGATTTCGGCGACGTGAAGTTCGACCCTAAAGCCACCGAACAACTGGGTTATGCCGGGTTCCGTGTGCTGTACCCGATCAACAAGGCCGACAAGCAAGACGAAATCATGACCATGCTTGGCGCGAGCTACTTCCGTGTCATCGGCAAGGGGCAAACCTACGGGCTCTCCGCTCGCGGCATGGCCATTGATACTGCATTGCCATCCGGCGAAGAGTTCCCGCGCTTCACCGAGTTCTGGATTCAACAGCCCAAGCCGGGCGACAAGCACCTGGTGATCTTCGCCCTGCTGGATTCGCCGCGTGCTACCGGCGCCTATCGCCTGACCGTGCGTCCAGGCAGCGACACGGTCGTCGACGTCAAAGCCAAAATGTTCCTGCGTGACAAAGTCACCAAGCTGGGCGTTGCACCGTTGACCAGCATGTTCCTGTTCGGCGCCAACCAGCCATCGAAAGTGCTGAACTACCGTCGCGAACTGCACGATTCCAGCGGCCTGTCGATCCATGCCGGCAACGGCGAATGGATCTGGCGCCCACTGAACAATCCAAAACACCTGTCGGTGAGCAACTTCTCGATCGAGAACCCGCGCGGTTTCGGCTTGCTGCAACGTGGCCGTGACTTCAGTCACTACGAAGACCTCGATGACCGCTACGACAAGCGCCCAAGTGCCTGGATCGAACCGAAAGGCGATTGGGGCAAAGGCTCCGTCGATCTGGTAGAGATTCCTACGGCCGACGAAACCAACGACAATATCGTCGCCTTCTGGAGCCCGGAAAAGCTGCCTGAGCCTGGCCAGTCCCTGGACGTTGCCTACCGCATGCACTGGACCCTCGACGAAGCCTCCCTGCATTCGCCGGACAGCGCCTGGGTTCAACAGACCCTGCGTTCCACGGGTGACGTCAAGCAGTCGAACCTGATTCGTCAGCCAGACGGCAGCGTGGCCTATCTGGTGGATTTCCAGGGCCCGTCCCTGCAAGTCCTGCCGGAAGATGCTGAGGTGCGCAGCCAGGTGAGCGTTGGCGACAACGCAGAACTGGTCGAGAACAATGTCCGTTACAACCCTGAAACCAAGGGCTGGCGCCTGACGTTGCGGATGAAGATCAAGGATCCGAGCAAGGCCACCGAAATGCGCGCTGCGCTGGTCAAGAACATCACGCCTGCCGAGGCGCTCAAGACTGCGGCGCCAGCGTCCAGTTCTTCCGTTGCCAAGGCCGACAAGATCGCCGCCCGCCAGCAAGAGAAGAAGGACAAGGAAGCCAGGCAGGCTGAGGCGCAAGCCCAGCAGGTCAAGGACACCAAGGACAAGGACACCAAGGACAAGGACAACAAAGACGCCAAGCAGCCTGTCGCTGCCCAAGCGGCCCCAGCCACAACGGAATCGGCACCGACTGAACAAGTCCTGACCGAGACCTGGAGCTATCAGTTGCCCGCCGATGAGTAATTCACACGTACAGCCACAATCGCTTGCCGAGTACCTGGCGCATTTGCCGATGAGCGACGAGCAGCGCGCGGAACTCGCGAGCTGCAAGTCTTTCAGTGAACTGCACGAACGTCTGTCGTCCTCGACGTTCGACGCGCCGACCGAGGCTGCTCAAGCCTCGGTTGGCCGGCGCCTGACCCTGAACACCGCCGAAGAGCTGGCGGACGCGGAAATGCTGGTGCTCGATGCCAGTGGTCGGGTCTGCCTGAAGGCAACCCCACCGATCCGTCGGACCAAAGTCGTGCCCGAGCCTTGGCGCACCAATATTCTGGTGCGTGGCTGGCGTCGCTTGACCGGTCGCACCAATCCGCCGGCCCCGCCGAAGGATGAGAACGTGCTGCCGGCGGCTCGCTGGCGCACCGTCGGTTCGATCCGACGCTACATCCTTCTGGTGCTGATGCTCGGTCAGACGATCGTCGCCGGCTGGTACATGAAAGGCATCATGCCGTATCAGGGCTGGTCGTTCGTCGACCTTGAAGAAGTCCTGCATCAGCCTCTGATCCAAACCGCCACGCAAGTGCTGCCCTACGCCTTGCAAACCAGCATTCTGATCATGTTCGGGATTCTGTTCTGCTGGGTCTCGGCCGGTTTCTGGACGGCGCTGATGGGCTTCCTCGAGCTGATCACCGGCCGTGACAAGTACCGCATTTCCGGCGCCAGTGCCGGCAACGAGCCGATCGCCAAGGACGCACGCACCGCCCTGGTGATGCCGATCTGCAACGAAGACGTGCCGCGGGTGTTCGCCGGTTTGCGGGCGACCTTCGAATCGGTGGCGGCCTCGGGTAACCTGGATCGCTTCGACTTTTTCGTCCTCAGCGACAGTAACGATGCCGACATCTGCGTTGCCGAGCAGCAGGCCTGGCTGGACGTCTGCCGTGAAGCCAAGGGCTTCGGCAAGATTTTCTATCGCCGCCGTCGTCGCCGCGTAAAACGCAAAAGCGGCAACCTCGACGACTTTTGCCGTCGTTGGGGCGGTGACTATAAGTACATGGTCGTGCTCGACGCCGACAGCGTGATGAGCGGCGAATGCCTGAGCAGCCTGGTGCGCCTGATGGAAGCCACGCCGGACGCCGGGATCATCCAGACCGCGCCGCGTGCGTCGGGTATGGACACCCTTTATGCGCGTATGCAGCAGTTCGCCACGCGTGTGTATGGTCCGTTGTTCACCGCCGGCCTGCACTTCTGGCAGTTGGGCGAATCCCACTACTGGGGGCACAACGCGATTATCCGCATGAAGCCGTTCATCGAGCACTGCGCCCTGGCGCCGTTGCCCGGTAAAGGCGCGTTTGCCGGCGCGATTCTGTCCCACGACTTCGTCGAAGCTGCGCTGATGCGTCGTGCCGGTTGGGGCGTATGGATTGCCTACGACTTGCCGGGCAGCTATGAAGAACTGCCACCGAACCTGCTGGACGAACTCAAGCGTGACCGTCGCTGGTGCCACGGCAACCTGATGAACTTCCGCCTGTTCCTGGTCAAGGGCATGCACCCGGTACACCGCGCGGTGTTCCTGACCGGCGTGATGTCGTACCTGTCTGCACCGTTATGGTTCTTGTTCCTGGTGTTGTCGACTGCCTTGCTGGCGGTCAACACGTTGATGGAGCCGCAATACTTCCTGGAACCGCGTCAGCTTTATCCGTTGTGGCCACAATGGCAGCCGGACAAGGCAATTGCGCTGTTCTCAACGACCATCGTGCTGCTGTTCCTGCCGAAATTGCTGAGCATCATCCTGATCTGGACCAAGGGCGCGAAAGAGTTCGGCGGCAAGTTCAAGGTGACGCTGTCGATGCTGCTGGAGATGTTGTTCTCCATGCTGCTGGCGCCGGTGCGGATGATCTTCCACACCCGTTTCGTACTCGCCGCGTTCCTCGGCTGGGCCGCGACCTGGAACTCGCCGCAACGTGACGACGACTCCACGCCATGGGGCGAAGCGGTCAAGCGCCACGGCCCGCAAACCTTGCTGGGCTTCTTCTGGGCTCTGTTGGTGATCTGGCTGAACCCGAGCTTCCTGTGGTGGCTGGTGCCGATCGTCGGTTCGCTGATGCTGTCGATCCCGGTATCCGTGATTTCCAGTCGTGTCGGCCTGGGCCTGAAGTCCCGTGACGAAAGCCTGTTCCTGATTCCTGAGGAATATGCCCCGCCACAGGAATTGCTGGCGACCGATCAGTACACCCACGAAAACCGTTGGCATGCACTGAACGACGGCTTCGTCCGGTCAGTGGTCGATCCTCAGCAGAACGCTTTGGCGTGTGCACTGGCGACGTCTCGTCACCGTCAGGCCGAGCCGATCGAAGGGTTACGCATCGAGCGGGTTCGTCATGCGATCAAGGTCGGGCCTGCCGGGTTGACCAACAACGAACGTGTGGCCCTGCTCAGTGATCCGGTGGCATTGGGTCGCTTGCATGACCAAGTCTGGAACGAAGGCCACGCTGAGTGGCTGCAAGCCTGGCGCACATCGGTGAATGCCGATCCTCATGCGCCGCTGTTGCCGCTCAAGCCTGTGAGCGTGCAGCCTCAGCTGGCCTGATGAAAAGCCCCGCTTTCGAAAGGAAGCGGGGCTTTTTTTCGCCTGCTGCTTTTTGGGGCGGGCGCAAATTCTGTGAGAACGGTGGAGAAGCCTTCGCGGGCAAGCCTCGCTCCTACATGGATGGCAGGATCCTGTGGGAGCGGGCTTGCCCGCGATTGCATCACCCCCGGTTCCAAGCGCACCGGGATACCCGCATCAGCTCAAACCTTGAACCGCCCCACCAGCATCTGCAAATGCGTCCCCAACCGCGCCAGCTCGACGCTGGAGGCCGCGGTCTCTTCGCTGGCGGCCGAGGTCTGCTCGGACACATCCCGTACGTTCAGCACGCTACGGTTGATCTCTTCGGCCACTGCGCTCTGTTGCTCGGCAGCGGCAGCAATCTGCTGGTTCATTGACTGGATCGCCGATACGGTGCGAGTGATGCTTTCCAGCGAACCGCCGGCGCGGCGGGTCAATTCGACGCTGCTGTCGGTCAGGCTGCGGCTGGTGTCCATGATGGTCGCGACCTGCTGAGTACCGGTTTGCAGGCCGACGATCAGCTCTTCGATTTCTTCGGTGGACTTCTGGGTGCGCTGGGCCAGGCTGCGAACCTCGTCGGCGACCACCGCAAAACCACGCCCGGCCTCACCGGCCCGGGCGGCTTCGATGGCGGCGTTGAGTGCCAACAGGTTGGTTTGTTGGGCTACCGACTTGATCACGTCGAGCACGCTGCCGATCTTGTCGCTTTCGCGTTTCAGATCGCCCATGGCGGCGGTGGAGTTGCCGACTTCCACGGCCAGGCGCTCGATCTGGGCGATGGCTTCGCCTACCACCTTGTCACCCTCGCGGGCCTGCTGGTCGGCGGCGACGGCAGCTTCGGACGCTTCCTCGGCGTTGCGCGCGACCTCCTGCACAGTAGCGGTCATTTCGTGCATGGCGGTGGCCACTTGATCGGTCTCGACCTTCTGGCTGTTGACCCCCGCGCTGGTTTGTTCGGTAACGGCGGACAGCTCTTCAGCGGCACTGGCGATCTGGGTCACGCCGTCGCTGATACCGCCGATCAGTTCCCGCAGGCCCAGGGTCATGCTCTGCATGGCGCGCTGCAGCTGACCCAATTCGTCCTGACGTTCGGAAGTCAGGTTGTGAGTCAGGTCGCCGGCGGCGACACGCTCGGCCACTTTGAGGGTCTGGCTCAGGGGAATGATGATCTGGCGAGTGATGGCCCAAGCCGCGAACAAACCAAAGGCTGACGCCAGGACGGTGGCCAACAGCAGCAGGTTTTTGGCATGTGCCGCATCGGTGTCACGCACGAGAGTTTGCGAGACGGTGAGCTTTTTGCTGACCTCGAACAGAATGTCGCCTTGCCCGCTCATGCGTTTGAGGGCGGCAGCGCTGGCGATCTGGGAGTCGCGGAACTGGCTGACCGCCGCGCGATAGGCTTTGAGCGAGTCGGTCGCTTGTTGCAGGTTGGTGATGTGTTGTTCCGGCAGTTGAGAGGGCAGGCTTTCGAGGTTCTTCAGAGCATTGCCAATGGCGTCCAGCGCCGGCTGCTCGGCTTCGGGCTTGCCACTGTAGGTGTAGCCGCGAACCTGGAAACGCGCTTGCTGAATCAGTTTGCTCAGTTCGATCACGCTGTTGAACTGGGCGACACTGTCGCCCTGGAGCATGGATTTTTCGACTTCAGCGACCCGGGCGACAGCGTTGTCGGCAGTGGCACCCAATTTGCTGCGAGCATCTTCGCGGGTGGCGGTGGCTTGAATCATGTCCGCGAAAGCGCGTTTGTACTCGCTGACCGCGGCCAATTGCTGATCGATCATTGCCACTTCGGCAGGCTGTTCGATCAGCGTGCGGGCGGTTTTCAGGCCGGTCTCGAGTTGGCCGATCAGCTCGTTGACGGCGCCCGGGCCTTGTTCGCCACGGCGCATGTCGTAATCCAGGCGGGCGAGGCGCAGGTCTTTGGTCAGCTCATTGAGGCTGGAGATAAACCCCAGTGTATCGCCACGGCTGATCACACCGCTCAGGCCCGTCCAGCCGGTAAAGGTGATCACCAAGGTCAGAAGCAGCACCAGACCGAAGCCGACACCCAGTTTGCGATTGACGCTTACGTTTCCCAGTTTCTCGGCTAGCCAACGGTACATGCTGCTACTCCCTCGGACCATTAATTGGTTTTATGGGGGCTGTATCGGCAGGCAGGCGAGATTCTGTAGGCGCGGCGCAATGCTCGGGTGGCGAGGGGGTTGCCCCAATGACAAGAAATTTGAGCGACGAAGATCCTGTAGGAGCGAGGCTTGCCCGCGAAGAATGCACCGCGGTTTTTCAGGCATGACGCGTCATCGTTCTTCGCGGGCAAGCCTCGCTCCTACAGGTTGCCCCGTCGCCACAGGTATGATGTTTGGACGTTAAAACAGCCGCGAGAGCAGCGCCGTAACGGCAGTTTCTACTCGCAGGATGCGCTCGCCAAGTTGCACCGGTTGCAGGCCGGCCTTGGCCAGCAAATCGATTTCGTAAGGAATCCAGCCGCCTTCGGGGCCGATGGCCAACGTCACCGGCTCGTCCAGGCCGCGAGGGCAGGGTGGGTAATTACCGGGATGACCGACCAGGCCCAGGGTGCCTTCGGTCATGGCCGGCAAACGGTCTTCGACAAAGGGCTTGAAGCGTTTCTCGATGACGATTTCCGGCAACACGCTGTCCCGGGCTTGTTCAAGGCCCAGGATCAATTGCTCGCGAATCGCCTCGGGTTCCAGGAATGGGGTTTGCCAGAAGCTCTTCTCGACGCGATAGCTGTTCACCAGCACGATGCGCGGCACGCCCATGGCGGCGACGGTCTGAAACACGCGACGGAGCATTTTCGGTCGCGGCAAAGCCAGCACCAACGTCAGCGGCAGCTTGGGCGGTGGTGGCTGGTCGAGGGTGACGCGCAACTCGGCTTCATCGGCGTCCAGGCGCAGCAATTCGGCCGAGCCCATCAAGCCGCCGATACGCCCGACCCGCAGGCTGTCGCCGACCACCGAGCGGTGGACTTCCTGCATGTGGGTCAACCGTCGATCGCGCAGGATCGCCCGGTCGGCCGCAATGAAATCGGCCTCTTCGAGGAGCAGCAGGTTCACGCTTGGGTCGCTGGCGGCTGGTCGTTGTGATCGTCAGCCGGTTGATCGTCCGGATGATCGCCACGCTTGCTGATCAAACTGCCGAACAGGATGCCGATCTCGAACAGCAACCACATCGGAACGGCCAGCAACGTCTGCGAGAAGATGTCCGGCGGTGTCAGGATCATGCCGACCACGAAGCAACCGATGATCACATACGGGCGGATTTTCTTCAGGTAGGCGACGTTGACCACGCCGATCCACACCAGCAACACCACAGCCACCGGAATCTCGAACGCCACGCCGAAAGCGAAGAACAGCGTCATGACGAAATCGAGGTAGCTGGTGATGTCGGTCATCATTTCCACGCCGGCCGGGGTGGCGGCGGCGAAGAACTTGAAGATCAGCGGGAACACCAGGAAATAGGCGAAGGCCATGCCGGTGTAGAACAGCAGAATGCTGGAGACCAGCAACGGCACCGCGATGCGCTTCTCATGCTTGTACAGGCCCGGCGCGATAAAGCCCCAGATCTGGTGCAGGATCACCGGGATCGCCAGGAACAGCGAGACCATCATGGTCAGTTTCAGCGGCGTCAGGAACGGCGATGACACGTCAGTGGCGATCATCGTTGCGCCCGCCGGCAGGTATTGGCGCAGCGGCGTGGAGACGAAGGTGTAGATCTGCTGGGTGAAGGCGAACAGCCCGGCGAAGATGATGAATATCGCCGCTACACAGCGCAGCAGACGGGTGCGCAACTCGGTGAGGTGCGAAACCAGCGGCATGTGCTGGTCGTTTTCAGGGAGATCGCTCATGGGGCTCGCGGCGGCAATGTTGGGTCATGAGGTGCCGGCGTTGTCGGCGCGGCGGCAGGAGCAACAGCTTCTACTGGAGTGGCAGGTGCAGGTTCAGCGGCTGCCACCACCGGTGTAGCGTCAGCTGTCGGCGCATGAATCGTTTGCGTCGCCACAGGTTCCACTGGCGTCGGCTCCTGTTGAGTCGGCGTGAAGATCTTCCGCGCCTCCTGCTCCAGGGACAGAATGTGCTCGTTGTGCAGTTGCCGGCGAATCTCGTCGGCACCGATTTCACGTTCAACTTCCTGTTTGATCGCGTTGAAGCTGCGCTTCAGCCGCCCGACCCACAGGCCTGCGGTGCGCGCAGCACCCGGCAGACGCTCGGGCCCCAGCACCAGCAGGGCGACGAGGCCGACGAGCAGCAGTTCAGAGAAGCTGATACCAAACATTAGTCAGTGCTCACGAGTCTTTGCGGATCGGCTCTTCGACTTTTTGCGCCTGCACGTCGATGGTGTGCGGCGGGTTCACCGACGTTGTGGCCTGTGGCTGGACAGGCGGAACCGGTTGGGCCGGGGTTGCTGTCGGGTCGGCCGGTTTCTCGTCGTCGTTCATGGCTTTACGAAAGCCCTTGATCGACTCGCCCACGTCAGTGCCGAGGTTTTTCAGTTTCTTGGTGCCGAACACCAGCACCACGACAATCAGGATGACGACCCAGTGTTTCCAGTCAAAAATGCCCATGTTGTGTTCCTCTCTAATAGTGTTCAGGCGGACGGGCGAGAGGCTTTCTCGGCGTGTCCGGACAGACCGAAGCGACGGTCCAGTTCATCGAGCACAGCCTGTGGATGCTGCCCCAGCTGGGCGAGCATGACCATGCTGTGGAACCACAGATCGGCGGTCTCGTAGATCACATCGCTGCAGTCACCGCTGATGGCGGCATCCTTGGCGGCAATGATGGTTTCGACCGACTCTTCGCCGACTTTTTCCAGAATCTTGTTCAAGCCCTTGTGGTACAGGCTGGCGACATACGAGCTGTCGGCAGCGGCGCCTTTGCGCTCTTCCAGCACCTGGGCCAGACGGGTCAGGGTGTCACTCATGGGTATGTCCTGCGCAGTAGATAGCGTGCGGGTCTTTCAGCACCGGATCGACGGTTTTCCAGTCGCCGTTTTCGAAGACGCGATAGAAGCAGCTCTGACGGCCTGTGTGGCAGGCGATGTCGCCGATCTGCTCGACCATCAGGATGATCACGTCAGCGTCGCAGTCCAGGCGCATCTCATGCAGGGTTTGCACGTGGCCGGACTCTTCGCCCTTGCGCCACAGCTTGCCACGGGAACGTGACCAGTAAATGGCACGGTTCTCGGCAACGGTTAATTGCAGCGCTTCGCGGTTCATCCAGGCCATCA
Source organism: Pseudomonas sp. PICF141 (assembly GCF_002286815.1). Classification (GTDB taxonomy): domain Bacteria; phylum Pseudomonadota; class Gammaproteobacteria; order Pseudomonadales; family Pseudomonadaceae; genus Aquipseudomonas. The sequence continues at coordinate 50,790 of NZ_MUNM01000063.1, forward strand.
TCAGGACGCGTCCGGTCTTGTGATCCTGGGCAATCGCCGGCACCAGGCCATCGGCGTCCCACTTGATCTCGTCCAGCCAGTTTTTCATCTTCAGTTCCTGAAGCAGCTACAAGCTACAAGCTTCAAGCCGCAAGTAAAGGCAATGTTGCGTTGTGCCAGTGTTGAGAGTTTTAAGTTCTTGAACCCGACGCTTGAAGCTTGCAGCTTATAACTTGCAGCTGATTACTGCTATCGACGAACGACCAGATACAAGCCGACCGCCACCATGATACCGGCGGGCCAATGCCCCAATTCGTTCAGCGGGCCGCCGGCGGCGAGTATCGTGCCACCGGCCAGATGAGCAGTGCCGAGCAGACGCAGGAACCAGTCGTCCTTGCGTTTGTGCCAAGGGGGTGGCGGGTCGTTGGCATGGGGCTGTGACATGCGCTCGAGCAGGTCGCGGGCCATGTTGGCCAGATGCGGGATCTGCTCGAACTGGCTCTGCGCGTTGCTTAACAAGGCTTTGGGGCTGACGCGCTCGCGCATCCAGCGTTCGAGGAACGGCTGGGCGGTATTCCACAGATCCAGGTCCGGGTACAACTGACGGCCCAGACCTTCGATGTTCAACAAGGTTTTTTGCAGCAGGACCAACTGCGGTTGCACTTCCATGTTGAAGCGTCGAGCGGTCTGGAACAGGCGCATCAGTACCTGGCCGAAGGAAATATCTTTTAACGGTTTTTCGAAGATCGGCTCGCACACGGTACGGATCGCTGCTTCGAACTCATTGAGTTTGGTTTCCGCCGGCACCCAGCCCGAATCGATGTGCAACTGCGCGACACGCCGGTAATCACGCTTGAAGAACGCGAACAGGTTACGCGCCAGATAGTCCTGGTCTTCCGGGGTCAGGCTGCCGACGATGCCGCAGTCGATCGCAATGTACTGCGGGCTCCACGGTTGCACGGTGCTGACGAAGATGTTGCCGGGGTGCATGTCGGCATGGAAGAAGCTGTCGCGGAACACCTGGGTGAAGAAGATCTCCACACCACGCTCGGCGAGCATTTTCATGTCGGTGCGCTGGTCGGCCAGTGTTGCGAGGTCGGTGACCTGAATCCCGTAGATGCGCTCCATCACCAGCACCTTCGGCCGGCACCAGTCCCAAAAGACTTGCGGCACATAGAGCAATGGCGAGCCTTCGAAGTTGCGCTTCAACTGGCTGGCGTTAGCCGCCTCGCGCAGCAGGTCGAGTTCGTCGTAGATGGTTTTTTCGTAGTCGCTGACCACGTCCACCGGGTGCAGCAGGCGAGCATCGGCGGAGAGTTTTTCTGCGGCGCGGGCGAGGATGAACAGCCACGCCAGGTCTTGGGCAATGATCGGTTTCAGGCCCGGGCGGATCACTTTCACGACGACTTCTTCACCGGTTTTCAGCTGCGCGGCGTGCACTTGCGCCACCGAGGCCGAGGCCAGCGGTTCAACGTCGAAACGGCTGAAGACTTCGCTGATTTTTTTGCCGAGCTGCTCTTCGATCAGCCGGATCGACACTTGCGAGTCGAAGGGCGGCACGCGGTCCTGCAGCTTCATCAGTTCATCGGCGATGTCTTCGGGCAGCAGGTCGCGGCGCGTCGAAAGAATCTGGCCGAACTTGATGAAAATCGGCCCCAGGTCCTGCAACGCCAGGCGCAGTCGCGCGCCACGGCTCAGGTCCAGTGTTTTGCGCGGAAACCAGCGCCACGGCAAGGCATAGCGCAGCGCCAGCAAAAACCAGGGCAGTGGCAGGGCGAACAGCAAGTCATCGAGGCGGTAGCGAATCACAACGCGCTGGATGCGCAACAAACGGCGGACGGCAAGCAGCTTCATGCGTTATCGCTTGGGTCGAGGGATCGGGAAAGGCGCTGGAAACGCGCCTCGAGACGTTCCAGATCGAGTTTGATCTGGTCCAGTTCATTAAAACGGGCGTCAGCTTCACGCTGACCGACCAGGGCGCGGGATTCTTCGGCCAGGTATTCGCCCAGGTTCTGGTTCAGGCTGGCGAATCCTTGCTGATACCAACGTGCGCGACTGCGCAGATGACCGCCAATCAGGTGCGTGGCCACAGGTCCCAGCCAGCGCGAGAGTTCGTATTCCCAGTCCAGTTCGAGGTCCTGAAGGATTGCCGCCAGTTCCAGCAGCACGCCGCTGTCGCCGTCGAGTTCGACTTGCGGGGCATGCAGCACCGACGTCTTGTCCTTGCTCGTCGCCAGCTTGAGCAGGCTTGAGGCCGGTGCGCGCAAGGTGCAATCGGCAGCGGTTTCCCACTGCGAGGCGAGCATCAGGCCTTCATCGCTGGGCAGGATGAACAGTTGCAACGCCGGGCTGCGGCAGTCGACGGCAATCACCTTGCCACTCAAATGCGCCAGCCGCGGCAGGGCCGTGCTGTCGAGACGCAGCACCCGGTTCAGGCCGAGTTCAACGCTGGCAAGCAGGCCGGCCAGCACCATCAGGGTTTGATGCCACGGTGCAGAGCGACGATGCCTGCGGTCATGTTGTGATAGGTCACACGATCGAAACCGGCCTCGACCATCATCGACTTCAGGGTTTCCTGATTGGGGTGCATGCGGATCGATTCGGCCAGGTAGCGATAGCTTTCCGAATCATTGGTGATCAGCTTGCCCATCAACGGCATGAAGGCGAACGAGTAGGCGTCGTAGGCTTTGGACATCAGCGCGTTGGTCGGTTTGGAGAACTCCAGCACCAACAGACGGCCACCCGGTTTCAGCACGCGCAGCATCGAGCGCAGGGCGTCTTCTTTATGCGTCACGTTGCGCAGGCCGAAGGCGATGGTCACGCAATCGAAATGGTTGTCCGGGAACGGCAGCTTTTCAGCGTCGGCCTGGACGAATTCGACATTGCCCGATACACCCAGGTCCAGCAGGCGATCACGGCCGACCTTGAGCATGGATTCGTTGATGTCCGCCAGCACTACTTGACCGGTCGGGCCAACGAGGTGCGAGAACTTGCGGGTCAGGTCACCCGTGCCGCCGGCGATGTCCAGCACGCGGTTACCGGTGCGCACGCCCGACAGCTCGATCGCGAAGCGCTTCCACAGGCGGTGCATGCCGCCCGACAGGAGGTCGTTCATCAGGTCATACTTGGCGGCTACCGAGTGGAAAACCTCAGCGACTTTTTCCGCTTTCTGGCTCTCCGGAACATTTTTGAAGCCGAAGTGAGTGGTGGGTTCGGCATCGCTGCCTTTGCGCTGATCAGTCATATCGCTGTCACCAAAAAAGAATGCGGGACATTCTAATCCCGGTGGCCTGCTTTGTCTTGGCAAGGCTGCAGGTAAGATAGGCAACTACCGGGACGTTTTGACGCATGCAGGGTCAAGATGTCTTGAGCAAGTCACGATAAAGCAGGAGTCATTCGATGGCCCGTATTAGTGTTGAACGTGCCCACCACCTGGGTAAGGAAGCGGCCCGCGAGAAGGCCGACCAGTTGGCACAGAAGCTGTCCGAACAATATGGCCTGGAGCCGCAGTGGTCCGGCGACACCCTGAGTCTGAGGCGCACGGGTGTCAAAGGGGCGGTGTATGTGGGCGAGGACTCGATCAAGGTCGATGTCGAACTGGGCCTGTTGATGTCCCCCATGAGCGGCACGATCAAATCGGAAATCGAAAGAGCTCTGGATAAAGCGTTGGCTTAATCCATTCTTTCTGTGACATGAGAAACCCTGTGGGAGCGGGCTTGCCCGCGAAGACGATATTCCTGCCGCAGGAGATATTGCGGATATACAGGCCTCTTCGCGGGCAAGCCCGCTCCCACATTTGTTTGTGGTGCGCCCGAAGGTTTGTGTCAGTTGTTAGGGTGCCGTTTCTAATTATTCTCACTACTTTGTGCCTGAGCCCGACTCTCTGCGGGCAGTTCCTCGACCCTTCTGCGCGTGAGGTGCACCATGGCCAAAGTTATTTCGAAGAAAAAAGTCGACGTTGAGACAAACGCCCAGGGCGACGTCAAATCGTATGCCCGCAAGATCTGGCTCGCCGGTCTTGGGGCTTACACCAAGGTCGGCCAAGAGGGCAGCGAGTACGTTCAAGAGCTGATCAAGGCTGGTCAAGCTGTTGAAAAGAAAGGCAAAAAAGTAGTCACTGAAAAGCTTGAAGCGGCCAATGCCGAGATCGATGAAGCCAAGAGTGAAGTGAGCACTTTCAAAGGCAAAGTCGAACTTCAACTCGACAAAGTCGAAAGGGCTTTCGATACGCGTATCGCAAGTGCCTTGAATCGTATCGGCATTCCGTCTAAACATGACGTTGAGACACTCTCTGCTAAGCTCGATGAGCTGACGGCATTGCTCGAACGTGTCGCGCGTAAATCTTAAGGAGAACGGGATGGCTGGTAAAAAGAATACTGAAAAAGAAGGCAGCTCGTGGATCGGGAAGGTCGAAGACTACTCCCGCAAGATCTGGCTGGCTGGTTTAGGCGTGTACTCGAAGATCGACACTGACGGCAGCAAGCTCTTCGATGCACTGGTTAAGGACGGCGAGAAAGCCGAGAAGCTCACCAAGAGTGCTGTCGGCAAGAAAGTCGATGCCGCCAAGGACTCTGCTTCCTCGGCCAAATCGCGCATCAGCGGTGTAAAGGATCGCGCACTGGGCAAATGGGATGAGCTGGAAGGGGCTTTTGACAAACGTCTGAACAGCGCCATTTCGCGCCTGGGTGTACCGAGCCGCAATGAGGTCAAGGCACTGCACAGCAAAGTCGATACCCTGACCAAGCAAATCGAAAAACTCACCGGTGCCAAGGTTGCGCCTGTTGCGGCGAAAACCGCGGCAGCCAAACCAGCAGCCAAAAGCGTAGCCAAACCATTGGCCAAGGCTGCCGCCAAACCGGCAACCAAAACTGCCGCGGCGAAACCTGCGGCCAAAGCGGCCGCAAAACCTGCAGCTAAAACTGCAGCGGCCAAACCCGCCGCTGCGAAAAAGCCAGCAGTCAAGAAACCTGCAGTGAAAAAACCGGCAGCCCCGAAAGCCGCCGCCCCGAAACCAGCAGCGGCTGCCGCCAAACCGGCGACCCCGGTGAGCACGGCGAGCACGGCGAATTCCGCCGCTGCGCCGACTCCTGCTGTAAGCCAGACTGCCGCGCCGGCTCCATCGACGCCAACCAGTCAGTCCTGATGATCATTCCCACGCGCCGCGTGGGAATGCCTCACCGGACGCTCCGCATCCATTGCGGCAGTGACGCAGAGCGTCACCGGCTGCATTCCCACGCGGAGCATGGGAACGATCACGCCCGGCCTGCGAAGGTCGGGCGTTTTAGTTTGTCGAGCAAGCCCGCTCCTGTAGGAGCCAGGCTTGCCGGCGAACCAGCCGCCTCGGTCCATCAGGAATACCGCGTTATCGTTGTTCGCGGGCAAGCCTCGCTGCTACAGGATTAGTCGTGCTCTTCGAGGTACTGCAACGCCAACCGCTCGGTCGCAATCTTGATCGGCGGCAGCAAGTGCGGTGCCACCAGCATCATGATCTGATACACAACCAGTCGTACTTCACCTTCACGGTCGAGAATTCGTTGATAGTCCAGCGAGAACAGCAACGTCATGGTGATTTGCTCCACCAGTTGCCCCAGCGCCTGGGTGTCACTGACCAATCGACCCTGAGCTTTCAATTGCGCCAGCAATGAAGCCAGTGTGCGCTTTAGCGCATTGAGCAGGTTGCGTATCCCCTTGGCCAGTTTCGGCAGGCGGCCGGCAAGATTCGACAGGTCCTGGAACAGAAACCTGTAATGGGCCAGGCGTTCGATGATCAGGTGCAGGAACAGCCAGTAATCCTCGGGGCCCAGTTCCACATCGGACGGTGGGTCGAGCAAGGGTGTCAGCTCGGCCTGGAAGCGCTCGAACAGCCCGAGGATCAGCGGTTCCTTGCCGTGGAAATGGTAGTAGAGGTTGCCTGGGCTGATGCCCATTTCGTTGGCCACTTCCATGGTGGACACATTCGGTTCGCCCTTTTGATTGAACAACTGCAGGGCACATTCGAGAATCCGGTCGCGGGTTTTCATCCAGTCTTCTTAATGGTCGAGTCATGCCACGGCCATTGGCGGCCGTGGTTGGTTAAACGTCAGCGCACGCGCACGTAAGTACCGGGTGCCGCTTCCATCGGTGGATAGTTCTGGTTGCCGAGGGCCGTTTGGGTTTCGTGTTGTGCGCCGGAGCGTTCCTGGATCCAGTCAAGCCATTGCGTCCACCAACTACCGTCGACGCGCTTGGCGTCGTAATACCAGGCACGCGGGTCGCTGCTCAGTTTCGGATTTTCGATGTAGTTGGCTTTCGGATTGTTCGGTGGGTTGAGAATGCTCTGTACATGACCGCTGTTGGACAGCACGAAGCGGCGCTCACCCCCCAGCAGTAATGTCGAGCGATACACCGCGTCCCACGGGGTGATGTGATCATTGATGCCTGCCACGCTGAAGCTGTCGACGGTGACTTTCTGCAGGTCGATCGGCGTACCGCATACTTCCAGGCCGCCCGGATGACTCAGCGGGTTGTGCTTGAAAAAATCCAGCAGGTCGCCATGAAACGCTGCTGGCAGACGCGTGTTGTCATTGTTCCAGTAGAGGATGTCGAACGCCGGCGGCTCCTTGCCCATCAGGTAGTTATTGACGAAGTAATTCCAGATCAAGTCGTTGGGACGCATCCAGGCAAACACCCTGGCCATGTCCTGACCTTCCAGAACGCCCTTCTGATACGAGCGGCGCTTGGCCGCTTCCAGGGTCTCTTCGTCGGCGAAGAGGGTAGCGGGGCTGTCTATCTGGCTGTCGAGCATGCTGACCAGATAGGTCGCGCTGGATACCCGTCGTAGCTGTCGCTTGGCCTGCAAATGCCCTTGCAATGCGGCAATGGTCAGCCCGCCAGCACAGGCCCCCATCAAGTTGACCTCCCGTGCACCGGTGATTGCGCGGCATACATTCATCGCTTCTTCAGTGGCTTCGACGTAAGACGACAACCCCCATTCGCGATGACGCACATCGGGATTGCGCCAGCTGATAACGAAAGTCTGCAAACCGTTTTTAAGGGCGAACTGAACGAAGCTGTTATGGGGGCTCAAATCGAAAATGTAGTACTTGTTGATCTGCGGCGGCACGATCAGCAATGGCTTGGAATACTGCTTTTCGCTCATCGGCTTGTATTGGATCAGTTCCAGCAGTTCATTACGAAACACCACCGAGCCGGTCGTGGTGGCAACCGTTTTGCCCACCTCGAATGCTTGTTTGGTCACTTGTCGTGGCAGGCCGTTGTTGTGCAGGACGTCGTCGACCAGATGGCCGATACCCCGCACCAGGCTGCTGCCGCCGGAGTTGAAAAACTCTTTGATCGCCAGCGGATTGAGCAGCGTATTGGACGGCGCCACGGCGTCATTGATCAAGGCAAAGGCAAAGTGCGCGCGGGCACGATCGTCGGGGCTCATGTTGCTTTCGTCGATCCAGCTTTTGACTTCTTTCTGCCAGCTCAGATAGGCCTGCAAGCTGCGGCGATAAAAAGGATTGAGGCTCCATGTCGGGTCAGTGAAGCGACTGTCCTGCGGGTTGGTCGGGTGCAGGGTTTCACCCAACAACACGCGGCCTAGCTGGCCGCCCAGCTTCAAGGCATGCCGGGCCGTATACACCGGGTTGCGCAAGCCGTGGGTGGCCAGGCTGCGCAAGGTCGAAAGCAGGTCCCGGCCGCGCAGACCGGTAACCGCACTCTGAGCATTGATGAATGCAGCGGGAGTGGGCAAAGTGCCCTTCGCTGGTTTGTCGCGCATGAGTTAACACTCCTTCGTCATCAGGCCAAAAACAGACACACCCGAACAAAACACCATAGACGTTGTTGCGGGTTGTTGCGCGGCACGGCCTCCTGCCGACTCCTTTTCATAAACAAAAGTCGGGATCGGTTAACCGCCCGATGGCGCCGGATGCGGATGCATAACTGCGCGCTGACGTTCCTCCTCAAGGAATTTCATGATGATCGGTGCCACCGCTTCGGCCCGGGTAATCAGGAACAGATGGCCGTCGTCGATGATGTGCAGTTGGGCGTTGGGAATTCGCCAGGCCAGCATGCGCATGTTGATCAGCGGGATCAGTGGGTCATCATCGCCAGCCAGCACCAGGGTCGGTTGGTGGATCTTGTGCAGCCAGTGAATGCTGGTCCAGCCAAGGCCGGCGAACAATTGCCAGTAGTAACCGAGTTTGCCTGCCGAACGAACCCTGGAGGCGTGACTGGCCGCCAGGGTCGGATCGCGCCGGAACGAGCCGCCGTAGATCATCGGTGCAATGCGGATCACATGGGAGGGCTGGATATAGCGTCGCGGGCTGGCCATCATCAGCAGCACTTTAGGCTTGCCCGGAACCATCACGGTGCCTGCCGCCGTGGCCGCCAGCACTAATTTCTTGCAGCGCTCGGGATAGTCATGGGCGAATTGTTGTGCCAGCGCCCCCCCCCACGACACGCCGATCACGTTGACTTGCCCGTAATCGAGATAGTCGAGCATTCGCGCCGTCAGTTTTGCCAGCCCGGAAAAGCGATAGGGCACATTGGGAGTCGATGAGCCGCCGACACCGGGCACGTCGAAGGCAATGACTTCCAGGTCCGGATCCAGAGCCTGGACGAACGGGAATATCAGCTCCAGGTTGGCGCCGATGCCGTTGAAAATCAGCAAGGGCGTCAAGTGAGGCTTGCCGGGGCGTACCGCTGTGCGGAGGGTCTGGCCATCCAGGTTGACGGTACGGAATACGAACGGATGCGGCATGCACGAAGCCCTGTAGGTTTTAAACGCTGATCGGGCCGTCCCGGGCCGTCGCAGAATGTTCGAGGCTGGCCTCGAGAGTGATTGATAGTGATCGCGGCACCTCCCAGTGCCGCGGACTGCGTGCCACCTGAAGCTCAACGCTCGTGTACATAAGTGCCTGGCGCCGCTTCACCCGCTGGATAGGCCTTGTTGCCAAGGTTGGCGGGGGATTTTTTCAGCTTGCCCGAACGCTCGGCCTGCCATGCCTGCCAATACAACCACCAGGAATCGGTGTGCTTGGTGGAGTTTTCCAGCCATTCCTCGGCTTTGACCGGCATGTCGGAGTTGGTCATGTAGCGCGCTTTCGGATTGCCCGGCGGGTTCAGAATGCTCTGGATATGCCCGCTGCTGGATAGCACGAACTCGACCTTGCCACCGAACAGCTGTGCCGATTTGTAGCAAGACTTCCAGGGGGTGATGTGGTCATTGGTGCCGGCCAGGGAAAAGATGTCGGCAGTGACCTGCTTCAGGTCGATCGGCGTGCCGCACACTTCCAGTGCGTTGGGGCGGATCAGTGGGTTGTTTTTGAACATCTCGATCAGGTCGCCGTGGAACGCGGCCGGCAAGCGGGTGGTGTCGTTGTTCCAGAACAGGATGTCGAAAACAGGTGGCTCGTTGCCCAGCAGGTAGTTGTTGACCCAGTAGTTCCAGATCAGATCATTGGGGCGCATCCAGGCGAAGACTTTCGCCATGTCACGGCCTTCCAGCACGCCGGCCTGGTAAGAATGGCGCTTGGCGGCTTCGAGGGTTTGCTCGTCGACGAACAGCGCCACGTCGCTATCGAGGGTCGTATCGAGCACGCTGACCATCAGCGTCAGGGCGTTGACCTTCTTCTCGCCGATCGCCGCGTAGTGGCCCAGCAGGGCGGTGCAGGTGATGCCGCCAGAGCAGGCGCCCAGCATGTTCACGTCTTTGCTGCCGGTGATTGCGGTGACCACGTCGACCGCTTCCTTGAGCGCTTCGATGTAGGTCGACAGGCCCCACTCGCGCTGCTCCTTGGTCGGGTTGCGCCAGCTGACGATAAACGTCTGCACATTGTTGCGCAGGCAGAAGCGCGCCAGACTCTTGTCCGGGCTCAGGTCGAAAACATAGAACTTGTTGATCTGTGGCGGCACCACCAGCAGCGGGCGTTCATGCACCTGCTCGGTGATTGGCTTGTACTGGATCAGCTCCAGCACGTCGTTGCGAAATACCACTGCGCCTTCGGTTACGCCCAGGCTCTTGCCGACTTCAAATGCGCCCATGTTGACCTGGCTCGGCATGCCGCCGTTGTGTATCAGGTCCTTGGCCAGATGAGAGAGGCCGTCGAGCAGGCTTTTACCACCGGTTTCGAAGAAGCGTTTGACCGCCGCCGGGTTGGCCGCCGTGTTGGTCGGGGCCATGGCTTCGGTCATCAGGTTGATCACGAAATGCCCGCGAGCGACGTCCTTGGGAGAAAGATTGCTGTCATCGATCCATGCGTGAAGCTCCTTGCGCCACGCCAGGTAGGTTTGCAAATAACGTTTATAGAGCGGGTTCTGGCTCCAGGCCGGATCAAGGAAGCGACGGTCATCACTTTGCGGTTGAAGCTCGGATTTTCCAAACAGCACGTTCTTCAGTTCGATGCCGAAATGGGCGACATGCCTGGCACTGTGGATGGGTTGTCTGATGGCCTGGGTCAGCACCATTCGGGCAGAGCCCAAGAGATCCTTTCTACGTAGTCCAACAACAGGATTCAGCCCCAAGGTATTTTCCGAAGCCTGAAATTTCAAGTCATCGTTAAGCTTGTTACTCATCTACGACGCTCCATTGTCCTGAGACGAGTACCTGAGCCCAGCTGTGTAGTCACACAGCAAACGCCAGGTACTACTGCTCGGGTGACCGTTAATTGCGAATAGCTACAAATGCACGGAACTTGCCAGCTCCATTGGTTACCCGAGTTTAATTTTTTTCGCAAGCGGGCCAATCGTTGACACCGCAGCGGAGCATTCAAACAGATGGAATTAGAAAATGCCCTCTAAACGGTCAGAGGCTTGTATTAGAGCATCAGCTTGACGACCGATTCATTCGGGTCACGGGTCTTTCCAGCTGCTTTGAGTTCAGCAAGATAATCGTTCCAGAGATCTTCTTGGCGCACTGCCAGCTGGTACAGGTATTCCCAAGTGAACAGGCCGCTGTCGTGGCCGTCGTCGAAGGTCAATTTCAGTGCGTACTGACCGGCCGGTTCGACCTTGCTCAGGCCTACGCCGATCTTGCCAAATTGCAGGATAGGTTTGCCGTGGCCCTGGACTTCGGCGGAAGGAGAATGCACGCGAAGAAACTCGGCGGGCAGGTGATATTCCTCGCCGGATGCGTATTTGAGCGACAGGGTTTTCGAGGCTTTGTGCAGTTTGATGTCGGTGGGAAGTTGGGTCATGGCGAAGGGCTTCCGGGCTTGAAGCTACAAGCTACAAGCTGCAAGACGGTGATGTCCAGCTTGCAGCTTGCAGCTTGCAGCTTGCAGCTTGCAGCTTGTCGTTTGAAGCTTGCCGCTTTACAGAATGTAGCGAGACAGGTCTTCGTTCTGCGCCAATTCGCCCAGGTGGCTGTTGACGTAATCGGCATTGATCAGGATCGGCTTGTCCTCGTGGGTGCTGGCCAGATCGCCGGCGCTGAACGATACCTCTTCGAGCAGACGTTCGAGCAGGGTATGCAGGCGACGGGCACCGATGTTTTCGGTTTTCTCGTTGACTTGCCAGGCGATCTCGGCGAGACGCTTGATGCCGTCCGGCAGGAATTCGATGAGCAGGCCTTCGGTTTTCAGCAGTGCACAATATTGCTCGGTGAGCGATGCGTGCGGTTCGCTGAGGATGCGCTCGAAATCTTCCGGGCTCAGGGCCTTGAGTTCGACCCGAATCGGCAGGCGACCTTGCAGCTCCGGCACCAGATCGCTCGGCTTGCTCAGGTGGAACGCACCGGAGGCGATGAACAGAATGTGGTCAGTCTTGACCATGCCCAGTTTGGTGTTGACGGTGCAGCCTTCGATCAGTGGCAGCAAGTCGCGCTGTACGCCCTCGCGGGACACGTCGACGCCACCGGAATTGCCGCGTTTGGCGACCTTGTCGATTTCATCGATGAACACGATGCCGTGCTGCTCGACAGCTTCCAGGGCCTTGGCCTTCAATTCTTCTTCGTTGACCAGACGACCGGCTTCTTCGTCGCGTACCAGTTTCAGCGCTTCCTTGACCTTGAGCTTGCGACTCTTGCGCTTGCCCTTGCCCATGTTGGCGAACAGGCTCTGCAACTGATTGGTCATCTCTTCCATGCCCGGTGGCGCGGAGATATCGACGCCGGTCACTTCGGCCACTTCGATTTCGAGCTCCTTGTCATCCAGCTGCCCTTCGCGCAGGCGCTTGCGGAACAGTTGACGGGTGTTGGAATCCTGGGCCGGAGCGGCGTCCTCGTTGGTGAACCCCATGCGTGCCGGTGGCAGCAAAGCGTCGAGGATGCGTTCTTCGGCGGCGTCTTCGGCGCGGTGACGAACCTTGGTCATTTCCTGTTCGCGCAGCAACTTGATCGCAGCATCGGCCAGATCACGAATGATCGATTCGACGTCACGGCCAACGTAGCCCACTTCGGTGAACTTGGTCGCTTCGACTTTGATGAACGGCGCGTTGGCGAGCTTGGCCAGGCGACGGGCGATTTCGGTTTTACCGACACCGGTGGGGCCGATCATCAGGATGTTCTTGGGAGTGACTTCGACGCGCAGCTCTTCGGGCAGCTGCATCCGGCGCCAGCGGTTGCGCAGAGCGATGGCGACGGCGCGTTTGGCATCGTCCTGGCCGATGATATGGCGATTGAGTTCGTGGACGATTTCACGGGGGGTCATGGGCATAATAATTGGCGGTCCTCAAGCATAAATGAGCCGTGGCGCAATGGCCTGCACAGGCTTACTCAGCGAGATCCTGCTCCTCGATGGTGATGTTGTGGTTGGTGAACACGCAGATGTCGCCAGCGATGCCCAAGGCGGTTTCGACGATTTCCCGGGCCGACAAATCGGTTTTCTTCAGCAGGGCGCTCGCGGCGGCCTGGGCGTAACCGCCGCCCGAACCCATGGCGATCAGGCCTTCTTCGGGCTCAACCACGTCACCGTTGCCGGTGATGATCAGGGAGGCATCTTTGTTGGCGACCGCAAGCATGGCTTCGAGGCGGCTCAGGGAGCGGTCGGTGCGCCATTCTTTGGCGAGTTCGACGGCGGCTCGAACCAGGTGGCCCTGATGTTTCTCCAGCTGGCCTTCGAAACGCTCGAAGAGGGTGAAGGCGTCAGCGGTGGCCCCGGCAAAACCGGCGATAACCTGGCCGTGATAGAGGCGGCGAACTTTCTTCGCGTTGCCTTTCATCACGGTATTACCGAGCGAAACCTGGCCGTCGCCGCCCATGACGACTTTGCCGTGGCGGCGAACTGAAACGATGGTGGTCAAGGGAGAGTCTCCACGCAGCGGGGCGAAAATGCCTTATCGCAACTCATATGGGGGTGGTGGAGCGTTTTTCAACTGTGGAGCGGGAGAGGGGACGAGCGGTGTAGGGCAGGGATGGGGGGTTGTCTGTTTGATCGTTCCCACGCTCTGCGTGGGAATGCCTCAAGGGACGCTCCGCGTTCCAGCTCTAGAAAGGGACGCGGAGCGTCCCGGGCTGCATTCCCACGCGGAGCGTGGGAACGATCATGAAGGGTTAACGACTTTGGCGTTGTTGTAACAACAAGTTGCTGAAGCCGCTGCCGGCCAGTTGCTTCTGGGCGGTAGTCAGTTGTTCGCGGTTGCTGAACGGGCCGACCAGCACCCGATACCAGGTCTCGTCTTTCACGGTGCCGGATTCAACCGCCACGGCCTGACCCAGCAGAATGATCTGCGCACGCACCTTGTCGGCATCGGCTTCCTTGCGGAACGAGCCGGCTTGCAGGAAGAACTTGGTCACCGGCGCAGCTTTTGCCACGGGCGGCGCTGGCGGCGGGGTAATGCCGGCCAACGCCGCTTGAGCCCGGGCCGTGTCGATCTTCGCCGCTTGCTCTGGCGTCACCGGCGTGGTGGGAATGGCCGGCACTTGTGGTGTCGGCAGGGTTTTTTCCGGTACGGCGTCCGGTGGCACGATCACTTCCGATTCCGGCAGCAAGGTGTAGAAGTCGTACTTCGGCTTCACCGGTTGCGTCGGGCTCGGCGGGGTCTTGTTGGCCTCGGCGATCTTGCTGGCTTTCTGCTGCTCGATCTTCTCGCGCTTGACGGTATCGCTGCCCTTGCCCGGCTCCAGCTTCATCAGGAACACAATGAACGCGCCGACCGTCAGGCCGATGGCCATCCACAGCCAGCCCGGGACCGGTTGCTTTGCAGGAGCTTGGTAACGGCTGGCGCCACGTTTGGGTGCAGGTTTTTTCTTGGCAGCCAACTTACATACGCTCCAGAGTTTCCAGACCCAAGAGTTCCAGGCCTTGCTTGAGAGTGTGGCCGGTCAGTGCGGCGAGACGCAGGCGGCTCTGCATTTGCGCCGGTGTTTCGGCCCCAAGGATCGGGCAGTTCTCGTAGAAACTGGAGAACAGGCCGGCAACATCGTACAGGTAGGTACAGAGAATGTGCGGCGTGCCTTTGTCGGACACGTTGTTCAGTATTTCGCCGAATTGCGCCAGTTTCGCGGCCAGTTCAAGTTCGTGCGGCGCTTCAAGGACGATCTGTCCTTCGACTTCGCTGAAGTCCTTGCCAAGTTTGCGGAATACGCCGGCCACCCGGGTGTAGGCGTAGAGCAGGTATGGCGCGGTGTTGCCTTCGAAGTTCAGCATCAGGTCGAAGTTGAAGCTGTAGTCGCTGGTGCGGTGCTTGGACAGGTCGGCGTATTTCACGGCGCCAATGCCCACGACCCTGGCGATATTGCGCAACTCGTCTTCGGTAAGCGTCGGGTTCTTTTCTTTTACCAGCGTGTAGGCGCGTTCCTGGGCTTCGGTCAGCAGGTCGATCAGCTTCACGGTGCCGCCATCGCGGGTCTTGAACGGACGGCCGTCGGCGCCGTTCATGGTGCCGAAGCCCATGTGCTCCATTTCCATCGGATGGGTCACGAAGCCGGCCAGACGCGCGACCTGGAACACTTGCTGGAAGTGCAGGGCCTGGCGCTGGTCGACGAAGTACAGCGCGCGATCGGCCTTCAACACACCGCTACGATAACGCACGGCCGCCAGGTCGGTGGTGGCGTAAAGATAACCGCCGTCAGCCTTGACGATGATCACCGGCAGCGGGTCGCCGTCGGCGTTCTTGAACTCGTCGAGGAACACGCATTGAGCGCCGTTGCTCTCGACCAGCAGGCCAGCGGCCTTGAGGTCGTTGACCACGTTGATCAGGTCGTCGTTGTAGGCACTTTCGCCCATCACGTCGGCCATGGTCAGTTTGACGTTCAGCAGTTCGTAGATTTTCTGGCAGTGCGACAGCGAGATGTCTTTGAACTTGGTCCACAGCGCCAGGCAGTCCGGGTCGCCGGCTTGCAGCTTGACCACCAGGCCACGGGCGCGATCG
The DNA here is from genome assembly GCF_002286815.1 of Pseudomonas sp. PICF141. GTDB lineage: Bacteria > Pseudomonadota > Gammaproteobacteria > Pseudomonadales > Pseudomonadaceae > Aquipseudomonas. Next base: position 66,063 of record NZ_MUNM01000063.1, read on the forward strand.
GCGAATTCTTCGGACTCGTCGAAGCGCTGCTTGGCGGCGCGGTAGAAGTTTTCCAGGTCCGACAGCTCGTCGCTGGTGATCGGGTTTTCCTGCAGGTACGCCATCAGCATGCCGAACTGGGTGCCCCAGTCGCCAACGTGGTTCTGGCGGATCACTTCGTCGCCGAGAAACTCCAGAACCCGGGCCACGCCGTCGCCGATGATGGTCGAGCGCAAGTGGCCGACGTGCATCTCTTTGGCCAGGTTGGGGGCCGACAGGTCGACCACAGTGCGCTGCACCGGGCCGGCCTTGCGTACGCCGATGTGGTCGTCGGCGAGCGCCGCGTCCAGGCGGGTCGCCAGGGCTTGAGTGTTCTGGAAGAAGTTCAGGAAGCCAGGGCCGGCGATTTCGGTCTTGGAGACGTTCTCGTCAGCCGGCAGCGCGGCGATGATTTTCTCGGCCAGGTCACGGGGCTTCATGCCCGCTGGTTTGGCCAGCATCATGGCGATGTTGCTGGCGAAGTCGCCGTTTTTCTTGTCGCGGGAGTTTTCCACCTGGATCGCCGGCGACAGGCCTTCAGGCAACACACCTTCGTTGACGAGTTGGGTGATGGCTTGTTGGATCAGCTGGCGAATGGTGTCTTTCATGGTCTTCTCTTTCGACCGCTAGCGCGGCGGCGCTTCGATGCGCTGGTGGAAAAACTGGGCATTATCCGTTGCGAAGACGGGCTTGCCAACTATAGCGGGCAGGTTATGGATATGTGGTGACAAATCGACCGCCTTCGCGGGCAAGCCTCGCTCCTACAATCTTTTGATCGGCGCACTGCCCTGTAGGAGCGAGGCTTGCCCGCGAAGGCCATCTTCCAATCAATACAAATCGACCGGATCGACATCCAAGGACCAGCGCACCGCCCGCCCACTCGGCATCTGCTCCAACACCAGCAACCAACTGCTCAGCAATCGATGCAGCGGCGCCCGGGCCGTGGCTTGCAGCAATAACTGTGCACGGTATCGCCCGGCTCGGCGTTCCATCGGTGCCGGCACCGGCCCCAGCAACTCGATTCCGCTCAGATTCTGCTCGGCCAGCAAACGCTCGGCCTCGCTGCACGCTTCATCGAGGAAGCCTTCGGCCTGCCCCGGTTTATGCGCTTCGGCCCGCAGCAGCGCAAGATGCGCAAACGGTGGAAGGCCGGCGCCCCGGCGTTCGCTCAATGCCTGTTCGGCAAAGGCGAAATAGCCCTGTTCGGTCAATTGCACCAGCAGTGGATGGTCTGCCAGATGCGTCTGAATGATCACTTTGCCCGGCTCTTCGGCCCGCCCCGCGCGTCCTGCGACCTGGACGATCAACTGCGCCATGCGTTCGCTGGCGCGGAAATCGCCGGAGAACAGTCCGCCGTCGGCATCGAGAATCGACACCAGGGTCACCCGTGGAAAGTGGTGCCCTTTGGCAAGCATCTGTGTGCCGACCAGAATGCACGGCTGGCCCTTCTGGATGGTGGCGAACAATTGATTCATCGCATCTTTGCGTGAAGTGCTGTCGCGGTCGACCCGCAGCACCGGGACGTCCGGAAACAGAATCCCCAGGCGTTCTTCGGCGCGCTCGGTGCCGGCGCCCACGGGCCGCAAATCGACCTTGCCGCACTTCGGGCAATGGCGGGGCACGCGTTCAACGTAGCCACAATGGTGGCAACGCAGTTCGCCGGAGCGCTGGTGCACGGTCATTCGCGCGTCGCAGCGCTGGCATTCAGACATCCAGCCGCAGTCGTGGCAGAGCAGCGTCGGGGCGAACCCCCGGCGGTTGAGGAACACCAGCACCTGCTGGCCGGCGGCCAGGGTTTGAGCGATGGCTTGCTGCATTGGCCCGGAAATGCCGCTGTCCAGCGGACGACTTTTCACGTCCAGGCGCAGAAAGCGCGGTTGTTGGGCTCCACCGGCCCGCCCATTCAGGCGTAAGAGGCCGTAACGACCGGTGTAGGCGTTTTGCAGGCTTTCCAGTGACGGTGTAGCGGACCCGAGCACGATCGGGATGTTTTCCTGCCGGGCGCGGACCAGTGCCAGGTCGCGGGCGTGGTAGCGCAGGCCTTCCTGCTGTTTATAAGAGCCGTCGTGCTCTTCATCGATGATGATCAGACCGGGGTTTTTCATCGGCGTGAACAGTGCCGAACGGGTACCGATAATAATGTCGGCCTCGCCATCCCGTGCCGCCAGCCAGGCTTCCAGACGTTCGCGGTCATTGACCGCGGAGTGGATCAGCGCAATGCGCGCATTGAAGCGCTGCTCGAAACGCGCCAGGGTTTGCGGGCCGAGGTTGATCTCCGGGATCAGCACCAAGGCTTGTTTGCCAGCCTCGAGGGTTTCGCGGATCAGTTGCAAATAGACTTCGGTCTTGCCGCTGCCGGTGACGCCGGCCAGCAGAAACGCGTGATAGCTGTCGAACCCGGCACGGATCGCTTCGTAAGCGGCGCGCTGCTCCGGGTTGAGCGGTAGTTCCGGTTGGGCCAGCCAGTGTTCATGGCGCACGCCGGGTGCGTGTTTTCGGATTTCAACTTGCACCAGCCCCTTGGCCAGCAACAGATCGAGGCTGTCCTTGCTCAGCATCAGTTTGCTCAGCAACTGATGAGCGACGCCATGGGGATGCTGGGCCAGGGTCGCCAGGGCTTCACGCTGTCGTGGTGCGCGGGCGATGCGCGGATCATCGAGGCTGGCGCCAGGCGCGGCGGACCAGAAGCGCTCCTGGCGAGCTTCGGCCAGTTCACCCTGACGCAACAATACTGGCAGTGCCCAGCTCAAGGTGTCGCCGAGGCTGTGTTGGTAATACTGAGAGGTCCACAGGCACAGCTTGAACAGCGCGGGCGGCAAGGGCGGCGTGACGTCGAGTAGCGCAAGGGCCGGTTTGAGTTTTTCAGTCGGCACTTCGCTGGTGTCGGTGACCTCCACCAGAATCCCGATCATCTCGCGCCGACCGAACGGCACCCGCAAGCGCATGCCCGGATGTAGCTGGGCGCGCAGGACTCCGGCTGGCGCGCGGTAGTCGAACAGGCGGCGCAGAGGCGAAGGCAGGGCGAGGCGCAGAATGGCGTTGGGCACGCAGGGAGTCTCTCTGGGCGGGCAGTAAGAAAGGCTGAGCGCAATCCCTGTGGGAGCGGCTTGCCCGCGAAGAGGCCTATGCAGCCGGCATCTTCATTGGCTGTCAGGGCTTTCGCGGGCAAGCCCACTCCCACAGGTTTGCGTGCAGATGATCAGCATTTGGGGCGCGAGCCTAGCAGACGGTCGGTGTAAGGGACAGCTTGCGTGATTGCAAAGGTCTGGTAGAATCCGCGGCCTAATTACGTGCGGTATTCAACAATGGTGTTGAGTGGCGGCACGCTAGCCTGAGGAATACATCATGAAAGCCGATATCCATCCAACATACGAAATCACCGCAGTTACCTGCAGCTGTGGCAACAAGTTCGAAACTCGTTCGAACCTGGCCAAGCCTCTGGCGATCGACGTATGCAACGAGTGCCACCCGTTCTACACCGGTAAGCAGAAGACTCTGGATACTGGCGGTCGTGTACAGCGCTTCGCAGACCGTTTCGGCGCTTTCGGCAAGAAAGCTCCTGCTGCAGAGTAAGGTTGAAAGGCCCGGTGGGCTTTTCCTTGCTGATGAAAAAGGCGTCCCTCGCGGGCGCCTTTTTTGTGTCCGCGATTTGGCTTTCCGGTGCCCAGGCCTTCTGCCCGACACCGAGCGGACTCACGTCAGTCACGGTGCAACGCGTGGTGGATGGCGACACCTTGCGTCTGAGCGATGGCCGCAGTGTGCGCATGATCGGTTTGAATACGCCGGAGCTGGGCAAGCAAGGTCGCTCCGACGAACCGTTCGCCGTGGCTGCGCGCAAACGTCTTGAAGCTCTGGTGGCTGCGAGCAACGGACAGGTCGGTTTGTTACCGGGTAAGGAAAGCAAGGACCATTACGGCCGCACCCTGGCTCATGTCTACAGTGTCGATGGGGCCAATCTCGAAGCGCAGATGCTCGCCGAGGGTCTCGGTTTTCAGGTCGCGGTGGCACCGAACGTCGATTTGGTCGCCTGCCAGCAAGCGGCCGAACGCAGCGCTCGTCGGGCCGGTCTCGGGCTGTGGCGACAATCACCTGTATTGAAAGCGGAGCAGATCAGCGCGTCCGGTTTCGCCATGCTCAGTGGTCGTGTGAGCAAGGTTCAGCGCAATCGCGGCGGGGTTTGGATCGAGTTGCAGGATTCGGTTGTATTGCGGGTTGCACCCAATGTGCTGGATCGATTCGATGTCGCATCGCTTGAAAAGCTCAAAGGCAAGCAAATCGAGGCTCGTGGCTGGGTGGTGGATCGTTCGCGCCGTGGTGGGTTGAAACCGGGGCAGGCGCGCTGGCTTCTGCCGCTGACCGATCGAGCGATGTTGCAGGCAGCACCGTAAGAAAAAACTGTAGACATTTTTTCTGCTGATTGTGAACAGTCTATCCCTTGTGTTCCGTGGCTCTTGGCCCAAAGTCGTAGGGCCGGGCGCTTGACAGGGGTGACTGGTCAGTCTTGTGAGGACTTTGCGAGGCGAGTATCCTCGGCGGTCCGTCTGTCCAACAGTAAAAAGCGGAATGCCCCTATGTCTGATCTGAAAACTGCCGCTCTCGAATATCACGCCCATCCCCGTCCAGGGAAGCTGAGTGTCGAGCTCACCAAGGCCACCGCTACCGCCCGCGATCTGTCGCTGGCCTACAGCCCCGGCGTAGCCGAACCAGTACGCGAAATCGCCCGCGATCCTGAACTGGCCTACAAGTACACCGGCAAGGGCAACCTGGTTGCAGTCATTTCCGATGGCACCGCTATTCTCGGCCTGGGTAACCTTGGCCCATTGGCTTCCAAGCCTGTCATGGAAGGTAAGGGCGTGCTGTTCAAGCGCTTCGCCGGCATTGACGTATTCGACATCGAAGTCGACTCCGAAAGCCCGCAAGCCTTCATCGACACCGTCAAGCGCATCTCCATTACCTTCGGTGGCATCAACCTGGAAGACATCAAGGCGCCTGAGTGCTTTGAGATCGAGCGCGCTCTGATCGAGCAGTGCGACATTCCGGTATTCCACGATGACCAGCACGGCACCGCAATCGTTACTGCGGCCGGCATGATCAACGCCCTGGAAATCGCTGGCAAAACCCTGGCTGACGCCAAAATCGTCTGCCTGGGTGCCGGTGCTGCCGCCATCTCCTGCATGAAATTGCTGGTGAGCATGGGCGCCAACATCGAAAACATCTACATGGTCGACCGTACCGGCGTGATCCACTCCGGCCGTGACGATCTGAACCAGTACAAGGCTGTGTTCGCTCACGCGACCGAGAAGCGCACCCTGGCTGACGCACTGGAAGGTGCCGATGTGTTCGTTGGCTTGTCCGGCCCGAACCTGCTCAGTGCTGAAGGCCTGAAATCCATGGCGGCCAACCCGATCGTGTTCGCGTGCTCGAACCCGGATCCGGAAATCTCCCCGGAACTGGCTCACGCCACCCGTAACGACGTGATCATGGCCACCGGCCGTTCGGACTACCCGAACCAGGTCAACAACGTACTGGGCTTCCCGTTCATCTTCCGTGGTGCCCTGGACGTTCGCGCCAAGCGCATCAACGAAGAAATGAAAGTGGCTGCCGCCAACGCCCTGCGTGAACTGGCCAAGCTGCCAGTGCCTCAGGAAGTGTGCGACGCCTACGGCGGCATCAAACTGGAATTCGGTCGCGAGTACATCATTCCGAAACCAATGGATGCCCGTCTGATCACCCTGATCTCCGATGCCGTGGCCAAGGCTGCGATCGAGACCGGTGTGGCGACCCTGCCGTATCCGAAGAACTACCCGCTGAAAAGCGTGGATGACGTGTTCAACGGATAAAAGCAGCCGCCCATAAAAAAACCCAGCCAAGTGCTGGGTTTTTTTATGGGGCTCAAGCGGCAAGCTACAAGCTGCAAGTTAAAAGCGAAGGGTGTTCTGCTTTTGCTTCTTCTTGTGGCTTGCAGCTTGAAGCTCGCAGCTGCTCCTCTAGAACAAATCGATCGGCGCTGCCTCATCGGCTGGCAGCGGGCTGCCCGGCACAATGCCGTTGCTCAGCTCGTTAACCGACGGTGGTGTGTCTTCGGCCTTGAACAGCTCGAAATAGGCGCCTGGCGTGCTTGGGGTGGCCGCACGGCCGCTGATCGGGTCGACACGCAGGCTGAGAATGCCTTCGGGTTCCGCTTGGGTGTGGGGCGGTTTGTCTTTGAGGGCCGCCGCCATGTAGTTCATCCAGATCGGCAAGGCAACGGTACCGCCGAACTCGCGCTTGCCCAGGCTTTCCGGCTGATCGAAGCCGGTCCAGACAGTGGTCACGTAATCGGCGTTGTAGCCGGAGAACCAGGCGTCCTTGGATTCGTTGGTGGTGCCGGTCTTGCCCGCTATGTCGCTGCGACCCAAGGCCAGCGCACGGCGACCGGTGCCGAGTTTGATCACATCCTCGAGCATGCTGTTGAGGATGTAAGTGGTGCGCCCATCGATGATGCGCTCGGCCACGGCCGGCGTTTGTGGCATGGGCTGGGTGCTCGGTGCTTCGCCTGGGGTAGCGTTGATCGTGAAGGTGTCAGAGGCCGGCATGGCAATGCCGTCGCTGGCTACGGTGCCTTTCGGAACACTCGGCGGGTTGGCAACGAATAGCGTGTCGCCGTTGCGGCTTTCGATCCGTTCGATGATGTATGGGGTGATCTTGTAGCCGCCATTGGCGAAGGTGGCCCAGCCGGTGGCGATTTCCATTGGCGTCAGGGTCGCTGTGCCCAGGGCCAGGGACAGGTTGCGCGGCAGGTCCTGTTTGTTGAAGCCGAACTTGCTGATGTAGTCGATGGTGCGGTCGACACCCAGCGCTTGCAGCAGGCGGATCGATACCAGGTTGCGCGACTTGTAGAGCGCTTCACGCATGCGGATCGGGCCGAGGAAGGTATTGGTGTCGTTCTTCGGGCGCCAGACTTTGTCCAGGTACTCGTCGACGAACACGATCGGTGCGTCGTTCACCAGGCTGGCGGCGGTATAGCCGTTGTCCAGGGCGGCGCTGTAAACGAACGGCTTGAAGCTCGAGCCCGGCTGACGCTTGGCCTGCATGGCGCGGTTGTAATTGCTCTGCTCGAAGGCGAAACCGCCGACCAGCGAACGAATGGCACCGTTCTGCGGGTCGAGGGAAACCAGCGCGCCTTGAGCCTGCGGAATCTGGCTGAATTTGAGCGAACCGTCTGGCTGACGCTGCACGCGAATCAGATCACCGACCTGCGCGACGTCCGATGGCTGCTTCGGATTGGCGCCCATGCTGTTGGTGTTCAGGAACGGACGAGCCCACTTCATGGTTTCCCAGGCGACGTGCTCTTCGCCGGTACCCGTGCGGGTCAATACCTGCACGCCGTTCTTGTCGACCTGGGTCACGATCGCCGGTTCCAGGCCGCTGATGATTCGCTGTTTGGTCAACTCCTGAGCCCAGGCCTCTCGGGTTTTACCCGGCAGGCGTGACTCGGGGCCGCGATAACCGTGTCGCTGGTCATAGGTCATCAAGCCTTCGTGAACCGCGGTATTGGCCATCTCCTGCAAATTGCTCGGCACCGTGGTGGTGACACGGAAACCTTCGGTGTACGCATCGCTGCCATAGCGGCCGACCATTTCGGCCCGGGCCATTTCGGCGACGTATGGCGCGTTCACTTCGGGAGTCGGTACATGGTAGCTGGCGTTCAGCGGCTCATTGATCGCAGTGATGTAGTCGGCTTCGGTGATTTTGCCGAGCTTGTACATGCGCCCCAGGATCCAGTCGCGACGCTCTTTGCTGCGGGTCGGGTTGGCCAGCGGGTTGAAGCGCGACGGAGCTTTTGGCAGGCCGGCGATCATCGCCATCTGCGCCAGGCTCACGTCACGAATCGACTTGCCGTAATAAACCTGCGCCGCTGCTTCGATGCCGTAGGCGCGGTTGCCCAGATAGATCTTGTTGACGTACAGCTCGAGAATCTCGTCCTTGGTCAACTGTCGTTCGATCTGCAGGGCCAGGAGGATTTCGGTGGTTTTGCGCGAGAAGCTGCGTTCGCTGGTCAGGAAAAAGTTCTTCGCTACCTGCATGGTGATGGTGCTGCCGCCGGACTGAATGTGTCCGCTCTTTACCAGTTGGGTGGCGGCACGCATCAGGCTGCTGGGGTCGACGCCATAGTGGTTGGCGAAATTGTCGTCTTCAGCACTTAGTAACGCATTAATGAAATTGGGGGGAATGTCGGCGAAACGGATTGGCGTACGGCGCATTTCGCCAAATTCTGCGATCAATTTGTTGTCGCTGCTGTACACCCGCAAAGGAATCTGCAACTGAATGCTTCTCAGCGCCTCCACAGATGGCAATCCAGGGCTAAGGTAAAGAAAAGCGCCGCTCAGACCCAGGAGCAGCCCGCAGAAAACGGCGACGATGGACCAACCGAAAAATTTCAGCAGACGAATCAAGGCTTTTGGATATCCAGGGTAAAGAATGAATTAGGCATCAGGGGTTCAGGCTATACACAGAATGACCCGCGCTTGCAGTGAAAGCGGAAAAAACGCTCCGCATTATAAGCATTTTTCCGTCGGGAGGCGTCATTTGCGCTTCTGTCAAGACGGAGGGTATTGAACGCAATGGATATTACAGAGTCCGTAACTCACGGATAGTCATAGGGAATTGGTAGTGCTAGGACTCTTCAATAAAAAAGCCAATACGCTTCTGGGGATCGACATCAGCTCCACGTCGGTGAAGCTACTGGAGCTAAGTCGTCAAGGCGACCGGTATCGGGTCGAGGCCTATGCGGTCGAGCCGCTGCCTGCCAGCGCCGTGGTCGAGAAAAATATCGCCGAACTCGAAGGGGTGGGGCAGGCGCTTGCGCGGGTGTTATCCAAGGCCAAGACCAGCCTCAGGAACGTGGCCGTCGCTGTGGCCGGTTCAGCGGTCATCACCAAGACCATCGAGATGGACGCCGGTCTTTCCGATGACGAGATGGAAAACCAGCTGAAGATCGAGGCCGATCAGTACATTCCTTATCCTCTGGATGAAGTGGCGATCGATTTCGAAGTGCAAGGCGCGTCGGCGCGCAACCCCGAGCGGGTCAATGTGCTGCTGGCGGCGTGTCGCAAGGAAAACGTCGAGGTGCGTGAGGCGGCCCTGGCTCTGGCCGGGCTGACCGCGCGCGTGGTCGACGTCGAAGCTTATGCCCTGGAGCGATCATTCGGCCTGCTGGCCACCCCGTTGGCCGCCTCTCAGGAGCGCCTCACCGTGGCGGTGGTCGATATCGGCGCCACCATGACCACCCTGAGCGTGTTGCACAACGGGCGGATCATCTACACCCGCGAACAATTGTTCGGCGGGCGTCAACTGACGGAAGAGATTCAGCGTCGTTATGGCTTGACGGTCGAACAGGCGGGGTTGGCGAAGAAGCAGGGTGGTTTGCCGGACGATTACGTCAGCGAGGTCTTGCAGCCGTTTCGTGATGCGTTGGTGCAACAAGTGTCGCGTTCACTGCAGTTTTTCTTTGCCTCTGGCCAGTACAACTCGGTCGATCATATCCTCCTGGCCGGCGGCACCGCCTCGGTCCCCGGGCTGGAGCGATTGATCGAGCAACGCCTGGGTACGCCGACCCAGGTCGCCAACCCTTTCTCCGACATGACCCTGAGCAGCAAGGTCAACGCCGGTGCCCTGGCGAGCGATGCTCCGGCACTGATGATCGCTTGCGGGCTGGCCCTCAGGAGCTTCGACTGATGGCGCGGATCAATCTTTTACCCTGGCGTGAAGAGTTGCGCGAAGGGCGGCGCAAACGCTTTTTACTGGCGTTGGTCAGTGTGCTGTTGGGCTCGGTGGCAGCGCTGCTGATTGCGGACCAGGTCATTAACAACGCCATTAACCGGCAAGTCGCCCGTAACGATTACATCGGCAAGCAGATTGCCGTGGTCGACGAGCGGATCAAGCAGATCAGCGATCTGAAGGCCCGCCGACAGCAACTCGTGGAGCGCATGCGCATTATTCAGGACTTGCAAGGCAACCGGCCGATCAGCGGGAGGATTTTCGATCAATTGGCGCGCACCTTGCCGGACGGGGTTTATTTCACCGAGGTGCAAATGGTCGGCAAAACCGTGTCCATCACCGGCGCGGCGGAATCCAACAACCGGGTTTCGGATCTGATGCGCAATCTTGATGCCTCCGATTGGTTCGATGCGCCCAACCTCACGGAAGTCAAAGCGACCACCGCCGGTCAGCTGGATCAGGCCAATGTTTTTCAGTTGACCGTCCGTCAGACCCAGCCCGCGATTGTGGGGGGCGCCAAATGAAACCGTCCGAATGGTTCGAAGGGTTGCGCCAGATCGACATCAACGATCTGGACACCAGCAACATGGGTTCCTGGCCACCGGCGATCAAGCTCCTGGCGAGTGTCCTGCTGATGGTCCTGATGCTAACCCTGGGCTACAGCTTCTTGATCAGTGATCTGCAAAACCACCTGGAACTCAGGCGCGAGGAAGAATCGACGCTCAGGGAGCAATTCGCGACCAAAGCCCATATGGCGGCGAACCTGGAGCTGTATACCCAGCAGATGAAGGAAATGGAGAACTCCTTCGGCATGCTTTTGCGGCAATTGCCCAGCGACACCGAAGTGCCCGGCCTGCTTGAGGACATCACCCGCACCGGCCTGGGCAGCGGCCTGGACTTCGAAGAAATCAAGCTGCTCCCGGAGGTTACCCAGCAGTTCTACATCGAGCTCCCTATTCAGATCACCGTCACCGGCGCTTATCACGACCTGGCCACTTTTGTCAGCGGCGTGGCCGGGTTGCCACGGATCGTTACCCTGCATGACTTCGACCTGGTGCCGGCCAATCCCGATGGCGGTCCGAAGTTGCGCATGAGCATTCTTGCCAAGACCTATCGCTACAACGACAAGGGGTTGCAGAAATGAGCCCGATTCGTTGCCTGTCGATGGTTATGTGCCTGCTCATCCTGGCCGGTTGTGGTGGCGACAACGATTTCAGCGATTTGGACGCCTACCTGAACGAAGTGCGTCTGCGTGCCCCCGGCAAAATCGAACCAACGCCGACATTCCGGTCTTACCCGACATTCACCTATAACGCTGCCAACCTGCGTAGCCCGTTCTCCCGACAGGTCAGAGTCGATCTGGCCGGTCAGAAGCACGGCTCGCGCAACGTCAAACCCGACCCCCACCGGGTCAAGCAGTACCTCGAAGGTTTCAACATCGAACAGTTTGAAATGGTCGGCACGCTCTCCAATGCAACCGGCTTCTTTGCGCTGTTGCGCGGGGCGGGCGGCGTGCATCGGCTGAAAGTCGGCGATTACCTGGGGCGTAACGATGGGCGGATCGTCGCCATCAGCGGTTCACAAGTCGACGTGGTCGAAATCGTTCCTGACGGCGAAGGTGCTTGGCTGGAACGGCCGCGGACCATCCCTTTGAAAGAGCACTCATAGTGGAACTCGAATAATGAACAGGATTTTTTCAACCTTCGGTATTTCGCTATGGATAGCGATTCTGTCGCCGATGGTACTGGCGGCCAACCTCAAAGCGCTGGATGTCGCCGCGCTGCCCGGCGACCGTGTCGAGTTGAAGTTATCGTTCGATGGGCCGCCACCGCAGCCTCGCGGTTACACAACTGAGCAGCCTGCGCGGATTGCGCTGGACCTGCCCGGGGTCACCAGTCAGCTGGCGAACAAGAATCGGGATCTGGGTGGCGGTAATGCCCGCAGCGCCACGGTCGTGGAGGCCAAGGACCGTACGCGGCTGATCATCAACCTGACTCAAATGACGCCGTACAACACCCGCGTCGAAGGCAACAGTTTGTTCGTGATTGTCGGGCAAGGGGCTGGTGGCAAGGTGCCCAAGCCGACCGCCAGCGCACCGCGTGCAGCCGCTGCAACGCCAGCACCTGCCAGGGTTAATGCACCCGTGGGCAAAGCCATCCGGGGCGTGGATTTCCAGCGCGGCACCCAGGGTGAGGGCAACGTGGTCATCGATCTGTCGGATCCCTCCATCGCGCCGGACATCCAGGAGCGCGATGGCAAAATCATCGTCGGTTTCACCAAGACCCAGCTGCCTGAACGGTTGCGCGTACGCCTCGACGTCAAGGATTTCGCCACACCGGTGCAGTTCGTCAACGCCAGCGCAACGGGCGATCGGGCCATCATCAGCATCGAGCCCAGCGGTGCTTTCGATTATTCGACCTATCAGACCGACAACAAACTGACCGTCAGCATCCGGCCGATGACTGTCGATGATCTGCAAAAGCGCAACGCCGAACGCTTTGCCTACACAGGCGAAAAACTCTCGCTGAATTTTCAGGACATCGATGTGCGATCGGTGCTGCAACTGATCGCTGATTTCACCAACCTCAATCTGGTGGCCAGCGACACGGTACAGGGTGGCATCACGTTGCGTTTGCAGAATGTGCCATGGGATCAGGCGCTGGATCTGGTGCTGAAAACCAAAGGGCTGGATAAGCGCAAGATCGGTAACGTGCTGCTGGTGGCGCCGGCCGATGAAATCGCTGCCCGAGAACGTCAAGAGCTGGAGTCGCAGAAGCAGATCTCCGAACTGGCGCCTCTGCGTCGCGAGCTGTTGCAAGTCAACTACGCCAAAGCCGCCGAGATCGCCAAGCTGTTCCAGTCGGTGACCAGCACCGAGGCGAAAATCGACGAGCGAGGATCAATCACTGTCGATGAACGAACCAACAATATCATTGCTTACCAGACCCAGGATCGACTCGACGAGCTGCGTCGCATCGTTGCGCAACTGGATATTCCGGTGCGTCAGGTGATGATCGAGGCCCGTATCGTCGAGGCCAATGTCGATTACGACAAAAGCCTTGGCGTGCGCTGGGGCGGTTCGGTGCGCAAAGGTAACTGGAACACCTCGGGGGTCAACGGCTCTTCGACCACAATCGGTACGCCGGGCAGCATCAGTACCAACTCGCCGTTCGTCGATCTGGGGGCCTCTGCCAATACCTCGGGGATCGGTATCGCGTTCATTACCGACAATGTGCTGCTGGACCTTGAGCTTTCGGCCATGGAGAAAACCGGCAACGGGGAAATCGTCTCGCAGCCCAAGGTGGTCACGTCCGACAAGGAAACCGCGAAAATCCTCAAGGGCACCGAGATTCCCTATCAGGAAGCCAGTTCCAGCGGCGCCACCTCGGTGTCATTCAAGGAGGCTTCGCTATCCCTGGAAGTGACCCCGCAGATCACGCCAGACAACCGCATCATCATGGAGGTCAAGGTCACCAAGGACGAACCGGATTACCTGAACAAAGTGCAGGATGTGCCGCCGATCAAGAAAAACGAGGTCAACGCCAAGGTGTTGGTTAACGACGGCGAGACCATCGTCATCGGTGGGGTTTTCTCAAATACTCAGAGCAAGGTTGTAGATAAGGTGCCATTTCTCGGTGATGTGCCGTATCTTGGCCGCCTTTTCCGGCGTGACGTGGTATCGGAGAAAAAATCCGAGCTGCTGGTATTTCTCACTCCGCGTATCATGAACAATCAGGCGATTGCTGTGAGTCATTGATTCTGTGCGAAATTTGATTCTTGTTGGACCGATGGGGGCTGGAAAAAGCACCATCGGCCGGTTGCTGGCCAAAGAGCTGCGCCTGCCATTCAAAGATTCCGATAAGGAAATTGAATTGCGCACGGGCGCCAATATCCCGTGGATTTTCGATAAGGAAGGCGAACCGGGCTTTCGTGACCGCGAGCAGGCGATGATCGCCGAGCTGTGTGCGTGCGACGGTGTGGTATTGGCGACCGGAGGCGGTGCGGTGATGCGCGAAGCCAATCGCCGGGCGCTGCACGCCGGTGGTCGGGTGGTCTATCTGCATGCGTCGGTCGAGCAGCAGGTCGGCCGGACGGCTCGCGATCGCAATCGGCCACTGCTGCGCACCGCCGACCCGGCGAAAACCCTGCGGGACTTGCTGGCTATCCGTGATCCGCTGTACCGGGAGATCGCCGACCTGGTGGTTGAAACCGATGAGCGGCCACCGCGGATGGTGGTGCTCGACATCCTCGAACGCTTGCAGCAACTACCGCCCCGTTAATGCGCGGCGCGAAATGCGCTATTCTCGGCGTCCTGACGCAGCCGCTCCAGGTTGTGGCGGTTGGCTACCGAATGGCGTCACACCAGCAGACGCCATGGAATTCGTAAACTTTAGGCAGGACGCCTGATTCCATTTCACTGTGGGGACACATGCAGACACTCAAGGTCGATCTAGGCGAGCGCAGCTACCCGATTCATATTGGCGAAGGTTTGTTGGATCAGCCTGAGCTACTGGCCCCGCATATCCGCGGGCGGCAGGTGGCGATCATCTCCAATGAGACCGTGGCGCCGCTCTACCTGGAGCGTCTGACCCGCAGCCTCGCGCAGTTCTCGGTGATTTCGGTGGTGCTGCCCGACGGCGAAGCCTTCAAGACCTGGGAAACCCTGCAACTGATTTTCGACGGCCTGCTGAGCGCACGGCACGATCGCCGCACCACGATAATCGCCCTGGGTGGCGGCGTGATTGGCGACATGGCCGGATTTGCGGCGGCCTGCTACCAGCGTGGCGTCGATTTCATCCAGATACCCACCACGTTGTTGTCCCAAGTCGATTCTTCGGTGGGCGGCAAGACCGGGATCAATCACCCGCTGGGCAAGAACATGGTCGGCGCCTTCTATCAGCCCAACGTGGTACTGATCGATACCGCCACTCTCAATACTCTGCCGCCCCGCGAACTGTCTGCCGGGTTGGCGGAAGTCATCAAATACGGGCTGATCTGCGACGAGCCATTCCTGACCTGGCTCGAAGAGAACGTCGATCGCCTGCGAGCGCTGGACCAGACTGCCCTGACTTACGCCATCGAACGCTCCTGCGCGGCCAAGGCTGCGGTGGTCGGTGCCGACGAAAAAGAGACGGGCGTACGCGCCACGTTGAACCTGGGCCATACCTTCGGCCACGCGATCGAAACTCACATGGGCTATGGTGTCTGGCTTCATGGTGAGGCAGTCGCTGCTGGCACCGTAATGGCTTTGGAAATGTCCGCGCGCCTGGGCTGGATCAGCGAACAGGAGCGTGATCGCGGTATTCGTCTGTTCCAGCGGGCCGGCCTGCCGGTCATCCCGCCGCAAGAGATGAGCGAAGCCGATTTTCTCGAACACATGGCGATTGACAAGAAAGTGATCGACGGTCGTTTGCGCCTGGTGCTGCTGCGCCACATGGGCGAAGCGGTGGTGACCGACGATTATCCGAAAGAGGTTTTACAGGCCACGCTGGGAGCGGATTACCGCGCCCTGGCTCAGCTTAAAGGTTAATAAGATTCCGATGACTAGTTTGCATGCCGACGAGGCTTTCCTCGGCCATTACCAGTTAAGTCATGACCCTTTCGCACCACGGGTACCTGGCTTCAAATTTTTCCCGGCCCAGCGCAAACCGGTGCTGGGGCAACTGCATCATCTGGCCCGTTACAGCCAGTTGCTGCTGGTGGTTACCGGCCCTCAAGGCAGCGGCAAAACCCTGTTGCGTCAGGCCCTGGTGGCCAGCACCAACAAACAGTCAGTGCAGAGCGTGGTGGTTTCCGCCCGTGGTGCCGGCGATGCAGCGGGTGTGCTGCATCAGGTGGCTCAGACGCTGAATGTCGAACAGGCCGAAATCGGCGCCATCCTCGCGCAGGTGGTACAGCTTGCCCTCACGGGGCAGGAAGTCTATTTGCTGGTGGATGATGCCGAGCAACTCGATGAATCCGCGCTGGAAGCCTTGCTGGCTTTGGCCGCGGGTGCACCGGAGGGTCGCCCCCACGTGTTCCTGTTCGGCGAGTCCTCGCTGATCGCCCAGCTTGATGCGCTGAGCCTTGAGGAAGAGCGTTTCCACGTCATCGAATTGCAGCCTTACACCGAGGAAGAAACCCGCGAATATCTGGATCAGCGTCTTGAGGGCGCTGGCCGTGGTATCGAACTTTTCACCGCGGATCAGATCTCTGATATTCACGAAAGCTCCGACGGTTGGCCTGGCAATATCAATCAGGTCGCCCGCGATGCAATGATCGAAGCCATGATTGCCAGCCGCTCAGCGGTGAAGCGTCCAAGTATGGGGTTCAACATGCCGAAGAAACACGTATTGGCGATTTCCGCCGTAGTCGTGGTCGCGGTAGCCGCCGCCTGGTTGATGCCGGGTCGCAGCAAAGCACCGACCACCGGCGCGCCTGCCAATGAGCAGGCGCAACTGCCATTGGGCCAGGGCGCGCCACAACCTGACAGCAGTGGCGCTCCCGCCGTAGAGTTCGCCGGTAATTCACAACCGATGCCATTGCCTTTGGTCGGCAATTCGCAGCCGGTGATGCGTGGTCCGCTGGCCGAAGCGGCCGGTGGTATCACCGAAGGCGACGACGGTGTGCCGGTTGAAGGTTCCAGCGCTACGCCGCCGACCGTGACCACGACTGCACCGCCTGCGGGCATCCAGCCAGGCCCGGCGCCAACCCCGGCGCCGACTCCAATACCGGCCCCCAAGCCGGCGCCTGCGCCGACTCAGGTCGCTGCAGCCAAGCCAGCGCCTGCACCTGTTGCCAAACCGGCTCCAGCGCCCGCCAAGCCGGCTGTGGCCGTCAAACCTGCCGAGAAGCCAGTCACCGTGGCCAAGGCCGCCGGTGGCAGCTGGTACGCCGGCCAGGCGCCGGGTAACTACGTGGTGCAGATCCTTGGCACCAGCTCCGAATCGGCCGCGCAAAGCTTCGTCAAGGAGCAGGGCGGTGAGTACCGTTATTTCAAGAAAGTACTCAACGGCAAGCCGCTTTATGTCATCACCTACGGTAGCTTCGCCAACCGCGATGCAGCCGTTACCGCCATCAAGGCCTTGCCAGCGAAGGTTCAGGCTGGTAAACCTTGGCCTCGCACTGTCGCCAGCGTCCAACAGGAACTGGCAACAACTCGCTGAAGATTCGGCGGCCTTACCCAGGCCGCCTCTCCAAGCACCTCAAAATTTCTACACGTGCATGCCGCCTCTACAGGTCGCGTGCCTTGTGGTGTCTGCGTCATAGTGGTCTTTGAGTCGGTGCGGTCAAAATTAAAAAAGTTTTGACTAGCACAGCATATCGCTTTAAACCTTTCACAAATGCGACATGGATTTGCGACAGTTCGTCGTCAAATTTGTGAGCCTCTGTGTCGGTGTGTACAATGACCTCCCTTTTGCCCCCGCAAAGCTGGCGTACGTTCGGCGTGGATGGTAACTGGCTGAATTGAAAAGAAATTTGCCTCGATAAGAGGCAGCCTGGTGAGAAAGTGTCTATGAAAGCAGGTCTGTACCAACCAGATGAATTCAAGGATAACTGCGGTTTCGGCCTGATAGCCCATATGCAGGGCGAGCCCAGTCATACCCTTTTGCAAACGGCCATCGAGGCCCTGACCTGCATGACCCACCGCGGTGGGATCAACGCCGACGGCAAGACCGGTGACGGTTGCGGTCTGCTGATTCAAAAGCCGGATCTATTCCTGCGTGCGATCGCCCAGGAAACCTTCGGCGTCGAACTGCCCAAGCAATATGCGGTGGGCATGGTCTTCTTCAACCAGGACCCGGTGAAAGCCGAAGCCGCTCGCGAGAACATGAACCGCGAGATCCTCGCCGAAGGCCTGACCCTGGTCGGCTGGCGCAAAGTGCCAATCGACACCAGCGTCCTCGGCCGCCTGGCCCTCGAGCGCCTGCCGCAGATCGAACAAGTTTTCATCGCCGGTGAAGGCCTGAGCGATCAGGACATGGCGATCAAGCTGTTCAGCGCCCGTCGTCGTTCGTCCGTGGCCAACGCCGCCGACGTCGATCACTACATCTGCAGCTTTTCCCACAAGACCATCATTTATAAAGGCCTGATGATGCCGGCGGACCTGACCGCCTTCTATCCAGACCTCAGCGACCAGCGCCTGCAAACCGCAATCTGCGTGTTCCACCAGCGCTTCTCCACCAATACCTTGCCGAAATGGCCGCTGGCTCAGCCGTTCCGCTTCCTCGCCCACAACGGCGAGATCAACACCATCACCGGCAACCGCAACTGGGCTCAGGCCCGTCGCACCAAGTTCACCAACGATCTGATGGATCTGGAAGAACTCGGCCCGCTGGTGAACCGAGTCGGGTCCGACTCCTCCAGCATGGACAACATGCTCGAGTTGATGGTCACCGGTGGCATCGACCTGTTCCGTGGCGTGCGGATGATCATTCCGCCTGCGTGGCAGAACGTCGAAACCATGGACCCGGATCTGCGTGCATTCTACGAATACAACTCGATGCACATGGAACCGTGGGACGGCCCGGCCGGCGTGGTAATGACCGATGGTCGTTACGCGGTGTGCCTGCTCGACCGTAACGGTTTGCGTCCGGCGCGTTGGGTCACCACCAAGAACGGCTTCATTACCCTGGCCTCGGAAATCGGTGTCTGGAACTACCAGCCTGAAGACGTGATTGCCAAGGGCCGTGTCGGTCCGGGCCAGATCTTTGCCGTGGACACTGAAACCGGTCAGATCCTCGACACCGATGCCATCGACAACCGTTTGAAGTCCCGTCACCCGTACAAGCAATGGCTGCGCAAGAATGCCCTGCGCATCCAGGCGACCATGGAAGACAACGACCATGGTTCGGCGTTCTACGACGTCGATCAGCTCAAGCAGTACATGAAGATGTATCAGGTGACGTTCGAGGAGCGCGACCAGGTACTGCGTCCGCTTGGCGAGCAAGGCTACGAAGCCGTCGGCTCGATGGGCGACGATACGCCGATGGCCGTGCTGTCCCAGCGCGTGCGTACGCCGTACGACTATTTCCGTCAGCAGTTCGCGCAGGTCACCAACCCGCCGATCGACCCGCTGCGTGAAGCCATCGTCATGTCGCTGGAAATCTGCCTCGGTGCCGAGCGCAACATTTTCCAGGAGTCGCCGGAACACGCCTCACGCGTGATTCTCAGCTCGCCGGTCATTTCCCCGGCCAAGTGGCGCTCGCTGATGAACCTCGATCGTCCGGGCTTCGAACGTCAGGTCATCGACCTCAACTACGACGAGAGCGTCGGCCTCGAAGCCGCGGTGCGCAATGTTGCCGATCAGGCTGAAGAAGCCGTTCGCGCCGGTCGCACCCAGATCGTGCTGAGTGACCGTCACATCGCTCCGGGCAAGTTGCCGATCCACGCTTCGCTCGCTACCGGCGCGGTGCATCACCGCCTGACCGAAAAGGGCCTGCGTTGCGACTCCAACATTCTGGTGGAAACCGCGACCGCTCGCGATCCGCATCATTTCGCGGTGCTGATCGGTTTCGGCGCCTCGGCGGTCTATCCGTTCCTGGCCTACGAAGTGCTGGGTGACCTGATCCGCACCGGCGAAGTGCTGGGCGACCTCTATGAGGTGTTCAAGAACTACCGTAAAGGCATCACCAAAGGTCTGCTGAAGATCCTGTCGAAGATGGGCATCTCCACCATCGCGTCCTATCGCGGTGCGCAACTGTTCGAGGCGATCGGCCTGTCCGAAGAAGTCTGCGACCTGAGCTTCCGTGGTGTGCCAAGCCGCATCAAGGGCGCGCGTTTCGTCGACATCGAGGCCGAGCAGAAAGCTTTGGCGGCCGAAGCCTGGAGCCCGCGCAAGCCGATCCAGCAAGGCGGTCTGCTGAAGTTCGTCCATGGTGGCGAATATCACGCCTACAACCCGGACGTGGTCAGCACCCTGCAAGCCGCTGTGCAGCAGGGCGATTACAGCAAGTTCAAGGAATACACGGCGCTGGTGGACAACCGTCCGGTGTCGATGATCCGTGATCTGCTCAAGCTCAAAACCCTGGACACGCCACTGGACATCAGCGAGATCGAACCGCTGGAATCGGTGCTCAAGCGCTTCGACTCCGCGGGCATCTCTTTGGGCGCATTGTCGCCGGAAGCCCACGAAGCCCTGGCCGAAGCCATGAACCGCCTCGGTGCGCGTTCCAACTCCGGCGAAGGCGGCGAAGACCCGGCGCGCTACGGCACTATCAAGAGCTCGAAAATCAAGCAGGTCGCCACGGGTCGTTTCGGTGTCACCCCGGAATACCTGGTCAACGCTGAAGTGCTGCAGATCAAAGTCGCCCAAGGCGCCAAGCCCGGCGAAGGTGGTCAACTGCCGGGCGGCAAGGTCAACGGTCTGATCGCCAAGCTGCGTTACGCAGTGCCGGGCGTGACTCTGATTTCGCCACCGCCGCACCATGACATCTATTCGATCGAAGACTTGTCGCAGCTGATTTTCGACCTGAAACAAGTCAACCCGAAAGCGCTGGTCTCGGTGAAGCTGGTTGCAGAAGCCGGCGTCGGCACCATCGCTGCCGGTGTGGCCAAGGCCTACGCGGACTTGATCACCATCTCCGGCTACGACGGCGGCACCGGTGCATCGCCACTGACCTCGATCAAATACGCGGGCGCACCGTGGGAGCTCGGCCTGGCCGAAACCCACCAGACCCTGCGCGGTAACGACCTGCGCGGCAAGGTCCGAGTGCAGACCGACGGCGGCCTGAAAACCGGCCTCGATGTGGTCAAGGCTGCCATTCTCGGTGCTGAAAGCTTCGGTTTCGGTACTGCGCCAATGATCGCCCTGGGCTGCAAATACCTGCGTATTTGCCACTTGAACAACTGCGCCACCGGCGTCGCGACTCAAAACGAGAAGCTGCGCAAGGATCACTACATCGGTACCGTCGACATGGTGGTGAACTTCTTCACCTACGTCGCCGAAGAAACCCGTGAGTGGCTGGCCAAGCTGGGTGTGCGCTCCCTCGAAGAGCTGATCGGCCGTACCGATCTGCTGGAAATCCTTGAAGGCCAGACCACCAAGCAACACCACCTGGACCTGACCCCGTTACTGGGTAGCGATCACATCCCGGCAGACAAGCCTCAGTTCTGCCAGGTCGACCGCAACCCGCCGTTCGATAAAGGTTTGCTGGCGGAGAAAATGGTCGACCTGGCCACTTCGGCCATCAACGACATGAGTGGCGCCGATTTCGCCCTGGATATCTGCAACTGCGACCGTTCTATCGGCGCGCGAATCTCCGGTGAAATTGCTCGCAAGCATGGCAACCAGGGCATGGCCAACGCGCCGATCACCTTCCGTTTCAAAGGCACGGCGGGTCAGAGCTTCGGTGTGTGGAACGCCGGCGGTCTGAACATGTACCTGGAAGGCGACGCCAACGATTATGTCGGCAAAGGCATGACCGGCGGCAAACTGGTCATCGTTCCGCCCAAAGGCAGCCTCTACAAGACTCAGGACAGCGCCATTATCGGCAACACCTGCCTGTATGGCGCCACCGGGGGCAAGCTGTTCGCTGCCGGTACCGCGGGCGAGCGTTTCGCGGTGCGTAACTCCGGTGCTCACACCGTCGTGGAGGGCACTGGCGATCACTGCTGCGAGTACATGACCGGTGGTTTCGTCTGCGTGTTGGGCAAGACCGGTTACAACTTCGGCTCCGGCATGACCGGCGGTTTCGCCTACGTGCTCGACCAGGACAACACCTTCGTTGACCGGGTCAACCACGAACTGGTGGAAATCCAGCGGATCAGCGGTGAGGCGATGGAAGCCTATCGCAGCCACTTGCAACGCGTGCTGAACGAATACGTCGAGGAAACCGACAGCGAGTGGGGTCGTAACCTCGCTGAAAACCTCGATGACTATTTGCGTCGTTTCTGGCTCGTCAAACCTAAGGCGGCGAGCCTCAAAACGTTGCTCTCCAGTACTCGTGCCAGTCCGCAGTAACGACGCAGCTGCAAGTCGCAAGCTTCAAGCGGCAAGCTCAATGCAGTGCGCGGCGTACCGGATTAATGTGATTTTCTTGCAGCTTGAAGCTTGTAGCTTGAAGCTGTCGTGTAAGAGGTTTTGAAGATGGGCGAACGTCTCAACAACGACTTCCAATTCATCGATGTCGGGCGCAAGGATCCGAAGAAGAAACTGTTGCGTCAACGCAAGAAAGAGTTCGTGGAAATCTACGAGCCGTTCAAACCCCAGCAGTCGGCTGATCAAGCCCACCGCTGCCTGGGTTGCGGTAACCCGTATTGCGAATGGAAGTGCCCGGTGCACAATTTCATTCCCAACTGGCTGAAACTGGTGGCCGAGGGCAACATCCTGCAGGCCGCCGAGCTGTCGCACCAGACCAACACCCTGCCGGAAGTCTGCGGCCGGGTATGTCCTCAGGATCGTTTGTGCGAGGGTGCCTGCACCCTCAACGACGGTTTTGGTGCGGTGACCATCGGCTCGGTCGAGAAGTACATCACCGACACCGCGTTCGCCATGGGCTGGCGCCCGGACATGTCCAAGGTCAAACCGACCGGCAAGCGTGTCGCGGTAATCGGCGCGGGCCCAGCCGGCCTGGGTTGTGCCGACGTGCTGGTACGTGGCGGTGTGACTCCTGTGGTGTTCGACAAGAACCCGGAAATCGGCGGTCTGCTGACCTTCGGCATCCCCGAGTTCAAGCTGGAAAAGACCGTGTTGAGCAATCGCCGCGAAGTCTTCACCGGCATGGGCATCGAGTTCCGCCTGAACACCGAAATCGGCAAGGACGTGACCATCGAGCAACTGCTCGAAGAATACGATGCCGTGTTCATGGGCATGGGCACCTACACCTACATGAAGGGCGGTTTTGCCGGTGAGGACCTGCCAGGCGTGTATGACGCGCTGGACTTCCTGATCGCCAACGTCAACCGCAACCTGGGCTTTGAAAAGTCGCCGGAAGATTTCGTCGACATGAAAGGCAAGAAGGTTGTGGTACTGGGCGGTGGCGACACGGCGATGGACTGCAACCGTACTTCGATTCGCCAGGGCGCCAAATCGGTGACCTGTGCCTATCGTCGCGACGAGGCGAACATGCCGGGCTCGCGCAAAGAGGTGAAGAACGCCAAGGAAGAAGGCGTGAAATTCCTCTACAACCGCCAGCCGATCGCGATCGTCGGAGAAGACCGCGTCGAAGGCGTGAAAGTGGTCGAGACCCGTCTCGGCGAACCGGACGCCCGTGGCCGTCGCAGCCCCGAGCCGATCCCGGGTTCCGAGGAGATCATCCCGGCCGATGCCGTGGTCATCGCCTTCGGTTTCCGTCCAAGCCCGGCGTCGTGGTTCGAGCAGTTCGACATCCAGACCGACAGCCAGGGCCGCGTCGTGGCTCCGGAACAAGGCCAGTACAAACACCAGACCAGCAACCCGAAAATCTTCGCCGGTGGCGACATGGTGCGCGGTTCCGACCTGGTGGTAACGGCGATCTTCGAAGGCCGCAATGCGGCTGAAGGGATCCTGGATTACCTGGGGGTCTGAAGACCCCAGCTTCAAGCTACAAGTTGCAAGCTACAAGCCACGGCGCTTGCGGCTTGTAGCTTGAAACTTGCAGCTGCTCCCCCTGCGACCAATTGACCCGATAGACAAAAGGAGCGGCTCTTGCCGTGCCTTTTGCCTCGCGCTCTGAGAAAATGCCCGCACTTTTTTTCCGGATGCCGACATGACTGCCCTGAAGAACGACCGTTTCCTTCGCGCCCTGCTCAAGCAACCCGTAGACGTCACGCCTGTATGGATGATGCGTCAGGCCGGTCGCTACTTGCCTGAATACCGCGCCAGCCGTGCCAAGGCCGGTGATTTCATGAGCCTGTGCATGAACCCGGCGTTCGCTTGCGAAGTCACGATGCAGCCGCTCGATCGCTACCCGCAACTGGACGCGGCAATCCTGTTCTCCGACATCCTGACCATCCCCGATGCCATGGGCCAAGGCTTGTACTTTGAAACCGGTGAAGGCCCGCGCTTCAAGAAAGTCGTCAGCACGATGGCTGACATCGAAGCCCTGCCGATTCCAGATCCGCACAAAGACCTGGGCTACGTCATGGATGCGGTCAGCACCATCCGTCGCGAATTGAACGGCCGCGTGCCGCTGATCGGCTTCTCCGGCAGCCCATGGACGTTGGCGACCTACATGGTCGAAGGCGGTTCGTCGAAAGACTTCCGCAAGACCAAGGCCATGCTCTACGACAATCCGCAAGCCATGCATTTGCTGCTGGATAAACTCGCGCAGTCAGTCACCAGCTACCTCAACGGCCAGATCATGGCCGGCGCGCAAGCGGTGCAGATCTTCGATACCTGGGGCGGCAACCTCTCGGCGGCGGCTTACCAGGAATTCTCCCTGGCCTACATGCGTAAAATCGTCAGCGGCCTGATCCGCGAACACGAAGGCCGCAAAGTACCGGTCATCCTGTTCACCAAGAACGGCGGCCTGTGGCTGGAAAGCATTGCCGACGCCGGCGCGGATGCGCTGGGCCTGGACTGGACTTGCGACATCGGCGAAGCCCGCCAGCGCGTCGGCAACAAGGTCGCCCTGCAAGGCAACATGGACCCGACAGTGTTGTACGCCAAGCCCGAAGCGATTCGTGCCGAAGTCGGCCGGATCCTCGCCAGCTACGGCAAGGGCAGTGGTCACGTGTTCAATCTGGGCCACGGCATCACCCCGGAAGTCGACCCGGAGCATGCCGGTGCCTTCCTGCGCGCGGTACATGAACTGTCGGCGCAATATCACGAGTGATCGTGGCTCGATAAAAACCGCCCGGCTTATGCCGGGCGTTTTTATTCAACGATCTTTTGCTTTCAAGCTTTCACATTTTCCAACGGCGGCAACTTCGCCAGCTTCAACGCCACCCACAACGCAATCACCAACAACCCGCCAATAAACAACCCGATCCCGTTCCAGCCACCCAAATGCCAGGCCACGCCGCCCGCCGTGCCCGCGATACTCGACCCGGCGTAATAGCTGAACAGGTACAACGATGACGCCTGTCCTCTGGCCTTGATCGCTCGGCGACCAATCCAGCTACTGGCCACCGAATGCGCGCCGAAGAAGCCGAAGGTAAAAATCAGCATGCCGATGATCACCACCGGTAACGGCGTGAGCAGGGTCAGGGCGAGGCCGGCGATCATCACCACGATGGTTGCCCAGAGCACTTTTCGCCGGCCGAGCTGGTCGGCCAGGGCGCCGATTTTCGCCGAGCTGTAGATGCCCGACAGGTACACCACCGAGAGCAGCCCGACGAAGGCCTGGTCCATATGGTACGGCTCGGCCAGCAGGCGATAACCGATGTAGTTGAACAGTGTGACGAATGCACCCATCAGCACGAACGCCTCAAGGAACAGCAGTGGTAGGCCGGCATCGCGAAAGTGCATGGTGAAGCCGTCGAGCAGGCTGCGCGGGTGCAACGAGCGGGCGCGGAAGTTGCGCGACTCGGGAAGAATCTTCCAGAACACCGCAGCGGCAATCAGCGCCAGGCCACCGATGACCAGCATCGCCGTGTGCCAGCTGACGAAGTCGATCAACACGCCTACGATCAACCGGCCACACATGCCGCCGATGGCATTGCCGGCGATGTACAAACCCATGGCCAGACCAAGGTGCTGTGGATGGATCTCTTCACTCAGGTAAGTCATCGCCACCGCCGCCAGACCGCTCAACGACAGTCCCACCAGCGCCCGCATGACCAGCACGCCTTGCCAGCTCGGGATCATTGCGCTGGCCATGGTGCACAGAGCGGCGGCGAACAGCGCGGCGACCATCACCGATTTACGCCCGATGCGATCAGAGAGGGGGCCGGTGATCAGCAAACCGATGGCAAGCATGCCGGTGGCGACCGACAGGATCAGGCTGCTTTGGGCTGCGTTGATGGAAAACTCGCGGGACAGCAGCGGCATCATCGGCTGCACGCAATACAGCAGGGCAAAGGTCGCGAAACCGCCCGAGAACAGCGCCAGCACCGTGCGCATAAACAGCGGCGTACCTTTTTCGATATAGATCTCGCTCAACTTGGCGACGACATCGTCCGGGGCCGCGGGCGGAATTTCATGGGCGAGTGGGGCGACAGCAGTTTTCACTTTCGGACCTCGGAAGGGCGCAGCCGATCAGGCAATGAAAAAATCATATAGCCGGCTAATGATTCAATCCAATATATTGTTCGACCTGTTTGATAGCTTTAACGACCTAATGGAATTCATATGGAATTGCGCCACCTGCGCTACTTCATTGCCGTCGCCGAAGAACTGCATTTCGGTCGCGCCGCCCAGGTGCTGGGCATCTCGCAACCACCGCTGAGCCAGCAGATTCAGGCGCTGGAGCAGGAGGTCGGCGCGCGACTTTTCGAACGTACCAATCGTCGGGTCGAACTTAGCGAGGCGGGCCGTCTGTTTCTGGAAGAGGCGCGGCTGGTGCTGGCTCAGGTCGACAAAGCGGCCGATGTGGCACGGCGGGCACAACTGGGTGAGTTGGGTGAACTGAAGATCGGCTTCACCTCATCAGCGCCGTTCAACACGACCATTCCCCAGGCAATCTTTTCGTTTCGCCAGCGTTTTCCGGCGGTGCATCTCAACCTGCGGGAAATGAGCAGCACCCAGGTCGCCGACGCGTTGGTGGATGAGTCAATCGAAGTCGGCATCATGCGGCCGCTTGGGCTGCCGGACTCACTCAGCGTGGTGGAACTGATGCGCGAGCCTCTGGTGGCGGTGCTCAGCTCGAAGCATCCGTTGGTCACCGATAGCGAACAGGGCCTGTTTCTCTCAGCCTTGGCCCTCGAGCCATTCGTGTTTTTCCCACGCAGTTATGGCAGTGGTCTGTATGCACAATTGCTCAGCCTGGCCCGTGATGCCGGCTTCAGCCCGCACTTCGCCCAAGAGGCGGGCGAGGCGATGACGATTATCGGGTTGGTGGCGGCAGGATTGGGGGTGTCGGTATTGCCGGCGTCGTATCAGCGGATGCGTATTGATGGCGTGGTCTATCGCCCGCTGCTGGATCCGGAAGCGGTGTCGGCGGTGTGGCTGGTGCAGCGCAAGGACCAGAAATCGCCGATGGCCAAGGCGTTTGTGGAGTTGCTGACCCGTAAGTTGACGCCATAGGGCTTCAAGGTTTTTCTTGGATGCAGCCCTAGGTCTTTTATCGTATCGGCCGATACCGTCATTGGACTCATCACAAACTATGGAGATACAGGATGTTCAAGCAGTTAACGTTCACCGCATTGCTGGCATTGATTGCTCTGACCGGTGGTTGTGCTTCGGTAAAAATGGCTGATGAAACCCAGGACGCTCAAGCGAAGACGTTCCAGGTGAGCCCCGACAAAGCCAATATCTACGTTTATCGCAACGAGAGCATGGGCGCTGGGGTAAAAATGCCGGTTACCCTCAATGGTAAGCCTGTAGGGCAGACAGTCGCCAAGTCCTACCTGATGTTAGCCGTCCCGGCCGGCCAGCAGACCCTGGTGTCTTCGGCGGAAAACGACTCGGAACTGAAACTCACCGCAGAAGCCGGCAAAAACTACTTTGTCTGGCAGGAAGTGAAAGTGGGTTTCATCAAGGCGCGTAACAACCTGCAAGTCGTCGACGACAAGACAGGCCGCGCTGGCGTCGCTGAAAGCAAGTTGATTCAAGCTCAGTAAGCGTGTGGACGGCCCCTGCGCGGAGCGTGGGGACTGTCCCGTTCTCTGAGCCTGCTCCTATAAGCTCAACCTCGGTCAATATTGCCATTTGGGATCACTCGCTTTTGAATCCCGGCAGGCCCTGGGCTGCACGCCATTTTTTCAGAATTTGAATGATCTCTTCGGCAGTATTCTCAGCCTTGTTTTCCGGATAGAAGATCAAGTCTGATCCGGCTGGATGGCCAACAACCCTCTTAAAGTGAAGGATGAGCTTGTCCTCTTCAGCTTCGTCATTGGAGGCGAATTTGATTTCATTGATGAACTCGATGAATTCAGCTTCTGTGTAGTCGGATAGCTTGCCCTTCAATACCATTCACTTATTCTCTTTGTGATTTTGAACATGCAGTTTTGGCGTCATGACTGCAAGGTTATCAACGTTATAAACCTCACCGCCGTTCTTGATGTGTTCAATATGATGAATCTCAAATCTCATTCGGTCCCCTGCATGCTCGGTTCCGATTGCAATGGGTGCTTTGCCTTTTGAGATTTTCCTTTGATTATCCAGACAGAACTGAGCTCGTAATACCGCGTCTTTCGAAACCTCTAGCCAAAGCGCAGCCCTGAATTTATTGAAGTCATCGAATGTTTGCCCTCGCAATGCATCGGCAATCCGCGTTGGAATGGGAGCGCCTAACCCGGTGCCAGCCCCCGCAAGCCAAATCCCCGATACATCTTCGCCCACCCCCGTAACCCCTCCGGGTTCAAACCGGGCATTGAGCACGATGTAGATCGGCTCAAGCCCGGCATTCGCAGGGAACCAGATGATCGCGTCCTGATACGCGGGCGGATGCTCCGGGTTCACCAAGACCTTTTCGGCTTGTTCGGTGGACGGATATACCCATATCGTCGGCAGTGGCGAGGCGCCTTCGAGGGCCGGGATGCGCGGGACATCGTCGGGGTTCGTCGCGGGCGTCCAGATCAGGCCGATGTCATTGCCGAGGTCGGCGACAAACTGTTCACCCTCTTGGGTGGCCTTGATGACCGGGACCAATTCCCAGTCTTTTTTCCCGCCCGTGTAGAAGCCATAAGCGCTGACGGAGCCGTCCGGCAATGTCTTCACGTTGATGCGCACTCGGGTTCGACCGGTATCCAACTCCGCGTATTGTTCTTTCTTGTAGAAGGCGCTGTCGGGGGCAAGCTGGGTGTTCGGCATCAGGAGTGCCACGGTCCCGACCGCAGCACCGGCTGCCACTGCCGTGGAGCCGGATAGCAGACCGAGTGCAAGGGATCCGCCGAGACGTTGGGCAATGGCGCCCCTTGTGGCTGAGCCGCCCACCAGTTTCAGGGGTATGCCTTCGGCTGTGATTACTGCGCCGGTGCCAAGCACGGCCCACAACCCGTAATTAGCCAGTTTCTCGAGGGGGACAAAACCGGATGGGTTGCTGTGATTGATGACACCGTCAGGGAGGTTGCAGCTCTTGGCGAACACGCAACCCTTAAGCTGCGAATCGGGTTGTTTGTTAAGTGTGTCCTGCTGTTTTTTTTGATGCATTTCCCAGCGGGCGTTGGCGTCCAGTTCATTCTGTCGGTTATTGGCGGCTACCGCCGCACCGGTGTCCTGGAAGGCTTGTATCTGCTCCTTGGTGGGTTGTCGCCGTGGGATGGGTAGAAAGTCCGGAGTGTCCGGGAAACCGAGCTTTTTCATCAGCGTTTCTTGTTCGTCCTTGGGGAATCCCAGCGTGTAACCGGGGGGAGGATCGAACCTATCCTGAGCGCTCAGGTGCTGGCGTTAGGACGTTTCCCTAATATCGCGCTGAAATTTCCTATTTCGTGTTGTTACTGCGTCATTGCCACATAGCTGTGGCAAAAAACGGGTGACCTCACTGAGATCACCCGTTTGTCTTTACCAGGCACTAGACCGAAACCTGCACCTGCAATCGTCGCCCGATGACATCCATCAAATCGCAACCATCGCGCAATGACGTCACCAACACCCGCGCCAGCTCGCTGTAAACGCCCTCGCTAAACGCGAAACTTTCCAGCAGTTGGGTCGCGGTACGAATGCGGTAGGCCGCGGTTTCGTGCAACACGTCCAGTGGTGCTTCGGTGTCGATCACCAACGATGCGATGGTGCAGTCGATGCCGGTGATAGGCATGTATCGATCCATGACAAAAAACCTCCATTTGATAACAGAACGGGACTACTCAGCGTGGGCTGTTTGACGGAGCCTCAGGCAACCCTCCGGGCAAGTCCAGGTTGTCTAGCGCTCGATTAACCAATAACTCGGCCAGTACGGCCAACTGCTGAATGGCCAGTGCCACATTGCGGCGCGAGCCTTCCAGTTCGCCGGCAAGATCGGTGGTCATGACATTCAGCGAGGCAAGGGTTTCGCAGGCGTGACAGAGCAAAGATTCCGTGTCGGCCTTCGGGACGATGGTGAAGAGGTGACTGACAGGGTCGGGTTGGCCCGGATTGCGCAGACGGGCGCTGACGCGGCGTTCGGTGATTTGGGAGAGCTTGGGTAAATCGACGGTGTTGTCGGTTGATGGATTTTGCGAATCCGAGGGGGTAGGGGGGATCTTTTTCATATTGGAATTCCCTTCAAGGTTTAAGAAACCACTGAGCCCATGCAACAAGCCAAGTTTGGTTGGCGGCGTACAAAGG
The DNA here is from genome assembly GCF_002286815.1 of Pseudomonas sp. PICF141. GTDB lineage: Bacteria > Pseudomonadota > Gammaproteobacteria > Pseudomonadales > Pseudomonadaceae > Aquipseudomonas. The sequence continues at coordinate 96,106 of NZ_MUNM01000063.1, forward strand.
GGAGTGGAGCGGTAGATTTATTACCAGAAAATTCTATTTAATTAATCAAATAAATGAACATCTGTGCAATTAAATGATTCATTTCTTGTCAGGTGAATTTTGTAGGGTTGTGCTGTAAGAAATATGTGTGGGAAGTTTCGTTATGTGTGGTGGAAGATATCAACGGCGAGTTTGTTTTAGTGCTGATGGTGAAATATTATCTAATGATTGTTTAGGGTTTTTATGATATTGGTTTTGTATAAGGCCTAATTCTGTAGGATGCTGGGTTCATAGCGAAACGCCAGCGTAGTGCTGAAGGCATAAGTACATGGTAAATATTTAATGCATAAGAAAGAAAAAACAGAAAATTTAAAAAATAATATTAAGTATCTGATAAAAAGTCGCGGAGAAACACAGCTGTCCTTGTGTAATTCCAGTGGGCTGACCCGGACTACGATATATAACATACTGGAAGGGAGGGTGGTGAATGTTCAACGATCTACAATTCGCAAGATTTCTGATTTTTTTGGTGTGTCCTACAAAGAGATAGAGACAGTAAATTTTGAAGAGAAGGAAATAATTGAGAGTGACGTTTCGCTGCTGGGGAATATGAATCCGGCGGCTGTTCCGGTGGTTAAAGAGGTTCTGTTGATTAAGAGTCTGGAAAAAAGAATCGGTGAACTGGCTGCCACTTACCCGCTTACTTACTATTTCGGATCAGCTTGCAACGTAATCGGTGTGTTATTAGAAAATGATATCCCAGGTATCTATGAGTCGGGAGATTTGTTGATAGTAAAGAAAGGTCTGTCGAACAGTGCTAGTGAGAAGTTGGTGTATGAAAAGAAAACAGGGGCTTTATATATAGTTAGTGATGCATGTTTTGATTCTGATGTCTTTTGTATTGTAGGGGACGTACTGGAGCAACGATTCAATGGATGACGCTGCTGAGAATAGTAAGTACAAGCTTCTTGGGTTTGAGAGCAACAAGAGTCTCGCAGTAATCATGGTGATTTCTACAGGGAAAATTCTTCGAGTAAAACTGAACGAGCTGTTGAAAAGCGAGATATTAGACAATTTGAGCAAGGTCGAGATTAAGGATGTTTACAGGAAATTTTATTCCGGTGGGGCGGCATTAACTGCATACGAAGTCAATGATCGTCATGAGCGATCTTGGCTGACTTATGTTGTACTCAATCTTTTACTTTTCGCGCTTTACATTTTTTCAAATGTAGCTGCCACGAAGCTCGTTTATTTTGAGCGATTTGATGTGGTCGTCACTCCTGGGGTTTTTCTATATCCGCTAACATTTTTAATAGTCGATCTGTTAAATGAGTCTTATGGTTTTAAGCTGGCGAGGAAGGCTATATTATTTGCTTTTTCAAGTAATGCACTCATTATTACCTTGCTTAGCACTACTAGCTATCTACCTGGACTGCCGGGTTGGAAACTTGATGCTCCGTTTAGCGAGGTCATGACTCATGTATCTTCAGTTTTGATCGCTTCGTCTATTTCATTTCTTTTTTCTGAGTACTTCAATTCTTATTTGTTATGCAAGATAAAAGAGCTCACGAATTCCAGGTTTTTATTTCTTCGAGTGTTTTTAAGTACCTTTTTTGCTGTGATAGTAGATAGCTTTATTTTTTGCACTATTGCATTTTATGGGGCGATGCAGAATGATGAAATACTAGACATAATTTATATTCAGATATCTATAAAGATGTGCTTTGCTGTTTTTAATATTTTTCCAGCCTATGGAGCTAGGCGCTTATTTAAAAAATATGTAGCTGCGGTTTCGACGACATAACGAAGAATGAAGGGGAGCTAATAGCTCCCCTTGTAGCGTACTTCTTCTTTAGATTTTTGCTTTTAGACTGGTCATCGTTTCTATTTTGTTTTTCATGAACTCATCTAATCCCTTTGCACGAAGAATGCATGCATCACATTGGGTGCAACCACTTCCCTTTATGCCGTTGTAACACGAAAGGGTATGGTGGCGGATTAAGTCTAGCTGTCTGTAGTGATCGGCCAGCGCCCAGGTTTCTGCCTTGTTTAACCACATAAGTGGGGTTTCAATTTGTAATTTATAGTCCATCCCCAATTCAACGGCTTTATTCATAGCCTTGATGAATTCATCCCTGCAATCCGGATAGCCTGAAAAGTCGGTTTCACAAACACCTGTGATTACAGCCTCGGCACCCACCTGGTAGGCATAAATAGAAGCAAGCGTTAAAAACAGAATATTCCGGCCAGGTACGAAAGTGTTTGGCAGGCTCTCCCCTGAGCAGGCAGAGATTGGTACTGGGATGTTGTCACGGGTAAGGCTACTGATCGCTAACTCATTTAATAATGAAGTGTCGAAAACCTTGTGCACTGTCACGCCAAGCTTTGTCGAAAGCTGTTGCGCAACTTCAATTTCTGCACGATGGCGCTGTCCATAATCGAATGTAATGCAGTGTATTTCTTCGTAGTTTGGTAATGCATGGATCAAGCAGGTTGTTGAGTCTTGTCCGCCACTAAAAACGATCACCGCTTTTCTATTCATGTTTTTCATCCCTGGAGTACCCCGACATGTCGCTGGGGTATCGACCCTACCGCGAAATTTAAGGCCTCGCTGTGGGACGTTTCCGAAATGACAGACGGCGCTTTCCCTAGTTTCATTTCTTCGCTGGGTGTGGAGGTTTGGCAAAGCCGTCTTCATGGGGTCGGAGTGGTTGAAAAACGGTAGTGTTGGTGACTACGCGACATTGCGGCATAACCTACAAATGCATCAGAAACCGCCGACTTGTGTGCTTTCCTGACCTTCGGTAATTTTATTGTCAGTATTACTACGCGGAAATTTCAGGATGCGAGGTTTATCGGAAGGCACCAGCAGGCATGAAAACCATGACCGAACAATTAAGTCGATGGGACTCCGCTGACTATCTCAAAACAGAAGAGGAGAGGGCTGAATATCTAGAAGTTTGCATGGATGCAATGAGAGGTGATTTGGAGTTTATCGCCAAAGTGCTTAAGACGATTGAGCGTGCTCAGGGATAGATTCTTGAACGATACTAGCGGCGTTCCCGAAAGGGGCTTGTGAGACTCTGAGGATCCTGGGCAACCAGCCATCGCAGAGCCAGACAGGTAAAGGGCAATGACAAGCCGACCTGTTTGTGAAAGGGCGCCGAAAGGCGCCCTTTGTCATTGTGGCGAGCGAGCTTGCTCCCGCTTGAGTGCGTAGCGCTCACAAAAATCGGCAGTGATCGTCAGAATTTTGGGGGCCGCTGCGCAGCCCAGCGCGAGCAAGCTCGCTCGCCACAGTTCCTCGGTCTCAGCTGGCTGGTATTGGGGCGATCCTCTCACCAGTGCCTTACTGAACCTTCGCCAAATCCCCTTTCAACGCAACGCCCGCCATGAGCGCCCCGGCGTGGCACTCATAGGTCGTGGCATCCTTGCGCTCATTTTTCTTGTAGTAACTGACGATGTTGGTCACGGCGTTGGCGCCGGCGTTTTTCGCGGCCTGGTGCAGGCTGATGATTGCCGATTGCGCGACCCATTCGCAGGCCACTTCATCAGACTTGTTGAAGGCATTGGTTTTCTTGTTGGTTACGGCGCCGGTGCTGAGCACGGTGACGTTGCCAGTCGGTGTATTGCCTGCCAGGTAGAACTTCACGCTGCCATCGATTTTGCCGGCGCGGGTGGCTTCGGCGACTGCTTTGTCAAAAGGCAGATACACCGCGGTGTCGCGGGCCTGGCTGATGCTCGGCAACGCGCAGATCAGCAGGGCGGTAGCGGCAGCGAGTTTCTTGAAGTGCATGAAGGTCTCCTTGACCTTGGTATTTCGTTTTACGACCAGCGGCGGAAAATCAACGAGGTGTTGACCCCACCAAAAGCGAAATTGTTGTTCATCACGTACTGGTTGCTCATCTGCCGGAATTCACCGCGCAGGTAGTCGAGTTTGCCGCACTGCGGATCGACCTCATCGAGGTTGAAGGTGTGCACATACACATCGCGGTTCATCATTTCGATGCTGAACCAGGACTCCAGCGCGCCGCAGGCTCCCAGGGTGTGGCCGAGGAAACTCTTCTGTGAACTGATTGGCATGTGTTCGCCGAACAACGCGCTGGTGGCCAGTGTTTCGGCAATATCGCCTTGTTCTGTAGCGGTGCCGTGACCGTTCACGTAGCCGATGTCGGAAGGCTGCAGTCCGGCGTCTTCCAGTGCCAGTTCCATGGCTCGGCGCATGGTGAGCTGTTCCGGGCGGGTAGCGTGCTGACCGTCGGCGTTGCTGCCAAAACCGACGATCTCGGCGTGGATGCGGGCACCGCGCGCCAAGGCATGTTCGAGCTCTTCGAGTACCAGCATGCCGCCGCCCTCACCGATCACCAGGCCATCGCGGCCCGTGTCGTAGGGGCGAGGGCTGGTTTGCGGGGCGTCGTTTTTCAGGCTGGTGGCGTAGAGCGCATCGAACACCATGGCTTCGGTGGGGCACAATTCTTCGGCGCCGCCGGCGAGCATCAGCGGCAGGCGGCCGAACTTGATCGATTCGTAGGCATAACCGATGCCCTGGCTGCCGCTGGTGCAGGCGCTGGAGGTCGGGATCAGCCTGCCGGCGAGGCCGAAGAAGATGCTGACATTGGCCGCTGTGGTGTGCGGCATCATCCGCACGTAGGAGTTGGCGTTCAAACCTTCGGCCACCGAGTTGAGCAGCATGTTGCCGAACGCCTTGATCTCGTCGGTGCTGCCGGTGGATGAGCCGCAGGAAACGCCCATGCGCCCGTCCTTGATCGATTCATCACCCAGCAGCCCGGCGTCTGCCAACGCTTGCTCAGCAGCACCAACAGCGAGCCGTGAGACGCGGCCCATGCTGCGCAGTTGTTTGCGGGTCCAGTGACTCGGCACTTTGAAGTCATCGATGGGCCCGGCCAGGCGCGTGCTGAGTTCGGTAAAACGGTCCCACTCGTCCATGCGGCGGATGCCGCTGCGGTTGGCGGCGAAGTTGGCGGCGATGGTGTCCCAGTCGCTGCCCAGTGAGGTGATGCCGGCCATGCCGGTGACGACGACGCGCTTCATCAGCACAGGCCTCCATTGACGGCCAGAACCTGCCGGGTGATGTACGACGCTTCCGCCGACATCAGGAAATTAACCGCACCAGCCACCTCTTCAGGGGTGCCCATGCGTTGTGCGGGGATCATTTTCATCAGTTCTTCCACCGGCACGTTTTCGTCGAGCATCGCCGTGTCGATCAGGCCGGGTGCGACACAGTTGACGGTGATTTTGCGCTTGCCCAGTTCGATCGCCAACGCCTTGGCAGCGCCGATCAAACCGGCCTTGGACGCGCTGTAATTGACTTGCCCGCGATTGCCGATCAACCCGGAAACCGAAGTGATGCAGACAATCCGCCCGGCGGCGCGACGACGGATCATCGGCATCATTACCGGGTGCAGCACATTGTAGAAACCGTCGAGATTGGTGCGCATCACCAGATCCCAATCCTCCTCGCTCAGGGCCGGGAAAGCACCGTCGCGGGTCAGGCCGGCGTTGAGCACCACGCCGTAATAGGCGCCGTGGGTTTCGACATCGGCTTGGAGAACAGCTTTGCAACGGGCACGGTCGGACACGTCGAATTGCAGGATACGAGCGTTGCGGCCCAGGGCCTCGACTTCGGCCTTGACGGCTTCGGCGTCTGCCAGACCGCTGCGGCAGTGCAGCACGATGTCATGCCCGGCCCGGGCCAGACGCAACGCGATAGCGCGACCAATACCACGGCTGGAGCCGGTGACCAGTACGGATTCAGTCATCACTCGACTCCTTGGGGTTCATGAAGATAGTGCGCGGCCTGGGGCGGACGAAACACGTTCAGCCGGGCGGTGGCATGGATGCCGGGGGCGGTGAGGTGGCATTCGAACACACCCATGCCGTTGTCGTCTTCCAGCGAGCGTATCCCATGGATGGTCAACTCGGTGCCGGCGGGGAAATGTTCCACGTTGCATTCGAATTTTCGGGTGCCGAGCAGAAAACCCAACTCCACGGCATTACCTTTCTGGCGCGCATGGCAGCCGGCGTACGCGGCGACGCTCTGGGCCATCAGCTCGATGCCGACCCAGGCCGGCAGACTGCCGTCCGGACGATTGAACAGGCCGTCGGGTTTGACGGTGAGTCGGGTATGAATCTGCTCATCATCGAACGACAGGATCTGCTCGATGAGGATCATGTCGCCAGCATGCGGCAGCAGTTCGGCGAGCGGCCAGGCAATCATGGGGCGTCTCCGATAATCAGGCTGACGTTATTGCCACCGAAGGCAAAGGAATTGCTCATCAGGTAGCGAGGTGCAATGGACGTCAGGTGGTCAGTCGGGGTCACCCAATGCAGGGCCGGCAAGTCGGGGTCGGGCTGACCGTCCCAGACATGGGGCGGCAGGGCATGCTCGCGGTTGTCCGCGCTCAGGCTCAGCCAGCAGAACGCCGCTTCCAGGGCACCGGCGGCACCGAGGGTATGGCCGGTCATCGGTTTGGTCGATGAGCAGGGCACGCCTTGTGGGAATAGTGTCGTCACGGCCAGGCTTTCCATGGCGTCGTTGTGTTGCGTGGCGGTGCCGTGCAGGTTCAGGTAACCGATCTGCCGGGGTTGCAGCCCTGCGCGGCTCAAGGCTGTGCGCATCGCTTGCAAGGCGCCACGACCGGTGGGTTCGGGCGCGGAAATATGGTGTGCATCGGAGCTGGCGCCACTGCCCAGCAGGGCAATCGGTTGGCAGTTGCCGGCATTTTTGCTCATCAGAAACAGTACCGCCGCTTCGCCGATATTGATGCCGTTTCGGTTGGCTGAAAACGGATTGCAGCGCTGCTCGGACACCGCTTCCAGGGCCGAAAAGCCATTGAGCGTCAGTTTGCACAAACTGTCGACGCCGCCGCACAACACGGCGTCGCACAGGCCCAGGTCGAGCAGTCGTTGGGCGCTCATCAGCGCCCGGGCGCTGGAAGTGCAGGCAGTGGAAATCACATAGGCCGGGCCGCTCAATTGCAGCCAGTCGGCGAGGAACGTTGCCGGTGCGCCGAGTTCCTGTTGCTGATAGTCGTAGTCGGCGGGGAACTGCTGCTCGCGGATGTAATGGGCCAGACCGCTGGTGGCCTCATGGATGCCCGAGGTGCTGGTGCCCAGGATGACGCCGATACGGTCGCGGCCGTAGGTCTGGATCGCTTGCTCGATGTCTTCGCCAATTTGCAGCGCAGCCTCAAGGAGCAATTGATTGTTGCGACTGCTTTGGTGCGCCAGCTCAGGTGGAATCGGCGCCAGCTCGCCGCGCACCGCCGCGACCGGCAGCGAGCGTTCGACCACCCAGCCGGCCTCGCTGCGCATGCCCGAGCAATCGCCGGCAAACAGGTTGCGCGCGACTTCCTGCTTGTCGCGGCCCAGGGCGCAGATTACCCCGAGGGCATTCAGATAGGCCGTCATGGCGTGCGCTCGCCTAACGGAGTGATGCGATAGTGCGGGCCTTGGGACACGTTCAATACAAAGCTCAGTGGTTGCGAATAGAGGATGTTCCAGCGTGGTGACAAAGACCGTTGCCCAGCGTCCTGCCGGGCAGCGGGATAGCTGCGATGCAGCTCGCCTGCGGGGGTCAACGCAAACAATAAGGCAGCGAACAGTTCCCGGGCTTCCGGATTGGGCGGCAGAAGGCCGTCGGCCTGCCACCGGCCATCAATCAGTTTCTGCCGTGCCACGGGAATTCCCAAAGGGTCCATCATCGACCAGCGAATGCCTGGGCCTTCACGCTGGATGACCAGCAGCCAGTCCTGACGCTGTTCGGCCATCTGCCGTTCGATGTGCAATTGCAGTGGCAACGCCAGGTTTGGGATTCGCTCGGGCAGCGGAGCCTGGCTGGCGCAAGCGCTCAGCAACAGGACACAGCTGAGCAACAGAAAGCGGATCAGCGCCGCAGACCCTGTGGGAGCGAGCCTGCTCGCGAATGCGACGGCACATCCAACACGTTTGTTGACTGACACACCGCTTTCGCGAGCAGGCTCGCTCCCACAGGTTTGAGTTGCGCTAGACATCAATCAGCACCTTCAAGAGGCTTGCGCGCGACCACATTGACCAGCCCTGGCCGCAACCGGCATCCAGCAATACCGGGTTGGCGGGCAATGGCGCGCTGAACAGGGCGCGCAAATCATTGATCGCCACCCGCAATACGTGATGCTGCCAGGTGTGGCTGCGCAGAAACCAGAACCCGAAACAGGTTTCTTCGACGTAGTTGTCGCTCAAGTAACTCATGTCGGGGCCTGTGCGCACAGGTCTGAGATCATCCGCAGCCGGCGTTTGGGTTCGCTGACAAACGGGTTGCGTTCATCCCAGGCATAACCCGCGAGGATCGAGCTGATCATGCGGCGGATTTCCGCTGCGCCGCCCTGATAAAAAATCACATCCTGAAAGGTCCCGGCGTACCAGCCTTCGACGTAGCAACGGAAGGTGTCGACGCCGCGCTTGAGCGGTTCAGCGAATTCGGTCTGCCAGTTGACGCTTTCACCTTGCAGTTGGCGGTGCAGCACGGCGGCGGCCATGCTCGCCGAACGCATGGCGATGGTCACTCCGGAGGAGAACACCGGGTCGAGAAATTCCGCCGCGTTGCCCAACAGGGCGAAACCCGGGCCATGCAAGGTTTTGACGTTGGCTGAATAACCGCCGATGGTCCGCGCGGGCGTATCCCACACGGCGTTGCTCAATGCACCGGCAAGGCTCGGCGTTTCACCAATAAAGCCACGCAGGCAGTCATCCAGATTCTCGGTGCGGCCTGCGAAATGCTCGGCGGCCGCCACAACACCCACCGAGCAACGGCCGTTACTGAACGGTATGGTCCAGAACCAGATATCGCGCTGGGTCGGATGGGTGGTGATGAGGATCTTCTCCCGGTCGAAAGCCGGGCTGTCGATGCAATCTTCGACGTGGGTGAACACGGCCTGGCGCACCGGGAAATTTGACGGTGCTTCAAGGTCGAGCAAGCGCGGCAGCACGCGACCGTAGCCGCTGGCATCGAGCACGAAGTCGGCCTCGACGCGGTATTGGCTACCGTCTTCGCGCAGCACATCGAGCTGCGGTTTCTCCAGGCTGAAATCGGCGCTGACAATGGCTTCGCCATAACGGACATCGACACCTTGCAACTCAGCCTGATCGGCCAGCAACTTATCGAAGTCGGCGCGCTGGACCTGGAACGTCGTCGGCTTGCCTTTGGTGAATGTGTCGCCGAAATCGAACGTGCTGTATTGCTCGCCCCAAGCGAACGCTGCACCGTTTTTGCGCTGGAAACCAGCGGCATTTACCGCCTCGAGCATGCCCGCTTCTTCGACGAAATCCAGGCAGTGGGACAGCAGGCTTTCACCGATGGAAAACCGTGGGAAATGCTGGCGCTCGATCATCAGCACATCATGACCTTTACGCTTGAGCAGCGCGGCGGCGATGGCGCCCGAGGGGCCGGCGCCGATGACCAGTACCTGACGACGTTCCATTTCAACTGTTGGCACGGGTGCTCCTTGCCGGGGCGGCGATGTTCAAAGGGATTCGGTGCATGCCGGCGAGCGCCGGCAGCAGGGTTGCGATCAGGCCCATCAACATCAGCGCAAAATACAGCGCCGGGCTGATGAGCTGTTGTTGCAGCAGCAGGTTGAGAAAGACAATCTCGCTCAAACCGCGAATATTCAGTAAAAGGCTTTCCCGCCAGCGGCTGGCACCTTCAAACGAGGCGCCGGCCCAGCCGAGGCCCAGCCAGTTGCCCAACAGTTTGCTGGCGATCGGCAACAGCAGAAGTGCGGCCAGTTGCACGCCGCTGAGACTGTCGATGGCGCTATGCACGTTGATCTGCACGATGCCGAACGTGAGGATCAGCGGGATGGCGATCCAGGTCTGCAAACGGCTCATCCACGCCGCCGACAATGGCAGCACCAATGGCACCTTGAGCGCGGCCATGCACAGCAGATAGCCGATGCCGAAAATCAGCGCATTGAGTTTGAAGTGTTCGGCGACCACCAGCAGCGCGAAGAAGCCGCCGCTGTGCAGCAACGGTTGGCGTAATCCGAGCAGGCGCAACAGCAATGGCAGGCAGGCGCCGGCGAGCGGCAGCAAGAGGCTGCTCAGGTGCAGGGTACCCTGGGCGAACGCAAACAGGGTCCAGCAGGTCAGGTCGATCAGGATCGCGGCTTGCACCAGTCGCCGGGTGGCGGCGGGCGGGTAGTTGATGTGTCGCAGGTACAGATACAACACCGGAATGGCGGTGATGGCGAACAGCAGACCGACCGCCAGCGAGCTGATCCACGGCTGCGGCGGCAACAGCCAGAACGCTGTCGCCAGCCCGCACGCAAACGGAATACAGAAACTCGGCAGGGCGATTTTCAGGCTCTGGCGTTCCAGGCGCAGGTCGATCACATCGCTGAGAATGTGCCCCAGCAGCAAGGCAAAGCTCAGGCTGTAGAGGTTCTCCAGCCAGCCCGGTGAGATCAGGTCGACGCCGCTGAGGTGCCAGCCCGGTTCGATCCACAAGTACATCAACAACGGCAGGCCGAAGGTCGCCAGCAGCAACTGGCTGACGATCGGAATCAGACCGAAATGACGACCGATACGAGTGGCCACGGCGAACAACACCAGGGCCATCATCCAGAACGCCGCGACCATCATGCTGCCGGCTCCACGACCGGGGCAGCATGCACTTGGCGTCCGGCCCATGGCGCAAGAATGAAACTGAACGCCAGGCCCAGGCTCACCGACAGGCCGAAGTTGCTCACCGCCGGCGTGCTGGACACCGCCAGCAGGCCGAACGACAGCCAAGTGGTCACCGCTGCCAGCAGGGTGCCCAGCAGACTCGCCGCAGCACCACCGATCTGTTCGCGCATGAGAATCGCGTAATCGACGCTGATGGCCGTCACCAGCAGCAGGCCGAACAGGCTGAACAGCGTCAGCGGCTGACCGAGCCAACCGAGGCTTGCCAGGCTGCACAGAGCCGCCAGCAACGGCAGGGAGACGATTCGCAACGCACCACCGAAACCGAATGGCAGGATCAGCACCAGCACGATCAACACGCAGGAGGCGAGTTTCAATTCAGCGGCGCTGATTTGAGTGGCGGCGAAAACCTGGTTCAGTTCGCCGAGGCGGTCCACCAGTTCCACGCCCGGCAAGTCCAGCGCCTGAATCCGCAACAGCGTGGGATTGTTCAAGCCTTGCAGGCTGACCATCGCCGCCACGCCGTCTTCGGTCGGCCCCAGCCACAGTGTGCGGTAGGGCTCGGCCAATGGACCGGCCAATGCTGCGTCGATGTCTTCGACAGGCAGCGCCTGCAACGTTGCCAGCTCGGCCTGCAACGCGGCGACCGGCACACCAAGGGCGAGCAACGGTTGCCAGAACTGTGGCAACTTGCTCAGTGCTTCACGCACTTTGCGCTGCTCGCTCGGTTGGCTGACCAGTTGATTGAGCGACAGATAGCCCTGAAGTTTATCCAGATTGACCAACTGATCCAGGCGCTCGCTCAGTGCCGTCAGCCGTTCGAGCAACGCCTGCTGATTGGCCGCGCGCACCAGGAAAAACTGGCTGGTAGGTTGATAGCCGGTGATGCGGGCGATGGTCTGCGCTTCGTCAGTCAGTTGCTGCGGTGTGCCGACCCATTGGCGAATGTCGTTTTTGCTCTGCAACTGCAACAGACCGCCGACACAGAAGGCGATCAGCAGTGCCAGCAGGACCGGCGTGCGCAAGTATTTGAGCAGCGACTCACGCAGCTCCAGTAACTTTTCGGCGATGCGCATCGGCCATTGCGCCGGCTGCAGAACCACGCCCTTGAGCAGCGCCGGCAACAGGCACACTGCCGACAGATAGGCGCCCACCAGGCCGGCAGCGGAGAACACGGCAATTTGGGTCAGGGCCGGAAACGGCGTCCAGGCCAGGGCCAGATAGCCGATGCAACTGGTGATCAGGCTCAGCGTCAGCCCCGGCAAAGTCAGACGTAACGCCGGCCAGCTGTGCCAGGGTTTCAGGCTCCAGCTTTTGGATAGGTAATGCAGTGGGTAATCCACTGCCACACCGATCAGGCTTGAGCCCAGCACCAGCGTCATCACATGCATATGGCCGAACAGCGCCACGCAGGCCACCGCACCGAACAACATGCCCACCAGCACCGGGACGAATGCCAGCAGCACCCTCCAGCGCCGGAAGGCCAGCAACAGCAGCAACACAATCCCGACTGTGGCGCCGCCGCCGACCCAGGTCATTTCGCGCGCGGCTTGCCGTTGACCGCTGGCGGCATACAGCAGGCCACTGGCGGCGAGCAGTTGCACATCGGCCCGGGCCGCTTCTTCGCGACTGTGCTGCAGCAGGTCGGCCACTTGCAGCGGCAAGTCCATGTCGAACGCGTTGCCGGCGGTTCGTGCCCGCAGCATCACCCAACTCTTGCCGTCGGCATCGGCAACCAGCGTACCGCTGCCGATGTCCAGTTGCACCGAGCCATGTTGTGGCTGGCTGTTCTGGATGCGCCCGGTCAGGCCGAGCCAGTCGTCCTGGCTCGGCACCAGGCTGAAGCCGGTGAACGGGTCGAACAGGGCTTGTACCCGTTGCTGGATAAAGGCGTCAGGGTGCTCGATGAGTTGCTGCCGGTCGGCAGCGGGCAGCATCGCCAGTCGACCTTGCAGCAATTGGCTGCGCAAGGCGGGCAAGTCGGCTTGCAGGGTCCACTGGACCTTTTCGAAGACGCCGCTGGCCTGCCATTGCTCGCCGAGTTTTTGCGCCATGGTAATGGCTTGCTGGCGATCTTTATGGCCGACCAGTACCAGCATTTCCCGGTTCAGCGGTTCTTGCATGCGCTGTTCGGCACGCAGTTGCAACGCGTCCGGCACGGTGCCTGGTACCAGTTCCATCAGGTTGGCCGACAGCGGTGCACCATCACGCCATTGCCAGCCGGCGAGCGCGAGCACCGCCAGCAGCAGGATCAGAAACAGCCGCGGGAGCATCCGTTCACTCGGCAAAGTCATGTTGCTCCGCATCGCTCAAGGGTTGTGCGCTGGTGCTGTCCTGCATGCGCAACAGGGTTCGGTCGCCCTGGGTTTCGAGCAGCTCGATGCTGTGCACCAGTTCGCCGCCATCAATGTTGATCTGATTGAACACCTGTTTGAGCAGCATCGAGCGCGGGATCAGGGTCAGTTTCCAGCGCTGTGCGTCGCCGCTCAGCGAAAGCTCGAAATCCCGTTGCAGGCCACTGCTGTCGCCTTGCAGTACCGCAAGGAACAAGCGGTTCTGTTCGGCACCGGCGCTCTTGTTCGGCAGCATTTGCCAGCCGCTGGCATCACGCCGGGCAATGCCTTTGTCGCTGATGCGGTAGTCCTGTTGCAGCGGCGTTTTCAGCAGCCAGAGCAAACCATGGTTTTTTGCCAGAACGAAGGTGCCCTTGCTGGTCAGCGGCTGGGGCAGAGCGCGCAGGTGTTTTTCCTGGACGAAGCTGCCGTGGATCACATCGGGTTTGGCCAGTTGATCGCTGAGCTGTTGCAGATCGAAGGCCTGCGCCAGTGAAGTAAAACCCAGCGCCAGCACAAACATGTAGCAGCTGCCGAGCCCGCGAGGCTGCGTCCGGCGGCGAAGCCGTCGTAAGACCTGCGCATGCGGTGCTTCAGGGAAATCGCAGGGCGACCGCTGCGCAGTCCAACGCAGGCTTCGCCAGCTGCTACAGAGGGTTTTCAGCAGTTTCATGGCAACATCCTTTCAACCGCGTCGGTGAACACCTTCGGCGAAGCCAACTGCATTTCGCGGCTGCTCATGTCGACGGCGACCTGCACCGAACAGGCGCGGGTCAGGCGTTCGCCGGTGGCCAGATCGCTGATCAGATAGCTGATTTTCAAGCGGTTTTGCCACTCCACCAGGTTGGCGCGCACATTCAGCTTCTGGCCGAACACCGCGCCGCGCACATAGCGCAGTTGCAAATCGATCACCGGCCAGGCGTAACCCGACGCCACCATGGCGTCGTAGTTGTGGCCGATCTTGTCCAGCAGCGCACAGCGGGCGACTTCCAGGTATTTGACGTAATGGCCGTGCCAGACCACGTTCATGGTGTCGACGTCAAAGAAGGGTACGAGGATTTCCGTGTCGGTGTGCAGCACTCCCTTGCTACGCATGCAGCCTCCAGTGTTGTTCGGCGATACGTTGCAGGCACAGGCGCAATTCGCCTTCCAGGGCACGGTCTTCGATGACCGGCGGGAAGTCCTTGGCCAACTCTTCGTGCATTGCAGCCAGGGCCGGTGGCAGTGGTCGCGCGTCTTCAGCCTGGCCACGTAGCCAGACGCCTTGGTTGGCGGCCAGCAGCGTGGCGGCGGCGACCTGTTCGGTCAGCTCCAGTACGCGGATGGCGTCGCGGGCGGCGATGGTGCCCATGCTGACTTTGTCCTGGTTATGGCACTCGGTGGAGCGCGAGAAGACGCTGGCCGGCAGGGTGTTTTTCAGGGCTTCGGCGGTCCAGGCGCTGGTGCCGATCTGCACTGCCTTGAAGCCATGGTTAAGCATTGCACGGTCGGCGCTGGCGCCAGACAGGTTGCTCGGCAAGCCATGGTTGTAACGCTCGTCCACCAGCAGCGCGAGCTGGCGGTCGAGCAAGTCGGCAACGTTGGCCACCAGGTTTTTCAGACTGTCCATGGCGAAGGCAATATGGCCGCCGTAGAAGTGCCCGCCGTGCAGCACGCGTTCGGCTTCGGCGTCGATGATCGGGTTGTCGTTGGCGCTGTTGAGTTCGATCTCGATGAACGAGCGCAGCCAGTTCAGGCTGTCGGCCAGGACGCCGAGCACATGCGGTGCACAACGCAGGGAATAACGGTCTTGCAGGCGATGCAGCGGCGCGGTCGGTGCATTGATTGCAAGATCCTTGCGCAACCAGGCGGCGACTTGCATCTGCCCCGGATGGGGTTTGGCGGCGAACAGACGCTCGTCGAAGTGTTCCGGGTTGCCCTGCAACGCGACCACGTTCAGCGCGGTAATGCGCGTGGCCAGTTGCAACAGGTAATCGGCGCGGGCATAAGCCAGGCAGGCGAGGCCGGTCATCACGGCGGTGCCGTTCATCAGCGCCAGCGCTTCTTTGGGGCGCAATACCAGCGGCTCCCAGCCCAGCTCGCTGTGCACATCGGCGGCTTGTCGACGCTCACCGCGAAACATCACTTCGCGCTCGCCGGACAAGGTCGCGGCGACGTAGGACAGCGGCGTCAGATCACCGCTGGCGCCCACCGAACCTTCTTCCGGAATCAGCGGCAGGATGTCGTATTCGAGGAAGGCCTGCAGGCGCTCCAGCAGTTCCACGCGTACTCCGGAAACCCCTTGGCACAGCGACTGCAAACGCGCCGCCAGCACCGCCCGGGTGGCTTGGGCGTCGAGCAGTTTGCCCAGGCCGCAACCGTGGAAGGTATACAGATGACGCGGCAGGGCTTCGACGTGGTGCAGCGGTACCGCCACCACGCAGGAGTCGCCATAACCGGTGGTCACGCCATAGATCACGCCTTCCTTGTCCAATAGGGAATCAAGGAATTGCGGACCCTTGGCGATGCGCTGGCGAAACTCGGGATCGCCCTGCAATTGCGTCGGCACCCGACGGTTGGCCAGGGCCAGCACGTCTTCGATGCGCAAAGGGAGTTCGCCGAAGGTTACCGGCTCAAGCGTTGGCGTCGTCATCGGTCTTCCAGAAAGGGTAAAAGTTGAACCATTGTTGGGGCGCTTCGAGGCAATAGTGACTCAGGCGTTCGGCGTAGCGGGAGGCCCACTGATGAATGACCTGTTCGCGGTCGCTGCGCTTCCAAACGATGGCGTCGGCGAACGGTTCGAGGGTCAGTCGGTAGTCGCCAGTGGGTTTCTTCAGGCACAGCATCAGGTTGATCGGGCATTTCAGCAGACCGGCCAGCAACCATGGACCCTGAGGAAACGCGGCTTGATGACCGAGAAAACCCACGCTCACGCTGCGCCCGCCATGCAATGGCACGCGGTCGCCGGCAATCGCCAGCCATTCGCCGCGCTCCAGGCGTTCATGCAGCTGCAGCATGATCACCGCGTCCAGCTCGCTGACCTGAATCAGGCGCAGATTGGTCGCCCCGGCTTCGCCCAGCAGGCGGTTGAATTGTTCGGCATGCTTGGTGTGCACCAGCACGTTCATGGTGACTTTCTCACCGATCTCGGCCAATGCCCGGCAGACCTCGAGATTGCCCAGGTGCGCGCCTACCAGCATTTGCCCGCGTGTGCCGCGCAGCTTATTGCGCAGCAGCGCCGGGTCGATGATCTCGATTTGGTCGATGCTCAGCTTACCGTTCCACACATCGAGTTTGTCGAGCATGGAATCGGCGAAGGCCATGAATTGGCCAAACACCCGCCAATGGGTCGGGCGCAGCTCGCTGCGACCGCTCCAGTCAGCGAGTCGCTGTTGGTATTGCCAGGCACTTTGGCGGGCACTGCGTCCGAACAGGAAAAAGTACAGCACGATGCCGTACAGCAATGGGCTGAGCAATCGGCGACCCAAGACTTTTGCGCATAGCGCGGTGAACTTCATCAGCCAGAAGCTGCCGCGCTCCTGACGATCGGCCCAATGCTGTTTGTCGGCGTTGTCGCTCATGCTCGCCACCGTCGCCAGAGGATTACCGGTGCGCGCAGCAACATGCCGAAGAACAGCCGGGTGTGCATGCTCGAAATCAATACGTTGTCGTGGAACAAGCGGAAATGCGAGACGCCATCCTGAGGGTAATGAACCCTGGTTCTCAGCCACTGCATCGGCTGATTACGCCAGGCCAGGCGCACCAGGATGTCGGAGTCGAAGTCCATGCGTTTACCGATCCTGGCCGAGTCGATCAGCGCCAGGGTCGGTGGCAATGGGTAGACACGGAAGCCGCACATCGAGTCGCGAATCTGCAATGACAGGGTGTTGATCCAGACCATCACATGGGTCAGGTAGCGGGCGTATAAACGGCCTTTCGGCACGCTGGCGTCGTATTGTGGATAACCGCAGATCATCGCGTCGGGGTGGGCGCGTGAATGTTCGATGAAGACTTTGACGTCTTGCAGGTCGTGCTGGCCGTCGGCGTCCACCTGCAAGGCGTGGCTGAAGCCCAGGCGCGAAGCTTCGCGCAAACCGGTCATTACCGCGCCGCCCTTGCCTTGATTGACGGTGAGCCTGATCAGGTAAACCCGGTCCCGCTGGGCCAGTCGGTCAAGCACCTTGGCGCAGGCCGGGCTGCTGGCATCGTCCACCAGAATGCAGGGCAGGCCACTGGCAAGCAGGGCATCGACCACCGCGGTAATTGCCGTTTCGTGGTTGTAGACCGGGATTACGGCGCAAGGGTTATGCATGGTGGCTCATTCCCTCGCCCGTGTAGCAGCTGCCGAAGGCTGCGTTCGAGCGCGAAGCGGTCGTAAACCGGTATTGGAGATCTTTCAGAATAAACGTGGTAACCCAGATGCGAGCGCTTCGCACTCGAACGCAGCCTTCGGCAGCTGCTACAGCGGAACTCAACTTATCCACAGGCAGCCTCCAGCAAAATCCGCCCACTGGAGCAGGTGGCGGTTTCGTTGCGATAGGTGAAATACAATTTGCTGCGCGCCGAGTCGAAGCGCAGGTGCAACTGGATTTCATCACCGGGGCGTACCAGTTGCTGGAATTTCAGCACTTCCATGCCGGCGAATTTTGCCGGCAGATCCATCAATCGCTGGCCCAGGCTCAATGCCCAATCCACCTGCACCACGCCGGGCAATACCGGCGCTCGGGGAAAGTGGCCGCTGAAATACGCCAGGTCTGGTGGAACGGCCAATTGCAGGCTCCATTCGCCATCGGTGTCGATTTGCTCCAGCACTTCCGGGGCCTTTGGACGGGGCGCCAGCAGCAAGGCTTCCACCTCGGCCTGGGGCAGTTTGCCTTGTGCGTTGAGCGGTAGCTGCCGCAACAAGCGCCAGCGGCGTGGCAGGGCCAGCGTTTCACAATGCTGACTCAGGTGCTGACGCAAGGCTTGAGTGAGGCTGCGTCGACCCTGATTGCGCAAGGCACGCAGGCCTCGTTCGCTGAGTACCAGCAGCGCCCCTAATGAAGCGCGATTTTCCTGAACCACGGCGAGGCGTGCTTCGGCGACCCAGTCGTGAGCCATCAGCGCTTGTTCGAGCATCGGTAGCGAAATACGTTTTTCTTCCAGTTTGACGATTCGGTCCAGCCGTCCCAACAGCTCGAAACGGCCGTCGGCGGCGATGCGCGCGGCATCGGCGGTGTGTTCGACATGGCCGGCTGGCAAATACGCTGAGGCGACAAGCAGGGCACCATCGTTGTCCTGGCTCAGCGCTACATCGGCGAAGGGTTGCCACAGATGCGGGCCCTGACGCCAGGCGATGCCGCCAGTTTCCGAGCTGCCGAAAATTTCTGTCGGCCATTGTTGCAGGCGCTCATGCAGGCATTGCGCTGCTTCGGCGGGCAACGCACCACCGGAGGAAAATACCCGGCGCACCGCGCTCAGCGCTGGCCAGTCGAGGTTGTCGCCCATGCGCTTGAGCAGCGCCGGGCTGGCGACCCAGGCGAAGGCCGGGTATTCGCGGCTGGCGCGCTGCAAATCTTCCGGGAAGGCCAATTGCTTGCGGACGAACGAGCGCCCGGCGCACAACGGCCACAGCACCCGAAACAGCAACCCGTAGATGTGTTGAGTGGCGACGCTGCCAATGATGCAGGCCTCGCCCAGATCTGCGCCCCACAGATGCTCCAGCGCTTCGACTTCATTGGCCAATTGGCGCAGGGTTTTGTCGATACGCTTGGGTTCGCCACTGGAGCCGGAGGTGCACAGGCTCAGCTGACAGCGATCCAGATCCAGAGCACTGGCTGGCAGCGGTGCATGCCGATAATCGCTCAGGTGCGCATCCTCAGCCTGGTCGGTCAGCCACAGATCGACCTCGGTCGACCAGCGCTGGCGAGTTTGCGCTTGCAAGTCCGCGGGCAGCAGTACGCTGACCCCGGCACGCCAGGCGCCGAGCAGGGCAATGGCCAGGTCGGCAGCGTCTTCAAGGTGCACGGCGATGCGCTGCACGCCTTGCGCTTGCAGGCCGGCAGCCAGGCTCAGGGCCTGTTCGCACAATTGCGCATGATTCAACGCAGGTTCGGCCGTCACGACATGGTCTGGCCGAGCCTTGAGCAACAGTTGCTCAAGTGTTATCCAATTCATGGGCGGCCTCTTACCCGTTGTCGTATCAGCCATTCAATGGCAAACATCAGGCCGATCAATCCATAGGAGATCAGGCCGGTGTACAACATCCACCAATTCAGCGGCGCCCAAAGGGTCAGGGCCGCGGCGCACAAGCCGTTGCAGAGAAAGAACACGCTCCAGGCAATCGTCACCCGGCGGGTGTAGCGAATGGCCTTGGCCGGTAATTCCGGCTCTCGCAGCCGGGCCAGGCGCTCGATCATCGGCGGGCCATATTTCAGGCTCAGCCCGAACAGCACCAGCATGAATGCGCTGATCAATACCGGGTACCAGCGCAGCAGCACCGGGCTGTCGAACAGCGCCAGCAACAGGCAGAATGCGATGGCGACCACGGCCATCCACAGGCTTTCAGGCCGCCGCTGGCCAGTCAGCGCCCGTGCCAGCCACAGGCTACCCAGCAGCAGACCGAACTGCCACGGGGCAAAATGCGCCATGCCGAAATACACCGCAAAGGGGTACAAAAGGCCCGCCAGCAGCAGGCCGAGGCCGATCAGTCGGCTCATGCGGCGGGTTGAACCAGACGGTAGACCGCCTCGACCACGTCGCTGACGGTACGCACCGATTTGAATTCCTCGGCGGCGATTTTCTTGCCGGTCTGGCGTTTGATGTGATCGATCAGGTCGACCGCATCGATGCTGTCGATTTCCAGATCCTGATACAGGTTGGACCCCAGACTGATGCGCTCGGGCTCCAGCTCGAAGAGTTCGACCAGAGCATCGCGCAGGGTATTGAAAATATCGTCACGAGTTTGCATGGTCCGGTCTCAAGCTGCCTGCTTTGCGGTGACGAACGCCGCAAGGCTCGCCACGTTGGTGAAGTGATTACGGGTGTCCTTGGCGTCGGCATCGATTTTGATGCCGTACTTTTTCTGGATGGCCAGGCCGAGTTCCAGGGCGTCTACCGAGTCCAGGCCCAGGCCTTCGCCGAACAGCGTTTGTTCATCGCCGATATCATCGACGCTGATGTCTTCGAGGCCCAGGGCATCGATGATCAGTTCTTTTATCTCACGGTGCAGATCGCTCATCTTCGGCGAGCTCCTTAATAAAGTAATGGTGCAAATAATCATTGAGCTTGCGCGAGGCCTGAGGCGCAGGCCCCTGCGTAGCGAAGGCCTGTGGGTCTATATCGGCCCCAACGCGAAAACTGAAGTGCACGCGGCGTTTGGGGATCCGATACCAGGGTTCGGCCTTGGTCAATGTGGTCGGGCTGACCTTGATGATCACCGGGGTGAGGATTCTCGCACCACGCAGGGCGATTGCCGCGCCCCCCCGATGAAAGGCCGGCGGTTTACCGGGTTGAGTGCGGGTGCCCTCGGGAAAGATGATCAGGGTCTGACCGCTTTTCAGCGCATCGGCAGCGGCGTCGAGCATATCCATGCTGCCATCGTTGCTGATGTAATCGGTGCGGCGTAGCGGGGCGCGGGTGAACGGGTTTTCCCAGAGGCTTTTCTTGACCACACAGTTGGAGTGGCCCACCAGGCCGATCAAAAATACGACATCGATCAACGAGGGGTGATTGGCAACGATCATCTGCCCTGGCCGCCCGAGTTTTTCCGCGCCCTGAATGTCATAAGTCAGCACGCCGGCGCGAGCCATGAACCGAATGAAAAACCAGAAACAGCGGCTTACTGTCTGTCGGGCGCGCCGACGATGGGCCTGGGCGTCTCCCGGCAGGCAACTCAGCAGCGGGAATACCACCACTCGCAGGCATAGCCCGCCCAACCCGAACAGGGTGAAGCTTGCGGCAGTGGCCAGCAGGCGCCAGTAATAGGCGTCGCGGTTTTTATCGGTCACAGGTTGCGTTGCCAGGTCCATACACGATTTTTCCAGGCATGTTGGCAGGTCGTTTGCTGGCCGAGCAGGGTACGCAACAGATTCAGGGCATGGGGCCAACGGGTTTTGGACAACGCTTGCGAGGTGCTGTTCAGCGACAGCTGCCACTGATTGCCAGGTGTAATCAACAGGCCCACCGCGTAGGGGAATGGCACATCGTCGATCCAGGCCGTGTAGGCCGCGGGCGGTTGCTCCTCCGTCACTATCAGCAGTACCGCGGGTGCGCCTTCCTCGAGCAGCGCCGCCGCTTCCAGCATGCCGTGTTCAAGGCCATCTCCCGCCGCGGCGAGGGCGGTCATTTCGCTGGTTTCGCCACGCATGATCGACCACAGGCCGATCACCGCATTGTGCACCGACAGGCTGAACTGAGTGGGTGACAACGGTTGATCCGTCGCCAGATCGCTGAGAATGTCAAAGGTGCGCGGGGTTTCGCCATGGCGGGAAATAAAGATCAACGGTAGGTCCTGGCGACCATCGGCCAAAGGCCAGCCGACACTGAACGCCATCCGCGCCAGACGGCTGAGGCGTCGACGCTGCATGGCCGGCAGAAACGATACGTCGGGAGCGACATCGCTGCGCTCGAGCACAACCGGTTGCCGGCTCCAGGCCTGCCAGTCATTCACGCTTTCAAGCCCGGGGGCCCACGCGCGCCATTGGGCGATGTTGAAGTTGATCACAGACATTCAATCCCGCCCCTGCAGGCTTTCTTTTGACGCGGTGAGCCGCTAAAAATCGCGGCAGACCTTACGTGGCGCTTAACGCCGAGTGGCGCGCATTATCCCGTTGCGACGGGTGTGTAGCAAATGCTGGTTACATTTTGTGCAACGAAATGTACCGTCTGGTTCGCGAAAAAAACTGTCGTTTGGCCATTATCCACGCGGCGTCGGACATGTCTGTCAGCTCCATCGGCGATCGATGGGTGAGTTGGCGGCGTTTTCCGACGGAAATTACCCATGATTGTGTAGTCCCGATGCCAGCGAGGTAGCTAAGCAGCGGCGTGGACCACTACACTCGGTCATTCTTTGATACACGGAGGTTTTGACATGCGGCGCGTGGTGTTCAATCAGAAAGGTGGCGTGGGCAAGTCAAGTATTGCCTGCAATCTGGCGGCGGTCAGCGCCAGCGAAGGCTATCGCACGCTGTTGGTGGATCTCGATGCCCAAGCCAACTCCACTCAATACCTGACGGGACTCACCGGTGACGATATCCCGATGGGGATCGCTGATTTCTTCAAGCAGACGCTGTCCTCCGGCCCGTTTTCGAAGAAAAACCAGGTCGATATCTACGAAACTCCGTTCGACAACCTTCACGTCGTTACCGCGACCGCCGAGCTGGCTGACTTGCAGCCCAAGCTTGAGGCCAAGCACAAGATCAACAAGCTGAGAAAATTGCTCGAGGAACTGGACGGCGATTACGACCGAATCTACCTCGATACACCGCCAGCGCTGAATTTCTATGCTGTCTCGGCGTTGATCGCTGCTGATCGGGTGTTGATCCCCTTTGATTGCGACAGTTTCTCCCGTCAGGCGCTGTATGGCCTGCTGGCGGAAATCGAAGAGTTGAAGGAAGACCACAACGAAGGGCTGGAGGTTGAAGGCATTGTTGTCAACCAGTTCCAGGCCCGCGCCAGTTTGCCTCAGCAAATCCTCGACGAACTGATCGCCGAAGGGCTGCCCGTATTGCCGGTGTACCTGGCCAGTTCAGTGCGGATGCGCGAATCCCATCAGGCCAACACGCCGCTGATCCATCTCGACCCGCGGCACAAACTGACTCTGCAGTTCGTCGACCTGCACAACTTGCTGGAAAACTGAAAAGCGAAAGATCGCAGCCTTCGGCAGCTCCTACGGGATTGGCTGAACGCCGATTTAGAAGCTGCGAAGGCTGCGATCTTTTTCAGGCTGCTATCAGATCCCCTGACTACGCAACCAGCTCATCAATTGCGGTAACGGGAAGGCCCCGCTCTGGCGAGCCACTTCCCGGCCGTTCTTGAACAGAATCAGGCTCGGGATCGAGCGAATCCCCAGCTGCGCCGACAACTGCTGATTCGCCTCGCTGTCCAGCTTGGCCAACCGACACTTGCCTGCCAACTGCCCAGCCGCCTGCTCGAACACTGGCGCAAACGACTTGCATGGCCCGCACCAGTCCGCCCACACATCCACCAGCAATGGCAGATCACCCTTGATCTGACTGGCGTAATCGCCTTGTTTCAATTCGAACGGTTTGTTCAGCAAGACCTCGGCCTTGCAGCGACCGCATTTTGGATGATCCTTGAGGCGCTCGGCGGGGATGCGGTTCAGACCGTTGCAGTTGGGGCAGGGGATGAGGAGTGGGTCGGTCATGATTGGCTCTCAGTTGGGCAGTCTATGGAGCTGATCTGGAGTTGAAGGTGGTCTTTATCAAGGAGATAGGTTTTAGACCACTATCTTATTCGGTTGCGAAAAGGGCCTATCTGCACTCACGACGAACAACTGATCTCCAGATGCTTGCCCCATTCCGGTGGCCGCTCGGCATAACGCTCCATTCCAGGCTGCTCCTCGAACGGATTGCTCAGCACCGCGTGCAAGCGGCGAACTTCCGAGTAGTCGCCGCTCTCTGCCGCATCGATGGCGTTCTGCGCCAGATAATTGCGCAGGATGTACAGCGGATTCACCGCATGCATGCGCTTGCGGCGCTGTTCCTGGTCAGCCACACCTTCACGGGCAACCCGGGCGATGTAGAGTTCGCCCCACGCATCGAAACCCTTGAGGTCGACGAAGTCATCGCGCAAGCGGGCGATGGCCCGTTCGGGTGATTCATCGCCGAGGCGGCGGAAGAACAGGCTGTAATCGACGCCGCTGTTCTGCATCAATTGCAGCAGGTGTTCCAGCAATTTCTGGTCGTCGTCTTCGGCAGTGGTCAAGCCGAGGCGACGGCGCATCAGGTCCAGGTAGTGGGCCTGGAACAGTGGCAGGTACAGGCCGAGGGTTTCGCGCAGGGCTTCGACGCTGATGAACGGCGTCAAGGCCTGGGCGAGGGCGCTGAGGTTCCACTGGCCAATGGGTACCTGATTGCTGAAAGAATAGCGGCCCTGATCATCGGAGTGATTGCAGATGAAGTGGGCATCGAAGTCGTCGAGAAAGGCAAACGGGCCGAAGTCGAAGGTAATACCCAGGATCGACATGTTGTCGGTGTTCATCACGCCGTGGCAGAACCCGTAGGCCTGCCATTTGGCGATCAGTTCGGCATTGCGCTCGACGATTTCGCGGAACATCGCCAGATACGGTTCCGGCTGTTCCAGGCAATGGGGGAAATGCATCGCCAGCACATGGTCGCCAAGTTCTTTCTGTTGCTCGGGACGCTTGGTGTAGTAGAAAAATTCGAAATGCCCGAAACGTACATGGCTCGGCGCCAGACGCAGGAGCATGGCCGCGCGTTCCTGTTTCTCGCGCCAGACCGGTGTGTCGGAGCCGATCACGCACAGCGCGCGAGTGGTGGGAATGTTCAGCGCATGCAGGGCTTCGGAGGCGAGAAATTCGCGGATCGAGGACCGCAACACCGCCCGTCCATCGCCCATGCGTGAATAGGGCGTCTGGCCGGCACCCTTGAGGTGCAGGTCCCAATGTTCGCCGGCTTCGTTGTAGACCTCGCCCAGTAACAAGCCGCGACCGTCGCCCAGCTGCGGGTTGTAAAAGCCGAACTGATGCCCGGAATAGACCATCGCCCGCGGCTCGGCCTCGGCCCAGAGCTTGTGACCACTGAACAGCTCAGCGAACACCGGTGTGTGGGCCTCGGCCGGGTCCAGGTCCAGCAGCGCCATGGCGGCGGGGCTGGCAACCACCAGTCGCGGAGCGGCGATGGGCTCGGGCAGCACATGGGTTGAGAACGCATCGCCCAGGCGGGCGAAGCGATTGTCGAAGGTCAGTTCGTCGAGGGCTTTCAACGGCCATCTCCAGCAGAATGTCCGAGCATTCTGCTAGGGATAGCGCGGTTAGTCGAGTTCGACAGGTGGCGGTTCGCGCCGCGGTTTGCTGTCGACCACCGGCACGATGGTTTTGGCTTCCGGTTCGATCGGCACCATCTTGTATTCCTGGCCATGAAGGTTCTTGAGGTAGACCTCCATTTGTCGGAACGAGATGTTGATGTGCTGCTTCTTGAACTCGCGATTGATGAAGCGGTTGACCTCATCGAGCACCGGGTTGCGGTCGCCGAGGTCGCGCACATGCATACGCAACTCGTGGTCGAGGGTGCTTTCGCCGAAGTTCAGGAAGTACACGTGGGGTTCCGGATCCTTCAGCACGCGCGGGTTATCCCGGGCAGCCTTGAGCAGCAGTTCTTTCACCAGGTCCAGGTCCGAGCCGTAGTCGACGCCGAGCTTGAGGGTTACCCGGGTAATGGTGTCGGTGAGGGACCAGTTGATCAGTTGTCCGGTGATGAACGTCTTGTTCGGGACGATGATGTCCTTGCGGTCGAAGTCGGTGATGGTCGTGGCGCGGATGCGGATCTTGCTCACCGTGCCCGACAGGTTGCCGATGGTGATGGTGTCGCCGATCCGTACCGGGCGTTCGAACAGGATCATGATGCCGGAAATGAAGTTGGCGAAGATCTCCTGCATCCCGAAACCGAGGCCGACCGACAGCGCGGCCACCAGCCACTGCAACTTGTCCCAACTCACGCCGAGCGTGGACAGGGTCGAGACGAAACCGACGCCGGCAATCACATAGGACAGCAGCGTGGTGGTGGCGTAGGAACTGCCTTGGGCCAGGTTCAGCTTCGACAGCACAAACACTTCCAGCAAGCCTGGCAGGTTGCGCGCCAGTGCAAAGGTGATGCCGATGATGATCAGCGCGCCGAGCATGTCGCCGATGCTGATCGGCACCATGCTCATGTTGGCGCCGGTGCCGCTGGTGTATTCGTAGAGGGTGATGTTGTCCAGGTACGAGAACACCGAAATCAGGTCCGACCAGACCCAATACAGTGCCGCGATGAAACCGCCGAGCAGGGCCAGGCGGATCAGGCGCAGGGACTGCTCGTTGACCTTCTCGATGTCCAGGGTCGGCTCTTCGATCACCGCTTCGCCGTCGCCGGCCTCTTTGGCGGCCTGACGTTTGGCCAGGGCGCGTTGATAGGCCAGGCGCCGTGCGGCAACGCTGAGGCCACGGACGAAGGTCGCTTCGATCACCAGCCAGAACATCAGCAAATACAGGGTGTTGATCAACCGGTCACTGAGTTTCAGCGCGGTGTAGTAATAGCCAAAGCATACGGCGACGAACAACGCGATGGGCAAGGCTGTGAACAGAACCCCCACGGCCTTGCGGAACAGTGAAGCGTTCTGGTGAGTCGGGCTGCTGACCAGCAGGCGGCTGAGTAGCCAGGCCATCAAGGCGTAGCAAGTCAGCACTACCGGCATGCCGAGCACGTCATCGGCCAGTATCGCCGGTTGCAACTCGGCGACCGCCACCACCGCCACCAGGGCCATCACTACCAGGCCGAGTCGGCGTATCCAGCCTTGAAGGAATTCGACCTGAGGTTTTTCCCAGCGGAAATGCAATTCGGCGACGCCACCCGGCGCGAGGATACGGTAAGCGGTATAGAACACCAGCCAGGCCTGGGCCATTTCCAGCAGCGCCGCCCCCATATTGGCGTTCTGCCCGCGGGCGTCGATCTGCAACGCCAGGCCGCACAAGGCCAGCGCCAGGGAAACGGGCATCGCCAGCAGGATATTGATCAGAATCGCTTGCGGTGTGTGCCACTGGCTGTCGCGCTTGAAATGGCCGATGTCCAGGTGAACCTTGTTCAGGCGGGCATACAGATTTTTTCGGCGCCACAGCAGCGCCCCGATCAGAAACGCCAGCGGCAGGAACAGCAGCGGTCGCTGGGTCAGGCCATCGGTCAGCTCACTCAGGCTCGAGGACCATGGCAGGGTAGTGATCTGACGCTCCAGGCGTTCCGGCACAGCGTATATCCACTCAAGGTCCAGCGGCTTGTTGCTGGGAATCCAGAACATTTGCTCATCCAGCGTTGCCCTCAGGCTTTGCGCGGTGCTGAGCAGTTGTTTCTGGTTGAGTTGCAACGTGATGGATTCGTTGAGCACCGCGCTCAATTCGCGATTCAAGCGTTCCAGCAGGTCCGCACGAGTGATGGCCAGTTCCAGCAGGCTCTTGCGCAGTTGCGGGGTGATTTGCTCGGGCTGTTGAGTCGCCAGCAGGTTGTCGACATAGGTTGTCGGGTTGCTGAGCAGTTCCCGTTGCTGGCTGACTTCGAACTGATACAGGCGAATATCGGCAATCTGATCCGCCAGGTCGCGGTCCACCCTGAGACGCGGCAGGGCCTGTTTCTGTTTGTACAGAATTTTGGAGAGCAGCAGGCTGCCCTTGAGCACGTTGATCTGTTCGTCCAGCGCCGAGTCGCTCTGGGTCACGCTGTCCAGTTGCTGCTTGGTCTGAAGGTTCTGTTGGGTGACTTCATTGAGACGATCGGTGCTTTTGAGCAGGTAATCGGAGAGCTTCAGGTTGGCCGCGCTTTCGGTGGCCAGCAGGCTGCTGCCGCCGGCCTTCTGCGCTTCGATGGACTGCTGGGTAACGGTCTCTTGAGACTGGGCCAGGCGCTTCTGGTTGATCAGGGTTTGCAGCTCCTGGATCTCCTGATCCAGGCGATTGGACTTTTCCGTGAGCAGGTCATGCTGGCTGTTGCCCAAATCCTGCAGCTGACTGTTACCGGCCAACTCCTGGCGACGCAACGGGATCAGTGCGTTCAGTGCCGCAAGCTCGGCGTTGAGCTGGTCGCGCTGTTCAGCGCTGAGCGTCTTGCCGTTGTCCTTGCCGATTTTGAGGATGTTATTGATTTGCTGAATGCGCGTCTGGCTGGCGGAAATTTCCGCCTGGGCACGCTCGGGACGGGTCTGGGCGGTAATCACCAGACTGTTGGCCTCGGCCAGTGCTTTTTGCAGATCGCTTTGCTGCGTCGAGCGTTCGGTCAATAACTGCTCAAGCTGCTGAATGGTTTCTTTGGCGTAGCGTTGCGCCACCGGCACCACATGGTTGACCTTCAGGCGAGCCAGTTCACGCTGGTTCTCAATGTTCTGCTTTGGCGCGCTAGCCAGCTGCTGCTTGAGATCAACCAGCTTTTGCTCGTAATCACGCTTGTTGGCCAGTTGCGTCAACGTGCCTTGCAAAACGCTTTGCAGGGCCTTCTGATCGGCTTCCGGCAGCTTGCGCTCGGCGATCTTGTCCAGGCTCGCCTGCACGGCTGCGCTGGAGGGCGGTTCGGCGGCTTGCAGTGTGTTGATGGAAAGACTCAAGCCCAGCAGGGCCATGATGAAAACAGTGCGCAGGGTTGACATAAAGACCGATCGAAAACTGACGAAGAGTGGAGTTTAGAGGAACAAGCCGGGACCCGGGCGACTTCCTTCGGGGAATCTGACGCCTACCTTACCAATCTTGTTCCCCTCCATGACAGCGACGGTCCACAGTGTGTTGTTCCATTCCACCTGGTCGCCCACTACGGGTGCACCGCCCACTTTCTGGGCAATGAAGTGGCCCAGGGACATGTTTGGATCGATGCCTTCGACTTGCAACCCGTACAGGGCGGCAACCGCGGCCAGCTGGGCGTCTCCTTCGAGTACGAAGTCGCCGAAGAAGCGCAAATCCTGCCCCCGTTGCGGGGCCTGACTGAAGAGTTTTCCGAGGGCCGGAAGGTTGTGTTCATGGCCGATTACACAGAGCAAATCATCGACTTCAAGCACCGTGCTACCCGACGGATGGAGCAATTGTTGGCCACGAAACAGGGCAGCGATACGGGTCCCTTCGGGCATTTTCAGCTCGCGAAGAGGGGATCCAATGCACCATTTCTCGGCACCCAGGCGATACACGAACAGCTCCCATTCACTGGTGACATGCACTTCCAGCGCCGATCGGGAAATCGGCAAGGGCTCCGGCGGGACGGTCACTTTCAACAACTTGGCAACCCAGGGCAGGCTCGTGCCTTGCAGCAGCAGCGACACCAGCACGATAAAGAACGCCAGATTGAAATACAGCTGGGCATTGGGTAGCCCCGCCATCAGCGGAAATACCGCCAGAATGATCGGTACGGCACCGCGCAGGCCAACCCAGGAAATGAATGCCTTTTCGCGGCCATGGAATGCCTTGAAGGGCAACAGGCCGACCAGCACAGACAGCGGGCGGGCAAACAGGATCATCCACAGCGCCAGGCCCAGTGCGGGCAAGGCAATCGGCAGCAGGTCATGGGGCGTGACCAACAGCCCCAGCACCAGGAACATGCCGATCTGCGCCAGCCAGGCCATGCCGTCGAGCATGTGCAAAATGCCGTGGCGACTGCGCACCGGGCGATTGCCGATCACCAGCCCGCACAAGTAAACCGCCAAAAAGCCGCTGCCGTGCAGGGCGTTGGTCAGGGCAAACACCGCCAGACCGCCAGCAATCACCAGAATCGGATAAAGGCCGGTGGCCAGATTGATACGGTTGACCAGTTGCAGCATCAGCCAGCCACCGCCCAGGCCGATCACACCGCCGATGCCGAATTCACGCACCAAATGCGCCAGCAGACTCCAGTGCAGGCCGGTCTCGCCGCTGGCGAGCATGTCGATCAGGGTCACGGTGAGGAACACCGCCATCGGATCGTTGCTGCCGGATTCGATTTCCAGGCTCGCGCTCACCCGTTCGTTCAAGCCCTTGCCGCCCAGCAGCGAGAACACGGCGGCGGCATCGGTGGAGCCGACGATGGCGCCGATCAGCAGGCCCTGAATCATATTGAGGTCAAACAACCACGCCGCCGCCATTCCGGTCAGCCCGGTGGTAATCAACACCCCGACCGTGGCCAGCGACAGCGCCGGCCATAATGCCACGCGGAAACTCGCCACCCGGGTGCGCAAGCCGCCATCGAGCAGGATCACTGCCAGGGCGAGGTTGCCGACCAGATAAGCCGTAGGGTAGTTATCGAAAATAATGCCGGCACCGTCGACACCGGCCAACATGCCCACCGCGAGGATGATCACCAGAATCGGGATCCCGAGGCGCGATGAAAGTGAGCTCACCAGAATGCTCGCACCTACCAGCAACGCGCCGATCAAGAACAGGCTGTTGATGGTCGTCGCATTCAAAGGCAATACTCCAGAAAGCTAAAGGCGGGCACAAACTGACCATGCAGTCTGCGTGCCAGCGATTCTAACCTGTTGAAATGTGATGCTGTCAAAAAGCTTTTAACGATGAGCCGGATGAGATAACTGTGGCGAGGGGGCTTGCCCCCGTTGGGTCGCGCAGCGGCCCCGGATTCTACGACTGCTGCGCAGCCGAACGGGGGCAAGCCCCCTCGCCACAGGATTAGAGGCTAAACCGCCCAACCATGTTGTTCAGGTCCAGCGCCAGGCGCGACAGTTCGTTGCTGGCCGCGCTCGTCTGGTTGGCGCCCGTGGCCGATTGCACCGACAGGTCGCGAATGTTCACCAGATTGCGGTCCACTTCGCGGGCCACCTGTGCCTGCTCTTCGGCAGCGCTGGCGATCACCAGGTTGCGTTCGTTGATTTCGACGATGGCGCTGTTGATGGTATCCAGCGACAGGCCTGCTCCACGGGCGATGTTCAAGGTCGACTCGGCGCGTTCGGTGCTGTTGCGCATCGAATCCACGGCGTGTTCGGTGCCGCTCTGGATACTGCCGATCATGCGTTCGATTTCGCTGGTCGACTGCTGGGTGCGATGAGCGAGGGCACGCACTTCGTCGGCAACGACTGCAAAACCACGACCGGCTTCACCGGCACGGGCGGCTTCGATGGCGGCGTTCAATGCCAACAGGTTGGTCTGGTCCGCCAGGCCGCGAATCACGTCCAGCACCTTGCCGATGTCGCGCGACTCGTTGGCCAGATCACCGATCAGGGTGGCAGTGCTCTGCACGTCGGCGCTCATGCGCTCGATCGCACTGACGGTTTCCTGCACCAGGTCACGGCCGTCACCCGCCGACGTGGTGGCATTTTTCGAGGCTTCGGAGGTGCTCACGGCATTGCGCGCGACTTCTTCCACGGCACTGGTCATTTCGTTAACGGCCGTGGCGGCCTGTTCGATTTCGTTGTTCTGCTGAGTCAGGCCCCGGGCGCTTTCGTCGGTAACGCTGTTGAGCTCCTCCGCGGCGGACGCCAGTTGCGTGGCCGAACCGGAAATCTGTTGCAAGGTGTCGCGCAGTTTGTCCTGCATCTTCGCCATCGCGGCCAGCAAACGACCGGCTTCATCTTTACCGTCGACGGTGATCGGGCGCGTGAGGTTGCCTTCGGCGATTTCTTCGGCGGCGCTCAGGGCGTTGGCGATTGGCCTGGTAATGCTGTTAGTCAGCAGCCAGGCAAACAGCAAAGTCAGGCCGGTGGCGATGATCAGCAGGGTCACCGTCAGGTTGAAGGCCGAGGCGTATTGGTCGACGGCTTGCTGATTGGTGTCGAGGGACTGCTGAGTGTTGATCTCCAGCAAAAGGCTGAGCACAGAGTTGACGGCTTCAGAGTTCGTCAGCAAATCGGTATTGAGCAGCGTGCGCAGTTCGTCGATCTGATTGTTGCGCGACAGGCTCTTCATCCGGTCTTCGATCTGGCGATACTGCCCCAGCAACTGCACATATTGATCATAGGTCGCACGTTCCTGCGGGCTGGCGATCAGTTTTTCGTAGATGGCTTGAGCCGCTCGAATCTGCTGGTTACGGGTTTCCAGCAACTCCATGGTTTTCTGCTGGACGTCCGGCTCGCGGTTCACCAGCAGACGATAAGACAGCACGCGCAGGCGCAGGGTCAGCTGAGTGAACTCATCGAGGCTTTTAATGCTCGGTACGCTGTTGGAGGTGATTTGCTCGGCGGCACCGCGAATCTTGCTCATCTGGTTCAGCGCGAATACACCCAGAACCAGCATCAGGCCGCCAATCAAGGCAAAACCGAGGAACGCCCGCGGTGCGATATTGATGTTTCGTAAAGACATGATGTTCACCGAAAAAAGCGCATCCGTGCGGGGCTGAGACTGCTGTATGCATGACTTATCGGTCATACGACTAAAGTCTTGAGCGGCGCGCGTTTTTGTCGCGCAAGGGCCGCGGCGACGAAGTGCAGGAACCAGATCCGCCAAACACAGTCTTTAAAACTCGCGAGGAAGGTCGCCCGCCAGCAAAATCAAGGCCTTGCGCCCGAATAACCCTGGCGTCAGTGGTGACTTT
This sequence comes from Pseudomonas sp. PICF141, assembly GCF_002286815.1. Lineage (GTDB taxonomy): Bacteria > Pseudomonadota > Gammaproteobacteria > Pseudomonadales > Pseudomonadaceae > Aquipseudomonas. The sequence goes on from NZ_MUNM01000063.1 coordinate 128,279, forward strand.
TCTTTATCGTACGCGCCCTTTGAAAATGCCCGGAAAATCAAAATGTTGGAAGCATCCCTAAGCCAATTGGAACAACTGGTCAGCGACCTGGTGCAGCAGAACCAGAGCCTGCTCGGCACCAATCAATCCCTGAGCGCGGAACTGGCCCAGGTCAAGGATGAAAACGAAAGCCTGCAACTGAGCCTGATGGAACAGGAAGAGAAACAAGGCGCCACTGCCGCACGTATTCAGGCCTTGGTTGAGCGCGTCAGCGCCGGCCCTGTCAGCGCATGAGTTATGGCGCCCCGGGGGTAAAAGTCGTCTCGATTCTGGGGGAGGACTATTCGATCAAGGCGCCGGCCGGGGAAGAGCAGACCCTGCTGGACGCCGCTTTAATGTTGAAGGCCGCCCTGGCCGAGACCAAAAAGAAATACCCGACGCTGATCGGTGACCGCTTGCTGGTGCTGGCGGCGATGAATCTGTGTTCGCAGCAGATCGAAATGCAAAAGCGTCACCAGCAAGAACTCGACCGTTACCAAGAGCAAGTCAGCGCCACGGTTGAAGTGATCGCCAAGACCATCAATCAGGCCTGATCAGCTTTGCGCACAACCAAAGAATAAATTGTCGTTTGCGTTGTATACAATCGGCATGGCTGTTGCAGTGTTTCAGCCTCTTATTCTTTGGGGGTGCTCCATGCAGTTCTGGCGACGCAGTATTCAATGGCAGTTGATCCTGAGCATGGGCACCGCCCTGCTGGTCAGTATTCTGATCGTGGTTGGCGTTTATACCCTCGTGGTCAACCGCCTCGCCCAGCGCTATCTGGTCGAACAAGCGCTGCCGTCGAGCATCGAGGCGATGCGCAACGACATCGAACGAATCCTCGTTCAACCGCTCACCGCCGCCAAGGACATCGCCAGTAACAGCATGGTGCGCGACTGGTTGGCCGGGGGCGAGAACAGCGCCCAGACCGACACCTTCGTGAACTATCTGCAAGGCATCCGCGCCGAGCATAAAGCCTTTACCGCGCTGATTATCGGGGCCGCGTCTAGCCATTACTTCAATGAAAAAGGCCTGGATCGCACGCTCAGCCGTTCCAATCCCAACGACGCCTGGTTCTATTCGTTCCTCGACAGCAACCAGCCGCGCACCCTCAATATCGACAATGACACCGCCACCGGCGAGTTGGCGCTGTTCATCGACCTCAAGGTCGAGCAGGCCGGTAAAGTCGTGGGCGTCGCCGGGCTGGGCCTGAGCATGAAAGAGCTGTCGGAGCTGATCCACAATTTCAATTTCGGTGAGCGCGGCAAGGTCTATCTGGTGCGCTCCGACGGTTTGATCCAGATTCACCCCCAGGCGCAGTTCAGCGGCAAACGCACGCTGGTCGAGCAAATCGGCGCTTCGGCGGCGCAAGCGGTCATGGGGCAGCGCCCTGGCGCCACCGCGTTCGCCACCAGCCGTTTTGTCCGCGATGGCGAAGATTTTCTGGCGCTGAGCCTGCCGCTACGTGATCTGGGCTGGACCCTGGTGGCCGAAGTGCCACAGTCGCAGATCTACGCCGAAGCCCGCCGCGCGATGTGGATGAGCGGCGGCATCGGTATGGCGGTGGCGCTGGTTTGCCTGTTGCTGGTGGTGTTGCTGGCCCGTGGATTGGTGCGACCGATTCGTCAGGTAACAGCGGCGTTGGTTGCCATCGGTAGCGGTGGTGGAGATTTGACCCACAGGTTAGATTCCAGTCGCGCCGATGAACTGGGTGACCTCGCTCGTGGCTTCAATCGCTTCCTGGAAAGTCAGCGCGACATGATCGGCGAAGTCCTGGCCACCAGTGAGCGCTTGCGCACGGCGGTCGGCCAAGTGGCGCGTGTGGTGGATAACACGGCCGAACGCTCGGGCCGTCAGCAGGAAATGACCGATATGGTCGCCACCGCCGTTCACGAAATGGGCCTGACCGTGCAGGAAATCGCGCAGAACGCTGGCAATGCAGCCGTCGCTTCGCAAACCGCGCGGGATGAAGCATTGCAGGCGCGGGAAGTCGTGGGCGGCTCGATTCGGCATATCGAAAGCATGTCCGATGAGATTGGTATCGCCGCCGGTGCGGTGGGCGAGTTGGCCCATCAAGTGGCGTCCATCGATCAGGTGTTGGCAGTGATTCGCGGGATTTCCGAGCAAACCAATCTTTTGGCTTTGAATGCGGCCATCGAAGCGGCGCGGGCCGGGGACATGGGGCGCGGGTTTGCCGTGGTGGCCGATGAAGTGCGGACGTTGGCGCGGCGGACTCAGGCGTCCACCGACGAGATCCAGCAGATGATCGGCAGCCTCAAGCAGGGCGCGGAGAATGCGGTGTCTTCCATGCACGCCGGGCAAGCAGCGACCGGCACCGGCGTTGAGTCGAGCCAGCGCACCGGGGCGTCGTTGACGGCGATTACCGGACAGGTCGAGCGCATCAGCGACATGAACCACCAGGTAGCCACGGCGACGGAAGAGCAGTCGGCGGTGACCGAAGAAATCAACCGGAATGTGCAGGGGATTTCTGATTTGGCCCGGGCTACGGCGGGGGAGGTCAGGGCTTGTCGTGAGGATTGTCAGATGTTGCAGCGGTTGGCGGATGATCTGGCGCGGCAGATGGGCAGTTTCAAACTCAGCTAAAAATAGTGTTGACCGATCGTTCCCACGCTCTGCGTGGGAATGCAGCCCGGGACGCTCCGCGTCCCATTGGAACGCGGAGCGTCCCCTGAGGCATTCCCACGCAGAGCGTGGGAACGATCAGTGAGAGGGTGTCAGAACCACTCATCCTGCATGCCCAGGCACACATCATCCCGCGCCTCAAGAATCGCCAGCTCATGGTGACAACCCGGTACTTCCCACGTCAGAAAATACCGCGCCGCCTGCAGTTTGCCTTTATAGAAGCTCACGTCTGCCGAGTTCCCTTTGGCCAACCCTTCCTCGGCACGAATCGCCTGTTCCAGCCAGCGCCAGCCGATCACCGTATGCCCGAACACTTTCAGGTACAGCGCCGAATTCGCCAGGCTGCTATTGACCTTGCCTTGAGCCAGATCGGTCAGCAGGCCGATGGTCACGGTTTGCAGGCGGGCCACCAGTTTCTCCAACGGCTCACGCAGCGGCGTCAGCGATTCATACGCCTGCGCGCGCCCGGCGGTGTCGGCGATCAGGCGGATCAATTGCTTGAGCCCCGCGCCCCCGTTCTGCGCCAGCTTGCGCCCCAGCAAGTCCAGCGACTGAATGCCGTGAGTCCCTTCATGAATCGGGTTCAGACGGTTATCGCGGTAGTACTGCTCCACCGGGTACTCACGGGTGTAACCGTGGCCGCCGAGAATCTGGATCGCCAGTTCGTTGGCCTTCAGGCAAAACTCCGACGGCCAGGATTTGACGATCGGCGTCAGTAAATCCAGCAGCTCATGGGCTTGTTTGCGTTCGGCTTCAGTCTCAAGCGTGGTGGTGTCGTCGAACAGTCGCGCCGCGTGCAAACCAAGGTCGAACGCGCCTTCTACATAAGCCTTCTGGGTCAGCAGCATGCGTTTGACGTCGGCGTGCTGAATGATTGCCACGGGGGCGGTGGTTGGGTCTTTACTGTCGGGAACGCGGCCTTGCGGACGTTCGCGAGCGTACTCCAGTGAGTACAGATACCCGGCGTAACCAAGCATTACCGCGCCCATGCCGACGCCGATCCGCGCCTCGTTCATCATCTGGAACATGTAGCTCAAACCGTGGTGCGGCTTGCCCACCAGATAGCCGACACACTCGCCATTGTCGCCGAAGTTCAGCGCGGTGGACGTGGTGCCACGCCAGCCCATCTTGTGGAACAACCCGGCCAGCAACACGTCGTTGCGTTTGCCCAGGCTGCCGTCATCGTTGACCAGAAACTTGGGCACGATAAACAGCGAAATGCCTTTCACCCCGGCCGGCGCGTCCGGCAGTTTGGCCAGCACCATGTGCACGATGTTTTCCGACAGCGGGTGGTCGCCGCCGGAGATGAAAATCTTGTTGCCCTTGAGGCGGTAGGTGCCATCGGATGCAAGCTCGGCGCGGGTACGAATATCCGACAGCGAGGACCCTGCGTGAGGCTCGGTCAGGGCCATGGTGCCGAAGAAACGACCGTCGACCATCGGTTGCAGGAAACGCTGCTTCTGTTCATCGGTGCCGAAGCTTTCGATCAGGTTCGCCGCGCCCATGGTCAGGAACGGGTAAGAAGTCGACGCCGCGTTGGCCGACTGAAAGTGCGCAAAGCACGCTTGCGACAGCAGCGTAGGCAGTTGCATGCCGCCGGCGTCGAAACTGCGCGCGGCGTTGAGGAAACCGGCTTCAAGGAACGCATCCACCGCCGGCTTCACTTCCGGAATCAGAATTGCCTGACCGTTCTCATAGCGCGGTTCGTTCTCGTCGCCCTTGCGGTTGTGCGGGGCGAAGAACTTCTCGGCGATGTTGCGGGCAGTACCGATGGCCGCATCGAAGGTCTCGCGGTTGTGCTCGGCGAACCGCTCACGCTGAGTCAGGCCTTCGGCATCAAGGACTTCATACAGCTCGAAAGCCAGATTGCGGGAACTGAGCAACGTCTCGGACATGGCGGCCTACCTTTTTTTGGAGTGGACCGAGTCTAGATGTGGGAAGGGCGGGGTGAACAGGATGATTGATGAGCGTGATGGAGAGGCAGAACGAGAGGGAAGGATAAAGCTGGGGAGGACGGTCATGATCGTTCCCACGCAGAGCGTGGGAACGGTCATGAGGAGGGTTTAGCCGATCGTCATCAAACTGGCATTACCACCCGCCGCAGCAGTGTTGACGCTCAACGCACGTTCGATCACCAGACGCTCCAACGCAATGTTGGTCTCGCCCTGCGACAAACCATGAACCCCAACGATCGCCCCGGCACGCTTGGCCACTTGCTGGCACACCGCACGCAACTGGTCGGAATGGCCATGATGCAGAACTGCATCGATCACCACTTCGTCCTTGGTCCAGTCGGCAACCCGCTTGATCCGCGCCTGAACTTCTTTCGGCAGGCGTGCGAACAGAGCTTTGCCCGGTTCGCCTTCCGGCCATACCGCCGAGCCGCCCACGGCCAATACCGCAGCCAATTGAGTCAGCAGATCGCCTTCGACCTCTGCCAGGCACAGCACGTGTTCGCGCGGCAGGATGGCGTAGCTGTTGCGTTCGCCGGTCGGGCCGGCCAGAACACGGGTGATCCCGCTCTGCGACTGCGCGGCAAACTGTACGCACAAGGTGCTCAAGTCAGCGAGCTTGTTGCTCTCGGCCCAGGCTTTGAGCGCTGTCAGCGGTTTGCTCATGGCATCACGCAGACGAACGTCCGGTGCAGCGACGGCATCGTCCCGAGCGAAGGATTTTTCGATTGCATCGGTAGGACGCGTCGACAGCAGGCGGTACAGGTACAACGGACCACCGGCTTTCGGGCCAGTACCCGACAGGCCTTCACCGCCGAACGGTTGCACGCCGACTACAGCACCGACGATGTTGCGGTTCACGTAGATGTTGCCGGCGTTGACGTTGTCGATCACCTTGGCGATGGTCTCGTCGATGCGCGTGTGTACGCCCAGGGTCAGGCCGTAGCCGGAAGCGTTGATCTGGCCGATCAGTTGATCGATGTCCTTGCGCTTGTAGCGCACCACGTGCAGCACCGGGCCGAAGATCTCCCGTTGCAGCTCGTCGAAGCTTTCCAGTTCGATCAGGGTCGGCATCACGAAAGTGCCGCGTTTGACTTCTTCTGTGTTGGCGATGGCTACCTGGTACACGTTGCGACCTTTGTCGCGCATGGCCTGGATGTGCTTCTCGATGCCTGCCTTGGCTTCGGCGTCGATCACCGGGCCGATGTCCACGCTCAGACGCTCTGGATTACCGAGGCGGCATTCCGCCATGGCGCCCTTGAGCATTTCGATGACACGGTCAGCGGAATCTTCCTGCAGGCAAAGCACCCGCAGCGCCGAGCAGCGTTGACCGGCGCTGTCGAAGGCCGACGACACCACGTCAATGACTACTTGTTCGGTCAGCGCCGAGGAGTCGACGATCATCGCGTTCTGGCCACCGGTTTCGGCGATCAACGGAATCGGACGCCCCTGAGCGTCCAGACGACCGGCGATGTTGCGTTGCAGCAGACGCGCGACTTCGGTGGAACCGGTGAACATCACGCCTTTGACCCGATCGTCGCCGACCAGGCGGGCGCCGACGGTTTCGCCACGGCCCGGCAGCAGTTGCAACACGCCTTCCGGGATGCCGGCTTCGAGCAGCAAACGCACGGCTTGAGCCGCCACCAGCGGGGTTTGTTCCGCAGGTTTGGCCAGTACCGGGTTACCGGCGGCCAGGGCCGCAGCGACCTGACCACTGAAGATCGCCAGCGGGAAGTTCCACGGGCTGATGCAGACCACTGGGCCCAATGGGCGGTGGGCATCGTTGGTGAAATCGTTGCGTGCCTGCACCGCGTAATAACGCAGGAAGTCCACGGCTTCACGCACTTCGGCGATGGCGTTGGCGAAAGTCTTGCCGGCTTCACGAGCCAACAGGCCCATCAACGGCTGGATCTCGCCTTCCATCAAATCGGCGGCACGTTCCAGAATCGCAGCACGTTCGGCTGGCGGGGTCGCCTGCCAGATCGGGGCGGCGTTCAGGGCGCACTGAATTGCATTGTCGACGTCTTCGACGGTGGCTTCCTGCACATGACCCACCACGTCACGCAGATCCGACGGGTTCAGGACGGGCGCCGGGGTTTCGCTGCTGGAGGCGCAACCGAGCATCGGCGCCGCTTTCCAGTTGTTGTGTGCGGTGGCCAGCAGGGCGCAGGACAAGGAAGCCAGACGATGTTCGTTGGCCATGTCGATGCCGCTGGAGTTGGCGCGCTCGGCACCATAAAGATCGCGCGGCAGCGGGATGCGCGGGTGCGGCAGACCGAAGCCGCCTTCCAGCGTCGCCATCTGCTCGATGCTGGCCACTGGATCGGCCACCAGCTCCTGAATCGAAATGGACTGGTCGGCGATGCGGTTGACGAACGAAGTGTTCGCGCCGTTTTCCAGCAGGCGACGCACCAGGTACGCCAGCAGTGTTTCGTGCGTGCCAACCGGAGCGTACACGCGGCACGGACGGTTCAGCTTGCCTTCGGAAACTTTGCCTACAACCTGTTCGTACAGGGGTTCGCCCATGCCGTGCAGGCACTGGAACTCGTACTGACCTGGGTAATAGTTCTGACCGGCGATGTGGTAAATGGCCGATAAAGTGTGGGCATTGTGCGTGGCGAACTGTGGATAAATGACTTCCGGCACCGACAGCAGTTTGCGTGCGCAGGCAATGTAGGACACGTCGGTGTACACCTTGCGGGTGTAGACCGGATAGCCTTCCAGGCCTTCGACCTGGGCGCGCTTGATTTCGCTGTCCCAGTACGCGCCTTTCACCAGGCGAATCATCAGGCGATGACGGCTGCGGCGAGCCAGGTCAATCACGTAGTCGATCACATAAGGGCAACGTTTCTGGTACGCCTGGATCACGAAACCGATGCCGTTCCAGCCAGTCAGTTGCGGCTCGAAGCACAGGCGCTCCAGCAGATCCAGCGACAGCTCGAGGCGGTCGGCTTCTTCGGCGTCGATGTTCAGGCCGATGTCGTATTGCTTGGCCAACAGAGTCAGCGACAGCAGGCGCGGGTACAGCTCGTCCATCACGCGCTCGTACTGGGCGCGGCTATAACGCGGGTGCAGTGCGGACAGCTTGATCGAAATGCCCGGGCCTTCATAAATCCCACGACCGTGGGAGGCTTTGCCGATCGAGTGAATGGCTTGTTCGTACGAGGCCAGGTATTTCTGGGCGTCGTGCTCGGTGAGTGCGGCTTCACCCAGCATGTCGTAGGAATAACGGAAGCCTTTGGTTTCGAACTTGCTGGCGTTGGCCAGGGCTTCGGCGATGGTTTCGCCGGTAACGAACTGCTCGCCCATCAGGCGCATGGCCATGTCGACGCCCTTGCGGATCATCGGCTCGCCGCTCTTGCCGATGATGCGGCTCAGGGACGAGGTCAGGCCCGCTTCGTTATGGGTGGCGACCAGTTTGCCAGTCAGCAGCAAGCCCCAGGTGGCGGCGTTGACGAACAGCGATGGGCTGTTGCCCAGGTGCGGCTGCCAGTTGCCGGTGCTGATTTTGTCGCGGATCAGCGCGTCGCGGGTGCCTTTGTCCGGAATACGCAACAGCGCTTCGGCCAGGCACATCAGTGCCACGCCTTCCTGGGACGACAGGGAAAACTCCTGCAACAGGCCCTGAACAATCCCGGCACGGCCGCCGGCGCTTTTCTGATTGCGCAATTTCTCGGCAATCGAGGCGGCGAGCTTGTTAGTGGCGTCGGCCATCGGGGCCGGCAGGCGCGCCTGCTCGATCAGCATCGGCACCACTTCAGGTTCCGGGCGACGGTAGGCGGCAGTAATAGAGGCGCGCAGCACCGATTGAGGCAGGATGCTTTCGGCGAATTCCAGGAAGCACTGATGGGCGTGATCAACATGGATCTCGCCCGCTTCGTCAATTTCCTTGCCGTTCAAACCGTTCAGCTCGGACAGGGTTGCACCACCCTCGAGTTTTTCCAGGTAATTGAAAATTGCCTGCTTGATCAGCCAGTGCGGCGTGCGATCAATCGAGGTCGCGGCGGCCTTGAGGCGTTCGCGGGTCGGGTCGTCAAGTTTGACCCCAAGAGTGGTGGTAGCCATATTTTTTTATCCTCATGTTTGCCACGACCGCGTGGCATCAGCTGGCGGCAAGATTAGCGGTGCGTCGGTCGAGGTGCAACCGGGTGCAACCCTTTTTTTGTCGGAATAATAAGCAGCTCGTCAGGAAACTGATTTTGCTGCCTCCTCCCGCGCCTGCTTGGTGCTTTTAATTCTAGTGCAACCGGAAAAACGCCCTAAAAAGGAGCAAAATCGACCCTTTGTAAGAAAAATCCGACTAGGTGCAACTTATTCGTACGAAACTGGTTGCACCTTATTTGCAATGTTGAATAGCATTCGCGGCCAAGGTGCAACCGGTCGAAAAACCGCTGTGCCGGCTGATGGCTTTCCTGGGGAAACATCAGTCATAAATGCGCGGGATCCGGATCGTCTGTCAAACGTCGTCGTTTGCGAGCGGTTCACCAGCCGCCGTTACATAAAAACAATGCCAGGGCGTAACTCAATGAGCGTAAGCAATCCAACCCTGATCACGTTCGTGATCTACATCGCAGCAATGGTGCTGATCGGCTTCATGGCCTATCGCTCCACCAACAACCTTTCTGACTACATTCTGGGCGGTCGTAGCCTGGGCAGCGTCGTGACCGCACTCTCCGCCGGTGCTTCCGACATGAGCGGCTGGTTGTTGATGGGCCTGCCAGGCGCTATCTACATGTCCGGTCTTTCCGAAAGCTGGATCGCTATCGGCCTGATCATCGGTGCTTACCTGAACTGGCTGTTCGTCGCCGGCCGTCTGCGCGTGCAGACCGAGCACAACGGCGATGCACTGACCCTGCCGGATTATTTCTCCAGCCGTTTTGAAGATAAAAGCGGCCTGCTGCGGATTATCTCTGCGGTGGTGATCCTGGTGTTCTTCACCATCTACTGCGCTTCCGGCATCGTGGCCGGCGCCCGTCTGTTCGAAAGTACCTTCGGCATGTCTTACGAGACAGCGCTGTGGGCCGGTGCTGCGGCGACGATTGCCTACACCTTCGTCGGCGGTTTCCTGGCAGTGAGCTGGACGGACACCGTACAAGCCACATTGATGATCTTCGCCTTGCTGCTGACGCCGATCATCGTGCTGCTGGCGACCGGCGGCATCGATACCACGTTCCTGGCCATCGAAGCGCAAGACGCCAGCAACTTCGACATGCTGAAAAACACCACCTTCGTCGGCATTATCTCGCTGATGGGCTGGGGCTTGGGCTACTTCGGCCAGCCGCATATCCTGGCGCGTTTCATGGCGGCGGATTCGGTCAAGTCGATTGCCAAGGCGCGTCGCATTTCCATGGCCTGGATGATCCTGTGCCTGGGCGGTACGGTCGCTGTAGGTTTCTTCGGCATCGCTTACTTCTCGGCAAACCCTGCCGTGGCAATGCCAGTGAGTGAAAACCACGAGCGTGTGTTCATCGAATTGGCCAAAATCCTGTTCAACCCGTGGGTTGCCGGTGTACTGCTGTCGGCCATTCTGGCGGCGGTAATGAGTACCCTGAGCTGCCAGCTGCTGGTGTGCTCGAGCGCCCTGACCGAAGACTTCTACAAAACCTTCCTGCGTAAAAGCGCTTCCCAGGTTGAACTGGTCTGGGTCGGTCGCGCCATGGTGCTGCTGGTTGCCCTGATCGCCATTGCGATGGCGGCTAACCCGGAAAACCGTGTACTGGGTCTGGTCAGCTACGCTTGGGCCGGTTTCGGTGCTGCGTTCGGTCCGGTTGTCCTGATCTCCGTGATCTGGAAAGACATGACCCGCAACGGCGCACTGGCCGGTATCCTGGTCGGCGCGATCACCGTGATCGTCTGGAAACACTTCGAACTGCTGGGCCTGTACGAAATCATCCCTGGTTTCATCTTCGCCAGCCTGGCGATCTACATCGTCAGCAAGCTGGGCACGCCGACTCATGGCATGCTGCAGCGCTTTGCGGCTGCCGAGGCAGATTTCCGCCTGAACAAGTGATGGGGATGAGCTGATGCTCTGACCTTTCGCCGATATGAAAACGGCCCGCTTCCTTTGGAGGCGGGCCGTTTTTTTTTGGTTTGCGGGGAAGGGGTTGGTGTTTTTGATGCCGCTTTCGCGGGCAAGCCTCGCTCCTACAGGATTCATGATCCACCGCAGAACTGTAGGAGCGAGGCTTGCCCGCGAAGAGGCTACCCGCTGCAACACACTACTTTTGCAGGGAATGTCTGTAGCCAAACACACCGATTTTTGAAGGAAAAATCCCTAAAAAAGTAGGGCAAATCTGATTTCCTTGTCCCCACGTCAACACCCCTTGTCGCTCATGCAGAATCGCCCGCCTTCATTCTGCAGAGACACATCGGATGTTCGCGCCTGCCAATCAACCGCGTTTCACGTTGACCCTCGACGGCGTCCAGAATGAGCTCAAGGTACTTGAGTTCACGGGCAAGGAAGCCATCAGCCAACCCTATCGTTTTGACCTGGAACTGGTCAGCGAGCGCCCGGACCTGGAACTCGAAAGCCTGCTGCACCGTCAGGCATTTCTGAGTTTCGATGCGCACGGTTCCGGTATTCACGGTCAGATTTTTCGTGTTGGCCAGAGCGATTCCAGTCATCGTCTGACAGGCTATCAAATCAGTCTCGTGCCGCGTCTGGCGTACCTGGGTCAGCGCATTAATCAGCGGATTTTCCAGCACAAAAGCGTGCCGACCATCGTCACGCAAATCCTCAAAGACCACGGCATCCAGCGTGACGCCTTCGAGTTTCGGCTCGGCAGCGACTACCCCGAGCGCGAGTACTGCGTGCAGTACGCCGAAAGTGATCTGGCATTCATTCAGCGTCTGTGTGCCGAAATCGGTATTCATTACCACTTCCAGCACAGGCCCGACGGGCACTTGCTGGTGTTCGGCGATGACCAGACGGTTTTCCCTCGACTACCCGAGCCGACGTTGTACTTGCCTGGCAGCGGGATGGCAGCGGATGCGCCAGCGATCAAGCGGTTCAACGTGCGCCTGGAAACCCGTACTACGGCGGTCACTCGCCGGGATTACGACTTCCACAAACCACACCTGCAACTCGAAAGCCGCCTGGACAGCGAACAGCGACCGGTGCTTGAGGACTACCACTTCCCTGGCCAATTCACCGACCGCGAACACGGCAAGCATCTGGCACAACGGGCCTTGGAGCGCCACGGCGCCGATTACCGCCAGGCCGAAGGTCGCGGCGACGAATCTGCTTTGGTCAGTGGGCATTTCCTACACCTCGCCGAACACCCGCGTCAGGCATGGAATGACCTGTGGTTGATCACCGAAATCGAACACCGGGGGCGGCAGCCGCAGGTCCTCGAAGAGTCGGCCACCAGCGACAGCCCAGATGATTTCCAAGGGTATCGCAATGCCTTTCTGGCGACGCCGTGGGACATTGCTTTTCGCCCCTCGCTGGGGCCGGAAAAGCCCCGCATGCTCGGCTATCAACCGGCCGTGGTTACCGGCCCGACTGACAGCGAAATCCATTGCGACGAGTACGGTCGGGTCAAGGTTCAACTGGCCTGGGACCGTGACGGTCAGCTCAACGAGCATTCCAGTTGCTGGCTGCGTGTCGCCACTGGCTGGGCGCACGACCGCTACGGCAGCGTGATGATTCCGCGCGTCGGCATGGAAGTGCTGGTGGGGTTTGTCGACGCCGATGCCGACAAGCCGCTGGTCATGGGGTGCCTGCCCAACGCCGCGACCCCGGTGCCGCTCGATCTGCCGGCGGACAAAACCCGCAGTATTTTCCGTAGCCAAAGTAGTCCCGGTGGCGGTGGTTACAACGAATTGCGCATCGAGGATCGCAAGGGTGCCGAGGAAATCTACCTGCGCGCCCAGCGAAACTGGACTCAGCATGTATTGAATGATCAACAGGTGCAGGTCGACAACCAGCGCAGCATCGTCGTCACCGGCACCGCTCGCCATGAGTTGAAGGCTGACGAAAAGCGCATCACCCACGGCCAGCGCCAGACCGAAGTGCGACTTGATGATCATTTGGTGGTGGTCGGTGACCGGCACATTCGCGTGACCAGTCAGGCCCTCAACGCCAGCCAGCAATTCCACGTCAGCGCCGGCCAGCAAGTGGTCATCGACGGCGGCGCCAGCGCGACCATTCAGGCGGGCGGGCAGTGGATCAACATCGGCCCCGGCGGAATTTTCAGCAGCGTGCCGATCCAGGTCGGTGGCGCACCGATGGCGGCCATGGCTGCTGCGCCGAGCTTGCCGGACGTCCCGTTGAAACTGGCAGCAGCCCCCGCGGCGCTGCTCAGTGCCGCACAAATACTCAGCCTGCAAAGTGACGCGCCGTTCTGCGAAGAGTGCGAGCGCTGCAAGGACGGTGTCTGTGCCGCCTGATGTCTTGTCACCTCGGGCCTGGCTGGAACGCCAGCCAGTGAAACCGTCGGAGCAACTGTTCGCGATTTTCAGCAATGCCAGCGCCGCTGAGCCATTTGTTGCCTGGCAACGCTCGATCACCGCACAAGCGCCGAGCCCGATCTGGGCCGACACCGCGTATGCCGAGTGGGACGCGGTGATGCCCTATGTCGGAATCGTCGCTGCTGATGGTGAGTTTCTGGAGTGGGTTGCTACGACCGAGTCCCGCGATTGGGGTTGGCTGGCAGTTTCTTCTACCTCTCAAGAAGCGCTGGTCGAGCATTTGCGCAGCCTCACTCAAGTTCTTTTGCCCAACGGCAACGCGGTGTTTTTTCGTTTCTGGGATGGGCGTTATTTGCTGTCGATTCTTCAGTCTGCCGACGTTAACGCCACGCAGTTAATGCCTGTCATTGACCGTTGTTTGATCAATGGGCAACCGCTCGATATCGGCGGCAGTGCATTGAAAGCCGCCAGGGATTTTCCGTGGTGGGAAGTTTCTGAATCGCTGCTCAAACGCCTCGCCACTGAGACCGTCACGACCCGCATCAACAACTTGCTGAAGTGGCTGAGCGAAGACCGTCCAGACCTTTACGAAGCGTTTTCTGAAAGTGTGTTGCGGCACAAAGTTACGAGCCTTCTTGAGACGCCGGACCAGCCTCAAGTGCCGAAATCAGCGTTGGTGGATTACCTGATGACGGAGCTGGACTGATGGATCAGATCGTACGGATCGAGCAGGAGCTCGACGGTTTCAAAGACACGTTGAGTTTGTATCGCCAGCAACTTGGCAGCTTCTTGAGCAGGAATGCGGACAGGGTTAGCCGAGTTGCGGATATGCCGTCGCTGATGGGCATGGAACGGCTCATAAAACTTGGTAATACCACCACCGCGGTGAGCAGTCGTGATGACGATTTTTTCTCCAGCCTTGCGCAGTGCCCGAAGAGCGGAATTCTGGAAATCGAGAGCAAGTTTGAATCGGTTTATGACATTCCGCTGGGGAATATTTCGCTTGATGTGATTGCTGTCGATGGCGGCGAGATCACACCGGTCACGCTTGATGAAAACGGTAAAGGACAGTTCGAAGGTACACCCGGCAAGTTCTATCGTGTTCATGTCCAGAGTGAAGTTACCCCGGCTCAAATCGATGATCTTTTCTCGTCCTACGATGGCTTGACCTCAGAGCTGGAAGGCTGGCTGCGCAAAGAGTGGGAGGGGTTCAAACCGCAGTGGTCGCAGTCGACTTTTGTGGCCGCTGGTAACGGAATGCTGGCGGGAAGTTGGGCAGCAGTCATGGGCGTTTGGGATGGACTGAGCCTTGTCTTTGACATCCTTAAGAATCCAGGCGCTCACCTTGAACAACTCGGCAGTAGTGCGCAGCAACTCATCGATTTGGCGAAACAATCACCAGCAACGATGGAAAAAGCCATGTTGCTGGCTAGCGATGAAGCGGCGCTTTGTCTGCTGTTTCGTGCTGCGAGTCTTTGGCTTTCGGCGTTACCGCCTAGCGAAATGGCTGGTAACTCGGCAGAGGTGGCCAGCCAAGTCATTGTCTCGGTACTGATCGATATTCTGATTGCTTTGGCACTGGCCTGGACGGGTGTCGGTATACCCGCCGCCAAAACCTATCTCACCGCTCGCGGGCTCAAGTACGGGGCGTTGCTGGCGGGTCTGGCGATGCGTTTCGTCGAGGCCATTTTCACTATTCTCAGCACCTTCATGGAGTACGTCGACCGCTATAAGAAAGTCGCCGCACGCGGTATTGCTGCGGGGCTAATAAAGGGTCGGATGCAACTGCGCTGGGATGCCAAACGCAACACCACGCTCAAGCAAAACGAACACCACGACAACGTCCCGGATCAGGCGAAAAACCCCAACGGCGACAGCGCCACGTGCGTGCCGTCCACCTGCAAGAACGGCTGCCCGGTGTCGATGGTCACCGGCGAAGAACTGCTGACCCTCACCGACGGTGCCCTGGACGGCATCCTGCCGTTCGACTTCACCCGGCTCTACCGCACCAGCGCCGCCGAGATCGATTGTGGGCTGGGCTTCGGCTGGAGCCATTCGTTATCCCAACGACTGGAAATCGACGGCGACACGGTCATCTGGATCGACCACGAAAACCGTCGCACCACCTTCCCCCTGCCAAACCGCGAACGCCTGGCGATCCACAACAGCCTGTCGCGCGCAGCGATTTATCTGGGCGATGACCCCGAGGAACTGATCCTCGCCCAGGCTGGCGAAGAAACCCGTTTCTACCACTTTCACAACGGTTTTCTGACCGCGATCAGCGACGCGTACGACAACCGCTTGCGCATCACCCGCGACCGCCAGCAACGCATTCAGCGCCTCGACAACGGCGCCGGCCGCGCCTTGCTGTTGCGCTACGACCGCACTCATCTGATCGCCGTCGACTATCAGGTGTTTGTCCCCGCGCAGACCCTCGCCGAGGCCTGGCATACCGAGCAAACGCTGGTCAGTTACCGCTACGACGAATGCGCTCAACTGATCGAGGCGAGCAACGCCGCCGGCGAGAGCGAGCGTTACGACTACGACGACCGGCACGTGATTTTGCAGCGTCAACTGGCCGGTGGGGCGAGTTTCTTTTGGGAGTGGGAAAGGTCCGGCAAAGCGGCCAGATGTGTTCGGCATTGGGCGTCGTTTTCGCAGATGGACACGCGTTATGTCTGGGATGACCAGGGCAGCGTCACCGTCCAGAACCTCGATGGCAGCGAAGAGGTTTACGTCCACGACGATCGGGCGCGGCTGGTGCGCAAGGTCGAGTTGGACGGTGGCGAACACCTCAAGGCCTATGACGATCAGGGCCGCTTGGTGGCCGAACAGGATCCGCTCGGCGCCGTCACCGAATACCGCTACGACGAAGTCGGACGGCTGGTGGCGCTGATTCCA
>NZ_MUNM01000064.1 GCF_002286815.1 Pseudomonas sp. PICF141
GGGTTATTTGCTGTACCAAGGCGTGATCGACCCGTTGGGCGGGATCAACACCTTGTGGCCGCTGTTCGGCATCTCCAACCAGATGCTGGCGGGTATCGCACTGATGCTGGCAACCGTGGTGCTGATCAAAATGAAGCGCCAACGCTACATCTGGGTCACCATGTTGCCCGCCGTGTGGCTGCTGATCTGCACCACCACCGCCGGCTTCATCAAGCTGTTCGACGCCAACCCGGCCATCGGCTTCTTGTCGTTGGCCAAAAAATACAGCGATGCGTTGGCCAACGGGCAGATCCTGGCCCCGGCCAAGAGCATCGAGCAGATGCAGCATGTGATCTACAACGCTTACACCAACGCAACGCTGACCGCGCTGTTCCTGTTCGTGGTATTCAGCATCCTGTTCTACGCGCTCAAGGTCGGCATTGCCGCCTGGGGCAAAAAAGAACGTACGGATAAGGAATCGCCGTTCCAGGCTCAGCCGGACGCGTAATTGAGGATTGCACCATGTTCAATGACCTGAGTCGCCTCGGTAAATACCTCGGTCAGGCCGCGCGCCTGATGGTCGGCATGCCCGACTACGACAACTACGTCGAGCATATGCAAACCAGACACCCGGACAAACCGGTGATGAGCTACGAGATGTTCTTTCGCGAACGTCAGGAAGCCCGTTACGGTGGCAAGGGTGGACCGAAGTGCTGTTGACCCGGTTGTCGGGTTAACAGCAATCCCTGTGGGAGCTAGCCTGCCAGCGATGGCGCCTGAACATTCAACATCACTGTTGATTGACAGTCCGCCATCGCTAGCAGGCTAGCTCCCACATTTGTTTTTGTGTTGATTTCTAATTTTGTGAAACAGGAGATTCCAGTTGTCCTCTCCCATTCCAGTAACAATCCTCAGTGGCTTTCTCGGCGCGGGAAAAACCACGCTCTTGCGCCACCTGCTTAAAGCCGAGCACGGGCTGAAAATCGCCGTGATCGAAAACGAATTCAGTGACGCCGGCATCGACACCCAGCTGTTGGGTGACGAGCCGGTGCAAGTGATGACGCTGTCCAACGGCTGCGTTTGCTGCACCATCCACACCGATTTGACCAAAGCGCTGTACCTGCTGCTGGAACGCCTGGACAGCGGCGAAATCGCCTTCGACCGCCTGGTGATCGAATGCACCGGCCTGGCCGACCCGGCGCCGGTGGCGCAAACCTTTTTCATCGACGAAGAACTGCGTGAGCGTTATATCCTCGACGGCATCATCACCTTGGTGGACGCGGCCCACGCCGACCTGCACCTGACCCAGACCATTGCCCAGGCACAGATTGGCTTTGCCGACCGTTTGCTGGTGAGCAAACGGGATCTGGTGGACGAGGCGACCTTTACCGCACTGAGCGAGCGCTTGACCCGCATCAACCGTCGCGCGCCAATTCGCATGGTCGACCACGGCAAAATTGATCTGGCCGAACTGCTCGACGTGCGCGGCTTCAACCTCAATGCCGATCTCGGCGGTGGAATGAGTCTGCGCCCAGTGAGCAAGGCGCCCTCCATCGATCGCATTTCCAGCCTGGTGCTGCGCACCGACAAGCCGCTGGATATCGACAAACTCAGTGAGTTCATGAACGAGCTGCTCGAGGAACACGGCAAGCAATTGCTGCGCTACAAAGGGGTGCTGAACATTGCGGGTGAAGATCGGCGGCTGGTGTTTCAGGGCGTGTTGAAACTGTATGGTTTTGACTGGGACACCGAATGGGCCGAAGGGGAGGGGAGGGAAAGTGTGATTGTATTCATTGCCGATGATCTGCCGGAAGAGAAGATACGCCAGGGATTCGCCCGCCTCGCAGCCCATTGACAACAGAGCGCCCCCACTCCGGAAAAGTGGAGAGAGGGCGCAGGTGTTCAGGGCAATCAACCGTTATCCGGAAGGCTCGCGTCTGATAACCGACAGCCCTCAGTAAGGGGCGTTGCGCTGCAAAATATTCAGTTTGAAATCCAGAACCGTTTGGCTTTTCGGTGTTTGCAGCCGAACAGGTGTTCCGATCTTGGGATTGTATTTGGCACGCGAATAGCCCTGGCGCAAAAGCTTGCCGCCGCGTGTTTGAATTCTGATGGTCGGGGAGTCATTTGCAAAATCGTCAAGGGTGACAATCTCGCCATTTTTATTCAGCAAATTGAAAGTGGTCTGGTCACCATCCTGGGTGGCGTAGGCATTGAGGAAGTCATCTTCTTCATTGCTGAGGGTCATGTAGTAGTAGATGCCTTTGGTGAATATGTAGATCGTGTAATAGTCGTCTTGACACCTGAAGTAAAAGGTCAGGGAGTCGGCGGGCAAGTCGGGTTTGAGGAAAAGATAGTTTGAAACATCCATGTGCGAGTTAAAGCTTAAGAGTTCGTAGTCAAGTTTCAAGGTTGTGTATTTTCTTCCATAGGTAAGTGCAGGAAAGTGCGGGTAGCCAAAGGGTGTGCTACAGGTGGCGATAAAAGATTTTTCTTGATCGGTGCTCATTGTATATACCTTGTATGTTGAATTGCGATATTGCTCGCGAGATTAAGCAAGCCAGTGGCGGCGAATGTCAGATATCGTCTGGGTCGTTTGCGTATGGCACGTTTCGTTCGGTAATGCGCAGGTTGAAGATCAGGCCGCGACGCTTTATGTCCGCCAGATACACGTACGGCGCCCCTTGCCGGCGGATGCTGCTGATCTGCCCGGCGTTGCGGGCCTTGAGCCGGATCTGGTGAGTGTCTGCACTCAGGTCATCCAGGGTGACAATGCGATCTTGCAGATTCAGCAGATTGAACGATGTTGTATCGCTGCCGGCAGGTGGAAAGGCTCCCAGTACTCCGGAGTTATCCTTGCTTATATATTTGTTGGTATACGTTCCCGGCGACAGGATCTGGAGGGTGTAATAGTCTTCCGCGCAGCGGAAATAGATATTAAGCGGGGCGAGCTTCAAGGATGGATCGCGTGGCTTTATTCCCAGTAGATGGGAGTCGTCGATCTTCGAAGAAGCCCCAGTATAGAAACCACCAGAGAACAGGGTGTAGAGCCTGGTGATCGGCTCTTCATAGAGATTGCCCAGGAACTCCAGATGTTCGTCATGTAATTCAAGGCTGGCGATAAAGGATTTCTGTCGATTGCTGTTCATCATCTCGTCCGTGAGTTGAAAAGTTTGTTTGTCGTGCGGGAAAGATATTTATCAGATGTTTGAGGTGGGTGAAAAAGTGATGTGTTTCGGTATGTTGGTGTAGGTAGTAGTTGTAGAAGTTGCTTGAGTGCAATGTTATTGGTTGCGGAAGTTTTCCAACTTTATTAACGGTGGAAAGGCACTCGCTTGCGGGGCAGGTTCCATCTGAACAGCGGCGCTGGTGTTTATAGCGGGCGAAAAAAAACCGGCCATTATTGGCCGGTTTTTTTATTGCTGCGGTTTAACGGTGCAATTAAGCGCCGTACACCGGGAGCTTTTTGCAGATAGCCTTGACCTTCTCACGAACGGCGTCGATCACCGCTTCGTTGGAAAGATCTGCCAGGATGTCGCAGATCCAGCCGGCCAGCTCTTTGCACTCTGCTTCCTTGAAGCCGCGAGTGGTCACAGCCGGGGTACCGAAACGCAGACCGGAGGTGACGAACGGGGAGCGTGGATCGTTCGGTACCGAGTTCTTGTTCACGGTGATGAACGCTTTGCCCAGA
>NZ_MUNM01000065.1 GCF_002286815.1 Pseudomonas sp. PICF141
AGCTACGTTGTTCATGGCAATGATCTCCGATGAGCCCCCGGTGAAAGCTTAGTGGGCGATCACAGGGGGGGAGGCGGGGGTAGCCATTTCATTAGGTTTTATGATCGTTCCCACGCTCTGCGGGGTAATGCCTCAAGGGACGCTCCGCGTCCAGGTGACGCGGAGCGTCACCGGCTGCATTCCCACGCAGAGCGTGGGAACGATCGATAAACAACTAGGCTCTCTTAGAATTTTCCGCTCATAAGATAATTCTAAAAAGTTATTTATTTTCGGATTCTTATATCATTTAGTCTCCTTTTCACGCCGACTCTCAGTCGCCTGACAAGGAGCTTCCCGATGAAACTGACTTCCCCTCTTCGCCTTCTGGCCGCCGCGTTTCTGGCTTCGGCAAGTTTCCTGGCTCAGGCGGCAGATGTAACCGTCGCCTACCAGACCACCGTTGACCCCGCCAAAGTCGCCCAAGCCGACGGCGCCTACGAAAAAGCCACCAAAGCCACCATCGACTGGCGCAAATTCGACAGCGGCGCCGACATCATCGCCGCCATCGCTTCTGGTGATGTGCAAATCGGTTACCTCGGCTCCAGCCCCCTGACGGCGGCAATCACCCGTAAAGTCCCGGTGGAAACCTTCCTCATCGCCACTCAGATCGGCGCCGCCGAAGCGCTGGTTGCGCGTGACGGTTCCGGGATCAAGACCCCGCAAGACCTGGTCGGCAAGAAAATCGCCGTGCCCTTCGTTTCCACCGGCCACTACAGCCTGCTGGCTGCGCTGAAACACTGGAACATCGACCCATCGAAAGTCACCGTGCTCAACCTCGCGCCGCCAGCGATCATCGCTGCGTGGAAACGCGGAGATATCGACGCTACCTACGTCTGGGACCCGGCGCTCGGCGTGGCCAAGGAAAACGGCAACGTGCTGATCACCTCAGGCGAGTTGGCCAAGTTCGGTGCGCCAACTTTCGATGCCTGGATCGTGCGCAAGGATTTCGCCGAGAAGCACCCGGAAATCGTCACTGCGTTTGCCAAAGTGACCCTCGATGCCTACGCCGACTACCGCAAAGACCCAAAAGCCTGGCTCGCCAACCAAAGCAACGTCGACAAGCTGGTGAAGCTCTCCGGTGCCAAGGCCAGCGACATTCCGCTGCTGCTGCAAGGCAACGTCTTCCCCCTCGCGGCTGATCAGGTAATCACCCTCGGCGCGCCAACCACCAAGGCCATCACCGACACCGCCGTGTTTCTCAAGGAACAAGGCAAGGTCGAGGCCGTGCTGCCGGACTACGCGCCGTACGTCAGCGCCAAATACATCACCCACTGATCGGAGTTGACCGCGATGGCTTTGCTACAGCTGGAGCGCGTCTGCGCACAGTACCCGGGCGCAGCGGAGCCGGTGCTGGCGGATATTTCCCTTAGCCTTGGGCCTCGACAGTTGCTGGTTGCCCTTGGCCCGTCCGGCAGTGGCAAGACCTCGCTGTTGAACCTGATTGCCGGTTTCGTCGAGCCCAGCGCCGGGCGCATCACCCTTGATGGGGTGCCAGTCAAAGGCCCGAGCGCCGAGCGCGGTGTGGTGTTCCAGGACGACGCCCTGCTGCCTTGGCAGGACGTGCTGGCCAACGTCGGTTTCGGTCTGGAGCTGGCCGGCGTTGCCCGGGACACACGCGAAATTCGTGCCCGGGAAATGCTCGCCCTGGTAGACCTTTGCGATTTTGAACACCGCCGAATCTGGCAGCTCTCGGGCGGGCAGAAGCAACGTGTCGGCCTCGCTCGCGCTCTTGCAGCAGACCCTCGGATTTTGCTCATGGATGAGCCCTTCGGAGCCCTCGACGCTTTCACCCGCGAACAGATGCAGGAGCTGTTGCTGCAAGTCTGGCAGCGCACCGCCAAACCGGTGTTCCTGATTACCCATGACATCGAAGAAGCGGTGTTCCTGGCCACGGATCTGATTCTGCTGGCGCCCAACCCCGGGCAAATCGTCGAGCGCCTGAGCCTGGAGTTCGGTCAGCGTTACGCCGCCGGCGAATCGGCGCGTGCGATCAAATCCGACCCGCGCTTTATCGAAACCCGCGAACACGTGCTCGCCAAAGTGTTCTCCCAACGCAATGCCGTACAGCGACAGGAGCGCGCATGAGCACTTATGAAATTCCCGCCGCGACGGTGAAATCGAGCTCGGCGGTAATCCCGCTGCGTCGCAGCTTGAACACGCGCTGGATCAGCGTGTTGACCCTGATCGCGTTGTTGGCGAGCTGGTGGGCCGTCACCGCCACGGGATTGATCGAACCGCTGTTCTTGCCGCCGCCGTCCGCCGTGCTGCAAAAAGGCTGGCTGCTGGTGACCACCGGCTACATGGATTCGACCTTGTGGCAGCACTTGGGCGCGAGCCTCAGCCGTATTGGCCTGGGCCTGGGCTTTGCGGTGCTGACCGCCGTGCCGGTCGGCATTGCCATCGGCCACAACCGCATCGCTCGCGGCATTCTCGATCCACTGATCGAGTTCTATCGCCCGATTCCGCCGCTGGCTTATCTACCGCTGATCGTGATCTGGTGTGGCATCGGCGAGTTGTCGAAAGTCTTGCTGATCTATCTGGCGATATTCGCACCGATCGCGATTGCCACCGCCACTGGCGTACGCACCGTCGACCCGGCCAAGTTGCGCGCCGCACAGTCGTTGGGCGCGACTCGGACGCAGTTGATTCGGCATGTGATTCTGCCCAGTGCCTTGCCGGACATTTTGACCGGCGTGCGGATTGGCCTGGGTGTGGGTTGGTCGACATTGGTGGCCGCCGAGTTGATCGCCGCCACCAGTGGTTTGGGCTTCATGGTGCAATCGGCCGCGCAATTCCTGGTCACCGATGTGGTGGTGTTGGGGATTCTGGTGATCGCATTGATCGCTTTCGCCATGGAAATGGGCTTGCGTGCCCTGCAACGCAAACTCGTGCCATGGCATGGCCAGGCTCACTGAAGCATTTGAATGTGGGAGCACCTTGCCTCAATACCCCCGTTTTTTTGGATCAACCCCGTAGGAGCTGTCGAGTGAAACGAGGCGGCGATCTTTTGATCTTGCTCTCTAAAAACAACATCAAAAGATCGCAGCCTTCGGCAGCTCCTAGAGGTGCGGTGTCGTCCACAAAATTCATGTATGGCCCCGAATTGAAGAGAACACCATGAGCAGCCTGAACATCACCCCGTTAAGCTGCGCCCTCGGCGCGCAAATCAGCGGCATCGACATCAGCCAGCCGTTGAACCTGGAGCAACGCGATGCCATCGAGCAGGCGCTGCTCAAGCATCAGGTGCTGTTCTTCCGCAACCAGCCGATCGAGCCGCAGCAGCAAGCGCGATTCGCCGCCTGTTTCGGCGACCTGCATATTCATCCGATCTACCCGAATGTGCCGGAGCAGCCAGAAGTGCTGATCCTCGACACTGCCGTCACGGATGTGCGGGACAACGCGATCTGGCACACCGACGTGACCTTCCTGCCGACCCCGGCCATGGGCGCGGTGCTGAGCGCAAAACTGCTGCCGGAATTTGGCGGTGACACGCTGTGGGCCAGCGGTATTGCGGCGTATGAAGCACTGTCCGCGCCGATGAAAGCCTTGCTCGAAGGGCTGACCGCTACTCACGATTTCACCCGTTCGTTCCCGCTGGAGCGTTATGGCAACACACCCGAAGCCCTGGCCCAGTGGGAAGAAGCCCGGCGCAAGAACCCGCCGCTATCGCACCCGGTGATTCGTACGCACCCGGTAAGCGGGCGCCGGTCGCTATTCGTCAATGAAGGGTTCACGTCGAAGATCAATGAGCTGTCGGAAACGGAAAGCGAGGTGATTCTGAAATTCTTGTTCGCCCACACCACACGGCCGGAATTCACCATCCGCTGGCGCTGGCAGAAAGACGACATCGCGTTCTGGGACAATCGTGTGACCCAGCATCACGCGGTGGATGATTACCGCCCGGCACGGCGGGTGATGCAGCGGGCGACGGTGTTGGGAGATGTGCCGTTTTTCCGGTGAGCCGATCGTTCCCCCGCTCCGCGTGGGAATGCATCAACGGACGCTCTGCGTTCGGCTCTGGATGGGACGCGGAGCGTCCCGGGCTGCATTCCCACGCAGAGCGTGGGAATGATCATTCTTGACCTCGAACGATTTTATTCCGCCGTCGAAGGCTTCTCCCACAAATTGATCCCCCCCTCCTGGGCAAACCGATCAATCTCCGCCAGTTCTTCCACGCTGAAACTCAGGTTCTTCAACGCCCCGACGTTTTCGATAATCTGCTCCGGCCGGCTCGCGCCAATCAGCGCCGAGGTCACCCGTGGATCGCGCAGCGTCCAGGCCAGCGCTAACTGCGCCAGGCTCTGACCGCGACGCTTGGCGATTTCGTTGAGCGCCCGCACGTGGGCGATGTTGGCTTCGGACAGGTGAGACGCCTGCAACGAACCACCGCCCGGACGATTGACCCGCGCATCCGCTGGCACACCATTGAGGTATTTGTCGGTCAACAGCCCCTGAGCCAATGGCGTGAAGGCGATCACGCCGGTGCCGAGTTCATTGGTGGTGTCCAGCAGGTCCTTTTCCACCCAGCGGTTGAGCAGGTTGTAGGCCGGTTGATGGATCAGCAACGGTACTTTCCACTCCTTCAGCAACCCGGCGATTTCACGGGTTTTCATCCCGGAATAGGACGAGATGCCGATGTACAGCGCCTTGCCCTGCTGCACGGCAGTGGCCAGTGCGCTGGCAGTTTCTTCCAGCGGCGTATCCGGGTCGAAGCGGTGGGAATAGAAAATATCCACGTAGTCCAAACCCAGGCGTTGCAGGCTCTGGTCGAGGCTGGCCAGGATGTACTTGCGCGAGCCACCGCCCTGACCGTAAGGGCCGGCCCACATGTCCCAGCCAGCCTTGCTGGAAATGATCAGCTCGTCGCGGTACTGCTTGAAGTCTTCACGCAGCAAACGACCGAAGTTGATCTCGGCGCTGCCGTACGGTGGGCCGTAGTTGTTGGCCAGGTCGAAGTGATTAATGCCCAGATCGAATGCCGTGCGCAGCAACGAGCGCTGGGTATCGATTGGCGTGCTGTCGCCGAAGTTGTGCCACAAGCCCAGGGACAACGCCGGCAGCACCAATCCGCTGCGCCCCACGCGGCGGTATGGGATGCAATCGTAGCGGTTTTCGGCAGCGGTGTAGGTCATCGAGTCCTCTCTTGTCGGTCTTAAATGGGGTATCGACTGCTTTGCAAGTTGCCCAGCATACGCCTGGGCAAACGCCGATAAACCTCGGAGCCGAGAAAATGCTGAAACGTTTCACACATTTCATCTTCAGCCGGACCCATTCGCCAGAATCGCAGCCCGCGATCTTTTTATCTTGGTTTGCCTTCAAACGGCCAACGGGCAAATCCTGCGCGTCAACGGCGGGTTGGTTTAACTATGCTCGATGTATTGGGGTGAATCAGCAAGGCCGCCTTCGCGGGCAAGCCCGCTCCCACAAGGATCGGCAGTGAACACAACACCTGTGAACACCCGCGACCATTGTGGGAGCGGGCTTGCCCGCGAAGGCGGCCTCAAGGGCTGCACATCTGAAGGGAGAAACTCACCATGCACACAGCAATCATCATTACCTTCGGCCTGGCTCTCCTTGCGCTGATGCTGTTCATCGGCGAGAAAATCGGTTTCCCCCGCCAAACCCTGGCCTACAGCTTTGTCGTGCTGTGGCTGGCGTTGACCTTGATCAACGGCGCGGTCGGCATGGTCAATGCCGGCCAGCCGTTGAGCACGGAACTGGTGGTGGGCAGCGCGGTATTCGGCGTACCGGTAGCGGCGCTGGTGTTGTTCATGACGATGAGCACTGACGCCTGACAAGACGTCAGCGCCCCCCTTCTCAATCAACGCACCAGATGCAAAAACTGCATATGCCGCTCGTACTGGTCGAGGATGTCGTTGATGACCTGCTCCTTGGTGTAGCCCACCAGATCGTAATCCTGGCTGCCCTCTCTCAAATGCACTTCGGCCCGGTGGTAACGGCGGTTGTTGAGTTGCTTGGACCCCATGCCGCCACGAGCGAACGACGGCGTGAAGTAGCCGCGCATCTGCACCTGATAGATGAAGGGATGCAGTTCGCCGTGACCGATCTCCAGGCTGACGTTGTCATTGGCCGGATCGGGCTGAGTGACCACGTGCAGGCCCTTCTCTACGAACACCGCTGTCACCTCTTCAATCGCCGGGCGCACCGTCGTATCGAGGAAACGATAGACCTCATCGCGCGACGGGAAATGCACGGCCTGACTCAAGCGCTGGCGCCAGCCGCCGCGTCGCGAGCCGGACACCGGCGCGAGGGAATGCAGTTGCGCGATCTGCTTCTGCGACTCCAGATAAAACGCCTTGTGCAGCCCCCACATCATCAGCAGCAAAATCAACGAGAACGGCAACGAGGTCAGCACCACCGCTGACTTCAGCGCATCGATGCTGCCGGAGAACAACAGCGCGCTGGTCACCAGCGCCGTCATCGCGCCCCAGAACACTCGCAGCCATTTCGGCCCGTCTTCATCCGGGTTACCGCCCTTGGCGGACAAGGTCGACAACACCACGGTGCCGGAGTCGGCGGAGGTCACGAAGAATACGAAGCTGATGAACACCGTGACCGCGATCACGGTTTTGCTCCACGGGTAAGTTTCCAGCAGCAGGTACAAGGTCATCGAGGGGTCATCGATGGCCGACATGCCGAGCGCACTCATGCCGTGGTTGAGGACCTGATCGATGGCGCTGTTGCCGAAGATCGACATCCACGCCAAGGTGAAGCCCAGCGGAATCAGGAGCACGCCGAAGACGAATTCACGGAGGGTACGGCCCCGGGAAATCCGTGCGATGAACAGGCCCACGAAAGGCGCCCACGCAATCCACCAGGCCCAGTAGAACACTGTCCAGCCACCCAGCCAGTCGTTGGGTTTTTCGTAGGCGTAGAGGTCGAAACTCTTCATCGGCAAAGCGCCGAGGTAATCACCCAGATTCTGGATCAGCGTATTGAGCAAGTGCTGGGTGGGGCCAGCGAACAACACGAACAGCAGCAGCGCACAGGCCAGCAGCATGTTGATGTCGGACATCACCCGCACGCCCTTGTCGACGCCGGACACCGCGACGATGATCGCCGCGCCCATCATCAGCGTGATCAACCCGACCTGAATCCATTGGGTGTGGGCGATGCCGAACAGGTAGTCGAGCCCTGAGTTGAGGTGCAAGACGCCAAAGCCCATGTCCGCGCCGAGGCCGAACACCGTGGCGATGATGCCGAAACCGTCCACCGCGTAGCCGATGGGGCCGTTGATGCGCTTGCCGATCAACGGATACAGCGCCGAACGCAGGGCCAGCGGCAGGTTATGTCGATAGGCGAAATAAGCCAGCGCCATGCCCACGAAGGCGAACACGCCCCAACCGTGCAGGCCCCAGTGCAGAAACAGAATCTGCATTGCCTGACGCGCCGCATCCGCCGTGCCGGCTTCACCTTGCGGCGGTTGCGCCAGGTGCGTCAGCGGTTCGGACACGCAAAAGAAAAACAGCGTGATGCTGATCCCGGCGGCAAACAGCATGCCGGCCCAGGACAGGTAGCTGAATTCGGGCTCGTCGTGGTCGGCACCGAGCTTGATCTTGCCGTAGCCAGACAAGGCGGTGACCACCACGAAGACCAGATACAGCGTCATCGCGAGCATGTAATACCAGCCGACCGTGTTGGCCGCCCAGTTTTGCGCTTGCAGAAGCCAGGCACCGGCCTGCTCGGGGATCGCCATGACCACAACGGCGAATAGCAAAATAAAGATCGCCGCGAAATAAAACACCGGCGGATTCATGCGGACCTGGCCGCTTGCGGGGGTGGACGATGCACTCATGAAAAGTGCACCTCAAGGGGATGAAACAGGGCAATCAAAAACGGACTCGGCAAAGGCAAGCCTCCTGTTGTGAGCGGGCAGCAAACCGACGGTTTAACTTGAATGAACGGTCAAGTTAAACATGGATAGGGGGCTAAGGACTAATCGCAGGGCTCGGCGGTAGCTTTGTGGCGAGGGGGCTCGCCCCCGTTGGGGCGCGAAGCTCCCCTGAAACCTGCAACCGAATTCTTTCAGTAAAACCGCACTGGCATGCTTTGCGCCTGCGTCGCAGCCGAACGGGGCGATGCGGCGTTCCGACAAGCCCCCTCGCCACAGGTTCTACAAAACTGGCTTACTTCTGCGTCCCATCATCATGCTGCAAATTCGCCTGGCTGAGGTTGCACCCCGGCGGCACGCTACGGGTCAGCCAGACGTTGCCGCCGATGGTCGAACCCTTGCCGATGGTGATCCGCCCCAGAATCGTCGCGCCGGCATAGATCACCACATCGTCCTCGACGATCGGATGCCGCGGATGGCCCTTTTGCAACTGGCCGTCTTCGTCCGCCGGGAAGCGCTTTGCGCCCAACGTCACGGCCTGATAAATCCGCACGCGCTCGCCAATGATCGCGGTCTCGCCGATCACCACGCCGGTCCCGTGATCGATAAAGAAACTGCGACCGATCTGCGCCCCCGGATGGATGTCGATGCCAGTGGCCGAGTGAGCGATTTCCGCGCTGATCCGCGCCAGCAGCGGCAAGCCGGCGCAATACAAATGATGGGCCAGGCGATGGTGAATCACCGCCAGAATCCCCGGATAGCAAAGCAACACTTCATCGACACTGCGCGCCGCCGGGTCGCCGTGATAGGCCGCCAACACGTCGGTGTCCAGCAGAGTGCGCAGCCCCGGCAAAGCGAGGGCGAAATCCTGAATGATCTGGAGGGTTTTGGCCTCCACTTCAGTGTCGGCCTGGGCACTGTGGCGCGCGGCGTAACGCAGTTCGAGCCGCGCCTGAGCCAGCAACGCGTTCAGAGCGACGTCAAGTGTGTGGCCGACATAAAAGTCTTCACTCTCCTCGCGCAAATCCACCGGGCCCAGACGCATCGGGAACAACGCACCGCACAAGGCTTCGAGGATGTCCGCCATGGCCGCTCGGGACGGCAACTCGCGACCGCCCTGCTCGCCGCTGGCACGGCCGTTTTGTGCGCGCCACTGCTCGCGCGCCGTACGCAGTTGGCCGACGATGGTCTGCAATTGCCAATGGCTGGAACGCTCGCTCACGGTAAAAACTCCTCATGGGCGGCCGGACTGTCTGGCCGCGTTAACCGCGATTACTTTACGGCAACGGCTTGCAGCCGAATTAAGAACCAATAGTGCTGTGCTCAATACTTTTGGCTATAAGCGATTGGCAGTTGCCCCACCAAATACCCGTGCCTATAGTCCTGACATCTTCCTCCGCCAGTACGGACCCATGATCAAACAAGAGCTTGCCCGCTTTAACCGCCTCGACCTGCTCGGTCATCCTACTCCCCTGGAAAAACTCGAACGCCTGTCGACCTGGCTGGGCCGCGATGTGTACGTCAAACGCGATGACCTGACGCCATTGGCCCTGGGCGGCAACAAGCTGCGCAAACTTGAATACCTGGCCGCCGATGCCTTGGCCCAAGGCGCTGATACCCTGATCACCGCTGGCGCGATCCAGTCCAACCACGTGCGTCAGACGGCGGCCATTGCGGCCAGGCTTGGCCTTGGCTGTGTGGCGCTGCTGGAAAATCCACTGGGCACCGACGACAGCAATTATGTCGGCAACGGCAATCGGCTGTTGCTGGATCTGTTCGATGCCAAGGTCGAGCGGGTGGAAAACCTCGACAATGCCGACGAGCAATTGGAAGCGCTGGCCGCGCGTCTGCGCAGCAACGGTAAAAAACCGTATCTGGTGCCGATTGGTGGCTCGAATGCATTGGGCGCTTTGGGTTATGTGCGTGCGGGCCTGGAACTGGCTGAACAGATCAAGGACACCGGGCTGAATTTCGCCGCCGTGGTGCTGGCGTCCGGCAGTGCCGGTACCCACAGCGGCCTGGCGCTGGCCTTGAGCGAAGCACTGCCGGATTTGCCAGTGATCGGTGTGACCGTTTCCCGTAGCGATGAAGATCAACGACCGAAAGTCCAGGGCCTCGCCGAGCGCACGGCCGAGCTGTTGGGTGTAAGCCTGCCGGCGAATTTCAGAATCGATTTGTGGGACGAGTATTTCGGCCCGCGTTATGGCGAGCCGAATGCCGGGACATTGTCGGCGCTGAAGCTGCTGGCGAGCCAGGAAGGGTTATTGCTGGACCCGGTGTACACCGGCAAAGCCATGGCCGGTTTGCTCGACGGCATCGGACGCCAGCGCTTCAATGACGGCCCGATCATCTTCCTGCACACCGGTGGGGCGCCGGCGTTGTTTGCCTATACCTCAGTGTTTTGATCGTTCCCATGCTCTGCGTGGGAATGCAGCCCGTGACGCTCCGCGTCCCTAGAGGCATTCCCACGCAGGAGCGTGGGAACGATCACTTAGCCAAGAAAAGAATAACAAACTCAATATTTAGTATTTTCCTATCTAAAGGCGACATCATATAGTCGCGCCGCAGGCGAATTTGCAGCAAGACGCATAAGCTGCTTTAGGGCAGGATATCGCAGTCGTTCAAATCCCGAATTTGCCAACTTTTCCTTAAGCGTCTTCCATAAGAAAACACAGGGGCTTGTCATGAATTTTTCCGCATTACGTCGAAATCTGCTGGTGGGTTCGCTGGGCCTGGCGCTGAGCGCCGGCCTGCTCGGGCAGGCAGTGGCCGGTGAGCAGCTGCAAAAAATCAAGGACGCAGGCGTGATCAACGTCGGTCTGGAAGGCACTTATCCACCGTTCAGCTACATCGATGAGGCCGGCAAACTGAGCGGCTTCGAAGTCGAGTTCTCCGAAGCCTTGGCCAAAGAGCTGGGCGTGAAGGTCAAACTGCAGCCGACCAAATGGGAAGGCATCCTCGCAGCCCTGGAATCCAAGCGTCTGGACGCGGTGATCAACCAGGTGACCATCACCGAAGAGCGCAAGAAGAAGTACGACTTCTCCACGCCTTACACCGTTTCCGGGATTCAGGCGCTGACCCTGACCAAAAACAAAGACACCATCAAGACCGCCGCCGATCTGGCCGGCAAGAAAGTCGGTGTCGGCTTGGGCACCAACTACGAGCAATGGGTAAAAGAAAATGTGCCCAAGGCTGACGTCCGCACCTACGAAGATGACCCGACCAAGTTCCAGGACCTGCGTGTCGGCCGCATCGACGCCATTCTGATCGACCGCCTCGCCGCGCTGGAATACGCAAGGAAGGCCAAGGACACAGCTGCCGCCGGCGAAGCGTTCTCCCGTCAGGAAGCCGGTATTGCCCTGCGCAAAGGCGAGCCTGAGCTGCTGGCCGCGGTGAACAAAGCCATCGACAAGCTGCGTGCCGACGGTACGTTGAAAAAGCTGTCGGAAAAATACTTCAGCGCTGACGTCACTCAATAATGGGAGACGCTTTCCAACTTGCGCTGGACTCCGCGCCCTTTCTGCTCAAGGGCGCGTACTACACGGTCATCCTGAGCCTGGGCGGAATGTTCTTCGGCCTGCTGATGGGCTTCGGCCTGGCGTTGATGCGCCTGTCGCGCTTCAAACTGGTGAGCTGGATCGCCCGCATCTATGTGTCGTTCTTTCGCGGCACGCCGTTGCTGGTGCAACTGTTCGTGATCTATTACGGCTTGCCGCAACTGGGTATCGAACTTGATCCGCTGCCAGCGGCCCTGATCGGCTTCTCGCTGAACATGGCCGCCTACGCCTGCGAAATCCTGCGGGCCGCCATCAGCTCCATCGAGCGCGGCCAATGGGAAGCTGCCGCCAGTATCGGCATGACACGCGCGCAAACCCTGCGCCGGGCCATCCTGCCGCAAGCGGCGCGCACAGCCTTGCCTCCGCTGGGCAACAGCTTCATCTCGCTGGTCAAGGACACGGCGCTGGCGGCCACCATTCAGGTGCCGGAGCTGTTCCGCCAGGCACAGCTGATTACCGCTCGCACCTTCGAAATTTTCACCATGTATCTTGCCGCTGCGCTGATCTACTGGGTTCTGGCGACTGTACTGTCGCACCTGCAGAATCAGTTGGAAGCGCGGGTCAATCGGCACGACCAGGAGTCATGACCCAATGATTGTCGTGGAAAAACTGACAAAGCAGTTCAAGGGTCAGGTGGTGCTCAACGGCATCGATCTGCAGGTCAAGGAAGGCGAGGTGGTGGCGATCATCGGCCCCAGCGGCTCGGGCAAGACCACCTTCCTGCGTTGCCTGAATTTTCTCGAGGAGCCTAGCAGCGGCCGGATCAAGGTCGGCGACATCGAGATCGATGGCAGCCGTCCCCTGAACCAGCAGCAAAGCCTGGTACGGCGCTTGCGCCAGCACGTGGGTTTTGTGTTCCAGAACTTCAACCTGTTCCCCCATCGCACCGCCCTGGAAAACGTGATCGAAGGGCCGTTGGTGGTGAAAAAGACCCCGCGTGCCGAAGCCGTTACCCTGGGGAAAAAACTGTTGGCCAAGGTCGGCCTGGCGGGCAAGGAAGACGCTTACCCGCGACGCCTCTCCGGCGGTCAGCAACAGCGCGTAGCGATTGCCCGGGCGTTGGCGATGGAACCGGAAGTGATCCTGTTCGATGAACCGACCTCGGCACTGGACCCGGAACTGGTGGGTGAAGTGCTGGCGACCATCCGCGGCCTGGCCGAGGAAAAACGCACCATGGTGATCGTTACCCACGAAATGGGCTTTGCCCGGGACGTGGCCAACCGTGTGGTGTTTTTCGACAAGGGTGTGATCGTCGAACAAGGCGAAGCCAAGGCACTGTTTGCCAACCCGAAAGAGGAACGGACCAAGCAGTTTCTCAGCAAGTTTCTTAATAACGCTTAGTGCTACCTGTTTGAAAACTTAAACTTCCATGGATGGAAGTGACACTCACTCCGTAAAAACAATAGATACCTCAACGATTCACTCCCGTCCTAAATAACTTCCCGCCCCCATGCGGTACATATATATATATGTCCTGCAACAGATTCATACCGCCTGAAACTTATAAAATACCCTGCTGCCCCACGTTCGAAGGGTTGCTGCCTCAGAGGCATAAAACCCACCAAATAGCGCACCTTATTCGACAGAGCCATGCGGTTTATTAACCACATTGCGTAGGAGCTTTCTGAATCACTCAAGAACTAACCTTTAACCAACCCACGCTATTGACACCTATTCAAACGCACTCTTATCTAGTTCCCAACAGGCAAAATCCCTCACCTTCATTATTATTTAATCGCGCCAACAGCGAATCGTTTTGTTGCTTGGTAATTCACGCCTTTCGATCTTTCAGAAATGGACTTCGCGGCAAAGCCTCAAGGAGAGAAACCCATGACCAGCACTTCCAACAAACCTGAACTTGCAGCCCCGACCCTGGCGCAAAGCCACAAGGCCGGTATCAATATCACCTCGGCCGCGCACCTTATGATCGAAGTGGCTCCCTACCCCGGTATGGATGAAGGCGATCTGATCGAGCTGTTCTGGAACAACTGCTACGTGGCCTCCACTGTCCTGGGACCCGATCATGGCGGCACAGCCGTGAGTCTGCGAGTGCCGGAAAGCTTCATTGCCAATGGATCGGCCCGCGTCCATTACAAAGTCATGCAGGTGGGGCAAGGGCCGGCGGTATCACCGGCGACGCGCGTCCAGATCAAACTTGATTGCCCGGGCGGCCTGCTTCTTTGCGATGAGGAAAACCAGAGCCTGGCGCCCGTCTCCATCCCCGAGACCATTCGCCGTCAGGGGGTCAACCCGAATCAGGTCAAGCGCGGTGTTCCGTTGACTATCGAACCGTACCTGAACATGGCCGTCGACGACGAAATCACCCTGCGCTGGGGCGACGTGCGCATGGACCTGCCCAAGCTCAAGGCTTGCGATGTGGGTCAGCCGATTCAGGTGTGGGTGCCCCCGGCGATCATTATCGAAGCTGGCGAAGACCTTCGACTGGAAGTGACCTATTGCATCCTCGATCGCGTAGGTAACAACTCGCGCTGGGCGCCGGCCCGTACATTGAAAATCGGCTGTGCCAACCCCTATTTGCGGCCAAAGGAATTACTCATGGCCGCCGAACCCCGCAAACACTGAGATCTCATGTAGCAGCTGGCTTCGCCAGCTGCTACCAAGGGGGCGTGCCAACTCATCTATCGGGTGAGTAACGTACCTTCTATGCATATTCCTAAAAGTTAGTTCAAAAAATATTTATACACGTTTAGGGTATATACACCGGACCACCGGACATTCGTGTTTTCGTTCGCCGCAACCCTTGCGGCGCTTTCATGAGATGTGAGGTAGGTATGGTCCGGAACACAATCACCCCAGTGCAAATCGCCAGGGCATTGCGTGCAGCCAAGGAGCGGCACTGATGTCCAGTCTGGCAGATGCAATCGTCCAGAGTGATCTGGACATCGCCCCCCTGTTGTTGCCCGCGCAGGTCTTGCGCAACGACGCACAAGCCATCAAGGCGGCCCATGAGCTGGCGCAAGTCGCCCGCCTGCAAGCAGCCAAACGTGACCAGCAGCGCAAGCTGCCGTGGTCGGAGATCGAGCAGTTTACCCGCAGCGGTCTGGGCAGTATTTCCATCCCGCGTGAGTACGGCGGCCCGCAAGTTTCATTCGTCACCCTGGCCTCGGTGTTCGCGATCATTTCCGCGGCCGACCCGGCGTTAGGGCAGATCCCGCAGAACCAGTTTGGAATCCTCAACCTGATCCTCGGCAGCGCCACCGAATCGCAGAAAAAGCAGCTGTTCAAAAGCGTGCTCGAAGGCTGGCGAATCGGTAACGCGGGACCGGAGCGCGGGACCAAAAATACTCTGGAACTCAAGGCGCGGATCAGCGCCGACGGCGATGGCTTTGTCATCAACGGTCAGAAGTTCTATTCCACCGGCGCGTTGTTCGCCCATTGGGTGGCCGTCAAGGCGCTGAATGACGACGGCAAGCAGGTGCTGGCCTTCGTCCGTCGCGGTACACCTGGGCTGCGCATCGTTGATGACTGGTCGGGCTTCGGCCAGCGCACCACGGCCAGCGGCACCCTTTTGCTCAACAACGTGCGGGTCGACGCCGAACTGGTGGTGGATAACTGGAAGATCAACGACAGCCCAAATACTCAAGGCGCCGTGTCGCAGTTGATTCAAGCAGCCATCGACGCTGGCATTGCCCGGGGCGCCATCGATGACGCCATCGAATTCGTGCAAAAGCGCGCACGCCCCTGGATCGATGCCAAGGTCGACCGGGCCAGCGACGACCTCTATGTGATCGCCGACATCGGCAAGCTGAAAATCGAACTGCATGCCGCCGAAGCGTTGTTGCGCAAGGCCGGGCAAGTACTCGACCAGGTCAACGCCGCGCCGCTCACCGTCGAGTCCGCTGCGCGCGCCTCGATTGCCGTGGCTGAAGCCAAAGTGCTGACCACCGAGATCTCGCTGCTGGCCAGCGAAAAGCTCTTCGAGCTGGCCGGCAGCCGCGCCACTCTCGCTGAATTCAATCTCGACCGTCACTGGCGCAATGCCCGGGTGCACACGCTGCACGACCCGGTGCGCTGGAAGTATCACGCGGTTGGCGCTTACCACCTCAATGGAACCTTGCCTGCGCGGCATTCGTGGATCTGACGACCAGAACCTTTTTGACCAGATCCCTGGAGAAACACATGACTCTTTCTCACCCCGTCGCGGTCATCACCAGCGACGAGCAAGCCCTGATTATTGCCAGTGACCTGGCCGACGACTTCCAACGCGACAGCGCCTTGCGCGACCGCGAGCGTCGTTTGCCGTACCCGGAACTGGAAGTGTTTTCCCGTTCGGGTCTTTGGGGCATCAGCGTGCCAAAGGAATACGGCGGTGCCGGGGTTTCCAACGTCACCCTGGCCAAGGTCATCGCGTTGATCGCCCAGGCCGACGGCTCCCTCGGACAAATCCCGCAGAACCATTTCTATGCCCTTGAAGTGCTGCGTGTGAACGGTACTGATGAGCAGAAAAAACGCCTGTACGCAGACGTGTTGGCCGGCCAGCGCTTCGGCAATGCACTCGCGGAACTGGGCACCAAAACCGCCCATGATCGCGTCACCCGCCTGACTCGCGATGGCAATGGCTACCGCATCAACGGCCGCAAGTTCTACGCCACCGGCGCGATTTACGCCCAGCGCATCCCGACGTCAGTGGTGGACGAAAATGGCGTGCAGCAACTGGCCTTCGTCCCGCGCAACAGCAAAGGCCTGACGGTGATCGACGACTGGAGTGGTTTCGGCCAGCGCACCACCGGCAGCGGTTCAGTGGTGTTCGAGGATGTCTACGTCGCCGCCGAAGATGTGCTCCCGTTTCAAAGCGCGTTCGAGCGCCCGACCACTGTCGGCCCGTTGGCGCAGATTCTCCACGCCGCCATCGACACCGGTATTGCCCGCGCCGCCTATGAAGATGCCCTGCATTTTGTGCGCACCAAAACCCGACCGTGGATTGATTCCGGTAACGACACCGCTACCCAAGACCCATTGACCATCAAGAGTTTCGGCCACTTGAGCATTCGCCTGCACGCGGCCGAAGCCTTGTTGGCACGTTCCGGCGAATTCCTCGATCAGGCCCAGGCCGACACCAATGCCCAGACCGTCGCCGCCGCGTCGATTGCCGTCGCTGAAGCCCGGGCCATCAGCACCGAAATCTCCCTCGCCGCCGGCAGCACACTGTTCGAACTGGCCGGCAGCCAGGCGACCCTGGCCGAACACGGTCTGGATCGCCACTGGCGCAACGCTCGGGTACATACCCTGCACGACCCGGTGCGCTGGAAATATCACGCCATCGGCAATTACTACCTCAACGATGAAAACCCTCCATTGCGAGGGACCATCTGATGGCTGATGCGAAAAAGAAAATCCTGCTCAATGCGTTCAACATGAACTGCATCGGGCACATCAACCATGGCCTGTGGACGCATCCACGGGACACGTCGACCCAGTACAAAACCATCGAGTACTGGACTGAACTGGCTCAGTTGCTGGAACGCGGACTGTTCGACGGGTTGTTCATTGCCGACATTGTCGGCGTGTACGACGTCTATCAAAACGCGGTGGACGTGCCGCTCAAAGAGTCGATTCAGTTGCCGGTCAACGACCCGCTGCTGCTGGTCTCGGCCATGGCCGCCGTCACCAGAAACCTCGGCTTCGGCCTGACCGCCAACCTGACCTACGAACCGCCGTACCTGTTCGCCCGGCGTCTGTCCACGCTTGATCATTTGAGCCGGGGGCGGGTCGGCTGGAACATCGTCACCGGCTACCTCGACAGCGCCGCCAAGGCCATGGGCCTGAGCGAACAGGTGGAACACGACCGCCGCTACGACCAGGCCGACGAATACCTGCAAGTGCTCTACAAACTCTGGGAGGGCAGTTGGGAAAACGACGCGGTGCTCAACGACCGCGAACAGCGGATCTACGCCCAGCCAGACAAAGTGCACAAGGTCGAACACAAGGGCGAGTTCTATCAGGTCGAGGGTTATCACCTCTGCGAACCGTCGCCGCAACGCACGCCGGTGCTGTTCCAGGCCGGCAGTTCCGATCGCGGTTTGCTGTTCGCCGGTCGGCATGCCGAGTGCGTGTTCATCAGCGGCCAGAACAAACCGGCGACCCGGGTCCAGGTGGACAAAGTGCGCGCCAGCGCCGTCGAAGCCGGGCGCAATCCCTGGGACATCAAGGTGTTCATGGGCTTGAACGTGATCGTCGGTGAGACAGAGGAGCTGGCCTGGGCCAAACACGCCGAGTACCTGAGCTACGCCAGCGCCGAGGCCGGTGTGGCGCATTTTTCGGCGTCCACCGGGATCGATTTTTCCGGGTACGAACTCGACGAACCGATCCAGTACGTGAAGAGCAACGCCATCCAGTCCGCCACCAGGAACCTGCAAAACAACGATTGGACCCGCCGCAAATTGCTGGAACAACACGCCCTCGGTGGTCGCTACATCACTGTGGTCGGCTCGCCTGAGCAGGTAGCCGATGAACTGGAATCATGGATCGCCGAAACCGGTCTGGACGGCTTCAACCTGACACGGATCGTCACCCCGGAAAGCTATGTGGATTTCATTGAACTGGTGATTCCGGAGTTGCAGCGCCGAGGGTCATACAAGACCGCTTATGACAACGGCAGCCTGCGGGAAAAGCTGTTTCACGAAGGGGCGCATTTGCCTGGGCAACACATCGGTTCCCATTACCGACACTAACCCCCGACCCTGATCGTTCCCACGCGGAGCGTGGGAACGATCGCCTTAACTTGACTGGAAAACTCATCATGACCAAGAAGCTCCTCTCCCACCCAGTCAAAGCACTGGCCCTGGCCCTCGGCCTCTTCAGCTCCATCACCTTCGCCGCCGACCCGCCGCTGAAGGTCGGTACCACCGCCGCCTTCGCCATTCCCCTGGAAGCCGCCGTAGAAGAAGCCAACAAACAAGGCCTGACAGTCGAACTGGTGGAGTTCAGCGACTGGATCGCCCCCAACGTCAGCCTCGCCTCGGGCGACATCGACGTGAATTATTTCCAGCACATCCCGTTCCTGGAAAACGCCAAGGCCGCCGCCGGTTTTGACCTGGTGCCGTTCGCCCCGGGGATCATCAACAACGTTGGCCTTTACTCGAAAAAATACAAAAGCTTCGACGCGTTGCCCGAAGGTGCCAGCGTGGCCATCGCCAACGACCCGATCAACAGCGGTCGCGGCCTGCAACTGCTGGCAAAGGCCGGGCTGATCACCCTCAAACCGGGCGTCGGCTACAAGGCCACCGAAGAAGACATCATTGCCAACCCGAAGCAAATCAAAATCCTTCAAGTCGAGGCCGTGCAACTGGTGCGCGCCTACGACGACGCCGATCTGGTTCAGGGTTACCCGGCCTACATTCGCCTCTCGAAGACCTTCGATGCCAGTTCCGCCCTGCTGTTCGATGGCCTCGATCACAAGGAATACGTGATCCAGTTCGTGATCCAGCCGAAAAGCAAAACCGACCCGCGGCTGATCAAATTCGTCGACATCTACCAGCATTCGCCCGCTGTTCGTGCGGCGCTGGATAAAGCCCATGGCAAGCTCTATCAAGCCGGTTGGGAAAGTTGAGCATGACGGCCGCGATCCAACGGCGACTGGAACTTCTGGAGCCACATAACGCCACACAAACCGAACTGCACCCCGACCTCAATCGCGCCCACGTGCGCTTCATCGGCCTGGGCAAAACCTACAACGGCCAGCACGGTCCGGTGGCGGCCTTGCACGGCATCGACCTGGCGATCCTGCGCGGCGAAGTGTTCGGCATTATCGGTCGCAGCGGCGCCGGCAAGTCGTCGCTGATCCGCACCATCAACCGCCTCGAACAGCCGAGCACGGGGCGGGTACTGATCGATCAAGTGGACATCGCCGAGTTCGACGAAGATCGTCTGGTGGCGCTGCGGCGGCGCATCGGCATGATCTTCCAGCACTTCAACCTGATGTCGGCCAAGACGGTTTGGCAGAACGTCGAATTGCCGCTGAAAGTCGCCGGCGTGCCCAGGGAGACGCGCGAGCAGAAAGTTCGCGAGCTGCTGGAATTGGTGGGCCTGCAAGGCAAACACACAGCCTATCCGGCGCAGCTTT
The DNA here is from genome assembly GCF_002286815.1 of Pseudomonas sp. PICF141. Lineage (GTDB taxonomy): Bacteria > Pseudomonadota > Gammaproteobacteria > Pseudomonadales > Pseudomonadaceae > Aquipseudomonas. The sequence continues at coordinate 19,532 of NZ_MUNM01000065.1, forward strand.
CCGGCGGGCAGAAACAACGCGTCGGCATCGCCCGCGCGCTGGTGCATGACCCGCAGATTCTGCTGTGTGACGAGGCGACGTCGGCACTGGATCCGGAAACTACGCAATCGATCCTCGGCCTGCTGCGCGAGATCAATCAGCGCCTGGGTTTGACCATCGTGCTGATCACCCACGAGATGGCGGTGATCCGCGATATCTGTGATCGGGTCGTGGTGCTGGAGCACGGGCGAGTCGTCGAGCAAGGGCCGGTCTGGGAAGTTTTTGGCAACCCGCAGCATGAAGTCAGCAAGACCTTGCTCGCGCCATTGCAACACGCCCTGCCAGAAGAACTGCAAAACCGTTTGCGGGCGCAGCCGCCGTCTTCGGATGCCAGCGTGGTGCTGCGTTTGCAATTCACCGGTAGCGCCAGCGAAGAGCCAGACCTGGCGGCGCTGTTCAGCGCCCTCGGTGGTCGCGTGCGCTTGCTGCAAGGGGGTGTGGAACGAATTCAGGGGCATGCGCTCGGGCAATTGCTGCTGGCGGTGACCGGTTCATCCCTCGGCACCGAGGATTTGCGTCAGCGCGCTGGCCGCTGGGCGCAACAAGTGGAGGTGCTGGGTTATGGGGTTTGATCGCTTGCTTCAAGGTTTTATCGACACGTTTTTGATGGTGGGTGTGTCGTCGCTGATCGCGTTGTTGGCGGGCATTCCGCTGGCGGTGATTCTGGTCACCAGCACCAAAGGCGGGATCTACGAAGCACCGGCGCTGAACCGTGCATTGGGCGCGTTCGTGAATCTATTTCGCTCGATTCCCTTTTTGATTCTGATGGTGGCGCTGATTCCGTTCACCCGGTTGATCGTCGGTACCACCTACGGCGTATGGGCTGCTGTAGTGCCACTGACAATCGCTGCCACGCCATTCTTTGCGCGTATTGCCGAAGTCAGCTTGCGGGAAGTCGACCATGGATTGATCGAAGCGGCGCAGGCGATGGGCTGCCGACGCTGGCATGTCGTCTGGCATGTGCTGCTGCCCGAAGCGCTACCGGGAATTGTCGGGGGTTTTACCATTACGTTGGTGACGATGATCAACTCCTCGGCCATGGCCGGGGCGATTGGGGCCGGCGGGTTGGGGGACATCGCTTATCGGTATGGGTATCAGCGGTTTGACAGCCAGATCATGCTGACGGTGATTGTATTGCTAGTGGTGTTGGTGGCGATGATTCAGTTGGGTGGGGATCGGTTGGCGCGGGGGTTGAACAAACGCTAGGCATGTTGCGAACACTCATTGTGGCGAGAGCCTTTTGTGGGAGCGAGCCTGCTCGCGATGGCTGCGCAGCAGCCTCCGGCGTATATTCGGCTAATCCCAATTACCTGCGCAGCCAACCATGAAACAGACTCCCGACGACCTGGAGCAGATCACCTCCACCACCCTGGACCATTACAACGCAGTGGCCGAGGACTTCCGTGAAGGTACTCGTGACCACGATGTCAGCCAGAACATCGATGCCCTGTTGCGGCATATTCGGGGTGAGGCGCCGTTCAGCATTCTCGACTTCGGCTGTGGCCCTGGCCGAGATCTGAAAACCTTCACGCGCCTGGGCCACACCGCTGTCGGCCTCGACGGTTCGGAAAAGTTTGCGCAGATGGCCCGGGAGGACAGTGGTTGTGAAGTCTGGCAGCAGGACTTCCTGAAGCTTGACCTGCCGGCCGAGCGGTTTGACGGGATTTTTGCCAATGCGGTGCTGTTTCACATTCCGAGTCAGGAGTTGCCTCGGGTGCTGAAGGAACTGCGTGGGGCGTTGAAACCAGGTGGCGTGTTGTTCAGCTCCAATCCCCGTGGCGAGAATCAGGAAGGCTGGAACGGGCCGCGTTATGGGGCGTATTACGACCTTCAGGTGTGGCAACGAATGCTGACCGAGGCGGGGTTTGTGGAGCTTGAGCATTACTACCGGCCGGCGGGGCTGCCGCGGGAACAGCAGCCCTGGTTGGCGAGTGTCTGGCGTCGAGTCAACTGATCGTTCCCACGCTCTGCGTTGGAATGCCTCTTGGGACGCTCTGCGTCCCTGCGGCTGTGACGCAGAGCGTCACTGGCTGCATTCCCACGCGGAGCGTGGGAACGATCATTAGCGCTCGCCTCTACGCCTCTTTCTTCGGCTCGCGAACCTTGTACCAGGCCACGTACAGCGCCGGCAAAAACAGCAGCGTCAGCAACGTGGCGATGATGATCCCGCCAATCATCGCGTAGGCCATCGGGCCCCAGAACACTTCCCGGGCAATCGGGATCATCCCCAAACTCGCCGCCGCCGCCGTTAACAGAATCGGCCGGCGACGGTGTTCCGTGGCTTGCACTACTGCGTCCCACGGCGTGTAGCCGCTCTTCTCGAAAGAGTCGATCTGGGTCACCAGAATCACCGAGTTGCGGATGATGATGCCGATCAGCGCCAGAATCCCCAGAATCGCCACGAAGCCCATCGGCGTACCGGTCGGGATCAGCGCCAGCACCACGCCAATCAACCCGAGCGGTGCGACGCTGGCCACCAGGAACAGCTTCTGCACACTGTGCAGCTGGATCATCAGGAAGGTCGCCATCAAAAACAGCATCAACGGCACCACCTTGGCAATCGGTCCCTGGGCCTTGCCGCTTTCCTCCACGGTACCGCCGGTGGCGACTTTGTAGCCCACCGGCAAACTGGCGGCGAACTTGTCGATCTCCGGCTTTAGCTGTTGCACCAGGTCGGTCGGCTGAATCTCGTCGCGCACTGCAGCCTTGATAGTAATGGTCGGTTTGCGATCACGACGCCACACCAGCGGCTGCTCGAGTTCATACCGCACCGTGGCAAAGGCCAGCAGCGGAATCGACGTGCCGCTCGGGGTGACGATCTGCAAGTTCTCCAGGGTTTTCGGACTGCCGCGTTCGGCATCCTCGGCACGGCCCACCACGTTGATCAGGTAGATATCATCATCGACCTGCGTAACCGGCAAGCCGACGACGATGCTGTTCATCAGGTTCGCCACATCCTCCGACGACAGCCCCAGTTGCCGCGCCCGGTCTTGGGCGATGTCGATGCGCAAGACTTTGCCCGGCTCGTTCCAGTCGTAAATGATTTCGCCGATGTGCGAGTTCTTGTCCAGCTCGGTGGCCAGGGCAATCGCATGTTTGCGCACCTGATCGATGTCTTTACCGCTGACCCGGTACTGAATCGGGCGCCCCACCGGCGGGCCCATTTCCAGCGCCTGGACGTAACTGCCGATACCGACGAATTCTTCGCGCAGGCGCTTTTGCAAACGCTCGGTCAGGGCCGTGCGCGATTCCAGGCCTTTGCTGACGATCACCAGTTGTGCGTAGTACGGGTTTTGCAACTGCTGGTCGAGGGGCAGGTAGAAGCGGATTGCCCCTTCGCCGATGTAAGTGCTCCAGCGCACGATGTCCGGGTCGTCCTTGAACGTCGCTTCAAGCTTGTCCACCACCTTGCGGGTTTCGGCGATCGAAGCGTTTTGCGGCAGGTTCAGGTCGACGAGAATTTCCGGGCGGTCGGAGGACGGGAAGAACTGGTTCTGCACGTACTGCATGGAAAACACCGAGAGCACAAACAGCGCCACGGTGATGCCGATGGCCCACCAGCGATTGCGCATGGCCCAGAGCAGGCCGCCATTGAATGCCCGACCGATGCGCCCTGGCTCCTCGTCGTGAGGTTTCACCTTGGCGCTCAGAATATGCACACCCAGCACCGGGGCGAACAGCACGGCGACGATCCACGACACCAGCATCGCCACGGCGATCACCGCGAACAGCGTGAAGGTGTACTCACCGGCCGAGCTTGCGTTCAAGCCGATCGGCACGAAACCGGCGACGGTGACCAAGGTGCCGGTGAGCATCGGGAATGCGGTCGAGGTGTAGGCGAAGGTCGCCGCCTGCTCTTTGGTTTCACCCATTTCCAGGCGCGTGACCATCATCTCCACGGTGATCATCGCATCGTCCACCAGCAAGCCGAGGGCGATGATCAGTGCCCCCAGGGAAATCCGCTGCATGGTGATGCCGCTGTATTCCATGAAGAGGAACACCATCGCCAGCACCAATGGAATCGAACACGCCACCACCAGCCCGGCGCGCACGCCAAGGCTGACGAAACTGACGATCAGCACGATCACCACGGCTTCGAACAGCGCACTGGTGAAACCGCCGACGGCTTCTTCCACTACGTCGGCCTGGTCGGACACATTGTGCACACCGACGCCCACCGGCAGGTCCGCCGTCAGCTCATCCATGCGCTGGTGCAGCGCCTTGCCGAAGTCCTGAATGTTGCCGCCCTTCTTCATGGCGATCGCCAGGCCAATGGCCGGCTGGCCATTGAAGCGAAACTCCGGGGTGGCCGGGTCGACGTAGCCACGGCTGATGTTGGCGATGTCGGCCAGTCGATAGAAGCGATCGTTGAGCTTGAGGTTGACGTTGGCCAGGTCTTTTTCAGAAGCAAACTGGCCTGAAGTCCGCACCGAAATCCGCTCAGGACCGGCCTCGATCACCCCCGCCGGGGTCACGGCGTTTTGTGATTGCAGGCTCTGCACCACCTGGCGCTGATCGATGCCGAGGGCGGCGAGTTTGCGGGTGGAAAAATTCAGATAAAGGACTTCATCCTGCTCGCCGACCATCTCGACCTTGCCCAGCCCCGGGACTTCACGGATTTCGGCACGCACCTGTTCCACGTAATCGCGCAACTGGCGCATCGACAGGCCATCGGCGGTAAAGGCATACACCGAACCGAACACGTCGCCGAACTCATCGTTGAAACCCGGCCCTTGCAGGCCCTTGGGGAAGTCACCGCGAATGTCGTTGATCTTCTTGCGCACCTGGTACCAGATCTGCGGAATGTCCTTGGCACTGGTGGTGTCGAGCAGGTTAACGAAGACCGTTGATTCGCCTGGGCGTGTGTAGCTTTTCACGTAGTCGAGGGAGTCGAGTTCTTCGAGCTTTTTCTCGATCCGGTCGGTGACCTGCTTGAGTGTCTGTTCCTGGGTCGCGCCGGGCCAGCGAGTCTGGATCACCATGGTTTTGATGGTGAACGAGGGGTCTTCTTCGCGCCCCAGGTTCAGGTACGAGAACACGCCCATCAGCAGCGCAACGAACATCAAATACCAGACAAACGACTGATGCTTGAGGGCCCACTCGGATAAGTTGAAACTCCCTTTCATTGCGGGCTGTCCTCGTCGATTTTCACTTTCTGCCCCGGTTTGAGGCTGTTCACACCTGCGCTGACCACTCGCTCGCCGGTTTTCACGCCATTGGCCAGGATCACCGTCGCATCGGTCTGGCTGATCAGGCTGACTTCCCTGGGCGAGACGGTTTGCGTCTGCGGATCAACGACCCAGATCCGCAGTTTTCCATCGACCTTCTGCAGCGCGCTCACCGGCAGTTCGAGGCGCGGCTTGATTGCGGAGCTGAGGGTCACGCTGATTGCCGTGCCGAGGCGAAAGCCCGGTGGCGTATCGGCCAGGCTCAGACGGGCGCGACGGGTGCGGGTCGCGCTTTGCGCCTGGGGTTCGATTTCGCGAACGATGGCGGTGCTGGTGATGCTCGGGTCCAGTTGTGAAGCCACCTGGAACACCACGTCGGCTGGCAACTGATCGACCAGGGTATCGGGCAGGTCGATCACCGCTTCCTTGATGTCCGGCTGCGCCAGGGTCACCACTTGCTGGCCGGCCGTGACCACTTGCCCGGCTTCGGCATTCCACGCAGTGACGATGGCTTTGTGATCGGCGCGCAGCTCGACGTAGTTGAGTTGGTCCTGTGCCTGATCGACAGCAGCCCTGGCTTGATCGAGGGACGCCTGGGTGGTTTTCAGGTCGGTCTGGGCGATGTCCAGTTGCGCCTGCGCGCCAACCCCGCGATTGAACAGTTCCTGCTGACGCCGGGCGTTGGCCTGAGCATTGATGAGCTGCGCCTGAATCCGCGCCAGATCACCCTGGGCGGAGCGCAACTGGTTCTGCTGATCGGTAGGATCGAGGGTGGCGAGCAACGCGCCCTTCTGCACTTCGGCGCCCACATCGACGTTACGGCTGGCGATACGCCCCGGCACCCGGAAACCGACGTTGCTTTCGTAACGGGCCTGAATGCTGCCGGCAAACCGGCCGAGGTTTTCTTGGTTGAGGGCCTTCACTTCCACAGACAACACCGGCCTGACCGGTTCTGGCGGCGCTTCCTCCTTGGAGCAGGCGACCAGTAGCGCAGCGGCGGACAACAGCAACAGGCGCTTCATGGCTGGACTCCTGTCGCCAGGGGCTGGTCGGTATCTTCGACAATCTCCACGCGCACGCCCGGATGCAGTAACTGGCCGCCCGCGGTGATGACTTTTTCGCCCCCATCAAGGCCAGCGCTGACAATGACTTTGCCGGTCAGGTAACGGCCAACGGTGACGGTGTGCAATTGCGCCTTGCCCTCGGCGTCCACCAGCCACACGGCCGGATCGCTGACATTTTTGGTCAGGGCCGACCAAGGCAGTTCTACCGCGGTTTTACCGACGGGTTTGGCAGTGGCGCTCACCACCGAGCCCAGTTGCATGCCCTCGGGAAGACTGTCGAGGCTGACTTTGACTTGCACCGTGCCGGTTTGCGCGGACACGGTTGGCGTGACTTCCCGCACGGTGCCCGTGGTCTTGATTTTCGGGTTGTCGAGCAGGCTGACCACAATCGATCTATCCGACGGCGGCTCACTCAGCAGTGACTCATAAACGTTGAAAACCGCGTCACGCTCGCCGTCCCGAGCCAGGCTGAAAATCGGCACCGTGGCTTGTACCACTTGGCCGACTTCAGCCTGGCGCGCGGTAATCACCCCCGGCGCATCGGCAATCAACGCGGTATAGCTCAGTTGATCACGGGCGTTGGCCAATTGCGCTTGAGCCGCGCTCAGCGCGCTTTGACTGCTGCGCAAGGCGGCTTGAGCAGCGTCATATTCGCTCTGGCTGGTATAACCCTTTGGCAGGAGTTTCTGTTGGCGGACGAAGGCGGCGGCGGTTTGTTTGACCCGGGCCTGTTCGGCAACGACCTGGGCCTGGGCCGAGTCGACACTGATCTGCAGATCTTTCGGGTCAAGTCTGGCCAGCACTTGTCTGGCCGAAACCCGGTCACCGACATCGACCATACGCTGGATGATCTTGCCGCCAACACGGAACGACAACTCGGTTTGCACGCGCGCCTGGACATCGCCGGTGAGTGTCACTGCGGCGGCGTAATCGGTTGGCTTGACCTCTTGCACGAAGACGCGTGGACGGTCTTTCTCGACGGGCTGTTTATCGCCACAGGCGGTCAGCAAGGCGATGAGGCTCAGGCCGACCATTGATTTCAATCCGGGACACGCCATGCAAACTCCTTTGCGTTGTACGAACGTGCAAGTGACGATACGACTGTGAGCTTAGAACAGTGTTCCACGTCTGCACGAGCGATCCTTATACTCCACTGATCGTTCCCATGCTCTGCGTGGGAACGCCGCCATGGACGCTCTGCGTCCACTGTGACGCGGAGCGTCACGGGATGCATTCCCACGCGGAGCGTGGGAACGATCAATGAGCAGCTCATGCTCAAAACCCTCGCGGTGGCCAATTACCGCTCGATCAATAAATTGGTGATTCCACTTGGCCGTTTGAACTTGATCACCGGCCCCAACGGCAGCGGCAAATCCAATCTACCAGTCTGCATCCGGACCTGTTGCCGACGCTGGCGCGCTTGATCATTCGAGCGTCCGGGCAGTGTCAGGTGTGGGTGGTGTCTCATGCGCGACGGTTGATCTTGGCGTTGCAGCAAGACCCGGAATGCAATTGCATTGTGCTGGAAAAGGATTTCGGCCAGACCGGGATGCTCGGGCAGCGGATGCTGGATGAGCCGGCGTGGTGTTGGCCGGATTGAGCAGCGTCTTCTCTGGCTGTTTGTTGCGGCAATGTAAGACGGCTATTTTCCTTTGCGCTGTAGGAAGGATCTTTTTTTCAAGACAGCCCTCCAAGGATGCACAGCTTTTGGCCAGACTCAGGGCCGAACCATCACAAGGAAGAGAAAAATGGCTGACATACACGTGCCACAGCAGCTGGATCCGCAAGATATTGTGAAATGGCTGGTGGCGTTGCGCAAAGCGCTGAAGGCGCGGGCGGCCTGAAACTTTAAAGCAAAAGATCGCAGCCTCGTTTCACTCGACAGCTCCTACATTGAAATGCAGATCCCTGTAGGAGCTGTCGAGTGAAACGAGGCTGCGATCTTTTGATCTTGGCCTAACAAAAAACGCCAACGCTGTAGTAGCCGCCGGCGTTGAAACTTTGAAGAGGTTTGACGGCGGTCGATCAGAACGCCGGCAGTACCGCGCCGCTGTATTTCTTGTCGATGAATGCCTTCACTTCCGGGCTGGTCAGGGCTTTGGCCAGTTTCTGGATGGCGACGTTGTCCTTGTTGTCCGGGCGCGCCACCAGGTAATTCACGTAAGGCGAATCGGCACCTTCGATCACCAGTGCATCTTTAGCCGGGTTCAGGCCTGCGTCCAGCGCATAGTTGGTGTTGATCATGGCCAGGTCGACCTGATCCAGAACACGCGGCAGCATGGCCGATTCCAGCTCCTTGAACTTGAACTTGTGCGGGTTCTTGGCGATGTCTTTCGGGGTGGCCACGGCGTTTTTCGGATCTTTCAACTCGATCAGGCCGGCCTTCTGCAACAGGATCAGGGCACGGCCGCTATTGCTGCCTTCGTTGGGAATGGCGATGGTTGCGCCGTCTTTCAGCTCAGCCAGGCTTTTGACTTTCTTCGAGTAGCCGCCAAACGGTTCGACGTGTACACCGATCACGGTCACCAGATTAGTGCCTTTGCCTTCGTTGAAGTTTTTCAGGTACGGCAGGGTCTGGAAGTAGTTGGCGTCCAGACGCTTCTGGTCGACCTGCACGTTTGGTTGAACGTAATCGGTGAAGACTTTGATCTCCAGGTCCACGCCTTCTTTGGCGAGGGTCGGCTTGATCAGTTCAAGAATTTCGGCATGTGGAATCGGGGTCGCCGCCACCACCAGTTTCTCGCCAGCCTGGGCCAGGCCCGCAGTCAGGGCAGCCGCCAATGCGGTAAACAACAGAACCTTTTTCATGCAGTGTCCTTATCGAAATTCGCGGCCATCATCGACGACGGCTGATTAGTACGAGTGCCAGTGAAGTGCTATCGCTGGCGTGACGCGGACAATACCGGGATTTTTTATTCCCGAACAATATCTTTTATTCACTTTGATATTCCATTTTGTTCATACAGATCTAACTCCCGCAAATCCCTGTAGGAGCGGGCGGTGCGGCGATCCGACTTGCCCACGAAGGCGCCCTCCAGACAGACCGAGTCGCCTGCTTCGCGAGCAAGCTTCGCTCCTACAGAAGCCCGGTGGTTTTGAGTAGTTGTTTCAAGGCGTCTTTCTCGGCGGCGGAGCCGTTGCCGAGTATCTGTTTGAGTTGCTGCTCGATCTGTAGCAGCGAAACGGGTGCCTCGGGCAAATTCAAATGCTGCGGCAAAATCTCCTCACCGGTACTCACCAACAACGCAAAGTGAATGACGTTCTCCAGCTCCCGGGTATTGCCCGGCCAGCTGTGCTGTTCGAGCAGACGCTGCGCAGTGTCGCTGATCAATGGCACCGGCAGAGCGAGGCGTTGGCTGTAGATGCCGAGGAAGTATTCGGCCAGCGACAAAATATCACCCACCCGTTCGCGCAAGGCCGGCAGTTCGAGCAGGCCTTCACTGAGGTAGTGATAAAGGCGCTCATGGAACTTTCCGGCAGCCACCGCTTGAGCCAGATCGATACTGGTGGCAGCCACCAGACGTACGTCCACCGGGCTTGGCTGCTGAGCACCAACGCGGGTGACTTCGTGGTTTTCCAGGGCTGCCAGTAATTTGATCTGAATGGGTAACGGCAAGTCGCCGATCTCGTCCAGATAGAGCGTGCCGCCATTGGCCGAACCGAACCAGCCAGCGCGACTGCTGGCCGAACCGCTGTAACTGCCGGCGGCATAGCCGAACAGTTCAGCGTCGGCGTAAGTCGGGCTGATCGCCCCGCAATTGACTGAAACGAACAATCCACCCCGGTCACTGGCGCGATGGATGTGCCGCGCCAGCAGTTCTTTACCGCTGCCGCTTTCACCGCGAATCAACACCGAGATCGAGCGTGGCGCCAATTGTTCCAGCTCCTGGCGCAACTGTCGGGAACGCGGATCGACAAATACCAACGCTTTGGCGCGAATGCTCAGCGGGCTTTTTTCCGCGTCAGGAAAGGTCAGCAGTGGCTGACCGAAGGTTTCATGCAGGCTCATGGCAGACTCCCGCCCCAAAACCGCTGGGAGGCGGGGGCGTTTTTTAGAAGAATAAAGGGTTCAAGCGCGACGCAGGGCGTGCTGTTCCATGCGGTTTTGCAGACGATAGAGGTACGCAAAACCTTGCTCCCAGCGCTGGTGACCGGACTTCACGTTGATGTGCCCAGCCCCCGATAAAATCCCCACCTCGGCCCCCCAATTGCAGGCCAGCTCCATCGCCCGGGGCGCACTCACGGCGCTGTCGTTATCGGAGCTGACAACCTGACTGGGGAACGGCAACAACGTTGTCGGAATCGGCGCAAAATTACGCAAGGCCGGCGCGCAGGCCGGGCGCTCGACGTCCGCTGGCGCAACCAGCAAAGCACCACGCACCTGGCGCAGAGAATTCAGTGGCGCCGTGGCCGCCCAATGGGCGACGGTGATGCAGCCCAGGCTGTGGGCAATCAGAATCACTGGCGTGCTGTCGGCGGCAATCGTCTCGGCCAGTGCCGCGACCCAGTCTTCGCGACGAGGCGTCAGCCAGTCGGCCTGCTCCACCCGTGCACTGTTGGGCAGGCTGTTCTGCCAATGGGTTTGCCAATGATCTTCTGGCGATCCTTGCCAGCCCGGCACAATCAGGTAGCGAATTGATTCGTTGCGCATGGGGAAACTCTCCTGCCGCGTGTCTGTTCGTGACCGAGTATAGGGAGGAGAGTTATATTCGTTAAGGAATAAGAAGCTATTTATTAAGACCAATATAGAATATTGAGGAATGTAGGAGCGAGCCTCTGTGGCGAGGGGGCTTGCCCCCGTTAGACTCCGTAGCAGTCGTAAACTGATCTAAGGGGCGCTTCGCACCCCAACGGGGGCAAGCCCCCTCGCCACAGAGCTTCCACAGGGTTGGCCTTGGAATAAAAAAGGGACCGCACCCTGCCAAGGAGACGGCCCCGGAAACTCGAATGCGGTTAGCGCTGATCAACAGGCTGCGACTCAATAATTGGCTGAATCGGCTATCCGATAAAGGAATATTTAATTCACTTTATAGGCCGAAAATGCATATGCGAATCGCTGCTTGGGTCACACCGTATCGTTCCTTTGGGTCAAATTGATGACCAGCATTTGAGTTTCCGGTTACATCATCAAACCTGAGCGACAGGCACCTTCTGCGTCTCGGGGGTTTCCTTGCGCACAAAGCGGTTCGCCCGCCCGAATGTGCCGAAATCATTGAACCGCACGCCCATCTCGCGCATCACCTTATGCGCCACGGGCACGGTCATCTGCCGAATGTAAAACGGCTCCTTCACCACAAAATGATGGATCCCGTGGCTGCTGCCGAAGTTGAAGCAAAATGCTTGTAACGGCCACATCCACCAAGGGTTCAATACTTGTGTCTGCTGGATCACATTGCCGGGTTCCACGTCACCGTAGTAATGCATGTTCGAGCTGACAAAATGCAGGCAGAACGTGCGCAATACGTTCGGACCGATAATCACCACGACCGCGATGTCGATCACCTGCATCACCGCCAAAATAGTCGCTGACCATTCGACGGGCGCCCCCAGCAGATGGGCAATGCCGTTGGCGGCGTGAAAACCGAGAAACACGTACCACGCCCCCCAATGCACCAGCGCCAGCGGTGCGTAAACCTTCAGAAAACGTTTGAGGATGCTGAACTTGTGCGCTCGGGTCTTGGCCCGCAGCAGGCGGATGAACGCCGACATCACGTTGTCGCCGACCATCAACAGCCGCGCGATTCCCCACGGCTCACCGTTGGTGATCGCCCGCTCTTCCATGTCGGCTTCGGTGCCGGACACTTTGTGATGGTTGAGGTGCAAATGACGGCGAATCCAGGGATTGATGGTGCTCGGTCGCGCCAGCCATACCAGGCCCATCATCAGATTGTGCGGCACCCGCTGTTTGCGGAAATACATGCTGTGGATCAGGTCATGCTCCAGCTCGTGGGTCAGCGAGGCGAAAAATGCATTGAGCAACAGGCACACCCACCAGGCCATGTACCCGGTGATGTAAAGCGCTGCGCAACCGATCATGCCGGCCAACGCGAAGGCCAGAATGCCCGCGCCCAAGGCGTCCTGATGGTTAAGAATCGGGTAGCGCTGACGCAGTTCGACGCCTTTGGCCAATACTACCTGGCGAATATGCGCTGATCGCTGTGCTGCATTCAGTCGCTGGTGACTTGCACAACTACCGTCCATGCTTTCATCCTCTGGTTATTGATGTTCGCATCCTGCCTTGCGATGCTGTACAGAGCGGTAGCCGTGAACGCCAACCTGTTGACCGGACGCGCCATTCAACATGACTGAACCGACTTCCCTCGCCAGCTGGACCCGTGCCCTGCGCAAGCAGCTCGAAGCGCTGGGGCTCGACAGCACAACCCTGTGCCAGCAGGCGGGGCTTGACCCGCACTTGATGGACGACCCGAACGCCCGTTACCCGTTGTCCGCCACCACGCGCCTGTGGCAAATCGCGGTGCAGGTCAGCGGCGATCCGGCGATTGGCTTGCGCGTATCGCGTTTTGTCAGCCCCACCACCTTTCATGCGCTGGGTTATGCGCTGGTGGCCAGTGGCAGCCTGCGGGAAGTCTTCGAACGCATCGTGCGTTATCACCAAGTGGTCAGCAACGCACTGGATCTGGAACTGATCCGCGCCGAAGATCGTTACTACTTCCGCCTGAAAATCCCCCCAGGCAACCCCGCGCCAGCCTTCGAGGCCATCGACGCCTTCGCGGCGATTTACGTGCGTACCTGCCGCAATCGCCTGGGCCGTGACTACGCCCCGCTGGCGGTTTACCTGCGCCGTCCGGAACCGGCCGACCCGCATCAATGGCACAAAGTGTTCCGCTCGCCGGTGTATTTCAACGCTGATGAAGACCGACTGGAGTTCGCCCTGGTGGATTTCGACAGTCACCTGGACGACGCCAACGCGGAGCTGGCCGAGCACAACGAAACCGTGCTCAAACGCACCCTGGCGCAACTCAAACCCCTGACCTGGGAACGCAAGGTTCGCGACGCCATTGAAGAGCAATTACCCGAAGGCGAACCATCGGCCGATCGCATCGCCCAGGCGCTGCACTTGAGTCTGCGCAGCCTGCAACGGCACCTGGCGGATGAAGGTTGTCGGTTCGATACGCTGCTCAATGAAAGCCGGGAGAACCTGGCGCTGCTGCACCTGCGCGATCCACTGTGTTCGTTAGGCGAAATCAGTTATCTGCTGGGGTTCGCCGATACCAGCAGCTTCAGCCGCGCATTCAAACGCTGGACCGGGATGACGCCGGGGCAGTTTCGGGATGGGTTGCAGTGACAGATTCGAAAGGTGCTTCGAGTTTCTCTTGGCGGGCAAGCCTCGCTCCTACGGGATTTATGTCGTTCTGACGGTCACAGATCCCCTGTAGGAGCGAGGCTTGCCCGCGAAAGCGTCATTCAATTCAGCGCATGCCATCAACGTTTACGCCGCAATACCTTGCGCACCCGCTTCACCAGCTCACTGACGGCAAACGGCTTGAGCAGGTAATCATCTTCATGCAATTCCAACCCGCGCAGCCGGTCTTCGATGCCGTCCTTGGTGGTGAGGAGCAGCACCGGCGTGTCGCCGAGCTTGCGGATCTGCTGCAGCAATTGCCAGCCGTTGAGCCCCGGCAGCATCACGTCGAGGATGATCAGTTCGTATTCACCGGACTCGATAAAGCGCCGGCCGTCCATGCCATTGAGCGCCACATCCACCGCGTAACTCGCTTCGCTCATGCCTTTGGCCAGGAGGCTGGCGGTCTCGGGTTCGTCTTCCACTAGCAACACACGCATGGCACACCTCGATTGTCGTCGTCACAGGCTAGGCGCGTTCGCGGATAAAGCCCATCAATAACATGGCGATCTTTTTTAGATCACCACCAACGCTCGCAACCGCTCGGCGTCAAGAATCTCGATCTCGCCATACTTGAGATTCAGGATTCCTTGCCCCTGCAAATCCTTGAGGAGCTGGTTGGTGGTCTGGCGCGACAACGACAACATCGACGCCAGTTGCTCCTGAGGCAATTGCAGAACACGGCGCGGCGGATCCAGTTCGCCGTAACCCTCGGCGATCATCAGCAAGCGATGCGCCAGGCGCGCCGGGGCTGGCATCAGGCTGAGCTGTTCGAGGTTGATGAAGGTCAGGCGCAGTTTGTGGCTCATCAGCAACGCCAGTTGCCGCCAGTAAACCGGTTGTTGGTCGAGTAGCTTCAGCAGCGTCGCTTGCGGGATGTGCAACAGGCTGCACTGGCCAACGGCATAAGCATCGTGGGTTCGCGGCTGGCCATCGAACAGGCAGATTTCGCCAAACCAGTGCGGCGGCTCCACCAGGCTCAGCAGCGCCTCCTTGCCCTGCTCGCTCACCGCGCCAATGCGCACCGCCCCTTCAAGGACTGCATACAACCCGCACGGCGGATCTCCGCGTTTGAAGAGCAATTGCCCCGACGCCAGATGCCGAACCCGGGCCGCAGCCAGCAGACTATCCTTTAAGAGAACAGGACTGAACCACTGCCCCGTCTCCAGGCGCGAACGCCAAACCTGCATACCCATGAAAACTCCTGGAAATTGTCGCCTGGCTGACAGAGCGAGAGATGAAACCCGGGGCATCATCCATCAACCCTACAGGAGGAATAACAATGAAAAGCCTCGTTGATCATCTCAGTCAATACGCCGCCTACCATCGTGACCCGCGCAATATTGCCAGCCACTTTATCGGTATCCCGCTGATTGTAGTGGCGGTTGCGGTCTTGCTGTCTCGGCCACAATGGGGCGCAGGCTGGGTATCGCCGGCAATGCTGGTGGCGATGGCATCGGCGTGGTTTTACCTGCGCCTGGAGGTCCGTCTTGGGGTATTGATGACCGTGCTGCTCGGTCTGTGCATTTGGGCGGGTCAGGTTCTTGCGCAGCAAAGTACGCTGGTCTGGCTCGCCAGCGGCATCGGGATGTTTGTGTTGGGGTGGGCCATTCAGTTTGTCGGTCATTATTACGAGGGACGCAAACCGGCGTTTGTCGATGACGTGACGGGGCTGATTGTCGGGCCGTTGTTTGTGGTGGTTGAGTTGGCGTTTTTGCTCGGGATGCGGCGTGAACTGAAAGAGCAGATCGAGGCGCGAGTGGGTGGTGTGCGTTTGCGTCAGAAAGATGCGGCGGCGTAGGACGCCATCGCGGGCAAGCCCGCTCCCACAGTGAGCTGTGTCGTTCACAAATCCCCTGTGGGAGCGGGCTTGCCCGCGATGCTTTTGCCCTTAAATGTTGGCGACTTTCTGCCAGACCTTCGGCTTGAAGAACAGCGTCTCGCCCTTGGCCAATCCGACCAGGCTGTCGTGGTCTTTCACCACTTCAGCTTCGATCAGCTCGCTCTGGCCTTCGACCTTCAACGTCACCCGCGTGGTTGCGCCCAGCGGACGTATATCCCGCACTTGCGCCGCGTGGTGATCTTCCAGTTCATGCCGCGACAGCGACACTTCATGAGGGCGGAACAGCACGTGCCGGTCTTCGCCCAAATGCAGACGGTTCGAGTCGCCAAGGAAGTGATAAACGAAATCGCTGGCCGGGTTTTCGTAAACATCGCCCGGTGAGCCGATCTGCTCGATCACGCCCTTGTTCATCACCACGATCCGGTCGGCGACTTCCATCGCTTCTTCCTGGTCGTGGGTCACGAACACCGAGGTCAGGTTGATGTCTTCGTGCAGCCGTGCAAGCCAGCGACGCAGCTCTTTACGGACCTTGGCGTCGAGGGCGCCGAAGGGTTCGTCGAGCAGCAAGACTTTCGGCTCGACCGCCAAGGCGCGGGCCAATGCAATGCGCTGGCGCTGGCCACCGGAGAGTTGTTCCGGGTAGCGATCGGCCAACCAATCCAGTTGCACCATGTTCAGCAGCTCGTGGACTTTAGCCGCGATCTGGCTCTCATTCGGACGCTGGTTTTTCGGCTTCATGCGCAGGCCGAACGCAACGTTATCGAACACCGTCATGTGGCGGAACAAGGCGTAATGCTGGAACACAAAACCGACGTTGCGATCGCGCACATCGTGACCGGAGACGTCTTCACCGTGGAACACGATGTTGCCCTGATCCGGGGTTTCCAGGCCGGCAATGATTCGCAGCAACGTGGTCTTGCCGCAGCCGGACGGGCCGAGCAGCGCCACCAGCTCGCCGCTTTGAATGTCCAGGCTGATGTTGTCCAGCGCCTTGAACGCGTGGAAGTTTTTGCTGACGTTACGCACTTCGATCGACATGACTTATTCCTCCGCGGCGCTGGCGCGCAGGCGGTTGATACGGTTTTCGCTCCACTGCTTGAGCAGCAGGATCAAGAGCGCCAGGATCAGCAACAGGCTCGCCACGGCGAACGCCGCCACGTGGTTGTATTCGTTGTAGAGGATCTCGACGTGCAGCGGCAGGGTGTTGGTCACCCCGCGAATGTGCCCGGAAACCACCGACACCGCACCGAACTCACCCATGGCCCGGGCTGTGCACAGCACCACGCCATAGATCAGGCCCCATTTGATATTGGGCACGGTGACGTGCCAGAACATCTGCCAGCCATTGGCGCCAAGCAGGCGCGCAGCCTCTTCTTCCTGGGTGCCTTGTTCCTGCATCAGCGGGATCAGCTCACGGGCCACGAACGGCACGGTGACGAAAATCGTCGCCAGCACGATGCCCGGCAAGGCGAACACGATCTGGATGTCGTGGTCTTGCAACCACGGGCCGAACAGGCCCTGGGCGCCGAACATCAATACATAGACCAGACCGGCAATCACCGGCGACACCGAGAACGGCAAATCGATCAGCGTCACCAGCATGCTCTTGCCGCGGAACGAATATTTACTCACGCACCATGCCGCGCTGACACCGAACACCAGGTTCAGCGGCACCGAGATCAGCACCGCAATCACGGTAAGTTTCAACGCCGACAAGGCGTCCGGCTCGAAGATCGCGGTGAAGAACGCACCCAGGCCCAGCTTCAGGCCTTGGGACACCACGATGAACAACGGCAATAACAGAAACAGCGCGAAGATCAGCCAGCCGAGGCCGATCAAGACTCGCCGCGAGGTGGCACTGCCACGGCGGGCGGCGTTCGAGGAGGCTGCTGCGATAGACGATTGGGACATTTTTGCGCCTCCTTATGGGGTTTCGATGCGCCGCTGCAGCAAATTGATCAGCAGCAACAGGACAAAGGAAACCACCAGCATCAGTACACCAATGGAGGTGGCGCCGGTGTAATCGTACTGGTCGAGCTTGACCATGATCAGCAGTGGCAGAATTTCGGTTTTCATCGGCATGTTGCCGGCGATGAAAATCACTGAACCATACTCGCCGACCCCGCGGGCAAAGGCCAAGGCAAAACCGGTCAGCCAGGCTGGCAGCAGCGCGGGCATCAGAATATGCCGGAAAACCTGCAACGGTTTCGCCCCCAGGCAAGCCGCCGCTTCCTCCACTTCACGGGGAATATCGGCCAGTACGGGCTGTACCGTACGTACCACGAATGGAAGCGTCACAAACGTCAGCGCCAAGGTGATGCCGAGGGGGGTATAGGCGATCTTGAAACCCAAGTCCGCCGCGAACTGACCCACCAGGCCGGTGGGGGTGTACAGCGCGGTCAGCGCGATACCGGCCACCGCCGTGGGCAAAGCAAAGGGCAAGTCGATCATCGCGTCGATGACTTTGCGTCCGGGGAAGGTGTAGCGCACCAGCACCCAGGCCAGCAGCGTGCCAATGATGCCGTTGATGATCGCGGCACAGAGCGCGGTGCCGAAGCTCAGCTTCAGCGCCGCCAGCACCCGTGGCGCCGAGATGATCGCCCAGAACTGGTCCCAGGTCAGTTGAGCGGCATGCACGAACATCGCCGCCAGTGGAATGAGCACAATCAGGCTGAGGTACACCAAGGTGTAGCCCAGCGTCAGCCCGAAGCCGGGTATGACGGGGGAGATACGACGTGACATAAAAGTCCTTGGTTGAAAACGCGCTAAGCCCCGACGGTGAAATCGGGGCCCGTTAGCCAATGCCAGCCAGTTAAGGATTTGGACACCGCAGCCCTTGTGGGAGCGAGCCCGCTCGCGATAGCGGCGGGTCAGCCAACATTTATGCTGAATGTACCGCCGTCATCGTGAGCAAGCACCTTAACTGCCTGGAATCAGGTCCATTGACTACTCCATCTCAAGTTACTGCGCCTGATAAATCTGGTCGAACACGCCACCGTCATTGAAGAATTTCGGTTGTGCGGTTTTCCAGCCGCCGAAATCCTTGTCGATGGTCACCAGCTCCAGTGTCGGGAACTGTTTGGCGTACTTGGCGGCCACCTCCTTGTCACGTGGACGATAGAAGTTTTTCGCTGCGATTTCCTGGCCGGCCGGGCTGTACAGGTGTTTGAGGTACGCTTCGGCGATCTCGGTGTTGCCTTTTTTCTCGGCGTTCTTGTCGACCACGGCCACCGGTGGTTCGGCCAGGATCGACAGCGAAGGCACGACGATGTCGAATTTGTCAGCGCCGCCATCTTCTTTCAAGGCCAGGAAGGCTTCGTTTTCCCACGCCAGCAACACGTCGCCCTGACCGTTGTTGACGAAGGTGATGGTCGAGCCGCGAGCGCCGGTGTCCAGCACAGGCACGTGTTTGAACAGCGTCTGCACGTACTCTTTGGCCTTGGCTTCGTTACCGCCGTTGGCTTTCAAACCGTAGGCCCAGGCTGCAAGGAAGTTCCAGCGTGCGCCGCCGGAGGTTTTCGGGTTCGGGGTGATGACTTCCACACCGTTTTTGGTCAGGTCGCCCCAGTCCTTGATGCCTTTCGGGTTGCCTTTGCGCACCAGGAACACGATGGTCGAGGTGTAAGGCGTGCTCGCCTCCGGATGGCGCTTCTGCCAGTCGGCCGGCAGGCTTTTGCCGAGCTTGGCGATTTCGTCGATGTCACCGGCCAGGGCCAGGGTCACTACGTCGGCCCGCAGACCGTCGATCACCGCCCGGGCCTGCTTGCCCGAACCACCGTGGGACTGCTGAATTTTCACGTTGTCGCCCGCGTGGTCTTTTTTCCAGAAGTTGATGAACTCGGCGTTGTACTCCTGGTACAGCTCACGGGTCGGGTCGTACGACACGTTGAGCAACTCGTAATCCTTGGCAACCGCGGAACCGGCAAAAAGGGCACTGGCCAGAGCGGCCAAAGCAAAATGACGAATCGACGACATGGTGAAAGCTCCTGGAATTCTTGGTGTGTTGGCTTTTCTTATGGATTTCTGGAATCGGGTTGCCTGTTCAAAGATCGCAGCTTTCGGCGGCGCCCACAGGCGCGCAGGAGCTGCCGCAGGCTGCGATCTTTTGATCTTCGCTTCAGCTCGGCTTGTTGCCCGGATTCTGCAAACGAAATTTCTCCTTGCGCTCAATCTGAACCACCTGGGCGTTGTGCACGGTGATCTCCACCGCACCAAAGCGCAGATCGCGCAAAGCGCTCTGGATCTCTCGCAAAATGGTGGCTTCGTCCTGCCCGTCAACACTACGTAGGGATGCGCTCATGGTGTTGCTCCTTGATGAGATGTGCCTGGCAGTAGCGGCACTGCTTACGGCGTGAGAGCAATAGTAGATAGGCGCAGATATTCTTAAAAAGACTATTTAAGAATTTTTATATAACCAAAGTTAATTATTGGTGATGCAGGATTGCGGGGGACGACGCACAAAACCCTGTGGCGAGGGGGCTTGCCCCCGTTCGGCTGCGCAGCAGACGCAAAAATTTGGGGCCGCTACGCGACCCAACGGGGGCAAGCCCCCTCGCCACAAAAAGCAGATCCGGCGCTCATCCCATCTCTGGCGCCCGGGCCCAATCCAATGATGCCGCCGGCACTGGCCGCCCGAACCAGTACCCTTGCCCCAGATCGCAGTTGTGTTCGAGCAGAAAACTCGCCTGCTCGACCTGCTCGATCCCTTCGGCATGCACTTGCAGCCCCATGCTCTGCGCCAGCGCAATAATCACCCGCACAATTGCCACGTCATCCTCATCACCTGGCAACCCGGCGACAAATCCCTGATCGATCTTGAGCTTTTGCACCGGTAATCGCTTGAGCCGCAGCAACGAGGAATAGCCCGTACCGAAATCATCAATGGCCAGTCGCACGCCCAGTTCGCGCAAGCGATGCATTTGTTCCAGCGCCACTTCCGGGTCTTCCATTACTGCGCTTTCGGTGACTTCCAGCTCCAGATACGCTGGATCCAGACCCGTGTCGTGAAGCACCTGAGCCACCTGCTGATACAACTCACGGCGGGCGAACAGGCGAGAAGAAACATTCACCGCGACAAACGACAGCACGATGCCCGCCGCTTGCCACTGGCACATCTGCTGACAGGCCTGGCGCATGATCCAGGCATCGATCTCGGCAATCAGCCCGGTGCGCTCGGCGATGGGGATGAATTCAGCCGGCGACACCAGGCCACGTTGCGGATGCTCCCAGCGCACCAGCGCCTCGACCCCGATCAGGCGACGGGTTTTGAGGTCATGCACAGGCTGGTAATACACCCGCAATTGCTGCAGTTCCAGCGCTCGGCGCAATTGGAACGCGATCTCGACGCGCTGCTGGGCATGCGCCGTCAACTCTTCGGTGTAGAGGGCATAGCCGTCGCGGCCAGCGCTTTTGGTTTTGAACAGCGCCGAATCGGCGTTGCGCAATAGCTGCTCGGCGCTCAAGGCATCACTGGGGAACAGACTGATGCCAATGCTGGCGTTGATGAACAATGAATGCCCGTCGATCTGGAACGGCTCTTTAAGGCCATCGATGACCCGCTGGGCCAATGCCGCAGCGTGCCCCGGTTGCGGGCAGTCTTCAGCCAATACGGCAAATTCGTCACCACTGAGCCGTGCCAGCGTGATGCCCGGGTCGAATAAGCTGTTCAGGCGCTCGGATATGGCCTTGAGCAACTGATCACCCACATTGTGACCGAGACTGTCATTGATCAACTTGAAATGATCGAGGTCGATCATCAGCAATGCACAACCACGCTTATGGACCTGCGCCGAAGCCACGGCCTGCCCGGCACGGTCGGTGAGCAGCAGGCGATTGGGCAGATCGGTCAGCGGATCGTGATGGGCCAGGTGCATCAGCTCATGTTCGGAGTTTTTGATTGCGCTGATGTCGGAAAACACTGCGACGTACTGGCTGAGCTGCCCCTGTTCGTCGCGAATAAGGCGGATTGTCTGCCATTGTGGGTAGATCTCGCCGCTTTTACGTCGATTCCAGATTTCCCCGCTCCATTCGCCGACGCCGTTGAGCGTCGCGAACATCGTCTGGTAAAAATCTTCCGGGTGATGGCCCGACTTGAACATGTTCGGTCGCTGCCCCAGCACTTCTTCACGCTGATAGCCAGTGATTTCCATGAATGCCCGGTTCACATGGACGATCAATCCTTTGCTATCTGTGACCAGCACCCCTTCACGGGTGCAATCGAACACCGCTGCCGCCTGACGCAAACGTTCCCGGTCGGCATTACGCTCGCGTAATTTGGCGCCGATGCCCAGGCAGCGAAACAATCGTGCCCGCGCAATAAAGATCAGACCGGCACTGAACACGACCCAGGCATAGCCGTTGATCAGCTGCCAGCGCAGCAGATCGGCGGGATCATCGAAGAACCTGTTCAATAAATGACCACTCAACTGGAGCCAGGCGGCGGAAAGCACCAGATAGAGCAGCGCTGCACGCAAAGCATCGCGATAAGTGGCTGACATTAGAGCGTCCATGTCCCTGTAAAAAGGCTGGAATTATAGATTAAAGACACATCCAGCCACTCTTATCTGAAAGGGCGACTGGTTTTATCTGTGGGCTAAGTGATAATGCAACGGCTGTTTTTTTCTTTATCGAGGGTCCTATAGGCTATGTGGTACGAAGGTTTTCTTGGCTTATCGCCCTGGTCACTGGTGGCAGTCACCCTACTGATGACCCACGTGACGATCGTCGGTGTCACGGTTTATCTGCATCGCTATTCAGCCCATCGCTCGCTTGAGCTCAATGCCGGCCTGAAACATTTCTTCCGCTTCTGGCTGTGGTTGACCACGGCGCAGAACACTCGCGAGTGGACAGCTATCCACCGTAAACACCATGCCAAATGCGAAACCGTCGATGACCCGCACAGCCCGGTCATCAAGGGGCTGTCCACCGTTCTGCGCAAAGGCGCCGAGCTGTACCGCGCCGAAGCGGAAAACCCCGAGACCCTGCGCATCTACGGCAAGAACTGCCCCGAAGACTGGATTGAACGCAACCTCTACAGCCGTTTTCCGCTGCTGGGCGTGGCGATCATGGGCGTCATCGACCTGCTGCTGTTCGGCACCATCGGCATCACCATCTGGGCCATCCAGATGATGTGGATCCCGGTGTGGGCCGCCGGCGTGGTCAATGGCCTGGGCCATGCCATCGGCTACCGCAACTTCGAATGCCGCGATGCCGCGACCAACCTGGTGCCGTGGGGCATCCTGATCGGCGGCGAAGAACTGCATAACAACCATCACACTTACCCCAACTCCGCCAAACTGTCGGTTAAAAAATGGGAATTCGATCTCGGCTGGGCCTGGATCCAGGTCTTCAGCTTTCTGCGTCTGGCCAAGGTCCAGCGGGTTGCGCCGATCGCCCACCGTGTTGAAGGCAAAGGCAACCTGGACATGGACACCGCCATGGCGATCCTCAACAACCGCTTCCAGATCATGGCCCAGTATCGCAAGCTGGTGATCGCGCCGCTGGTCAAGCAAGAGCTGGAAAAGGTCGATCACTCGGTCCGTCACCAGTTCCACCGGGCCAAGCGTTTGCTCTCGCGGGAAACCAGTCTGCTGGACGACAAGCACCATATGCGCATCCAGACCATGCTCGAGCACAGCCAGGCACTGAAGGTAATTTACGAGAAACGCCTGGCCTTGCAGCAGATCTGGGTCAAGACCAGCTCAAATGGTCACGACATGCTGGCCGCCATCAAGGATTGGGTACACGAGGCCGAGGCCAGCGGGATTCAATCCCTGCGTGACTTCGCCGACCAGTTGAAAACCTACTCCCTGCGCCCTGCCAACGCCTGACCCTCTGATGACGGCTTGCCCCTGTATAAGGGGCTCGCCTGTGGGTAAGGCGTGCCTGTGGCGAGGGGGCTTGCCCCCGTTCGACTGCGTAGCAGTCGCAAAACCTCACAACCCGTTTTAATTAAGAAAACGCGTTACCAGTACCGCCCAGCGGCCCCCAGCCCCCCTACCCGCAAAAAGCGGGAACTTCGCTCCAAATCCCCTATCTCAAAGACACTTCGCCGTCCAGGCGGGCTCTGTTTTTTGGCCGCTGTCGACATAGCGGCATGCCCTTTGAGATTTGTGCCGATGGTCCATAAAAACCTACAAGACACATCCCTTCCACAGTGGCCAGAAGCCGCGCAAACCCTGATGGCGCTGATGCATGCCCAAGGCGAAGTGGCGCGCCTGAGCGAACGCGAACAGCTGTTCAGCTCGCTGCTGGTCAGCGTCAATGCCGTGCTTTGGGCATACAACTGGGAAACCCGCCAGGTACTCTACGTCAGCCCGGCCTATGAACGGATTTTCGGCCGCCCCGCCGGTCTGTTGCTGTCCGACTGCAACCAGTGGCGCGACAGCATCTATCCCGACGATCTGGACTATGCCGAACGCAGCCTGGCACAAGTGCTGGTCAAAGGCGCCGTTGAAGATCGCGAGTACCGCATCGTCGCTGCCGATGGCCAGGTCCGCTGGCTCAGCGACAAGTGTTTCATCAACCGTCAGGCCGAGCCGGGTCAACCGCTGATCATCGTTGGCATTGCCGAAGACATCACCGAAAAAAAGCAGATGCAAGCCGAGCTGCAACACCTGGCCAGCACCGATGTGTTGACCCAAAGCAGCAATCGCCGACACTTTTTCGAATGCGCCCATCGCGAATTCGAGCAGGCGCGACTGAACGGCGCGCCGTTGGCGTTCCTGCTGCTGGACATCGATGACTTCAAAGTAATCAATGACACCCACGGTCATCAGGAGGGCGATAAAGTGCTGCAACGCATCGCCGAGAGCGGTCGCGCGGCCCTGCGGCGTGGTGATCTGTTCGGACGGATCGGCGGCGAAGAATTCGCAGCCGTGTTTCCCGGCTGTGCACCGGACATGGCGATGCAAGTAGCGGAACGCCTGCAACGGGAAATTCAGCGGTTAAGCTTCAGCCATGATGATCAGACCTTTGGCATCACCGTCAGCCAGGGCCTGAGCAGCCTGACATACGAGGATGAAAGCATCGACAGTCTGTTCGCCCGCGCCGATGCGGCGATGTACCAGGCCAAGCGCCAGGGCAAGAACCGCATCATTTCTGGCTGAGCTCGAATTGAAATTCAACGCAAAACTTGTGGGAGCGGGCTTGCCCGCGATGGCGGACTATCAGCCACATCAATGCTGAATGCCAGACCCTCATCGCGGGCAAGCCCGCTCCCACAGGTATTGCATAAAAGTTATTTTTTGCGCAAACGCATCAGTTCCGGCAATCCGATCTTGAGCAACCGCGCTGTGCGGCTCCTGGCCAGTGCCTCGACGCCCTCATGCTCAGTCAGGCGCGCCAGTTGTGCGGCCATGTTCATCACCAGCGCTTCGCGGGAGTAAACCCCGCCACCGAACTGGTAAACCGCCGCAATCAGCTCCCGCAGCTCCAAGGGCAGGCGCCAGCGGGTCCGTAGCGCCGAACCATAGGCCGCGCCGAATTCGGCCAAAGCATCGCCGACTTCCTGCCATTCATCCAGCTCACCGCCGGCCTGCTTCCACTCCTGCAAACAACGCAGCAACGCCAGGTCGCCGAGGCAATGCAGCATGCCTGCGCAATAACAGCGCGCCTGATCCAGATCCAGCAAACGCGCCAGTGTCCGGGCGTATTCGGCGGTGTGCAGCGACAACTCCCAATAACGCTCGGCATAGTCCGCCAGCTGCGGATCGCTGAGCCGGGCACTGCGTTTGAGAGCGAGCCCCAGAATCAGGTTCATGCTTTGCCCGGTGCCCAAGCGTTGCAGCGCCTGGGCCAGGGTTTGCACAGCGACGCCATGATGCTGGGCTGCGCTGTTGGCGGCGGCGATCAGGACAGCGGTAATTTGCGGGTCCGTGCGGATTTTGTCTTCCAGCCGTGTCAGGTCGAGGCCATCGGGATTGAGGCTGCGGTTGATCGCCACCTGCACATCGGTCATCAATGGCGCACCCTCCGCCAGCTCGCGACGTCGCTCCAGGTACACCGACAAGGTCATGCCTGGCGCCAATGACGGCGCCTCGCAGGACACCTCTTCGCCGGCGTTCAGCAGCAAATCCTGCAAGCGCTGGGTCAGGGTTTCGATGTTCAAGGGTTTGGTCAGGTACGCCGTTGGCGCCAGAGGCAAGACTTCGCGCACGCTGGCGCTGTCGTTGCGGCTGCTCATCAGAATGAAGGGCAGCGGCGGATTACGCTTGCGCTGCCGGACATTGCGCAAGACGTTCAGGCCATCGACGCCAGGCAATTCCCAGTCGACGATCACCAGGTCGTAAGGATTTTCCGCCAACAGCTGCAGGGTCTCCTGGCCATCAGCACACAGGTCCAGCCGCGCGTCGCAACGCACATTCAATAACACCTGCTTGAGCAAGTCGCGGGACCAGGGATCGGCCTCGGCAATCAGCACACGCGGCACAGCGGGTAACACCACAGCAGTCATCGCACACTCCAACGGCAATGCTTGCACCTTAGACAATGATGGCCATTCGATACAGCTCAATTGCCTTCGATCTTTTCACGCGGGTACAAAAAAACCCGCCGAAGCGGGTTTTTTGTCGATCAGGTCACAAATCAATCAGAGCTCGGCGAAGCACTCTTCGATGATTGCCAGACCTTTGTCCAGTTGCTCGTCCGGCGAGGTCAACGGTACCAGTACCCGCAAAACGTTGCCGTAGGTGCCACACGACAGCAGGATCAAGCCCTTGTCACGCGCCTTGGCCACAACGGCTGCTACGGCAGTCGGGTTCGGCTTGTGCGTGTCGCCGTTTTCGAACAGCTCGACTGCGATCATCGCGCCCAAGGCACGTACTTCGCCGATCACCGGGTACTTGGCCTGGATAGCTTTGAGGCCCGTCACCAGACGCTCGCCGACCGCTTTGCAGCGATCCAGCAGGTGCTCTTCTTCGAACACTTCCATCACGGCCAGGGCCGCGGCGCAAGCGATCGGGCTACCGGCATAAGTACCGCCCAAGCCGCCTGGGGCGATAGCGTCCATGTATTCGGCCTTGCCGCACACACCGGCCAGCGGGAAGCCGCCGGCGATGGATTTGGCGAAGGTGGTCAGGTCGGCGGCAACGCCCATCTGCTCCATGGCGAAGAAGGTGCCGGTACGGCCAGCGCCCGTTTGAACTTCGTCAGCGATCAACAGAATGCCGTGCTGGTCGCACAAAGCGCGCAGACGCTTCATGAACTCTTTAGGCGCAACATAGAAACCACCTTCGCCCTGAACCGGCTCGATGATGATCGCAGCGATGTCACGCGGCTCGGCGTCGTTCTTGAAGATGCGTTCGATGCTGGCGATCGAATCGTCGATGCTCACGCCGTGCAGTTCATTCGGGTACAGCGCGCGGAAGATGCCGCCTGGCATCAGGCCCATGCCGGCCGAGTAAGGCACGACTTTACCGGTCAGGCCCAGGGTCATCATGGTGCGACCGTGGTAAGCGCCGGTGAACGCGATCACACCGGCACGGCCAGTGGCGGCGCGGGCGATCTTGATCGAGTTTTCCACAGCTTCGGAGCCGGTGGTCACCAGCAGGGTTTTCTTGGCGAAATCACCCGGCACCTTGGCGTTGATTTTTTCGCACACTTCCACGTACGGCTCGTAGGCCAGTACCTGGAAGCAGGTATGGGTCAGCTTGTTCAGCTGTTCGGTCACGGCGGCGATGATTTTCGGGTGCACGTGACCGGTGTTCAGCACGGCGATACCGCCGGCGAAGTCGATGAACTCGCGACCTTCAACGTCGGTCACGGTGGCGTTCTTCGCGTGGTCGGCGAAGATCGGGTGAATCTGGCCAACACCGCGCGGTACAGCGGCGGTGCGGCGGGCCATCAACTCAGCATTAGTCTTGCTCATACATTCCTCATTCGCCGCTCATCGGTCGGCGTGGTTCAAGGATTAAGTGGCGGGGAAGCAACTACGGCAGCATGCGATGATCGACTGCCACAGCGTTCCCGGCCACAGAGAAAATTCCGTTTGAAGCGTCGCAAAGGGACAGCGCTCTCGTGCCCTTTGCGCTTGAAGCATTGCCTTAGATGCCCAGGCAGAGGTATTTGATTTCCAGGTAATCTTCGATGCCGTACTTGGAGCCTTCACGGCCCAGGCCCGACGCCTTGATGCCGCCGAACGGTGCGACTTCGTTGGAGATCAACCCGGTGTTGACGCCAACCATGCCGTATTCCAGGGCTTCAGCCACACGGAACACACGGCCCAGGTCGCGCGCATAGAAGTACGAGGCCAGACCGAACTCGGTGTCGTTGGACATCGCGATCACGTCAGCTTCATCTTTGAAGCGGAACAGAGGCGCCAATGGACCAAAGGTTTCTTCCTTGGCCACGGCCGCGTTGTTCGGCACGTTGGTCAGAATGGTCGGCTCGAAGAAGTTGCCTTGCATGCTCTTGCCGCCCGCCAGCACGGTGGCGCCTTTGCCGACGGCGTCAGCGATGTGCTCTTGCACCTTGGCCACGGCTTTCTCGTCGATAAGCGGGCCAGTGGTGGTGCCGTCTTCCAGACCGTTACCGATCTTGAGTTTGGCCACGGCCACTTTCAGTTTTTCGGCGAACGCGTCGTAGACCGAATCCTGAATGTACAGGCGGTTGGCGCAGACGCAGGTCTGGCCGTTGTTGCGGTACTTGGAAATGATCGCGCCTTCGACGGCCTTATCCAGGTCCGCGTCGTCGAACACGATGAACGGCGCGTTACCGCCCAGCTCCAGCGACACTTTCTTGATGTCCTTGGCGCATTCGGTCATCAACTGACGACCGATTTCGGTCGAGCCGGTGAAGGACAGTTTGCGCACGATCGGGTTGCCGGTCAGCTCGCTGCCGATATCGCCAGCGCTGCCGGTCACCACACTGAACACGCCGTTCGGAATACCGGCACGCTGAGCCAGCTCAGCCAGGGCGAACGCCGAGAACGGGGTTTGCGAAGCCGGCTTGAGCACCATGGTGCAACCAGCGGCCAGGGCCGGGCCGGCTTTACGGGTGATCATTGCGGCCGGGAAGTTCCACGGAGTAATCGCAGCGGTCACGCCGATCGGCTGCTTGATCACGATCAGGCGCTTGTCTGGCTGGTGGCCCGGAATCACATCACCGTAAACGCGCTTTGCCTCTTCGGCAAACCACTCGATAAAGGAAGCGGCGTAAACGATCTCGCCCTTGGCTTCAGCCAATGGCTTGCCCTGCTCCAGGGTCATCAGACGCGCCAGGTCGTCCTGATTCTCGATGATCAGCTCGAACCAGCGACGCAACTTGTTCGCCCGCTCCTTGGCGGTCAGGCTACGCCAGGCCGGCAGCGCTTTATCAGCGGCTTCGATCGCACGGCGGGTTTCGGCAGCGCCCATTTTCGGCACAGTGCCCAGAATTTCGCCCGTTGCCGGGTTATTGACCTTGATCGTCTGACCGTTGTCCGCATCAACCCAAGCGCCATCGATAAAGGCTTGCTGGCGGAACAACTGGGTGTCTTTAAGCTGCATGTCGGCTTTCCTTAACAGCACCGCGCGAGGCGGAGCGAATTATGATTGTAGAAAGGCGCCTTATAGGCTGCCGTCAGGGAAATCATTCACCGGGCTGAAGCACATAAATAGCGCACAAATCGAACTCGTGCGGTTCAGCACCCAGACAAGAGCGTTTGAAATCTCAAACGAATCCTAGGATCAAAGGGGGTAAAGGACAATAGGCTGTTCGAAAAAAAGAACGAAAACGCCGCATTTGCCTATTTTTTCTGATCAGCGTAGCAAACGCAGGTTACGCTTTAGAAAAACGCAGGCTATTCAGCGGCATGGACGCCCGCAGCGCATATGAGTATCATGGCGCCCGCATCGCACCAGTAGCTCAGCTGGATAGAGTACTGCCCTCCGAAGGCAGGGGTCGTGGGTTCGAATCCCGCCTGGTGCACCATATGTAGAAGTGAGAAAGCCTCAGGCCGTAGGGTCTGGGGCTTTTTTGTGCCCGGCAAAATCAAAGGAGACCTTACCTGGAAAGCCTTCTTTTCGAACTGTCACTCAATAGAAAATTTCACTTCGAATAGCCTGTATGACAATACTCGACAATCGCTCAGTCAACGGATCAGGATTAGCCTCTCGCCTATGCAGGGTCAGGGCTATAGAAGGTAACGGTGGCAACCCTCGTTCGTCGGCGATCAAGAGCTCGGTGCCAGGCTGCAAACCCAAGGCCGTTCTGATCGTGTAACCCAAGCCCGCCTCGGTCGCCGCCGACAAGCCGTTGAGGCAGGAGCTGGTGAACGACAGCAACCAGGGAATCCCTTCGCGAGTCAGCGCTTCAGTGGCCATCGAATGGAACGGACAGGGCGCGTCGAACGCGATAATGGGCAACGGCGTTCCTGATTCGATACGCCAGTCAAGGTACTGGTGAGAAGAGCCTATCCACTGCATGGGCAGTTCCGCCACCCTCTCCTGATACCCGGCTCTATTGACGTCCCCCCACACCACCGCGAGGTCGAGCGAGCCATTTTCGATCCGGCTCAGCAGATCAGCATTGCGCGCAATCCGGGCCTCGACTCGAACATCCGGATGGGCCCTGGCGAACCGACCGAGCACGGTTGGCAAGAAGCTGCTCAGGTCCTCCTGAAGCCCAAGACGTACCCACCCCTTGAGCTTGAGCTCGGAAACAGCCGTGATCGTCTCATCGTTCAGACTTAAAAGCCGTCGGGAATAATTGAGCAGCACCTCTCCGGTGTCCGTCAGGGCCAGCTTGCGACCTGCTTTTTTGAACAACGGCGAGCCCGCCTGGGCTTCCAGCTTCTTCAATTGGGCGCTGATGGCTGACGTCGAACGAGCGAGCTTTTGCGCCGCCTTGGCAAAGCTGCCCAATTCGACCCCGGTGACGAAACTGCGCATGACATCTAAATCGAAATTTACCGGTCTCATGACAATCCTGTTTTTCGGGACGAACACGCAAAATAATTTGATATTCGAGACGATACTCTCATGCGAGTCTTTTAACCCACAACTATTGAACTGGTGGGATTCTTATGCCTGTAGATAACGGTCACCGCTGGAAAGTGCTTGGCGTCGGCGTTGCGGCCAATGCAAGCTTTTCCAGTGTAGTGGGGGGACTACCCGCGACAGCTGTCTATATGAGAGCAACGTATCAACTTGATAACTCCGAGTTGGGGCTTGTTTTGGGAGTTCTAGGTTTGGGCATCGCCGTTAGCGAGATCCCTTGGGGGCTACTGACCGATCGTTGGGGGGATCGTCCTGTTTTGCTGACGGGGCTTCTCACCTCCGGGATCGCCTTGCTGGTACTGGCGATGCTTGCCTTCTCCGCACCCACGGTGGTCTTGCTGGCGGTAGGCCTGTTCGTGGTGGGCTTGCTTGGAAGCAGTGTCAACGGCGCCAGTGGTCGAGCGATCATGGCCTGGTTCAAAGAGGGCGAGCGAGGGTTGGCCATGAGTATTCGGCAAACGGCTGTGCCAGGGGGTTATGCCTTGGGGGCGGTGATGCTGCCCTATCTCGCTCACTCGTACGGATTTGTCGAAGTCTTCACCGCCTCAGCCCTGTTCTGCCTCATCGCAGGCCTGTTTGCGTGGTTCTGGCTGTATGAGCCTGATTTCTCCAGCAATGCTGCGAAAAAGCAGAACCTGGAGGCTAGCAATAGCCCTTTGAAAGACTCGAGGGTCTGGCGAATCGTATTGGCCATCGGCCTGCTCTGCGCACCGCAATTTGCCATTCTCACTTATGCAGCCGTGTTTTTTCATGACTTTGGCAACATCAATATCACGCTGGTTTCCGCTACGTTGGCGGTCATACAAATGGGTGCGATCGTCAGCAGAATCTGGAGCGGGCGCTGGACCGATAAAAACAAAAACCGGCGCAGTTACCTTAAAGCCTGTGCCTGGTTGAGTGCGGTGACCTTTCTAGTGCTGGGCGTTACAGTTTCGGCAACCAGCTTCTACGGCATGAGCGAAACCCCGCTGGTCAGCGCCCTGATCATTGGTGTGATGGTCATTGCCGGGATCAGCGTGTCCGCCTGGCACGGCGTTGCCTACACAGAACTTGCCACACTGGCAGGGGCCAATCGGGCTGGCACAGCCTTGGCCATGGGCAACACCTGCGTCTTTGTCGTGCTGTTCGCGACGCCCATCGCTGCGTCCGCCCTCATGACTCATTTCTCCTGGGGCGTGGTGTGGCTGGCAGCTGCCTTTTGTGCATTGTTGACGGTGCCGCTCTTTCCCCGCACAGGTGAGCGTCCGTCACGCACAAGATGTGTTAGGCGGACGCTTACAGTCAGGCATGCACTTCACGATCAAGAACGTCCGCTACCCACTGATTGATACTCTTGTGGGCTAGCTGCGCTTTTACGGCGACAGTTGCGTGGAGTGCCGGCGCTAAACGCAGACTGAGATGGCCAGAATAGGGCTTCTGCGGCGCACGTCTGAGCTTGGCGCAAGTATCCAGATAATCAGTGACGGCCTCTTCGAATGCATTTCGAAGCTCCTGTACCGACTCGCCGTGAAACCCAACGACATCTCTAATACCAGCGATATGGCCGACAAACAGACCATCTTCCTCGCTGTATTCAATTCGGGCGGCATAGCCTTTGTAATTCATTACGCTCATGGGGTGACTCCTGCTTGTTCTAGGAAAGCCCGAGCATCACGAACCTGGTAGGGCTTTGCTTCTTTGTCCGGGTGTGGTCGGTGAAAGGTGGCGGATGAACCAGTCGCTGCCGATGCTCATCGCCTTACCCCACAACATTTTCTGGGTAGTTCTTGGGGTAGTTTCTTGGGCGGTTTCTTGGGTAGTCAGCGGAGCTGCTGCTACCTTCCCCTACACCTGTTGCGTAAAACACGCCTAGATGGACTCAAGGTCAAACAGCATTTATCAATGACAAAAAACCGCCGAAGCGGTTTTTTCATTCTGTCGTCCAGTCAAACTCGTCGTAATCATCATCCTCTTCATCCTCAAACACTTCATCATCAAGAACGTCTTCCTCAAGATCATCTTCTGCCTGCTTCGCCAGAAGAAACTCCTTGCGACTCTCAGTCACTGCTCGCCGCAGTTCCTCACCCTTCACCGGGCAGTTGAGCATTTGGGCGATGCGGTCGATTTTTTGTGCCACGGCATCCTCCAACGCATCGACTATGGGCCGATAGTGCGCGCTTTCGGGTGTCGATGCCAAATTTGCCGATCGCTGTTCACTTCATTTCTTCTGCAAATCCTTGAGTCGGGCCGTGAGGTTTTCCTTGGGGAAGCGCTTGTGCAATGTCGTCAGCAGCGCCTCGGCCGCTTCGCTTTGACCGGCTTCTTGCAGGCGTATCACTTCACGTAATTGATCATCCAGTGACTTGGCCGGCGCGGCGGCGCGTTTGCTGAGTTTGGTTTCGTCAGCCATTTCGCTGTTGATCGATTCGCGCTGCAGCGGTGCAGAAAACTCCGCCATGGGCGCAGCCGGTGCCGGGGCGGACATTGCTCCGGCCGGTGCAGCAGGTTCATGCACTTCAGCCGCTTCCTGTTTGGAGAGCGGTGCGGAGGCTTTGGGCGCAGGTGCGAAGTCATAACTCGGCAGTTGTTCCGACGGGCGCTGCACCAACGCCAGCATCAGCGCAACGCCGACGAGGCTGGCGAACGCAACCTGCCAACGGGGTTGTTGGCAAGCGCGGAGCCAGCGCTGCCACAGGTTCGGCTTCGGCGCGGGGGCTTCGCGTTGGGCTGTTGCGAGGATGAAGGCGTCGAGATGCGCCGGTGGTTCGCCGCTGCTGTGATCGCGAAAATGCTTGAGCACTTCATCGTCCGGCGATGGCGGTGTTTGTCGGGCGTCAGTCATGTCAGTACCTCCTCGGCCAGCAGCCGACGCAGTTTTTGCTGGGCGTAGCGCAAGCGGCTTTTTACGGTTTCCAGCGGGGTTTCGGTGAGGGTGGCGATCTGCGGCAGGTCAAGATCGCCGTGGGCGCGCAGCAGGAACACTTCGCGCTGGTCGGCGGGCAGGGTTTGCAGGGCGGCTTCGAGGCGTTGACCGTCGCGGCTCAGGCTTAGCAGTTGTTCGGGGTCGGCTGCGTCATCAATCATGGCGTGAGCTTGTTCGTCATAGCTGTCGTGCAACGGGTTGTGAATGCCGTGCTTGCGCCAGTGATCGATCAGTCGGTTGCGGGCAATCTGGTAGAGCCAGGTACGAAAATTCGCTCGGCCTTGTGGCTGACTGGTGCTGCGGATCAGGCTCAGCCAGGTTTCCTGATACACCTCTTCGGCCAGTTCGGGCTTGCCGCTGAGGCCGAGGAGGAATCGATAAAGACCCTGGCGATGGCGGGCGTACAAAACTTCGAACGCCGGCCCGTCGCCCGAGCGGTAGCGCGCCAGCAGCGATTCATCGCTGCCGGCGGCGGAGCTGATTGCAGGATCGGACATGTCAGTGCTGGCCTCTCTCACTCGATCCGGTTGTCGTTGGATGGTTGATTCGAGGCCATCGAGGCTCGCAGGCTCTGCGCCAATTCCACCAATTGCACGAACTCCGCGCGCAGGCCGAATTGATCGTCACCCCGGGCACCACGGGCCAGGGCTTCGGTGTCCTTCAGGCTGAAATCGCCGGTGTAGCGCCCGTCCTTGAGCTGCTGGGAAAAGGCCGCGACGGCGGCGGCAAAGCGCAGATCGTCGCTGGCGACGGAGAGTTTGCCGGCCTCACCTTTCAGGATTGGCCGCTCGATCAAGCGACTGTTCCCCCCTTCCGGCAACTGATAACGCACTCGCAGCATCGCCAATTCTCCGGTTTTTGCGGAAACATCGGCCCCAGGATTGCCATAGCGCAATGGCTCCAGCCAGCCCTTCTCGCCCTTGGGGACAATTTCATACAGCGCGGTCACCGTATGTCCTGCACCAATTTCTCCGGCGTCGACTTTGTCGTTGCTGAAATCCTCACGCTTCAAGGCGCGATTCTCATAACCCAGCAGCCGATATTCGCTGACCTGCGCCGGGTTGAACTCCACCTGCAGCTTCACGTTTTTCGCCACCACCGCCAGGGTCGAGCCGAGCTGATCGACCAGCACTTTGCGCGCCTCGCGCAGGTTGTCGATGTAGGCGTAGTTGCCGTCGCCTGCGTCGGCCAGTTGTTCCATCAGGTGCTCATTGTAGTTATCCACACCAAAACCCAGGGTGGTCAGAGACACGCCAGTCTTACGTTTATCCACAGCCATTTGCTTGAGGCTGTCGAAGTCGCTGATGCCGACGTTGAAGTCACCGTCGGTGGCCAGCAGGATGCGGTTGATGCCTTTGGGGATGAAGGCCTGTTGCGCCATTTGATACGCCAGTTCGATGCCCGACGCGCCGGCGGTCGAGCCGCCTGCGGTCAATTGATCGATGGCAGTACGAATTTTCGCTTTATCCCGTCCGGATGTCGGCTCCAGCACCACGCGAGATTCTCCGGCATACACCACCAGCGAAACCCGGTCCTGCTCGCGCAGTTGATCGATCAGCAATTTCAGGGTGCTTTTGACCAGCGGCAAGCCTTCGCGACGGTCCATGGAGCCGGACACATCCACCAGAAACACCAGGTTCGCCGGGGCGAGTTCCGCCACTGCGCGATCGGATGCCTTGATGCCGATGCGCAATAAGCGGGTATGCGGGTTCCACGGCGACGGCGCCAGCTCGGTGGTCACGCCGAACGGCGAGCCATCGGTGGGCAAGGCGTAGTTGTAGGGGAAATAATTGACCATTTCTTCCAGCCGCACCGCCCCTTCGGGAGGCAAGCGCCCCTGATTGAGCAAGCGCCGGACATTGGCGTAAGCGCCGGTGTCGACATCGGCACTGAAGGTCGACACCGGTGCTTCGGTCACGCTGTGAATCGGGTTATCGGCCAACGCCTGATATTGCTCCCGCTGCTCGTCCCGATAGCCCTGTGGATAAGTCTCACCGGCCGGCACAGGCGCGAACGCGACCGACGATGCCGGTCGTGCGCTGCGCTTGGCCAGCGCGGTGTCCGCCATGACCTCGCTACGCACCAACGCTTCGGTTTTCAGCGGACCTTGAGCCGAAGGCGCAACCGTTGCCGGGCTGTTCGTCTCAGCGTCTGGCGTGGATGAAGCGCCGCAACCGGCAACGGCCAGCAACAATCCGGCGGCGAAACCCTGGGCGGCCGGGCGGAGGTAATGCAGAGGGAGGGACATGGGGCTGACCTCAGGAGGAAATTGACTCATTCATCCTCTGAGACGGACAGCCCGTCAGGTTCGGGTTAATCGCCGGAAAAAATTTTCAGCGGTGATAACGCCGCACCACGCTGCTGTTTTTCAGCACATGGCCTTTGATTTGTTCCATCAGCTGCGCGCGGGTCAGGCCGGCAGGCAAGGCGTCTGGCGCCAGGTCCAGGGCGTAGAGCTGAATGAGGTAGTGATGGGAGCCGTCGCCAACGGGCGGGCAAGGGCCGATGTAACCGGTAGTGCCATTGCTGTTGCTGCCACTTACGCCTTCAAGGGCGGATTTGGCCCCCACACCGGCCGGGATCTGACGTGTCGTGGCCTTGATGCCGTAGTGAATCCAGTGATCGACGCCCAAGCCTTTCTGGCCATCCGGGTCGTGCATGACGATGGCATAGCTGAGGGTGCCCGCAGGGCCGGCATTCCAGCTCAAGGCCGGTGACTGGTTTTTACCGCCACATCCGTTGGCATCACTGGCCGCCACCGACGTGAATAGACGATTGTCCGAAACACCGGGAATGCTGAGGGTGAAACGTTCCTGAGCCTGCGCCGGAAACTGCACACAAAGGGCGACTGCAACGGCCGCCAGCCAAGGGTTCAAAAAGGTCAATCGGGTCATTCCGGAGCACCTGTGCGGGTGAGGCCGTGGTCGGCTGGCAAACTATAGCCGGACCGTTCATGCGCTGGCAGCAGAATTGGCTGAACCTGGGAATAAGCGCCAAACTCCTAAGTGAAACACTTGCCAGGAGATCGATCATGGCCCTGCATCGCGTTGCCCGTTTCGCCGATGTGCCCCAAGACCGTGGCCTTGAAGTCCGGATCGAGGACACGAAAATCGTCTTGCTGCGGGCCGGCGATCAATTGCGCGCCTATCAAGGCGAATGTCCCCACGCCGGGGCACCGCTGGCCGAGGGTGCGCTGTGTCACGGGCGGCTGATCTGCCCATGGCACAAGGCAGCCTATCGGCTCGAAGACGGCGCGTTGTGCGAGCCGCCGTCTCTGGACAGTCTGCGGCGTTACCCGCTTGAAGTGCGCGACGATGAGGTCTGGGTCGATGACCAGCCGATGCCCACCGCCAGCACCCCACCGGCGGACGATAAGCGGACGTTTGTGATCATCGGGGCCGGCGCTGCAGGTACAGCCTGTGCGGCGGCACTGCGGGAGAAAGGTTTCGGCGGCCGGGTGGTGTTGATCGACCGTGAGCCCGAGGCCGGGTATGACCGCACGGTATTGAGCAAATTCGTGATTGCCGGCGAGATGCCGCCCGACGAAGTGCCGCCCCTGCGCGATGAAAGTTTTTATCGCGAACAACGCATTGAACAGATAAACAGCGATGTGATGGGACTGGATGCAGCGAACCGGAGTCTGCGCCTGGCCGATGGTCAATCGTTGAGCTATGACGCCGCCGTGATCGCCACCGGCGGCGCCCCCAATCATCTTTCACTGCCTGGCGCTGATCTGCCGCAGGTATTTGTATTGCGTTCCAAAACGCAGGCGCAGCGGATTCTTTCAGCCGCCAAACCGGGTCAACGAGCAGTGATTGTCGGCGACAGTTTCATTGCTCTGGAGTCTGCCTCATCCCTGCGTGGATACGGCCTGGACGTCACCGTCCTGGCCCGCCATGCCATCCCTTTCGAGGCGCAGTTCGGCGATGCCGTCGGCAAAGCGATTCGTGCCCGGCACGAGGCCAATGGCGTGCGATTCCATACCGATGGCGAGGCTGCGCAGATCGAAGGCACAGGCAAAGTCGAAGCGGTGCTGCTGGACAACGGGCAGCGTTTGCCGGCGGACCTGGTGTTGGTCGGCATTGGCGTCACTCCGGCAACGGCCCCGTTCGCCGATCTGCCAAAAGAAAAAGACCAGTCATTGAAGGTCGATGGTGGAATGCGCGTGACCGACGGCCTCTGGGCTATCGGCGACATTGCAACCTTCCCGCTCAACGGCCAGCCCCAACGGATCGAGCACTGGCGCCTGGCCCAGCAACAGGCGCGAATTGCGGCGGCGAATATGCTCGGCGGCGATGAGCGCTACCTCGATGTACCGTATTTCTGGACCTGGCACTTCGGCAAAAACTACGACTACCTCGGACATGCCGAGGCGTGGGACGAGGTTGAGTTCAAGGGCGACCCTGACCATCCGCCGTTTATTGGTCTGTTCGGCAAGAACGGCGTGGTGGCGGCGGCCGTGGCCTGCGACCAGGAGAGGGCGATGGCAATGCTTGCCGAACGGATGAAACAACCGCTGTCGGTGGATGAGGCCTGGCGCCTGATCAGGGACGTTGGCTGACCGACATCTTCCACATCCCCCCGTAGGAGCTGCCGCAGGCTGCGATCTTTTGATCTTTGGTATATTCAAAACCGCTGAGAATCAAAAGATCGCAGCCTTCGGCAGCTCCTACATAGAGCCGGCCATGCAATGTAGTGAATGACACAACAGGAACATAGCAAGCTCAGACGTGGCTCAGCGGCTCGCGGTTGTCGTCATCCTCGGCTGGCAGGCAGATCACCAGCGCAGGCTCCAGCGGCGCCAGGGGCGGTGACAGCCGGGCCGGGTCAACCGGGATGAAGTGCGTAACGACGTGGCTGACATCGCCATCCTGATCGTTATGAATGGTCATCGAGCCTGGCGTGCGCAGTTTGGCCAATCGGTCGCCGGTCAGCTTGAAGCTTTTGCTGAGCCCCTGATCATCCACCACCGGCGCCGGCAAACGGCGCTGGGCAAAGCGCTTGCTTTTGCGCTGTTGATAACGCGCCCAGGTGATCAGTATCATCGCGTTCAACAACGCCACCCACAGGTAAATCTGCAACGTGCCGAGGGCGTCGAACAATGATGCATCGATGCGCGGGCCGGCACGGGTATCGATCAACGGCCACAAACCCTGCACCAGTAAATACAACAGCCCAATCCAGGCAAGCACGGTGAGAAAAACATCGATCATGACCAGAAAGGGTCGCTGCCGGGTTCTGATGATTTCATTGGATGACTTCCTCTTCATCGTCATTCAGCGGCTTGATGCCCCGGTCGGGGCTGACCCAACGCGCGCGCTTCTGATGTTGGCCGAACAGTACTTTGGGGAAACTGACCAGAGTGGTCAGCAGGCTGATCAACCAGAACACCAGCGGGTACCAGACCACCCAGAACATGGTCCTGCCGAGGCCTTTTTCATAACGGCGGTCGATCAGGAGGCTGACGGCGAATTGCATCAGGCAGACCACTGCCAGCAGCAGCCCGGTAAACGCCGGTGGCATCAGGTGATCGACGGCAATGGCGGGCGGCATCTCGATGAATTTGCCGACACCCCAGAAAATCACCGACAGCAGGAACGTGAACGCCCAACCGGTGGACAGGCAGTATTCGAACAGCAGCGGCCAAAGGTAACGATGGCGGTATTGCCAGATGCCACGGATGTTTTTGAACAGCACCTCGGCGCCGCCCTGGGCCCAGCGCAGACGCTGTTTCCACAGGCCACCGAGGGTTTCCGGCATGAGGATCCAGCACAACGCGCGGGGCTCGTAGAAGATGCTCCAGTGATCCAGTTGCAGCTTCCAGCTGATGTCGATGTCTTCGGTGATCATGTCCGGGCTCCAATAGCCGACCCGGTTCAGCGCCGTGCGACGGAAGGCGACGATCACCCCGGAGACGGTAAAGATCCGCCCGAACACCCGTTGGGTACGCTTGATCAGGCCGATGATCGACGAAAACTCGCCGACCTGCACGCGGCCGATCAAGGTCGAACGGGTGCGGATGCGCGGGTTGCCGGTGACGGCACCGAGTCGCGCATTGTCGAGCATCGGCGCCACCAGATACGCCGCAGTGTTCGGCGCCAGCAGCGCGTCACCGTCGATGCACACCAGATACTCGCTGCGCGCTGCAATGGCGCCCATGCGCAGGGCCACAGCCTTGCCCTGATTCTCCGCCAGGTGCAGCACCCGCAGGCGCGGATCCTGCACCGCCAGTGCATCGAGCACCGCGGCGGTGTTGTCTTTGGAGCCGTCGTTGATCGCGATCACTTCGATATTCGGGTAATGCTGGGCCAGCGCCGCATGGATGGTATCGGCCGCGTTATCACCTTCGTTGTAGCAAGGGATCAGGATCGAGATCAGCGGTTCGCCGGCCAGCACTGGCGGCAACGTAGTGTCCTGCCACGGCCAGTGCCGCTCCCAATGCAGCCAGAAATACAGGCCGCCGGCGATCCACAACCCCGACATGAACAGCGGATAGAAGAACACGAAGTCCATCAGGAATTGCCCGGTGAGCAGAAAGATCAGCCCCAGGGGAACCCCGAGGACAATCGCCAGAACCAGCAGGGCTAGAAGTCTGTCCAGCATATTAAGGATTCCACTTGTTGGAGAGCGCGGGCCGCACGGTTTTCAGCTCCGGCTGGTTCTCGAGGAAGTTGTCCGGGTAGTAGCCAAAACTGGTGGCGCCCTGACGCTTGAGGCGGCCCATCCACTCAGCCAACTGTTCGCCGTCGATGTCGGCGTCGGTGCTTTTCGTCCAGTCGCGGGCCTGCAATTCGAACACCGTGCGCTCGAGTGCGCCGGGGCGCGACTTGACCGTCGCCACCAGCGTTTCGAGCCAAGGGCCAGATTGCTGGCGGCTCTGTTTTTCCATGAGTGGCATGGCCATTGGCGCCGTCCAGTCGTAGGCGCTCAGGAAGTCATCGAGGTTCTGCGCGAACCAGGCTTCACTCTCGGGGTTGAGCATTGGCTCGGCGAAAATATTGCGCGCCGTTTTCACTTGCGGGCCACGAATGGCGCGGACTTTGGCGGTCAGTTCGTGAGTGAAATCGATCAGGTAGCGGCTCTTGAATCGCGTCCAGCGTTGCAGGCTGGCCGGGTCGTCACGCAGGGCGGCAATCGAACCCGGCAGACCGTTGGCGGCATAGACCTTCAGGGCTTCGGGGCCAGCGTCTTCGAAGTCCGACAACACCGCGTCATCGTGATAGAGGACGCCGTCGACCGACGTCATGCGCGCCATGTCTTCGTAGATTTCACCAATGATGCGCCGCACGTTCGGGTCGAAGGGCGACAAGCGCTTGTACTGGTCCGGATCGATCGAGGTGACGCCGGTTTTCGGGTCCCAGCGGGTAACTCGTGGCAGCTTCGAATCGAGGGCAAAACTCAGCACCGGCATCCAGGCATAGACTTTGACGTTAGCCCGAGTACGCAACTGCCAGGCCACGCGGTCGAAGATATCGGCCCGCATCGGCAGGTGCCGGTTGGGGAAATACAGCGAATGCACCAGGCCATCGCCGGCAGGGTCGGCGAAGGCTTGCAGGAACACCGTGTTGGCGCCCATGTCGGCCATGCGCTGGATCAGTTTGCCGAGGTTGATTTCCTGTTGGGCCGGGTCCGGGTCGTAGACGTTGTCCAGGTCCACATGCACCACGCGCATCGGCGATTCGGCCTGCACCGAAACGATGCTGTTGGCGAAGTGCTCACCATCCGGATCGGAGGCCACCAAAAAGCGCGGGCTGCTCATCAGGTTGTCGAGGGCATCGAGGCCGTCTTCCAGAGTCAGAGCCATCTGATAACCCTGCTCGTTGATCACTTGCAGCGAGGTGCCGTCCGCCGCGCCGTAGGGCCAGACCCAGACACGGGGCTTGTAGCCGGTGACCTTGCGAATCTTCTCCGAGATGGCCGCCACGTCGGCGCGCATCCGGGCCTGGAATTGGGCTTCGGTTTCATAGCGACCGCTAGCCGCGTCATAGCGCCGGGTCGCGGCCGCTGGTTGCAGGTTGCCTTGCGGGTTGGCCAACACGCCTTTGTGACTGGCGTCGGTGTGGGCGGCGATTTCCACCAGACCGGACCGGGAAATCTCGCGGATCTGCTCCCAGGTCAGGAAGTCCGAACGCTGCCGTGGTGTGCCGGCGAAATCCACTGGCTGATTCAGCGGCGTATCGATCCACACCCCCACCGGCGCCAGCAAGGCGGGCCAGTTATAGGCGCGCAGCACCGGCAACACGCGGGTGTAGAAGCTCGAATAGCCATCGTCGAAACTCAACACAATCGCCCGCGGCGGCAGCTCGGGGCCGCCGTTGCGCGCGGCCAGGATCTGGTCGATGGTGACCGGCTTGTAGTGGTTCTCCCGCAGCCACGCCAGTTGCTCGATCAGCCGTTCGGTGCGCACGGCCACCACCGCCTGATCGGGGTCACGGTCTTCGACGTCGTGGTAAGAAATCCCCAGTACGTGGTTTTTTGGCCAAGGCTTTTCATTGGCCGGCATCGGGCGTTCGGACGGTGGTGCGAAGGCCGGAGCTTGCTGGGCGCAGGCGCTGATCAACAGCGCTCCCAGCAAAAGGATGAAACGCGAAATAAAAGGCATCTTCAAACTCTTCTAGAAGCGGTAAGTGAGGTCGACGAGCAGGCGCAAATCGGTTTCGCGGTCGCCGTCATAAGGCCGGTTGATCACGCTCAGCAGGCCGCCCACCTCGAATACATCGTTCCAGCTGTAGCGCTGGCCGTAACCCAGCAGCCCGACGCCGCCAGTGCCGTGATCGCGCTGGCTATAGGTGCCCGCGCCGGCCTGGAACTGCTGGCTCCAGGAGGTTTCGTAACGGTGGTAGAGCACGTGATTGACGTTCACCGTCGGCAGCACGCTGAAGTCGGATTTGGGGTTGAAATACGGCACGTCGTCGGACTTGGAGTTACGGCTGGCGCCGACCTCCAGGCCGAGGTCGACTTGCAACCCCGGCGCGCGGTAAACACCCTCGCGACCGGTGAGCAAGGCTTCGACGCGGTTGTTGCCGTCGCTGAAATGCGAGGGGCTGACCGCCAGTCTCCACTCACGGCTCTCATTGGCGCGCCAATGGATGAAACCGCTGCCGCCGTTGGCGGTGATGTCGCTGTTCAAGGCTCGCAACGGCGTTTGCGCCGACAGGTATTCGAGGCTGCCGCCGTACTGCCAGTGATCGTCGATGTCTCGGGCAATCGCCAGGCGCGCGCCTTGTTTGTCACCGAAGCCGTAGGAATGGTTGGAGACTTCCGCTTCCAGGGTCATGTCACGGGTCCGGCGTTCGAGCCCGACGCGCTGAAAGCGATGGTGACCAGTGCCTTCCTGGAAGTCGCCGGTGGCGTAACCGGCACCGGCGAACACGCGCCAGTCTTCATCGATGGGCGGGCTGTACAGTGTGGTTTCGATGCCGAAATCGC
Organism: Pseudomonas sp. PICF141; assembly: GCF_002286815.1. Classification (GTDB taxonomy): domain Bacteria; phylum Pseudomonadota; class Gammaproteobacteria; order Pseudomonadales; family Pseudomonadaceae; genus Aquipseudomonas. The sequence goes on from NZ_MUNM01000065.1 coordinate 62,315, forward strand.
GACTGCCGTTAACCGCCCCGGCGTCGTCGTTGCCTCCGCCATAACTCTTGCCGCCGTAGGCCTCCACACGCAGCTCGGCCATGTCATGGACCGCGCGCTGACGCTGTAAACGCTGGACCTGACGGTTATCAGGAAAACGCGTGACCACATCGTCAGTCAGCGCATCCAGCTGCCGCCATTCCTGCAGATCCATGGCGGTGTGACCTTGCGCAACTTCCAGCCCGATGTCCCGCGGCGCCATGCTCTCGGTTTCCTTGAGCTGATTTTCGGCGCGCCGTGGCCAGTCCCGGGCCAGGTATAGATCGGCCTGGGCCAGACGCAGGCCGAGGTTGCCTGGGGCCTGATTGACCAGCGTCTGCAAACGCTGCTCGCCCGACGGCAGATCAGCGCCGTAGGTACCCGCTTGGGCAGCGAGTTGCTGCGCGTCCATCCATTCATCATTGGGATTGCCCACCGGCAAGCCTTTGAGCTCGACCCGCGGCTTCTGTGTTTTCGCCAAGTCCTCGGCGACCTGACGTGCTTCATCGGCCTTATCGCTTTCGAGCAAGGCGTAATAGAGCGCGGTGCTGTCTTCCAGACGGTCGCCGACATCGGCATCCGGGGCGACCAGCACCTGACGGTACAGATCGGTGGCGATTTCTGGCTGACGCTGGTCCAGATAAGACGACGCCACCCAACGCAGGGCATAGGTCGGGATCTTCACGCCTGCGGCGAGCAACTTCTGGTATTCGGCGATCACATCGGCGGTGCGCGCGCGGGCCTTGAGGGCGCCCATGCGATCGATTCGCCAGCGGATGACGTCATCGTGGGCCTGAGGATCCGGTGTCCAGCTCGTCAGCAACTGGTCGTAATCGACCAGGGCCCGATCAGCGATCAGATAACGTTCTTTTTCGCTGCGGGTGGCCAGCTCGGCCAAACGCACGCGCTCTGCGGCCAAGTCACCTTCAAGGCGGCGCAACGTGACCGGATCCAGCAATCCCGGCCGCTGACGCGCCAGGCGCAAGGCCGGTTCCGGCAGGCGGGCGCGTTGCAGGGCAATCACGTATTCCCGAGCGACGTCGGGCTTGCTGCCGGCGCGGACGAAGGCCTGATCGTATTCAAACAGCGCGTCATAGGTGGCACCGGCGCGGGTCAAGGCGTAGGCCAGGGCCAAGCGGCGGGAAGGATCATCCGGTTTTGCCGCCACCATGGCCTTGGCGCGGGCAACCGCTTCGTCAGGCTTGCCGGCATCGGCTTGGGTCATCGCCAGCCCCAGCTGCAGATCGGCGTTTTTCGGATCAAGGGCCAGGGCCTTGTTGTACACCCGGGTCGCCGAATCCCAGCGCTTGAGGTTGCGATAGGCACGCGCGGTGGCGGTCAGGGCCTGAACCGGCAGCGCCCGATTGTGCCCCCGGGTTTCATAGACTTGGACCACTTCAGCGTCCAGGCCGGCCCAACTGGCGATCTGCAAGTGATCGCTGATCTGGCCGGTGGTGGCCTGATTGACCGGCACCTGGCGCAACACCGTCAGCGCAGGCGTGTGGTTGCCGGCTCGTGCATCGTGAACCATTTGGTCATACGGCGTATCGGCGAACGCCAGCACCGGCCATAACAATTGGCCGCACAGCGCAACGCGAAACAAGGGGCGCAAACCACGATGAATAAAGGGACCAGCAATACACGGCATTCGTCAGCATCCTTACATGGCCAGCCGGGTCGCAATGTCCCCTTCCCCTTCTGGCGGAAAGCCGGATCGAAAGACCCGGCCAGGCTTTATCGACGCAGTTTTGCATGCCAGCGAAGTCAACTATTCAGCGCGCAATAATTCTTCAGATTCGTGATGTTCGGGTCTTCTCCAATGCCACTCAGCCAAGTGCAAATCCATGTGGGAGCTCGGCTGACTCCAGACAGCAAAACGCCCGGCGTCTGCGTGTTGCAGAGGCCGGGCGTTGTGTTGAAGCCTGAAATTTTTACTGGATGGAGACGTTGCCGGTGCCGCCGAGCTTGCTCATCACAAAGCCGACAAACTCCTCGAGGGTCATTTTCTGGCCGTTGAAGTCCACCTGATTGTTGGCGTAGTGCAGCTTGGTGACAACGTTGTTACCGTCCAGCTTCGCCAGTTGCGTGCCCACCGCCATGCTGCTGAACATATCGGCGGTTGCGCTTGCCTGATCGGCAATCAGCTTGGCATCGGTCTGGCCGTCGATTTGCGATTGCACGGTAAGCACATCAACCAACATTGGCTTGGACACCAAAAGGTTGAAGTCCAGCAGCGCGATCAACTGCTTGATCAACTGGTCTGGCGGCAAGTCCATGGATTGCGGTTTGGTCAGGTCCAGCACCAGGTTGACCCGGCTTGCGCCATGGGTGGTGTTGAACGACAGGTTTTCCAGAGCCACCTGGGGACCTGCGGCCAGCAGTTTCTCCAGGCTGGTCTTGACCTGTTCCTCTTCGGCCGGGGTCAGGTTCAGCTCCGGCGCCGGTAGACCGGCGGCAGCGGCTTCAGTGGCGGCCTTTTCGTAAGGTTGCAATTTGGTCTGGTAGATCTGCATCAGCGACATCGTTGACGGGATGTCGAGGTTTTTCAGGCTCATGGCCATTTGCGCAGAGCCGATCACCTTGCCGTTCAAGGACATTTCACCGACCTTGTAATCGGCACGCCCCGAAGCGTTGGTGCCCGATTCCTCGGTCTTGTTCTTCATTTCAAAGTTCTTGACGCCGAATACCGACTGCTTGGCGCCGAAGGTGGTCTTGCTGTGGGTCAGCCCGACGGTGTTTTCGCCGGTGTAATAGCCGTACGTGCTTTTGTTCAGGTTACTGGCCACGGTCAAGCCGTTGAGCTCGACCTGCACCGGGGTCTGATCTTCAGCCACGGTGGTCAGCTTCAGGCTGTCCATATATCCGTCGGCCTTGACCTTTTGCGCCTGGGCACTGGCGTCTACGTCGATTTTCATACCGGAAAAGGTCAGACTGGATTTGTCATCCAGCGCGGTTTCCAGCGGCACAAACTCGAGGGTGCCCTTGGTGGAATTGTCGTAGCCAATGTTAACCACGCCTTTGACCGGGGATTTGTCCTTGGCGGCGGCGAACCACTTTTCGGTCAGCGGGGTCTTTTCCAGTTCGTAGTGACTGGTCGCCAGGACCGGCAACCACTTCAGCGACACCAGGCGCGAGAACGGCAGTGGACCGTGTTCGATGCGATCGACGAACAGCAACTCGACCGGCGTTTCACCAAACATCTCGCCTTCGCCCTTGAGGCGATAGTGCGCGGTACTGCTGAACACATGGCGGTCCAGCGACACCAGTTCCAGAGACGCCGTGCCGTTGGAACCCGCCAGCGCGGCTTGCAGTTCTTTGTTGGCGTCGGTGATCGAAGTGTTCAGTACCCCATCGAGCTTGCTGCCGGTGTACCACGCACCGCCGGCACTGATTGCACCGATGGCCACGACAATTCCTAGAAGCACGCCTGCTGATTTATTCATGAAGTACCCGTCAATGTCCGTTGTTGAAAGTGTGGTCGTCTTCCCTGAACCCATGGGGGTTGCGGTCACGACTGCGCTGAAAGTGGGATGGAGATTAGCATTTGCGCCGCAAAGCGGCCCAATGATTAAAGGTGAAAGAATGTCTATGAACCGCGCAGGGGGCGAGAGTTTTGGTGGTCATGAGATCGCCATCGCGGGCAAGCCTCGCTCCTACAGGATTTGTGTCGTGCGCAAATTTCGCAAAGGACACAAATCCTGTAGGAGCGAGGCTTGCCCGCGAAGGCGTCAGTCCAGCCAATATCAACTCAGGAATATTGAACCTCAATCTCATCCAATTGATGATCAAAGCTCTTGAGCCGCGCCGTCCACGTATACACCAGCACTTCAAAATCCCGATTGATCACCGCCCCGCCGGTCACTTCCGCGCGCGGGTCGCAGAAATCCAGCTGATAGCGTTCACGGGCCATGGCGTTGGCGACATCGGACAGCTCGCGCGCATTGTTGAGCCAGTGCCACCCTTCATCGGCCACTTGCTTGTCCAGCGCCAGGCACTGTTTTTTCAAGGTTTCGAGGCTTTTTTCCAGCGGCGTGCCAGTGAGTTCGCCCATGACTTCCTGGAACGTGCGCCCCGGTTGCCAGTAACTGCCCCAGAAATACCGGTCGAACACCGTTTCGACACGACGCAAAGCCACCTTGGTGTCCCAGATCAGCACCAAGGTCTTGCCTTGTTCGAGTTGCCGTTTCTTGATGCGCTGGTTCTGCAATGAAGCCCAGGCGACCACCACGATAGCCATCACGGCGATCAACGCCGCCGCGCTGTCGAGGAATATCAGCGCCGTGTCGAGCTCGTGAGCCAGCATGACGCCGTAGAAATAGGTGGCCGACAGCAAAACCAATGCCGCAATGGCGCACCAGAAGCCGGGAGCGTAAGGGTTTTTCATTATTAGATCCCCATGATCAACGCAAGCCTTGATCGACGGGTTCGCCGCGCGCCCCCATCAAGTCAAAGCATAGCAATGGCCTCAGGGTTTGCCGGAGTGGGACCCTTGCGTTCGTCCGCTTTCCGGGCCGCAATGCAAGGAACGTCCGTCTGTCGTGACGTGTACAAGCTTGACCCAAGGAATGTAGTGAAGATGTATATACTTCGTCAGTACATATTCCGAGGACTTGGACATGTCAAAACAAGCCGTTTTTACGATGAAACTCGAACCCGAATTGCGTGAACAGTTCATGGCCGAAGCAGAAGCTTCTCATCGTCCTGCCTCTCAAATCGTCAGGGAAATGATGCGTCAATTCGTTCAAACCCAACGCGAATCGCGCGAGTACGAAGCATTCCTGCAGCGTAAGGTCGACAAGGCCCGAGTGTCCATGCACGCTGGGGATGGCCTGAGCAATGAAGAAGTTGAAGCAGAATTCACTGCCAGGCGAATGCGAGCAGCCATACAAGAATGAAGATAGTCTGGACGCCAATAGCAGCACAGGATCGTGCAGACATTTGGGATTACCTGCATGCCGTCAACCCGCAAGCCGCCATCGACATGGATAACCGCTTCAAGGACGCGATATCCCGCCTTGCCCAATACCCAGAAAGCGGCCCTGTCGGAATCATTGCAGGTACCCGCGAGTTAATTCCACATCAGAGCTATCGCGTCATTTATGAACTAGGGCCAGACGCGATCTGGATACTCGCTCTAGCGCACACGTCCCGACAGTGGCCACCAGAAAGATGATTGTTATACCCCCCGCCCCTTCCTCAGCAGCACATCCAGCTGATCCACCACCTCTGCCCAATCCGCATCATCCAGAATTTCCTCACGCAGCAGCTCTGCCTGGCTCTCATTCCAGAAGAACGCGTCCGCAAGGTGCAGTTCGGGTTTGAGCGGTGAATGGGTAGCGATGAATTTATCGATGCTTTCGGCGTCATCCGGCAGGCCGAGTTGTTTGAACAGCGCTGGGAGGGTGTGGGTTGGGGATTCCATATCGGGCTCCTTCGTGATCGCGTATTTGGATGGGGACCGCGGTGCGGCTATTCGCGGGCAAGCCCGCTCCCACAGGGTTTTCGCAAGTCCTGTGGGAGCGAGGCTTGCCCGCGATGACGGCAGTCGGGTCGACTGTTATGCCGACTGGCTCAACTCGCACACCTTGGCATGGGGCACCATTTTCAGAAATTCCGGCACGCTCATGTGGACCAGATTGCTGTGGTTGCCGGCTTCCAGGTAGATGTCTTTCTGCCGGGTCAGCAGTGGGTCGATGACCATGTCCATTCCGTAGGATTCGCCCAATGCAGGCACGGCACCGCGTTCGCAATCGTCGAACAGGTGCGGCAGGTTGCTTTCACGGGTGACTTGCCATTCGCCGCTGCCGCGCACTTTGCTCAAGTCCAGGTGACAGCTGGCGGGGAGTACGGCCATCAAATAGTGGCCATGGTTGTCGTCAAGAATCACCGATTTGGCGACCCGTTCGGCAGGAATGCCCGCCAGCCGAGCCGTTTCAAGGCTGCTGGCCGAGTGCGGGTGAGAAACGATGTCATATTCGCAGTGAGCCTTGTCCAGGCAGTTCTGCACGGTTTTTGCCATACGCATGATGCACCTCGGTGTCCGCAGCAACGAATCACGGACGGTGGTTAACTTTTTTGTCTCCATTAAAAGTCTAGGCCCGCCGAGGGGTTCCGATGGGAAATCCGCCCGTCGGACGCTTTCGACAACGGGTCAGGATTCATACAAATGCGTGCTCAACTAGACTTGTATACAGAGTCATAAATGACTCGTGGACGGATGACTCTCCCGGAGGGTCAAGTGAACAGGCGTTGCTGTGCAATGACGCCGCTGCTGGCCCTGAGCGGACCGGTTTTCGCGGCGGACACGCTTATTGTGCTGGTCCCCGATCCCCTCGGGCTCTGGCTGATCACGTTCGGCATTGCGTTTCTGATCGCCGAGGCGGCCTTGCCCAATTACGGCGTGGTCGGCCTGGGTGGCCTTGTGATGTTCGTGATGGGGGCGGTGATTCTGACGAACACCGAAGTCCCCGTTCCGTTGATGATCGGCTTGGGACTGATCAGCGCACTGCTGCTGATTTTCCTGGTAATCCGCGCCTTGAAAACCCGACCGCGCCGCAACGTCAGCGGTGACGCCGAAATACTGGGCGCCGTGACGCCGATAACGTCGTTGCAGGCCGGTAATGCCTATATCGGCTGGGTACACCTGCAAGGCGAGCAATGGCAAGTCATGAGCGCAACACCGCTTCAACCAGGCCAACAGGTTCGGGTAGTGGCACGCAAGGGTCTACTGCTGGAAGTGGCCGCGGCTGACGCGGTGCCCGCAATGAATAATGATGGCGGAGAATAGTCATGGGCCTGCAACTGGGTTTTGCCACGCTGCTGTTATTGCTGATTGCACTGGCGGGGTCGACCTTCCGCATCCTGCGCGAATATGAACGCGGCGTGGTGTTCCAGCTCGGGCGCTTCTGGCAGGTCAAGGGCCCCGGCCTGATCCTGCTGATTCCGGTGGTTCAGCAAATGGTGCGTGTCGACCTGCGCACCGTGGTGCTCGATGTGCCGGCCCAAGATGTGATTACCCGCGACAACGTCTCGGTCAAGGTCAACGCGGTGCTGTATTTTCGCGTGCTCGATCCGCAAAGGGCGATCATTCAGGTTGAAGACTTTCTCATGGCCACCAGCCAACTGGCCCAGACCACATTGCGGGCAGTGCTCGGTAAACATGAACTCGATGAATTGCTGGCTGAACGGGAACGGCTGAACGTCGACATACAGCAAGTGCTCGACGCGCAAACCGATGCCTGGGGCATCAAGGTGGCCAACGTCGAGATCAAGCACGTGGACCTCAATGAATCGATGATTCGCGCCATCGCCAAGCAGGCTGAGGCCGAACGGGAACGTCGGGCCAAGGTAATCCACGCCGAAGGCGAATTGCAGGCCTCGGAAAAACTCATGCAGGCCGCCGAAATGCTCGGCCGTCAGCCGGGGGCCATGCAACTGCGTTACATGCAGACGCTGAGTTCGATTGCCGGCGACAAGAGTTCAACCATCGTTTTTCCGCTGCCGATCGAGTTCCTCAAGGGGATGGCGGATTTGTCGTCGAAGCCTTGAGGAATAATCTCCGAGCGCCAAAAGATCGCAGCCTTCGGCAGCTCCTACAGGTGTACGCCGGGCCATTGTAGATACCGCGCCCGACTCATCGTTTCGGCAGCACCGCGCATTCACCAAGCCAGGTCAGCAAACGATCAAGACAGGCCTCGATCGACTGCGCACCGGTGTCGAGCACCAGCGACGCGCATGGCGGTGGTTCGTAAGGCGCGGAAATACCGGTGAAACCCGCCAACTCACCCCGTCGAGCCTTGGCGTAATGACCTTTGGGGTCACGCTGCTCACACACCGCCAACGAGGCGCTGCACCAGACTTCACGGTAATCCTCACCCAACCGTCGGGCGAACACTTCACGCAATTCCATCAAAGGCGCGATCATCGCGAGGATGACAATTTGCCCGTTCTCGACCAACAGTGCCGCGAGCTCACTGGCGCGGCGAATGTTTTCCAGGCGATCACTGTCGGTAAACCCCAAATCGCGATTGAGCCCGACACGCAGTCCGTCGCCATCGAGCACCACACTCTGCACGCCGTGCTCGAACAACTCGGCGTGCAGTGCCTGGGCCAATGTCGACTTGCCCGCGGCCGGCAAACCGGTCAGCAACATTGCCGTGCCCCGATGGCCGTTGCGGGTCTCCCTTTGGGCGCGGCTGATGCTCGCCATCGGCGCCAGCAGATTATTGGACCGGGGCATGGACCACCGGCACTGAGATGTTGCCCGCCGCCCACGCCTCTTCACGATTGGCCAGGGCCGTGGCGATGGACTGGACTTCGGTCGATTGCACTTCGTCCGGCAGCGGATCGAGACCGGCGCTGGCGAAGATCTGCCCGTAAGCGTTGCGCAGGTCGGCGTAAGACAGGTCGCGTCGCAGGTCCGCCTGCAAGGTGTTCAGCTCGCCCTGGATCAGGTCCAGTTCGCCCAGCCCCGCCGCCTGATGACGATTGCGCAATTGGCCGACGATTTGCCCATCGATGTCTGACAGTTGTTGATTGGTCTTGAACTGCCGCATCGCTTCGCGATAGTTGGCGTTGGCCACGTAAAGCTGCGCCAGGATGGCAATCGACATCGCCTGCCTGCGCGCCGCGGCGACTTCTTCACCGGCCTTGGCAACGTCAATCGCGGCGGGCGCGGAAATGACATTGAACAGGTTCCAGGTGACTTTCACCCCATAATCCGCCCAGCCCTGCTCCACCAAAAACGAGTTGCTGTCGTAATGCCCGCCTGCGGCAAACTCCAGCCCCGGCAGCAGACGCAGCATGGCTTTGCGGGTTTCGGCGGCGCTGATGCGGGTCTGGTAATCCTGCTCGCGCAACTCCGGCCGACTGGTGAGGGCTTCCTGTTCCAGGCTGGCGAGGTCGACCTTGAGTTCCGGGATGACGTAATCGTCCTGGGTCGCCAGCGTCAGATGGGTGCTCAGCGGCAGGTTGATCAAGGTCGCCAGTTCGGTTTTCGCCAGCGACAGTGCGCGGCGTTGTTCTTCCAGTTGGCGGGTGGCTTCGATCAACGAGCGTTGATAGCCCAATGCCTGAATCGGATCGCCGATACGCTGCTCGCTCATGCTCTGGCTATTGGTGCGAGCGGTTTCGACCCGGGCCATGAGGCTGTCGATCTGTTTGAGCAAACGTTCGGCGGCCATGGCTCGCCAATAGGCCGAGCGCACATCCTGCACGATGGTGTTGATGACCTTGCGCCGACGCTCCTGGACGATCAGTCGCTGGTCGCCCTGTTGCTTGGCGCTGATGTAGCTGACACCAAAGTCGAGCACGTTCCAGACCATGGTCAGGTCTGCCACTTCACGGTCGCGGTCCTGGGAGGTCGACGGTTCCAGGGACTGGGCCCCGGTCTCGACGCTCTGGCTGCTGGAAGCGCTGACGTTGTTGCGCCCCACGTAACCGGCGTCCAGCGCCATGCGTGGCAGCATGTCGAAACTGGCGAGGTCGAGTTGGCGCTTGGCCAGGGCCTCTTCCATGATCTTGAGCCGGCCTTCGAGGTTGTATTTCACCGCACGGGCCATGGCCTGATGCAGGGTCAGCGGGCCACTGAGGGGCTCCTGTCCCTTGTACATGTTTTGCAGATCGCTTTTGGCGCGCTGTTGGCTGACGCTGCGTTCGATCGGTTCACTGGTCACTGCACAACCGCTGATCGCCAGCGCCAGCAGGCTGGCGCCGAATAACTTCTGACTTCTCTTCATCCTTGGAGCCCCCGGGTGCCGCCTTGCTTTATGGTTTCTTCAGGCCTGCATTTCACTGATGCCGACCTGTTGCAAAGCCGCGGCCAGGCTTTCGACCTGCCGCTGCTCGGTGTCTTTGATTTGTTGCAATTGCTGGCCAAGACTCGGTGCGCCAAACACGCCGCGCAGTCCTTGGGAAACATCTCCCATCCTGATTGAGTTATTGCCGAAGGCATTCAGCGAGTCCCCCTCGCTGACCGTGTCCTGATTGAACAGACTCGACAGCGTGCTGCTGCCAAAAACCCCGCCATCGCCGCCGCCAAAACCGAGGAAGCCGTGACCTGAGCCATCGCCACCGTTTTCACTGCTGCTGAATACCTGGGCGATAAAGCTGGGCGTCAGCGCCCCATGGCTCATGAAAATATCGCCCAAAGGCCGAATGCCGTTGCCGATCACTCGCTGTTCAAACAGCGGGGTAAAGGTCAGTGGCGAGCCGAGATCGCCAGTGGGTGGCGTAAAGATGATCGGCTGTAATGGCACGTTGGGCAGATCGGGCACGCTGACAGGAACCGTGACCCGGAACTCGGGTTCCGGCGGCACCACGACAATCGGCGATGACGGTGCAACGACTGTATTGATCGCATAGCTGTTCGACAGGCTGACACCGCTGCCCGTGTTGCCTGCTGAATCGCTGACGCCAGCGACGCTCAGGCTGATCGCATTGTTGCCACTGCTGACGTTAGCGTTCGGCGTCAGGGTCGCAGTCCAGGTTCTACCGCCATCGCTGCTGCTCAAACTGGACAAGCTGCCGTTCGCCACGCTGATGTCGGACAGGTCAAAGCCACTCACTGCTTCGTTGAAGGTGAAGGTCACCAATGAGGTCTGGCCCACGCCCAGGTTCGGGTTGGCAACCACCACCGTGGCCGTCGGCCGTTCGCCGTCGATGGCGTAGTTGTTGGAAACCGCGACGCTGGCGCCGATGTTGCCCGCCAGGTCCGTCACGTTGCTGGTGTCCAACGCAATGAAATTGCTCGGGTCGGTGAGGCTCGCGGTGGGTGTGAACGTTCCGGTCCAGGTCTTGCCGCCATCGCTGCTGGCCAGATTGGTCAGCTCGCCGTTAGTGACGCTCAAGTCCGACAAATCGAAGTCGCTGACCGCCTCGCTGAACGTGAAGGTCACCAGTGTCGTCTGGCCGATGCCCAGGTTCGGGTTGGCAACCACGATGGTGACGGTCGGGCGAGTCGCATCGAGTGCGTAGTTGTTGGAAATGGCGATGCTGGCGCCGGCATTACCCGCCGCGTCGAGCACATTGCCGGTGTCGAGCAGGATCAGGTTGGTCGCATCGTCAAGGCTCGCGGTCGGTGTGAGTGTGGCGGTCCAGGTCACACCGCCGTCGCTACTGGCCAGGTTGGACAGCACGCCATTGGCCACGCTGAGGTCCGCCAGATCGAATCCGGACACCGCTTCACTGAAGGTAATGGTCACCGTGGTGGTTTCACCAATGCCCAGTTTATTGTCCGCCACCACAATGGTCGCGGTCGGGCGAACGGTATCAATCGCATAGTTGTTGGAATCGGTCACGCCGACGCCGCTATTGCCCGATACGTTGGTCACACCGCTGTTGTTCAGGCTGATCAGGTTGGTGGTATCCGTCACGCTGACCGCAGGTGTGAAGGTCGCGGTCCAGGTCACGCCACCATCGATGGACGAAACGTTGCTGAGGGTGCCGTTGGCTACCGTCAGGTCGGCGTTGTCAAAACCACTGACCGCCGAGCTGAACGTGATGGTGACCAACGAGGTTTCACCGACCTTCAGCGCGTTGTCGGCAACCACGATGGTGGCGGTCGGCACTTCGGTTTCCACCACATAATTGGCGGAGTTGGTGGTGCCTGATCCGGCATTGCCGGCCAGGTCCGAGAGGCCGCTGTTGCTCAGGGTGATGAGGTTGCTGGTGTCGGTAATCCCGGCGGTCGGAGTGAAGGTCCCGGTCCAGGTGATGCCGCCGTCGCTGCTGCTCACCGCGCTCAACGTACCATTGGCGACGCTCAGGTCGGCGTTGTCGAAACCCGTTACCGCTTCGCTGAAGGTGATGGTCACCAGCGCGGTTTCGCCCGGTTTCAGGGTCGTGTCGCTCAGCACGATAGTGGCGGTCGGGCGTTGGCTGTCGATGGCGTAGTTATTCGAATCGGTGGTACCGGTCCCCGTGTTGCCTGCCCCGTCGATCACTGCAGTGTTGTCCAGGGTAATCAGGTTGGTCGTGTCGGTGATGCTCGCCGTCGGCGTCAGGGTGGCGGTATAGGTGATGTTATCGCTGGTGCTCAGATTGCTCAGGGTACCGTTGCTCACGGTCAGGTCAGCCGTGGTAAATCCGGTCACCGCCTCGGAAAACGTGATGGTCACCACCGAGGTTTGCCCCACCGCCAGCGCCGCGTCCGCGACCACGATGGTGGCCGTCGGGCGCACGGTGTCGATGGCGTAGTTGTTGGAATCGGTGGTGCCGCTACCGGCATTGCCCGAGCCGTTTTGTACACCGCTGTTATCCAGGGTGATGACGTTGCTGGTGTCGGTGATGGCATTGGTCGGTGTGAAGGTTGCGGTCCAGGTGACGCCGCCGTCACTGCTGCTGACGGCGCTCAAGGTGCCATTGGCGATGGTCAGGTCAGCGTTGGTGAAACCACTGACCGCTTCGCTGAAAGTGATGGTCACCAGCGAGGTTTCACCGACGCTCAGCGCAGTGTCGGCGACAACGATAGTGGCTGTCGGCAGCACCGTATCGAGGGTGTAATTGCCGGAGTTGGTGGTGCCGCTGCCGGTGTTGCCGGCCAGATCAGCCACACCGGTATTGTTCAGGGTGATGACGTTGCTCGGGTCATTCACGCCGACGGTTGGCGTGAAGGTCGCGGTCCAGGTGATGCCGCCGTCGCTGCTG
>NZ_MUNM01000066.1 GCF_002286815.1 Pseudomonas sp. PICF141
ACCCGCTTAAAAAGCTAGAACTGGTGCCCACTTAAATTTAAGTGCACACCATGTCTTGGCCTTGAAGGGCTGGGTAGATGACTTGGCCGGACGCATACACTTTTTTCATATATTGGCTCGATTGATACTCGCAACATCCAGAGAAAATTTGGCACCTCCGCCATCACGCTAAATCACCTCCTCCCGTCTACCCTTCAAAAAACCGCAGGAAGCGGTCCTCGTCAGCTCAAGGAACGACCATGTCCCTCTCCATCGTCCACAGCCGCGCCCAGGTCGGCGTAGAAGCACCCGCCGTCACCGTAGAAGTGCATCTGGCCAACGGCTTGCCGTCGCTGACCATGGTCGGGCTGCCCGAGGCGGCGGTGAAGGAAAGCAAAGACCGCGTTCGCAGCGCGATCATCAATTCCGGCCTGCAATTTCCGGCACGGCGCATCACCTTGAATCTCGCCCCGGCCGATTTACCGAAAGATGGCGGGCGATTCGATCTGGCGATTGCCTTGGGAATTCTCTCGGCCAGCGTGCAAGTGCCGACATTGACGCTGGATGACGTGGAGTGCCTGGGAGAGTTGGCCCTGTCGGGTGCGGTGCGGGCGGTTCGCGGTGTATTGCCCGCGGCACTGGCAGCACGCAAGGCCGGGCGCACGCTGGTGGTGCCGCGAGCGAATGCCGAGGAGGCTTGCCTCGCTTCCGGGTTGAAGGTGATTGCGGTGGATCATTTGCTGGAAGCGGTCGCGCATTTCAATGGCCACACGCCCATCGCCCCCTACGCGTCCAACGGTTTGCTCTACGCCAGCAAACCCTATCCAGACTTGAATGAAGTGCAGGGGCAACTTGCCGCCAAGCGTGCGTTGCTGATTGCGGCGGCGGGTGCTCATAATCTGCTGTTCAGCGGACCGCCGGGGACGGGGAAAACGTTGTTGGCGAGTCGTCTGCCGGGGCTGTTACCGCCATTGGCCGAGAGTGAGGCGCTGGAAGTCGCGGCGATTCAATCCGTCGCCAGTTGTGTGCCCCTGAGTCATTGGCCACAGCGCCCCTTCCGACAGCCGCACCACTCCGCTTCAGGCCCAGCGCTGGTAGGCGGCGGCTCAAAACCGCAACCGGGCGAGATCACCCTCGCCCACCACGGAGTGCTGTTCCTCGATGAGCTCCCGGAATTTGATCGCAAGGTATTGGAGGTATTGAGAGAGCCACTGGAATCCGGCCACATCGTGATTTCCCGCGCCAAGGACCGCGTACGCTTCCCGGCACGCTTTCAACTGGTCGCGGCGATGAACCCTTGCCCCTGTGGATATCTTGGCGAGCCCAGTGGTAAATGCAGTTGTACGCCGGACATGGTCCAGCGTTACCGCAACAAACTGTCGGGGCCACTGCTGGACCGCATCGATCTGCACCTGACAGTTGCTCGCGAAGCCACAGCGCTGAATCCTGCGTTAAAACCCGGCGATGATACTGCCACCGCCGCCGAGTTGGTGGCCGATGCGAGAGAACGCCAACAAAAACGCCAAGACTGCGCCAATGCATTCCTCGATTTACCGGGCCTGCGCAGACACTGCAAGTTATCCACAGTTGACGAAACCTGGCTGGAAACGGCGTGTGAGCGGCTGACCTTGTCGCTGCGAGCGGCCCATCGACTGCTCAAGGTCGCTCGCACCTTGGCGGACCTTCAGCAAGTCGATGGCATCACCCGTGAACACTTGGCCGAAGCGCTGCAATATCGGCCAACAACACTCTAGCCGGCATCACCCCTTGGTCAGATCAACCAACGGCGTCTGCCGCACCTCAGTCTCCCGCCCACCCTGAATCTCGCTCACCCGCTTCAACGCCTTATCCACAGCCGCCTTGTCCGCCAACAAGCTGTAGCTGATCCGGAACTGCTTCTGTTCCTTTGGCGCAATCGTCGGCACCAGGTTCAGGGGCCGTTGATACCTGCGGTTGTAGGAAAAACTCGTCCCCGGCTCCAACCCCGTGACATAGCCCTGGCCTTCGGTATCGGTGTTTTTCCACAGGGAGAACACGGGCAGTGTTTGAGTATTGAAGCCGACCGAAACCCCCAGGCTGCCGGCCTTGTCATGCAGCACGGTCAACGTATCGCCCTTGGCATCGGCATACGGCACCACGTTGTAAACCGTTTCGTCGTAGTCCTTGGTCGGTGCGCGGTAGGTTTGCCAATCCGGCAGATCGCCCTTGGCCTTGTCGTTGAACGGCGACACCTGTTTCACTGGCGCGGCGAAGCGGGCGCCCTGTTCCAGGAATGGCGCGCCGAAGTTGCTGTGATACAGCGCCTGGTATTCCTTCGGATAGTCGCCATTGTTGGTCAGGGTATCGTTGAGGGCGAACGCTACGCTGCCGGGTTCGGTGACCAGTTCGGTCGCGACGGAGAAGTCGACTTTCTTGAACGCCTGTTCTTTCAGCTCACCGCGCAGGGTGATGGCGTACGGCGGTTTTTCATCGATGTGCAGGGTGACTTTATTGGCAGGGATATTGGCGGCGCGACCGTGCAGGGTCAGCAGTTCGCCGTTATCGATACCGGGGTGGCCGACCCATTCGTAGCCGCAGCGGGTGACCAGTTCGTTGAAACCCTCCAGCCAGCCCAGGCCACCGCGGCCGTTGAGTTCGATGAAGGATGGATTGACCACTTCCTTGACCGGCGAATCCCAGCCCATGCGCACATTGCCGACCGAGGCCTGCAAGACGTTCATGCCACGAGTCGGCACCACCGAGAGTTTCATCGGGCCGTTATCGATGTCGACGATGCTGACGCCTTCTTGCCGACCGCCGTGCAAGGTGCGCAGGGTGACGCTGAAGGGTTTGTCGGTTTTTACGCCGAGTTGCTGGCTGGTGATCTGCCAGTTCTGGGCGGCTTTGTCGGTGTCGAGCAGGACGTAATCCCAAGCCATGGCTTGGGAAGCAGCGGACAGTGCGCTGAGGGCAACGAACAATTTGAGCGGGGTCATGGCGGCAGCCTTTCTTGGAGTTGTGCCAATTTTATAGACTTGAAGAAACGTTTCAGCAAGCATAAAAATCGAGACACTGGTGCTAAATGCCAAGGAAGACGACCAGAGAGGAATTGATCCGAAGATTTCGCAAATCGGGATTGAGTCGATGCCATCGCCAGCAGGCCCACACTGGATCGAAGCTGAACCCAGAGTTTGTGAACACCCGAGATCAACTGTGGGCCTGCTCGCGATGGCGATTTCGGCAGCTACTCAACGAAACCGGTCAACCTCATGCCGCAAGTCCGCCGCCAGCTTCTCCAACTCTTTGGCCGTCACAGCCAGGTTCGACACCACTTCGCGCTGTTCACTGTTCGCCAACGCGATGCTTTGCAGATTGCTGCTGAGCAAGGTCGCGGTGCTGCTTTGTTCCTGGGTCGCGGTGGTGATGGCGGCAAATTGCTGACCGGCCGAGCGGCTTTGTTCATCGATTCGTGCCAGCGCCGAAGCGACATTGGCGTTGCGTGACAGGCCTTCTTGCATCAGCACGTTGCCCTGCTCCATGGTGCTGATGGCGTTGCCGGTTTCCTGCTGGATGCTTTGGATCATCCCGGAAATTTCGTCTGTGGCCTGGCGGGTGCGCGAGGCCAGGTTACGCACCTCATCGGCCACCACCGCAAACCCACGGCCCTGCTCACCAGCGCGGGCGGCTTCGATGGCGGCGTTGAGCGCCAGCAGGTTGGTTTGCTCGGCGATCGAGGTAATTACCCCGACAATGCCACCGATTTCCTGGGAACGCTGGCCCAAGGTATTGATTACCGTCGCGGTGCTGTTCAATGCACCGGCGATTTGCTCCAGGGAAGAAGACGCTTCGTCCATCGACGTACGACCGATCTGGGTTTGCTGTGCGTTTTCCTGCGCCAGACGCTGGGTGTTGCCCATGTTGTCGGCGATATTCAACGAAGTGGCGCTGAATTCTTCCACGGCACCGGCCATGCTGGTGATTTCGCCGGACTGCTGCTCCATCCCTTCATAGGCGCCACCGGACAACCCGGATAACGCCTGGGCACGGCTGTTGACCTCTGCCGAGGCCTTACGGATGTGCTCGACCATGGTCGACAGGGCCTGGCTCATCTGGTTGAAGGCGCGGGCCAGTTGACCGATTTCGTCATTGCTCGACACGTTCAGGCGAACACTCAAATCACCGGCGCCCAAGGCTTCGGCCTGGCGTACCAGATCCCCCAGTGGCGCCAGTTTGCTGCGCAGCAACCAGACCGCCGAACCAACCGCCAGCAACATCGCCAGCAAGCTGCCGATCGCCAATTGAATACCCACGCTCCAGGTGACGGCGCGGATTTCGCTTTTCGGCATGCTCGCCACCACCGACCACGGCCCGCCTTCGAACGGCACGGCAACACTGTAAAAATCTTGCGACGTGTCGTTCCAGAAGTCGCCTTTGCCCGGCGTCTTGGCCAGACCGACGATGCTTGGCACCGCCTGATCCGGCGCCTGTACACCGGCAATTGGCACCAGCCATTTGCCTTGTTCATCCAGCAACGCCAGGGAACCGGTCTGGCCGATGCGGAAGCGTTTGAGGTTGGAGAACTGTGCGTTCTGCGCGTCGGTGTAATCGAATCCTACGTACAGCACCGCAATGATCTTACCTCCGCTGTCGCGTACGGGGGTGTACTGCGACATGTAGAAGCGTTCGAACAGCAACGCTCGCCCCACGTAACTCTGCCCCGCCATCAAACGGGCGTAAGCCGGGTTTGCGTGGTCGAGCAGTGTGCCAATGGCTCGGCTGCCGTCTTGTTTGGTGACATTCGTGCTGACCCGAATGAACTCTTCACCGCTGCGCACGAACACGGTCGCAACGCCTGCGGTCATCTGCTTGAACTCGTCGACTTCCGCGAAGTTGTTGTTCAGCACTTCACTGCCCAGGTGCAGGCCCGGGGTCTGCACACCCGCCACGGTCACCGGCTGATCCGGGTGCACGCTCAAACCGGCACTGAAGCGCTTCTCGAACAGGCCGGCCAAGCGCTGGGTGCTTTCACGCAAGGTGCCGTGAAAGGTGCTCAACTGATCAGCCAGCAAGCGAGCCTCACTGGCCAGATGCTCTTCGCGGGTGGCAAGGTTGGCGGTGTCCAGCGAGCGAAGGGCGAACACGGTACTGCCACTGATGACAATTGCCAGAATCACGGCAAGCGCAAGACCCAGCTGTGAGGCAATCCGAGCACGAGGTTGAGACATGACAGCTCCTGACCCAGTGGCCGGATCATCTGATCCCATCGCACACTCGGCAAAATTTCTGATGGTGGGGGAAACATGGAACCTGCACGACGGTGCCATCAGCAGATTTTCGGCGGCAAAGTTGAATACTTGAGTAATGAGCGAGGATATGGCCCAAGGCCGCCATTGCGGCGGCACCATCGATTCAGCCCAGGCGCTCGACAGCCGGTAATTCCATGGCCCGGACCTCGCCTTGCAGGAAATCGCTGAGGCGGCGCAAACGTTCGCCGCCGGGGCGGGTTTTCGGCCAGACCAGGTAATAGTTTTCACCACTGGCGACGGCCGTCGGCCACGGCAAACTCAGACGTCCCTGCGCGACATCCTCCGCCACCATGAGCAAATCGCCCATGGACACGCCGTAACCTCTGGCCGCAGCGATCATGCCAAGCTCCAGCGTGTCGAACACCTGCCCGCCCTTGAGCGAGATTTGATCGGTCAGGCCCATGCGCTCCAGCCAGTTGCGCCAGTCACGGCGGTCTGGCGTGGGGTGCAGCAGCTCGGTACTGGCCAGGCGCGCAACGTCCCACGGTTGGTCCTTCAGAAGATTCGGCGCGCCCACCGGAATCAGCTCTTCGGGGAACAGGAAAGTTGCCTCCCAGTCCAGTGGAAAATGCCCGTTGCTGAGGATGACGGCGCAGTCGAAGGGCTCATGGTTGAAGTCCACCGTATCGATGTCCATCCAGGCGCTGGTCAATTGCACCTCGTTGCCCGGTCGCAGGTGCCGAAAACGACTGAGCCGCGCCAACAGCCAGCGCATGGTCAGGGTCGACGGGGCTTTCATGCGCAGGATGTCGTCTTCGGCCCGCAAGGTATTACAGGCCCGCTCGAGGGCGGTGAAGCCTTCGCGAATGCCGGGCAGGATCAGCCGCGCCGATTCGGTCAGTTGCAGGTTGCGCCCGCTGCGATGAAACAGCCGACAGGCGAAATGCTCTTCGAGCGTACGAATGTGCCGACTGACCGCACTTTGGGTGATCGACAGTTCTTCGGCCGCGCGGGTAAACGAACTATGCCGCGCCGCGGCTTCGAATGCTCGAAGGGCATACAAGGGAGGAAGACGACGGGACATCAGGAAGGCTCCTTTAGCGCGATTGCACCAACTTATCAGAAACTCCCCTGCATGAGTTTTAATCATGCCACCCATCCTTTTTATCCCTTTGTGCAAACCCCGCAGAGCGCCGAGAATCGACGTTTCCTGTTCTCTCTGATATCGAGCGTGATGATCATGCAGCATCCAGCGCGTAGTGAACTCTGGGCCATCCTGCGGCTGGCGGGGCCGTTGATTGCCTCGCAGTTGGCGCACATGTTGATGGTCCTCACCGACACGTTGATGATGGCGCGCCTGAGCCCCGAAGCACTGGCCGGCGGCGGCCTGGGCGCGGCGACGTATTCGTTCGTATCGATTTTCTGCATCGGCGTGATCGCTGCCGTCGGCACTTTGGTGGCGATCCGCCAGGGCGCGGGTGACATCCTTGGCGCGGCGCGGCTGACCAAGGCCGGGTTGTGGCTCGCCTGGTTGATGGCGCTGGTGGCGGGTTTGCTGCTGTGGAACCTCAAACCGGTGTTGCTGCTGTTCGGTCAGACCGAAACCAACGTCCAGGCTGCCGGCCAGTTTCTGTTGATCCTGCCCTTCGCACTGCCCGGCTACCTGAGCTTCATGGCGCTGCGCGGTTTCACCAGCGCCATCGGCCGGGCGAGCCCGGTGATGGTCATCAGCCTCGCCGGCACCGTGGCCAACTTCCTGCTCAACTATGCGTTGATCACCGGCATGTTCGGTCTGCCGAAAATGGGTCTGGTGGGCATCGGCCTGGTCACGGCGATCGTTGCCAACCTGATGGCGCTGGCGCTCGCGCTGCACATTCGTCGGCATCCGGCCTACGACGCGTATCCATTGCTGCCGGGGCTGTCGCGCCCCAACCGTCAATACTTGAAGGAATTGTGGCGCCTGGGCCTGCCGATTGGCGGCACCTATGCGGTGGAAGTCGGCCTGTTCGCCTTCGCCGCGCTGTGCATGGGCACCATGGGCAGCACGCAACTGGCGGCGCATCAGATCGCCCTGCAAATCGTTTCGGTGGCGTTCATGATTCCGGCGGGGCTTTCCTATGCGATCACCATGCGCATCGGCCAGCATTACGGCGCCGGGCAATTGCTCGATGCGCGGCTGGCCGGACGGGTCGGGATCGCCTTTGGTGCGGCGGCAATGCTCGGCTTTGCAATGGTGTTCTGGCTGCTGCCGCATCAGTTGATCGGCTTGTTCCTGGACCACAACGATCCGGCGTTCGGCGAAGTCATCAACCTGGCCGTGAGCTTGTTGGCGGTGGCGGCGTGGTTCGAGCTGTTCGACGGCACACAAACCATTGCCATGGGCTGCATCCGTGGGCTCAAGGATGCCAAGACCACGTTCCTGGTGGGTTTGGGCTGCTATTGGCTGATCGGTGCACCGGCCGCCTGGTGGATGGCCTTCCATTTGAATTGGGGGCCAACGGGGGTCTGGTGGGGTCTGGCGCTGGGGCTGGCGTGTGCGGCGGTGAGCCTGACGCTGGCGTTTGAGTGGAAGATGAAGCGGATGATTCGGCGTGAGCCGGCGTCGCAGGGCGATTTCCAGATAGCTCAGCCTGATTGAGATCCCTGCAGGAGCGAGGCTTGCCCGCGAATGGCATCACGCGGTGTATCCGAGACAACGCGTGATGCCATTCGCGGGCAAGCCTCGCTCCTACGGTACGTCGTTAAGCGAGCACCACCTGCTGACTGGAACCGAAGCTCAAATACTCAACCAGTTCCGCCAACGGCAACGGCTTGCTGATCAGATATCCCTGCACCTGATCACAACCAAAACCGCGCAACAAATCCAGTTGTTCCAGCGTTTCCACACCTTCGGCGACCACTTCCAGGTTGAGGTTGTGCGCCAGGTTGATCATCGCGTGTACCAGTTTGCGGTTCTCTTCCCGTTCCTCCATGCCGCCGACAAAGCTCTTGTCGACCTTCAACAAGGCGATTGGCAGGCTGTTGAGGTGCACGAACGAAGAAAATCCGGTGCCGAAGTCGTCCAGCGAGAAGCGCACGCCCAAACGCCCGAGGGCGTCCATGGTTTGCTTGACCAGGTCGCTGCGACGCATCACCGCAGTTTCGGTCAATTCGAATTCCAGCCATTGCGCCTCGACGCCACGCTCGGCAATCAGCCGGCTCAGGGTCGACAGCAACTGGCTGTCCTGGAACTGCCGGAACGACAGGTTGATTGCCATGTGCAGCGCCGGCAGACCTCGTTCGCGTAATGCTTGCATGTCTCGCAGGGCCCGGGAAATCACCCAGTAACCCAGCGGCACGATCAAGCCGCTTTGCTCGGCCAGCGGCACGAATTCGCTGGGAGGCAACAAGCCGCGTTCGCCATGACGCCAGCGCACCAACGCTTCGAGACCGACAATCTGGCCATCCTCAAGGTTCAGACGTGGCTGGTAATGCAATTCCAGCTCATCGCGGCGCAAGGCCCGGCGCAGCTCGCTTTCGAGGTCGGCGATGCTGCGGGCATTGCGATTGATCCGTTCGTTGAAGACGTGAAACGTGCAGCCCTGAGTACTCTTGGCCTGCTGCATGGCAATGTGCGCGTGCCACATCAACGGGTCGGCGCCGGCCTGCGCTCGTGCGTGAGCGATGCCGAGGCTGGAACCGATCAACAGGCTTTCGCCGTCAATCCAATAAGGTTCGGACAGCGCTTCGGTAATGCGTTCGGCCATCCATTCGGCGCGCTGTGGGGCGCGGCGGGTGTCGATAAGCAGGGCAAATTCATCGCTACCCAGCCGCGCCAGTTGATCGCTGGCCTCCAGCTGGCTTTTCAGCCGCGAGACCACTTGCAGGATCAACCGGTCGCCGGCCTGATGGCCGAGGGCGTCGTTGGCGTGTCGAAAGTTGTCGAGGTCGAGGTGGCCGAGGGCCAGGCCCCGACCATCGTTGTCGGCCAGACGCGCCGCCAGCAAGGTCTGGAAACCTTGACGGTTGGCGATACCCGTCAACGGGTCCTGCTCGGCCAGACGCTGCAAGGTGTTTTCCAACACGCCGCGCTCACGCACATGGCGCAGGCAGCGGCGCAACATGCCCGGGTCTAGCAGATTACGCACCAGCCAGTCGCTCACACCGTCGGGCGGCGCCAGCGGCTCGTGTTCGAGCAGCAAAACCGTCGGCAGGTTGCAACGGCCGGGGGCCGGCTGGAGAGCAGGAATCGTCAACAACACCGCGCTGCGGTTGTCATCGAACAGGCTACTGACCGACTCCCAGTTCGGCGCGCTGAGCAGCACAGCCGAACTCCCCATCGGAGCCAGACACTCGCGCAACAACGCTGCCCACGCTGGCTCTTCGGCCAGTAACAGCAAACGCAAGGGTTCGACAGGCGTAGACAAGCTAGCTCCCTAGACTCTGCAAAGATGTAGGCGGCGGGCATTATGCCGCGCAGATAACCAATGACCAAATGCGTCTTGAATACGAACATTAGACGCAAATTCACTACGCATCCTGCGTGAAAGTATCAAAACCGGCAATTAGAGATCGCGTGTTACGTCACAAGTCGGAGAGAGCAGCACAATTCGCTGAGCCTGTTAAAATGCCGGCCCATTTCGCTAATGACTCCCTGATTTCGTATGTCCCGACTCAATCCCCGGCAGCAAGAAGCCGTGAGCTACGTCGGCGGCCCTCTTTTGGTGCTCGCCGGCGCAGGCTCCGGCAAGACCAGCGTGATCACCCGCAAAATTGCGCACCTGATCCAGAACTGTGGCATCCGCGCCCAGTACATTGTCGCCATGACCTTCACCAACAAGGCCGCACGCGAGATGAAGGAGCGGGTCGGCACCCTGCTCAAAGGCGGCGAAGGCCGCGGCCTGACGGTCTGTACCTTCCACAACCTGGGCCTGAACATCATCCGCAAGGAACACGTGCGGCTGGGCTATAAACCGGGCTTCTCGATCTTCGACGAGACCGACGTCAAAGCCCTGATGACCGACATCATGCAGAAGGAATACTCGGGCGACGACGGCGTCGACGAGATCAAGAACATGATCGGCTCGTGGAAAAACGACCTGATCCTGCCACCCGAAGCCCTGGAAAACGCCCGCAATCCCAAAGAGCAGACCGCCGCCATCGTCTACACCCATTACCAGCGTACGCTCAAGGCGTTCAACGCGGTGGACTTCGACGACCTGATCCTGCTGCCGGTAAAACTGTTCCAGGAACACGACGATATCCTGGAAAAATGGCAGAACAAGGTCCGCTACCTGCTGGTGGACGAATATCAGGACACCAACGCCAGCCAGTATTTGCTGGTGAAACTGCTGATCGGCAAGCGTAACCAATTCACTGTGGTGGGCGACGACGATCAGTCGATCTACGCCTGGCGAGGCGCCCGCCCGGAAAACCTGATGCTGCTCAAGGACGACTATCCGTCCCTGAAAGTAGTCATGCTCGAGCAAAATTACCGTTCCACCAGCCGCATCCTGCGCTGCGCCAACGTGCTGATCTCCAATAACCCGCACGAATTCGAAAAGCAGCTGTGGAGCGAGATGGGCCACGGCGACGAAATCCGTGTGATCCGTTGCCGCAACGAAGACGCAGAAGCCGAGCGCGTGGCCGTGGAACTGCTCACCCTGCACCTGCGCACGGATCGGCCGTACAGCGATTTCGCGATCCTGTATCGCGGCAACTACCAGGCCAAGCTGATCGAGCTGAAGCTGCAGCACCACCAGATTCCGTACCGCCTGTCTGGCGGCAACAGCTTTTTCGGACGTCAGGAAGTGAAAGACCTGATGGCCTACTTCCGCCTGATCGTGAACCCGGATGACGACAACGCCTTCCTGCGAGTGATCAACGTCCCACGCCGGGAGATCGGTTCGACCACACTGGAGAAGCTGGGCAACTACGCCACCGAGCGAAAAATCTCGATGTACGCCGCCACCGACGAAATCGGTTTGGGCGAGCATCTGGACACGCGCTTCACCGATCGCCTGTCGCGCTTCAAGCGCTTCATGGACAAGGTCCGCGAGCAGTGCGCCGGCGACGACCCGATCTCCGCCCTGCGCAGCATGGTCATGGACATCGACTACGAGAACTGGCTGCGCACCAACAGCTCCAGCGACAAGGCCGCCGATTACCGCATGGGTAACGTCTGGTTCCTGATCGAGGCGCTGAAAAACACCCTGGAGAAAGACGAAGAAGGCGAGATGACCGTCGAGGACGCCATTGGCAAACTCGTTCTGCGCGACATGCTGGAGCGTCAGCAGGAAGAGGAAGACGGCGCCGAAGGCGTGCAGATGATGACCTTGCACGCCTCCAAGGGCCTGGAGTTCCCTTACGTGTTCATCATGGGCATGGAAGAGGAAATCCTCCCGCACCGTTCCAGTATCGAAGCCGACACCATCGAAGAAGAGCGCCGCCTGGCCTACGTCGGGATTACCCGGGCGCGTCAGACGCTGGCGTTCACCTTCGCCGCCAAGCGCAAGCAATACGGCGAGATCATCGACTGCGCACCCAGCCGTTTCCTCGATGAACTGCCGCCGGACGATCTGGCCTGGGAAGGCAATGACGACACCCCGACCGAAGTCAAAGCCGTGCGCGGAAATACCGCATTGGCAGATATACGTGCAATGTTAAAGCGCTAGAATTGAGCACTTTTTAACCGCACACTTTTTAAACGCCAGGCGCACACGGCGTCAGTAGAGGAAAGCTTCATGGAAGCACTGCACAAGAAAATTCGCGAAGAAGGCATCGTGCTTTCCGACCAGGTTCTGAAAGTCGACGCCTTTCTGAACCACCAGATCGACCCGGCCCTGATGAAGCTGATCGGCGACGAATTCGCCATGCTGTTCAAGGATTCTGGCATCACCAAGATCGTCACGATCGAAGCCTCGGGCATTGCCCCGGCAATCATGACCGGCCTGAACCTCGGCGTACCGGTGATTTTCGCGCGCAAGCATCAGTCCCTGACCCTGACTGAAAACCTGCTGTCGGCGACCGTTTATTCGTTCACCAAGCAAACCGAAAGCACCGTGGCGATCTCCCCGCGCCACCTGACCAGCAGCGACCGCGTGCTGATCATTGACGACTTCCTGGCCAACGGTAAGGCCTCGCAAGCGCTGATCTCGATCATCAAACAGGCCGGCGCGACCGTGGCCGGTTTGGGTATCGTGATCGAGAAGTCATTCCAGGGCGGCCGTGCGGAACTGGACGCCCAGGGTTATCGCGTGGAATCGTTGGCGCGGGTGCAGTCGCTGAAGGATGGCGTTGTAACCTTTATCGAATAAACCGCCGCATCACCGAACCTGTGGGAGCGGGCTTGCCCGCGATGAGGTCATAACATTCAACATTGATGTTGGCTGTTCCACCGCCATCGCGGGCAAGCCCGCTCCCACAGGTTTTTGTGGCGGCGGTTAATGCGCGGTGGCCTTCAGGCCGGTGAGCAACAGCCGCTGAAACAAATCCTCTTTCAACCCCTCCGGATTGGTCAGCTGCATCCTTTCCAGATGCACCGCAAATTCCGAAGGCTGCGGCGCATCCAGCGCAGCCTTGCCCAGTTCCAGAATCTCCGAGAGCTTGAACTTGCTCTTCAACCAGTTCAGTGCCCGCAATAAGTCCCGTTCCTCGGCGGTGAAATCGCAGCCCAGCGGATATTCCGGAAACAGATTCGAATGCCGAGCCTGAATGGCCTGCAAACGCTGCGGGCTGTTGTCGGCGAAGCGCGGATCGAGGCGAAAATGCTTCGGCAATTTGCCAACGCTCTGCGCCTGCTCGATCAGGCCAGGCTGGAAACGTGAGTCGCTGATGTTCAGCAACGCCTCGATCACTGCAGCGTCGGTCTTGCCCCGTAAATCAGCGATGCCGTATTCGGTGACGACGATGTCCCGCAGATGCCGCGGGATTGTGCAATGGCCGTATTCCCAGACGATATTCGAACTGACGTCACCGCCCGACTCGCGCCAACTGCGCAGCAGCAGGATCGAACGCGCGCCTTCCAGCGCATGGCCCTGGACGACGAAGTTGTATTGCCCGCCGACTCCGCTCAGTACCCGCCCGTCTTCAAGTTGATCGGCCACGCCGGCGCCAAGCAAGGTCATGGTGAAGACGGTGTTGATGAAGCGCGCATCGAGGCGCTGCAAGCGTTTGAGTTCTTCCTGACCGTAGAGCTCATTGATGTAGCTGATGCGGGTCATGTTGAACTCGAGTCGCTTATTCTGCGGCAACGCGCGCAAGCGCTCGTAGAAACTGCGCGGCCCGAGGAAAAACCCGCCATGCACCGAGATGCCGTCAGCCTGCGCGGCCTCGTCCAGCGTCCCGGCATTCGCCTGCTGCTGGGTCGCCACGTCCGGGTAGACTTTGCGCCGCACGATCCCGGCGTCCGCCAACACCAGCAAGCCGTTGACGAACATTTCGCTGCACCCGTACAGGCCCTTGGCGAACGGTTCGATACCTCCTTCGCGCTCAATCAACTGTGCCCACTGGCTGAGATTCAGATCCGCCAGCAACGCCTTGTAACCATCACTGTCAGCCTGCCGCGCCAGCAACGCTGCCGTTAAAGCATCCCCCATGGCCCCAATGCCAATCTGCAAGGTACCGCCATCGCGCACCAGCGTGCTGGCGTGCAACCCGATGAAATGATCCTGGAAACCCACCGGCATGTTCGGCGTGGAAAACAGCGTGGTGCTGTCTTTCGCGTCGATCAGCAGGTCGAAGGTGTCGATGCCGATTTCCGCATCGCCAGGCATGTACGGCAAATCGTTGTGTACCTGCCCCACCAGCAGGATCGTCTCCCCCGCCGCCCGACGCTTGGCGATCATCGGAAACAAGTCGAGGGTGATGTCCGGGTTGCAGCTCAGGCTCAGGCGATCGGGATGCTCGCTGTGGCTGGCGACCAATTGCGCCACCAGGTTCAAGCCAGCGGCATTGATGTCCCGGGCTGCGTGGCTGTAATTGCTGCTGACGTAATCCTGCTGGGCCGATGCGCTGTTTAGCAGGCTGCCTGGCTGCAGGAAGAATTGATGGACGTGAATGTTGGCCGGCAGGCTGTCGCGATGCAGGTCGGCGAGAAAATCCAGCTCCGGATAATCGCCGAATACTCGCTCGATGAAAGGTTCGAGGAAGCGCTTTTGCAAGCCATCGCCCAATGGCGGGCGTCCGAGGCACAGGGCGGTGTAAACCGTCAGCTGCCGCTCGGGCAATTGCGCGATCCGTTGATACAGCGCGTTGACGAAATGGTTGGGCTTGCCCAGCCCCAGCGGCAATCCCATGTGGATATGCGCCGGCAACCGCGCCAGAACATCATCGACCGCCTGTTCGATAGAACACAAACGCACCATCTGATCCTCCCGCCGTTCCATGAATTGGGGTTGGACCGAGCTTGCCGGGGATTTGCCGCAAAGCATAGCCTCAGCGGAAAATCGCACGTACAAAAAAAGCCGCTCGAAAGCGGCTTTTTGTTTGAAGACTGGCTTATTTCAAACCGGACATCTTCTGGATGGCGCCCTTGAGATCAGCATCAGAGCAATCGGCGCAGGTGCCCTTTGGTGGCATCGCGTTGACACCGGAAATTGCTTTGGCCAGCAAGCCGTCGAGGCCACCTTGTTTCTTGGCGCGCTCGCCCCAGGCTGCAGCGTCACCGATTTTCGGCGCGCCCAACAGGCCGCTGCCGTGGCATGCGTTGCAATGTTTTGCAATCACTGAGTCAGGGGTCTTGGCATCACCGCCCCCCGCAGACGCAGCGACTTCCATCCCCTTGCACTCTTTGCCCTGCACACAGACTTGGCCAACGGGTTCAAGACGTTTAGCGATATCGTCGTTGGTCGCAGCTTGTGCGCTGACTGCCCAAAGGGCCAATACGGTTGCTGGTGCGGCCAGCATTTTCATAATTAGGTTCACGCGTACACCCTCAATGGTGGCTAGTCACGCCCACGGCCACGGTTCGCAGGCGGGCGCAAGTATAGCGGTAAGCCCGTCACACTGAAACAACCCCAAAGTCGAAGGGGTCTTATCGTGGGAAGGAAATACAGCAAGGGCGTCTGCGCAATCCGGGCAGGACGCCGCTTCTCTTAGAAATTTGCCGGGGTGGCTGCGCTGATTAGTCGCGCCGGGGCATCGAACGGATTACGGAAACGGTGTGGCTTGGTACTTTCAAAGTAGTAGCTGTCGCCGGCTTCGAGCACAAATGTTTCGAGCCCGACCACCAGTTCCAGCCGCCCTTCCACCAGAATTCCGGTTTCCTCGCCCTCGTGGGTGAGCATCTCCTCGCCCGTGTCGGCGCCTGGCGGGTAGATTTCGTTGAGGAATGCAATGGCCCGGCTCGGATGAGCCCGACCGACCAGTTTCATGGTCACTGCCCCATCGGAAATATCGATCAGCTCGTGAGCCTTGTAGACGATCTGAGTCGGTTTTTCCTGCAGGATTTCTTCGGAAAAGAACTCGACCATGGACATGGGAATCCCGCCCAGGACCTTCCTCAGCGAACTGATCGAGGGGCTGACGCTGTTCTTCTCGATCATCGAAATGGTGCTGTTGGTAACACCCGCGCGTTTGGCGAGCTCACGCTGGGAAAGACCTTTGAGCTTACGGATCGATTGCAGTCGTTCACCGACGTCCAATGCTGGAGCCTCCAGGGGTTCAGGTTTGCAGAAATATTGAGCGTTATCATGGCGACAGCGTTCAGTATTTACAACACTTGGGCCTGAATCCTGTTTGGCGAAGCGACTTTCGGTCGGGCATGTGATTCGTCAGGCCCCGGAATAGAGGCGCGGCACCCGATGCAGGTTGCAGAAGATCTGGTAAGGAATCGTGCCCGCAGCCATCGCGACGTCACTGGCGAGAATATTTTTGCCCCACAACTCGACGGGCGAACCGAGGCCGGCTTGCGGCACATCGGTCAGATCGACGCAAAGCATGTCCATTGATACCCGACCCAGTAACTGACTACGCTGCCCGGCCACCAACACCGGCGTACCGCTCGGGGCCTGACGCGGATAACCGTCGGCATAACCCATTGCCACCACACCTACGCGCATCGGCTTGGCGGTGACAAATTTCGCGCCGTAGCCAATTGGCTCGCCAGCAGGCAGTTCGCGCACGCTAATCACTTTCGATTCCAGGGTCATCACCGGTTGCAGGCGGGCCGCCACGGCATTGGTCTCTTCGAACGGGGTCGCGCCATAAAGCATGATGCCCGGGCGCACCCAATCGCTGGGAACCTGCGGCCAACCGAGCACCGCCGGCGAATTACACAGGCTGATTTCAGCCGACAAACCCCGACGCGCCGCCTCGAACACCGCAACCTGCTCGGCGCAGCTCTGGCATTGCAACTCATCGGCGCGGGCGAAGTGACTCATCAGCACGATCTTCGCCACTTTGCCGCTGGCCAGCAGCCGTTGATAGGCCGCCTGATAATCCGCCGGGTGCAGGCCAACGCGATGCATGCCCGAGTCGAGTTTGAGCCAGACTGTGATCGGTTTGCTCAGCACGGCTTTTTCGATGGCCTCGAGCTGCCACAGCGAATGCACCACGCACCAGAAATCATGCTCGACGATCAGCGGCAGTTCATCAGCTTCGAAAAAACCTTCCAGCAGCAAAACGGGTGCACGAATACCGGCGGCGCGCAGCTCCAGAGCTTCTTCGATGCACGCCACGGCAAACCCGTCCGCCTCGGCTTCCAGCGCCTGGGCGCAGCGCACCGCGCCATGGCCGTAGGCGTCGGCCTTGATCACCGCGAGGGCCTTGGCCCCGGTCACTTCGCGGGCGAGCTGGTAGTTGTGGCGCAGGGCTTGAAGGTCGATCAGGGCACGGGCTGGACGCATGGCGGCAGACTTCTAGTCGGTCATTTGAAAAAAACCGGCGCTGGCTGACAGCGTGAACCGCCAACAGCGCCGGGAGAGGGATCTTTCTGGCTGAGCGTTATGGCAGCGCGGCGACAACCGACAGCTCGACCAGGATTTGCGGTTCGCACAGCTTCGATTCAACCGTCGCGCGGGCCGGTGCGACGCCTTTTGGCAGCCACTGGTCCCACACCGAATTCATGCCTGCGAAGTGCGCGTCGATGTCTTTCAGGTAAATCGTCACCGACAGCAAACGGCTCTTGTCGGTCCCGGCCAGGTCCAGCAAACGCTCGATGTTGGCGAGGGTTTCACGGGTTTGCTGTTCAATCCCGGCGTTCATGTCATCGCCGACCTGCCCTGCCAGATACACGGTACTGTTGTGGACCACGATCTGGCTCATGCGCTCATTGGTGAGCTGGCGCTGGATTGACATGTTTTGCGGACTCCTTGAGTTTGTTGCCATAACGGGAAATGTCGAGGCCTTCGGCGCTGATCTGCGGCGTCTTCTTCGCCATCAGGTCAGCCAGCAAACGACCGGAACCACAGGCCATGGTCCAGCCGAGCGTGCCGTGGCCCGTATTCAGAAACAGGTTTTTGAACGGCGTGGCGCCGACAATCGGCGTGCCGTCCGGAGTAGTCGGACGCAGGCCGGTCCAGAAACTCGCCTGGGCCAGATCGCCGCCCTGAGGATAAAGGTCGTTGACGATCATCTCCAGGGTTTCGCGCCGACGCGGGTTCAACGACAGGTCAAAACCGGCGATTTCCGCCATGCCGCCAACGCGGATGCGGTTGTCGAAACGGGTGATCGCAACCTTGTAGGTCTCATCGAGAATGGTCGACGTCGGGGCCATCGCCGGGTTGATGATCGGAACGGTCAACGAGTAACCCTTGAGCGGGTATACCGGCGCCCGGATGCCCAGCGGTTTGAGCAATTGTGGCGAGTAGCTGCCCAGCGCCAGCACGTAGCGGTCGGCGGTTTCCAGCTTGCCGTCGATCCACACGCCGTTGATGCGATCACCGGCGAAGTCGAGGCGCTGGATGTCCTGGCCGAAACGGAATTCCACACCCAGTTTTGTGGCCATCTCGGCCAGGCGGGTGGTGAAGATCTGGCAGTCGCCAGTCTGGTCATTCGGCAGACGCAAGGCCCCGGCGAGAATATCGGTGACACTGGCCAGGGCCGGTTCTACCCGGGCAATGCCGGCGCGGTCGAGCAATTCGAATGGCACGCCGGACTCTTTCAGCACGGCGATGTCTTTGGCGGCGCCATCAAGCTGGGCCTGGGTGCGGAACAGTTGGGTAGTACCCAGGGTGCGGCCTTCGTAGGCAATGCCGGTTTCGGCGCGCAATTCGTCGAGGCAGTCGCGGCTGTACTCGGACAGGCGCACCATGCGCTCCTTGTTCACCGCATAACGGCTGGCGGTACAGTTGCGCAGCATCTGCGCCATCCACAGGTATTGATTGATGTCGGCAGTGGCCTTGATCGCCAATGGCGCGTGACGCTGCAACAGCCACTTGATGGCTTTGAGCGGCACGCCCGGCGCGGCCCACGGCGAGGCATAACCCGGCGAAACCTGCCCGGCGTTGGCGAAACTGGTTTCCATGGCCGGCGCTGGTTGACGATCAACAACCGTCACTTCAAAGCCAGCCCGTGCCAGATAATAGGCACTGGCGGTACCGATGACGCCGCTACCCAAGACCAGAACGCGCATTTTCATATCCCTCATCGCGGCTTACCGCTGACGTTTGTTGTGCAGACCGAAGATGTGGGCAGTTTAAAAAAGATTAGCCAGTGCTTTTCACTATATAAGTGCCTATATTTGGCGACAATTCTCGGCAAAAACCCTTTTCACGGAGGCGCATCCCCTATGCGGACCAACACTCAGACCAAACGTGAGCTGGACAAGATCGACCGCAACATCCTGCGGATCCTGCAAGCGGACGGGCGTATCTCCTTCACCGAGCTGGGGGAAAAGGTCGGCCTCTCTACGACGCCCTGCACCGAGCGGGTACGGCGACTGGAGCGCGAAGGGATCATCATGGGCTACAACGCCCGCCTGAATCCGCAGCACCTGAAGGGTAGCCTGCTGGTGTTCGTGGAGATCAGCCTTGACTACAAATCCGGCGATACTTTCGAAGAGTTCCGACGCGCGGTGCTGAAACTGCCCCACGTGCTGGAATGCCATTTGGTGTCAGGGGATTTCGATTACCTGGTGAAAGCGCGGATTTCCGAGATGGCTTCCTACCGCAAACTGCTGGGCGACATCCTGCTCAAACTGCCGCATGTGCGCGAATCCAAGAGCTATATCGTGATGGAAGAAGTGAAAGAGAGCCTGAATCTGCCGATTCCGGATTGAGCCTGCACCGATCAGAGCCGAACGCAGAGCGTCCGATGAGGCATTCCCACGCAGAGCGTGGGAACGATCAAACCAACACCTGTCGGGTAGAAGCCATGTACTCATGAATCTGCTTCTCGACCCGCGGATGGATCAGCTCCACCGGCCGCCGGCCATTGGGGCATGGCAATGTCTGGGTGGTACCGAACAGCCGACAGA
The DNA here is from genome assembly GCF_002286815.1 of Pseudomonas sp. PICF141. Taxonomy (GTDB): domain Bacteria; phylum Pseudomonadota; class Gammaproteobacteria; order Pseudomonadales; family Pseudomonadaceae; genus Aquipseudomonas. The sequence goes on from NZ_MUNM01000066.1 coordinate 19,600, forward strand.
TCAGCGGTCGTTCGTCATACACCGTGCAGCCGTTGGGGCCCAGGTGGACGCAGTTGAGTTCATCCATCGCCGCATCCTGCTCGGCCCGGGTCTTGCGCGGCAGGCGGGACATTTCTTCGGGCGAGGTGGTCACCGGCCCACAGCAGTCATGGCAGCCGGGCACGCACTCGAAAGAGGGAATCTGTTGGCGCAGCGTGCGAATTTTCTGACTGTTGCAACTCATCGAAGCGGTGACCGAATACGAAATAGACCAGGATTCTGACGCAAAAGCCCCGATCCAGACAGCACCAACCGACCGGTGTTGCCCGCGTCCGAAGCGCCGGCTTATGCTCCGTCAACTTTTTCAAACACATGCCCCAGGATGACGCACATGAACGCCCCCGTTCAGCAACCTGCCTTACGCCATCAACACGCGGCTTCCTATTACGCCGCCAGCAGCCTGCCGCAGCCCGAGCTTGCGGTACTCGAAGGTGAGCGGGTTGCAGACGTGTGCGTGGTGGGCGGCGGGTTCTCCGGGCTGAACACAGCGATTGAATTGGCCGAACGCGGGTTCAGCGTGGTGCTGCTGGAAGCGCACAAGATCGGTTGGGGCGCCAGCGGACGCAATGGCGGGCAGTTGATTCGAGGCGTCGGGCATGGCCTCGATCAGTTCGCCAACGTGATCGGCGTCGACGGTGTGCGTCAGATGAAACTGATGGGTCTGGAAGCGGTGGAAATCGTCCGACAGCGGATCGAGCGCTTTCAGATCCCTTGCGACCTGACCTGGGGCTACTGCGACCTCGCCAACAAGCCTCAAGACCTGGAAGGTTTCGCCGAAGACGCCAGCGAGCTGCACAGCCTCGGTTACCGTTACGCAACCCGTCTGCTGCAAGCTCACGAAATGCACAGTGTGGTGGGGTCCGATCGCTACGTCGGCGGTTTGATCGACATGGGCTCCGGGCATCTGCACCCTTTGAACCTGGCACTGGGCGAAGCGGTCGCCGCCGGGCAATTGGGTGTGAAGCTGTTCGAACAATCGGCGGTGACCCGCATCGATTACGGCCCCGAGGTCAAGATCCATACCGCCCGAGGCACGGTTCGCGCGAAGACCCTGGTGCTGGGTTGCAACGCCTACCTCAACGATCTGAACCCGCAACTCGGTGGCAAGGTGCTGCCCGCCGGCAGCTACATCATCGCCACCGAACCCTTGAGTGCGGAACAGGCTCACGCCTTGTTACCGCAAAACATGGCGGTCTGCGATCAACGGGTGGCGCTGGACTATTACCGACTCTCGGCGGATCGACGCTTGCTGTTCGGCGGCGCCTGCCATTATTCAGGGCGCGACCCGAAAGACATCGCCGCGTACATGCGACCGAAGATGCTGGCGGTATTTCCGCAACTGGCCGGGGTGAACATCGACTATCAATGGGGCGGGATGATCGGCATCGGCGCCAATCGCCTGCCGCAGATCGGCCGGCTCAAGGAGCAGCCGAATGTGTATTACGCCCAGGCCTATTCCGGTCATGGGTTGAATGCCACGCATCTGGCGGGCAAGTTGTTGGCGGAAGCCATCAGCGGTCAGCACAGTGGAGGGTTCGATATGTTCGCCAAAGTGCCGCATATCACCTTCCCGGGCGGCAAGCATTTGCGTTCGCCGTTGTTGGCGTTGGGGATGTTGTGGCATCGGATGAAGGAGTTGGTCTGAAAGATTTTCGGCGTCTGTGTCGACGCCTTCGCGGGCAAGCCTCGCTCCTACAGAGTCATGCGCGAACCTTGTAGGAGCGAGGCTTGCCCGCGAATGGATCTATAGACCGCCGCGATATTCAGATCTGCCAAAAAGGTTTAAGCCCCTCCTCCCGCGCCTGCTCCCGGCTCAATCCGACATCTCTGAGCTGCTCCGGCGTCAGCGTCAGCAACGCCTTGCGCGTGTGCAAACGATGCCAGAACAGGCCCCACCGACCCAGGCCGGACGGCGCGTTGCGCGTGACCGCCTCGCGTGCGCCGTTTTTTTGCCCTGCCGCCAGTTCCTGACTGTGTAACGTCAGCCGCACATCGCTCAAGCCGTTCATTTTCATTGCTCCTGTTTACTTGGGTAGCCAGAGCTTTCATGATGCGCGGGCGGCGAAAAGCATTACAGATTCAACGGTAGTGTATTAACTCCATACAGATTTTCCGTTTCAGCGTCTGAATCACACATTTTTGCCCCATCTGTACTGGTTAACCGAATCACCCACACCGAGACTGCGCCATGACCCTTTACGTCAACCTCGCCGAATTGCTCGGTACGCGTATCGAACAGGGCTTCTATCGCCCCGGCGACCGGTTGCCCTCGGTGCGAGCGCTGAGTGTCGAACACGGGGTCAGCCTGAGCACGGTGCAGCAGGCCTATCGAATGCTGGAAGATATCGGTCTGGCGATGCCCAAACCCAAGTCCGGTTATTTCGTACCGGTGAGTCGCGAGCTGCCGGAGCTGCCAGCGGTTGGCCGGCCGGCCCAACGGCCGGTGGATATCTCGCAGTGGGATCAAGTGCTGGAATTGATCCGCGCCGTACCGCGCAAGGACGTCGTGCAACTGGGTCGCGGCATGCCGGACATCACTACGCCGACCATGAAACCGCTGCTGCGCAGCCTGGCGCGAATCAGCCGTCGGCAGGACATGCCAGGTCTGTATTACGACAACATCTACGGCACCCTTGAATTACGCGAGCAGATCGCTCGCCTGATGCTCGACTCCGGCTGCCAGTTGAGCGCCAACGATCTGGTGATCACGACCGGTTGCCACGAAGCGCTGTCCACCAGCATCCGTGCCATTTGCGAGCCGGGTGATATCGTCGCCGTGGATTCGCCGAGCTTTCACGGCGCCATGCAGACACTCAAAGGCCTGGGCATGAAAGCCCTGGAAATCCCCACCGACCCGCTCACCGGCATCAGCCTCGATGCGTTGGAACTGGCGTTGGAGCAATGGCCGATCAAAGCCATACAGTTGACCCCCAACTGCAACAACCCATTGGGCTACATCATGCCGGAGGCGCGCAAGCGTGCGCTGTTGACGCTCGCGCAGCGTTTCGACGTAGCGATTATCGAGGACGATGTGTATGGCGAACTGGCCTACACCTACCCTCGCCCACGCACGATCAAATCCTTCGACGAAGACGGCCGCGTCCTGCTCTGCAGTTCCTTTTCCAAGACCTTGGCACCTGGCCTGCGCATTGGTTGGGTTGCACCGGGCCGATATCTGGAACGGGTGCTGCACATGAAGTACATCAGCACCGGGTCCACCGCGCCGCAACCGCAGATTGCGATTGCCGAGTTCCTCAAGGCCGGGCATTTCGAACCGCATTTACGGCGGATGCGCACGCAATACCAGCGCAACCGCGACGCGATGATCGACTGGGTGACCCGCTATTTCCCCGCTGGTACCCGGGCCAGCCGTCCGCAAGGCAGCTTCATGCTGTGGGTCGAATTGCCGGAGGGCTTCGACACCCTGAAACTCAATCGGGCACTGCATGATCAAGGCGTGCAGATTGCGGTCGGCAGTATCTTTTCCGCCTCGGGCAAATACCGCAATTGTCTGCGGATGAACTACGCTGCCAAAACAACTCCGCAGATCGAAGAAGCCGTGCGCAAGGTCGGAGCGACAGCCATCAAACTCTTGGCGCAAACCCACTGACCTTTCTTCGGGATGCGGCGTCCATATGCTAACCGCCACCATCCGGAATACGCTCCGTGAGAATCAGACAGCCCCTGCTTGCTCTTCTGTTACTCGCCTCGCTCCTCGGTGGTTGTACAACACTCAATGTCCCCCGCGAACCAAGTCAGGCCCTCCCCGCGACCGATTCGGCGTTCGGCCGCTCGATCCAGGCCCAGGCAGCTCCCTACAAGGGCCAATCGGGCTTTCGCTTGCTCTCCGATAGCGCCGAGGCCTTCACCGCCCGCGCCGAGCTTATTCGCATGGCTCAAAGCAGCCTCGATCTGCAGTACTACATCGTCAATGACGGCATCAGTACACGAATACTGGTGAGCGAATTGCTCAAGGCCGCCGACCGCGGCGTGCGAGTGCGGATTCTGCTCGACGACACCACCAGCGATGGCCTGGACCGAATCATCGCGACCCTCGCCGCACACCCGAAGATTCAGATCCGCGTGTTCAACCCGCTGCACCTGGGCCGCAGCACCGGCGTTACGCGAGCCATGGGCCGGTTCTTAAACCTGTCGCAGCAACACCGGCGCATGCACAACAAACTGTGGGTGGCGGACAACAGCGCAGCGATCGTTGGCGGGCGTAACCTGGGGGACGAGTATTTCGATGCCGAGCCTAACCTCAATTTCACCGACATCGACATGCTCAGTGTCGGCCCGGTTGCAGAGCAGTTGGGACACAGCTTCGACCAATACTGGAACAGCGCCCTGAGCAAGCCGATCGAGCAGTTCCTTTCGACCAGGCCGACAGCCAGGGATCTGAGAAATACCCGGACCCGACTGGACGAATCCCTGGAGGAAACACGCAAACAGGATCACGCGCTTTATCAGCAATTGATGGCCTATACCACTCAGCCGCGTCTGGATGCCTGGCGTCGGGAGCTGATCTGGGCCTGGAACCAGGCATTGTGGGACGCACCAAGCAAGGTGCTGTCCGACGGCGAACCTGACCCGCACTTGTTGTTGACCACCCAGTTGGCGCCCGAGCTCAATGGGGTCAGCAAAGAGCTGATCATGGTCTCGGCCTACCTCGTACCCGGCCAACCGGGGCTGGTTTACCTGACCGATCGCGCCGATGCCGGCGTATCGATCAGTGTGCTGACCAACTCGCTGGAAGCCACCGACGTACCGGCCGCGCACGGTGGTTACGCACCTTATCGCAAAGCCTTGCTGGAGCATGGCGTGCAGCTGTTCGAATTACGCCGTCAGCCCGGCGACAATGGAGACAACGGCGGTAGCGGACCGAGCCTGTTTCACAGTGGCAGCAGCTCCTACCGCTCCGACTCCAGCCTGCACAGCAAGGCGATGATTTTCGACCGACAGAAAGCCTTTATCGGCTCGTTCAATTTCGACCCGCGCTCGGTACTTTGGAACACCGAAGTCGGGGTCCTGGTAGACAACCCGCAGCTCGCCGGGCGGGTGCGGGAACTGGCACTGGAGGGCATGGCACCCGCCCTCAGCTATCAAGCCCGGCTGGAAAAGGGGCAGATCGTCTGGGTCACCGAAGATGACGGCAAGCAGCGCACATTGACCAAAGAACCGGGGGGTTGGTGGCGACACTTCAATTCATGGCTCAGCAGCATGGTTGGCCTGGAGCGGATGTTGTAGAGCGACTTTGCGCAGCGTTCAGGCCGATTCGGCAACCACACCAAACGCCCCTTGCCGCGAGACCAGAATCACCAGCCCCAACGCGCCCGCCGCCATTAGCAACGGCAAGGCATGCCCGCTGATCCACTGACTCCCGGCACCGGCCGCCAAGGGCCCGATCAGGCAACCAATTCCCCATAGCTGTGCGATATGAGCATTGGCGCGCACCAAGGCATCGTCGCGATAACGCTCGCCAATCAAAATCAGCGACAAGGTGAACAAACCGCCGGCACTGGCGCCAAACAATACCCATAGCGGCCAGATCAGTAGCGTGTCGATCAATAGTGGAATGGCCAGGCTCGACAGCAGCAAAAGCAGCGCACAACCGGTGAACAACATACGCCGTGACAAGCGATCGGCCAGCGCGCCAATCGGCAATTGCAACAAGGCATCCCCCACCACCACTGTGCTGACCATGGCCAAGGCGATTTCCGTGGTGAAGCCCTGACGCAGGCAATAGACCGGCAACAAGGTCAAGATCATCGCTTCGAACGCTGCGAACAGCGACACCGCCCAGGCAATCGCCGGCAAGCCGCGGCAGAACGCCAACAGGTTACCCAAGGTCACGCTGCAGGCTTCGCTGGTGGGGGCGCCGCTGCGGCCCCACAACAGGAGCGGTGATGTCATCAGCAAACCGACGCCGACCCAAAAACCATAATCATGCTCGGTGCCCAGCGCCCCCAACAGTAACGGCCCGGCCAGTTGGCTCAACGCGTAACTGCTGCCATACAACGCCACCAGTCGACCGCGCCATTGCTCGACCACCAGTTGGTTGATCCAGCTTTCACCGAGGATGAAGACAAGCGTCAGGATCACCCCGATCATCAACCGCAACACCAGCCAGACCGGGTAGCTTGGCCACACGGCCAATAACCCGATGGACACCGCTCCGGCCCACAGGCACAGGCACATCAGATTGGCGGTGCCAAGACGGGCCGCAAGGTGGCTGGAGATCTTCGCTCCCAGCAGTACGCCAATGGCCGGCATCGCTGCCATCACGCCGATCGCAAACGAGCCGTAACCCCAGCCTTCCAGACGCAGCGACACCAACGGCATGCTGACACCCAAGGCCAGGCCGACACTCAAGACAGACGCCAAAACGGCGAAATACGTCGCCCAACGCATGTTCCACGCTCCTGTGGATATTCTTATGTACAGCGCAAAAAACTGTGGGAGCGGGCTTGCCCGCGATGGCGTCTTAACATTCAACATAGAGGTTGGCTGTCAGCGCTATCGCGGGCAAGCCCGCTCCCACAGGGGATCGCGTCGTTCAGGCGCCCGATTTATTCGCGGGCTCCCTAACGGGCTTACAACTTGATCCAGGTCGCCTTCAGCTCGGTGTACTTGTCGAACGCATGCAGTGATTTGTCGCGACCGTTGCCCGACTGTTTGAAACCACCGAACGGCGCGGTCATGTCGCCACCATCGTATTGATTGACCCACACGCTACCGGCACGCAAAGCCTTGGCGGTCAGATGAGCCTTGGAGATGTCGGCGGTCCAGACTGCAGCAGCCAGACCGTAAGGCGTGTCGTTGGCGATCTGGATGGCTTCTTCAGCGCTGTCGAAGGTGATGACCGACAACACCGGACCGAAGATTTCTTCCTGAGCAATTTTCATCGCGTTGCTCACGCCATCGAAAATCGTTGGCTCGACGTAAGTACCACCGGTTTCCTGAAGAATGCGCTTGCCGCCCGCCACCAGTTTCGCACCATCGGTGTGACCGGATTCGATGTAAGCCAACACAGTGTTCATTTGCTGGGTATCCACCAGCGCACCGACATTGGTAGCCGGGTCCAGCGGATTGCCAGGTTTCCAGGTTTTCAGGGCCTCGATCACCAGCGGCAGGAATTTGTCCTTGATCGAACGCTCGACCAGCAGGCGCGAACCGGCGGTGCAGACCTCGCCCTGGTTGAAGGCGATGGCACCGGCGGCGGCTTCGGCGGCGGCTTGCAGGTCCGGCGCATCGGCAAACACGATGTTCGGGCTCTTGCCGCCAGCTTCCAGCCAAACGCGCTTCATGTTCGATTCGCCGGAGTAGATCAACAGTTGCTTGGCGATCTTGGTCGAACCGGTGAACACCAGCGTGTCGACGTCGTTGTGCAGGGCCAGGGCCTTGCCGACGGTGTGACCGTAGCCCGGCAACACGTTCAGCACACCTTTCGGGATACCGGCCTCAACCGCCAGCGCCGCGATGCGAATCGCCGTCAGCGGCGATTTTTCCGAAGGCTTGAGGATTACCGAGTTACCGGTGGACAGCGCCGGGCCGAGTTTCCAGCAGGCCATCATCAACGGGAAGTTCCAGGGCACGATCGCTCCAACCACGCCGACTGGCTCGCGAGTCACCAGACCCAACTGATCGTGCGGGGTGGCAGCGACTTCGTCATAGATCTTGTCGATGGCTTCGCCGCTCCAGCTCAGGGCTTGCGCCGCGCCGGGAACGTCGATGTACAGGGAATCGCTGATGGGCTTGCCCATGTCCAGGGTTTCGAGCAGGGCCAGCTCTTCGGCGTGCTGTTTGAGCAGGCCGGCAAAACGAATCATGGTGGCTTTGCGTTTGGTTGGCGCCAGGCGCGACCAGACGCCGGAATTGAAAGTGGCGCGAGCGTTGTCAACGGCACGCTGGGCGTCGGCGGCGTCACAGCTGGCAATCTTGCCCAGCAGACGGCCATCGACGGGGCTGATGCACTCGAAAGTCTCACCAGAGACTGCATCGGTGTATTCACCATTGATGTAGGCGCGGCCTTCGATCTTCAGATCGCGAGCCCGTTGTTCCCAGTCGGCACGAGTCAGGGTGGTCATTCGAGTGTCCTCCTCTTATTGAATACGAGTGCCCCCGCATTCTGCGCGGGCGCTGTCAGGAATTCTGCCCGGCCAGCCTGCTTTTTCGGCTCAAGGCAACCGTTACCCTAAACCAGCGGCCGGTGAAGTTTCAATATATTTGACACAAAGCCGGCAAACGGCCTTGCGATGTTCATTTTAATAAACATAGACTTTCAACTTTCCAGCGCAATCATGGGGGAATACCAGCATGAGCATTCAGGATATCGTCGATTTCAGCCAGGCCAACCCAAAGCCCGATCGTTATCGGCCCGACCCGGCAAAAATCCTCAAGGGCGACCCTGAGCAAGCGGTGTACAACCATTACAACAGCCCGTGCGGCCAGATGAATGCGGGTGTTTGGGAAGGCGAAGTCGGCCAATGGCTAGTGAACTACACCGAGCACGAATATTGCGAAATCGTTCAGGGGGTTTCAGTGCTGCGCGACAACGATGGCAACGCCAAGACCCTGCGTGTGGGCGATCGTTTCGTAATCCCGGCCGGGTTCAAAGGCAGCTGGGAGGTGCTGGAGCCTTGCCGCAAGATTTATGTGGTGTTTGAACAGAAGGCCTGAAGATTTGTGTTGCTTGGGCCGGCTTCATCGCGGGCAAGCCCGCTCCACAGGGATCTGTGTCGATCATAAAACCTGTGGGAGCGGGCTTGCCCGCGATGAGGCCCTGCCAGACAACACCAACCCACAGGCAACAAAAAAGGCCCGTATCTCGCGATACGGGCCTTTTTCGTAAGAGAGAAAAATCAATTACTTGATTTTGCCTTCTTTGTAGATCACGTGCTTGCGAACAACCGGATCAAATTTCTTGATCTCGATTTTGTCCGGCGTAGTGCGCTTGTTCTTGTCGGTAGTGTAGAAGTGACCAGTACCGGCGCTCGAAATCAAACGAATCAATTCACGCATGATTAGCTCCCTTAGATCTTGCCAGCTTTGCGGATTTCGGCCAGCACGACAGTGATGCCACGCTTGTCGATGATACGCATGCCTTTGGCAGATACGCGCAGACGCACGAAACGTTTCTCTTCTTCAACCCAGAAGCGGTGATGCTGCAGGTTCGGCAGGAAACGACGACGGGTTTTGTTGTTTGCGTGGGAAATGTTATTCCCAGTCACCGGACCCTTACCGGTAACTTGACAGACTCTCGACATGCCTCAGCCCTCTAAAACCACATGCCCAACCCGGCATGGGTTGGCCGCTTAATCTCTCAGTCATTTGGCGCCAGGCGCCGCGTTTCTTTAAGGGTCTTACCGGCTACACCTACAAACGAAGGAACCGGGCCCCTAGAAAAGAGCGCTGCTTTATACCAGAAAGACTAGAGAGCAACAACAACCGGTGCACATTGAATTGATAAAAACCCGGTTTTTCGGGCGCCGAGTGCCTTGGACAAAGGCTGCGCCCGAAAATGACCGCTCGTCGCAGAGCATCGGCCAATCGGCCAATTCCAGGTTTTCCTCAACCATCACTCACCAAAAACAATCGTCCATACTCCCCTTAAAACGAAAAAGGGGATAGTCATTTGCAAAAGAGCCCACTAGGGTAAGCCTTTTCCAGACTGCACTTGCAGATGGGCCTTCGATCTGTAAAGGAATCCGACCATGCGCCTCGCTGCCCTACCGCTGCTGCTCGCACCGCTTCTACTGAGCCCACAGGCTATGGCTGCCGCCCTGAGCGTCTGCACCGAAGCCAGCCCGGAAGGGTTCGATGTGGTGCAATACAATTCGCTGACCACCACCAACGCCTCGGCAGACGTACTGATGGACCGCCTGGTGGACTTCGACACGGCCAGCGGCAAAGTGGTCGCCAGCCTGGCGGACAGCTGGGAAGTCACGCCCGACGGCCTGACTTACGTTTTCAAACTGCACCCGCAAGTGAAATTTCACCGCACCGAATACTTCAGCCCGACACGTGAACTGACCGCCGAAGATGTGAAGTTCAGCTTCGACCGCATGCTCGACCCGGCGAACCCATGGCACAAAGTTGCCCAGAGCGGCTTCCCGCACGCTCAGTCGATGCAGTTACCCGCGCTGATCAAGAAGATTGACGCATTGGACCCGCTGACCATCCGCTTCACCCTCGACCACCCGGACTCGACTTTCCTGCCCACCCTGAGCATGGGTTTCGCCTCGATCTATTCGGCCGAGTACGCGGACAAACTGCTGAAAGCCGGCACCCCGGAGAAACTCAACAGCCAGCCGATCGGCAGTGGCCCGTTCATCTTCACGCGCTTCCAGAAAGACGCGTCGATTCGTTACAAGGCCAACCCGGATTATTTCCGTGGCAAACCTTCGGTGGACCCGCTGATTTTCGCCATCACCCCGGATGCCAACGTGCGCTTGCAGAAGTTGCGCCGCAACGAGTGCCAGATCGCCCTGTCGCCCAAGCCTCTGGACGTACAGGCCGCGCTGAAAGAGCCAACCCTGAAAGTCGAAAAGACTGACGCTTTCATGACCGCATTCGTCGGCATCAACAGCCAGCATCCACCGCTGGACAAACCTGAAGTACGCCAGGCGATCAATCTCGCGTTCGATAAGGCCAATTACGTCAAGGCCGTGTTCGAAGACACCGCCGAACCCGCCAACGGCCCCTATCCGCCCAATACCTGGAGCTACGCCAAAGGCTTGCCGGGCTACTCACATGACGTCGAAAAGGCGCGCGCGTTGATGGCCAAGGCCGGGCTCAAGAATGGTTTCCAGACCACCATCTGGACCCGCCCATCCGGCAGCCTGCTCAACCCCAATCCGAGTCTCGGCGCGCAATTGCTGCAGTCCGATCTGGCGGAAATCGGCATCCAGGCCGAGATTCGTGTGATCGAATGGGGCGAGCTGATTCGCCGCGCCAAGGCCGGCGAACACGATCTGCTGTTCATGGGCTGGGCTGGTGATAACGGCGACCCGGATAACTTCCTCACGCCGCAGTTTTCCTGCGCGGGGGTCAAGTCCGGCACCAACTTCGCCCGCTACTGTAATCACGACCTGGACAAACTGATCAGCGCCGGCAAGACCACCGGCGAACAAGGTGTCCGCACAAAGCTCTACGAACAGGCCCAGGCGCAGATCCAGCAGCAGGCATTGTGGCTGCCACTGGCGCATCCGACTGCGTTTGCGTTGACGCGCAAGAATGTCGAGGGTTATCAGGTCAGCCCGTTCGGCCGGCAGGACTATTCAAAAATCAGCTTCAAGCCATAAGCTACAAGCGGCAAGCTCAAGCATTCCGCGCACTGCTCTGGCTTGCCGCTTGAAACTCGAAGCTTACCGCTGCTTCCCTTACATCCACCCATACTCGGCCATGGACAGCGGATCGCCGTCACCGACGATGAAATGATCGAGCACCCGCACATCGATCAGGTCCAGCGCCTCTTGCAGGCGCTTGGTCAGCATTCGGTCTGCCTGACTGGGGTCGGGATTACCCGACGGATGGTTGTGGCACAGGATCAGCGCCGCGGCGTTATGGGCCAGGGCGCGTTTGACCACCTGCCGTGGATAGACGCTGGTGTTGTCGATGGAGCCGCGGAACAGCGCTTCGAATGCTAATACCCGGTGTTTGGAATCCAGAAACAGGCAGCCAAACACCTCGTGGAGCTCATGACGGAGCATCGACTTCAGGTAATCACGGACAACCTGCGGATTTTCCAGCGCCGACTTGTAGCGCGAGCGTTCAGCCAAATGCCGTCTGCCCATTTCCTGGACGGCCTGCAATTGAGCGAATTTCGCGGGTCCGAGCCCTAATTGTTTGCTGAATGTTTTTTGATCAGCCTCCAGTAGCGAGCGCAGGCCGCCAAACTGACTCAACAAGTGTCGTGCCAGGTCTACCGCACTCTTGCCGGATACACCGGTACGCAAAAAAATCGCCAACAGTTCGGCGTCGGAAAGACTCGTCGGGCCTAATTCCAGTAACCTCTCCCGCGGCCGCTCGGCCGCCGGCCAATCGCGAATGCTCATAACACCTCCATGTCTGTGGGCGCCGCTGTTCCGTAGCGGTCGCTGTGATATCGTAGCCCATCTTTTTTGCGGGCGATTTCACTCCTGGGGAGGGGGTATCGCAACGCAGTCATCAACGAAATGAAAGGCAGACCTATGCAGCGGCTGTATCGGAAACGCATCGTTCTGGGCGTCGGCGGCGGTATTGCTGCCTACAAGAGCGCCGAGCTGGTTCGCCGCCTGATCGACCAGGGCGCCGAAGTACGCGTGGTCATGACCCGTGGCGGCAGCGAATTCATTACCCCGCTGACCATGCAGGCCTTGTCCGGGCATCCGGTCCATCTCGATTTGCTGGACCCTGCGGCCGAAGCCGCGATGGGCCACATCGAGCTGGCCAAATGGGCCGATCTGGTACTGATCGCCCCCGCCACCGCGGACCTGATTGCCCGGCTGGCCCAGGGCATCGCCGACGACCTGCTGACCACGCTGGTGCTGGCCACCGACGCGGTGGTGGCCGTTGCTCCGGCGATGAACCAGGCCATGTGGCGCGACCCAGCAACCCAAGCCAATCTGCAAACCCTCGAAAGCCGCAACTTCAAAGTCTTCGGTCCGGCCTCTGGCAGCCAGGCCTGCGGCGACGTCGGCATGGGCCGCATGCTCGAAGCCACCGACCTCGCCCAGTGCGCGGCTGAGTGCTTCCAGCGCCAGGCGCTGACCGGCAAGCACGTGTTGATCACCGCCGGCCCGACCCAGGAAAACATCGACCCGGTGCGCTACATCACCAACCACAGCTCCGGCAAAATGGGCTTTGCCCTGGCCGAAGCCGCGGTAGAAGCCGGCGCCCGTGTAACCTTGATCACCGGTCCCGTGCACCTGCCGACCCCGGATCGCGTCACGCGTATCGACGTGGTCAGTGCCCGCGACATGCTCGCCGCCTGTGAAGCGTCGATACCTTGCGACCTGTTCATCGCCTCGGCTGCGGTCGCGGACTACCGCCCGGAAGTCGTCGCCCCACAGAAACTCAAGAAAGATCCTACGAACGGCGACGGCTTGTTGCTACAGATGGTGCGCAACCCGGACATCCTGGCCACCATCGCCACCCGTCCTGACCGCCCGTTCAGTGTCGGTTTCGCCGCCGAAACCGAACATTTGCTCGATTACGCTGCCCGCAAGTTGAAAGACAAGAACCTCGATCTGATCGTCGCCAATGACGTCGCGAACCCGAGTATTGGCTTCAACAGCGAAGAAAACGCCTGCAGCGTGATCGACCGTGAGCTGCACGCCACACTCTTCGCCCAGACCAGCAAGAGCAAAATCGCTCGCCAGCTGATCACCTTTATCGCCGAACGTCTGAACCAGGTTTAATTTACATGCACGCTTTGCAAGCCAAGATCCTCGATCCTCGCATCGGTACTGAATTCCCGCTGCCGCAGTACGCCACGCCAGGCTCCGCCGGCCTCGACCTGCGCGCCATGCTGGAAAAAGACACCGTTATCAAGCCCGGCGAAACCCTGCTGATTCCGACAGGCTTGTCTGTCTACATTGGCGATCCAGGTTTGGCCGCGCTGATCCTGCCGCGCTCCGGCCTTGGCCATAAGCACGGTATCGTGCTGGGCAATCTGGTCGGCCTGATCGACTCCGATTACCAGGGCCCGCTGATGGTGTCGTGCTGGAACCGTGGCCAGACCGATTTCAACATGGTGGTAGGCGAACGCCTGGCACAATTGGTGCTGGTACCGGTCGTTCAAGCGCATTTTGAAATGGTCGAAGAATTTGTCGAAACCCAGCGCGGCACCGGCGGTTTCGGACACTCGGGCAGCCATTGACCATCGGCATTCAGGCCGGGAACCCTGCCCGGCCTGAATGCCCTCTGCATTTTAAGGATGAAAATTGCAAAGACGTCATCTGGAAGGTTTACCACTGGAAATCAAGGCATTGGCCGGCCAATTGCTTGCCAATGCTGATGGCATGGCCTTTTCGCACCACGAACTCTCTGCCGAAAACGCCGTCATACCCTTCAGTTTGAGCCAGCCCACGCGCTTTTCGCAGGCTTGTCCAACCACTTTAGAGATGGAGCATTTCCAGAAATGAGCACCCAAGCCCAAGTCGCACCCACGTTCCCCGACAGCATTTTCCGCGCCTACGACATTCGTGGCACCGTCCCGGAATTCTTGAACGCTGAAACCGCTTATTGGCTTGGTCGCGCCATCGGCTCCCAGAGCCTGGCCCAGAACGAACCCAACGTATCCGTCGGCCGTGACGGTCGCCTGTCCGGCCCGGAGCTGGTGGAACAACTGATCCAGGGCCTGGCCGACAGCGGCTGCCACGTCAGCGACGTCGGCCTGGTGCCAACCCCCGCGCTGTACTATGCCGCCAACGTATTGGCCGGCAAATCCGGCGTGATGCTCACCGGCAGCCACAACCCGTCGAACTACAACGGCTTCAAGATCGTCATTGCTGGCGACACGCTGGCCAATGAACAGATCCAGGCCCTGCACGAACGCCTCAAGACCAACAATCTGAGCAGCGGCAAGGGCAGCATCACCCAGGTCGAGATCCTCGACCGTTACAACACGGAAATCGTCCAGGACATCAAACTCGCACGCCGCCTGAAAGTGGTGGTCGATTGCGGTAACGGCGCGGCCGGTGTAATCGCCCCGCAGCTGATCGAAGCCCTGAACTGCGAAGTCATCCCGCTGTTCTGCGAAGTCGACGGCAATTTCCCGAACCACCACCCGGACCCGGGCAAACCTGAAAACCTCGTCGACCTGATCGCCAAGGTCAAGGAAACCAACGCCGACCTGGGCCTGGCTTTCGATGGCGACGGCGACCGTGTGGGCGTCGTGACCAACACCGGCAGCATTGTCTTCCCTGATCGCCTGTTGATGCTGTTCGCCCGCGACGTCGTGGCGCGCAACCCGAATGCGGAAATCATCTTCGACGTCAAATGCACCCGCCGCCTGATCCCGCTGATCAAGGAATATGGCGGTCGGCCGCTGATGTGGAAAACCGGTCACTCGCTGATCAAAAAGAAAATGAAACAGTCCGGCGCCCTGTTGGCAGGCGAAATGAGCGGGCACATCTTCTTCAAGGAGCGCTGGTTCGGTTTCGATGATGGCATTTATGCCGCTGCACGGCTGCTGGAGATCCTCAGCAAGGAAAAATCCACCGCGGAAGAGCTGTTCGCCACCTTCCCGAACGATATTTCTACGCCAGAGATCAATATCCATGTGACCGAAGAGAGCAAATTCAGCATCATTGATGCTCTGCACGATGCGCAGTGGGGCGAAGGCGCCGACCTGACCACCATTGACGGCGTGCGAGTCGACTACGCCAAAGGCTGGGGCCTGGTTCGCGCCTCCAACACCACACCGGTGCTGGTGCTGCGCTTCGAGGCCGATGACGAGGCTGAACTGCAGCGCATCAAGGATGTGTTCCACGCCCAGCTGAAGCGCGTTGCACCTGATCTCCAATTACCGTTTTGATCTATTGATGCACCCGGAGCCCTGAATGACCCTCGAACGCGAAGCCGCCGCCAACACCGCCAAGGTCCTGTCCGAAGCGCTGCCTTACATTCGCCGCTATGTCGGCAAGACGCTGGTGATCAAATACGGCGGCAACGCGATGGAAAGCGAGGAGCTGAAAACCGGCTTCGCCCGCGATATCGTGCTGATGAAAGCCGTGGGCATCAATCCGGTGGTAGTACATGGTGGCGGTCCGCAAATCGGCGACCTGCTCAAGCGCCTGTCGATCGAGAGCCACTTCATCGATGGTATGCGCGTGACTGACGCGCAAACCATGGACGTGGTGGAAATGGTCCTAGGCGGCCAGGTCAACAAAGACATCGTCAACCTGATCAACCGTCATGGCGGCAGCGCCATTGGCCTGACCGGTAAAGATGCCGAGCTGATTCGCGCGAAAAAGCTCACTGTCACCCGTCAGACACCGGAAATGACCCAGCCGGAGATCATCGACATCGGCCACGTCGGTGAAGTGGTCGGAATCAACACCGACCTGTTGAACCTGCTGGTCAAAGGCGACTTCATTCCGGTGATCGCGCCAATCGGTGTCGGCGCCAACGGCGAGTCGTACAACATCAACGCTGACCTGGTGGCCGGTAAAGTGGCCGAAGCGCTGAAAGCTGAAAAGCTGATGCTGCTGACCAACATCGCCGGCCTGATGGACAAGTCGGGCACGGTTCTGACCGGCCTGACGACCCAACAAGTCGATGACCTGATTGCCGACGGCACTATCTACGGCGGCATGCTGCCGAAGATCCGTTGCGCGCTGGAAGCAGTACAAGGCGGTGTGGGCAGTTCGTTGATCATCGATGGCCGGGTGCCAAACGCGATTCTGCTGGAAATCTTCACCGATACCGGTGTGGGCACCTTGATCAGCAATCGCAAGCGTCACTGATTCAAACCTTAAAAAGATCGCAGCCTTCGGCAACTCCTACGACAGTGGATTTTCGGATGTACGAAAACCCTGTAGGAGCTGACGAAGTCTGCGATCTTTTTTATGCGCGCAGGAAATGCCCGACCTGACTAAGCGAAACGTCTGACATCGCGAAGTAACCAATCTGCATAGGATCTTCCCTGAGCCACAGGAGATCTACTCATGCAAAAAGACTATGTTCCATACGGCAGCGATGTTTCACCTGGCACCTATGCCTGCGTCGATTGCGACCATGAATACTCGAATCAAGCCAAGACCTCGATGCCGCCCTGCCCGCAGATCCGCAAAACCGCACACACCCGTCATGGCTGGAAAATCCTGACCGGCCAGGGCGATGCCGTTGCTGATCCGTACCCGCAAAAAACGGATAAACCCGCCGGGATCAAAAAGGCCGAGACGCTCAGCACCACCGGCAAAGAATAATTCTGGAGGACCAAGCCACCACGCAGAGCTGTCAACGATCGACGTCCAGGCACTTTGGCCCGAAACAAAAGGAATCGGCATTCAACTGAGAGGGAAATGGCGAAGATTGCACTGACAACAAAAGACCCCGCTCAGACTGGCTGAGCGGGGTCTTTTTTTGCCTGTCATCCCTGTGGGCGAGCGCTTGCCGCCCACAAAAGATGCGATTACACGCCAAATTGGGCGCGGTAGGCTTCAACTGCTGGCAGGTGTTGCTTGAGCTGCGGGTCATCTGCCAGGAACTCGAGCACCTGATTCAGCGAAACAATGCTGATCACCGGGATACCGAAGTCACGCTCCACTTCCTGGATGGCCGACAACTCGCCGTTGCCTCGTTCCTGACGGTTGAGGGCGATCAGCACGCCGGCAGCCTTGGCGCCCTCCTGGGAGGCAATGATCTGCATCACTTCCCGAATAGCGGTGCCTGCGGTGATCACGTCGTCGATGATCAGCACATCGCCGGTCAATGGCGCGCCGACCAGACTGCCGCCTTCGCCGTGGGCCTTGGCTTCCTTGCGGTTGAAGCACCATGGCAGATCACGGCCATGATGTTCGGCCAACGCGACGGCGGTAGTCGCCGCCAATGGGATGCCTTTGTAGGCCGGGCCAAACAGCACGTCGAACGAAATTCCGCTCTCGACGATGGCTGCCGCATAGAAACGGCCCAGCTGCGCCAGGGCAGAACCCGAGTTGAACAGGCCGGCATTGAAGAAGTAAGGACTGGTGCGTCCGGACTTCAGGGTGAACTCACCGAAGCGCAAAACGCCACGATCAATGGCAAAACGAATGAAGTCGCGCTGATACGCTTGCATGAAAAAACCCCAAATACCACGGATTTAGCTAATTAGGTAGACGCCGTGTATCATACCCGCACGCGATTTTTGGGGCCACTTATGCGGATCATCAGTGTGAACGTCAATGGTATTCAGGCTGCAGTCGAGCGTGGTTTGCTCAGTTGGCTGCAAGCACAGAATGCTGACGTCATCTGCCTGCAGGACACCCGCGCCTCCGCCTTTGAACTGGACGATCCAGCCTTCCAACTGGATGGCTACTTCCTTTATGCCTGCGAAGCCGAAGTTCCCGCCCAAGGTGGCGTAGCTTTGTACTCGCGGTTGCAACCGAAGGCAGTCATCAGCGGTCTCGGCTTCGAGACAGCCGACCGCTACGGGCGTTACCTGCAAGCCGATTTCGACAAGGTCAGCATCGCGACCTTGCTGCTCCCTTCGGGGCAGAACGGCGATGAAGATTTGAACCAGAAGTTCAAGCTAATGGACGACTTCGCCCGTTATCTGGATAAACAGCGACGCAAACGTCGCGAGTACATTTATTGTGGCTCGCTGTACGTGGCGCAACAGAAGCTGGATATCAAGAACTGGCGCGACAGCCAGCAATCTCCGGGCTTCCTGGCACCTGAACGTGCCTGGATGGACGAGATTGTCGGCAACATGGGTTATGTCGATGCCCTGCGTGAAGTCAGCCGTGAAGGCGACCAGTACAGCTGGTGGCCGGACAACGAACAGGCCGAGATGCTCAATCTGGGCTGGCGTTTCGACTACCAGTTGCTGACCCCGGGCCTGCGCCGCTTTGTACGCAGCGCACGCCTGCCACGTCAGCCACGGTTCTCGCAGCACGCACCGCTGATCGTGGACTACGACTGGACGCTGACAATCTAAGCGTCTTTTCGCAGATGCAAAAAAGCCGACTTCACTGTCGGCTTTTTTGTGCGCTTGATTCCTGTAGGAGCGAGGCTTGCCCGCGAAAGCGATTTAACAGCCAGTATATATGCTGGATGTGCTGGCCTCTTCGCGGGCAAGCCTCGCTCCTACAGAGGATTGCGGCGTTTACTTGATCAGGCGCCAGGTGAATGGATACCGGTAAGGGAACCCTTCATTGGCTTTCACGCCCGCAATGATCGTCAGCACCAGCGCACCAATCGCGACCAGACCAAACAGGAAGAACCCGACGATCACCACCATCAGCAGGAAGCAGATGGCGGAAGCAATGGCAACGGTGATCTGAAAGTTCAACGCCTCCTTGCCTTGTGCATCGATGAACGGGTCGGACTCGCGCTTCATCTGCCAGAGAATCAGCGGCCCGATCAGCGTACCGAACGGCAGCCAGATCCCCAGCAAGGCGGACAGGTGACAAAACATCGCCCACTGACGAACCTCTCGGCTCGGTGTGGGTAGCGGCAGTTGCTCGTCACTCATGGCGTCCTCCTTGCGTGGAGCGGGTCCGATCAGTCGGCCAGTGCAGCCTTCTGCAGTTCGAAGATCTCGATCATGCCTTTTTTCGCCAGTGCCAGCATTGCGTTCAATTCTTCCGGCTGGAACGGCGCGCCTTCGGCAGTGCCTTGAACTTCGATAAAGCCGCCAGTGCTGGTCATCACCACATTGAGGTCAGTTTCGGCAGCGGAATCTTCCAGGTAGTCGAGGTCAAGTACAGGCTCGCCCTGGTACATGCCCACCGAAACGGCAGCGATCATTTGCTTGAGCGGGTCGCCACCTTTGAGGCCGCCGCGTTTCTTGATCACTTTCAGGGCGTCGATCAGTGCAACCATCGCACCGGTGATGGACGCGGTGCGGGTGCCGCCGTCAGCCTGGATTACGTCGCAGTCGACATACAGGGTGACGTCGCCCAGTTTGGACATGTCCAGCGCAGCGCGCAGGGAGCGGCCGATCAAACGCTGGATCTCCAGCGTACGGCCGCCTTGCTTGCCGCGGCTCGCTTCGCGCTGGTTACGCTCGCCGGTGGCGCGCGGCAGCATTCCGTATTCGGCAGTCAACCAGCCTTGGCCCTGGCCTTTGAGGAAACGCGGCACGCCGTTCTCGACACTGACGGTGCAGATGACTTTGGTATCACCGAACTCGACCAGTACAGATCCCTCGGCGTGTTTGGTGTAGTTGCGGGTAATGCGGATCGAGCGGAGCTGATCGGCAGCGCGACCACTTGGACGTTTCATAGGGATTACCTGTACGGAGGACGGAAAACTGCCGAGCATTATAGAGCCGTGGGCCGCCGCTGGGCACTTCTAAAAAAAACGCCCGACGATTGAAGCCCCTGAATAGAGCTTAGCCGACGGCCTGCAGCTCTTTGTCACAGCGTGTGTTTGGGCGCATCCGCCCCACTGCGCTACAATCCTGCGCCTTTGCTGCCTGTCGGCTTTAATTCACAGATAGCGGGTCCGCGAAACCATGGGTTATGCGCCGACCTGCATTGCGAGGTACTTCCATGGTGCACAGCATGACCGCCTTCGCCCGCGTCGAAAAAGCCGGCGCCCAGGGCACCCTGAGCTGGGAATTGCGCTCGGTCAACAGCCGCTACCTGGAACCCCACCTGCGCCTGCCGGAATCTTTCCGTGACCTCGAAGGCGCAGTCCGCGAAGCCCTGCGCCAGGGACTGTCCCGGGGCAAGCTCGAATGCACCCTGCGCTTTACCGAAGAAAGTACCGGCAAACCGCTGCAAGTGGACCGTGAACGCGCTGCGCAACTGGTCGCTGCCGCCGAGACAGTCGCCAGTCTGATCAAGAACCCCGCTGCGCTGAACCCGCTGGAAGTCCTGGCCTGGCCCGGCGTATTGGTGGCCGACGCCGCCGACCCGCAAGCGCTGAATGCCGAAGCCCTGGCGCTGTTTCATCAGGGCCTGAAAGAGCTCAAGGCCGGACGCGAGCGCGAAGGCACTGAGCTGGCGCGATTGATCGACGAACGCCTGACCTCTATTGAAGGGGATGTGGTGATCCTGCGTGAGCTGGTGCCGCTGATGCTCGCCACCCAGCGCCAGAAAGTCCTCGACCGCTTCACCGACATGAAGGCCGACCTCGACCCGCAGCGACTGGAGCAGGAAATGGTCATGCTCGCGCAAAAGAGCGACGTCGCCGAAGAACTGGATCGCCTGAGCACTCACATCATTGAAGTTCGCCGGGTGCTCAAGTCCGGCGGCGCTGCCGGCCGGCGCCTGGACTTCCTGATGCAGGAACTCAACCGCGAAGCCAACACACTGGGCTCCAAAGCCTTCGACCCGCGCAGCACCCAGGCAGCGGTCAACCTCAAAGTGTTGATCGAGCAGATGCGCGAACAAGTGCAGAATATTGAGTAAGGCAAACCCGACATGACCCACAGCACCGGCACCCTGTACATCATTTCCGCCCCTTCGGGCGCGGGCAAGAGCAGTCTGGTCAAAGCCCTGACCGACGCTGACCAGGACATCCGTGTCTCGGTCTCCCACACCACCCGCGCCATGCGCCCCGGTGAAGTGAACGGCGTGAACTACCACTTCGTCGAACGCAGCGAGTTCGTGAAGATGATCGAGCACGGGGACTTCCTCGAGCGCGCCGAAGTGTTCGGCAATCTCTATGGCACCTCACAAAGCCACCTGCAGCAGACCCTGGATGAAGGCCACGACCTGATTCTGGAAATCGACTGGCAGGGCGCAGAACAAGTGCGCAAGTTGATGCCCCAGGCCCGTTCGATCTTCATTCTGCCGCCGTCCCTGGAAGCCTTGCGTCAGCGCCTGAACAATCGCGGCCAGGACAGCAACGAGGTCATCGAAGGCCGGATGCGTGAAGCTGTCAGCGAAATGAGCCACTACGTCGACTACGACTACCTGATCATCAACGACGATTTCGCCCACGCGCTGCGCGATTTGCAGGCGATTTTCCGCGCCAATCAACTGCATCAAAAGCGTCAGCAGCAGCGCCACGGTAAATTATTGGCTGAACTGCTCGACTAAACAGCCCTTCCCAAAAGCGCTGCAAGGGCTTTACATTGGCACTTATAGCGCGTTGAAGGGCCTGGTCAAAAAATCAGCGCTTCCCTAATCGCTGGTGATTTTTTAAACTGTTGAGTCCGCTCGCCCAACCGGGCAGCGCGCATATTGCATTCGCTCCGAGGAATACCATGGCCCGCGTAACCGTTGAAGACTGCCTAGAACACGTGGAAAACCGCTTTGAGCTGGTCATGCTCTCTACCAAGCGTGCCCGTCAACTGGCCACCGGCGGCAAAGAGCCCCTGGTTCAGTGGGAAAACGACAAGCCTACTGTTGTAGCACTGCGTGAAATCGCTGAAGGCCTGATGAGCTACGAGTTCATCGCCAACGCTGAAATCGTCGAAGACGAACCGCTGTTCGCAGCGTTCGAGGACGAGTCCAACGAGGCAGTATAAGGCCATGCCCGGTCGACGTAGCACGGCGCGGAGTCACAACGAACGGCAGGAATCATCATGCCGAGCATAGACGCCCTCGCCGATCGCTTATCGACCTACCTCGGCAAGGACCAGGTCAATCTGGTCCGCCGAGCGTACTTCTACGCCGAACAAGCCCACGATGGCCAACGCCGCCGTAGCGGTGAGGCGTACGTCACGCATCCTCTTGCAGTGGCGAATATTCTTGCCGACATGCACATGGACCATCAGAGCCTGATGGCGGCCATGCTGCATGACGTGATCGAAGACACCGGTATTGCCAAGGAAGCGCTGCAAGCGCAGTTCGGCGAAACCGTGGCCGAACTGGTCGACGGGGTCAGCAAACTGACCCAGATGAACTTCGAGACCAAGGCCGAAGCCCAGGCCGAAAACTTTCAGAAAATGGCCATGGCCATGGCGCGCGATATTCGCGTGATCCTGGTCAAGCTGGCCGACCGCCTGCACAACATGCGCACCCTGGAAGTACTGTCCGGCGAAAAGCGCCGGCGGATCGCCAAGGAAACCCTGGAAATCTATGCGCCCATCGCCAACCGGCTGGGCATGCACGCCATTCGCATAGAATTCGAAGATCTCGGTTTCAAGGCCATGCACCCGATGCGTTCCGCGCGGATCAACCAGGCGGTCAAACGCGCCCGGGGCAACCGCAAGGAAATCGTCAACAAGATCGAAGAGTCCCTCAGCCACTGCCTGGCCATCGATGGCATCCAGGGCGAGGTCAGCGGTCGTCAGAAACACCTCTACGGCATCTACAAGAAAATGCGCGGCAAGCGTCGGGCCTTCAACGAAATCATGGACGTGTACGCGTTCCGGATCATCGTCGACAAGGTCGATACCTGCTACCGCGTGCTGGGTGCCGTGCACAATTTGTACAAACCGTTGCCGGGGCGCTTCAAGGATTACATCGCGATCCCCAAGGCCAACGGCTACCAGTCGCTGCACACCACGCTGTTCGGCATGCATGGCGTACCGATCGAAATCCAGATCCGCACCCGCGAAATGGAAGAGATGGCCAACAACGGCATCGCCGCCCATTGGCTGTACAAATCCAGCGGCGACGAGCAGCCCAAAGGCACTCACGCCCGTGCCCGCCAGTGGGTCAAAGGCGTGCTGGAAATGCAGCAACGGGCCGGCAACTCGCTGGAATTCATCGAGAGCGTGAAGATCGACCTGTTCCCGGACGAGGTCTACGTATTCACGCCCAAAGGCCGAATCATGGAGCTGCCCAAAGGCTCCACGGCGGTCGACTTCGCTTATGCAGTGCACACCGACGTGGGCAACAGCTGCATTGCCTGCCGGATCAATCGTCGTCTCGCACCGCTGTCCGAACCGCTGCAAAGCGGCTCCACGGTCGAGATCGTCAGCGCCCCCGGCGCGCGGCCGAATCCGGCATGGCTTAATTTTGTGGTTACTGGCAAGGCGCGAACCCACATCCGTCATGCGTTGAAACTGCAGCGCCGTTCCGAGTCGATCAGCCTCGGCGAACGCCTGCTGAATAAGGTACTCAACGGTTTCGACAGTTCCCTGGAAAAAATCCCGGCCGAACGCGTGCAGTTGATGCTCCACGAATACCGCCTCGAACTGATCGAAGACCTGCTCGAAGACATTGGCCTGGGCAATCGCATGGCTTACGTGGTCGCCCGTCGCCTGCTTGGCGAAGGTGAACAACTGCCGAGCCCGGAAGGCCCGCTGGCGATTCGTGGCACCGAAGGTCTGGTGCTCAGTTACGCCAAGTGCTGCACGCCGATTCCGGGCGACCCGATTGTCGGCCATCTGTCCGCGGGCAAAGGCATGGTGGTGCACCTGGACAATTGCCGTAACATCAGCGAGATCCGTCACAACCCGGAAAAATGCATCCAGCTCTCGTGGGCCAAGGATGTCACCGGCGAATTCAATGTCGAGCTGCGCGTCGAACTGGAACACCAGCGCGGCCTGATCGCCCTGCTGGCCAGCAGCGTCAACGCGGCCGACGGCAATATCGAAAAAATCAGCATGGACGAACGCGACGGTCGTATCAGCGTGGTCCAACTGGTGGTCAGCGTGCACGACCGCGTGCACCTGGCCCGCGTGATCAAGAAACTGCGCGCCCTGACCGGGGTCATCCGCATCACCCGCATGCGCGCGTAGCCCATCCCTTACAAGGAGTCATACATGACCAAGACCGTTATCAACAGCGACAAGGCCCCGGCCGCCATCGGTACTTATTCCCAGGCGATCAAGGCTGGTAACACCGTTTACATGTCGGGTCAGATTCCTCTGGACCCAAAAACCATGGAACTGGTTGAAGGCTTCGAGGCCCAGACCGTCCAGGTGTTCGAGAACCTCAAAGCCGTGGCTGAAGCGGCCGGTGGTTCGTTCAAGGACATCGTCAAACTGAACATCTTCCTCACCGACCTGAGCCACTTCGCCAAGGTCAACGAGATCATGGGCAAGTACTTCGAGCAACCTTACCCAGCCCGCGCCGCCATCGGCGTAGCCGCCCTGCCAAAGGGTTCGCAGGTTGAAATGGATGCCATTCTGGTCATCGAGTAATGTGTCCGGCGCAGTCCGTTAAAGGCTGCGCCGATCTTGCTTTGAAAGGATTCCACCATGCGCCAAGCGCTAGCTCTCTCGCTGGTCGCCCTTCTCTTGGGCGGTTGTGCCAGCGATCCTGCCGATCGTGATATCAGCGGCACCTGGATCAATCAGTCGGCGATCGATGCTGCATCCAAGGGCGGCCCCCTGCGCGAAGCGCTCCAGGCCTATGGTCCGAACCTGGAGTGGGACATCAACACCCGAGCCGGTCAGGCCCGCTACACCAATGGTTTTGAAAACGTCGAAGGCAAGTTGCTGGGCGAGGAGTCCGGCGCCTGGAAAGTCGACTTTTATGGCAGCTCCGCCAGCGAGCTGAAGCGTGACGGCAAGCAACTGAGCCAGGCCGCCAACGACAACGAGCCGGAGCAAGTCTTCGACCGTGCATCGGTCCCGGTACCCGAAGGCGCACCGATTGGCGCGAGTTTCGAGCGGGCACTGTATTCGGCTTACATGGGCGGCAGCTGGAAAATCGTCAGCGGCCCCGGCGAAGGCAACACCGTGAAATTCCAGGCCGATGGCCAGGTCGCCGGCCTGCCCGGTGCCGATCGTTATGCCCTGTGCCTGGCGGGCGATTGCGCATCAATGAGCGGCGGCAACGACAATATCTGGCTGCAGGTTAACGGCCAGGGCAACACCTGGATCTTTGCGCGCAAGGGCAACGAACTGGAGATTTTCCAGACCGTGAATACCGCACTGGCGGACGAGATGCCGCAGTTCACCCAGGGTGATCGCAAGTGGTTGCTGGAGAAACAGTAAACCGAATCTGAAGCCAACAGATAACCCTGTGGGAGCGGGCTTGCCCGCGATGGCGGTGTAACAGTCAACCTGGATGTTGAATGTTATGGCCTCATCGCGGGCAAGCCCGCTCCCACAGTTGTTGTGTGTGTAACTGGATTTCAGCAGCGGCCTTCGAGGATCGCGGCGTACCCTTCGCGGAAACTCGGATATTTCGGCTTCCAGCCCAACGCCTTCGCCCGAACATTGCTGCAGCGCTTGCTGCCGGCACGACGCACACTCGCATCCTCGGCCCATTCGGTCACGCCCAGATACTCACGCAACCAACCCACTACTTCAGCCAATGGCGCGGGCGCATCATCGACGCCGATGTAACAATCATCCAGCGCCACCCCACGCCGATCCGCATCAAGCAGGAATGCCAGCAACCCCGCCGCGTCATCGACGTGAATGCGGTTGGCATATAACGGAGGATCGATGGCCACGCGATAGCCGCGACGGACCTGGGTCAGCAGCCACTCGCGGCCCGGACCATATATGCCGGTCAGGCGCACGATGCTGGCCGGGATGCCGCTATCGAGCGCCACCTGCTCGGCTTCGAGCATCAAACGACCCGAATAGCCGCCCGCCACCGTCGGCGAAGTCTCATCGATCCACTCACCGTTCTGCTGGCCGTAAACACTGCTGCTGGAAACGAACAGCAGTCGATCGGGTACTTGCCCATAGTCACCCAGCCATTCCAGCACGTGCTGCAAACCCTGCACATAAGCGGCGCGGTATCCGGCCTCATCGTGATCGGTGGCCGCCGCGCAATACACCAGGTAATCCACCGCACCGATTGGCCAGGTCGCCGGGCAGTCTTTATTGAACAAGTCGCCGGCAACGCCGATCACGCCCTGTGGCAGACGTGAGACATCACGCCGCAAGCCGTGAACCTCCCACCCGCAAGCCAGCAATTGCGTAGCCAGACGACTGCCGACATCACCGCAGCCGGCGATCAAAACAGAAGGCGCGGACATCAGAAAACTCCCATCGGAAAGTCACAGACTAGCGCCGGCAAGGGACCTGGGGCTAGCAATGAAGGAAAAAAAGATACTCTATTACTTTTGTTAACAAGAATTACTTGCAATAATGCCCACCACTTTTGTTCTCGGCCTCACGAGGCCTGGAAGAACATTTACCGTTTTTTTCCTTTCAGGTCCGGCCAGCATGACACCCAATCAATTCCCCGCTTCGCCAACCAAACGACCTCGCGCCTGGAGCGCGGTTGCCGCCCTGCTGCTCAGCCTGATGCTGGCACCGACCGCCGCCTTCGCCGATGCACAAGCGCCGGCCACCCAGCCTGCTGCCGCTCAAACACCCGCCGCGCCTGCTGTGGCACCTGCCGCGACCGATCCGGTCCAGGCCGTGGACGCCACTGACATGCCGGAAGTCCTCGAAGCCGACAACACGCTGGGCATGGCCCATGACTTGTCGCCATGGGGCATGTACCAGAACGCCGACATCATTGTGAAAATCGTGATGATCGGCCTGGCCATTGCCTCGATCATCACCTGGACCATCTGGATCGCCAAGGGCTTCGAGCTGATGGGCGCCAAGCGTCGTCTGCGCACTGAAATCACCCACCTGAAAAAAGCCACCACCCTTAAAGAAGCCAGCGCAACGGCAGGCAAGGAAGGCACCCTCGCCCACCTGCTGGTCCATGATGCACTGGAAGAAATGCGCCTGTCGGCCAACAGCCGCGAGAAAGAAGGCATCAAGGAACGCGTGAGCTTTCGTCTGGAGCGCCTCGTCGCTGCCTGCGGTCGCAACATGAGCAGCGGCACCGGCGTCCTCGCCACCATCGGTTCCACCGCGCCGTTCGTCGGTCTGTTCGGTACCGTGTGGGGCATCATGAACAGCTTCATCGGCATCGCCAAAACCCAGACCACCAACCTCGCCGTCGTGGCGCCCGGCATCGCCGAAGCCCTGCTAGCAACTGCGCTGGGCCTGGTTGCCGCGATTCCTGCGGTGGTCATCTACAACGTCTTCGCCCGCTCCATCGCCGGTTACAAGGCACAAGTGTCCGACGCCTCGGCAGAAGTACTGCTCCTGGTCAGCCGTGATCTCGACCACCTGCCGACCGAGCAGCGCAGCTCGCAACCGCACATGGTGAAAGTGGGGTAATCGGCCATGGGCCTGCATTTGAAAGAAGGCGCAGACGACGATCTGGCCGAGAACCACGAAATCAACGTCACGCCGTTCATCGACGTGATGCTGGTGCTGTTGATCATCTTCATGGTGGCCGCGCCGTTGGCCACCGTAGACATCAAGGTCGACCTGCCCGCCTCCACCGCCAAACCGGCGCCGCGGCCAGAGAAACCGGTGTTTCTCAGCGTGAAGGCTGACCAGCGCCTGTTCCTTGGCGAAGATGAGGTGAAGGCCGAAACCCTGGGCGCCACACTCGACGCCAAGACCCAAGGCAAGAAAGACACGACGATCTTCTTCCAGGCCGACAAAGGCGTGGACTACGGCGACCTGATGAGCGTGATGGACGCCCTGCGCGCCGCCGGCTACCTGAAGGTCGGCCTGGTCGGACTCGAGACGGCAGCCAAGAAATGATCAACACGCGCCAAAAGCTGACGCGTTACAGCGGGAGCCTGGCCGTGGTGCTGGGCGTTCATGCGCTGGCCATTGCGCTGGCGCTGAACTGGACGTCGCGCCCGCCGATCCAGCTGCCGCCGCAAGCGATGATGGTCGAGCTGGCGCCGGTTCCGGCCCCGCCACCGCCCGCACCGCCGAAAGTGATCACGCCGCCACAGCCACCGGCCCCGGTGGAAGAATTGCCGCTGCCGAAACTGGCTGAAGCACCGAAGGCCGAAATCGCCGTGCCGAAACAGGTCAAACCCAAGCCCAAGCCTCAACCGCCCAAGCCTGTGGAGAAAAAGCCGGAGCCGCCGAAGGAGAAGCCTTCCGAGGAAAAACCGAGCGATGCGCAACCGACCCAGGCACCGACGGAGAAATCCGCTCAGCCAGCGCCTGGTCCATCACCGGCGCAGCAAGCGGCCAAAGCCAGCTGGCAAGGCACCCTGCTCGCGCACTTGGCCAAGTACAAAAAGTACCCGGCCAGTGCACAGGCGCGGGGCAAGGAAGGTTTGAACCGTCTGCGCTTCGTGGTGGATGCTGAAGGCAACGTGTTGTCGTTCGAACTGGTGAGCCGCTCCGGCAACGCCGATCTGGACCGGGCTACCCTGGAAATGATCCGCCGCGCCCAACCGCTGCCCAAGCCACCGGCTGACATGCTGAATAACGGCTCCATCGAAATCGTTGCACCGTTTGTTTACTCGCTGGAACGCCGACGCTAAAACGCAATACAAGACCCTGTGGGAGCGGGCTTGTCCACGATAGCGATGTAACAGCCAACTAAGAGGTTGGATGTGATGGCCTCATCGCGGGCAAGCCCGCTCCCACAAGCACATCCCTTTTCAGAAAGATCCGCGATTGCTAAAAAGGCACCGAAAGGTGCCTTTTGCATATCTGGCAACGGCAAATCCGCATTGCCCAGTGTCACTCAGCACACTCAGTCTGATAACGTGCGTCTATCGATTGCAGCCGGTATGCTTGGCTCGCAACTTCATGGACGCTTGCTATGACTCTCACAGAATTACGCTACATCGTAACCCTCGCCCAAGAGCAGCACTTCGGCCACGCGGCCGAGCGTTGCCACGTCAGCCAGCCAACCCTGTCGGTGGGCGTGAAAAAGCTCGAAGACGAACTCGGTGTGCTGATTTTCGAGCGCAGCAAGAGCGCCGTGCGCCTGACCCCGGTCGGCGAAGGCATTGTCGCCCAGGCGCAGAAAGTCCTGGAGCAGGCCCAGGGCATCCGCGAATTGGCCCAGGCCGGCAAGAACCAGCTGACCGCGCCCCTGAAAGTCGGCGCAATCTACACTGTCGGCCCGTACCTGTTCCCGCACCTGATTCCACAACTGCACCGGGTCGCCCCGCAGATGCCGTTGTACATCGAAGAAAACTTCACCCACGTGCTGCGCGACAAACTGCGCAATGGCGAGCTCGACGCGATCATCATCGCCCTGCCGTTCAACGAAGCCGACGTGCTGACCTTGCAGCTCTACGACGAGCCATTCTACGTGCTGATGCCGGCCCAGCATGCGTGGACGCAAAAAGAGTCCATCGACGCGGCCCTGCTCAACGACAAGAGCCTGCTGCTGCTAGGCGAAGGCCACTGCTTCCGCGATCAAGTGCTGGAAGCCTGCCCGACCTTGACCAAAGGCAACGATGGCGCCAAACACACCACGGTGGAATCCAGCTCGCTGGAAACCATTCGCCACATGGTCGCCTCCGGCCTGGGCATTTCGATCCTGCCGCTGTCGGCGGTGGACAGTCACCACTACGCTCCCGGCGTGATCGAAGTGCGCCCATTGAGCGCGCCCGTGCCGTTTCGCACCGTGGCCATCGCCTGGCGTGCGAGCTTTCCGCGGCCGAAGGCGATAGAAATTCTCGCCGACTCCATTCGCCTGTGCTCGGTGGCCAAGCCGCCAGCACCGGTGGTGGCCGGTTAAGTCACAGCCATGACCGAGTTGTCGCAAGTGTCGGTGACGGCACTCAAGGGTGTCGGCGAAGCCATGGCCGAGAAACTGGCCAAGGTCGGCCTGGAAAACCTCCAGGACGTGCTGTTCCACCTGCCGCTGCGTTATCAGGACCGCACCCGCGTGGTCCCGATCGGCCATTTGCGACCTGGGCAAGATGCCGTGATCGAAGGCACCGTCAGCGGTGCCGACGTGGTCATGGGCCGACGCCGCAGCCTGGTTGTCCGCCTGCAGGACGGCACCGGCGGGCTTAGCCTGCGCTTCTACCATTTCAGCAACGCCCAGAAAGAAGGCCTCAAACGCGGCACGCGCATTCGCTGCTATGGCGAAGCGCGGCCCGGCGCCTCGGGACTGGAGATCTACCACCCGGAATACCGCGCCATCACTGGCGACGAGCCGCCGCCGGTGGATGAAACCCTGACCCCGGTCTACCCGCTCACCGAAGGCCTGACCCAACAGCGTTTGCGCCAGTTGTGCATGCAAACCCTGACCTTGCTCGGCCCCAGCAGCCTGCCCGACTGGCTGCCGACCGAACTGGCTCGGGACTATCAACTGGCGCCGCTGGCCGATGCGATCCGTTACCTGCATCACCCGCCCGCCGATGCCGATGTCGACGAACTCGCCCTCGGTCATCACTGGGCCCAACACCGCTTGGCGTTCGAAGAACTGCTGACCCATCAACTGTCCCAGCAGCGCCTGCGCGAAAGCATGCGTGCCCTGCGCGCGCCGGCGATGCCAAAAGCCACGAAGCTGCCTGCTCAGTATTTGGCCAACCTCGGTTTCACACCGACCGGCGCCCAGCAACGGGTCGGCAACGAAATCGCTTACGACCTCAGTCAGCACGAGCCGATGCTACGGCTGATTCAGGGCGACGTCGGCGCCGGCAAAACCGTGGTCGCTGCCCTCGCCGCGTTGCAGGCGCTGGAAGCCGGTTACCAAGTCGCACTGATGGCGCCCACAGAAATTCTCGCCGAGCAGCATTTCATTACCTTCAAGCGCTGGCTCGAACCGCTGGGCATTGAAGTCGCGTGGCTGGCTGGCAAGCTCAAAGGCAAAAACCGCGTCGCCGCGCTGGAGCAAATAGCCAACGGCACGCCAATGGTGGTCGGCACCCATGCGCTGTTTCAGGACGAGGTGCAATTCAAGAACCTGGCGCTGGCGATCATCGACGAACAACACCGCTTCGGCGTGCAGCAGCGTCTGGCATTGCGGCAGAAAGGCGTCGGCGGGCGGATGTGTCCGCACCAGCTGATCATGACCGCCACGCCAATCCCCCGGACACTGGCCATGAGCGCCTACGCCGACCTCGACACCTCGATCCTCGACGAACTGCCGCCCGGCCGTACGCCCGTAAACACGGTGCTGGTCACCGACACCCGTCGCGTCGAAGTGATCGAGCGCGTGCGCGGCGCCTGTGCCGAAGGGCGTCAGGCTTATTGGGTGTGCACACTGATCGAAGAGTCGGAAGAGCTGACCTGCCAGGCCGCCGAAACCACTTTTGAAGACCTCACCGCCGCCCTTGGCGAGTTGAAAGTCGGTTTGATCCACGGCCGCATGAAGCCTGCCGAGAAGGCCGCGGTGATGGCCGAGTTCAAAATCGGCAACTTGCAACTGCTGGTCGCCACCACCGTCATCGAAGTCGGCGTCGACGTGCCCAACGCGAGCCTGATGATCATCGAAAACCCCGAACGCCTCGGCCTCGCGCAACTGCACCAATTGCGCGGCCGTGTCGGCCGGGGCAGCGCCGTCAGTCATTGCGTGCTGCTTTACCATCCGCCGCTGTCGCAGATCGGCCGTCAGCGCCTGGGCATCATGCGCGAAACCAACGACGGTTTTGTCATCGCCGAAAAAGACCTCGAACTGCGAGGCCCCGGCGAAATGCTCGGCACCCGCCAGACCGGCCTGCTGCAATTCAAGGTCGCCGACCTGATGCGCGACGCCGATTTACTGCCTGCCGTACGCGACGCCGCTCAGGCGCTGCTGGAACGTTGGCCCGATCACGTCAGCCCGTTGCTCGACCGCTGGCTACGCCACGGGCAGCAATACGGCCAAGTGTGAGCACTGTCGCAGTTTCTGGACCCTGGCGTTAAACAAGCTGGTTATACTCCTGCAATTGTTTGCAAACGGATACAGACCATGACAGAAGCTGCCCTCGCCCCCGAAACCCCGCACGCTCCGTCTGTTATTCGGCTGCTGCTCGGCAAGCTGGGCATCGCCTACGAAGAAGTCCTCGACCATCATGGCCTGAACGCCGCGCGTAAAGTGCAAGCGGTTCTGCTGAACGATGCCGTCGGCGCGCTCATGGTGCTGTTCCCCCAGAGCCAACTGCTGGACCTCAACCGCCTCGCCGAACTCACCGGCCGCCGGTTGACCGCCGTATCCACCGACCGCCTGGTAAAAATGCTCGGCAAACACAGCCTGAGCCTGCTGCCCGGCCTGCCGGCGCTCACCAGTTCGCCGTGCCTGTATGAAGAAAGCCTGCTGCGTGAACCGACGTTGCTGATCAACTCGGGCGAGCCGGGCGTACTGCTGGAAATCTCCAGCGACGCTTTCAAAACCATGCTCACCAAGGCCAGCGCCGGCAATTTCGGCGAAGCCGTGAACCACATCCGCCCCAACCTCGACCGCCCCGACGACGACCGCGAGGAAATCACCCAGGCCGTGCAAGCGTTCACCGCGCGGCGCATCCAGCAGCGGCTGGAAGAAACCATCGAGATTCCGCCGCTGGCCGAAACCGCGCAGAAAATCATCAAACTGCGCGTCGACCCCAACGCCACTATCGACGACATCACCGGCGTGGTGGAAACCGACCCGGCCCTGGCCGCACAGGTCGTCAGCTGGGCAGCGTCACCGTACTACGCCTCGCCGGGCAAGATTCGTTCAGTGGAAGACGCCATCGTCCGGGTGCTGGGTTTCGACCTGGTGATCAACCTGGCGTTGGGCCTGGCCCTGGGCAAAACCCTGAGCCTGCCCAAAGACCATCCTCAACACACCACGCCGTACTGGCAGCAATCGATCTACACCGCCGCCGTCATCGAAGGCCTGACCCGCGCCATGCCCCGCGCCCAGCGCCCGGAAGCCGGCCTGACCTACCTCGCCGGCCTGCTGCACAACTTCGGTTACTTGCTGCTGGCCCATGTGTTCCCGCCGCATTTCTCGCTGATCTGCCGCCACCTGGAAGTCAACCCGCACCTGTGCCACAGCTATGTGGAACAACACCTGCTGGGCATCAGCCGCGAACAGATCGGCGCATGGCTGATGCGCTTCTGGGACATGCCCGACGAACTGGCCACCGCCCTGCGCTTCCAGCACGACCCAAGCTACGACGGCGACTACGCCGAATACCCGAACCTCGTCTGCCTGGCCGTACGCCTGCTGCGTAGTCGCGGGATTGGGTCTGGGCCGGATGAAGACATCCCCGACGTCCTGCTGGAGCGCGTCGGCCTGACCCGCGACAAAGCCAACGACGTGGTCAGCAAGGTTCTGGAAGCAGAAGTGCTGCTGCGCGAACTGGCTTCGCAATTCAGCCAGGCCTAAAAGCATCGCGGGCAAGCCACGCTCCCACAGGATCTAGGCGATCCCTGTGGGAGCGGGCTTGCCCGCGATGAATCCAACTCGGTCCACCTGAATCACCACCCACTGTGGCGAGGGAGCTTGCTCCCGCTCGACTGCGCAGCAGTCGCAAACCCAGCCGCCGCAGCGTGTCAGATACAACCGAAGTCTCAGGCTTTAGGGCCGCTTCGCAGCCCAGCGGGAGCAAGCTCCCTCGCCACAAAAGCCCTTTGACCAAAGACCTGCGTCAGACCTTAGCCTTCCTAGGCTTCAAATACTTGGTCAACCCCTGAAACCACATCACCAACGCCGGGTTGCCCTTGATCTGAATCGACTTGTCCTGAATCCCGTTCATAAACGCCAACTGCTTGTTCTTCGCCTGCATCGTGGCGAAACCATACGCCGAGTCTTTAAAGGCAATCGCAAACGCAGGCTCGGCATACACGCCGGACTTGCTGGTAATGCGCTGATCCTTCACCACGAAATGCCGCGCCACCTTCCCGTCCAGGGTCTGTAGCTGAAACACCAATGCCTTGTCACCCAACTGCTGCTGAAACGCAGGATTAGTCCGACTGGCCTTACCCATCAACAAACCCAGCATCCACAGAAGAAAACGAAATTTCATGCGCACAGCCTCAAGAGAAAAGTGAACGGCCGGCGCAGTGTAGCGGCTTCAAGCCAGAACGCCACTCTCGGCTTGCGTTAGAAGAAGATGAACCGCTTTTCCAGCATGATGACCGCCAAGTCACGCTTTACCGCCTCAACCCTGATCGTTCCCACGCTCCCGCGTAGGAACGCATCCCATGACGCTCCGCGTCACACCCAACACCCGCCCTACACCTGAAGAAACACATTCTGTAGGAGCTGCCGAAGGCTGCGATCTTCTGATCTTGATGCCCTCAAACTTATCGGACATTTCCTTCAAAACGCCGGGCTGTCCATGAACTAGGCAGCTTGGTCCCTCATCGATAACCTCTGTTCGTCACCGCAAAATCGGTGACTCGGACGTGCAAGTCCGGTGGAGTACACATTCGGTTATGGCAATTCATCGAGCGTTTTCCTATGCTCGCGAATCGTTATGGCAGCTGTGTATGGGAGACCTCCGGGTCTGCCGGGTGACTCCACCGGTCTTGCACACCTATGCACAGCTGCCACCTCTTTCGAAGTGCACGCGAAATGGTGTCAGCTCCTTTAAATCATGGAGTAACACTTAATGATCAAGCCAACACCGAATCCTCCTGAAAACGAAGCCACATCCCCCTACGAATCCTTCGATTCCAGAAAACTCCACGAAGCCGCCGAACGCGCCCTCAACCACCATTTCGCCCCTCCACCCAACGAAAAACCCAAGCGCAAAGGCAAGCTCTTCACCGTCTCCCCCGACATCGACACCGAAGCCCTCCTGGCCAACGCCTCGGAAGACCTGCTGTCCATCAGCGCCATCGCCGCCAACCTGGCCGACGACGTGGACGGTACACGGCGCTCCTTAGCCTTGGCGCTCAGCAGATTGGCGGATGGGGTCCGGTTGTTGGTGGAGCGAGCGCTCGATCACATTGATTCGCCGAATCCGGCGGAGTATCGGGCGAAGGTGTAGCGGAACCGCGAATAAAAAAAGGGGACTTAAGTCCCCTTTTTCGGTCCCTTACTCACCACTGGCAGCCTGTCTCGGGTGGCGAGTCCATGTTGCTATCGTGCTCGAATATATATCTCTTACCGGATTTGTGGTTCGTATAGACCATGGCGTAAATCAGAGCACCTTGCCTGACCATTCCATAATCTCCAGTGACCTGACCTTCGGACACTTCAATCCATCTTGTTGTGAACTGAGAAGGTCGATTCGGATCTAGCACTTCTTCTTCGGAGTCCTTGTAAACAAGAGAAATAGCCTCCTTCGATTTACTGTACTTGACGCTTGCGCCGCTCCATTTGGAAACTGAGTCGTAATAGCTTCTGAACTCAAAATTGATGTCCTTGCCTTCCTGCGAGCGAAAGCAATAGACCTCAGTTGTGACTTCGCTGTGAGCCGACATCGGACAGAGGAGCAACAATGCAATAAAACACACAGACAAAGATTTCAAACCGATCATTCCTTTAGCGGCTCATGGGTAACTGAAAACGCATTCTCACCACGCAATAAGCGAGGTCGTGCCGCTGTGATAGGTGAGCAATTGGACTGACAAGCCATCGCCGACAAATCTGGCTCTTCGCTTCCAACGAATACGTAGGTCGCCGCACCATTGCGATTTCGGGCGCTGTACACAGGAACACTGACGGCCAACGATTTGGCGGGCGCGGATACAGGAGAATCTTCCTGTACCAGTACGACTTCACCTTCAACCTCACCACATAGCGCCTGCATGGCTGACTCGCTGAAGGACTCGTCGCTTGGGCGGGTGAATGGCTTGGAGTCGGACCGGCAATCGTAACCGTGCCAATAAGGCCCTGACTGCTCGGAAATGTCTAACGAGAAGATATAGATCCTATCCAGAACAACCCTTCCAGCGTCATAGCCAAACACCACCCAGCGACGTGTTTTAGCGCGGGAGAAATTCTCGTTGGCCAATATGTATCGACCGCCGTCTCGGTAGAGCTCAAACGAATTCATAGCTCCCATTGACTCCGCTGTATCGGACAACTTTTTACCGGAATCGGCATCCACCAGGTAACCGTTACTGTCCAGCACCACCGAGCAATGACTCGCAGTACTAACGCCCTGCTCACATGACTGCAGAGACTGAAAGATCGGTTCAGCGGCTACAGCCAAGGGACACAAAAGCATTACCAATAAAAATAACTTATTCAAAACAAATCCCTTGCGTTGATGCAACTCGAGGCTATGACGCGACAGATAAAAGTTGGCAGAATACTTGCTAGCGCACAAACAATACGCCAGCGTTCTTCGATTTAGTTTTACTGAATCCGCTCAGGAACCCGAACCGGAATTTTAGCACTTTTCCCGTCGGCATTCATTGCGTCAGAGTATCGTTTGTAGTACTCGATCGCCTCAGAGGTTTTTTTCATATTCCACAGAGAGTCGGCAATATTCAGCATTAACACTGTACGTTTACCAGTAGTTTCCACGCCTCGGTATATTTTCAGTGCAGACAAATCATCACCTGCTTGCGCTAGGTAGAAGCCCAGATCGTTTAACGCCTGAACATTTTTGGCAGGTGGATAGCAGCTTATATAAGAGTCAACACCCATAAACATTTGATCTTTGATAGCAAGCGCCCTAGACGCTGCATCGGAAATAGCTGCTGCCGACTTGACCAGCTCTTTAGGAGTTATCGTTTCCAGTTTCGGCGCAATGACCTCACCTCCATCCGTCGACCAATTGACCCCTTTCCAACTTCCAGAGCAAGCTTCGGCAGGCCGAGAGAGAAGTACACAACCGGTGTCCATTGAGACCATATCGCAATAGGATTTTTCGGTAGACGTTATTTGTTGGCCATCATTTAACTCCCCGAATACTGTTCGCTGAATTAGCGCGTATTTCCTACTTGGAGCAAGGGAGTCCGAATTGACACCAAGCCCAATTGAAGGGGTCGACCCACTTTCATACAAATTGAAACTCAGGTTGTTTTTTGAAAACGTAGCCCGCTTCCAAACAGCGACATCTTTATCCCAAGAGGAAAACTTGAGAGCTGCTCCATCGACACCGGATAAATTGGAGTCTGCCGCATGACAAGCAGCGCTTAAAGAAAACAGAAAACATATGCGAACAACTAGAAGCTTTACCTTTAACATTCTCAGAGCCCCGCCTTCAAGTGATTATACCGAGTGGATGCATTTGTCATTCGCCTGTCATTACCATACAAATCAAGAATTTTTCTTTCATAGGTATCATATGCCGCCCCCCATGTATCAATATTTCTATTGACTGTTGGGTTCTGAAAAAAGAAGTTATCCAGAGCCGTCCCTAGGTCATCCCTTACAAACCCCGGCCGATTTATATCATGATCAAGAACGACTGCTTTCCCCAGCAGAGTTTTGAAAAATTTACCAGCAGTAAAAGTATAGCCAGTCGGTTTCTTCTCTAAAGCACTATGCAACCTATCAATAAAGTCCATTATCTGTATTTCTACATATAACGGACTTGAAATTGCGCACGCCATTACTGAAACTGGTTGGCAGTCAATTACCTGTCCAAAGGTCGCCTCGCCGCAACCAATTTTTAGATTACTTTTTAGTTCCTGCCCTTCTAGCTTAGCTCCATTGGCACGGGCCTCTCCCTGATAATACATTTTCGGCGAGGCTCCCGCGTCATCGAGCTTCCAGCCTTTCGACTCAAAAAACTCAATAAATGCGTCAGGGTATTGATCTTTGAATTTTTTGACTTGAGCGGGTAATTCCCCTCCACCAGCCACATTAACTGTTTTCTGCATTGCACCTGCAGTAATTACTTCACTATCGTAACTCTGCACACCGTTTATTTTCGCCTCATTACCAGACATTACAATGATAATTTTCTTTTCATCCGCAGTAATCCTCCCCTCTGAAACCAACTCATCCCACTGAGGCGAACTACCTAGCTCCTTATCACCATTATGCAGTGGACCATAGTGGGTCATACTAGAGGAAACCCAACGAGTAACTTTTACAACAGCATTGCAATCGCAGGTTTTTTTAGCCTTCATATTGGATATAAATTCAACTGGATGAAAGTGCCAGATCAAACTGGAAGCCACCTGCGCCTTTCCAACCAGCTCATCCCAGAATACAAATTTAGTTATTCTTTCCTTCTCATGTCTCAATGTTTTTGGCGAACTTTCCAGCAATTTATCAAGTTTGCTCCACTTAGCAGAATCAGCTTTGTCTTTCCATTCTGTAGGGTGGTGCGCAACAAGCTTCGCCCACTGAGCTCGGGTTTCCGAATTTTTCAGCCCCTCTGCAAGTTCGCCAGGATCGACTTCACCGTCATGGTTCTTGTCGATTTTTGCGTAAAGATTCTTGAAGAATTGGGGCATGTCTTCAGGGTCGAGGAATCCGTCTGCGGCGGCGTTTGTCTCCTCAACGATCTGAAAGCCCAGTTTCTCCCAATCATGCTGCGTGATGATTTCTGCGCCTGCCTTCTTCATGAGCCCAGTAATCGGTTGATCGTCTTCGGTCACTCTGACTTCGTACCAGTCTTCACCAGCGTCATTGATGACACGTGCCTTGCTCAAGTCAACTGCGTGTTCTTGCTTGAGAGGTGTCGATCCAGTAGCAGGCGCTTTTTTCTTTAGTTCAGCGCCGACCGCCAGATGAAGGTACTGCTTACCTACCTTCAAACCCGCAACGTTCTTGAGGAAATCTTTGACGTCAGCTTCGGCAGTAAAAATCTCGACGTGAACCTGATACTTACTGGACACACCGCCGTCTTCGCCGGTGAGATTTTCTGTCTGCCCCAAATATCCAATCGGATCACCTGCCTTGATTCCTGTGCTTGCCGTTTCAACCGAATCGAAACTGGTAGGCATCAGAGATGTCCAGTCGACCATGTGGTATTCCGCACTATTCTCTATACAGGTCCAAAAACTCTCAGGCACAGCCCCCTCGGCAGCTAAGCCGCCGCTGACCATTATGCATTTGGCCATTCGTCGAAGTTTGCCTTCAACGATCAGGTTCAGCACTTCTTTACTATCGAACTCAACGACGCTGGTAGGAATAAGCTGCTTATTTCCGTATCGGGCGCCTATGGGTTGGCCGTTTTGAAGCGTCACGGGGGCTGTGTAAAGGTCAAGCTTATTGACTGCGGTAGCCTTAACTTTTCCTTGCCAATAATTGGGCCTCAGTCGTTGAGGCACTTTGTCTGCGGTCCAGATCGCCTTGTGCTGCGAGTTTTGATAGGGAATGTCGTTCTCTTTAAACGCGAACCAGACTTCATCTCCGACGTTACGCGTTTTGGTTGAGCCGCTTTTGACTGATCCAGCAAGAATCTTTCCCTTGGCGTATGTTTTGGTTCCCTCAACCGCCTGATCAAGAATTTCTAGCTTTGTACCCTTTTTTATTAATCCGTAGGAGTGCGCGCCGGGTATCCAAGGAGCCTTGTCGTAACCTTTGTAATCGCCAAAATTCATCGTAACTACAGGCTTCGGTGTTTCTTCTGGCGCTAGCGGATAACGGGCATACGGTAACAAGTGCATGTATAGACTGTAGAAAGTCAGCTTGTTTTGTTTACCTTTATTTTGCCCGTCTTCCGGGTTTGGCGCCGACTTGTATTCATGGCGCACCAGGCAGAAAGAGTTGGAGTACTTCAGCTTTTTCTCATTATCACCGAAAGTCGACTCCAGATAGTCCTGATTCAACCGATACGCAACGACCTCTCCATCGGCCATACAGCGAACCGGCTCATTGAGTACGCATTGCGGTGCACTTGCATCGCTGATGTGGATGCCGCCATGCCAAAACTTGTTGCTCCCCAGCAGGTAATGGCCTGACTTTTCACCCTCAAGTGCTTTGTAGACTTCCTCAGCATCAGTGAACTGTTTTCCGTCAGCCTTTCTAAAAGGATATTGGAAGTTCATTAACGGCGATGTCGCTGGAACAGGGGCGGGAGCGGGTGGAGGGGTAGGTGTCGGAGTTGGATTCCCCCCCGTCCTTGTCGACTCTTTAACTCTCAAAAACTTTGTAGGAACTGGCCAATACCAGGCCTTCCCCAAAGCGCCGAATGGTGCAGTGGCTGGACCAGAACTTTGTGCCCCAAAGAATTTGCCAAACTCAGAGTCTAATGTGCTGTCATAAAACTCGACAATCCCCGTATGATTTAACGTCTTATTTTCATGATTGGAAGTTACGTTAATCCAGAGGACGATATCTCCACGTCTTACATTAGCAGGACTAATTACATCATAGTACTGAAGTGCAGCCCCACTATTGAGACCCGCTGTATTCTGGTAAGGAACTTCGTAGCCGGCACCTTTAAGCAACAAGTTAACCATATGAGAACAGTCGACAACTTTTTTACCATTCTCTACGGCAAAGCCGTCTCCGCCCTCCTTATATCTATAATTAGCACTGGTATAGTTGCTCGACAAGTCAAGTGGCTCTGTCATTTCTGCTTCCTGCAATAATCAATAGCAAAAACTGGCTTTAACAACTCCAGCTGGCTGCTTATTCAAACGTTCCAAATGTGCAATAGACCCTTTACTGCCGTGTTTGGCAGCAAGTTGGTAGCAGGCAACTGCCCTGGACATGTCCTTTGTAACCAACTCACCAGTTTCAAAGGCTCTACCGAGTGCATTTGTCGCAAAGGCACTTCCAATACGGGCAGCATGCGTCAGCGCTTCTTCAGCCTGTGCTGGATGCTGGCAAGGGCCGTCAGCGGCGATGTTGTTACCAACGCAATAAAATAACGAAAGACTCATTGCCCCCTCCGGCAAGGTGGTTGCTGCTGCCTTGAATAGCTGCTCAACCTTCTCGGTTTTTAACTGCGGCGCCATACCGGAAAGACTCAAACTTGCAGCATTCAAACTGGCTTGAGGATCGCCGGAAGCTGCAGCGCATAGATAGTTTTCCAGAGAGGCTTCAAACAACTCCCCCGTGAGTCGGTACTGCTCTAGCCCCCCCAAACCTCTAAAGGCTTCCGCACGTTGAAAGCAAAATCTCTCTGCCTCGCTCATGTGAGGATTGCCAGCCACTACGAGATCTTTCTCACTAATCGACCAATCCTCAACTCCCTCCAAGACCCAACACGCCTGCCGAGAAAAATTGAAGATCTTGATGTTGCTGTTACCCGCCCGCTTATCCACAACATTGAAGTGACTGTCGTCGATCGCTTCGACTTCGACACCTTCTGTCTTGTCTGTGGCTACGGGCGCCATTAGCGGAAACGCCAAATTGGAACTGTTGACTCCCGTCGTTTGCGGCTCAAAAACCCCATGTTCTCCCACCGGTTTCAAAACCTGCGACTTCACCGTCATCGCAGTCAACCGCTGCTGGGTTTCAGCATTCGCAGAGAACGCCGGAAGGAATTGGGCAAAATCTTCAGACGGGCACTCATCCGCATAAACGCTGCCATGAAACAGGCTCAGCAGCGATACGGTGAAAACCGCTACAGCGACGCCATTGCTTTTCTTCAACACACCATTCATGTCGATCACTCAGAAAACACAAAAAAAGCCTTCGGCTTAACCTGCTCAGGCACCACATTCCCCAACGCCTGTTCCATCAAACTCCCCGCCTTATCCTTATCCGCCGCCCCCGGTAGCACCGGCGGCTTAATCCCAATCCCAGTCCCACTCCCCGCCGAACCACCGGCATTAATCTTCACCACCGGCCCAACAACCGTCACCCCACCCGCATCGAGCTTGATAAAACTCCCACCGGCCTTAACCGTGAGCTCCATCCCGGCTTCGATGACGATTTTGTCCCCAGCCTTAAGGTGAATCTCTTTCCCCGCACTGGTCAGCTGCGCAGTCCCAAGCTTGATGTGCTGGTTCTGCCCAACAGTCAGGTGATCATCCACCCGCACTTCACTCTTGCGATCAGCAATCGTGGTGCGATGCTCTTCAGCCTTCAGCTCGGTGTAGGTGTTCTTCTCCACGGTGTCGTGGCGTTCATTCCCCACCCGAATCTTCTGGTGGTGCTCAATGTTTTCATCCCAATCCCGCTGGGCATGGATGAAGATCTGCTCGGCCCCTTTCTTGTCTTCAATCCGCAGTTCGTTGAACCCGCCGCCTCCCGGTGAGCTGAGGGTTTTGAATACGGTGCGGGTTTTGTTTGCGGGCAGGTCGTAGGGGACGAGGTTTTCCTTGTGGTACAGGCAACCGGTCACCAACGGTTGATCAGGATCCCCTTCGAGGAAGGTGACTAGCACTTCCATGCCGATGCGCGGGATGGCGATGGCGCCGTAGCGGTCGCCGGCCCAACTGGAGGAGACGCGCATCCAGCAGCTGGTTTTGTCGTCGGCGAGGCCTTCGCGGTCCCAGTGGAATTGCACTTTGATACGGCCGTATGGGTCGCAGTGGATTTCTTCGCCTTTGGGGCCGGTGACCATGGCGGTCTGGCTGCCGAGAACGCGGGGTTTCGGGTGTTGTAGCGCGGGGCGGTAGAAGACGTTCCACGGGGTGGCGAGGAATCGGTTGCGGTAGCCCTGGTGGAAGTCGTCTTTGTTGTTGGTGGTGTCGCTGGTCACGGACTCTTCGAGCACTTGCGGCTGTTTGCCTTCGTGGACGATTTCGGTGAGTAGCCAGAGGTCGTTCCACTCGGTGCGCGGATGGTCGGACATTTCCAGAAAGTGGCCGCTGGCGAGGGTGGTCTGGTCGCCGTGGCCTTCGGCTTGCTGGTAGTCGGCGCGGTGGCGTTCGAGGGCGCGTTGGCTGAGGAATTTGCCACGGGCGCGGTCGAGGAAGCGGCCGGGGTAGTCGTAGTCTTCCAGGTCCGGTTCGGTGCTTTCGCCGTCGGGTTTGTACGCAGCTTCGAGTCGCAGGTTGGGCTTTTCGAAGTCGTAGTCGCGGCGGGTGACACGGCCGGTGCGGGTTTCCAGGCGCAGTTTGAAGCCTTTGATCACCGGTTCGTCGGCGACCATGCCGCTGCCTTGGACATAAGCCGTTGGCTGGCCGAGTTTGGGGAACACGGTCTGGTCGTCGCCGAACACCAGCAGGTGGGCTTTTTCGCTGTGCTGGAAGTGGTAGTGAATGCCTTCTTCTTCACACAGGCGCTGGACGAAGTGCAGATCGGTTTCGTCGTATTGCACGCAGTAGTCGCGGTCCGGGCACGGCTGGCTCAACTGAAATTTGTAGGCGTTGCCCTT
Organism: Pseudomonas sp. PICF141; assembly: GCF_002286815.1. Lineage (GTDB taxonomy): Bacteria > Pseudomonadota > Gammaproteobacteria > Pseudomonadales > Pseudomonadaceae > Aquipseudomonas. Next base: position 62,965 of record NZ_MUNM01000066.1, read on the forward strand.
GATGCCGTGTTCTTCGAGGATCAGCGCGATGATTTTCGGCGCCGACATCTGCTGGTAGATGCGCTGGTTGGTGCGGTGATGCAGGTATTGCAGGTGCGGCACCAGGGAGACTTTGTAGCGGGTCAGGCGCCTGCCGGCATCGCCTTGGGCAACGCGGTAGATCTGGCCGTGGATGCCACTGCCTTTCGGGTCGAATGCGAGGAACGCCTGCTTGTGCAGGAGCTTTTCCAGGTCCAGGTCAGGGTTTTCGCTGACCAGTTCCAGGTCGAAGCGATACGGCTGGCTGATGCCTTCGGTGCCGGTGAACGACAGCACTTGCAGGTCGCCCACATAGTCTTCAACGGTCAGGCTGAAGTGCGTTTCGTTAGCTGGGTTGAACATGGCTTGCTCCCTGTTCGGTAGTCATCCGTTACGCCCGCAGTCGCAGGCGTTGCAGCAAAGACGAAGTGACGCCCAGGGCGTCACGCAATTGGGCGGCGGTGATGGTGCGCTTGGCCGCATCGAAAGCCAGCGCCGTTCGCAGGGCTGGCCAGCAGTGTTTCGGCAGGTTTCGGGGTGCGTGCAGCTCGCGTTCGAGGTGCCCGTCGCGGGCCTCGGTCGAGGGCAAGCGGCGGAACGGGTGTTTGCCGCCCGCCAATTCGTAGATCACGCAGGCCACGCCGTACACGTCTGCGCTGGCCGACAACGGTTGGCCCTCAAGCAGTTCAGGGGCAGCGTAGCCAGGGGTCCAGGCGTTGAAGCGGTTGCGGCTCAGGTGCGGCAAGCCGGGCAAGATGCCCTCTTGCGCTTGGCCAAGGCCGAAGTCGAACAGGCGAACGCCGTCTTCGCTGAGCATCACGTTGCTTGGTTTCATGTCGCCGTGCAGCACGCCGCGCGCATGGGCGTAGGCCAGCGCGTCGAGCAGCGGTAGCGCGATGTCACGCAGTTCTTTCCACGGCAGGCCCAGGGGCCGCTCGCAGAGTAATTTGTCCAGGGTTAGCCCACGCATGAGTTCCATGGTGATGAAGGCGCGCTGGCAGTCGGTGTCCACTTCAAAGGTGTGCGGTCGCAGCACGTTGTTGTGGCGCAGTCGTCGGGTCAGGGCGAACTCGCTGTAGAGCAAGGCACTGGCGTCCGGCGATTCGGCAAATTCTTCGCTGAGTATTTTCAGCGCGATGTAAGGATCGGGATCGCCGAACTGTTCGCTCAGCAAGTCCCGTGCGCGGTAAACCGCACCCATGCCACCGGCACCGAGCAGGCGCTCGATACGGTAACGCCCCGCCAGCACGTCCGGCAGTTCGCCGATACTGGCCCGGGTGGGCGCCAGCACAGGATCGGCCTGATGCGGCTTTCCGTTTAGAGGCGTGGCGAAGGCGAAGTAAGTCAGGTTATTGGCTTCTTCTTCGGTCACCAGCAGGTCGTCGATCGGTGGCATGAGTTCAGTCATTGGCGGATCACCACGGCGGTCAGGTTGTCCCGGGCCGAGCCACGCAGAGCGCCGTCGAACAGACGCTCCAGCGCAACGTGCGGCGCGGTCAGGCTGAGCGCGTTGCCCAGGGCATCGCTGCTCAGTCCTTGGTACAAACCGTCGCTGCACAACAGAAACGCATCGCCGGGATAGACCTCGAGCTCCAACACATCCAGGGTCAGTTGCTCGGCAGCGCCGACCGCACGGGTCAAGGCATGGGCGGCAGGATGAGCCTGGGCTTGCTCGACGCTCATGTTCTGCTCGTCGATCAATTGCTGTTGCAGCGAATGGTCCTTGGACAGCTGATACAAACGCTGGCCACGCCACAAGTAGCAGCGGCTGTCGCCGGCCCAGATGCAGGCCGCGCGATTGCCTTCCACCAGCAGCGCCACCACGGTGCTGCCCATGATGCTGTCGTGGCGCCCGGCGGTGACGGTCAATTCCTGACCCAAGCGGCGGTTGAGCCAGTGCAGGCACTGGCGAATCCCTTTGAGGCGTTCGTCGAAGTCGTCCTTCACAGGCAACTCCGCCAGGCTGGCGACGATCAACTGGCTGGCGATGTCGCCGCCCTGATGACCGCCCATACCGTCCGCGACCACCCACAGCCCCTGCTGTGGACAGTCGAGGAAAGCATCTTCGTTGCGCGCCCGAACCTTGCCCGGATCGGTACGCGCAGCGCTGCGCCAGGGGCTGGCAACCAGCATCAGAGCTGCACCGGCATACGGAAAGTACGCAGCACGCCCATGTCGAACGGGTTCGGCGTGCGCTGGCTCGACAGCAAGTAGTTGGCGCGCAGGCCGCCCACATCAGCTTTCAGCACCAGCACGTCGCGACCGGTCAGGTACTCGGTCTGCATCAGGTCGAACAGACGGAACAGCGACCATGGGCCGGTGTTCTTCTCGATGCCGATCGGGCGGCCAACCATTTTGTCCAGGACCAGACTGGTGCGACCGTCTTCAGCGTCGGTCGGCCATTTGAAGGACACCGGCACGATCGGGCCGTGACGGTATTCAATGGTCTTGTCGCCAAACTTGAACTCGGAACGGCTGACGGCCGGGTCGAGGGTGTACGGCTCCAGTTTGAACTGCACTTGCGGCTCGGCCGGGTTGATCGAGAAGAAGCTCTGGCGGATCACTTGGGCCGCGGCCATCTGGTCGAGGTAGACCTTGGAGATCGGCATGCTATGACCGTCAATGCTGCGCAGGCGGTAGTTGCCTGGATCGCCACTCACGAACGGACGCATGTAGTTGTCGAAGAAGCGATCGGCAATGCCTTGGGCCTTGAAGAACTCGCGGAAGTCGCTGATCGCAACGTCGCTGGTGCTGTGGGCGCTGAACGGGTAACGCTTGTTGATTGCCTTGCCGTAAAAGCTGTACAGCTCGCTCTGATAACGCTGGTTCAGGTACTGGTAGGAATCGTTGAGCACCAGACGCCAGGTGTCTTCGGCCAGCACGTTGAACCACACGCTCACAGGGCGTGGCAGACGGTTCGAGGCATTGCGCAAGTTGCTCAGCGCATCACGCTGGCCGCTCATGCGGGTCTTGGCCATTTCGAACGCAGCCTGCTCCGGCGCGCTGGCACGGGCCAGGCTCGACAGTTGCAGTTGCAGGTCGTTGAGTGCTGTCAGTGCCGGGGTCAAATCAGCGGCCGGGCCGTTGTTGTCATCCAGCAATCGGTGCAGCGGTTCGAAGCGCCGTTGCAGGGATTTTTTTGCGGTGTCTGGCAAGGTCTTCGCGATGTCCGACGCTTTGTCCGCGGCGGCCGCAGCCAGTTTGCCCAACTTGCCGCCCTTCTCGTCCAGTTTGTCAGCCGCCTCGGCAGCTTCATCGGCGCTGTCTGCAATGACCTGGAAACGGGTGTTCTCGCGCACTTCCACCAGCAGTTGCAGCACCGGCGAGTTGGCCGACGTCAGGCCCGCCAGTTGCTCGGCGCCTTCACCGGCGTCGTTGATCGGTGGCAAGGCCACCTGGCCGACCGCTTCGCTCCAGAAGTTGGCGTAGTCGCGAAAGTACAGCTGCTCCAGTTCGACCATCAGGCGACGCAAGTCCATGCCGCTGATGCCCGAGCCTTCGCCCAGCACCCAGTTGTCCCGCAGGATGTCGGTAACCAGCGCAGTGCCCTGGACCGAGAAGTACTGCTGATAACCCTGTTGGGTGTAGAACCCCGGGATCACGTAATCGGTGCCGACAAACAACGCACCTTGGGGGCCCAGGTGTTGGCTGAAGCGGTAGTCCGGCAGATTGCGAGCCTGCTCGCGCAGCATCCGGTAAACCACGTTAGCCAGCGACTCGCTGCGCAAAACCTGGCGCGCCTGCGCCACCAGTTGATCGTTCAGCGGGTAGATAAACGGCTGCTTGAGCAAGCGCTCGAAGTGGGTGTTCAAGCCGTTCTGCACCGCGGTGTTGCCGGCGTAGCGCAGGGACCAGTCATTCGCGACCCAATCCTTGAGCCACGTAGCATCGCGGCGATCTTTCATGTTCAGCATCAGGTACGCACGCAGGCTGTTGAGCAGGCGTTCGCGGTCCTTCATGTTGGCGCGGATCTGCCCTTCCAGCAGGGTCGCAACCCGTGGCAACAGTTGCGCTTCAAGCTCACGCTCGTAGGCGCTCATGACCACTGGATTGGCGTCTTCGCCTTGGTACAGGCCACCGCGTTCGTGGTACGACACGTCACCTTTGTTCGGAAAGACCTGGGTTGCCGCATAGCGGGTGTCGAGGGTCTTGAGCGCCGCCATGGCGTCATCACGAGCGGTCAGGGCCGAGCGTTGCTGATTCCAGGTTTGCGCCAGTGAGCGCAGGTTTTCCAGACGCTCATAGTTGGCCGAGAAACCGCCCGCCCACAGCATGCCGAACAGCGCCAGCGCCGCCAGTGCGCCCACGTACAGGGCGCGCTGGCCCCAATGGATGCGGCTGCGCTCGCGTTTGTCCAGACCGGCCAGATCGGCCTCGGGGAAAATCACCCGGCTGAGCAAATGGTGAATGAACCGCGAACGGCCGCTGCGCAGGGTCGGCAGCATGCCAGCGTTCATGCCCAGGTTAGCGCCGATGCTGGCGGTGGTCTGGTCCATCTCTTGAGTCAGGTGCGGCGCGCTGATCAGGTAGAAGCCGCGCAACTGGCTGACACGCTGGTAGCGGTTGCCGGTGAACGCCAGGTCGACGAACAGGCACAGGCGCTCGCCGATCTGCCCCAGTTGATGCGGAAAGTCGAGGATGCGGCCACGGCGCTGGGTGTCGCGCTCCTGGTGCATGCGCATGATCACCTGGCTGTTCAGGCGACGCAGCAGCTCTTCGAACTCGGCGCGCAGCACGGCAACATCAGTGCCGCTCTGCTCTTTGCGGAAGCTGGTACCGAGCACCTGATCGCTTTCTTCGCGGGTCAGCTGATCGAAGAATTCGTCGAAACCAAGCAGGCGATCGGCCTTGCTCAACACCAGATAGATCGGCACGTCGACGTGCAGTTTTTGATGCACGTCTTGCAGGCGCGCACGCACCTGGCGGGCCAGGGTCTCGAGATCTTGCTCGGTATTGCCCAGCAGCATTTCCACCGGAATGGCCACCAGCACCCCGTTCAGCGGGCGGTTACGCCGACGCTTGCGCAGCAGGTCGAGCAAGGTGCTCCAGGCGCTGCCATCGACTTCGGCATCCGGCTGGGTCAGGTAACGGCCGGCGGTGTCGATCAGCACGCCGTGGTCGGCGAAATACCAGTCGCAATGCCGCGTGCCGCGAGTGTCGCGGGTGAGTTTGCGGTCGATCTTGTTGATCGGAAACTCAAGACCCGAGAAATCCAGCAGGCTGGTCTTGCCACTGCCCTGCGGGCCGATCAGCAAGTACCACGGCAAATCACTGCGCCAGCGCTCGCTGCGACCGCGATACAGGCTCGAAGTCTTCAGGGTTTTCAACGCATCCTTGAAGCGTACGCGAAGCTCTTTCTGCTCTTCGTCGATCAGCTCTTCGCGGCGGATACGGTCCTGGCCATCTTCGGTCTCTTCGATGGCCTTCTTGCGCACACCGGCGCGCCAGCTGACGAAGACCATGGTCAGGCCCCAGACCAGGAACAGCACACTGATGGTCAGCAGGCGGGAGGTCGAACCTTCCCAGAACTTGTAGTCATTGACCGCCAGCAGCGGCCCGACGAACCACACCAGCAGCGCGACGAACAGCACCAACAGCAGGGTCCAGACCCAGGTCTGGCGCAGGAAAGCGCCGACTTTCTTGAAAAACTTTTTCATCACACGTCCCTGTTTACGGCTGCGACTGCGGCTGAACCGCGGCCGGATCTAGCTGCTGATAAGGTTGCAGAACGGTTTCGCGTTGCTCGCCCAACACCCAGGCGAAGCCCGAATACATCACCACCAGGCAAACCATAGTGAACAGCACCACCATCCACGCCGGCACGATGCGCACCAGGCTGCGGCGCTGATCGTTCAAGCCTTCCCAATGCGGCGACAGCTCACGCGGCACGTCGCCGCGCAGCTGACGGATCTGCCGATACAAGGCGTCGCGGATGCCTTCGAGCTCAAGCATGCCGCGGGCTTGCACCCGGTACTTGCCTTCAAAACCGAGGGACAGGCACAGGTACATCAGTTCCAGCATCGGCAGGTGCTTGACCGGGTTTTTCGACAGGCGATCCAGTAGCTGGAAGAACTTCTCGCCGCCGAACGTTTCGTTGTGGAAGCTGCTGAGCAAGCTCATCTGCGACCACTCGCTTTCGTTGCCCCACGGCGTGGTGACGACGCCTTCATCGACCACGGTGCAAAGCACGTAACGTGCGGCCATCACCTGGCTGCTTTCAGCGCCGTTGTGCAGCGCCCGCACTTCAAACAGCTTCAGCCCGGCGGTCAGTCGCTCGTTGAGCGCATACAGGTCTTCGCGGGTGTCGCTGTGCTTGAGTCGCACCACTTCCGACAGCAAGTCGGACGCCGCGGCCACCAGCGAATTGAGGCTGATGTTGAACGCTTCGGCCGGGCGCAAACGCGCGGCATAGATCATCCGTTCTTCCAGCTGTTCGAAACGCGGTGGTGCAGCGAAGTCAGTCAACGGACTCGACGCCGGGCCATGGCCCTGACGGTCGAGCAGGACGGTTTTGTCGTCCTGGTTGTGTTCCATGTCCTTGATCATGTCGGTCAGTTCCTGATGGCCCAGAATTTCAGTTCAAGCTCGGCAAATTCGCCGGACACGTGGAACGCGAAGCCGCCGGAGCGCTCCAGTTGCGCCAGGTCTTCGGAACTGAGTTCGAGGATGAAATAGGTTTTGTTGGAGTGGAACGCGATCTGCCGCGGGGCCACCGGCAACGGTTTGACCTTGATGCCCGGCAGATGCAGGTTGACCAGTTGGCGAATACGCTCCACCGGCCCGACCTTGAGGTGCGCCGGCAAGCGATGGCGCAGTTCTTCGGAGTCGCAGTTGGCACTGGCCGCGAGCACGAACGAGGCCGAGCCCAGCAGTTTGTGGTCGTGCAAGGGCGACACGATGATTCCGTACTGACGCGCCTGCAGCACCAGTTCGATAGCGTGCTGTTCGAGCACCATCGACAGCACCTGACGAATCGCTTCCATCAGTTTGCGGAAACTCGCGCCCTGATCACTGTGCTGATAACGGCTGTCCAGACGCGGGCGTTTGCTCTCGCTGGAAAATGTCGCCAGATCGCCAAGCATGGTCAGCAGCGTGCGGTACAACTCTTCCGGGTGCACCTGTTCCAGGCCGAGGTAATGGCGCAGCAACAGTTCGGTGCGGTTGATCAGTTGCAGCATCATGAAGTCACCGACTTCCGCGCCACCGACCTTGCCGTTGGAGCGAATCCGGTCGGCGATGGTATCGCCCCGGTGGCCGAGCATGCTGATCACTTCCTTGAGGCACGACAGCAGGTAGCTGGACGAATGCGCCTGAAGGTAGGTCGGCACGAAATCCGGATCGAGGCTGATCACGCCGTCGGGCGTGGTATCGAGCACTTCGCAGATTTTCAGCTTCACGTAGGCCTGGTCGCTTTGCTGCTCACCCAGCAACAAACGGAAATCCGGACGGGCGCAACTGACCTGGCTTGCAGAGTCGTCACCGGCATTGGAGTCGGCAACTTCCGCTTCGTACGCGGTATAGCGCGCCAGCACATCGGATTGCTCCGGGCGGCGAGACTCGATGTGGTTACCGGTCACCAGTGGCAGCGCCAGATAAATCGGTGTGTTGCCGGTGTTCGGCGGCACATCCAGGGCCAACGGTTCGGTGTTGCCACCCAGCTCGAACAGGCTGCCGTCCGGCAGAATCCCCGAGGCCTGGCTGATCACCAGTTTGCCCATGTTGAGGAACTGCAAGTCGATTTCCAGGTTGAGGAAGCCCCAGGTGTAACTGCCCAGCAACTGGGTGCGGGTCTTCATCTGGTGGTCGTAGTAACGATCGTTGTGCTGGAAGTGCTGCGGTCGCAGCAGCATGCCTTCCTGCCAAATGACTTTATGGGCATTCATGTTCAGTCATCCGCCTTGGCGAGCGTTTCATGGGTATTGCGGATGCCGGCCTGATCGAGGGTCAGGTCAGCCACGGTGACTTCCAGCGCAGTGGTTTGCAGGGTGTAGCGCCATTTGGTTTCCGGCAGGTCGCGATAGGCCGCGAGCACGCCGACATAACGGCTGCCCTCCTCCACGCTGAGCTTGAGCTCGATGGTTTCACCGGGGCGCAATTCGAGTTCTTCGCTGGCCACCAGGTCCGGTGCCAGGGATTCCTTGGCACGTTCGTAGAGGCTGAAGAAATCAGCGTTCTCGAACGTTACCGGGTGCTTGAGCTCCAACAGGCGCACGACAATCGGCGACGGACGACCGTTGAGGTCCGGGTTCAACTGATCGCTGGCCGTCAGCTTCAGGTTGAGTTTGGTCACGGTGGAATACGGCGACAGCGACGAGCAACCGGCCACCAGCACGAGGGCAGCCAGCGCAGTCAGCGTCTTGAAAAAAGCGGTCGAGCAGCGAGACATGCGCATCATCCTTGGTGGTCGGTGTGTAGGGTGGAAATCAGCCGTATCTGCTCTTCGTAGGCCTGGGCGAAATCACGGGCCAGCAAACGCTCGCTCCAGTCATCATCCTGACGCAAGGCCTGGTGATAGCGCCCGTACGCTCTCCAGCGACTGCCTGAGGTGGCGAGCAACGGCTTGTTGTCGCGCTCGAAGCGCAGGGTCAGCTGTTGCGGCGAGAAATGCTCCAGGGTGCCGCGAACGGCGGCGCGACTGGCGGTCAGCAACGCGACCTGATGCGCCTGCAAATCACGGAACGCACGGGAGATCGCTTGTTCGGCCGGCAACTGACCCGGCTTGTTGCCCTGCAACAGAATGCCCAGCGCTTCGCCGGCATCGACGGCAAATTTCAGTGGGTTCTTGTTAGTGCCTTGCACGGTGGTTTGAGCCAGGCGCAGTTCGTTTTTCAGTTCGCTGCGGGTGCGCAGGCTCTGCTGCAAACCGCCAATGCTTTGCTTGAGCAGGCGTGCGGCATTCAGTGCCAGGGCTTCGCGGGCATCGTGATCGAGGCCTTTGAGGTCTACGCCCAACGCCGCACCGAAGTGCTCCCAGAAACCTTCGCTCTGACGCTCGACCGCTTTGGGCGGGGACGCTGGCGCAGGTTCTGCCGGGGCCGCGATCAGCTCCGGGACCATCAGGCTTTCCATGTCGATGCGCGCGTAGTCGGCGCGTTGACGGGTGTCTTCGATGGTTGTGCTCGGGGCGATCAACTCATCGATTTCCGAGTACACACGCTCTTGCTGGTCGAGGGCGTTCAGAGGGTCGAGGTCGAGGAAGGCATCGTCCGGAATGATGCTGCCCGCCGCTTGCGGACGGCCGGCTTCAACGTCGAACGTCGCCGGGTCGCGCACCAGTCGCGCACGGATCTCGAAGTCACCCAACACGTACACGCTGCCATGCTCGATGCGCATCGGCTCGCCTTTGCGCAGGCGCGCGCCGCTTTCGCTGTCCTGGATACCGTTGCTGCTGGTGTCGGTCAGGAAAAACGTGCCTTCGCGGTAGCTGATCAACGCGTGATGGTTGGACAGGTGACGCTTGCGGTCGGGGATGATCCAGTCGCAATCCTCGCCTCGGCCAATCACGCCACCGGCCTGTTTGAAGGTCTTCTGGCACAAATCCGTGGGCACGAACTGCTTGGTGTTCAGCATTTCGAAAACCAGTTCCATGGTGATACTCCTTGCGGTCACTTGCCGCGATTGACCGCCTGCGGATCACCCAATGGGCGATAGGTGTTGTCGTTGTATTTGTAATTGCCGCTACAGCCGCCGAGGCCGCATAGAACGACGAGGGTCAGCAGGACGGCTTGCCAGTGACGAACAGGCATCAGAGGGTCTCCAGGGGTAGACAAAGCACAAAGCGCCGACCCGTTCGGGCAGCGCTGTTAGAAGCGAATGAGGTGATCTGTGGCGAGGGGGCTTGCCCCCGTTGGGTCGCGAAGCGGCCCCAAAACCAGCCATCCTGTTTATTCAGGCAAACCGCACTTAACGGACTACGACTGCTGCGCAGCCGAACGGGGGCAAGCCCCCTCGCCACAGGAATTGCGCTGGCCACAACAGGCATTCCAACCACAGTGTTTGGGTGGCAAAAGTTATGGTCAGCCATCGAAGTCACCCAAATTGATATTCAGGCGCCCGAGGCGGTACAGCAGCGTGCGCCGGGGCAGTCCGAGTTCGCGGGCGGCGAGGGTCTGGTTGCCGTCGTTCTTGCGCAGGCAATCAAGGAGCAGACTGCGTTCGACCTGTTCCAGGCGTTCGCGCAGATTCAGGCCGCTGCTGTCCTCCGGCATGGCTTCCATGCGCAGGGAAAAATGCTCGGCCAGCAACTCACCGCCTTCGCACAGCAAGACCGCGCGTTCGACCAAACCCTTGAGTTCGCGAACGTTGCCGGGGAAGGCATAACCGGACAAATGATCCAGCGCCGCGTCGGACCATCGCACCGCATCGCGTTGCAGAAACGCACAGGCCTTGTCGGCGAAATGTCGGGCCAGGTCGAGGATGTCGCCTTCGCGCTGACGCAAGGCCGGCAACTCGATCGGGAATTGCGCCAGGCGGTAGTACAAGTCCTCGCGGAATTTGCCTTCACTGACCAGCACCGCCAAATCCCGGTGTGTGGCGGCGATGATGCGCACGTCGATCTTGTGGGTGTCGTTGGAACCCAATGGGCGGATCTCGCCTTCCTGCAACACGCGCAACAGCTTGGCTTGCAGGGACAACGGCATATCGCCGATTTCATCGAGCAACAAAGTGCCGCCATTGGCCGCATCGAACAGCCCGGCACGGTCGCGGTCGGCACCGGTGAAAGCGCCTTTGCGGTAGCCGAACAGCTCGCTTTCCAGCAGATTCTCGGGGAACGCCGCGCAGTTCTGCACGATGAACGCCTGAGAACGTCGCGGGCCGCAATCGTGAATCGCCCGCGCCACCACTTCCTTGCCGGTGCCGGTCTCGCCACGCAGCAGCACGGTGTACGGGCTGTGCAAAACTTTGCTGATCAGCGAATAGGTCTGACGCATCGCTGCGCTTTTGCCGATCAGGCCATAACCGCTGGCGCTTGGAACATTGACCGGTGCAGGTACTGCATTGCCGCTCGGTTGCCGCAAACGTTGCAGCAAGTGCAACTGGCCGAGGACGAACGAGCCCAATTGACCAAGGGAATCGGCAAAGCCTTGCAGGTTGATATGCCGATGACTGGCACACAGCAGCAAGCCTTCGACAGCTTTTTGCTGATTGACCAACGGCACGCACAACAGCGACTGCCAGGGCGTGGCTTGCAGCGGCAGGAAACTGGTTTCGTGCAGGCTGCCGCTCAGCTCGCTGAGGCACACCACGCGGTTCTGGCACAGAGCGAATTGCAGCAGTTGTTCACCGTTGTAATCCGCCGGCAGGCTCGCCGCTTCCCGAGGTTGCAAGATGCCGTTCAGGCACTCGGCGTTCATCCCCAGGCAGGTATGGGTCGCATCCAGCAGGTACAGCTGCGTCAGCTCGCAACCGCTGAGCTCGGCCAAACCGCGCACGAAGTCACCCAGCAGCGCAGCACCGTCCGCCGCCCGCGACAGGCTGGCGAACTGCGCCAGCAAGGCTTCGGCATAGATCAGCGGTTGCGGCACTTGAGTGAACATCACACCCACCTCAGGCGAACTCGCACATCACGCTGGCGTTACCGTCGAGCGTTGCGTGAACACGCTTGAGGCTTTCGCCGGTGGCCATCGCATCGAGCAAACGGTCGGCCACCAGCGGCAGCACGTGCAGATCCAGCAAGTGGTCGATCAGGCGTGCGCCGCTATCGCTTTGGGTGCAGCGCTCGGCCAGGTGATCGACGAGGTCCTGGGAGTAAGTGAAGTCGAGCTGACGACGGTTCAGGCGCTCGCCCAAACGACCCAGTTTGATTTCGATCAGCTCGCGCAGCACCGGGCCACCGACCGGGTAGTAAGGCACCACGCGCATCCGTGCCAGCAGCGCCGGTTTGAAGTGCTTGCTGAGCACCGGGCGAATGGTTTCTTCCAGGACTTCGGCGGTGGGCCGCGCACCGTTTTCGCAGAGTTGGCTGATGCGGTCGCTGCCCAGGTTCGAGGTCATCAGGATCAGCGTGTTGCGGAAGTCGATCTCGCGCCCTTCCCCATCGTTGGCCACGCCTTTGTCGAAGATTTGGTAGAACAGGTTGAGCACGTCCGGGTCGGCTTTCTCGACTTCATCGAGCAACACCACCGAATACGGTTTCTGCCGCACGGCTTCGGTGAGCATGCCGCCCTCGCCGTAACCGACGTAGCCTGGCGGCGCACCGATCAGGCGCGAGACGGTGTGCTTCTCCTGGAACTCGGACATGTTGATGGTGGTGATGAAGCGGTCGCCGCCGTACAGCAAATCAGCGAGGGCCAGTGCGGTTTCGGTTTTACCAACGCCGCTCGGGCCGACCAGCAGGAACACGCCAACCGGTGCATCAGGCTTGTTCAGGCCTGCGGCGGTGGCGCGCATCGAACGGTCGAGGGCATGAACCGCTTGCTCCTGACCACGAATGCGCGTGCGCAGGTCGGTGGCGAAACTCGCAACTTTGGCGTTGTGTTCACGGGCCAGTTGCGCCAACGGCACGCCGGTCCAGGCACTGATCACTTCGGCCACCAGGCGCGGGCAGACTTCGAAACTCACCAGACGCTCTTTGACCTGGGCATCGGTCAGGGCGCGGTGGGTTTCATTGAGTGCGGCTTCCAGCGACTCGACGCTTTGCGCTTCGTCCACGGTCGCTTCAACGGTATCAATCACGGTGCCTTCAGCGTCGTCTTCAACCGTGATGGTCGGTTCGACAGCGGCGGCCTCGCGGGCCTTGGCCAGTTGCTGACGCAGCTCCAGCAGGCGCTCGGCCAGCTCTTTCTGCTCGGTCCACAGCGTTTCCAGAGCGACCTTTTCATCTTCAGCATCGGCCAGGCGATCTTCCAGAGCGTCCAGCGCTTCGTGATCGATCAGCAAACCAGCTTCAGCGTCACGGCGCAGGGCCTGACGCTGACGGCCACCTTCGGCCAGTTCGCCACGCAGGCGTTCCAGGCTTTCCGGAGCCGCGGCGAGGCTGATACGCACGCGGGCGCACGCAGTGTCGAGCACGTCGACAGCTTTGTCTGGCAACTGACGACCCGCCAGGTAACGGGCCGACAACTCGGCCGCTGCAACCACCGCGTCATCGCGCAGGTAGATGCCGTGGCTCTTCTCATAAACCTGGGCCAGGCCACGCAGGATGGTCACCGCTTCGCTGACGGTCGGTTCGTGCAGTTGCACCGGCTGGAAGCGACGGGCCAGGGCCGGGTCTTTCTCGAAGTATTTTTTGTACTCCGCCCAGGTGGTGGCGGCGATGGTGCGCAACTCGCCACGGGCCAAGGCCGGTTTCAACAGGTTCGCCGCGTCGGAGCCGCCGGCATTGCCGCCCGCGCCGATCAGGGTGTGGGCTTCGTCGATGAACAGGATGATCGGTTTCGGCGAAGCTTTGACTTCGTCGATCACGCCTTTGAGGCGACGTTCGAATTCACCTTTGACGCTGGCACCGGCCTGCAACAGACCCATGTCCAGCGACAGCAACTCGACGCCTTTCAAGACTTGCGGCACTTCACCGGCCGCAATGCGCGAGGCCAGGCCTTCGACGATCGCGGTTTTGCCAACGCCGGCTTCACCGACCACGATCGGGTTGTTCTTGCGCCGACGGGCGAGGATGTCGACCATCTGTCGAATCGCGCCATCGCGGCACAACACCGGGTCGAGTTTGCCGTCGCGGGCTTGTTGGGTCAGGTTGTGGGTGAAGCGCTGCAGCAGCGATTCGCCGGGCACAGCGGGCTTACCGGTAGCCGGTTGCTCTTTCTGCGACAGGGCGAATTCTTTCAGGCGCTCGATGTTCAGCTTGGCCAGCAACGACTGGTAACGGCTGCCCGCATAGCGCATCGGGTTGCGCAACAACGCGAGGATCAACGCGGCTTGCTCGACCTGGCTCTGGCCCAGTTCGAGGTTGGCCACCAGCAAGGCGTCTTGCAGCCACTGCACCAGTTCCGGGGCGAACACCGGGTTGCGCGAGGCGCTGTGCTCGACCCGTGATTGCAGCGCGGCGCTCAGCTCGCCGGCGTCCACTTCGGCATCCTGCAACGCGCGGGCGAGCAGGCCTTGCGGGCGTTCCAGCAAGCCCAGCAGCAAGTCTTCGACGAGGATCTTGCTGCCGCCACGGGCGACGCAGCGTTCGGCAGAACTTTCCAGGTCACGACGGGTTTCGGCGTCCAGCGCCTGGATCAGTTGTTGCAGGTCTACGTTGATCATGTGTCATCTGTCCTTAATGAATTTTGCTGCCCAGGGTCACCACGCCATCCGCTTTTTCGCGGCCCAGCCAACTGGTCCACCCCAGGCGACAGGCGTTCTGCTCACCGATGCGCAGTTCGCGGATTTCTTCCTGGCGCAGCACCAGGCGAATGTCGTAATCGAGCGGGTCACGCAGGGTGAACCGCACCAGCGCACACAGCGGCTGGTAGCCGAAACCGATCGGCAGGAATTCGTGAAAGCGTTGCCAGTCGAGCTCGCGGATGTGAATGCGGAATTTGCCGCTGCGATCGCGCACGTGCTCGCCCAGCACCAGGTCTTCGCCGAGCATGCTATTGGCGCGGCCCAGGCGATTGCGCTGCTCGTCGAGGATCTCGACGCGGCGCTCGATGCACTGCTCGATGGTCAGTTCGGCGTGCTTGAAGTAATAGCGCAGCACCGCTTCGATCAGCGCCGCCGAGTGCGCTCGCAAGCTGAGCAGGCCGAGGTATGGCAGCAGGCGTTTCCAGTTCAGTTCCTGGGCCTTGCGGATCTCTTCGCCACCGAGGCCGATCAACGCAAACAGCTGCGCCGAAAACGGATCGAGCGCGCCGCTCTGGAAGCTGGCGCGGTAGCGGTACTTGCGCCAGATCGGCAGCATCAGCCGTTGCAGGCGATGGTGGAACAGGTCGAGGAAATTGCGGGTCGGGTTGCCGTCTTCGCTGTCGCCCAGGGCCTGTTCGCCGTAGAACGCCGGCAACGGCGAACCGGAACCGACCAGGCCGATCAGGTTGAAACGCAGGCGCGCGCGCATCTGCCCGTGCTCTTCGAAAAACTCCACGCGATCGACGTCGCTGCCAGGGAAACCCAGGCTCGGGTTGGCCTGGAATTCCAGCTGGTCGTACAGGTCGTCTTCGCTCAGGCAGGGGTGCGCCTCGCGCAGCCGGTCAATCACCAGCAGCACGGCCTGAAACAGCGAGTACTCGCGTATAACCCGGGTCAACCCGCTTAAAGCAGGGGTTGCAGACCCATACGTGGTGTCCATTGGTACACCTCTCCCTGTGTGCTTTTTACCCGCAACTCGTGATACGAATTGAGGCTGGCGTAAAGCGCGAAAAACTCGTTAAGAACCGAAGCAAACACGAACAGGTCGCCCTCGCCGATATACCCTTCCGGGTCGATGGTCAGCTCGGTGCGCAATCCGCGAACCGGCAATCCTCGGTGCAATCTGTCGACGTGCTGGTGCTTGATCGACTTGAGCCCGCCCAGCAGGCGCTTGCTGACTTTTTCTGCGTGTTGGTCGTAGTAGCGCGGCAGGTCGTAGGTTTCGAGAATCACCTTCAGCGCATTGACGTCGGCCAGCGACAGATAGTTGAGCGACATGTTGCTGATCAGCTTCCAGAGGAAGTCGCGGTTCAGCGGTGGCGCGAAGCTCGAAGTGGCCGGCGTGATGTTGCGAAAGCTCAAAAACTCCGGGGTTTCTTCGCAGGCCTTGCAGATGTCACCGAGCTTGAGCTTGCGCGGCAGGTTCTGGTTGGTGCACATCAGCTCGATCGACAGGGTTTCGTGGGCTTCGGTGTGACGGATGCCGAAGCTCAGGTAGGTGTCGAGGCCGCCGTGCAACAAGGACGAACGCTGGCGAATGCTGTAATGCGGACGGCTGGTGGGCACATCGAAACTCGGGTCGTGCTCGAAGGATTCGAACGGCACGTACGCTTGATAACCGAGGCCTCCGGGCTTCCAGCCAGTCACGGTTTCCACCGAGAACACACCGCAGTTTTCCAGATCGTATTCAGCCGGCAGCAGCAGGTATTCGTCCTGCTTGCCGTCGAGGCGAATCGGCAGCGCATCGTGTTTGAACAGGTTAACGATCGGCGTGCAGTAGAGCTTCACGTTGTCCAGCGTCGGACGCATGCGCATGATGCCGCTCTTGCGAATGTCGAAACGCAATTCGAGGCCGCGCATTTGCTTGAGCGTGTCCTCCGGCAATGCCTTGAGCAGGTCCAGACCGTTGATATCGACGAACAGGAACTTGTCCTGGAAGGCGAAATATTCCTGCAGGTAGCGGTAGCCGCGGAAGGTGTTCAGCGGATAGGGGATCAACGCTTCTTCTTCGGCAAAACCCACCGGCTGCACGCGGTCGCCCGGCATCTTGAACGCCATCGGCTGACCGCTCACACCGTTGACAGGCTTGCCGGCGCCGTCCAGCGGAATCAGCTCGATGCCTTCAAGGTTGCGCAACAGGCTCAGGTAAAGCATCTGGCTGATATAGCGCTCACCGGCGAAGTGCAGGCGCAGACGACTCAGCTCCAGTTCGCCGAGATGGCCATCGGCGCTCATCTCCAGGCGCAGGCTCAATAGCGAACCGTCGCCCTTCACCGAGTAATTCAGCGCGGCCAGATCCAGCGGCAACACCTCGGTCGGGTAGCACGTACGGAAACGGCAACGCACGTCATCGACCGGCACGCTCTCCACCGGCGTATCACGCTCGACCATCAATGCCGGCCCGGAACGCTTCAACGGGTCGAACTGCAAGATGCTGAACGCCGGCAGCGGCCGCATGTAGTTGGGCCACAGCAGGTGCATCAGCGAGTGGCTCAGCTCCGGCAACTCGTCGTCGAGCTTCTGGCGCAGGCGACCGGTGAGGAATGCAAAGCCCTCCAGCAACCGCTCCACATCCGGATCCCGCCCGGCTTGCCCGAGGAAAGGCGCCAACGCCGGGCTACGCTCGGCGAAACGACGACCTAACTGGCGAAGTGCGGTGAGTTCGCTTTGGTAGTAGTGGTTAAAGGACATGGGTTAGCTGCCTGGTAGTGGAACTCATGAAAAACTGCCCTGTGTATTACGCTCAATGCCCGACTGGATCATTGGATGGCGCCTGCAGGTTGGCTTGGCCTGGCGTAACGGCTTATGCGGGGGCTCAATTTTCAAGATGTACATAAGGGGTATTACTGATAAACATATTTAGCCAATGCGACTCCCACTGGGGCATGGCGATATCGAAAGTTTTTTGGGCTCGATTAAAATATATCCACGCAATGCCGACAGTGGAGTCATCTTCAGTCACCCTCATATCCAGCGATTGAGTGTCATACAAAGGTGTACGGTAAACCTCTTGTGGATGTTGCCTATCGATTACTCTCAAGTAAGCCATTCCACCAAGCGTGAAAATCTTCCCAACCCTTACGTTTTCCAAAATATACCGACCGGAAGGACTGACTACTGTTGAACTGGCTGGATAGTTTCGCATCGTAGTGACAACAAAAAACAACAACACAGATAGCGTCACGAGCAACACTGCCATTCGGCAGGTGTATTTCCTGTACTTATTAAAAAACAAATCACTTAACTCGGCCATTATTTTTCACTCTCACTCGATGGCTCTACAACGTACGGTGTATTACTCACAAAATAATTCATCCTGTAGTCTTCCCATCGCTGAGCATGAAAAATGAATTTTTTCTCGGAGGTCAGAAATTCGACATTAGGAATACTTAACTTCCCCGTAGCTTCATTTACCTGCATTTCCAGAAGCCTCGTTGGGTATAGCGGGCTTCGATAGGTATACTTAGGCGCGTCTTGATCCGTAATTCGCAGATAGGAAAGGGCTTCTCCGGAAAACAAGGAAGGAAAGGGTACACGCTCCACGATGTACTGCCTTGAATAACTCAATTCGATAATATCTGGACGCCGCTGAGACAGATTATCGACAAACGAATAAAAAGATAACACCCCGACCATCAGGGACATTAGTAACATCAGACATGTAATTACCGAACGCATTTACTCGACTACCTTGATCAGAGTAGGCGTTACACCTTCATACAGTACGTCGGAGTACACAATAAAATCTCCACCTTTGCCGTGCTTTGTTCGGTAGTCGGAAAAATCACTATTTTGTATCAGGTGATAACGTTTGCCGTCGATATCCTTGAATATGGCCTGCACGTCTTCGCCACGCAATGCGGCAGTTCTGGCCATTTCTGCCTTCCCTATTGCCGAAAAAAAATTTGAGCCATTTCCTGTTACTGGATCTGCTACACCATCATAGTTCCAATACCCTAAAGGCTGACTGAATCGGTTACCTACATCGCTAAAATCGTAACTATCATCGATATAGAACCCTAAACGATTCACCAAAAAACTGATTTTTCTTGAAGCGAGAATAACTTCGCCCTCAGCAATCACTCTCATATTGAAGTTCGCAAGGGCGCCTCTAAGTTCATCCAGCAGAAAAATATTGGCGTTTGGCGTCTGAACAGCAATTGTATTGGTATATCCAAACTTCTCGGCTTCTCTAGCGCTTGTAAATTTTATTTTGTAGGCACCGTCGACCTTGCCTTCAAACTTACCCTGGAAATTCTCGCGCATTCTAACCAATGCATTTGGACTGTTCCATTTTGCCTTTAACTCACTGAATACTTCATTGGCGCGCTTAAATTTTAAGACCCAAGCCATTTTAACAATTGAGCTTTCTACATACGGATCCAGCGGTTCTTTTTTATGATCTTTGGTAAGTTCATCCATCCCACCATCTTCAGTTGCCCATGGATTGCCTTTAAACCAATAGCGCATCAATCCGGCAGCTACTGGCCAGTTCATCTTATCCATCGCCCCAGGGATGTCCGAAACTCCAAATTTACGCACAGTTGCCGTCTGCCCGGTCTTATTGCTCGCCGGCGAAAGTGTTGCAGTCACTGTTGTATTTGCCATGTCAACATCCCTGTCATTTTTGCTCGCCTACCCTGCCACTTACAGGGTGAGGAGCTATTGTGCATTCTCAGGCGATCGCCACTTTTGTTTGCTGTTCAATAATCAGCTCAACGGGCTCGGCAATGTCCGAGTGGATCATCTTTGTCTTGCCATCGGCACCAGTAACACCGGTCACAATTTTTCCGGAGGCCGTCTTCAGCGTGTACTCGATTCCGGACAGCGGCTTTCCAGTGTCCTGACAGTTGATTACGAAATGTTCGTTAAATGGCCAACTGAGTTCCACCGGCAACGGCGGCACAAACGGCGCCGGCGAATGCGAATTCCCGATAATCACCGTCCCGGACCCGGCCGTAACCTTGTTGCCATGAGTACCGGCTGAGCCCACAGTCGCCGCCGGTTTACCATTGATCAAAACAGTCGTCGCAAGGTCGCCAACCATCGCACCACCACACGCCGAGGCATCGCCTTGGCGGGCGGCCGCGAGGCCGTCGAAGAACACGTCGCCGGAACCGGCGGCGATCGGATTGGTGCCGTGGCCGGGGAGCGGGCAAGCGGTGGGGTCGGATACGCGTGCTGCGGGTTTGCCGGACATCGGAGTCTCCTTAGTTGACCTTCACTTGACCGCTGCCATCCAGGCGCGCGGCGAAACTGACCTGGCGCTTGAAACCATCAACTTCCAGCAGGCCTTCGATGCTGAAGGACAGGCGAAGCTGATCGTTGTCACGCGGCAGGGAGATGACACGCACATTGCTCAGGCGTGGCTCGTAGGCTTCGATGAAATTTTCGATGGCCAAACGGGCCTGACTCAGGGAGTCGTGCAGGCTCAGGCGCATGTCATTGAGATCGGGTAGCCCGTAATCGGACAGCGTTTGCACGCTGCCCGCACGGGTGCTGAGCATCTTGGCCAGATGGGCAGCCACGGACGCCATGGCGGAGACCTCGCGGCTCCAGCCGACGCGTTTGTCTGCGTCGCCACCCAGGCGTTCGAAAAGGCTGCCGTATCCAGTCATGAGTCGCTCCGCTTACTCTTTGTCCAGCTTGCCAACCAGCGACAGGGTGAAATCGGCACCCATGTATTTGAAGTGCGGGCGCACGTTCAGGCTGACGCGGTACCAGCCCGGCTCGCCTTCGACATCGCTGACGATGATCTGGGCGGCACGCAGTGGACGACGGCCACGGACTTCGGCGCTCGGGTTTTCCTGGTCGGCCACGTACTGGCGGATCCACTTGTTGAGTTCCAGCTCGAGGTCGGTACGTTCTTTCCACGAACCGAGTTGCTCGCGCTGCAGCACTTTCAAGTAATGAGCCAGGCGGTTGACGATCATCATGTACGGCAGTTGGGTGCCGAGTTTGTAGTTCAGCTCTGCGGCCTTGCCTTCTGCGCTGATGCCAAAGAACTTCGGTTTCTGCACCGAGCTTGCGGAGAAGAACGCCGCGTTGTCAGAGCCTTTGCGCATGGTCAGGGAGATGAAGCCTTCCTCGGCCAGTTCGTATTCACGACGGTCGCTGACCAATACTTCGGTCGGAATCTTGGTTTCGATTTCGCCCATGCTTTCGAAGTGGTGCAACGGCAGGTCTTCAACCGCGCCACCGCTCTGCGGGCCGATGATGTTCGGGCACCAGCGGAATTTGGCGAAGCTGTCGGTCAGCTTGGTGCCGAACGCGTAGGCCGTGTTGCCCCACAGGTAGTGCTCGTGGCTGTTGGCGACGGTTTCTTTGTACACGAACGACTTGACCGGGTTTTCTTCCGGGTCGTACGGGTTACGCAGCAGGAAACGCGGCACGGTCAGGCCCACGTAACGGGAGTCTTCCGACTGGCGGAAGCTCTGCCATTTGGCGAATTGCGGGCCTTCGAAGTGATCTTTCAGATCTTTCAAGTCCGGCAGGCCGGTGAAGCTTTCCAGGCCGAAGAATTTCGGGCCGGCGGCCGCAATGAACGGCGCGTGGGACATGCAGGCTACGCTGGACACGTACTGCATCAGTTTCACGTCCGGCGAGCTTGGAGACATGTAGTAGTTGGCGATGATCGCGCCCACCGGCTGACCACCGAACTGACCGTATTCAGCGGTGTAGATGTGCTTGTACAGGCCCGATTGCATCACTTCCGGCGAATCTTCGAAGTCGTCCAGCAGGTCGTCCTTGGAGACGTTGAGGATTTCGATCTTGATGTTTTCGCGGAAGTTGGTGCGGTCGACCAACAACTGCAGGCCACGCCACGACGATTCCAGGGACTGGAAGTCCGGGTGGTGGAGGATTTCATCCATCTGACGGCTGAGCTTGGCATCGATCTCGGCGATCATGCGGTCGACCATGGCCTTCTTGACCGGTTCACCGTTGTTCTGCGGCTTGAGCAGCTCTTCGATGAACGCCGACACACCGCGCTTGGCGATGTCATAGGCTTCGTCGTCTGGTGTCAGGCGGGTTTCGGCGATGATGCTGTCGAGAATGCTGTATTCGCCATTCTCGTTGCTCTTTTGCTGTGCTGCGCTAGTGCTCATTGTGTTGGCTTCCTTGACTGATAAAGACTCAAGCATCCTGGGCTGCGGCGTTCAGGCCCAGCTCACCCAGTACACGACCGCGAGATTCGTCGTCGGCGAGCACGCCTTCGATGGCTTTGCGGAACGCAGGCGCGTTACCCAGCGGGCCTTTGAGGGCCACCAGCGCGTCGCGCAGTTCCATCAGTTTTTTCAGCTCGGGCACTTGCTCGACCAGCGAGGCCGGGTTGAAGTCCTTCATCGAGTTGACGCGCAGTTTCACGGCCAGTTCTTCAGTGTCGCCTTCTTCCTGAAGACGATTCGGCACGCTCAGCGTCAGGTTCAGCTCTTGCTTGGCCAGCACTTCGTCGAAGGTCATTTTGTCGATGCTGATCGGCTTGCGATCTTCGACTTTTCGTTCGTCCTTGCGGTGGGTGTAGTCACCGATTGCCAGTAGTTTCAGCGGCAGTTCAATCTCTTCCTGAGCACCGCCGGTGGCGGGTTTGAAGGTGACGTTGATGCGTTCCTTGGGGGCTACCGAGCCTTCTTTGGCCATGGCTTTTCTCCTTGCGGTTGTGGCCCTGGGGCCTATTCGAGTACCACTTCGAGATCGAGGTGGCACAGCCTGCGATAAATCTCTTCCTTGCGTTCACGCACTGCATGGTTCTGCGGTAACAACTCGCAGCAGCTATGCAGCAAATGCAGCACTTCCAGCGCAAGATCGGGCTCCCAGGCGTGCAGGCCTGAGTCCTGTAATGTTTGGTCGAGGGTTTCGAGCTGGGTCTTGGCCAGTTCGTACTTCTTGGCCATGAAGCACAGCCGCGCGAGGGCGAACTGCCAGAAGAATCGAACCCGCCCGCCGTGGGCACTTTGCAAGCCCTGCTTGAGGATCTGCACGGCGGCCTTGAGGCCATCCTTGCGCAGAATCGGCAAGACCTCTTCCAGCGCCAGCTCCCAGGCTGGCTGGGTATCGGCGACCTCGACTTTGCGTGGCGCACTGGCGCTTTGCAGGTGCGGCATGACGTGGGCGCCAATCCAGGCGCGGGTGGCCGGATCGGCGAAGGGGGCGCCGTCATGGAAACGCAATTCGATGAGGCCGGGCAGACGCTGAACCAAAAGCGCGAAGTGGATTTCCACTTCGCGCATCGCCATCTCGGCGTTCAACGCCTGGAGGCATTCCCAGACCATTCGCTGGCCATCGAACCAGAACGGTGCCTTCGCCAGGCTCGCCTCCAGCTCTACCAGCAGATCAGCGTATTTCCCTTGGTCGTAGCGGTCCTGATAGGCCTTGAGTTTGTCCGCCGGCAGCCCGCGCAGAACGGTGATCTGCTCGGTGTTACGCTCGGGCACCGCGTCGATGGGCAGCCACAGCAGCGTGCGATTGAGGCGCAGGGCGCGCAGGTCGGTAGCTTTCTGCTTGAGCCACCAGGCGCACAACGGACGGGCGGTTTCCTGCTGGGCGCGCAGGGCCTTGTGGGCTTCTTTTTCGTTATCGATCGGCGCGCCGGGAGTGAACAGCTGGGTCGCGGCCTGCTTGACCTGCGCCACTGCGGCGCCCACCACACCGGGCTCCGGCTGATTGTCGGCGGCGCGCTGGACCATGTTTTTCAAGCGACGGGAAATCGGCAGCAGCAACGGCGCGTCATCGCCCAGATGCTCGGTGCACGCAGCATCAAGGCCTTCCAGGTGCTCGACCAGCCGGCGGAACAGCGGCAACTGCTCTTTGATCGCGACGTTTTCGTTCAGCACCTGCTCAAGACGCGGCACCAACCAACTGATGGCTGCGGCGCGGGTACGAGCCTTGTTCGGGTGAACCTCGGCCCAATGATTTTCACAGAGATGGTGCAACAAACCGAGGCCGGCCAGCAGCCCCTGGAAGGATTCGCGCTGGTACAACGCCCAGGTCAGCCACGCTGCGACACGCAAATCCTTGGATTGAGTGAGCAGCAGATTTTCACTGTTTTCGCGGATTTTCAGCCAGTCGATCTGACCGCTTTCGTGCATGGACGAGGCTTTACCCAACTCGCTTTCCAACGCCTCGTATTCGCTCGAAAAGCGAACGTCCTCGCCCGCGAAATTCTCTTTGGACACAGAGGCTTTTGCGAGTTCAAGGTAATGAGCAGAAAGTTTGCTTGAGTAGGACATCCATGGCCTTTAATTAGGATTACAGTCATATGGCCATTGGAGTTGCAATGGCGGCAGACAGTATCAAAGAGCTGCGATGATTCTCATCCAATTGAGGTTCGTGCTCTTTCAAGTGCGCGCATCGTAATCACAATGATGGCCACTAGCAAGCATCCGATTAAACAACAAGACGAAGTCTTTTAATCTCGTAGGAGATATCCCTATATGCAGCAGGGGAATCCCTGAGACTGGTTTAATTGTTCATTGTGTGATTCGCAGGCCGAAAACCATTGAAATAGAGCTTTCCGATTCTCTCACCTGAATAGATGCCGTATTCATTGTCGACTTGCTCCCTGAGGTGGAGGTGAATCATGCCAAAAATACAAATTGATGAATGTAGGAGCATTCCGAAATGCTACCGATATCCATGAATTAATGACGTGCGACAGTCAGCAAGAAAAAAGCGCCATCATTTTGATGGCACTTTTTTTATATTCCACCGAAGTTCCAAAATGGAACTTTGATATCGCGGAAATTTCATACCGGGCTTCAAGATCCCTCCTACATCAATACTTTGGATGCCTTGTTAGTGTGCATGGCATTTTGGCGACCTGCAGGCATGACTGGGGATCGCGATTTTTTCTCACTCAGCTTAAGGACGAGCTAAAAAGCAAAAGGATAAGCGCATGCTCGCACCCGCCAATGCCCCTCTATTCACCCTGACGATCCCCAACGTTCGCAACGATTTTAAAGTGCTGGCTTTTGAAGGCACTGAAACCATTGGCGCGTTGTACTCAATCAGTATCGATCTGATCAGTGAATTCCCCGGTATCGATCTGGAGAGCCTGCTTCTCCAACCTGCATTTCTGCAATTCGGTCTTAACGGCGAAGGTATCCACGGATACATCGAAGGGGTGTCAGAAGGCGATGTTGGTAAACGCCCGACCCGCTTTCAGGTGCACTTGGTGCCGGCGCTGTATTACCTGCAATTCAGCCAGGATCAGCGAATTTTCCAGGGGCAGACGGTGCCGCAAATCATCGCTCACGTCCTCAAAGCGCACGGCATTCAAACCGATGCATTCACCTTCCACGTCAAAACAAGTCCCCCGCGCGAATACTGCACTCAATACCGGGAAAATGATTTGGAGTTCGTCCAGCGGCTCTGTGCCGAGGACGGCATTACGTGGCATCACCAGCACTCTTCGCAAGGCCATTTGCTGGTGTTTACCGATGACCAGACATTCTTCCCGAAACTGGGCGAAACCCCATATCAGCAAGACACCGGCATGGTGGCGGAGCATCCGGTCGTCAGCCAGTTTTCCTTGGGTTTCAAAACCCGCCCCAGCATCGTGACCCGCCGTGACTACGACCTGAAACGCCCGAACGCGGTGCTGGAAAGTCGCTTTATCGCGGAGTTCGACCCCACCCTCGAAGACTATCGCTATCCGCTGCCATTCGAGACCGAAAAGCGCGGCAAACAACTGGCCCGGCAGGCACTGGAACGGCATCGAGTCGATTATCGGTTGGCGGAGGGCGAAAGCGATCAGCCAACTTTGCGTAGCGGCCACTTTTTCAATCTAACGAAACACCCACACGAAACGCACAATGATCTATGGCTGCTGCTCAGCGTGACCCATTTCGGGAAGCAGCCTCAAGCGCTCCAGGAGTTCGCCACCAGCGCTACCGAATCTGAGAACGACTTTACCCAAGGCTACCGCAACAGCTTCAGCGCAATTCCCTGGGACGTTTTTTACCGGACACCGATGCCTGCACCAAGGCCCATGCTGAATTGCCAGACCGCTCGCGTCACCGGACCTGTCGGCGAAGAGATTTACTGCGACGAATACGGTCGCGTCAAAGTCAAATTTCACTGGGACCGGTCTGAACGCAATGACGAAAACAGCAGTTGCTGGCTGCGGGTAGCGTCCAGCTGGGCGGGGGACAACTTCGGCACGGTGATCATTCCGCGTATCGGGATGGAAGTCCTCGTCACCTACCTCGAAGGCAATCCCGATAATCCGTTGATCACCGGCTGCCTGATCAACAAGGTCACGCCGCCGGCCTACCCATTGCCCGAAAACAAAACCAAAACCGTACTTCGAAGCCACAGCTCCCCCCGCACGGGTGGCTACAACGAACTGTCGATGGACGATCGCGCTGGCGATGAGTTGATCCACCTGCGTGCTCAGCGGGATATGGAGCAGAAGGTTGGAAATGACAGCCGGCTGGAAGTGGGCAATGAGAGTCGAGTCACCATCAAGGGCGACCGTATTACAGTGCTGGGATCTGAAGAGCACCTCACTATCACGTCGGATCGAAAAATCCAGGTAAGCGGCAACGACTACCTGCATGTCGCAGGCGAGAGCCACACAAGAGCTGATGAAACGCTGGTTATCGAAGCCGGTGAGCACGTGCACATCAAGGCAGGTACGCACCTGGTGATTAGCGCGCAAGAGAGCCTTTCCATAACGGTCGGCGATCAACACATCGTGCTCAACGCCGACGGTATTTTCAGCAGTAGCGCGATTGATGTCGGGGGTGCTCCAACGCCGGGTACGGCTGCGCATACATTACTGCAGGGGGCTGCGGCGGGCTTCTTGGTGTCCGTCGCGCCTGAGCCATCAGAAGAAAATGCATCAGATGATCTGGAGGAAGAGGAGGAAGAAGTCGAAGAGGAAGGTATTACTTTGCGGATTGGCATGTTCTTCGATGGCACTGGCAACAACAAAGCCAACAGCGAAACCGTAGCGGCCTGCTACGCACCGGACGCCAACCTCGCAGAAGCCGCCGAGGAAATACAAAAGCACTGCGCTGCTTATGGGTACGACGGCAACGGGAACTTGCCGGACAATAGTTATGGGAATGATGTGAGTAACATCGCGAGGCTGTATGACTTGTACACTGATCACTCGTACAAGCCTTTGCCGGAAAACTCGAAAACTGCATCAATCGCGGTTTATATCGAGGGCATTGGGACTAGAAACAATGGAACAGACTCACTCTACTCACAAGCGACCGGCAGGGGCGAAACGGGTGTAGTTGCAAGCGTTGAACAGAGTCCGAAAAAGATCATGGAGCAACTAGGCATGCTTCAGCAGGAAAACCCTGGAGTGATCATTGAAAAAATCGAATTCGATATTTTCGGCTTCAGTCGGGGTGCGGCAGCGGCGCGGCACTTTGCGAACGAAGTACTCAAGGGCGAGCACAGCCTTCTGGCGAAAGCACTATCGGTCGGATCCTCGCTCTTACCCAAGAGCTTTAACTGGCGTCTCAAAAACGATATCACCATCAACTTCATTGGCCTGTTCGATACCGTCGCATCGATTGCCAATCCCGGGCTGTTCGACTTCACGGGCACCAACAGCAGAAACCCCGGCGTCAATCTCAGACTGCCAGATGACTGTGCCAATAAGGTGGTGCACTTGGTTGCCCGAGACGAAATTCGTGAAAACTTTGCCCTCAACAGCCTCGGCGACATAGACCTGGTCTTACCCGGCGCGCACTCGGACCTCGGCGGCGGCTACTTGCCAAGAGCCAAGGAAAAACTCCTGCTGGGCAAACCCGTTACCAGCAACATCAGCCAAAGCATGGCACCCACCCGCAGTGCCGCTTACCTTGCCGCCGAAAAGGAAATGTACGCCTGGTATGAAAAAGGCGTCATCGAATTGGATGGTCCGGGCAGCGAACTTCAAGTGGCGCTCTGGGAACGTCCATTGCCCAAATCAAGAGAGCGAGGTGGGCCCAGTACCGATCCACAGAAAAAGGTTTTTGCGGCTGCCAGTATTGAACGCCCGGTGCATGGCGAACTGTCGCTGGTGTATTTGCGCATCATGCGCGAGCTTGCTGTCAGACATGATGTGCCATTCAAACTTATCCCTGATACCCCAGCCCTGCGATTACCCAAAGAATTAGAGCCTATCCACCAAAAGCTCCAGGCCTACGCCCTTGGCGAAACAACGGTCGAGGGACTGACGCTTGAAGAAAGAGCACTGTTACGCAGGCGCTATATCCACCTTTCCGCTAACTGGAACGCTGCCAAAGGTCTAAACAGCAGCGACATGAACATTGTTTTTATCAACCGACCAGCCAAAAACAACCAACGTACGGTGCATCCCAATGAATAACGCCGTCTGCATTTTTACTAATTGCGCAGGCCTGCTGGTTGGATTGCTGTTGGCTGGCTGCACGCAAAGCTTCGCTCAATCGCTCGATCACAAAGAATGGTTCCTGGGCTTTGGAGCACCG
>NZ_MUNM01000067.1 GCF_002286815.1 Pseudomonas sp. PICF141
GCGAGGCTTGCCCGCGAAAGCGGAGTGTCATTCAACGCTGATGCCGACTGGCACTCCGCTTTCGCGGGCAAGCCTCGCTCCTGCAAAGGTTAAAGCCATCTTGAGCTATCGGGTCAACGCGCTATGCTGCCGACATTGCCCATGATCGAGATCATTGCCATGTCCGCTCCCAGCATGACCTTATTCCACAACCCCGCGTCGCCCTTCGTTCGCAAAGTCATGGTGCTGCTGCACGAAACCGGTCAAATGAACCGAGTGGCGCTGCAAGCCAGCCAGCTCACGCCGGTCAGCCCGGATCAGGCCCTCAACAAAGACAACCCGCTAGGCAAGATTCCAGCCCTGCGCCTGGCCGACGGCAACGTGTTGTATGACAGTCGGGTGATTCTCGACTATCTCGATTACCAGCACGTCGGCAACCCGCTGATTCCTCGTGAGGGCTCGGCGCGCTGGCGGCGTCTGACCCTGGCCTCGCTGGCCGACGGGATCATGGATGCCGCGGTGATGGTTCGCTACGAAGTGGCCCTGCGCACCCCGGAAAAGCACTGGGACGAATGGCTCGACAATCAGCGCGACAAGATTCGTCGCGCGCTGGCATCACTGGAAGCCGACGCGATTGCCGAGCTGACCAGCCATTTCGATGTGGCGGCGATCAGTGTGGCCTGTGCCTTGGGTTACCTGGATCTGCGCCATCCGGATCTGCAATGGCGCAAAGACAATCCGAAACTGGCGGACTGGTATTTTGAGGTGAGTCAGCGGCCATCGATGATTGCGACGATGCCCAAGGCCTAGGTCTTTACTGACCCCAGCAGCCTCATCGCGAGTATCAGCAGTCGGGTTTGTCTGCCGTGAAACGCCGTGCCGGATTCACCGCCGCACCGAATTCACGCAGTGCTTTGGCGCCGATCAACAGTGGGTAATTGAAGCTGCTGCGGTCGGTGAGATTGACTTCGACGGTGCGCTTGACGTTGCCCAGGCACAGCTCCAGATCGACCACCGGGCGCTTGGTGGGTTCGATCGCTTCCTTGTCATCGTCGTCTTCTTCGGCGCGGGTCTTGATCTTGCTGATCCGCGCGACCTTGTGTTCGTAGACCTTGTTGCTCGCGCCTTTGGTGGCGAGGCGGAAACGCACCCATTCGTCGCCGTCGCGGGTGAAGGTTTCGATGTCCTTGGCCGACAGGGATGCGGTCAGGGCGCCGGTGTCCATTTTGGCCTTGAGGACTTCGCCGCCGATTTCCGGCAGCGCGATGTATTCGTAACGCCCGTAGAGGGTCGGTTCAGCGGCCAGGACCGGCAGGGCCACGAGGGAAAGCAGTGCAAGGAGAGATTTCACGTAACGGGCTTCCTTGAAGAGTGGGCAACGGGATTTTAGAACCCCGGCCTTTGAATTCGTTCGTTGGATGATCGTTCCCATGCTCTGCGTGGGAATGCCTCATGGTGACGCTCTGCGTCACGCTTTGGGGACGCGGAGCGTCCCGGGCTGCATTCCCACGCAGAGCGTGGGAACGATCGCTATTCAAATTCGCTCAAGCATACCGCCGCAAACGTGAAACATTCGTCACCACCGATTTGGCCTGCCGCCTGAAGCTGCTTATCATGGCGCGCCCATACGTTTTCAAGAGTGACTTATGCGCCGCCTGCTCACCGGCTGTTTCGTTACCCTGCTGCTATTGCTCAACACCCTGGTGCTGTTCGGGCCTTTGATGGTGTTCGCCGTGCTCAAACTGATCCTGCCCGGGCGCTTTCGCGATCACGCTTCGGCGGCGGTGATGTGGATTGCCGAAACCTGGGCCGAAATCGACAAGTTGATCTTCCGTCTGTGCATTCCCACCCAATGGGACATTCGCGGCGGCGATGATCTGCGCCGCGACACCTCGTATCTGGTAATCGGCAACCATCAGTCCTGGGTCGATATTCCGGCGCTGATCCAGGCGCTTAACCGGCGTACACCGTTCTTCAAATTCTTCCTCAAGAAAGAACTGATCTGGGTGCCGTTCCTGGGCCTGGCCTGGTGGGCGTTGGACTATCCGTTCATGAAGCGCTACACCAAAGCGTTTCTGGCAAAGAACCCGGAGCTGGCCGGCAAGGACCTGGAAATCACCAAAAAGGCCTGCGAGCTGTACAAGCGTCAGCCAGTGACGGTGGTCAATTATCTGGAAGGCACCCGCTACACCTCGGCGAAAAGCGCCCAACAGCAGTCACCCTTCACCCACCTGCTCAAGCCCAAGGCTGGCGGCGTGGCTTTTGTGCTGGCGGCAATGGGTGAACAGCTGGATGCCGTTCTCGATGTGACAGTGGTGTATCCACAGCAGCAGATTCCGGGGTTCTGGGATCTGATCAGCGGCAACGTGCCCAAGGTGATCATCGACATCCAGACCCGCGAACTGGACCCGGCGCTGTGGCAAGGCGATTACGAAAACGACCCGGTATTTCGCGAGAAGGTCCAGAACTGGGTCAACCAGCTCTGGATCGAGAAGGACCGGCGCATCAAGGCGCTACGCGCCGAGGGCTGATTCAGCTGCCTATACCGGTGCCGGTGTCAGTACCTATGCCGGTGCCGGTGCCAGTACCCCAGATCCCGCCAAGATTTTGCAGCAGCGAACCGGCGACGCCTTGCTGACCCAGGTATTGCAGAATCACCGGGGCAAACACGCCGATCATGCCGGTGTCCATGCCCAACGCGCTGAAGGCATTGTTCAGGTCATTGGTGTCCTTGACGTTACCCAGCAAGCCATCAAGCAACGCATTCTTGTCCGAACCCGCGCCGAGCAGCCCACCCAGCCCGTTCAGGCCACCGATGGCACTGTTGCCAGCGATCTGACTGAGGCCCGGCACGTTTTTACTCAGCTCGGAGAAGTCTTCGCCGCTGAGTTGATTCCTGGCCAGGCCCAACATCGCACCGGCACCGCCCACGGCCTGCTCCGGCGTGATATCGAGCTGCGAGCCCAGGGTATTGAGCAAACCGGCCGCCTTGGGCGCCGCCGCCACAGCGCCTTCGCCCTCATTGGTTGGGTCGCCCTGCATCGCCGAAATCACACTGGCTGCATCGCTGAGGCTGAACTGTGCAAAGGCCGGATTGGCGGCCAGCGTTGTCAACGAAACGACAGCCAGGAGCGATGCCAGCACAAAACCGCGTGAAACATTCATCCAGACATCCTCTTGTGCCATGAGAACCACCCGGGAGGGCAGCAAAACTGCCGATTTGACCGGGTATCGAGTGGCATGTTCCTCGTGTGCGCAGGCATTTTTCCTGAGATGACGACTTTTGTGGCGAAGGGGTTTGCCCCCGTTCGGCGGCGCAGCCGTCGTAAACACAGGCATTGCATGTTGTCTGACACACCGTGGGGAATGGTTTGGGATTGCTTCGCAGCCCAACGGGGGCAAGCCCCCTCGCCACAGGGTCAGTGTGACGCAAAACAAAAACGGCGACCCGAAGGTCGCCGTTTTGTTTTGCGTGAAGCCTTACGCCGCGCTGAACATCTTGTGCGGATCGATCACAAACTTCTTCGGCACGCCCGCATCGAACTCGCCATAACCACGTGGCGCGTCATCCAGGCTGATGACTTCAACACCCACGATGTCAGCAATCTTGATGCGGTCCCACATGATCGCCTGCATCAGTTGGCGGTTGTACTTCATCACTGGCGTCTGGCCGGTGTGGAAGCTGTGGGATTTGGCCCAGCCCAGGCCGAAGCGGATGCTCAGGCTGCCCATTTTCGCGGCTGCATCCACAGCACCCGGATCTTCAGTCACGTACAGGCCAGGGATACCGATTTTGCCGGCCACGCGAACCACGCCCATCAGCGAGTTGAGCACGGTGGCCGGAGCCTCGTGCTTCACGCCGGCATGGCCGTGACCGCGAGCTTCGAAGCCTACGGCATCGACGGCGCAGTCCACTTCCGGTTCGCCCAACAGTGCAGCGATTTGTTCGTGCAGTGGGGTGTCTGTCGACAGGTCGGCGATTTCGAAACCCTGAGCCTTGGCATGGGCCAGGCGGATCGGGTTGACGTCACCGACGATCACCACCGCAGCACCCAGCAGACGAGCGGAAGCGGCAGCTGCCAGGCCAACCGGGCCGGCGCCGGCGATGTACACGGTGCTGCCTGGGCCAACGCCGGCAGTCACTGCGCCGTGGTAACCGGTGGGCAGGATGTCGGAGAGGCAGGTCAGGTCACGGATTTTTTCCATGGCCCGGTCGCGATCTGGAAGTTTCAGCAGGTTGAAGTCGGCATACGGCACAAACGCGTATTCGGCTTGGCCACCGGTCCAGTCACCCATGTCGACATAACCATAGGCACCGCCCGGACGCGCCGGGTTAACGCTCAGGCAGACGCCAGTATGTTGCTCTTTGCACGAACGGCAACGGCCACAGGCTACGTTGAAAGGTACCGACACCAAGTCACCGATCTGCAGGTTCTCGACACCGCTGCCCTTCTCGATCACTTCACCTGTGATCTCGTGGCCCAGCACCAGACCGGTCTGAGCCGTGGTACGCCCGCGCACCATGTGCTGATCGGAACCACAGATGTTGGTGGAAACTACGCGCAGGATGACACCGTGCTCGATCTTCCTGCCGCGCGGGTCCTGCATTTTCGGATAGTCGATTTTCTGTACTTCGACCTTGCCAGCGCCGAGATACACCACACCACGATTGCCAGACATGCTTTCACCTCGCTGTTGTTTTTATGTAGCGGTCGCGTCGCCAGGAAGGGGCGGCACGTTGATTGCTCGGGTTGTTGCTATCTTGTGTTGTCTGTTATGCCGCCATCGCGGGCAAGCCCGCTCCCACAGTGGATCGGGGGGTACGCAAGGTCTGTGAACAACACAAAACCTTGTGGGAGCGGGCTTGCCCGCGATGGCGATCTACAGAACGACGGTGCGATTGGCGTTCAAAAACACCCGTCGTTCAATGTGATAACCAACGGCCCGCGCCAGGGTCAGCCCTTCGATATCCCGCCCTTTGGCGATCAGATCTTCGGGGTAATGACTGTGATCCACAGCCTCCACGCCCTGGGCGATGATCGGGCCTTCGTCCAGGTCGTTGTTGATGTAATGCGCCGTGGCGCCGACCAGTTTCACGCCCTTGTTGTAAGCCTGGTGATAGGGCTTGGCACCCTTGAAACCCGGCAGCAGGGAGTGATGAATGTTGATTGCCTTGCCGTCGAGTTTGCGGCACAGCTCCGGCGACAGAACCTGCATGTAACGGGCAAGGATCACCAGTTCGGCACCGGCCTCCTCGATCACCTGCCAGACCTGACGCTCCTGGGACGGCTTGTCGTTCGGGTCCAGGGGAAAGTGGTAATACGGAATCTGATGCCAGTCAGCCAACGGCTTGAGGTCCGGATGGTTGGAAACCACGGCGACCACGTCCATCGACAACTGGCCGATGCGCTGGCGGTAGAGCAAGTCGTTGAGGCAGTGATCGGCCTTGGAGACCATGATCACCACTTTGGGCCGGTGATGCGGCGGGGTCAGTTCAAAGACCATCCCGAAGGCGTCACCGCGTTCCGCCAGACCCGCGCGAAAGGCTTGTTCGTCAAAGCCGTCGGGCTGACGGAATTCCACCCGAATGAAAAAACGACCCGAAAGCCGGTCATCAAAGGAATGGTGCTCGGTGACGTAGCAGCCCTGCTCGAACAGAAAGCGGGTCACCGCATCCACGGTGCCGAGGACGCTGGGGCAATCGGCGGTCAGAATCCATGTGTCTGGGGCGCGGCTCATAATGCGGTGACTCCTGTAGCGAAACTGATCGTTCCCACGCTCTGCGTGGGAACGCCGCCATGGACGCTCTGCGTCCGCTTTGGGACGCGGAGCGTCCCGGGATGCATTCCCACGCAGAGCGTGGGAACGATCTTTACCCTGTGTTACGCCTGGACGCTAAGCCCGTATTCAGCGGACGCATCCTGCAACCACAACCACCAGTAATCCGAGAAGCTGCGGCGGATCAGCAGTTCCCAGGTGTCTTCGGCGGTGTGGCGAATAACCAGTTGCGACTTGGCAAACACGGTGCCCACAGCCTTGCCCACCGGGAAGTTGTTGGGGTGCACGTCGTAGCTGGTGGATTTCATCAGCACTTGACGCACGTTCGGGCCGCTGAGTTCGAGGATCTGCTGGCCACCGCTGACGTTGACGATCTGGATGTGCAAGTCGCCCAGTGCCTTGCGCAGCTTTTGCTCGGCAGCAAATTCTTCGCCGGTCGGCACGATCAGCAGCCATTCATCCGGCCCCATCCATTGCAGGCTGGTTTCGCCTTTGATCACCACGGTCAGCGCGGCGGGCAGTTCCAGGCCCAGGGCCTTGTGCACGCCAGCAGCGAACGCTGGGTCATGGGCATCGCCACGGATGGTCAAGTGGCCGAGGAGTTTTTTCTCACGCACGATCACGCCGGCGTTCTTGCGGCCCTTGCCCACCAGGCTGGCGAGGTCTGCATGATGCAGCGACGACTCGGCCTTGGCCCCGGTGGTTGGGCGTTGTTGGTAAACATTGGCTGCGGTCATAAAGCACCTTTCTTTTGTTGATCGTTCCCACGCTCTGCGTGGGAATGCCGCCATGGACGCTCTGCGTCCGCTCTTGGGACGCGGAGCGTCCCGGGATGCATTCCCACGCAGAGCGTGGGAACGATCGACTTACACGTTCTGGCGATCGCCCTTCGGATCGAAGAACACCGAAGAAACGATTTCCGCCTCGATCACGCTGCCGTCGGCCAGCGGCGCAAACACCCGCTCACCCATGCGCTTCAAGCCGCCCTTGACCACACCCATGGCAAACGAATAGCCCAGGGAGTTGTGCAGGTAACTGGAAGTCACGTGACCGACCATGGTCATCGGGATGGTTTGCTTGGTGTTGAACACCAGTTGCGCCCCTTCCGGCAGCCATTTGGTCGGATCGATCGGCTTCAGGCCAACCAACTGTTTGCGCTGATCACGCACGCAGTCTTCGCGGTTCATGCCACGCCAGCCGATCCACGAGAACGGTTTGGTGCGACCGACACACCAGCCCATGTTCAGGTCGTCCGGGGTCATCGAGCTGTCAGTGTCCTGACCGACGATGATGAAACCCTTCTCTGCCCGCAGCACGTGCATGGTTTCGGTGCCGTACGGAGTCAGGTTGTACTGCTTGCCGGCCTCGACGATTTTCTCGAGTACGCCCATGGCGTAGTCGGCCTGCACGTTGACTTCGTACGACAGCTCACCGGTAAACGAAATCCGGAATACCCGCGCCGGCACACCACCGACCAGACCTTCTTTCCAGGTCATGAACGGGAAGGCTTCGTTGCTCAAGTCGATGTCAGTAACTTCGCTGAGCAGCTTGCGGCTGTTCGGCCCCGACAGGGTCATGGTTGCCCAGTGATCCGTCACGGAAGTGAAGTACACCTTCAGCTCTGGCCATTCAGTCTGATGGTAGATTTCCAGCCATTGCAGCACGCGTGCAGCGCCGCCGGTGGTGGTGGTCATCACGAAATGGTTGTCGGCCAGGCATGCAGTCACGCCGTCGTCGAACACCATGCCGTCTTCTTTACACATCAGGCCATAACGCGCCTTGCCCACGTCGAGCTTGGTCCAGGCGTTGGTGTAGATGCGGTTGAGGAACTCACGGGAATCCGGGCCCTGAATGTCGATCTTGCCCAGGGTCGAAGCGTCCAGCAGGCCGACGCTGTCGCGCACGGCTTTACATTCGCGTTTTACCGCGGCGTGCAGGTCTTCACCGTTTTTCGGGAAGTACCAAGGACGTTTCCATTGACCGACGTCTTCGAATTCGGCGCCGTTCTTCACATGCCAGTGATGCAGCGCGGTGAAGCGAACCGGCTCGAAGATGTGCCCACAGTGACGACCGGCCACGGCGCCGAAAGTCACCGGCGTGTAGTTCGGACGGAACATGGTGGTGCCCATCTGCGGGATGGTCACGTTCAGCGAACGGGCGGCGATAGCCAGACCGTTGACGTTGCCGAGCTTGCCTTGATCGGTGCCGAAGCCCAGTGCGGTGTAGCGTTTGACGTGCTCGACCGATTCGAAGCCTTCGCGGGTCGCCAGTTCGATGGCGGCAGCGGTGACGTCGTTCTGCAGGTCGACGAATTGCTTCGGCGCCCGTGCAGTGGCTTTTTCGTGAGGCACCTGGAACAGCGCCAGCGTCGGTTCTTCCAGACGGCTCAGGGCTTTCGGCAAGGTGCCTTCGACCACACTGAAACCGGCTTCGCTGGCAGCGCGAGCACCGCCTGCAAAACCATCGGCCAGCGAATCGCCGAGGCCGTAGACGCCGTTGATGCCACCCAC
This sequence comes from Pseudomonas sp. PICF141, assembly GCF_002286815.1. GTDB lineage: Bacteria > Pseudomonadota > Gammaproteobacteria > Pseudomonadales > Pseudomonadaceae > Aquipseudomonas. The sequence continues at coordinate 8,268 of NZ_MUNM01000067.1, forward strand.
GCATACGCGTTTCTGCGGTGCTTCGCCCGGTACGAAACCGAGGATGTCTTCACGCCAGATCGGCTTGCCGCCCAAGTGCGAGGCCAGGTGAACCACCGGGCTGTAACCGCCGGAACTGGCGACCAGGTCGCAATCGAGCCATTCGCCCGGGCTGGTCACGGTGTGTGCTTTTACATCGATCGCGGCAACGCGAGCGGCGGTGACGTGCTTGCTGCCACGGGCTTCGATCACGGCGCTGCCGGTCAGGATGCGGATGCCTTTGGCGCGAGCCTCTTCCACCAGCGCACCACGTGGGTTGCTGCGGGCGTCGGCAATCGCAACCACTTGCAGGCTGGCGTCGAGCCAATCCAGTGCCACGCGGTAGGCGTGATCGTTGTTGGTCGACAGCACCAGTTTCTTGCCCGGAGCCACGCCGTAACGACGAACATAAGTCGACACAGCACCGGCGAGCATGTTGCCCGGCACGTCGTTGTTGCCGTAAACCAGTGGACGCTCGTGAGTACCGGTCGCCAGCACTACACGCTTGGCGCGAACCCGGTGGACGCGCTGACGCACCTGGCCGATCGGGGCACGGTCACCGAGGTGATCGGTGAGGCGCTCGTGAATGGTCAGGAAGTTATGGTCGTGGTAACCGTTGACCGTGGCGCGGGGCAACAGCAGCACGTCCGGGGTGTTTTTCAGCTCGGCGATGACGCTGGCGACCCATTCGGTGGCAGGCTTGCCGTCGAGGCTTTCGCGGGAATCGAGCAGGCTGCCGCCGAACTCTTCCTGCTCATCGGCCAGGATCACACGCGCACCGCTACGGGCAGCCGCCAGTGCAGCCGCCAGACCCGCTGGGCCCGCGCCGACGATCAGCACGTCACAGTGCTGGTTCATGTAGTCGTAGGTGTCCGGGTCGTTCTCGGTCGGCGAGCGGCCAAGGCCGGCAGCCTTACGAATGTACTTCTCGTAGGTCATCCAGAACGACTGCGGATACATGAAGGTCTTGTAGTAGAAGCCCGGCGGCATCAGCTTGCCGCCGACCTTGCCGAGAATCCCCATCATGTCGTTGTTCACGCTCGGCCAGCCGTTGGTGCTGGTGGCGACCAGGCCTTGATACAGCGCTTGTTGCGTGGCGCGTACGTTAGGGATTTGCGTGGCTTCGGTCGCACCGATCTGCAGCACGGCGTTCGGTTCTTCGGCACCGGCGGCGAAGATGCCGCGAGGGCGCGAATACTTGAAGCTGCGGCCGATGATGTCGACACCGTTGGCCAGCAAGGCTGCGGCCAGGGAGTCGCCTTCAAAGCCTTTGTAGATCTGGCCGTTGAAGGTGAAGCTCAGCACTTTGTTGCGGTCGATGCGTCCGCCGCTGGACAGGCGATTGATCTGGCTCATACCTTCTCTCCCAGAGCCGTGGCGGCCGCTTTCGGGCTGTCGGTCTTGTCGGTGAACTGCGGCTTGGCGCCGATCTTGTAGGTTTCGAGAATCTCGTAGGTCACGGTGTCACGGGTCACGTTGAAGTACTGACGGCAACCGGCGACGTGGTCCCACAGTTCGTGGTGCAAACCGCGAGGGTTATCGCGGAAGAACATGTAGTCGCCCCACTCCTCGTCGGTGCAGCTGTTCGGATCCAGTGGGCGCGGGATGTGCGCCTGGCCGGATGCATGGAATTCCTCTTCGGAGCGCAGTTCGCCACAGTGAGGACAGAAGATATGCAACATAGGGATTTCTCCTGTTAGTGGGCGACTGCTGCAGCGCCGTGTTCGTCGATCAACGCACCGCTATGGAAACGGTCGATGGAGAAAGGTGCAGCCAATGGGTGCATTTCACCCTTGGCCAGGCTTGCGGCAAACACGTTGCCCGAGCCAGGTGTTGCCTTGAAGCCACCGGTGCCCCAACCGCAGTTGAAGAACATGTTCGGGACCGGGGTTTTCGAGATGATCGGGCACGCATCCGGCGTGGTGTCGACGATGCCGCCCCACTGACGGTTCATGCGTACGCGCGACAGCACCGGGAACATCTCGACGATGGCCTGGATGGTGTGCTCGATCACCGGGTACGAACCACGCTGGCCGTAGCCGTTGTAGCCGTCGATACCGGCGCCGATCACCAGGTCGCCCTTGTCGGACTGGCTGATGTAACCGTGTACGGCGTTGGACATGATCACGCTGTCGATAATCGGCTTGATCGGCTCCGACACCAGCGCTTGCAGCGGGTGGGATTCGATCGGCAGACGGAAACCGGCGAGCTTGGCCATGTGCCCGGAGTTACCGGCAGTGACCACACCGACGCGCTTGGCGCCGATGAAGCCCTTGTTGGTTTCCACACCGATGCACACGCCGTTTTCCTTGCGGAAACCGATCACTTCGGTCTGCTGGATCAGGTCCACGCCAAGTGCGTCGGCGGCACGGGCAAAGCCCCAGGCCACAGCATCGTGACGGGCCACGCCGCCGCGGCGCTGGACGGTTGCGCCCATCACCGGGTAGCGAGTGTTCCTGGAGCAGTCGAGGTACGGAATCTCGTCGGCCACCTGTTTGGCATCGAGCAGTTCACCGTCCACGCCGTTGAGGCGGTTGGCGCTGACCCGACGCTCGGAGTCACGAATGTCTTGAAGCGTGTGGCACAGGTTGTAAACGCCGCGCTGGGAGAACATCACGTTGTAGTTCAGGTCCTGGGACAGGCCTTCCCACAATTTCATCGCGTGTTCGTACAGGTGCGCCGACTCGTCCCACAGGTAGTTGGAGCGAACGATGGTGGTGTTGCGCGCGGTGTTACCGCCGCCCAGCCAGCCTTTCTCGACCACGGCCACGTTGGTGATGCCGTGTTCCTTGGCCAGGTAGTAGGCGGTCGCCAGACCATGCCCGCCACCGCCGACGATGACCACGTCATAGACCTTTTTAGGGGTCGGCGTGCGCCACATCTTCTGCCAGTTTTCGTGATGGCTGAGGGAGTGTTTGAAGAGGCCGAAGCCCGAATAGCGTTGCATAGTCATTTACTCCAAAACCGCGCTCAGCGATAAACCGGGAAGTCCGCGCACAGGGCTGCCACATGCTGCGCGACATTGGCCTCGACATCGGCGTCGCCGAGGTTGTCGAGGATGTCGCAGATCCAGCCGGCCAGCTCAACGCACTGGGCCACTTTGAAGCCGCGAGTGGTCACCGCCGGGGTGCCAATGCGCAGGCCCGAGGTCACGAACGGCGACTGTGGATCGTTCGGGACAGCGTTCTTGTTCACGGTAATGTGGGCGCGACCGAGTGCTGCGTCCGCCTCTTTACCGGTGAGGCCCTGACGGATCAGGCTGACCAGGAACAGGTGGTTATCGGTACCGCCGGACACTACATCGTAGCCGCGTTTGATAAATACGCCGGCCATCGCCTGGGCGTTATCGATCACTTGTTGCTGGTAAGCCTTGAAGCCTGGCTCCAGCGCTTCCTTGAAGCACACCGCCTTACCGGCGATAACGTGCATCAGCGGGCCGCCCTGAGCGCCAGGGAACACGGCAGCGTTGAGCTTCTTCTCGATTTCTTCGTTGGACTTGGCCAGGATCAGACCGCCACGCGGACCGCGCAGGGTCTTGTGGGTGGTGGTGGTGACCACGTCGGCGTACGGCAGCGGATTAGGGTACAGGCCGGCAGCGACCAGACCGGCAACGTGCGCCATGTCGACGAACAGCAGTGCACCGACCTTGTCGGCGATCTGGCGGAAGCGCGGGAAGTCGAGGGTCTTGGAATAGGCCGAGAAGCCGGCAACGATCATCTTCGGCTTGCACTCGACGGCCAGGCGCTCGACTTCGTCGTAGTCGATCAGACCGGTATTGGTGTCGATGCCGTACTGCACGGCGTTGTACAGCTTGCCCGAGGAAGACACTTTGGCGCCGTGGGTCAGGTGACCGCCATGGGCCAGGCTCATGCCCAGAATGGTGTCGCCGGCTTGCAGCAGGGCCAGGTACACGGCGCTGTTGGCCGAAGAGCCGGAGTGTGGCTGGACGTTGGCGTAGTCGGCACCGAACAGTTGCTTGGCGCGTTCGATGGCCAGGGCTTCCACCTTGTCGACGTGCTCGCAGCCGCCGTAGTAGCGCTTGCCTGGATAGCCTTCGGCGTATTTGTTGGTCAGGCCGCTGCCTTGCGCTTGCATCACGCGCTTGCTGGTGTAGTTCTCGGACGCGATCAGTTCGATGTGATCTTCCTGGCGTTGCTCCTCGGCATTCATCGCCGCCAGCAGTGCATCGTCGTAACCTTGGATCTGGTCTTGCTTGCTGAACATCGCGTCTCTCCCAGCGGCATCTATGCGCCATTCGTCTCGGTAAGGCCCTGGCATTACGGCAGTGCCCTTTGGAAGCGATGGTATGACCGGCGCAGACAGGTCAAATGCCTATGGACGCCACGCAAAGGTGCGTTTACGACATGGCGAGAAATGGCATGCCGAACACAACCTTCAAATCAGAAAGGATCCCTGTGGGAGCGGGCTTGCCCGCGATAGCGGTGGGTCATCTGACATCAATGCTGGATAGGATGCCGCCATCGCGGACAAGCCCGCTCCCACGGGGTTTTGCGCCCCTCTTTAGAAGCCCAGGGTCAGGCGATAAGCTGGCGCAAGGCCAGAAGCACGAGGAAATGTGCGGGATAGAGCCCATACGCCCAACGGCGCATCGGCGGCGGCCGAATGTCTTGGGCGTGTCGCAATAGCAACAGCCCCAGCAATGGCGCGATCAGACAAGCGGCAATCCCGAGGATGGCTGGATTGCTGTGAAGTCGCGCAGCGTAATACAGCACTTGCCACTGATTCGCCGCCAGGCAGACCAGCCCCGGCAGCAGGCTGAAATACCACGGGCGGTTAATCACCCACAACATCGTCAGCGGCAACAGCACGCCAAAGAAACCGAACATCAGTCGCTCCGGGAACAGTGCCGCCAACAACAAGGCACCGGCCGCCAACAGACGCGACGCAAGCATCCGGTTCTGCCAGCCAAGGGCGACCAACAGCCCCAGAATCAGCGTGGGCAACACGTTTAAGGTGTTGTGATCCGGAATGTACATCCGATAAGGGATTTCGCTGACCGCGCTAAACAGCAACAACCAACCGAAGTAGCGCCACTGCCCGTCAGTGGTTACCGGGCGAGCCCGCGACAGGTTCGCCGCCATCGCCAGGCAGAACCAGGGGAACGCCATTCTGCCCGGCACATACAGCAGATCGACGGAGTAACCGACATATCGCAGGTGATCGAGCACCATGCTCAGCAGCGCCAGCCATTTGAGCAGATCCAGCGCCCCGTCCCGTTGCGTCATGTGCATAATTGCCCGTATTTTTCTGACAGCATCATCCCGTGTGCTCTCCTGACGATCTTGGGTAAAGTGCGCACCATCATTGACCACGATGCTCTTCACCATAAGAGCCTCGACCACGGAAGCCGGCCATGACCGACAAGAGCCAACAATTCGCCAGCGACAACTATTCCGGTATCTGCCCTGAAGCCTGGGCTGCCATGGAACAGGCCAACCACGGCCACCAACGCGCTTATGGCGACGACGAGTGGACCGCCCGCGCGGCCGATCAATTCCGCAAACTGTTCGAAACCGATTGCGAAGTGTTCTTCGCCTTCAACGGCACCGCGGCCAACTCATTGGCGCTCTCTTCACTGTGTCAGAGTTACCACAGCGTGATCTGCTCGGAAACCGCCCACGTCGAAACCGACGAATGCGGTGCACCGGAGTTTTTCTCCAACGGTTCCAAGCTGCTCATTGCCCGCACCGAAAACGGCAAGCTGACGCCGGAGTCGATCCGCGAAATAGCCCTCAAGCGCCAGGACATCCACTACCCCAAACCCCGTGTCGTGACCCTGACCCAGGCCACCGAAGTCGGCAGCGTGTATACCCCGGAAGAAATCCGCGCCATCAGCGTCACGTGCAAAGAACTGGGCCTGAACCTGCACATGGACGGCGCTCGCTTCTCCAATGCGTGCGCGTTTCTTGGCTGCTCGCCAGCCGACCTGACCTGGAAGGCCGGCGTTGACGTGCTGTGCTTCGGCGGCACGAAAAACGGCATGGCGGTGGGCGAAGCGATTCTGTTCTTCAACCACAAACTGGCCGAAGACTTCGATTACCGCTGCAAGCAAGCCGGACAACTGGCGTCGAAGATGCGCTTCCTTTCGGCACCGTGGGTCGGGATTCTGGAAAACGATGCCTGGCTCAAATATGCTCGCCACGCCAACCACTGCGCACAGCTGCTGGCCGAACTGGTGAGCGACATTCCGGGCGTGGAACTCATGTTTCCGGTGCAGGCCAACGGCGTGTTCCTGCAACTGTCGGAACCGGCCATTGCCGCACTGACCGCCAAGGGCTGGCGCTTCTACACCTTCATCGGCAACGGCGGCGCACGGTTCATGTGCTCGTGGGACACCGAAGAAGAACGCGTACGGGAATTGGCGACGGATATTCGGCACGTCATGTCGACCTGATTGTACTGATCATTCCCACGCTCTGCGTGGGAATGCCTCTTGGGACGCTCCGCGTTCCTGCCTCAACGCCGACGCAATGCCCAATACCGCAGTGACGCAGAGCGTCACGGGCTGCATTCCCACGCAGAGCGTGGGAACGATCACGGTGGCGCATCGCAATTTCTTACTCACTGCGCGGCGCTGTCCTCTAGCCCCCTCACGCAACCCCGTAGTCATTCCCACGCAAAGGAATGCATCCATGGGCCGAAGCCGCTACACCATCACCGAACCCGACAAACCCCATTTCCTGACCTGCACAATCATGGAATGGCTCCCACTGTTTATCCGCCCCTACATTGTCGATCACCTGCTCAATTGCTGGCGCTATCAACAAACCTGCCAAGGTCTAAAGCTGTATGGTTACGTCGCCCTGGAAAACCATCTGCATTTCGTTGCCGAAGCTCCAGACCTGAGCAAATGCCTGCGCCAGTTCAAATCCTTCACCGCCCGCCAAATCATCGACGATCTGCAAAACAAAGGCGCAGAGCGCGCGTTGCAGCGCCTGCGTTTCAGCAAGCGCGCTCATAAGAAAGATCGGGTTTATCAGTTGTGGCAGGAAGGTTCACACGCAGAGATGGTGTACAGCGAAACGGTGATGCGCCAAAAGCTGGATTACATCCACTACAACCCGGTTAAGCGTGGGTACGTAGATCTGCCGGAGCATTGGCGCTATTCCAGTGCGAGGAATCATGCAGGGATGGAGGGGCTGATCGAAATACAGCGTTGGTATTGAGGCTCATAGCCCCCCAAACCTGATCATTCCCACGCGGAGCGTGGGAACGATCAATGATCCCGCAAGGTTGGTCTACATTGACTGGCGAGCCGTTTCGATCCGCATCGATACAACAATCAGGAGCGTACGCATGTCATTACAAGGCAAAACCCTGTTCATCACCGGCGCCAGCCGTGGTATCGGGCGTGAGATTGCGCTGCGGGCCGCCCGCGATGGGGCCAACATCGTGATTGCCGCCAAAAGTGCCGCCCCTCATCCCAAACTGCCCGGCACCATTTTCAGCGTGGCGGCGGAAGTTGAAGCCGCGGGAGGCAAGGCACTGGCCTTGCAGGTGGATGTGCGTGATGAAGTTACCGTGCGCCAGGCCATGGCCGACGCCAGCGCGCATTTCGGCGGCATCGATGCGTTGATCAACAATGCCGGGGCAATCAAGCTGACCGGCGTGCAACACATTGAACTCAAGCGCTTCGACCTGATGCACCAGATCAACACCCGCGCCGTGCTGCTGTGCAGCCAGGCCGCCCTGCCTTACCTGAAAATAACTGGCGGCCACATCCTCAACCTGTCGCCGCCGCTGAATCTGGCCACCAAGTGGTTCGCCCAATACAGCCCCTACACGGTGACCAAATACGGCATGAGCATGCTGACCCTGGGCATGAGCGAGGAGTTCGCCAACTACGGCATCAGCGTCAATTCCCTGTGGCCACAGACCATGATTGCCACGGCGGCCATTGAATTTCAGTTGGGGTCACGCGAGTCGTTCAAACATGCGCGCACACCGGCGATCATGGCAGATGCCGCCCATGTGATTCTGGACAGCGGTAGTCGCAGCATCACCGGGCGGTTGCTGATCGATGAGGAGATTCTGCGGGAGCATGGCGTGACGGATTTTGAAGGGTATCGGTTTGCGCCTGATTCCACCGACAAACTGATGACGGATCTGTTTGTCGACTGATTGAAGCGCCCCCCTTTTTTTGCCGGCCCCTGTAGGAGCTGCCGAAGGCTGCGATCTTTTGATCTTGATCTTAAAAAAGGTCAAAAGATCGCAGCCTTCGGCAGCTCCTACAGGTCGGCAGCCATCAAAGATGAAGCGTTATCTAGTACTCGATCCGCACGTCGCCCTTCGGCACGCTGCAGCACGACAGGATGAACCCTTCGGCTTCGTCTTCCTCGGTAATCCCGCCGTTGTGGTCCATTTCGACCTCGCCGCCCAGCTTCATTACCTTGCACGTCCCGCAGATCCCCATCCCGCAGGCTTTCGGGATCAGCAAGCCAAGCTTGGCCGCCGCCGCATGCACGGTTTCGCCCGGCGCCACGCGAATGCTTTTGCCGGAGGCGGTGAATTCCACCTGATGCAGATCCGCCACATCGACTTCCGGAGCATCCGCCGCTTGTTCGGCTTGCTCCACTGCATCAGCGCGGGCTTCCGGCGGCGTCGCGCCGAAGGATTCCTCGTGATAACGCTTCATGTCGAAACCCGCCGCCTCAAGCATGCGCTTGACCGCGTTCATGTACGGGGTCGGGCCGCAGCAGAAGACTTCACGGTCGAGGAAGTCCGGCGCCATCAGTTCGAGCATCTTGTGGTTCAGGTAACCGCGATAACCGGCCCACGGCTCGCCCAGACCGTGCTTCTCGCAGATCAGGTGCAGGCTGAAATTGTCGATCCGCGACGCCATGTGTTCCAGTTCGCGGTGGTAAATGATGTCTTTCGGTGAGCGGGCGCTGTGGATGAATACCATGTCGACATTGCCGTTGGTGTCGTAGAACCAACGGGCCATGGACATGCACGGCGTAATACCGACGCCGCCACTGAGGTAGAGCACTTTCGGCGCAGGGAAGTCCATGGCGTTGAACAGCCCGACCGGCCCGTGCACCGCCAGCTCCTGGCCTTCATGCAGAGTGTCGTGCAGCCAGTTGGAGACTTTGCCCCCCGGCACGCGCTTGATGGTCACCGAAAAGCTGTATGGCACCGACGGCGAGCTCGAAATGGTGTACGAACGCATGATCGGCACGCCTTCGATTTCCAGCTCCAGGGTGACGAATTGCCCCGGCTTGAAAAAGAACATGATCGGCTGGTCGGCCATAAAGCAGAAGGTGCGCACATCCCAGGTTTCCTGGATGACTTTGACGCAACGGACGATGTGTCGACCATTGGCCCAGGTCTGGGTGGTTACCGGATTCAGGAAGCTGTTGGACATGCTGTTCTCCACGGCCGACTACCGGCCTTTATGTTGGCGATTCTGCTTATAGCGCAGCCCCTCCATTTACCTATCTGCGACATTCACATACTTATCGCGACCAGCCCCCAATTACCGGGGGTTACGCGTCGGGAACAGATTGGGCCATGTCGCCCATGGATAAGGTTCTGGCGAGCGCCGGCCCCACACTCGCCCCATACCAAGAGATAACCTTTACACCTTGCGTAGCAAACCTGATCAGCCACTTTCGCGGCCACGCAGATGGCCTTGAGGAAACACACGATGGACGTCACCACTACCCTGAGCCTGGGCGATCCACTGGAACCCGCACGCAAGGCCACCGCGCAGATGCTGCAAGAGCGCGAGCGCACTTTCTCGCTGCCGCAGCCGTTTTACTCTGACGAGCGGCTGTTTGATATCGACATGCAGGAAATCTTTCAGAAAGAGTGGTTGATCGCTGGCATGACCTGCGAGATCCCGACCAAGGGCAACTACCTGACCCTGCAAGTCGGCAAGAACCCGATCATCGTGATTCGTGGCGCCGATGGCGTGGTCCATGCGTTCCACAACGTCTGCCGTCACCGTGGTTCACGGCTGTGCACCAGCGAAAAAGGCAAAGTCGCCAAGCTGGTCTGCCACTATCACCAGTGGACGTATGAGCTGGACGGTCGCCTGCTGTTCGCCGGCACCGAGATGGGCGCCGACTTCGACATGAAGCAATACGGCCTCAAGCCGGTAAACGTAAAGACCGCGGGTGGCTACATCTTCATCAGCCTGTCGGAAAACCCGCCGGCCATTGATGACTTCCTGTCGACGCTGAACCATTACATGGAACCGTACGACATGGAAAACACCAAGGTGGCGGTGCAAACCACCTTGATGGAGAAAGCCAACTGGAAACTGGTGCTGGAAAACAACCGCGAGTGCTACCACTGCAACGCGTCGCACCCGGAACTGCTGAAAACCCTGCTGGAATGGGACGACGTCACCGACCCGCGTGCCGACCAGGCCTTCAAGGACCACGTCGCTGCGTCGGCCGCCGCCTGGGAAGCCGAGAAGATTCCTTACGCTCACGCCAGTTTCGGCCTGCGTAACCGCATCGTGCGCATGCCGCTGCTCAAGGGCACCGTGTCGATGACCATGGATGGCAAACAGGGCTGCGCCAAACTCATGGGCCGCATCAAGAACCCGGATCTGGGCTCGATGCGCATCCTGCACCTGCCGCACTCGTGGAACCACTGCATGGGCGACCACATCATCGTGTTCACCGTGTGGCCGATCAGCGCTCAGGAAACCATGGTCACCACCAAGTGGATCGTGCACAAGGACGCGGTCGAAGGCGTGGACTACGATGTGGAGCGCATGCGCCAGGTCTGGGATGCGACCAACGACCAGGACCGTCGCCTGGCCGAAGAAAACCAGCGCGGCATCAACTCCACCGCGTACCAGCCAGGGCCTTACTCCAAGACCTATGAGTTTGGCGTGGTGAACTTTGTGGATTGGTACAGCGAGCGCATGCTGAACAACCTTGGGGCCGAGCCTGCGCCGTACCTCAAAGGGGTTCCGGTTCAAGGCTGACCTGTCACGCTGATCGTTCCCACGCTCCGCGTGGGAATGATCAATGGGCTGACGAACACCACCGCACCGATCCATCCTCGCCAATAAACGTCTCCTCGATGTTTTCCCCCACCAGCCGCACCTTCACATAACCGTTCAACACCCGATCCGGGTACGCCTCATCCCGCGCATTTTGCGTTTCCGACCACAGCACCCGCGAATGCCCGTTCAGCTCGCTGGCATTGCCGTAGGGAATCGCTCCGTGCCCGGCGCAGCGCGCATGCAGCCCGCCTTGTGCGGCATAGCAAATGCCGTTGTGCAAATGCCCCCAATACCAGTAATCCGGCTCACGCCCCAAGGCATCGCACACCGGTTGGTACAGCGCCGTCTTGTTGTGCCCGGTAATGTCGAACCCCTGATGATGACTGAGCACCATGATTTTCTTGCGCTGAGGCAGCCCCTTCATCCAGTCGATCTGCTCCTGGTTCAGCGCACCGTCCATGTACAGGTTAATCGGATCCGAGGCATACGCCGTATCGAGGCCGATCACCAGCCAGTCATCGTTGTACAACGCAAAATAACTGGTGCCCTGCTGCGCCGGAAAACGCTTGGCCAATTCCTTGAAATAACCATGCGCGCCGCTGTACATCTCGTGGTTGGAGTTGAGGGTGAACGAGCCCTGCTTGCCCATGGGCCAGCCGACCATGTCGACGTCTTCCTGGGAGTGGGTGCCGGCGTAATACACATCCCCCAGATGAACGGTGAAATCGGCCTGGGCCAGTTGCATCTGGTTGGCCACCGATACCGCCGGTGCATGGCTGTCGAACGGCCCGGTGCCCCAGTCGCCGGCGATGGCCAGGGTCACGTCACTGTCCATGCGCATCAACGCCGGGTTGGTGGCAAACGGTGCGTGATGCCGCAGGTTCTCGATCCACTTGAGCAGCGCCTCGCTCCACAACAGATCCAGCAGTTCCCATTTGCGACAACCGAGCAAGCTGCCGTCCTTGAGCACTCGGGTTTGCAGCTCGTCTGCCGATTGCGGCAAGGGAGTGGCGTTACCGATATGCAGGATCGACAATCCGTGGGCCAACTCCCACGGCACACTCGGTTGATCGTCGGGCAAGTCGCCGTTTTTGAGGACGTAGTGCGCCTGATCGTGGCCCCGTTTCAACAGCGCGACGATGGCCTCGTACTCCTTGGGTTCAAGCTCGCTGACGAGCTTCTTCCAGGCCATTTCCAGACGAGTGACCACGCCGTGCAGGCGCAGCTTGACCTTGTCGTACTCGTGCTCCCAATGACTGACCAATGACATGTCGCGTTCCTCCATCCGTAGTGGAATTACAGGGTTTTCATGAACTCGATGAGCGCCCGCTTATCGAGCTCCGACAGTTGCGTGCCGTACAGGTGGCCGCCGTTGTGGTTGCCCTCCAGGCGCGTGTCGTATTTGAAGTCCGCCGAGGCCTTCATCTGCTGGCCACTGGTGACGAAACCGACTTTGTCCTGGTCGTACACATCGGAGCCGGTGAAGAACACCAGCGGTCTCTTTTCCGGTGGTTGCAACAAATCCCACAGGGTCGGCACCGAACCGTTGTGCAAGTACGGCGCGCGCAACCAGACGCCGTCGGTGGGTGTGTTGCTATAGCTCTGGGTCTTGCGGTAGGCGCCAAAGTCGAACGGCGATTTCTTGAAGCCATGGAAAGCCGTCACCAAACCATTGGTGAACGAGTTCAGCCGATGGGGATCGGTACCCAGTTCCTCAATGTTGGTGGTGACCTGGCCGGTGTCGGTGCGGCCGAAATCATGGCAACCGGCGCAGTTGTTTTCCCAGACCGGTTTGCCCCGTGCGACCTTGGCCTGATCCAGCGCGAACGGCCAGGCCGGCGCCTTGTGGCCCAGCAGCCAGTTGGTCACTCGATTGAAGCTGGTCGGCAACACCGACTCGGGCGTTGCGCCCACGGCCATGGCCGCCGCGTAGTTACGCTCATGGATGTCGTTGTTGTTGCCGTCCCAGTGCAGGTACAGCGATTCCCGAGGCTTCTGGTTCCAGACTTGCGGCAAGTCGACGGTGCCGATGGTCGAGTCATCCGGGAAGCCGAACACCACCATTTTCGTCGGGTTGAACGTGTCGGTGCGCCCCGGCCCTTGCGGGGCGCGCAGGCGTTGCCAGGCATAGGCCTGCTTCTGCTTGACCAGCGCGCTCGTGGCCATCGGAATGATCACGTAGCGGTTGTACAGGCGCTCGAAGAATCCGAGCTGGAACTTGCTGTTGATCGCCGTCATCACCGCCTCAGGGGTGAATGTCGGGTCACTGGCGCAATTGTAGGCAAACCACTGGAAGGCCTGCAGCTGCAGGGTATTGGCCGGCGCGGTGGCCACCGGGATGGCGACGTCGCTGGTAGTGGCCCGGTAGGAACCGGTGTGGCACAGGGCACAGTTGGGTTCCACGGTCGGGTAACCGATCTGCCGCTTGGCCATGCCGATCGGCAGGTCCTTGCCGTTCTCGTAGAGGAAACCGAAAACTTCGTAGCCGCCGGGTTTCGGCAGCTTATCCGGGCACATCTGCGGCAATACGGCGAACAGGTAATAGGGAATCCGCGCTTCGATGCCCAGGCCGATGGCGCCGTATTTGTAGTGGTCCTCATCGGAGGCGTATTGCTCTGCCGGCACCACCCGCAGCATCTGGTACCAGGTTTCGTAGCCGATAAATCCCAGCGCCAGCACCACGACCAGTGTGGCGACTTTGAAGCTGTGCCGCTGCCAGCGTCGCGCCCAGGCTGCGCGCCACGCATGCCAGCCGTCGCGGAGCAATGCCCAGGGTCGATTGGCCGGCGCGCTACCCAGGTACAGCAGAACCCCCAGGATCAGGAACAGGCTCAGATCGCCCAGCAGCATCGGTACGAATACCTGAGCCTGGTTGCTGGTGTTGATCAGGTAGATCCAGAACGCCACGGCAACCAATCGGGACAGCACGCACAGCCATGAATGCACGACGTATTTTGGCGCGTTGAAACCTGACGGCATGTAGAACAGGCTGATCCCCACCAGCAGCATGCCGGCGTTTTCCAGCCATGGATCGGAGAGTTGCGGCGGCATCCCGAGCATCGAGGTCAGCAACGCCGGCGCGAACAGCGCCGGAATTGCGAAGACCATGTTCATCACAATGCCTAGCCAGATGAAGCGTTGAAACCAGCGGATGTAACTGTCCATGGCATCCATTTCCTTTTTTGACCCAATCCACCAACAAATCTTGAGTGGGCACATACCTGTGGCTAGAGGCTTTTGTGGCGAGGGGGCTTGCCCCCGTTCGGCTGCGAAGCAGTCGTGAAACCTGCAATCGCGGTGTTCCTGAATGACCGCATTTGCCAATTTTGGACCGCTTCGCGGCCCAACGGGGGCAAGCCCCCTCGCCACAACAAGCACCCGGCCACAGGTAAGCAGTGCTAGCCGAGGGCGGTTTTCTCCAGATGCTGCAGGATGATCGGGTACACATCGAGCACCGCATTCTTGCCGAACATGCAGTCGATATGCCCGTAACCCGGCACCACATGCCGGCTGTAGCGCTCCGGTCCATGGGCTTTGCACACGCGCTCATAGGTCTTGAGCGTGCTTTCCGGCAGGTAGCACTGGTTGTCTTCGCCGCTGATGAAACAGATCGGCATGGTCAGCCGGTCGAAGTGCGGCATGTAGACGTCCTGGCCTTTGAAATCCACCAGATGGCCTTTGCGCAGGATCAACGCCAGGTGCTCGAAGGTTTGCATGTTCGATTCGCCGAACAGCTCATGCAGGTTGTCGTGCAGGGTGTCGTTGAGCGTGTCGTGGCGGTACAGCGATGCGTACATGAAAGTGATGCGATGGCACACCGGGTTGGTGCAGTAGCCTTGGGCCTCGATGCGGGCGTAGCCGTTGAGGGCCTTGTCGTAAAGTTTGTTGAACCAGCTCTCCTTGTTGTCGGCATACGCGGTGAGGGATTTGATGCCGATGGCGTCAAGCATCCCCGGAAGGTGCAGGCCGGCCTTGAGCCCGGTTGCCGTGGCGACCACCGTATCCGCGGCAATCTGCGAACACACCACCGACCGCACGCCCTGCAACCCGGCCAGCAGCGACATGAAGAAAGTCGTCGCCCCGTAGCAATGCACCACGCATTGCACGTCCGCGGCCTTGGTCGCTTGCTGGATCTGCGCGATGGCGGCCTTGAAGTCGTACTGCGCAATCTGATCGCCGTTCCATTCGTGCTTGCTGGCCGGTATCAGAATGCTGACCCGGAAATCCAGCAACCAGACGTCGTATTCATGCTTGCACAAGTACTCCAGCAGGTTGGTCTGGATGGTGTCGGTGGAGAAAATATTCGAACCCACCCCCAAGCCATGCACCAGCATCACCGGCCCTTTGCTGCCACCCTGGTAACGGGTCAGGCGTAGCTGTACGTTGTCTTCGGTCTGGAAGAACTGCACGCTCGGGATCGGCGCATCCAATGGGCGTTTCTGCCGCGGCGGTGCATCGGGATTGAAGTAAATGTCGCCAGCGAATACCCCGCCGTAGCTCTCCCACAAGATGCCGGCGAAGAACTTGCCGAACCGCGCCAGACCTTCGATGCGCTCGCGTTCGTTGCGCGCGTTGAGCACCTTCATGGTGGTCATCTGCTTGGCGAAATCGGCGGGATGGATGTGCATCACCCCCGAGCCCAGCACTTCACCGCTCTTGTCCGACCCGCGATACAGCGTCACGTAAAGGGTGCTGGTGTCGTGCCAGACATTCAGCACGCCGTTGTCTTCGGGCACGGTCTTGAACGCACTGAAGAAATAATCGCTGCCGTCCTCGGCGGTCAGTTTCATGTCGTAATTCATGTGCCGCACGCCCACCTGTTCCTGATATTCCTCGAACAGGTTGAACACGCCATTGCTGGCGGTCAGCGGTTCCGGTGAAAGAGCCGGCGCATCGAGCGTGCCGACCAACGTTGCGGCGTGTTCCGGTTCCTTGATCATGCGGTTGAGGTCGTTGGCGGTGATGGTCAAAGTGAACTCGATCGGCGAGTTCTCCGACTCGCCACGTTTGGCCGCCGCTTCGTAGAGTTTGAGATCCGTGCCTTGAGGCTGAGTGAACGCCTTGGAGAAATAGCCTTTCATGGTTTCGGTGAACTGCACGCCAAGGGTTGGCGGTGCCACCTGTTTGCGCGGTGCCGAAGGCAGCGTGTAGTCGATGTGCCAACCGCGATCGGCCGCCAGCAGCCCCATGTTGCGCTCGCTCACGGCAGAAATGGTCAGCAGCGGATTGACCGCCAGGGAAGTCGGAATCACCGCACCGTCGGCCACGTACAACCCGGCGTAGACATCGGTGCCACGGGTGCTGCTGAATACCTGCCCCTTGTGGTTGACCACGCCCTGCTCCGCGTCCTCGCCCATCACGCAACCGCCCAACGGGTGAACGGAAACGATGCTGTGTTTGAGCAGCTCGGTCCAGATCGGATTCTCCACCCAGATCCCGCCTAATGCCTTGGTGCTCTGGTGCAGTCGCTCGTTACCGAGTTTGACGTTTTCCTGCTCGCCAACACCCGGCCAGTCGATGCGCAACTGATCCTTACTGTCGAGCACCATGCGACCCTTGCCGTCGTCGTGGCTCATGATCAGGTAGGTCTGCATGTTGTGCAGAGCGCCGTGATACGGGCCGCGCAGGAAGCTTTCGGTTTCGCGCCCGGCGTACTTGAGCTTGCCGGCGAAGCTGTCATCGGTGGGCTTGCCGATCAAACCGGCGAATGCGGCCATGCTTGGCACCATCGGCCGGCCGAGTGCGCCGGGGATCGAGCCTTCTTCGATGACCATGCGGCTGCGCCAGTCGCCTTCGGTGCGCATGTCGATGATCGAGGTGATGCACGGGCCGACCGGTTTCATTTCACTGGCCGGATGGGCGCCGAAACCGATGCCGTTGATCGCTTGGTCACAGTTGTGGCCAAAGCCGAGAATGTCACCGTTGCCGCTCATGTTCTCGCCGAGCTGATTGGACGTCGACAAACCTTTGTCCCGCGAGCGCAGGAGAATTTCGGTGGAACCCAGGGTGCCCGCCGAAACCACGACGACGTCAGCCTTGACGAACAGCGTCGGTGCCGAGAACTTCTCGCGGCCGCTGTCCAGGTACTGGAAATGCACGACCCAGCCGTCGGCGTCGCGTTCCAGATGTCGCACCTCGGCCTGACAGAAAATCTCTGCGCCGTGGTTCCAGGCATCCGGCAGGTAATTCATCAGCGTGGTGTTCTTGGCCTTGTTGTTACAGCCCGACACGCAGTCGCCGCAGTGATTGCATGGCAGTTGCTCGACGCCGACGTGGTTGAGATTGTTCGGCAGTTTGTCGAAGGTCACGTTGATCGGCGGTTTGTAGAAATGCGCCCCTTGCTTGAGATACTCCGCAGATTTTTTGTTGGCCTCCAGTTTCGGCAGCACCGGCGAGGTGCTTGGGTAGGGATTGGGCTTGAGCATTTCCCGAGCGCGGGCGTACCCATCCTTGAGTAACGTGTCCCGGTGTTCACGCACTGCCAGCGGCCAGCGCGGATCGTCGAACACGCCGGGCTCCGGTTCCAGCGCAACGTTGGCATTGATCAGCGACGTGCCGCCCAGGCCGCAACCGACCACCACGTTCTGCTGGGCATTGACGTGCAGGTCGAACAGCCCGGTACGCGAACCGATGTGCCCGTCCGGGTCATGGACTTGCAACTCTTCGGTGGCCGCCAACATCGTATTGGGGTATTCGCCGGGCTGGATTTCCCGGCCCCGCTCCAGCAGGCACACCCGCTTGCCGGCCCGGGAAAGGCGCGAGGCCGCGATCCCGCCGCCGTAGCCGGAGCCGATGACAATCACGTCGTAATGTTCCTTGATGTCGCTGATGGGCGTGGCGATCCGTGGCATGGGTCATTTCCTCTCAGGCAGGTGGGCAACTCTGTGGTTGCCTGCAATCGATAAACGAACAAACACTTGGTCGCCGGGCACGGTCGAGCCTCAACGGCAGCGGCGTCAGGGTATGGAAAGGCTTCGGGTGCTATAGGCGAGCGCGCTGATTGGTAGCGCGACGGTGAATCCGTTTACGCAGCAAGGTGGCGGGTGTCGGGACACAGGTCACGCAAGGGCTTGGGTGCTGACGTGGCTGGCTATCCATCACGCGTTCTCCCTGAACCAGATGTGGATAAGTGACGGCTATCCTTTGTGCCATGAGAGTGAAGACAGGCGACAGATCGAAGTCAAGAAGCGCCTTAGAACTGTATGAAATCTGATCTATCGCGTTGTGGCCTATAGGGGCCGTGGCTTGCAGGGTTTAGCGAACAAGTTATCCACATCTCCACCCACAGCTATTGGGGACAACTGCGGACGAGAGCGCAAATTTATTCACAAAAAAGGAAGAAAAACCGTGACTTATCCGCAAGCAGGGTTTTATGCAGGCGATGATCATTTTTTGATCAGAAGCCTGTAAGGCACGGTTTATATGGCGCGTAGACGACGGCGAACACCTTATCCACAGAAGCGCCAACAGACTTTGGGGGCAACTTTGCAGGTTCTGTGGAAAACCGCTGAAAGCCGCAAGAATTGCGGGTTTGCGCAAGAATCAATGAAGGAAAACGAGCAATTGAACATTATTTGATCAACTCGCTGTAAGCCACGGTTTGTATAGCTTGTAGCGGACAGCGAACATCTTATCCACAGAAGCGCCAACAGAGATTGGGGGCAAGTATCAGCTTGCAAGCGCCATCACTCTGTGGAAAAAGCTCGAAAAAACCGTGGCTTAGGCTGGTTATTTTTTGTACGGAAGGCTGCAGGGCTTGCTGGGCATGGGGTGTAGCGAGGGGCGAACATGTTATCCACAGAAGCGCTAACAGGGATTGTGGGTAAATGCCCAACCCTGGGTCAGGCAACATCGATGGTGAATGTCAGTCTGTCATCGCGGGCAGGCTCGCTTGTCGCAGGTGTTCGATATTCTTACGGCCGATACATCAAATACGCCTCCCCCGTCACCCGAATCATCGGGTGGGGCGTGATCTGGCAGGTATCGACGATCCGGAAGCCATGGCGCTCATAAAATCGTCGGGCGCCGGTGTTCACTGCGTAGTCGATCAGGCTCAAGCCGTTGAGCCCCAGCTGATTGGCACGGTCGTAGGCGTAGGCGAGGAATTGTTGACCCAAGCCCTGATTGCGCCAGCCCTCATGCAGGGCCAGGCTCGAAATATAGAGGGTATCGGGGATTTCCATCGTGGCGTACGGCGCCAAAACCGGATCGGTCACGGGAGCGGCTTGAGGATCGTGGCGCATCGCATAGCTGTGCAGCATGCCGATGACCTCTCCCTCGGCCTGCGCAATCAGGCAGTTCTGATAGGAGAAGTCGACGTCTTCACGAGCGTAACGACTGGCACCGACCTCCAGGAGGTCCTGACCGGGTTGCGCCAGTTGGCTCCAGATGTAATCCGCCGCACCTTCCGATGAAATCTGAAACAAGCGAGCAATTTCCCGCGCATCCGCACGCACCGCCGGACGAAATTCAACAGCCATTATTTCCCCAATAAACTTCGGTGAGATGATTTTCAGGTTCTGCGTTTCCGGTATTTCATCTGCCCGGCACGAGCACTCTGTGGGAGCGAACCTCTGTGGCGAGGGCTTGCCCCCGTTTGAGTGCGCAGCACTCACAAGATCTTTGGTACATCAGAGATTTCAGGACTGCTGCGCAGCCCAACGGGGGCAAGCCCCCTCGCCACAGAGGCTCCTACATCTATGGTGACGACTTATCAGCGAACCACGCCTTCTTCAATCAGCAACTTGAGAATGGCTTCAGCGCCCGCTTGCGCGGTCACGCCTTTCAGCACCTGCCCACCGCCACCACTGGCCTTGGCCGTCGCGGCTTTCATGCGGTCCGCACCACTCTTGGCCTTGATTACTTTCAAGCGTTTGGGCCGTGGCTTGGCCGGTTGCAGCGTAGCCATCGCCAGCAGTTCATCGTCGATCACTTCGACTTCATCCGCCTGCAATACCCCGCGACGTGCCGGACCGTAGGCGCTCTGCCGAGGCTTGGGGGCGGCGTTATCCACAGTCGCCAAAAAGGGCAGGCGCACTTTCAAGCGCCGACGCTGCCCGCGAGGTAGCGCCTGCAGCACCAGCGCCGAGCCACCGTCGATGGATTCGACCTGGGCCAACCCCACCACCAGCGGCCAGCCAAGGCTTTCGGCCAACAGGAACGGCAACATGCCCGAGCCTTCGCCGGTTTCCGCCTGACTGCCGGTCAGCACTACTTGAACGCCCGCATCGCGCAAATACGCGGTCAACGCCGGCAGCGCATCCGCGCCCTCCGGTTGCTCCAGCACATGCAGCTGTTCCAGGCCCATGCCCAGATAAGCGCGCAGCGCCGGCTCCGCGACGTCGCCGGCATGCAACACTTGCAGGTTATCCCCAGCCAGTTGCAAACCCAGTTCAACCGCCCGCGCATCTTGCTCGGCGCGACGTGGCCGGCCGGAGGTCGGGTGGGCGCCGATGGACACCAGGCTGATGATTTTCGTGCTCATAACCCTTTCCTTTCCTTAAGCCGCATCGCGCTTGGCTTCATTACGGTAAGCCGCTACCGCATCGATCAAGGCTTGAAGAAGCTCGGCGCTTTCGCCGATCACCGACAGGTCGGCCCGTTTGATCATGTCGCAACCAGGATCGAGGTTGATCGCCACCACCTTGTCGCAGGCACCGATGCCTTGCAGGTGCTGGATCGCCCCGGAAATGCCCACCGCCACGTAAACCCGTGCCGTGACCCAAGTGCCGGACGCACCGACCTGACGGTCGCGAGCCATGAAGCCGTCGTCCACCGCCACCCGCGATGCCCCTTCGGTCGCGCCCAACGCCTCGGCCGTCCTGTGGAAAAGTTCCCAGTCCTTGACCCCGTTGCCCCCGGAGAAGATGAACTCCGCTTCAGCCATCGGAATCGCCGCCGGGTCCACCGCCACCGCGCCCAGATCTTCGATCCGCGACAGGCTGCGGGCGACCGCTGTGGATAACTCCACTGGCAAAGCTTCGTGACGGGTTTCGCTGACCGGTTCGGCGCATTCGGCAGCCGCCAGAATCAGGCGGGCGACCGGACGCGCAAGGTCTTGCAAACCAGCACCGGCGCGGCCGATACACTCCTGATCCTTGACCTGCCAGACCCGCGTGGCCGGGCGTTCGCCCAATGCGGCGGCAAAGCGTCGACCCAATTCGCCACCACCGCTGCGGCTGTCGGGCAGCAACCAGTGGCGGGGGCTGAACTGGTTATCCACAGCTCGCAGGCCCTGAACCCGTTGTTCCGGTGCATAACCGCTGAACTCGTCGCCTTCCAGTACCAGCAAGCGGTCAACGCCAGCCGTGGCGAAGGCGTTTTCCTTGTGCTCACCGAACACCACAGCCAATACCGCGCCGTCCTTGCCGGCCAACTGATGGGCCAGGCCGAGCAAGTCGCGGTCGTGGCTGCTCAAGCGGCCGCCGACCATGTCCGGCACCACGCTGATGTAGAACGCAGGTGCAGCCACTTGATGCAGCGGCAATTGCACTTCAACCGCGGCCGAGCGTTTGGTCGCCCCGCCCTGCTGAGCACCGCTGCGGTCGATCCGTTTGATACCGTTGGGGCCGATAAAACCGATCCCGTGAGGGTTCTTGCGGATGATGCCGTTAGGCCCCATCCAGCTGTGTTGCGCCGGTTGCATGGCCGCATGCAGCGGGTGCAGGCGGTTGCGGGCGATCCATTCGGCGCGTGGGTCGCGGCGGATAATGTCGCTCATCAATGCACCTCCGCAGGTTCACGTTTGGCCGGTGCCGATGGCTTTCCCGGCGCGGCGTCTTCGAGCAGCGCATCAGCCACCAGTTCGGCGATGTCCTTGATTAATGGGCGCGGTTCGACCACGCCTTCGAGCATCGCGGTGCACTGTGGGCAACCCACGGCCACCAGTTCGGCGCCGGTTTCGCGAATGTCTTCCATGCGCATGTCGGGAATCCGCTGTTTGCCCGGAATGTCGGTGATTGGCGCACCGCCACCACCGCCGCAGCAGCGTGAACGGAAACCGGAGCGTTGCATTTCCTTGATCTCGATGCCCAGGGCACGCAGCACTTCACGCGGCGCCTCGTATTCGCCGTTGTAGCGGCCGAGGTAGCACGGGTCGTGATAGGTCACGCTGCTGCCTTTGTGCTGACCCAGGTTCAGGGCGCCATCGCCAATGATCTCCGCCATGTAGGTGCTGTGGTGTTGCACGAGGTAGTTGCCGTCGAAGGCGCCGTACTCGTTTTTCAGCACGTGGAAACTGTGCGGATCGCAGGTGACGATGCGGTTGAAGCTGTACTTCGCCAAGGTCTGGATGTTGCGTTTGGCCAACAGCTGGAAGGTCGCTTCGTCGCCCAGGCGTCGTGCCACGTCACCGCTGTCGCGCTCTTCAAGCCCCAGCACCGCGAAGTCGACCTTGGCCGCTTTCAGCACTTTGACGAAGGCACGCAAGGTGCGCTGGTTGCGCATGTCGAAGGCACCGTCGCCGACCCAGAACAGCACGTCGGTGGATTTCTTCTCGCTGAGCAGGTTCAGGTTCAAATCCGCCGCCCAGTTCATCCGCCCGCCCGGCGCGAAGCCGCCCGGGTTGTCGGTGGCGATCAGGTTTTCCAGGACTTCGGCGCCCTTGTTCGGGGTTGCGCCTTTTTCCAGCGTCAGGTGACGGCGCATGTCGACGATGGCGTCGACGTGCTCGATCATCATCGGGCATTCCTCGACGCAGGCACGGCAAGTGGTGCAGGACCACAGGGTTTCAGCGTCCACCAGACCGTTGACGATCGGTTGATGCGGATTGCCGCCGTGTTCGCCGATGGCTTTGCCTGGATACGGGCTGCCAGCGAATTTGGCGTCGGTACCGCCCGCCAAACCAACGACCATGTCCTGAATCAGTTTCTTCGGGTTCAGCGGCTGACCAGCGGCAAACGCCGGGCACGCGGCTTCGCATTTACCGCACTGCACGCAGGCGTCGAAGCCCAGCAGCTGGTTCCAGGTGAAATCCTTGGGTTTTTCCACGCCCAGTGGCGCGTCCGGATCATTCAGGTCCAGCGGCTTCAAACCGGTGGAACGGCCGCCGCCAAAACGCTCGGCGCGACGGTGCCAGGCCAGGTGCAAGGCACCGGCGAAGGCGTGTTTCATCGGCCCGCCCCAGGTCATGCCGAAGAACAGTTCCGACACGCCCCAGAGCACCCCGACGCCGAGGATCGCGGCGACCAGCCAGCCACCGAAGTTTTCCGGAAGGATGCCGGCGACCGGCAGGGTTAGCAGGAAGAACGATGCCGAGAACGCCATCAGGCTTTTCGGCAGGCGCATCCACGGCCCTTTGGACAAGCGCGCCGGGGGGTTGCGACGGCGCAGGAACATGAAGATCGCGCCGACAAACATCACCGCCGACATCAACAGCAGTGCATAACCGAGGATGCGGTTATGCAGGCCAAAACCATGCACCAGAATCGCCAGCACAATGGAAGCCACCGCACCACCAGCCGTGGCGACGTGGGTATTGGCAATGTATTTGTCCCGCGCGACGACATGGTGCAAATCGACCATGTAGCGTTTGGGCATGGCGAACAGGCCACCGATCAGGTCGACTTTCGAAGCCCGGCCTCGGCGCCACATAGCCACCCGCCGCAACGCGCCCAGGACAGCCAGGCCCAAGGCAGCGAACAACAGGATTGGAAGAAGGGTGTTCAACATCAGAGTCACCTCTGGCGAGGTGCAAGCTACAAGCTACAAGCTGCAAGAAAGAGCAGCGGCGAGGCTGAGCTTTTACTTGCGGCTTGCAGCTTACGGCTTGCAGCTACGCCGTCAAAAATCCTTACAGAGCCGGAGTGCGTCATAAATGGCGGCGTGGGTGTTGCGCTGCGCCACGCAGTCGCCGATGCGGAACAGCAAGTAGCCGTCGCCCGCCTGACTCAGCGAAGGTTGCGGCTTGATCGCGAACAGGGCTTCGATGTCCATCTGGCCTTTGTTGCGCGAGCCTTCCTTCAGCGCGTAATAGATTTCTTCGTCCGGGCGCACGCCGTTTTCGACGACCACCTGATCCACCACCCGCTCCTCTTTGGCGCCGGTGTATTCGTTTTCCAGCACCGCCACCAGCTTGTCGCCTTCGCGGTAGACCTTCTCCAGCATCATGTCGCCGGTCATGATCACTTCTTTGGGGTACATGCTGCGGTAGTAAGTCGGGAACGACGTACCGCCGATGGCCACGCCCGGCTTGATGTCGTCGGTGACGATCTCGACCTGGCTGCCCTTGTCAGCAAGGAAGTCGGCAACCGACATCCCCGTGAACTCGCAAATGGTGTCGTATACCAGCACGTTCTTGCCCGGTGCGACTTTGCCGTCCAGCACGTCCCAACTGCTGACCACCAGGCCTTCAGCCGCGCCCCAGTGTTCGTTCTGCTCCAGGAACGGATGACCGCCAACGGCGAGCACCACCACGTCCGGACGCAGGTCGAGAATGGTCGCCGCATCCGCCGCCACGCCCAGGCGCAGGTCGACTTTCAAACGTGCCAGTTCCAGCTGGAACCAGCGGGTGATACCGGCAATCTGATCCCGTTGCGGGGCTTTCGATGCGGTAGTGATTTGCCCGCCGATGAATTCTTTCTTCTCGAACAGGGTCACGTCGTGACCACGTTCGGCCGCCACCCGAGCGGCTTCCATCCCGGCAGGACCGGCACCGACCACCACGACTTTGCGCTTCACACCGGTCGATTTCTCGATGATGTGCGGCACGCCCATGTATTCACGGGAAGTCGCGGCGTTCTGGATGCACAAGACGTCCAGGCCCTGGTACTGACGGTCGATGCAATAGTTGGCGCCGACACACTGTTTGATCTGGTCGACCTGGCCCATCTTGATCTTGGCGATCAAATGCGGGTCGGCAATGTGGGCGCGCGTCATGCCGACCATATCGACGTAACCGCCTTCCAGAATTCGGGTCGCCTGGTTCGGGTCCTTGATGTTCTGCGCGTGCAAAACCGGAGCCTTCACCACTTCCTTGATACCGGCGGCCAAATGCAGGAACGGCTCCGGTGGATAACTCATGTTCGGAATAACGTTGGCCAGGGTGTTGTGGGTGTCGCAACCCGAGCCCACGACGCCGATGAAGTCGATCATGCCGGTGTCGTCGTAGTACTTGGCGATCTGTTTCATGTCCTCGTGGGACAAGCCGTCCGGGTGGAATTCGTCGCCGCACAGGCGGATGCCGACGCAGAAGTCCGGCCCCACTTCCTTGCGCACAGCCTTGATCACTTCCAGGCCGAAACGCATGCGGTTTTCGAAGCTGCCGCCCCATTCGTCGGTACGCTTGTTGACCCGCGGGCTCCAGAACTGGTCGATCATGTGCTGGTGCACGGCAGACAGCTCGACGCCGTCCAGGCCACCGGCCTTGGCCCGCGCGGCTGCGCTTGCGTAGTTGCCGATCACCCGCCAGATTTCTTCCGGCTCGATGGTTTTGCAGGTGGCACGGTGCACCGGCTCGCGGATGCCCGACGGCGACAGCAGCGTTGGCCAGTGCTCGCCGTCCCAACGGGAACGACGACCCATGTGGGTAATCTGGATCATGATCTTGGCGCCATGCTTGTGCATGGCGTCGGCCAGATTCTGGAAGTGCGGAATGATCCGGTCGTCGGCCAGGTTGACCGACTTCCACCAGCCTTGCGGGCTATCGATGGCCACGCTGGAAGAACCGCCGCAAATCGCCAGGCCGATCCCGCCCTTGGCTTTCTCTTCGTAATACTTGACGTACCGGTCGGTGGTCATGCCGCCGTCGGTGGCGTAGACCTCGGCGTGCGCGGTGCTGAGCACGCGGTTGCGGATGGTCAGTTTGCCGATTTGAATCGGTTGAAACATTGCTTCGAAAGCCATGGCGGGTTCCTCGACTTACAACGGCTTGACGGTGAACAAACCGTCGTCGTGGCCTTCTTCGGAGCCACCGTAAACCTGTTCTGCAACGGTGCGGATCGAGCTGCCACGGGCTTGAAGAATCTGGTCCATGGCACCGGCGAACCAGCCAGTGAACATGTAGTCGACCTTGCGCCCGACCTTGCCGTACACGTAGACAAATGCGGAGTGTTCGAGCTTGACGCTGGCGGTGCCTTTGTCGAGGTCGATGTCCTGAATCTTGAATAGGCCCCAGCCGCGTTGCGACAGACGCTTCATGTAGTGCTCGAACACTGCGACGCCTTCCAGGCCATGGCATTCGGCTTCTTTTTCACACCAGTGCCAGGCGGACTTGTAGCCGGCCTTGTAAAGGATTTCGGCGTAAGCGTCGGCGCCCAGTACTTCCTCGATGCCCATGTGGTTGTTGACGAAGAAATGGCGCGGCACGTACAGCATCGGCAGGGCGTCGGAGGTCCAGACACCGGTTTCGCTGTCGACTTCGATTGGCAATTGCGGGGCGATCTTGGCCATGGAAACTTAACTCCAGAAAATTCGTTGTGTTGCCCCCGGCACGGACGGCCGGGGGAAAGGATTCAGAAATGCGGTGGCTTATTCGCCCCAGACGTCCTTGAGGACATTCACCCAGTTCTCGCCCATGATCTTGCGCACCACCCGCTCGGAGTGGCCGCGTTTGAGCAGGGTTTCGGTCAGGTTCGGGAACTCGCCCACGGTGCGAATGCCCAGTGGGTTGATGATCTTGCCGAAGCTGGTCAGACGGCGGGCGTAGCCCTTGTCATGGGTCAGGTATTCAAAGAAGTCCTGGCCATGGCCTTGAGTGAAATCGGTGCCGATGCCGATGGCGTCTTCGCCAACGATATTCATGGTGTATTCGATGGCTTCGGCGTAGTCGTCGATGGTCGAATCGATACCCTTGGCCAGGAACGGAGCGAACATGGTCACGCCGACGAAACCGCCGTGATCGGCGATGAATTTCAGCTCTTCATCGGACTTGTTGCGCGGGTGCACTTTCAGACCCGACGGCAGGCAATGGGAGTAGCAGACCGGCTTCTTGGACTCGAGGATGACTTCTTCGGAAGTTTTCGAGCCAACGTGGGACAGGTCGCACATGACGCCGACACGGTTCATCTCGGCGACGATTTCACGACCGAAGCCCGACAGGCCGCCATCGCGCTCGTAGCAACCGGTACCGACCAGGTTCTGGGTGTTGTAGCACATCTGCACGATACCGACGCCGAGCTGCTTGAACACCTCGACATAGCCGATCTGGTCTTCAAACGCGTGAGCATTCTGGAAACCAAAGAGGATGCCGGTCTTGCCCTGTTCCTTGGCCTTGCGGATATCGGCGGTGGTGCGCACCGGAATCACCAGGTCGCTGTTCTCGCGGATCAGCTTCTGGCTGGCGGCGATGTTGTTGACAGTGGCCTGGAAGCCCTCCCACACCGACACGGTGCAGTTGGCCGCGGTCAGACCGCCCTTGCGCATGTCTTCAAACAACTCGCGGTTCCACTTGGCAATAATCAGCCCGTCGATAACGATGCTGTCGGCGTGCAATTCGGCTGGGCTCATCAGGCTGTCCCCTATTAGCGATTCATGCGCCGAATCGTGTGCCGGCGCTTTGGGGCCAGCATATGCCTCGGTGCAGGGGTAGCCGGGTGCAAAAACGACAGGGGGTTTGCCGAAAGCGTCAATCCGCGACAAAGGGTCGTCAATAGGCGTCGTTGCCTACCTATCCAATGTCGCCCGCTTGGGCCAGAATTCGCCGCACTGGATGTTTACTGAATGCATGACTGGATTAAGGGGCGGCGGCGTAATGAAATCGATCTTCCTGGCTTTGGCACTGATAGCGACGGGCGTACAAGCCGCTGAAGAAGCCGACGACAACCCCTGCGACGCCGTCGAAAACGAAATCCAGACCCTGGAATGCTCCGCCTACAGCAGAACCACCGCCGAACAACTGCTGAGCGAAAACTACCAAAGCCTGACCGAGCGCATGCAAACGCTTTACGGCAACAACAAGACGCAACTGACCGACATCACCGCCAAAATCAAAACCGCGCAACAGCAATGGCTGAAAACCCGCGACGCGGATTGTGCAGTCGAAGCATTCCCGGCGACGAGCGGTAGCAAGGCGTTCACCATCGCGCAAAATGATTGCGTGGCACGCATGAGTGACGAGCGGTCGGAGTTTTTGGAGTCGATTGGGCAGGAGTGATCCTGAATCGTCCGTCGAAAGCTGGTAGCCCCACCAGCTTTTTTACCTTCAATTAAGATCTTTCCCACAGGTGTCACCGAGCAAGCCTACAACTCTCGCTGAGTAAGGGTTAAAGCAGTTTTTTTCGAGCAACATCCCGACAAATTTCGTTTATTGGCCACCTGAAAAATATAAGTAAAGATTCGCAAAATCTTATAAAAGACTTATATTCTCCATGAACAGCATTCACTGGACTCGAAAGGCCGTTAAGCAGCTCTTGAAATTGCATTCCGTTCATCAGATCCAGGTTCGTGATGCCATCACGGCGCTAGCTGGCATGCCTGATGTAGGCAATGTCAAAGTACTGGTTGGTCATGATTACGCCTATCGACTGCGAGTCGGTCGTTATCGGGTCATGTTCAACTGGGATGGCGCGATCAAAGTGGTCAGTATTCAAGAGGTCAAAAAACGCGATGAACGCACCTACTGAAATTCAAATCATCAACGACGCGGAGGGAAAACCGGCATTCGTGGTCATTCCTTACGCGCAGTATGTGGCGCAGAAGATCGAGCCCGATCTGATCCCCCACGAAGTGGTCAGTCGCATCGTCGATGGCGCGACACCCATTCGCGCCTGGCGCGAATACCTGAACCTTACGCAGGATGAAGTTGCCAAGCGCATGGGCATTTCCCAACCGGCTTTCGCCCAGCAAGAGACGGTCGCCAAGCCCCGCAAGGCAACCCGTGAAAAAATTGCCGCTGCTTTTGGCATTACTGCCAACCAACTAGAGTTGTAAGTTGAACGCCAGGAAAAGGGACTGAAATGAGAATCTGCGGCATTGAAATCAAAGGCAGCGAAGCGATCATCGCCGTGGCCTCCCTCGACGGTCAGGCGCTCAGTCACGTCGCCCTCGCCACCAGGAAAATCGCCCTCGACGAGGACGACGAAGCCGCCAATGTCAAAATCTTTGCCGCTCAGGTGGCGTCGTTTGTTCGCGAGAATTCCATCGACCGGATCGTGATCAAGAAGCGCAGCAAGAAAGGCGAATTCGCCGGTGGGCCGACCACGTTCAAGATCGAGGGGATTTTCCAGTTGCTGGAAAATTGCGAAGTGACGCTGCTGTCGCCCCAGACCATCAATGCGCAGAACAAGAAGTTCGATTTTGCCCTGCCGGAGACGCTGAACAAGTATCAGCATGAGGCGTACAAGGCGGCGTGCTCGGCACTGATGAAGAAGTAACATTTACTCTCATCAACACAGATCATTGTGGGAGCGGGCTTGCCCGCGATGGCGGTGTGTCTGTCAACATCAACATTGAATGTGCCGGCCTCATCGCGGGCAAGCCCGCTCCCACAGGTTTCTCGGTGTCGTCACGCTTGGGCGGTACGCCTATCTTCCCGCGGGCACCGCTCAAACTTCGCCCGATAGCTTCGGGTGAAATACGACGGTGATTCAAACCCGCACGCGATACTCACTTCCAGCACGCTCATATCGGTCTGGCGCAGCAATTGCCGGGCTTTCTCCAGCCGCAAGCGCAGGTAGAAATTGCTCGGCGTGTCGTTCAGGTGCAGGCGAAACAGGCGTTCCAGCTGGCGCCGGGTCACTTTGATCGATTCGGCCAACTCCAGCGTACTCAGCGGCGGTTCGCTGTGCTGCTCCATCTCTCCGATCACGTGAACAAGTTTCTTGTTGCTGATGCCATAGCGCGTGGCGACTTCCATGCGCTGGTGGTCTTTGCGCGGGCGAATGCGCCCGAGCACGAATTGTTCGCTGACCTGGATCGCCAGTTCCGGGCCGTGGGCCTGGCCGATAAGGTCAAGCATCAGGTCGATGGAGGCCGTGCCGCCGGCAGAGGTAATGCGCCGACGGTCGATCTCGAACAATTCCTGGGTAACGCTCAGCTGTGGATAAGACTCCTTGAAGGCGTCGATGGCTTCCCAGTGCAGGGTCAGGCGATGGCCGTCGAGCAGGCCGGCTTCAGCGAGGATGAAGCTGCCGGTGTCGATGGCGCCGAGGGTCACGCCTTCGTTGTCCAAGCGGCGCAACCAATGCTCCAGTGCCGGGCTGGTGAACTTCAGCGGCTCGAAACCGGCGACTACCAGCAAGGTAGCGCCTTTCTTCAGGGGTTCCAGCGCCGCATCGGCGTTGACCGACATGCCGTTACTGGCCAAAACCGCCCCGCCATCCGCGCTCAATACATGCCAGCGGTACAGCTCGCCGCGAAAGCGATTGGCGACCCGCAGCGGCTCAATGGCCGAGATAAAACCGATCGCCGAAAAACCCGGCATCAACAAGAGGTAGAAATCCTGGGGCATGGAGCGCACTCGCTTAGCAGGTAAAAAGAGGCCAGGTAACGAGAGGGCGGCTAGCGTGTGGACGTTGATACGCCACTTGCAAGCGGCATTCAAGGGCTCAGGTCGCCGCAGTGCAAGAGCTGGTCGCCGCAGTGCGTTTTCACGGGCCTTGAGCTGCGTAACTTGGCACCACCGGCGCACAAAGATGACCGGACCCACAATAACGACCTGCCGAGGAACCCGACATGAAACGACTGATCAGCAGCTGTGTTCTTGCACTCAGCGGTACCGCTTTCTTGAGCGCCAGTGTCATGGCGGCCGAACCCGCATCGTGCCAGAACGTGCGCATGGGCGTAGTGAACTGGACCGACGTGATCGCCACCAGCGCCATGACCCAGGTCTTGCTCGACGGTCTCGGCTACAACACCAAACAGACCAGCGCCTCCCAGCAAATCATCTTCGCCGGGATTCGCGACCAGCGCCTGGACTTGTTCCTGGGCTACTGGAACCCGCTGATGACGCAGACCATCACCCCGTTCGTCGATGCCAGGCAGGTCAAAGTGCTCGAAGCACCCAACCTCAAGGATGCCCGCGCCACCCTCGCCGTCCCGACCTACCTCGCCGATAAAGGCCTGAAAACCTTCGCCGACATCGCCAGATTCGAAAAAGAACTGGGCGGCAAGATTTATGGCATCGAGCCTGGCTCGGGCGCCAATACGCAGATCAAGGCGATGATCGCCAAGAACCAGTTTGGCTTGGGCAAGTTCCAGCTGGTCGAGTCCAGCGAAGCCGGCATGCTGGCAGCGGTGGATCGCGCCGTGCGGCGCAAGGAAGCCGTGGTGTTTTTCGGCTGGGCGCCACACCCGATGAACGTCAACGTGCAGATGACCTACCTCACCGGCAGCGAAGACGCTCTCGGCCCGAACGAAGGCATGGCCACCGTGTGGACGGTCACCGCGCCCGATTACTTGCAGCAATGCCCGAATGTCGGGCGCCTGCTGAGCAACCTGACGTTCACCGCCGAAGACGAGAGCCGGATGATGCAGCCGTTGCTCGATCACAAGGACGCTTTCGAATCGGCGAAGCAATGGCTCAAGGATCACCCGCAAGACAAGCAACGCTGGCTCGAAGGCGTGACCACCTTCGACGGCAAACCGGCGGCTGAAAACCTCAAACTGACCAGTCAATAAACCCGAAATGAACCACCTATTCGCAGCCCGATGCGGGCTGCGAACGGAATCGTCACGCCCAGAGCCACACCCATAATCACGCCTGTAAGGAACCTGCCCCATGAACCACGACGTCATCATCACCTGCGCACTCACCGGTGCTGGCGACACGACCGCCAGAAGCCCACATGTGCCGGTCACCCCGAAACAGATCGCCGCAGCCGCCGTGGAGGCCGCCAAGGCTGGCGCCACCGTGGTCCACTGCCATGTTCGCGACCCGCAAACCGGCAAGTTCAGCCGTGACGTGGCGCTGTACCGCGAACTGATGGAGCGTATCCGCGAGGCCGACGTCGACATCATCGTCAACCTCACCGCCGGCATGGGCGGCGACCTGGAAATCGGCGCGGGCGAGCACCCGATGGAGTTCGGCCCGAACACCGACCTGGTCGGCCCACTGACCCGTCTGGCCCACGTCGAAGAATTGCTGCCGGAAATCTGCACCCTGGATTGCGGGACCCTGAATTTCGGCGATGGCGACACCATTTACGTGTCCACCCCGGCGCAACTACGTGCTGGCGCCAAACGCATTCAAGAGCTGGGCGTTAAGCCTGAGTTGGAAATCTTCGACACCGGTCACCTGTGGTTCGCCAAACAGATGATCAAAGAAGGCCTGCTCGATAACCCGCTGTTCCAATTGTGCCTGGGCATCCCGTGGGGCGCGCCGGCGGACACCACCACCATGAAAGCCATGGTCGACAACTTGCCGGCCGATGCGGTCTGGGCCGGGTTCGGCATCGGACGCATGCAAATGCCCATGGCGGCGCAAGCGGTGTTGCTGGGAGGCAACGTGCGGGTGGGCCTGGAAGACAACCTGTGGCTGGACAAGGGTGTTTTGGCGACCAACGGCCAACTGGTCGAACGCGCCGGCGAAATCCTCAGCCGTCTCGGCGCCCGCGTTCTGACCCCGGCTGAAGGCCGCAAGAAAATGGGCCTGACCAAACGCGGTTAACCCACATACAAAACCTGTAGGAGCGAGGCTTGTGTGGCGAGGGGGCTTGCCCCCGTTGGGTCGCGAAGCGGCCCCAAAACCTGTAGCCGCGGAGTGTCAGCCACACCGCATGCAATGTTTTACGACTGCTACGCAGCCGAACGGGGGCAAGCCCCCTCGCCACACAAGCCCGCTCCTGCAAAGATCACCGAACTCTTTAGGACGTCGCCATGAGCTTTATCACTGATATCAAAACCTTCGCCGCCCTGGGCAGCGGTGTCATCGGCAGCGGCTGGGTGTCTCGCGCCCTCGCCCACGGCCTCGACGTGGTGGCCTGGGACCCGGCGCCGGGTGCCGAAGCGGCCCTGCGCAAACGCGTCGCCAATGCCTGGGGCGCACTGGAGAAACAAGGCCTGGCACCCGGCGCGTCACAGGATCGTCTGCGCTTTGTCGACACCATCGAAGAATGCGTTCGTGACGCGGATTTCATCCAGGAAAGCGCTCCGGAGCGACTGGAGCTGAAACTGGAACTGCACAGCAAAATCAGCGCGGCGGCCAAGCCCAATGCCTTGATCGGTTCCAGTACATCGGGGCTGTTGCCGAGCGAATTTTACGAGAGCTCGACCCACCCGGAACGCTGCGTGGTCGGGCACCCGTTCAACCCGGTTTACCTGCTGCCATTGGTGGAAGTGGTCGGTGGCAAGAATACCGCGCCGCAAGCGGTTCAGGCGGCAATGAAAGTCTATGAATCCTTAGGGATGCGCCCCTTGCATGTGCGCAAGGAAGTACCTGGTTTTATCGCCGACCGCTTGCTCGAAGCGCTATGGCGGGAGGCGTTGCATCTGGTCAACGACGGCGTGGCGACCACGGGTGAAATCGACGATGCGATTCGTTTTGGCGCGGGCCTGCGCTGGTC
The DNA here is from genome assembly GCF_002286815.1 of Pseudomonas sp. PICF141. Lineage (GTDB taxonomy): Bacteria > Pseudomonadota > Gammaproteobacteria > Pseudomonadales > Pseudomonadaceae > Aquipseudomonas. The sequence goes on from NZ_MUNM01000067.1 coordinate 41,706, forward strand.
GTTCATGGGCACCTTCCTGACTTATACCCTGGCGGGTGGCGATGCGGGCATGCGGCACTTCATGGCGCAATTCGGGCCAGCGTTGCAGTTGCCCTGGACCTATCTGCCGGCACCGGAACTGACCGACCAATTGATCGATGACGTGGTGGATGGCACCCGCGAGCAGTTGGGCCAACACAGCATCTCGGCGCTGGAGCGCTATCGTGATGATTGCTTGCTGGCGGTGCTGGAGGCGGTGAAGACCACCAAAGAGAAGCATGGAATGGCGTTCAGCGAGTAATCCCTTGCACTGATCGTTCCCACGCTCTGCGTGGGAACGATCATCCACCTTCCGGAACCCCAATCATGCCCACCCTCACCACCTACCAAACCAGAATCATCCCCGACTGGGTCGACTACAACGGCCATCTGCGCGATGCCTTCTACCTGCTGATTTTCAGCTACGCCACCGACGCGCTGATGGATCGACTGGGCATGGACAGCAACAACCGCGAAGCCAGCGGCAATTCGCTGTTCACCCTCGAACTGCACCTCAATTATCTGCACGAAGTGAAGCTCGACGCCGACGTCGAAGTGCACACCCAGATCATTGGCCATGACAGCAAGCGCCTGCATCTGTATCACAGCCTGCATCTGGCAGGCACTGACAAGGAGCTGGCGGGTAATGAACAAATGCTGCTGCACGTCGACCTCGCCGGACCTCGATCCGCCCCGTTCAGCGAAGAAACCTTGAGCAAGTTGCAAGCCATTGTCGCCGAGCAAGCCGACTTGCCCGCCCCCGCCTTCATTGGCCGAGTGATCGCTTTGAGAACGCCCCCTACGCCCGAAAAATAAAGGAGCTCGTCATGAACACCGCCGCCGCTGTTGCCGATTTCCGCACCTACCCGTTAATCAGCGCGTTGACCGCCGTGCACACCCTGGCGGACCGCATTCACGTGCAGTGGGCGGACGGTCGGGTCAGCCCTTTTCATCATCAATGGCTACGGGACAACTGCCCATGCCCGCAGTGCGTTTACACGGTGACCCGCGAGCAAGTGCTGGAAATCGTTGATGTCGCGGAAGATCTGATCGCCAACAGTGCACAGATCGATGCCGAGGGTTGTCTGTGTGTCGCTTGGCAGGACGGCCACCTCAGCCGCTTCGACCCGGGCTGGCTGCGAGCCCACGCCTATGACGATGAATCCCGCGCCGAACGCCGGGCCGCCAAACCGAAAAGCAAGTTGTGGGACAGCCACCTGAAGCTTGCAGTGTTCGACTATCAGGCACTGATGGATGACGACAATGCTTTGCTGCAATGGCTATTGGCGGTGCGCGACATCGGCCTGACCCAGGTTCGCGGCGTACCCACGCAGCCAGGCTCGCTGAAGCTGATTGCCCAACGGATTTCGTTCATCCGCCAGAGCAATTTCGGCGTGCTGTTCAACGTGCAATCCAGGGCCGATGCCGACAGCAATGCCTACACCGCCTTCAACCTGCCTCTGCACAGCGACCTGCCCACACGAGAGCTGCAACCGGGACTGCAATTTCTGCATTGCCTGGTCAATGACGCCGACGGTGGCGAGAGCATTTTCGTCGACGGTTTTGCCATCGCCCAAGCCTTGCGCCAGGAAGATCCCGAGGCATTTCGGGCCTTGTGTGAAATCCCCGTGGAATTCCGCAACAAGGACCGCCACAGCGACTACCGCTGCCTGGCGCCGATCATCGCCCTGGACGCTTTCGGGCAGGTGTCGGAAATCCGCATGGCGAACTTTCTGCGCGGGCCGTTCGATGCTTGCGTCGAGCAAATGCCCGGGTTCTATCGCGCGTACCGACGCTTCATGGCGATGACCCGCGAGGCGCGGTTCCGGGTGATGACGCGGCTCAACCCCGGCGAGCTGTGGTGCTTCGACAACCGCCGCACCCTGCACGCCCGCAACGCTTTCGACCCCGCTACCGGCGCCCGGCATTTCCAGGGGTGTTATGTCGACCGGGATGAGTTGTTGTCGCGAATTCTGGTGTTGCAACGCTAGACCGCGTCATCGTTCATCGCGGGCAAGCCACGCTCCCACAGGCATCACGCAAAACTCTGTAGGAGCGAGGCTTGCCCGCGAAAGCGTCAGCCCAATCAACACTTTTCATCACTGATTCACAGGCAAAAAAAACCCCGATCAAGCCGTGACAGGATCGGGGCAGAGGTGGGTACTGTTGAGGAGCTGTTGCGCGAGGGTGACCAAACCTTCGTGAAGCCAGCTGAATCCAGTGTGCCCACTCTCCTTGTTTGCAAGTTAGCCGAAAACGACATGTTCATAGCCAATGCGGCCATTGCGACAAATCGTCCTTGCCGCCACCCCCAGCCCCTACCAGAATCGAGCCACGACACCGTTCCCAGAAGAAGGATTGCGTCATGATGCACGCCGATTTGATTGACCAGGAAGACCTGTTGGGCCAGCTGAAATCGTTGGGCTTTCAAGTGCCGAATGGCTCTACAGCCGAGCAGGCTTGCGAGTGTGCGGTACGTGGCTTGAACGATGAGCGGGCGATGACGCTACGCACGATGGTGAAGCAGATGTACACCAGCAGCGCGACCATCCTGCCGGCCGTGCGCCAGGCGATCGACAAGCAATTGCTGCCGGCGTTGGCGGCGTACCAGCAAAGCCGTAGCGCCTGATTTCTGGGGTGTTAACACTTTGTGGCGAGGGGGCTTGCCCCCGTTGGGTCGCGAAGCGGCCCTGAAATCTTTGCGACTGCTACGCAGCCGAACGGGGGCAAGCCCCCTCGCCACAATAGCCCGCGCGGTCTACAGCCTTACGCTCGCAAACGTCGACTCATTGCGCGCCTGACTCAATGCCGACAGCGGCCCGGACAATGGCGACAGCACCAACGCTTGCGGCAGCGGCATCATCGCCACTTGTTGCGTGGTGTTGGACCCCACACGCTCGTCGCGCGGCGGAATGCCGAAGTATTCGCGGTAGCACTTGGAGAAGTGCGGCGTAGACACGAAACCGCACACAGACGCCACTTCGATGATCGACATCGGCGTTTGCTTGAGCAACTGCCGGGCACGGATCAGGCGCAGCTTCAGGTAGTAACGCGACGGCGAACAGTGCAGATATTTCTGGAACAACCGCTCCAGCTGACGACGCGACACGGCGACGTACACCGCCAGTTCGTCGAGGTCGATCGGCTCTTCGAGGTTGGCTTCCATCAATGCCACGATTTCCTGCAGCTTCGGCTGGTTGGTGCCGAGCATGTGCTTGAGCGGCACGCGCTGGTGATCCTGCTCGTTGCGGATGCGTTCGTAGACGAACATTTCCGAGATCGCGGCCGACAGTTCGCGACCGTGATCGCGGCTGATCAAGTGCAGCATCATGTCCAGCGGCGCAGTGCCGCCGGAGCTGGTGAAACGGTTACGGTCGAGGGTGAACAACCGGGTGCTCATGGCCACTCGAGGGAAAGCTTCCTGCATCGACGCCAGGCATTCCCAGTGCACGCTGCAATCGAAACCGTCCAGCAGACCGGCGCACGCCAGAGCCCAGCTACCGGTGCAGACTGCGCCCAGACGACGGGACTGACGCGCCTGGCTTTGCAGCCACGACACATGCTCGCGGGTTACGGTGCGCTGAATGCCGATACCGCCGCATACGATGACGGTGTCCATGGGAGGCGCTTTGTGCATGGAGGCGTCGGGGGTGATCTGCAGACCGTCACTGGCCCAGACCTGACCGCCATCGACGGTGAGTGTGCTCCAGCGATACAGCTCGCGGCCGGACAATTGGTTGGCCATTCGCAGAGGTTCTACTGCGGAGGCCAGAGAAATAAGCGTGAAATTGTCCAGCAGCAAAAAGCCGATGGATTGAGGCGCACGGTTCTGGGGTTGAGCCCCGGAGTTGAACGTCGTCATCGCGGTATCTCCTCACACAAAGCGGGTGATGGCCTCAGGCGGAGGCTCTTTTTATTGCCATCGTTCTCGCGTGGGAGACGGGCTTTGTAATGACAGAGCAATTGCCATGCCTAAAATTGAATACGTGTTCAATAACTCCTGAAAACGACGTCGCGATGCGTCTAGATATGGCGCGCAGAGATAAGAGGTCATAAGTGCCATTAGAGGCCGCAAACCCGCTACCCCGTTGCCTGTGAGCAAATCGGTAGCACTTGTGGGAACAGGGCTGCGAGGCTCCAGGGGAGAGTGTCACCGCAAGCACGGCGACGGACGGTCAGGCGTGAATTGGATCCCTGGCGGGGGCAGACAGGCTTACCTGTTTGCGACGCGCCAAAACGTGGCACGTTTTGGTGCGAGTGTTCACTTGGTGCGCAGTTTTGACTGTTTTGATGGGAATGAGATCGCGGTGGCGAGGGGGCTTGTCGGAACGCCGCATCGCCCCGTTCGGCTGCGCAGCAGTCGTAAAGATTTCAGGGGCGCTGCGCGACCCAACGGGGGGGCAAGCCCCCTCACCACAGGTCAACCCGGTATCAGCACTCGACCGCGCTGACTGCTAACCCACCGCGCGATGTCTCTTTATATTTGTCGTGCATGTCGGCACCGGTATCACGCATGGTGCGGATCACCCGGTCCAGCGAGATAAAGTGCTGACCGTCGCCGCGTAGCGCCATCTGAGCCGCGTTGATCGCTTTCACCGCGGCAATCGCATTGCGCTCGATGCACGGCACTTGCACCAGCCCACCCACGGGATCGCAGGTCAGGCCGAGGTTGTGTTCCAGGCCGATTTCCGCCGCGTTGCACAATTGCTCCGGTGTGGCCCCGAGAATTTCCGCCAACCCGGCCGCCGCCATCGCGCAAGCCGAACCGACTTCACCCTGGCAACCGACCTCGGCACCGGAAATCGAGGCGTTCTTCTTGCACAGAATCCCCACCGCCGCGGCACTGAGGAAGTAATCGACCACGTTGGCGTCTGTCACTGCCTCGCTGAACTTCATGAAGTAGTGCAACACCGCCGGAATGATCCCAGCCGCGCCGTTGGTCGGCGCCGTCACCATGCGCCCGCCGGCAGCGTTTTCTTCGTTGACCGCCAGGGCGAACAAGTTCACCCACTCCATGGCGCTCAGGGTCGAGCCGATCACGTTGGGCTTGTTCAGTTCTTGCAGGCTGCGGTGCAATTTGGCTGCGCGACGACGCACATTCAGGCCACCGGGCAAGATGCCTTCGTGCTTGAGGCCTTGCTCCACGCAATCTTGCATCGCGCGCCAGAGTTTCATCAGGCCGGCGCGAATTTCTTCTTCGCTGCGCCAGACTTTCTCGTTGGCCATCATCAGCTCTGCAACGCGCAGGTTGTGCTGCTTGCAGAGACTGAGCAGCTCGACGGCACTGGAGAAATCGTAAGGCAGCACGGTGCGGTCCAGATCCACCACGCCGCTGGAAGCCTGTGCCTCATCGACGACAAAACCGCCACCGATGGAATAGTAGGTGTCGCGATGCAATTCACCGTGATCGCCTTCGGCAACCAGGGTCATGGCGTTGGGATGGAACGGCAGGTTCTCGTCGATCAGGCGCATGTCCCGGGCCCAGATGAACGGGACCGACAAGCGACCGTCGAGCAATAACGTGTCGGTTTCACGCAGGGTCTGGATGCGGATGCCGATTTGCGACGGATCGATCGCGTCCGGCCACTCGCCCATCAGGCCCATGATCACTGCGTTGTCGCTGCCGTGACCGATACCGGTGGCCGAAAGCGACCCATAAAGCTGAACCTCAACGCGCCGTATCTGCTCCAAAAGTCCCTGTTCACGCAAACCTTGCACGAACAGCGCCGCGGCGCGCATAGGCCCCACGGTGTGCGAACTGGAAGGGCCGATGCCGATTTTGAACAAGTCGAAAACGCTGATAGCCATTACTGCTGAACTCCTGGATGTGCCTGCTCCAGGCGCAAAAGCGCCCAGTGGCGGAGCTGCTACGCTCAAGCTGCAATCCGCCGAGATGGCCGCATCATCAGGCTTTTGTCATGTCGCTCAACGTCTCACACCGACGCACTCATGCCCGCTAGCGCCGCAAGCCGCTTACGCAATGTTTTCGCCGTTTTTTTGCGGATCAGCGGGGCTGAACCGGCTGAAAAAAGCTGTAAACGACGTTACCGACACTGGATGCGACCATCCCTGTACTGGTTACGACGCACCCTGTAGGCGTCAGATTTTCACTGGTACATGATCGTATCGACTCGATTGCAAGGCGCCGTGGTAGAGATGTCTCCAAAACGCCATCCAACCGCAACAGATAAGTGCGGTGGTCCAGTCGGAACACTGCCAAAAAAAACACCAAGGAGTCGCCCCTTATGAAAGGTTCCCCGTCGTTGTTGTTGGCCGCCATGCTGAGTATGCCGTTCCTGGCTCAAGCCGCAGAACCGGCCCAATGCAACACCGTAAACTTCTCCGATGTCGGCTGGACGGACATTACCGTCACTACCGCCACCACCAGCGTCGTTCTCGACGCCTTGGGCTACAAGACCAAGACCACGATGATTTCCGTGCCGGTGACCTACAAGTCGCTGGCCGACGGCAAGAACATGGACGTGTTCCTCGGTAACTGGATGCCGACCATGGAAAACGACATCAAGGCCTACCGCGATGCCGGCACCGTCGAGACGGTGCGCGCTAATCTGGAAAACGCAAAATACACACTCGCCGTCCCCGAAGAGTTGTATAACAAAGGTCTGAAAGATTTCGCCGACATCGCCAAGTTCAAGAAAGAACTCGACGGCAAGATCTATGGCATCGAACCGGGTAACGACGGCAACCGCCTGATCCAGAGCATGATCGACAAGAACGCCTTCGGCCTCAAGGACGCCGGCTTCAAGGTGGTCGAGTCCAGCGAGGCAGGCATGCTCTCGCAAGTCGATCGCGCCGAGCGCCGCAACACCGCCGTGGTGTTCCTGGGCTGGGAACCGCACCCGATGAACACTCGATTCAAGATGAAGTACCTGACCGGCGGCGACGAATACTTCGGCCCGAATTTCGGCCAGGCGACCATCTACACCAACACCCGCAAGGGTTACACGCAGGAATGCAGCAACGTGGGTCAGTTGCTGAAGAACCTGGTGTTCACCCTCGACATGGAAAGCACACTGATGGGCAATGTCCTGGACGACAAAATGAAGCCTGACGCGGCCGCCAAGGCCTGGCTGAAAAAGAATCCACAGGTGCTCGATACCTGGCTCGCTGGCGTGACCACCATTGACGGTAAACCAGGCCTGGAGGCCGTGAAAGCCAAGCTCGCGCAGCCTTGATTTAGGGAGCATCGCTTACGCCGGACGGCTTCGGCTGTCCGGGCTGTTTATTTCCTTGCATGCGGACGTTCACTACCATGCTGATTGATCAGAAAATACCTTTAGGCCAGTACATCGCGGGCTTCGTTGAATGGTTGACGCAACACGGCGCCAACACCTTCGACGCAATCGCCGTGTCTCTGGAAACGATGATCCACGGCGTGACTTTTGCGCTGACCTGGTTCAACCCGCTGGCATTGATCGGCCTCATCGCGCTACTGGCGCACTTCATTCAACGCAAATGGGGCCTGACCGCTTTCGTCGTCGCCTCTTTTCTGCTGATCCTCAATCTGGGGTACTGGCAGGAAACCATGGAAACCCTCGCCCAGGTGTTGTTCGCGACCATGGTGTGCGTGCTGATCGGCGTGCCGTTGGGCATCGTCGCCGCGCACAAACCGATGTTCTATACAATGATGCGGCCGGTGCTCGATCTGATGCAGACCGTGCCGACTTTCGTGTACCTCATTCCTACCCTGACCCTCTTCGGTCTGGGTGTGGTCCCGGGTCTGATTTCGACGGTGGTGTTCGCGATTGCCGCGCCCATCCGCCTGACCTACCTGGGCATCCGCGATGTGCCGCAAGAACTGATGGACGCCGGCAAGGCCTTTGGCTGCTCGCGCCGTCAGCTGCTCTCGCGAATCGAACTGCCCCACGCCATGCCAAGCATCGCGGCCGGTATCACCCAGTGCATCATGCTGTCGTTGTCGATGGTGGTGATTGCGGCACTGGTGGGCGCCGACGGCCTGGGCAAACCTGTGGTCAACGCACTGAACACTGCTGATATCGCACTGGGCTTCGAAGCAGGCCTGGCGATCGTACTGCTGGCGATCATGCTCGACCGTATCTGCAAACAACCCGAAGCCAAAGTAGGGGGTGACGCATGAGCATTATTCGCTTTGAAGACGTGGACGTGATCTTCTCCAAAGACCCGCGCGCCGCGCTCAAGCTCCTCGACGAGGGCATGACGCGCAATGAGATCCTGAAAAAGACCGGGCAAATCGTCGGTGTCGAAAAGGCCAGCCTGGACATCGAAAAAGGCGAAATCTGCGTGCTGATGGGCCTGTCTGGCTCAGGTAAATCCAGCCTGTTGCGCTGCATCAACGGCCTCAACACCGTCAGCCGTGGCAAATTGTTCGTCGAGCATGAAGGCAAGCAGATCGACATTGCCTCCTGCACGCCGGCGGAACTGAAAATGATGCGTACCAAACGCATCGCGATGGTGTTCCAGAAGTTCGCCCTGATGCCTTGGCTGACGGTGCGCGAGAACATCAGCTTCGGCCTGGAAATGCAGGGTCGCCCCGAGAAAGAACGTCGCAAACTGGTGGACGAGAAGCTTGAGCTGGTGGGCCTGACCCAGTGGCGCAACAAAAAACCCGATGAGCTTTCCGGCGGTATGCAACAGCGTGTCGGCCTGGCCCGAGCGCTGGCAATGGATGCCGATATTCTGCTGATGGACGAACCGTTCTCGGCCCTCGACCCGCTGATTCGCCAAGGCCTGCAAGACGAACTGCTGGAACTGCAACGCAAACTGAGCAAGACCATCGTTTTCGTGAGCCACGACCTCGATGAAGCCCTGAAGCTGGGCAGCCGTATCGCCATCATGAAAGACGGCCGGATCATCCAGTACAGCAAGCCGGAAGAAATCGTCCTCAACCCTGCGGACGATTACGTGCGTACCTTCGTCGCCCACACCAATCCGTTGAACGTATTGTGCGGTCGCAGCCTGATGCGCACCCTGGACAACTGCAAACGCATCAACGGTTCGGTGTGCCTGGATCCGGGCGGCGATTCGTGGCTGGACCTGGCCGAAGGCAACACCATCAAAGGCGCACGCCAGAACGGTTCGAGCCTGGACCTGCAGAACTGGATACCGGGGCAAGCGGTTGAAGGTCTGGGGCGTCGCCCAACGTTGGTAGATTCCAGCATCGGTATGCGCGATGCGCTGCAGATTCGTTACCAGACTGGTAACAAGCTGGTGCTGCACGACAACAACAAGGTTGTCGGGATTCTCGGCGACAGCGAGCTGTACCACGCGCTGCTCGGCAAGAACCTGGGGTAAAAAGCAACAGACACAAAAACGCCGCGAGAGATCGCGGCGTTTTTGTTTGTGCAGATATTTGGTTGTAAACGCGGCCCCCTGTGGCGAGGGGGCTTGCCCCCGTTGGGTCACGCAGCGGCCCCAAAACCAGACACCGAGGTATTCAGAAAGATCGCGCTGGCCGGGTTTACGACTGCTTCGCAGCCGAACGGGGGCAAGCCCCCTCGCCACAATGGAGCTGCGGCGCATTCACTGCACCGCATCTCCTCAAACCTCAGCTATAAACCCGGCCAAGCAGTTGCCGATGGCTTTCAAACTGATCGAGCACATCACGGGTGATCTGATCCTGAGTGAAGCCCATCAGGTCGTAATCCTGGCTGCCGTTGTGCAGGTACACCTCGGCGCGGTAGTAACGTGCGCGCGGTTCATCGGCGCTTTCAGCAGACACGGTGTCACTCGCTGCCGCCAGGTAACCGTCCAGGCTCACTTCGTAGACAAAAGGGTTACCCTCTTCCATCTCGATCCGCACGCCCATGCAGCGCTTGGCCTTGCCCAGCAACGTCTGCACATCCAGGCCCTGAGCACGCAATTGCACAGCCGCGTCTTCCAGCGCCGGGCTGACGCGCTTGTCCATGAAACGCTGAACGATCGACTGGTTCGGTTGCAGGTCCAACTGGGTCAGACGCTCGCTGAAACCACGACGACCACGCGCCGCCAGTTGCGCTTGCTCCTGTTCGATTTGCACGTCCTGGCGCATGGCCTTGTGCAAGCCGAACATGAAGAACACCAGCACTACCGAGAACGGCAGCCCCGCCAGCACCACCATGGTTTGCATGGCTTCGAAGTTACCGGCGAACAACAGACCGATGGTCACCAGGGTAATCACCGCCGACCAGAAAATCCGCAGCCAATGCGGCGCATCTTCGTCAACATTGCCGCCCTTGCACGAAAGGTTGGCCATCATCACCGCGCCGGAATCCGCCGGGGTCAGGAACAGCACGAAGCCGACAAAAATCGACACGCCGATCACGATCTTCGACGCCGGGTAATGCTCAAGTAACTGGTAGATCGCCATTGACGGCTGTTCCAGTGCCGTCTTCCCAAGCTCCACCGCCCCATGGTTCATCACCAAGTCCAGGGCCGAGTTACCGAAGATCGACAGCCATGCCAGGGTGAAACCCAGCGGAATCAGCAACACGCCGGCCACCAGTTCACGCACCGTGCGACCACGGGAAATACGCGCGATGAACATGCCTACGAACGGTGCCCAGGAAATCCACCAGGCCCAGTAGAACAGAGTCCACAGGCCCAACCAGCGGTCGGACTTCTCACTGTCGCCTTCATACACATAGAGGTCGAACGTCTTGAGCACCACACCGTTCAGGTAGTCGCCGATGTTCTGCACGAAGCCGTTGAGCAGGTGCAAGGTCGGGCCGAACAGCAGCACGAAAATCAGCAGACCGCTGAACAGCACGATGTTCAGGTTGGACAGGCGGCGAATACCGTTTTCCACGCCAGACACCGCGGCGATGGTCGCCACGGTGCTCATCACGATAATCACGATCAGCAGGTTGGTGTTGCTGTGCTCCATGCCGAACAGGTTTTCCAGCCCCGACGACACTTGCAGCGAACCAATCCCCAGGTTCGTCACCAGCCCCAAGAGGGTCACGAACATGCCGAAGCCGTCCACCGCATGACCGGCCGCGCCTTTGACCCAACGCTCGCCGACCAGCGGATACAGCGCCGACCGCAACGCCAGCGGCTGGTTATGACGGTAAGCGAAGTACGCCACGGCCAGGCCGACCAGTGCGTAGATTGCCCAGCCATGCAGGCCCCAATGCAGGAACGTCAATTGCACCGCCTGACGAGCCGCGAGATTGCTGCCGGCCACGCCTTCCGGCGGATTGAAGTAGTGGTCCAGCGGCTCGGATGCACCGAAGTACAACAACGAGATGCCGATACCCGACGAGAACAGCATCCCCGCCCAGGCGCCGTAGCTGAAATCCGGGGTATCGTCCTTGCTGCCCAGTTTGAGTTTGCCGTAGGACGAAAACGCCAGGCCCACCACAAAAACCAGATAAGCGGCGATCACCACCATGTAGTACCAGCCGAAGCTGCGGGACAACCAAGCCTGGGCAATGCCGAGCATTCTGCCGGCCTCTTGCGGGGCGATGATCAGAATGGCGGTCAACAGCAGAATCAACACGGTAGAGGTGTAAAACACCCAACCGTTGACCGTCACCTTCTCGGGTGGGGTCTTTATTAGAGAGGCAGAACTCATGGCACAGATGCTCCAGGCAGTGCGAGAGAAGGACACAAGGCAACGCGTTACCCGACCAATCGGTTAGTTGGCAGCCGACCGGCGGGTGATATAAAGACACCCCGAAAAAAGCCCGAAACCCTTGGAACGCCTGCGCGTGTGGGTTTCGAGCATTTTTGGATGTCGTTTTTCCGCCAACTACGCGTAGGAAAAACCTGTAGGTAGCGACGATTTGTCGCAGATCTTATTCTTTGTTGATTGAACGTTCAATCAAAACAAAATAGACTGGCCCACAGCCCGGTAGCCGTTTTTCGTCTACGGGAAGGCCTAAGGAGATGTGCAAGATGCCCAAGGTCGGTATGCAACCCATCCGCCGCCAGCAATTGATCGAAGCCACGTTACAGGCGGTCGATCAGGTCGGCATGGGGGACGCCAGCATTGCGCTGATCGCCCGTTTGGCCGGTGTCTCGAATGGCATCATCAGTCACTACTTTCAGGACAAGAACGGCCTGATCGCCGCCACGGCGCAGTATCTGATGAGCGTCCTCAGCGAGAACGTCACCGCGCGCCGTCAGGCGCTGGAGGACAACAGCCCACGGGCGCACCTCCAAGTGATCATCGAAGGCAACTTCGACGCCAGCCAGGTCAGTGGGCCGGCAATGAAAACCTGGCTGGCCTTCTGGGCCACCAGCATGCACCACCCGTCATTGCACAGGTTGCAGCGGATCAACGATCACCGTCTGTATTCAAACCTGTGCTGCCAGTTCCGCCGTGTATTGCCGCTCGATGATGCGCGCAGTGCAGCTCGAGGTCTGGCAGCTCTCATCGACGGTTTGTGGTTGCGCGGCGCGTTGTCGGGAGATGCTTTCGACACCGGGCAGGCGCACCAGATCGCTTACGAATACATGGATTTCCAACTGGCCAAGCAGGTGAGTTAGAGCACACAGAACCGCTCAGCACCTGAACCGCTACCGACCGCGACGCCACTGCTACACGGCTCGCCCGGTGGTCAACGCCAACCACTTATGCACTTGCGAGGACTTTATGGCCCGTTTCGAACTGCAAAAACTCTACATCGATGGCGGCTACAGTGACGCCAGCAGCGACGCCACCTTCGAAGCCATTAACCCGGCTAACGGTGAAGTCCTCGCAACCGTACAGCGTGCAACCCAGTCAGACGTTGAGCGCGCTGTGGTCAGCGCCGAAAAGGGTCAGAAAATCTGGGCTGCGATGACCGCCATGGAGCGTTCGCGCATCCTGCGTCGTGCCGTCGACATCCTGCGCGAGCGCAACGATGAACTGGCCGCCCTGGAAACCCTGGACACCGGCAAGGCCTACTCTGAAACACGTTACGTCGACATCGTCACCGGCGCTGACGTGCTGGAGTACTACGCAGGTCTGGTACCCGCCATCGAAGGCGAGCAGATTCCGCTGCGCACCACCTCTTTCGTCTACACCCGTCGCGAGCCACTGGGCGTCGTGGCCGGCATCGGCGCATGGAACTACCCGATCCAGATCGCTTTGTGGAAATCCGCACCAGCCCTGGCGGCCGGTAACGCGATGATCTTCAAGCCAAGCGAAGTCACTTCCCTGACCACCCTGAAACTGGCCGAGATCTATACCGAAGCTGGCCTGCCAGCCGGCGTGTTCAACGTATTGACCGGCAGCGGCCGTGAAGTCGGCACCTGGCTGACCGAACACCCACGCATCGAAAAAATCTCCTTCACCGGCGGCACCGACACCGGCAAGAAGGTCATGGCCAGCGCTTCCGCTTCGTCGCTCAAAGACGTGACCATGGAACTGGGTGGCAAATCCCCGCTGATCATCTTCGACGACGCCGACCTCGATCGCGCCGCCGACACCGCGATGATGGCCAACTTCTACAGCTCCGGTCAGGTCTGCACCAACGGCACTCGCGTGTTCGTGCCGAGCCACCTGAAAGCCGCGTTCGAAGCCAAGATCGTTGAGCGCGTTGCGCGCATTCGCGTCGGCAACCCGGAAGACGAGAGCACCAACTTCGGTCCGCTGGTCAGCTTCGCCCACATGGAAAGCGTGCTGGGCTACATCGCCAAAGGTAAGGAAGAAGGCGCCCGGGTGTTGTGCGGCGGCAGCCGTCTGACCGACGGCGAATTCGCCAAAGGCGCGTTCGTGGCTCCGACCGTGTTCACCGATTGCACCGACGAGATGACCATCGTTCGCGAAGAAATCTTCGGCCCGGTGATGAGCATCCTGACCTACGAAACCGAAGAAGAAGTGATCCGTCGCGCCAACGACACCGAGTTCGGCCTGGCCGCTGGCGTCGTCACCAAAGACTTGAACCGCGCTCACCGTGTGATCCATCAACTGGAAGCCGGTATCTGCTGGATCAACGCCTGGGGCGAGTCCGACGCCAAGATGCCGGTCGGCGGCTACAAGCAGTCGGGCGTGGGCCGTGAGAACGGGATCAGCTCTCTCAATAACTTCACGCGCATCAAGTCCGTGCAAGTCGAACTGGGTGAGTACGTTTCGGTATTTTGATTAGCTGATCCAGCTACAAGCGGCAAGCTTCAAGCTGCAAGTAAAAGCAGTTTGCGTTTGCCGCACCACCCGATTTCAGAGACACCGCTCGCTGCTTTTCCTTGCAGCTTGAAGCTTGTGGCTTGCAGCTCCCCCAGGAGAACACATGACTACAGAATACGACTACATCATCATAGGGGCCGGTTCCGCAGGTAACACACTTGCCACCCGTCTGACTGAAGACGAAGGCGTCACCGTCCTGCTGCTCGAAGCGGGCGGCCCGGATTACCGTCTGGATTTCCGCACGCAAATGCCAGCCGCCCTGGCGTTCCCGCTGCAAGGTCGTCGCTACAACTGGGCTTATGAAACCGATCCAGAGCCACACATGGACGGTCGCCGGATGGAATGCGGTCGCGGCAAGGGCCTGGGCGGTTCTTCGCTGATCAACGGCATGTGCTACATCCGCGGCAACGCGATGGACTACGACAACTGGTCGAAGCTGCCCGGCCTGGAAGACTGGACCTACCTCGACTGCCTGCCGTATTTCCGCAAGGCGGAAACCCGCGACATCGGCCCGAACGACTACCACGGTGGCGACGGTCCGGTCAGCGTGACCACGCCAAAAGCCGGCAACAACCCGCTGTTCGCCGCGATGGTTGAAGCAGGCGTGCAAGCCGGTTATCCGCGCACCGAAGACTTGAACGGCTACCAGCAAGAAGGTTTCGGCCCGATGGATCGCACCGTGACGCCGAACGGTCGTCGCTCTAGTACCGCGCGCGGTTACCTGGACATCGCCAAGAAGCGTTCGACCCTGACCATCGTCACCCACGCCCTGACCGACAAGATTCTGTTCGAAGGCAAGCGTGCGGTCGGCGTGCGTTACCTGATCGGCGCCGCTGAAGAGCGCATTGAAGCCCGCGCCCGCAAGGAAGTGCTGCTGTGCTCCGGCGCCATCGCTTCGCCGCAGATTCTGCAACGCTCCGGCGTCGGCCCGGCCGAACTGCTGAAGAAACTCGACATCCCGGTGGTCCATGACCTGCCAGGCGTCGGTGAAAACCTGCAGGATCACCTTGAGCTGTACCTGCAATACGCCTGCACCCAACCGGTCTCGCTGTACCCCTCGCTGCTGCTGCACAACCAGCCGGCCATCGGTGCCGAGTGGCTGTTCAACGGCACCGGCATCGGCGCCAGCAACCAGTTCGAAGCCGGCGGCTTCATCCGCACCCGTCCGGAATTCGAGTGGCCGAACATTCAGTACCACTTCCTGCCGGTGGCGATTAACTACAACGGCAGCAACGGTGTGAAAGAGCACGGTTTCCAGGCGCACATGGGCTCCATGCGTTCGCCAAGCCGTGGTCGCATCCAGGCCAAGTCCAAGGATCCGCGCGAGTACCCGAGCATCCTGTTCAACTACATGGCCACCGAGCAGGACTGGCAGGAATTTCGCGATGGCATCCGCCTGACCCGCGAGATCATGCAGCAACCAGCGCTGGACGCCTTCCGTGGCCGCGAAATCAGCCCGGGCATCGAGGTGCAAACCGACGAGCAGCTGGACAAGTTCATTCGCGAACACGCCGAAACCGCGTTCCACCCGTCCTGCTCCTGCAAGATGGGCACCGACGAGATGGCCGTGGTCGATGGCGAAGGTCGTGTGCATGGCATGCAGGCCCTGCGCGTGGTCGATGCCTCGATCATGCCGATCATCACCACCGGCAACCTGAACGCGCCAACGATCATGATGGCCGAGAAAATCGCCGACAAGATCCGCGGTCGCAAGCCATTGCCGCGCAGCAAGGCTGCTTACTACGTGGCCGGTGATGCACCGGTGCGTGGCAAACCGTTGCGGGATGTGAGCCCTACCGCGCAGTAATCGCTGCACCGTGGTGCAGCCATCGCGAGCAGGCTCGCTCCCACAAGTTTTCGGGTTGGATTGCAAATGTGTGATCTACCTGGATCCCTGTGGGAGCGGGCTTGCCCGCGATGAGGCCTGACCAGACAACACGTCTCGACCTGACACATCCTTGCAATCCCTCCCCACACCGCAACGCCCTTGATCCTACCCCCCACCCAGGCCTAATCTAGCGCCACGCAAACGTTTCATCCCCTCGCAATACCGATGCATCGCAACTCCATGCCAAGGAGGTCCCCGAATGTTCGATTTCCACCCCCAGCTCAAGCAGCGTTTTGCTGCCTTGCGCACGGGCGCTGAATTCTTTTCGCTACGTTATGTGCGCGAGTCCGGCCAGTACCTGTCGGTGCGCAAGAACGTCGCCGAACCGCCAAGCCTGAGCCGTGATGAAGGCGCGATGCTGACCGTTCGGGTCAACGGCATCGAAGCCTATGCCGCGACCAACGACCTGAGCCAATCTGGCCTGCAAGCCGCGCTGGATAAAGCCGAGCAACAAGCCCGTCGACTCAAGCCTCATGCCCTGCTCGACCTGCGCGAGCAAGCCGTCTCCAGCGACCGCGCCGACTATTTCTCGCCCAACTTCGACCAGCCCTTTCCGTCCCTGAGCGATTGCTACCAACTGCTCGGCGCCGAATCTGCCGCTGTGCCCAAAGACGAGCGACTGGTCAACTGGCAGGCGAGCATCGGCATCACCCACGTCGAACAAATCTACCTCAACAGCGCCGGTGCCGAGTTGCGTCAGGCCCAGCGTTTCGTCTACCCCAGCCTGGACGTCACCGCCTACGACGGCAGCGACAGCCAGACCCGTAGCCTTGGCCGCGAGAACTTCGGCCAGCAGGGCGGCTTTGATGTGATCAGCCGTTGCGGCCTGATCGGTGCCGGCCCGAAAGTCGCCGATCAGGCGCTGCAATTGCTGCTGGCGCCGAACACCCCGCAAGGCCCGCGCGATTTGTTGCTGATGCCCGATCAAATGATGCTGCAGATCCATGAATCCATCGGTCACCCGCTGGAACTGGACCGCATCCTGGGCGACGAACGCAATTACGCCGGCACCAGTTTCGTCAAGGCAGAAGACTTCGGCAGCCTGCAATACGGCTCCGAACTGCTCAACGTGACGTTCGACCCGGACATCCCCGAGCAACTCGCCAGCTACGGCCATGACGACGACGGCAGCGCCGCCAGCAAGCAATTTCTGATTAAAGAAGGTTTGCTGCTGCGGCCATTGGGCGGTGCGCTGTCGCAATTTCGTGCCGGCATGGATGGCGTTGCCAACAGCCGCGCCTGCGGCTGGAACCGTCCGCCGATCGACCGCATGGCCAACCTCAACATCGAGCCCGGCGATCAACCGCTGGAACAGCTGATCGGCAACATCGAGCACGGCATTTTGATGAGCACCAACCGGTCGTGGTCCATCGATGATGCGCGCAACAAATTCCAGTTCGGCTGCGAATGGGGCCAGTTGATCGAAAACGGCGAGCTCAAGGGTGTGGTGAAAAACCCGAACTACCGGGCGATTTCCGCCCAATTCTGGAAAAGCCTCAGCGCCGTCGGCGATGCCGACACCGTCAAAGTGTTGGGCACGCCGAACTGCGGCAAAGGCGAACCGAACCAGGTGATCCGCGTCGGCCATGCGTCGCCGGCCTGTGTGTTCAGCAAAGTTGATGTGTTTGGGGGAGATGCCTGATGAGTACATCCACGCGCCCTGTAAATAGCCAGGCCGAGTCATTCAAGGAGCTGGTCAACTGGCTGCGCGATGCGCTGCGCACGCCGGAGCAATTCACCCTCAGCTACGCCGCCGAGTCCTCGGCTTTCGTACGCTTCAACCACGCCAAGGTCCGTCAGGCCGGGCAGGTACAACAGGCGAGTGTCGGGTTCAAACTGATTAACGATGGTCGTCATGCCGACTTGAATATCACGTTGTCGGGAAACCACGAAGTCGATCTTCAGCGTCTGGCCGAAGGCCTGCAACAGTTGCGCGAAACCTTGCCACTGTTGCCTCAGGATCCGTACCTGCTGCTTAACCAGAACGTTTGGCAGAGCAACAACGTGCAAGAGCATCCGCTGCCGGACACCGAGCAAGTGGTCGCTGAAATCAACCAGGCTGCCGAGGGGCTGGATCTGGTGGGCTTTTATGCCGCCGGGCCGATCAGTCGCGGTTTCGCCAGCTCTTCGGGCGCGTTCGGCTGGCATCAGGCCAACAGCTTCAACTTCGATTTCAGCCTGTTCCATGAAAACGGTCAGGCGGTGAAAGCCAGTTATGCCGGGCACGACTGGAACAGTGAAGGCTTTGCCAGACGCTTCCAGCAGGCCCGCGAGCAATTGGCGTTTCTGGGGCGTCCGTTGCGCACGCTGCCGCCCGGCGAATACCGCGCCTACCTGGCGCCGGCAGCGCTGGAAGAAATCATGGGCATGTTGAGCTGGGGCGGGTTTTCGGCACAGGCGATTGCCAGCAAGCAGAGCCCGTTGCAGAAGTTCTACGCCAACGAAGCCTGTTTCAGCCCTGACATAGGGTTGAGCGAGCAAGTCAGCGGTTCATTGAGCCCGGCGTTTTCCGACGAAGGTTATCCCCGCGATGATCTGGGATTGATCGCCAAAGGCATGGCCAATGCCCGACTGATCAGTTCCCGCAGCGCCGCCGAATACGACCTGATTGCCAACGGCGCCAGCAGCCATGAATACCCGACGGCGCTGGTCATGCAAGCCGGCAATCTTGCGCAGGCGGACATCCTCAAGCGCCTCGGCACCGGGCTTTACATCAGTAACCTGTGGTACCTCAACTACTCGGACCAACCGGCGGCGCGCCTGACCGGCATGACCCGGTTTGCGACTTTCTGGGTCGAGAACGGCGAGATTCAGGCACCGGTGAGCACCATGCGGTTTGACGACAGCGTCTACAGCCTGCTCGGTTCGCAGCTGGAAGCGTTGACCAAGGAGCGTGAATTGCTGCTTTCGGCCAGCACCTACAGTCAGCGGGCGACTGCCTCGGCGTTATTGCCCGGTGCGCTCGTCAGCCGACTGACGTTGACGCTGTAACACAGATCGTTCCCACGCTCTGCGTGGGAACGCCGCCCGGGACGCTCCGCGTCCCATTACAGGCGTGACGCAGAGCGTCACAGGATGCATTCCCACGCGGAGCGTGGGAACGATCATCTCCGCCCACAAGAGGCCCCATGCCCAACCGCCCACCTCTCGATGCCGTCACCGCCCGCTGGGTACCCTGGGTTGTGGCCATTGCCTTCTTCATGCAGTCCCTCGACGGGACGATCCTCAACACCGCCCTCCCCGCCATGGCCGGGGACCTGGCCGAAGACCCGCTGCGCATGCAGGGCGTCATCATCGCCTACATGCTTACCGTCGCCTTACTGATCCCCGCCTCCGGCTGGATCGCCGATCGCTTCGGCACCCGGAAAATCTTCTTCGGCGCGATTCTCCTGTTCAGCTTCGGCTCATTGCTCTGCGCCTTGTCCAATACGTTGAGCCTGCTCATCGGCGCCCGGGTGATTCAGGGCCTCGGTGGTGCGTTGATGCTGCCGGTCGGTCGATTGGTGGTGCTGCGCGCGTATCCGCGCTCGGAGCTGGTGCGGATCATGGGGTTCATCACCATTCCCGGTCTGCTCGGCCCGCTGATCGGCCCGACCATGGGCGGCTGGATGGTGCAATACCTGACCTGGCACTGGATCTTCCTGATCAACCTGCCGGTAGGCGTCGTCGGTTGCTACGCGGTGTGGAAATTCATTCCTGACCTGCGCGGCAACGAACGCACACGCTTCGACAGCCTGGGCTTTTTGCTGTTCGGCGCGGCGATGGTGCTGATTACCATCGCCATGGAAGGCCTCGGCGAACTGCACCTGCCGCACTTGCGGGTCATGTTGCTGCTGTTTGGCGGCATGGCCTGTCTGGCGGCGTATTGGCTGCGGGCCGGGCACATCGACAATCCGCTGTTTGCGCCCTCGCTGTTCAAGACCCGGACCTTCGCCGTGGGCATCCTGGGAAACCTGTTCGCTCGGCTGGGTAGCGGCGCACTGCCGTTTCTGGTGCCGTTGCTGCTGCAAGTGGCGCTGGGTTATTCGCCGTCACAAGCCGGGATGAGCATGCTACCCCTGGCAGCGGCGGCGATGGTCGCCAAGTCGGTGGCGCGGCCGCTGATCGAACGCTTCGGCTATCGCAGTGTGCTGACTGGCAACACACTGGCGTTGGGGATCATGCTGGCCAGCATGGGCCTGGTCAGCGAGCAGACGCCGTATTGGTTGCTGCTGGCTCAGTTGGCGGTGCTGGGGGCGATCAACTCCTTGCAGTTCACCGCGATGAACACCGTCACCCTGATCGACCTTGACGACGCCAGCGCCAGCAGCGGCAACAGTTTGCTGTCAGTGGTCGCGCAATTGTCCCTGAGCCTCGGTGTGGCCTGCGCCGGCGCCCTGCTCGGTGGCTTCACGGCAGAGATCGGCAATGACGGCGTGGACACGGTTCTGGGCGCGTTCCAGCTGACATTTGTGACGGTCGGAATCATGGCGATGCTGGCCGCAACGATCTTCTCGCAGCTTTCACCCAAGGATGGCCGACGAAGGGTCAGCCGCGAGCACGATATAGAACACTGATCCGTAGCAGCTGCCGAGGCACGAGGCTGCGTTGCGTGTCCGCAGGACCGCCGTCGGGGGGCCGCTTCGCAGCCCGACGCAGCCTCGTGCCTCGGCAGCTGCTACGACTTCTCGTCCGGAAACTTCGGGCGAATGGCCATGAGACTGGTACACTGCGCGACATTTTGTTTTGCAGGCCAGTCCCGTGACCACCATCGCCACCGCTTTTAATACTTTGCCGCTGTCCGACGCCATGCTGGCTAACCTCGACTCCCTCGGTTATGCCCAGATGACGCCGATCCAGGCGCAAAGCTTGCCGGTGATCCTCAAGGGGATGGACCTGATCGCCCAGGCCAAGACCGGCAGCGGCAAGACCGCCGCCTTCGGTATCGGCCTGCTGAACCCGATCAATCCGCGCTTCTTCGGTTGCCAGGCGCTGGTCATTTGCCCGACTCGCGAACTGGCTGACCAGGTCGCCAAGGAAATCCGGCGTCTGGCCCGTGCCGAAGACAACATCAAGGTCCTGACCCTGTGTGGCGGCGTGTCCTTCGGCCCGCAGATCGGCTCGTTGGAGCACGGTGCGCACATCATCGTCGGCACCCCGGGGCGTATCCAGCAGCACCTGCGCAAGGGTTCGCTGGTGCTCCATGGCCTGAACACGCTGATCCTCGACGAAGCCGACCGCATGCTCGACATGGGTTTCTACGATTCCATCGAAGAAATCATTGCCCAGACCCCGGAACGCCGCCAGACCCTGCTGTTCTCCGCCACATATCCGGTGGGCATCAAGCAACTGGCGTCGAAATTCATGCGCACCCCTCAGATCGTGAAGGCCGAGGCGTTCCACGACGATACGCAGATCGAGCAGCGCTTCTACGAGATCTCCCCGGAAGAGCGTATGGACGCGGTGGTCAAGGTCCTCGCGCATTTCCGTCCGGCGTCCTGCGTGGCCTTCTGCTTCACCAAGCAGCAGGTTCAGGAAACCGTTGATCACTTGACCTCCAAAGGCATCTCCGCCGTCGGTCTGCAGGGTGATCTGGAACAGCGTGACCGCGATCAGGTATTGGCCATGTTCGCCAACCGCAGCACGTCGGTGCTGGTTGCCACCGACGTCGCCGCGCGCGGTCTGGACATCGATATGCTGGACATGGTGATCAACGTCGAACTGGCCCGTGACTCGGAAATCCACATTCACCGTGTCGGCCGTACCGGCCGTGCGGGCGAGAAAGGCATCGCGATCAGCCTGGTCGCCCCCTCCGAAGCGCACCGCGCCCAGGCCATCGAGCAACTGCAGAAATCGCCATTGAACTGGGATCAACTGAGCAACCTCAAATCCCAGGGTGGCGCGCCGCTGCTGCCGGTGATGAGCACGCTGTGCATTGGCGCAGGCCGCAAAGACAAAGTACGTCCGGGCGATATTCTCGGCGCACTGACGGGCGATGCCGGCATCCCGGGTGCCCAGGTCGGCAAGATTGCGATTTTCGACTTCCAGGCTTATGTAGCCGTAGAGCGCGGGATCGCCAAGCAAGCCTTGCAGCGCCTGAACGACGGCAAAATCAAAGGCCGCTCGTTGCGCGTGCGTATTCTCTAACCTGATCGTTCCCACGCTCTGCGCGGGAATGCATCCCGTGACGCTCCGCGTCACACAACGGCGGACGCAGAGCGTCCATGGCGGC
Source organism: Pseudomonas sp. PICF141 (assembly GCF_002286815.1). Lineage (GTDB taxonomy): Bacteria > Pseudomonadota > Gammaproteobacteria > Pseudomonadales > Pseudomonadaceae > Aquipseudomonas. Next base: position 63,915 of record NZ_MUNM01000067.1, read on the forward strand.
GTTCCCACGCAGAGCGTGGGAACGATCATTGTGTGAGGACACCGTTTTGCGCTCTACCGAAGTCGTGATCATTGGCGCTGGCGCCGCAGGGTTGATGTGTGCGCTGACCGCCGCCGGGCGCGGGCGCCAGGTGATGTTGCTCGATCATGCGAACAAGGCCGGCAAGAAAATCCTAATGTCTGGCGGTGGCCGCTGCAATTTCACCAATATGTACACCGAACCGGGCAATTTTCTCTCGCAGAACGAGCATTTCTGCAAATCTGCCCTGGCGCGCTACACCCAGTGGGATTTCATCGGCATGGTCGCCAAACATGGCGTGCCGTATCACGAGAAGAAGCTCGGCCAGTTGTTCTGCGATAACAAATCCAGCGACATCCTCGAAATGCTGCTCGCCGAGTGCGATCAGGTCGGCGTCAGCCTGCAGCTGAACACCTCGATTCAGACCATCGAGAAGCTGGAAAGCGGTTATCTGCTGGATACCACGCTGGGCCAGATCACCTGTGAATCCCTGGTGATCGCCACGGGCGGCTTGTCGATTCCGACCCTGGGCGCCACCGGTTTCGGTTATCAAGTGGCCAAACAGTTCGGTCACGACTTGCTGCCGACCCGCGCCGGCCTCGTGCCATTTACCATCACCGATCAGCTCAAGGAGCTTTGCACCGAGCTGTCCGGTACGTCGGTGGATTGCCTGGTGAGCTGCAACGACCAGAGTTTTCGCGAAAACATTCTGTTCACCCACCGCGGTCTCAGCGGGCCGGCGATCTTGCAGATTTCGTCGTTCTGGGAATCCGGGGACACGGTGGACATCAATCTGATGCCGGATCACGACGTGCCGACCTGGCTGCAACAGCAGCAGGCCGAACGTCCCAATAGCGAGTTGAAAACCCTGCTCGGGGAAATCTTCACCAAGAAGATGGCTAACCTGTTGGCGGACAACTGGTTCGTCTCCAAACCAATGAAGCAGTACACCCACGCCGAACTGGCGGGCATTGCCGACAAACTGGCGAACTGGAAAGTCGTGCCAGCCGGCACTGAAGGCTACCGCACCGCCGAAGTGACCCTGGGTGGCGTCGACACGCGCCAAGTGTCGTCCAAGACCATGGAATCGCTGAAAAGCCCGGGCCTGTATTTCATCGGTGAAGTGCTCGACGTCACCGGGCATTTGGGAGGTTTCAACTTCCAGTGGGCCTGGGCTTCCGGATACGCCGCCGCGCAGTACGTCTGATGGACCGCGTTATCGTTCTTCGCGGACAAGCCTCGCTCCTACGGGATTTTTGAGGCGACACACAATCTGTAGGAGCGAGGCTTGCCCGCGAAGGCGTCCCGACAGGCAACATAGAGTGCGCAAGGAACAGATTTTGCTGTCAGATGTGATCGGCGCCATTGCGTCGACGTCATTAGTGGCTCAGTTTAGCGTCATTGCCTCGGAAGGCCTTCGCACTTCATGTCATCGACCACATTTCGGCAGTCTCTGCGTCGCCTCTGGGCGCTGGATAAATTCAGCTACAGCGTGCGGGTTTTCATCGCCCTGACCGGCACCATGGCGCTGTGTTGGTATCAGGATGAAATGGGGCTGCTGATCCCGTTGTTCCTGGGGATCATCGCCAGCGCCCTGGCCGAGACCGACGACAGTTGGCAAGGTCGCCTCAATGCGCTCGCAGTGACGCTAGTGTGTTTCATGGTCGCGGCCCTGTCCGTCGAACTGCTCTTCCCTTACCCCGTCCTTTTTATCATCGCCTTTGCCCTGGCCAGCTTCTGCCTGACCATGCTCGGCGCGCTGGGCGAACGGTATGGCGCGATTGCTTCGGCAACGTTGATTCTGTCGGTCTACACCATGATTGGCGTGGATCAACGCGGCGGCGCGGTCACTGATTTCTGGCACGAGCCGGTGCTGCTGGTGGCCGGCGCGGCCTGGTATGGCTTGCTCTCGGTGTTGTGGCAGGCGCTGTTTTCCAACCAGCCGGTGCAGCAAAGCCTGGCGCGGTTGTTCCGTGAACTGGGTTATTACCTGAAGCTGAAATCGTCGCTGTTCGAACCGATCCGGCAGATGGACGTGCAAGCGCAGCGGCTGGAACTGGCCCAGCAGAACGGTCGGGTGGTGGCAGCCCTGAACGCCGCCAAGGAAATCATTCTGCATCGGGTCGGCGATGGGCGGCCGGGCGTGAAAGTCAGCCGTTATCTGAAGCTGTACTTCCTCGCCCAGGACATTCACGAGCGCGCCAGCTCCTCGCACTACCCCTATAACGCGCTGGCCGAAGCGTTCTTCCACAGCGACGTGCTGTTCCGCTGTCAGCGCCTGCTGCGTCAGCAAGGCAAGGCTTGCCGCGCCCTGGCCGAATCGATCCAGATGCGCCAGCCGTTCACCTATGACGCAAGCTTCGCCGAGGCCCTGAACGACCTGCACGCCTCCCTCGAACACCTGCGAATCCAGAGCAACCCGGCCTGGCGCGGTCTGCTGCGTTCATTGCGAGCGCTGGCCGCCAACCTTGGCACACTCGACCGCCTGCTCAGCGATGCCAGCAACCCCGATGCGCTCGCAGACGCCACCGATAGCAGCCTGCTCGACCGTTCACCACGCAGCCTCAAGGATGTCTGGACACGCTTGCGCACGCAGTTGACGCCAACGTCCTTGTTGTTCCGCCATGCCCTGCGATTGCCCCTGGCGTTAAGCATTGGCTATGGCATGGTGCATTTGATCCACCCATCGCAAGGTTACTGGATCATCCTCACCACGCTGTTTGTCTGTCAGCCGAACTACGGCGCCACCCGCCGCAAACTCGGGCAGCGGATCATCGGCACCGCGATCGGCCTGACCGTGGCCTGGGCGTTGTTCGATCTGTTCCCGAACCCGTTGATCCAGTCGAGCTTCGCGATTGTTGCCGGGGTGGTGTTCTTTACCAATCGCACCACCCGCTACACCTTGGCGACTGCCGCGATCACGCTCATGGTGCTGTTCTGCTTCAACCAGGTGGGCGATGGTTATGGGCTGCTTCTGCCGCGACTGTTCGATACCTTACTCGGCAGCCTCATCGCCGGGCTGGCGGTTTTCCTGTTCCTGCCGGACTGGCAAGGTCGACGCCTGAATAAAGTGCTGGCTAACACCCTCACCTGCAACAGCATTTACCTGCGCCAGATCATGCAGCAATACGCCGCCGGCAAAAGCGATGACCTGGCGTATCGCCTGGCCCGGCGCAATGCGCACAACGCCGATGCTGCGTTGTCGACGACGCTGGCCAATATGCTGATGGAGCCGGGGCACTTTCGTAAGGATGCGGACATCGGTTTTCGTTTCCTGGTGCTGTCGCACACCTTGCTCAGCTATTTGTCGGGGCTGGGGGCACACCGCGAAACGCAATTACCAACGGAGGTGCGCGAGCATCTGATCGACGGCGCCGGCGCAAATCTGGCCGTCAGCCTCGACGAAATCGCTCAGGGCCTGGCGAGCAAACAGCCGATTGCGATTCAGAGTGATGAGGAAGAAGCCTTGGCCAATGAGCTGGAGCAGATGCCGGATGAGATCGATGAAGGGCAGCGGTTGGTGCAGACACAGCTGGCGTTGATCTGCCGGCAGCTGGGGCCGTTGCGGACGTTGGCGGCGCATTTGATCAAGGATACGAGTGAGGCTTGAGATTCGTGGTGATTGAGCGGGCCTCTTCGCGGGCAAGCCTCGCTCCTACGGATTAGGTGTCTTGCACAATTCCCGTGGCCGACACTGATTCTGTAGGAGCGAGGCTTGCCCGCGAAAACGTCAGCTCAGACACCGCAGACCGTTCAGATCACATCCCGTGCTGCCTCAGCAACTTCTCATAACTCCCATCAGCCTTCATCGCCGCAATCTCACGGTCAAAACCGGCAACGATCTGCTCATGCTGCGGGTTCTTCAGACTGACCAGAATATGCAGGCTGTTCTCGCTCAACGGCTTGGGCAAGAACTCCACGGCGTTGCGTACTTTGGGTGACTCCCGAGCAAGGTAATACCGGGCGACGAACTCGTCTTCCAGGGTCAGCTTGACCCGGTCGGCCGCGACCATGCGCACCGCCATGGCGAAGTTATGCACCGGTACCTTCTGCAACGACACAGTGTCATCGAACTCCCGGGAATAGGCATAACCGCGCACTACCGCGATCGGGAACGTGTGCAGTTGATGCAGATTATTGAATTCGATCGGCGTGTCTTTGCGCTTGAGAAAGCGCACGCGATTGAGCAAGTACTCGCCGGAAAACTGCCCCAGCTTCGTGCGCTCTTCGGTGTACCAGGCGTTGACCAGCACGTCGTAACGCCCCTCGCCCACTCCAAACAAGGCACGCGCCCAGGGCACCTGTTCGAAATTACTGGCATAACCGGCCCGGGCCAGTGCGGTGCTGACGATGTCCGTAGCCAATCCGCCATTGACCAGCGTGGCGTCGGTAAAGGGTGGCCAGGCATCGGCTACCAGACGCAGCTTTTGCGCTGCCGCAGCCTGTGCCAGCAACAGCAATCCGATCAAAGCAAACGCTTGATGCAATCGCGGCATGCCAGAAATCCTTAACGGGCGGGTTGCCCGACGTGTTTTCAGCCAAAACTCCAAGGCCCCTCTACCGGCGAAACCGGGTCCTGACAGTAGCGTATCGGCGACATTGCGCAGTGCTGCATCGCAGATTACACAAAGAAGGCAATCTGGCGAGAAATGAATGATGGCATTTTGGTCCTTGTCACAGATTTCTTTGCCATAAAGACATCCCGCCTCAGGGCGCTTAGTATCGGAGCACGTTGTTCAAGGAATCTGAAGATGACAATCCATTGGGTCTGCAAACACCACAGCGATCTGGGTAAAGAGCAGCTTTATGCCATTTTGCAGCTGCGCGCCGAGGTGTTCATCGTCGAGCAGAAATGCCTTTACCAGGACATCGACGGCCAGGACCTGGAAGGTGACACTTGCCATTTGATGGGCTGGGACGAGGATCGTCTGGTGGCTTACCTGCGCTTGCTCGACCCGGAACTACAGGGTGGCGACGTGGTGATTGGCCGTGTGATCATCGCTCCCGCCGCACGCGGCACCGGGCTTGGTCATGAGTTGCTGAGCCAGGCATTGAAACAGGCCGCCAAACGCTGGCCCGACGTGCCGATCTACCTCTCGGCCCAGGCGCATTTGCAGGGGTATTACGGGCGGTACGGGTTTGTGGTGGTGGGTGAGGAATACCTGGAGGATGACATTCCGCATATCGGGATGCGTCGTTCCTGAGGGCCCTTCGCGGGCAAGCCTCGCGCCTACAGGTTATGTGTCGGCCACCGCCGCCCCTGTAGGAGCGAGGCTTGCCCGCGATGGCGTCAGCACCGACGCCGCAAATACTCAGGGATACTCCAACACCGCTTTGATCTGCCGCAGATTGCGCTCGATCCACCCCCGATCAATCGCCCCCCACTCGCGAATCCGGTAGCGCCCCGCATGGTTGCGCGCGCCTTCTTCCTGTTCGAACTCACAAACGATATCCAGATCCGCCAATGCCGCAATGGTGTCCTGGGCCGTGCGCCGAGGCATGCCGGTGACTTCGGTCAACGCCGGGACGCTGCTGGCCAGCCCGCTGTCGATCAGGTACGCCACGTACAACCGGCGGTAGAAGCTGCTTTTGGTCTTGCTCACGTCCATCCATGCGCTCCTTATAGAAGATCTTTTGATCTTGATCCTTCAGTGCATCTCCCGCCACGTCAGGTACACCCGTAAATCGAACTCCACCTGGTGATACCCCGGCAACATGTGTTCGCACAGCTTGTAGAACGCCTTGTTGTGATCCGACTCTTTGAAGTGCGCCAATTCATGCACCACGATCATTTTCAGAAACTCGGAGGGCGCGTCCTTGAACAACGATGCCACGCGAATTTCTTTCTTGGCCTTGAGCTTGCCGCCTTGCACCCGCGAGATCGTGGTATGCAGGCCGAGCGCGCGGTGGGTCAGGTCCAGGCGGTTGTCGAATAACACCTTGTCGATCGCCGGGGCGTTGCGCAAGTATTCCTGCTTGAGGTCCAGGGCATAGGTGTACAGCGCCTTGTCGCTCTGCACCTCATGCTTTTGTGGATAGCGCTGGCTCAGGTAATCGCCCAGCCGACCTTCAGCGATCAGCTGGCGCACCTGGTCCTGCAATGCGGCGGGATAGGCCTGGAGGTATTTCAACGCGGTCATTGGGGCGGCAACACGAGTCTCGAAAAGGTCGCCAGTGTAACGAATTCAACTCGTCAGCGCGCTCCAGTCGAACGGCTCGACAAAGTGACAGGTATCCTCGGCCATCAACGGCCGCGCGACCAGAAACCCCTGCACGTACTGGCAACCGTTGGCTTGCAGCCATTCATATTGCGCCACGGTCTCCACCCCTTCAGCGATGACTAACAGGCCGAACTGTTTGCATAAATCGATGACTCCGCGTACCAGCGCCGCATCCCGCTCGGAGCCCGGCAACCGGGCGATCAAATGCCGGTCGAGTTTGAGCGTGTCCAGTTCAAGGTCACGCAAGTGCGCCAGCGAACAAGCCCCGGAACCGAAATCATCCAGCGCCACTCGCACGCCCAGATTGCGCAGCAAACGCAGCTGTTTGCGTGTTTCGTCGGGGTTAAGCATCAAGGCCTCTTCCGTGACCTCGACCTCCAGCTGCCGCGGTTTCAAACCATGGCGCTCCAGCACCTGGCGCAGCTCGGTAACCAGATTGGGCAGACCGAATTGCGTGCTGCTCAAACTGACGCCCAGCACCAGATCCTCGGCAAACAAGGTATCCCAGGCTTTTCGCTGTTTGGCACTGCGGTGATAAATCCAGCTGCCCAGCCGACTGATCAACCGCGCCTCTTCCAGCAACGGCAAAAACAGCCCCGGAGGTACGTCGCCGACACTCGGATGCTGCCAACGCAACAACGCCTCGAACCCGCGAATCTGCCCGTCGGCAATGGCCACCTGAGGCTGATACACCAGATTGAAATCGCGGTTCTCGATGGCCGTGCGCACGCTCTCTTCAAGCATCAGCCGTGAACGAGCCCGGCCATTCATTTCGTGATCGTAGAAGCGATATTGCTGACGCCCCGCGCGTTTGGCTTCATACATGGCGATGTCGGATGCACGCATCAACCCATCGAGATTAGCCCCACAATCGGGGTAAGTGGCGATGCCGATACTGGCGCCCAAGGCGATGTCCATGCCTTCGATTTGCTGACAGATCGATACCCGCTCGATAAGTTTCTCGGCAATCTTTGCTGCTTGCTCAGGGAGTTCAAGATCCAGCAGCGCGGTGAACTCATCGCCGCCCATCCGCGCCAGAATATCGAAGGGCCGCAAACACGCCTTCAGCTGCTCGGACACCCATCGCAGCACCCGGTCGCCCGCATCGTGGCCGAGGGAATCATTGACCCGCTTGAAGCCGTCCAGGTCCAGGTACAACAGCACCCACGTGCTGTCGGAACGTTCGCCACGCAGCAGCAAGTTTTCAGAGGTCTGATAGAAACCCCGGCGATTGAGCAGGCCGGTCAGCGGATCAGTCACCGCCTGAAACTCCAGCTGTTGATGCAGATGGCGCACCACTGACATGTCCAGCACCGTCACCACCATGGCACGTTGTTCGGTGGGCAACGGCGCGCAGGACAACGCCACCGGCACCTGCTGACCAGGCGCGGTACGCAGCAATGCGTCGTGCAGACGCAGGGTTTCACCGCGTTTATAGCCGGCAAACAATTCCGAATCGGCCCAGATCGGGATGTGCGGTTTTTGCAGGAAATCCAGAAACTCCTTGCCTTGCAGCTCATGCACCGTGGCGTTGAGCAAGCGCGACATCGCAGGATTGGCAAAGCGAATCAGCCCGTCCTCGCCCACCACCAGAATGCCTTCGGCGGCGTTATCCAGCACCGAGGCGTTGAAAGCACGAGCGACTTCCAGGTCATGGCTCAACTGCTGCAAAGCGCGGCGATTACGCTGATGCTCGAGCAGGGCCTGGACTTTGGGTTTGAGAATTTGCGGATCGAATGGTTTGAACAGGTAATCCACCGCGCCACTGGCGTAGCCCTTGATCACGGCGTCCTGGGATTGTTCGTTGGCAGTCAGAAAAATGATCGGCGTGAGGCGGGTTCGCTGGCTGCCACGCATCAAGCGCGCCACTTCGAAACCGTCCATACCCGGCATCTGCACATCCAGCAGCACCAGGTCGACATCGTATTCGAGTAGCAGGCTGAGCGCTTCAAGCCCGGAAGCGGCAGTGATGACCTGCCAGTCCTGGCGCTGTAACAACGCGCGCATGCTGATCAGGTTTTCGGGGTAATCATCAACAATTAAAAGGATTGAGTTGCCTTCAGCTGGCATAGGTAGTGCGCATTCCATGCTGCATCTCTTGTTCGGGACCTCAGGCCGGTCTCTTGTGAAAACCGGACAAATAATGCGACTTCACTCTAGACCCGGATCCGCAAAAGCAGAAGCTACCGGTGCGCCATCACTTCAGTAAAGTTTCAGATAGCCGACTAACGGTCAGTCCTGCAGGCCCCGGAATCCGGGAAAGATGGCATTTCGACAGGATGTTGACGTCAACCATCTGCCAGACGGGCATTAACAAACACCTGTTCTACGCTTATAAAGACAGCCCGAAGGCGCGGGCTAGAGCTTCTGGCACGCGCGTACAGCTTAACGTGGAAGCTTGAACATGATCGATCTCGCAACCTGGAACCTCAGCGTTCCTGTCGGCAGCCCGCCGTACACCGTCGAAACAACCAAACTGGTGGACGGCTTCAAGGATCAATACTTCCATTCCGATACCGGCACCTTGTTTTTCTGGACCCCGGTGACCGGCACCCGCACAGAAAACGCGATTTACCCCCGTACCGAACTCCGCGAAACCTACAGCAATGGCACGCTGAAAAACTGGTACTACCCCGATGCGGATAACTTTTTGCGGGCGACCCTTACAGTCAACCAGGTACCCAGCACGGGCAAGATCGTCATTGGCCAGATCCACGCCTTCAAAAGCCAAAAGCCGATGGTAAAACTCGAGTATCAATATAAAGACTACAGCGCGACTGGAAACATCGTCGCCAAAGTCCGCATGCACCCTGACGACGATACCGCCCGCATCATCACCATCGCCACGGGCATAAAACTCGATCAGGAATTCTCCTACCTCATTCACCTCAGCCCCGGCGGCGCATTGGGCATCAGTGCGGCCGGCTATCAGTGGGACACCGACATCAGCGCGATGTGGCGTGATAAACCGCTGTACTTCAAGGCCGGCGCCTATGTGCAGGACAACACTGGCTATACCACTGAAGGCGGGGAAGTGAACTTCAGCAGGCTGGATATCGATCACGATACCTGAGGCAACTCGATCTCCTGTAGCAGCTGCCGAGCCCGCGAGGCGGCGTTCGGCCGCGAAGCGGCCGCCGTCCGGCACATACGTTTTACCTGAAAAACATGAAGCCTGATTTTGCGACTGCTACGCAGCCGAACGCAGCCTCACAGGCTCGGCAGCTGCTACGGACATAACGATCCGGGCATCTGCAAAAGTCGTAGGACTGCTCCGACTGTGGCGAGGGAGCTTGCTCCCGCTGGGCGGCGAAGCAGTCCCAAGCCCTGCCACCCAATTCCCCAGACACACCGCACCGCCCGGTTCACGACGGCCGCGCCGCCAAACGAGGTAAGCCCCTAGCCACAAAAAGTGGCATCCCCACCGCCCTCTGTAGGACCCGCGGAAGGCTGCGATCTTTTGATCTTGAGCTACGCAACCCGTCCTACACCTATCGAATACATAATAACAAATATAGCAAAAAGTCATGAAAAACTATCATTTTTCACAGTACCTAAGCTTGCAAAGCCCTCCTAAACTAACGACTAATTTCACACGCCACATGAAATTGATATATCAACTAAAAAATTAGCCAACAGCTAAGTAATGTTATCTTTTGGAGGTAAATCATGCCCACCACCGCAGAAGCATCCTACCCATCACTTTGTTTCTCAGCGAAACTTTCAATCCCCAATCAGGTCGGGAATGTTCCAATTCCTGGCTACGTAGGTTTTGAGACGGCAATAGACAAAGCTTACGTACATGCACACAATAGCCTTTACGATAAGGGAGCAAAAATTCCGGACTACGAGTTAAAGGCAGTCGATAACTTATGTATAAACAGTTATCCAAACAGCACTGCTGTATTACTTTATTTTTATTATGCAGAAGATACCACGTACACACTAAAAAGTGCAGACAAAAAATTCAACTACTGCAAGCCTTTATACGTCAAAGACGACGCAGGAAAGGTTGTTGCCTCCCCAAATAATGTCAGCTTCTTCCAATTAAAAGTAAACGATAAAATTGTTCTATTGAACGACATAAAAGAAAATACATTCGAACTTACATTAATATTAAAAAATAGCGAATTGATAGTTGGAGAAAAGACAACATGGGAGGCTAACAAAAATTTCTACTGTGCGCCAATTTTGGCAAAACGAGGCGCCACAGGTACAAAATTTCAGTGCACAATAATCGAAAGAGGTGCCTTTTCACCCACTCTTCACGAGTAGAAATAAACAACCAACACAGAGGCTAAAATTGGGGGCATCCATTAGCCTTGACTCAAGTGCAGTGGTCTAATTTCCCCGGACACCTCTATAGGTAGAAAATGCATCTATCGAGGAGTTTTTATGACCGGCTGTCTAGTCCTGAAATAGGTTTACACCTGTTTCATGCACCGCATCGGGCGTTTTGTATTTCAAAGACAAGTGCGGACGCTCGCGGTTGTAGATCGATACCGACTCACTCACCATCTTCTTCGCCTGCGTTAAATCCTGTGGTCGCTGGAGCAAAAGCTCTGTCTTTAATATCCCGTTGACCCGCTCTGCCAAGGCGTTTTGGTAGCAGTCATAGCCGTCCGTCATTGAACATCGAATGCCGTGTTTCGCATGCAGCTCCTGATACATTCCCGAGCAATACTGGCTGCCTCTGTCCGAGTGATGCACCAACGGCTGCTCCGTTCGACGGTGCTTTACTGCCCGGCGCAGTGCGTGTGCTACCGACTCGGTGTGCAGGCTTTCATGGACGTGATAGCCCACGATCTTTCGCGAAAAGGCATCCGTCACCAGGCTCAGATAGGCCACACCCTCCTGCGTTGGCAAATAGGTGATGTCAGCCACCCAGACTTGTTCCGGGCCGCTTGGAACAACTTGATCAGGACCTGGCTTGAGCAGGTTCGGGTGGCGTCGGAAGCGATGATGGCTGTCAGTCGTCTTGTGATAAGCCCGCTTGCGAGCTACCAATAAACGTCTTTCCCGCGGGATCGAAAACAGCCGATCTCGACCCACTTGCAGCTCAAGTTGAGGCTGGCAATGCAGCAAATAATGCAGCTTTCGGGTGCCCAAACGCGGCTGCCGCTGACGTTTTTGCTGAACGAAATCGGCAACTTTCTGATTCAGAACCAGACGAGCAGCGTAGGCGCGATTGCGTTTGTAGTAAGCCTGTCGGCTTATCCCCATGAACTGGCAAGCCCTGCTGATGCTCAGGTTTTTGATTCGTTTTTTCGCGAGGACTTGCCGGGACGCTTTTTTACGACAGAAAGACCATAGTCATTCTTCAAGACATCCACGACCGCCTCGAAAAACTGCGCTTTCTGATTGGACAGAGCTAACTGCTCTTCAAGCTCTTTGATGCGTTGCTCTGGCGTTAATGGTCGGTTTTTATCAGGCATAGACCCCATCCTCGGCGAGCCAATGTATGTGCCTGGGCTCCAATCTTGCCGACCCATTACACCCTCCTGAGAATAGATCAGAAGGTGTAAACCTTATTCAGGACGGGACAGGGCACATGAATGAATCCATCACCTTTTTCTGGACCCCTTTTCTGAAAACCGAACGGTAATGGAGAAAAAATGAATTCCACTATTGATCTTGACGAACTGTTTGCATCCGACATTATTCAGCTAATTGAAAACAACCATGTATCACCAATCGACTTTGGAAACTACGAACCATACAATTTCATAATAAATCGAGAAAACTTTGATTCCTATTATGGTCGCCTCGACGATAAATCAAGCTGAATGCTTGAGGAATCAATAAAAGAAAACATTAAGTTCGAATGCAACCCAGAATCTGTTAATACTTCTCCCCCACCAGCTTATATCAAGAAGCCAGATGGAGATGACACACCTCAATGGATCTGGGACCATTATAAAAATGGCGGCCGTACAAGTTAAACGCTATCGACAATCGAAAAATCTACTTAAATTTTTAACGACAAAAACCCGCCTTTCGGCGGGTTTTTATGCAACTAAACCGCTTTTGACTTAGTTAACCTTAGCGTTCAACTCACCCTTCAGATAACGCTGGTACATCGCTTCCAACGAGATCGGCTTGATCTTCGAAGCGTTGCCCGCTGTACCAAATTGGTTATAACGGTCAATACACACATCACGCATAGCAGTCACGGTTGCGCCGAAGAACTTGCGCGGGTCGAACTCGCTTGGGTTGGTAGCCATCAGGCGACGCATGGCGCCAGTGGAGGCCAGGCGCAGGTCGGTGTCGATGTTGACCTTGCGCACGCCGTGCTTGATGCCTTCGACGATTTCTTCAACCGGTACGCCGTAGGTTTCTTTGATGTCGCCGCCGTACTGGTTAATGATCGCCAGCCACTCTTGCGGAACCGAAGACGAGCCGTGCATCACCAGGTGGGTGTTCGGGATGCGTTTGTGGATTTCCTTGATGCGGTCGATGGCCAGCACGTCGCCAGTAGGTGGCTTGGTGAACTTGTAGGCGCCGTGGCTGGTGCCGATGGCGATGGCCAGGGCATCGACCTGGGTGCGCTTGACGAAGTCAGCGGCTTCTTCCGGGTCGGTCAGCATCTGGCTGTGATCCAGAACGCCTTCGGCGCCGATGCCGTCTTCTTCACCAGCCATGCCGGTTTCCAGCGAACCCAGGCAGCCCAGCTCGCCTTCTACCGATACGCCGCAGGCGTGAGCCATGGCTACGGTTTGTTGGGTAACACGGACGTTGTAGTCGTAGTCGGTCGGGGTCTTGCCGTCTTCGCCCAGGGAACCGTCCATCATGACCGAGCTGAAGCCCAGCTGGATGGAGCGCTGGCAGACGTCAGGGCTGGTGCCGTGGTCCTGGTGCATGCACACCGGGATGTGCGGGAATTCTTCGATCGCCGCCAGGATCAGGTGACGCAGGAACGGGGCGCCTGCGTATTTGCGAGCACCGGCCGAAGCCTGGACGATCACCGGGGAGTCAGTCTTGTCAGCGGCTTCCATGATGGCGCGCATCTGCTCAAGGTTGTTGACGTTGAAGGCTGGAACGCCGTAGCCGAACTCGGCTGCGTGGTCCAGCATCTGGCGCATGCTGATAAGTGCCATTGTGTGTGTCTCTCCCGGTTGAGGGTCGTTAATCGTGCCAGCCTGCCGTAGCGGCGGCGGCTATTCAAGTTATTGCAGATCGGAACTGGCCCGGACTGCGAATTCGGTGGTGCATCAATCTCTACAAGCCGTCGATTTCCTGTAGGAGCGAAGCTTGCTCGCGAAGGGGTCATCACATTCAACACATGTGTTGTCAGTTAAACCGCTTTCGCGAGCAAGCTTCGCTCCTACAGGTTTGGCGCAGCTTCCTCTTACTCGGCTTTACAACCGCGGCCGATCAAATCATTGGTGGCGACCCAATACACCAGGCCTTCCTCACCTTTTACGTGAAACGCCAGCATGTCGTTGCTGTACAGAGAACCTTCGGCGCCCGGTTCAAGCTTCAAGCGGTAGACCTGATCGGCACCGCCCAGACGAACATCGACTTCCTTGCGGTTAATGTCAGTGTAGCGCCAGAGTACTTTGGCCTGACTGTCGCAGGTCCAGGTGTTCCAGCTTTGCGTGGGCTCGGCAGCGTTGAACAGGTTCAGATTGGCGCAACCTCCCAGCAATGCCAGGGCCGCAGCGGCGATAAAGCGTTTCATCCATGTTCCTCGACTGACGGCACACGCCGCCAGCCTTGAATAAAGAGTCAGACCCCTCAAGGGCAACCATGTTCCTTGGCCGGGACCTGTGTCTCGTATTTGTCCAGGCCATCGGGCCCGGAACGCTTGTTGATCACCGGGTTGGTTTCCGCTTGCCAGTCGGCCTGGTAGCAGCCTTTTTCCTGTGTTTGCGGCGCGGGCTCCGGCGTGGCTTTGGGGTTACTCCCGCAAGCCGCCAGCATACCCGCGGCGATCAACAGCATTAAGGACCTGACCATGTGAACACTCCTTTGCCTGGCCAAATGCGCGGCCTCAGGCCTTGGCCCGGCTTTCCAGGACTTCGACGGCCGGCAACACTTTGCCTTCGACGAATTCGAGAAACGCGCCGCCGCCGGTAGAAATGTAGGAGATTTGTTCGGCAACGCCATATTTATCGATGGCCGCCAAAGTGTCGCCGCCGCCAGCGATGGAGAACGCCGAGCTTTCGGCGATGGCCTGGGCCAGCACTTTGGTGCCGTTACCGAACTGGTCGAATTCGAACACGCCCACCGGGCCGTTCCACAGGATGGTCTTGGACGACTTCAGCAGCTCGGCGAAATTCGCCGCGGTCTGTGGGCCGATGTCCAGGATCATGTCATCGGCGGCCACGTCAGCGATCAGTTTGACGGTCGCGGTCGCGGTTTCAGCGAATTCCTTGGCAACCACCACGTCGACCGGCAGCGGAACGCTGACCTTGGCGGCGATTTCCCGGGCGGTGTCCAACAGGTCCGGCTCGTACAGGGACTTGCCGACCGGATGACCGGCAGCGGCCAGGAACGTGTTGGCAATGCCACCGCCGACGATCAGTTGATCGCAGATCTGGCTCAGGCTGTTGAGCACGTCGAGTTTGGTCGACACTTTGGAGCCGGCAACGATAGCGGCCATCGGCTGCGCTGGGGCGCCCAGGGCTTTACCCAGCGCGTCCAGTTCGGCGGCCAGCAGCGGACCAGCGGCGGCGACTTTGGCGAACTTGGCCACGCCATGGGTCGAACCCTCGGCACGGTGAGCGGTGCCGAAGGCGTCCATCACGAACACGTCACACAGGGCCGCGTATTGCTTGGCCAGTTCGTCAGCGTTCTTTTTCTCGCCCTTGTTGAAGCGCACGTTTTCGAACAACACGATGTCGCCGGCTTTCACGTCGACGCCGCCCAGGTAATCGGACACCAGCGGCACTTCGCGGCCCAACGCCTTGCTCAGGTAATCTGCCACCGGCGCAAGGCTGTTCTCGGCCGAGAACTCGCCTTCGGTCGGACGGCCAAGGTGCGAGCAGACCATCACGGCAGCACCTTTTTCCAAGGCCAGCTTGATGGTCGGCAGCGAAGCCAGGATTCGCGCATCGCTGGTGACAACACCGTCCTTGACTGGGACGTTGAGGTCTTCGCGGATCAGTACGCGCTTACCTTGCAGATCGAGGTCGGTCATCTTCAACACGGTCATGGGTCGCATTTCCTGGATAGCTGTTTTAGAGAGCAGTTTTTGATTGTGGTGCAGCTGTTTGCAAATAGTGTTCTGCAACGTCCAGCATTCGATTGGCAAAACCCCATTCGTTGTCGAACCAGGCCAGGATGTTCACCAGCCGTGGGCCGGAAACGCGGGTCTGACTGGCATCGACAATGGCCGAATGTGGGTCATGATTGAAATCACAACTGGCGTGAGGCAACTCGGTGTAGGCCAATAAGCCCTTGAGCGGGCCATGGGTGGCGGCCTCACGCAGAATCCGGTTGACCTCGGTGGCGTCGGTATCGCTTACGGTCTGCATCGTAATGTCGAGGCAGGACACGTTAACCGTCGGCACCCGCACAGCTTTGGCCTGAATTCGTCCGGCAAGTTCCGGCAGCAGGCGTTCAATGCCTCGCGCCAGACCAGTGGACACCGGAATCACCGACTGGAACGCCGAACGTGTACGGCGCAGGTCTTCGTGGTGATAAGCGTCGATCACTGGCTGATCGTTCATCGCCGAGTGGATGGTGGTGATCGACACGTATTCCAGACCAATCGCCTGGTCCAGCAAGCGCAATAAAGGCACGCCGCAATTGGTGGTGCAGGAGGCGTTGGACACCAGCAGTTCGTCGCCGGTCAGGCAATCCTGGTTCACGCCATAGACGATGGTGGCGTCGACATCTGCCTCGCTGGCCATCGGTTGTGAGAACAGCACCCGCGGCGCACCGGCGTCGAGGAACCGCTGGCCATCGGCACGCGTGTGATAGGCGCCGGAGCATTCCAGCACCAGATCGACGCCCAGTGACGCCCAATCGATGCCTTCGGGGGTGGCACTGCGCAGGACCTTCACGCAGTCGCCTTTAATATGCAGACAATCGCCCTCGACCCTTACCTCACCGGGAAACCGCCCGTGTGTGGAGTCAAAGCGTGTCAGGTATTCAATGCTGGCCATGTCGGCCAGATCATTGATCGCGACAATTTCAAACCCTGCCGCCGAGCCTCGCTCAAACAACGCACGCAAGACGCAACGACCAATCCGGCCGTAGCCGTTGAGTGCAACTTTGTAAGGACGCGGTTGAGGCATGGGGTTCTCGATTACCGTGGTGAATCCGTCAGTGTTGCGTTGAATGTTCTATTGCCATCGCGGGCAAGCCCGCTCCCACATGGACGGTGTAAATCCCTGTGGGAGCGGGCTTGCCCGCGATAGCGTCAGAACAGGCAATACATCACCTGGACTTAGTCTTCCAGCAGCTCTTCAGCCTGACCCAGGATGTTTTCCAGGGTGAAGCCGAACTCTTCGAACAACGCAGGCGCAGGCGCCGACTCGCCGTAGGTGGTCATGCCGATCACACGGCCTTCCAGGCCCACGTACTTGTACCAGTAGTCCGCGTGAGCGGCCTCGATGGCGATACGCGCGCTGACCTGCAATGGCAGAACAGCTTGCTTGTAGCTGGCGTCCTGGGCTTCGAAGACGCTGGTGCACGGCATCGAAACAACACGCACCTTGCGGCCTTGCTCGGTCAGTTTGTCGAAGGCTTGAACGGCCAGGCCGACTTCCGAACCGGTGGCGATCAGGATCAGCTCAGGCTCGCCTGCGCAGTCTTTCAGCACGTAGCCACCGCGATTGATGCACTCGATCTGCACGGCATCACGGGTTTGGTGCTGCAGGTTCTGACGGGAGAAGATCAGTGCCGACGGACCCTCGTCACGCTCCAGTGCGCATTTCCAGGCCACTGCCGATTCAACGGCATCGGCTGGACGCCAGGTATCGAGGTTCGGCGTGCAACGCAGGCTGGCCAGTTGCTCGATCGGCTGGTGAGTCGGGCCGTCTTCGCCCAGACCGATGGAGTCGTGGGTGAACACATAGATGATGCGTTTCTTCATCAGCGCCGACATGCGCACCGCGTTGCGGGCGTATTCCATGAACATCAGGAAGGTCGCGCCGTACGGCACCAGGCCGCCGTGCAGGGCCACGCCGTTCATGATCGCGCTCATGCCGAACTCGCGAACGCCGTAGTACATGTAGTTACCGCTGGCGTCTTCGGCGGTGACGCCTTTGCAACCTTTCCACAAGGTCAGGTTGGAACCGGCCAGGTCAGCCGAACCGCCCAGCAGTTCCGGCAACAGCGGGCCGAACGCGTTCAAGGCGTTCTGGCTGGCTTTACGGCTGGCGATGGTTTCGCCCTTGGCCGCGACTTCAGCAATGTAAGCAGCCGCTTTTTCCGCGAAGTCTTCCGGCAGGTCACCGCTCAGACGACGAATCAGTTCGTTGGCCAGCTCCGGGAAGGCCGCGGAGTAAGCAGCGAAACGCTGATCCCACTCAGCTTCGGCAGCGCGACCGGATTCCCTGGCGTCCCACTCGGCATAAATATTGGCCGGGATTTCGAACGGGCCGTGGTTCCACTTCAGTGCTTCACGGGTCAGAGCGATTTCCGCATCACCCAACGGGGCACCGTGGCAGTCTTCCTTGCCCTGCTTGTTCGGCGAACCGAAACCGATGGTGGTCTTGCAGCAGATCAGCGTCGGCTGCTCGCTTTTGCGCGCCGTATCGATGGCGATCTTGATTTCTTCCGGATCATGACCGTCGACGTTGCGGATCACCTGCCAGTTATAGGACTCGAAACGCTTCGGCGTGTCGTCGGTGAACCAGCCTTCGACTTCGCCGTCGATGGAAATGCCGTTGTCATCGTAGAAGGCGATCAGCTTACCCAGGCCCAAGGTGCCAGCCAGGGAACTGACTTCGTGGGAAATGCCTTCCATCATGCAGCCATCACCCAGGAATACGTAGGTGTGGTGATCGACGACGTTATGGCCGGGACGGTTGAACTGCGCCGCCAGGACTTTTTCCGCCAACGCGAAACCTACGGCGTTGGCCAGGCCTTGCCCCAGTGGACCGGTGGTGGTTTCGACGCCCGGGGTGTAGCCGTATTCCGGGTGACCCGGAGTGCGGCTGTGCAGCTGGCGGAAGTTTTTCAGGTCATCGATCGACAGGTCATAGCCGGTGAGGTGCAGCAGCGAGTAGATCAACATCGAACCGTGACCGTTGGACAGCACGAAGCGGTCACGGTCGGCGAACGATGGATTGCTCGGGTTGTGCTTGAGGTAGTCACGCCAAAGTACTTCGGCGATATCCGCCATACCCATAGGGGCACCGGGATGGCCGCTGTTGGCTTTTTGCACGGCATCCATGCTGAGGGCACGAATGGCGTTGGCACGCTCACGACGGCTGGGCATCGCTGTTCTCCTGCGGATATTGAGTTAATAAAACGAAACGGAAAAAAGGCGAGCATTTTCCCTCACCGACCGCCTTCGGGGCAATGACAGATAGTCATCCGAAGGCGTTTTTCCAATGGATAACAGCGTATTCGACTGGTGAAACCTTTCCGCTGTTCGTTTGCTGACTGAACCTAACGCGGAAAAGCGCCATCTATCGAGCAATATCAAAACTTTTTGATATTGCCCTTGCGATGATTTCTGACCCTCACTAGACTGCTGGCCTTATGAATTTACGCGTGCCTTCCATTCAACATGACGATTGCGATGAACTGGCGGCCCTGTGCAAGGCCGGTGGCGATCCTCTGCGACTGAATGTATTGCGCGCGCTGGCCAACGATTCGTTTGGCGTACTGGAACTGGCGCAGATCTTCGGCATCGGTCAGTCCGGCATGAGTCATCACCTCAAAGTGTTGGCCCAGGCCGACCTGGTGGCGACCCGCCGTGAAGGCAATGCGATTTTTTATCGTCGTGCGCTGCCCCACACCGACCTGCTGGGCGGCAAGCTGCATGCCGCGTTGCTGGAAGAAGTGGACAACCTGACCCTGCCTGCCGATGTGCAGGCGCGGATCGGTCAGGTCCATGGGCAACGAGCAGCGGCCAGCCAGGATTTTTTCTCACGGGTCGCAGAGAAGTTTCGTGCCCAGCAAGACTTGATCGCCGGCCTGGCGCAATACCGCGAAAGCGTGGTGACACTGCTCGACAAGCTGAGTTTCGGCCCGGGCGCCACAGCCATCGAAGTGGGCCCCGGCGATGGCGGTTTTCTGCCGGAGCTGGCGCATCGTTTCGTTCAAGTCACAGCGCTGGACAACAGCCCGGCGATGCTCGATCTGGCTCGCCAGGTCTGCGAACGTGAAATGCTGGCTAACGTCAGCCTGCAACTGGCCGATGCATTGAACGGTGTAAGCCTCAAGGCAGATTGCGTTGTACTGAACATGGTGCTGCACCATTTTGCCGCGCCGGCCGAAGCCCTCAAGCGCATGGCCGACTTGCTGCAACCGGGCGGAAGCCTGCTCGTGACAGAGTTATGTAGCCACAACCAGAGTTGGGCCAGGGAGGCCTGCGGTGATCTGTGGTTGGGGTTTGAACAGGACGATCTGGCCCGTTGGGCCACCGCTGCGGGACTCGTTCCCGGGGAAAGCCTCTATGTAGGCTTACGTAATGGTTTCCAGATTCAGGTCCGCCATTTTCAGCGACCGACTGGCGACACTCACCATCGGTAAATTCAGGAAAAAATCGAGATGAGCGAATACTCCCTCTTCACCTCCGAGTCCGTGTCTGAAGGGCATCCGGATAAAATCGCCGACCAGATTTCCGATGCGGTGCTGGACGCCATCATTGCTGAAGACAAATTCGCCCGTGTAGCGTGCGAGACCCTGGTCAAAACCGGCGTGGCAATCATCGCAGGTGAAGTCACCACGTCGGCCTGGGTCGATCTGGAAGACATCGTCCGTAAGGTGATTCTCGACATCGGCTACAACAGCTCCAATGTCGGCTTCGACGGTGCCACTTGCGGCGTGATGAACATCATCGGCAAGCAGTCCCCCGACATCAACCAGGGCGTTGACCGTGCCAAGCCTGAAGATCAGGGCGCCGGCGACCAGGGCCTGATGTTCGGTTACGCCAGCAACGAAACCGACGTGCTGATGCCAGCACCAATCACCTTCTCGCACCAATTGGTTCAACGTCAGGCCGAAGCCCGTAAATCCGGCCTGCTGCCTTGGCTGCGCCCGGATGCCAAGTCGCAAGTGACTTGCCGTTACGAAGGCGGCAAGGTTGTCGGTATCGACGCAGTTGTACTGTCGACCCAGCACAACCCTGACGTGTCCTACAAAGACCTGCGCGAAGGCGTGATGGAGCTGATCGTCAAGCACGTACTGCCTGCCGAGCTGCTGTCCAAGGACACCCAGTTCCACATCAACCCGACCGGCCAATTCATCATCGGTGGCCCGGTGGGCGACTGCGGCCTGACCGGCCGCAAGATCATCGTCGACAGCTATGGCGGCATGGCCCGTCACGGCGGCGGCGCGTTCTCCGGCAAGGATCCATCGAAAGTTGACCGTTCGGCGGCCTACGCCGGTCGTTACGTGGCCAAGAACATCGTGGCTGCCGGCCTGGCCGAGCGTTGCGAGATTCAGGTTTCCTACGCGATCGGCGTTGCACAACCTACGTCGATTTCGTTGAACACCTTCGGCACCGGCAAAATCAGTGACGACAAGATCGTCAAACTGGTTCGCGAAGTGTTCGACCTGCGTCCATACGCAATCACCACCATGCTCGACCTGCTGCACCCGATGTACCAGGAAACCGCTGCGTACGGCCACTTCGGTCGCACCCCGGGCACCAAGACTGTGGGCGACGATACGTTCACCACTTTCACCTGGGAAAAAACCGATCGCGCCGACGACCTGCGTGTCGCTGCGGGCCTGTAAGACTTTTCCTGCGGTACCCAAAGCCCCGCACGGTTCGCCGTGCGGGGCTTTTTCATGAGTGAGCTCAAAAGATCGCAGCCTTCGGCAGCTCCTACAGGTGTACGCCATTCCCTTGTAGGAGCTGCCGAAGGCTGCGATCTTTTGATCTTCGCACTTCGAAACACGCAGAATCACACCCTTGCAACCCACACCCGAAAACTGACTAGCCTTGAAAGCATCCCACTGAGCAAGGACGCTCTCGATGCTGCCCAACCTGCGCCTGTTTTTCGCTTTCCTGCTGACCCTCGCCAGCCAGACCGCCACTTCCACCGAATGCCCCGATTGGCCGCCCACCCGCGCACAGGACGAAATCACCACCCTGCAACTGCAAATCGATCGCTGGGACGACAGCTACCACCGTGAAGGCCAATCGCTGATCGCCGATGAGCTCTATGACCAGTCCCGGACGCGACTGACCGAATGGCGTGAGTGTTTTGATTCAGGCCCCTCCCCAGAACCATTGCGTACCGCCGGCGGCACAATTGCTCACCCCGTCGCCCATACCGGCCTGGAAAAACTGCGCGATGGGCGCGCCGTCGAAGCCTGGCTGAAAGATCGGGGCGAGGTGTGGATTCAGCCCAAGGTTGACGGCGTGGCGGTGACGCTGATTTACCGCAACGGCTGGCTGCACCGGGCGATCAGTCGTGGGGACGGGGTAAAAGGCCAGGACTGGACAGCCGCGGCACGCCAGATCGCCGTCATCCCTGAAAAACTTACGCAGTCGCTGGACTTGCTGGTGCAAGGCGAACTCTATTGGCGCCTGACCGAACACGTACAAGCCGAGGCCGGCAGCCTCAATGCCCGCGCCACGGTGGCCGGGTTGATGGCACGCAAGGCGCTGAGCACCGAGCAGGCCGCCGGAATTGGGTTGTTTGTCTGGGACTGGCCGCAGGGCCCGAAAAGCCTGCCCGACCGGGCGGCAGCTCTGGACAAGTTGGGGTTCCCGAGTACCGCTCCCTACAGTCAGCCGATCAAGGCCTTCGCCGATGCCGAACGCTGGCGCGAGCACTGGTATCGCTCGCCGCTGCCCTTTGCTAGCGATGGAGTCGTGCTGCGCCAGGACCAGCGCCCACCGGCCGAGCGCTGGCAGGCGAAAACGCCTTACTGGAGCGTCGCCTGGAAATACCCTTTTGCCCAGGCGCTGGCCGAGGTACGTAAAGTCCACTTCAAAATCGGACGAACCGGCCGCATCACACCGGTGCTGGAACTGGTACCGGTAATGCTCGATGACCGGCAGATCAGGCGCGTCAGTGTCAGCTCCCTGCAACGCTGGGAAGCGCTGGATATTCGCCCGGGCGATCAGGTTGCCATCAGTCTGGCGGGGCTGACCATTCCCAGGCTCGATGGGGTCGTATTGCGCAGCACCGAACGCCCGGAACTGAACATACCGCTGGCGGCCGACTTTCATTCTTTAAGCTGCTGGCAGCCCACACCCGGATGCGAAAGCCAATTCCTCGCACGCCTGAGCTGGCTCAGTGGCAAACAGGGGCTGGCCTTGCCTCATGTCGGGCCGGGTACCTGGGAGAAACTGCTCAAGGCCGAACGCCTCGACAGCCTGGTCGATTGGTTGACCCTTGATGAGCAAGAGCTTGCTAAGATTGACGGCTTCGGCGAGCGCAGCAGTACTCGTCTTTGGAATAGTTTTAACAGTGCCCGGCAACGTCCTTTCGCTCGCTGGCTCAAAGCCTTGGGTTTGCCGCCCACCGGTCAGGCGCGCCTCGCTGGCTCCTGGCAGGCACTGGCGCAACGGAACACCGAACAATGGCAGGCCGAAGACGGCATCGGCCCGGGGCGCGCAGCACAATTGAGCGCATTTTTCCGCGATCCGCAGGTCCTGGCCTTGAGTGAAGCTTTACGTACTGCCGGGATTGACGGTTTCTAGACGTCAGCCCTGCCTGAGAACCGGGAACCCCACAGGACCGATGCGCTCAAACAGCCCATTGCCATATCGAATTTTTCACCTGGAGCTTTTATGAAACTTCTTTCACCGCTTGCCTTGTTGACCCTGTGCAGCGTGATGGCCGCTCCATTGATGGCCGCCGAAGACGCCCCCGGCCTGACCGGTTGCGCCGCCAAAAAACAAGGCATCATTAACCAGATCGAACTGGCCAAGTCCCGCGGCAACGCCGATCAACAGGCTGGCCTGGAAACTGCCCTGAGCGAAGTCACTGCCCATTGCACCGACGCTTCCTTGAAGAAGGAACGGGAAAACAGGGTGCTCGACGCCAAACACGAAGTCAGCACGCGTCAGGCCGACCTCGAGAAGGCGATGAAAAAAGGCGATGCCGAGAGAATCAACAAGCGCAAAGAGAAACTGGCTCAATCGCGCAAGGAGTTGCAGGAAGCACTGGATGAACTGGATAAATAGTCTGGCTTGAACAAGGCACTTTTGTGGCGAGGGGGCTTGCCCCCGTTGGGTTGCGAAGCAGCCCCAAAATTGCAACCGCAATCATTCTGTCGATTGCGCTGGATTGCGACTGCTACGCACTCGAACGGGGACAAGCCCCCCTCGCCACAGGAGAGCGCCGCCAATCAATGATCCCGAAACTCTTTATGGCATGCACTGCAGGCATCTTCGACTTTCTGTACCGCCGGCCCCAGATTGCTGATTTTGTAGGGCTGAACCTTGCTGGCAATCACCAGTTCACCGGTGGCGCCTTCAAGGGTGCGGGCCATTTCCTGGAAGCGTGCCTGCTTCTGCCAGACATCGTCCTTGGCGCTGGTGTGATCCTCTTCGCGCACCTGCGGGAAATGTTTCCACGGCTCACGGGACAACGCGTCGAGCCTCACCGCGCCATCGACGAATTTCGGGCCATCGAACGGAATACGTCCGCGCAACATGCCGCCCAGGTCTTCGCCAATCTTGAGCATTTGCTTGAAGATCGCCTTGCGCTGACCCAGGGGCGAGTTCGGATCGACACCACCGCAGGCAGATAAGCTCAGGCAGGCCAGCAATACAACGGAAAGTCTTTTAAGCATCATGGTGGCTTCAGGTCACTGGAAACGGCAGCCAGTATCCTCGCGTCACCGGCAAAGACCAATAGCCCTATTATCAATACGGGTTGTTTGAGCGCATGGAGCACTCAGGCAACCGGCAAAGGAATTACTCCATGAACAGCCGTTTCAAGGCATGGCGTCACAATCTGGCCTGGACCCTTCCGATGGTGGCCGTACTGGCAGGTTGCACCGGCGGCGACAGCAGCAAACCGAAAACCCACGCACTGGCGACCTACTCCAGCGCCACTTGGGAAGCGCTTCCGGCAGTATCCGACAACGACCTCGTCGCCGGCTTCGGCTCGTGGCGCAGCGCTTGCACCCGGCTCAAGGCCGATCCGGTGTGGGGCGGCACCTGTGCGGCTTCCGCCAATGTGCAGCCAACCGCCAAAGACATCCGCAGCTTTCTAAAACAGAACCTCGACGTCTATGGCTTGCGCGCCGCCAATGACAACCCCAACGGGCTGATCACGGGTTACTACGAACCGGTGTACCCCGGCAGCCTGACCCAGACCGAGGAAGCCAACATCCCGGTGTACGGCGTGCCCGAGGACATGATCATTGTCTCGCTGGACAGCATCTATCCGGAGCTCAAAGGCAAACGCCTGCGCGGACGGCTCGAAGGTCGCGTACTCAAGCCGTACGATGATGCGGCAACCATCGAAACCAAAGGTGTGAACGCGCCGGTAATTGCCTGGCTGACCGACCCGATGAACCTGCAATTCCTGCAAATCCAGGGTTCGGGTCGCATCCGTCTTGATGACGGTCGTCAGTTACGCATCGGCTACGCCGACCAGAACGGCCACCCCTATCGGCCCATCGGCCGCTGGCTGGTGGACCAGGGTGAGCTGAAAAAAGAAGACGTGACCATGGGGGCTATCAGCACTTGGGCCAAGGCTAATCCGACGCGCATTCCCGAACTGCTCGGCAGCAACCCCAGCTACGTGTTTTTCACCCGCAACCCCGACAGTAACGAAGGGCCCCGCGGTTCGTTGAATGTCCCGCTGACCGCAGGGTATAGCGCGGCGGTGGACCGCAAGGTGATTCCACTCGGCAGCTTGTTGTGGTTATCGACCACACGCCCGGACGGCAGCGCACTGGTACGCCCGGTGGCCGCCCAAGACACCGGCGGCGCAATTGCCGGCGAGGTTCGCGCAGACCTGTTCTGGGGCACCGGGGATGCCGCCGGGCAATTGGCCGGTGATATGAAACAGCAGGGGCAGATCTGGATGCTTTGGCCCAAGGGGGCGGCGTTGCCGCAAGTGCCGCAGGTAGCGGACTCGCTTTAAAAGCAAAGATCGCAGGCTTCGCCAGCGACTACATTGACCGCGTGCACCGCAATATCGCGGATGAACATCGATCCCTGTAGGCGCTGCCGAAGGCTGCGATCTTTTGATCTTCTTTAAACCGACACCACAAAGAAACTGACGATCAACCCCATGCCAATGGCCCACACCAACGACCGCAGAATCGCCCAGTCTGCCAGATAGCAAATGATGTAGAGCAGCCGACTGGTGATGAACAACACCGACAGCACATTGATCGTCACCAGTTCGGCATTGCCGGCCAAGTGCGCGACGATCACCGCCGCCGCAAACGCCGGTGTCACTTCGAAGCTGTTCAACTGCGCCGAATGCGCACGCCTGGCCACACCTTGGAGCGAATCCAGAAACGCCCGCGGATCGTGATTCTCTTTCAGCCCGAACTTGCCGCCGCTGAACTTGGCGACGCCTGTGCATAGATACGGCAAGCAGATCGCAATCAAAATGCACCACAGAGCAACCGTCATAACGCAGTCCCTTCTTCAAATTATAGAAAATCGAATTCCATCAGCGGCGGCTAAAACTTCATCACCAACATGCCGATCAGCACCAGCCCACAGGCTAAGAGCCGGGGTCTGCCGAAAGGTTCTTTCAGATAGCGCATCCCAAACAGTACCACCAGAATCACACTGATCTCGCGCAACGCCGCCGCTTCGGCAATCGAACCGAGCTGCATCGCCCACAGCACCAGAGCGTAGCTGAACAGCACGCAGAACCCGACCGCCAACCCCAATCGCCACTGCTCGCGCCAGAACAGCATGAACGCCGGCCGCTTGCTCATCAGTGCCAACAGCGGAAACGGCCAAGCGCTGAGCAAGGTGACCCACACCAGGTAGTCCAACGGATGGGACCAGCGCCGTAGCGCCTGGCCATCGATGAAGGTGTAGCAACCAATGCACAACCCGATCAGCACCACCACCGGCAGCATCGACCATGGCAGACGCACCCCGCCACCGCCCTGCCAGAGCAGGCACAACATGCCGAACGGAATCAGCAAAATGCCCAAGATCTGCTGAGTCGTCAGCACTTCCCCGGCGTAGATCAGCGTCAGCGCCAGCACCACCAGCGGCGACAGGCCACGCATCAACGGATAGACCAGACCGAGATCGCCAACCCGATAGGCCTGGATCAACAGGTACCGATAGAGCAACTCGAATACCGCTGACGCGAGAATCCACGGCCAGATGTCCAGTGGTGGTAGCGCCACGAAGGGCAGCATCAGAGCGACAAACAGCAGCGCCACGCTGTCCATGCAGGCCACCACCAACAGCCGCTCCGCACTGAATTTGATCAGGGTATTCCACGCTGCGTGCAACAGCGCCGCCACCAACACCAGAACCGTCGCAAGCACGGCACACTCCTTGTTTTTCTCCCGCCCACCCCTTCAAATCTAAACATACAAGCGAGCCTGCTCGCGATGAAACCACCGCGATGCACCTCACTTCACTCATCTTTACGCTGGCGTGGATCCGGCGTTTGATCCGTGCTTTTCTTCGGCGGCCCGCTTTCGCTACGAATCTGTGCATGGCTGATCAGGGCGAAGATAAAACTGCCACCGATGATGTTCCCCACCAGCGTGGGGCCTGCAAACACCAGCCAGTAATCCTTCCACGGCAACTCGCCGGCAAACACCAGGTACGAGACCTCGACCGATCCGACCACGATGTGGGTGAAATCTCCCAGGGCCATGAAATAGGTGATGAGGATGATGATCCACATCTTGGCGCTTTCCATGGACGGGATCATCCAGACCATGGTGGCGATCATCCAGCCGGAGATGATGCCTTTGGCGAACATTTTGCTCGCGTCGTTCTCCATGACCTTGCGCCCGATGTCGAGGAAGGCCAGATCGGTCTTGGTATCAAAAATCGGCAGGTGCAGCATCACATAGGCCACCAGCAGAGTGCCGCAGAGATTACCCACCAGCACGATCGACCACAGCCGAAACAACCGAGCGAAATTACCCGGCGTAGGCTTGCTCATGATCGGCAGCACGGCGGTCAGGGTGTTCTCGGTAAAGAGCTGCTGACGGGCAAGAATCACCGCGAGAAAACCTGCGCAGTAACCGAAACTGGCAATCACCTTGAAGCCTTCGCCGTCCGGCAGGCGCGAATTGAGCAACCCCATGCCCATCAGTGACAACCCCATGGTCAGGCCGGCAGCCAGGGCCGACCACCACAGCGCCGCTACGCTACGCTCGAGTTCCTGATTACCTTGGGTTCGAATGATTTCATGAAGCACCGCCGCGCGCGGTGGCTGGTTCTTGTCGACTTCGCGCTGCTCTTGCGCCGAAAGGTCCGGGGTCTTGCCGTCTTGAGGCGTCTCCATAAAGCTCCTGAACCAAGGGTGGGTCGTTTAACTACGACACGTGGGGATCGGGGCTGTTCACTACCTGGCGAAACGAAGCAAACCTGTGGCGAGGGAGCTTGCTCCCTTCGGGGCGCGAAGCGGCCCTAAAACCTGCCGGGTTCTTTCAGACAGACTTCACTGTCGGCTTACGACTGCTTCGCAGCCGGGCGGGAGCAAGCTCCCTCGCCACAGAGCGGCAATCACTCGCCGATGTCATCATCCTTGAACTGGTCTTTGACGTACCTGATCTCGGTCCGGCCGTGCGGCGCGGGCAGGCCGTCTTCGCCCAGGTTCACGAAAACCATCTTCTCCACCGTCAGGATGCTCTTGCGGGTGATCTTGTTGCGCACTTCGCAAGTCAGCGTGATCGAGGTATGACCGAACTTGGTGGCAGTGATGCCCAGTTCGATGATGTCACCCTGGCGCGAGGCGCTGACAAAGTTGATTTCGGAAATGTATTTGGTCACCACGCGCTGATTGCCCAGCTGGACGATGGCGTAGATCGCCGCTTCTTCGTCGATCCAGCGCAACAGACTGCCGCCGAACAGCGTGCCGTTGGGGTTGAGGTCTTCAGGTTTTACCCATTTGCGGGTGTGGAAATTCATGGGGGCTCCGAGGTTGAGTTGTTTGGGCGATAGGGTTATAGCCCCAGCTTCAAGTTTTAAGCGACAAGCTGCAAGTTAAAAGCCGATCTGCGTTTGCTTGCCGCTTGTAGCTTGTCACTTGCCACTAGCCGGATAAAGAAAGCTATAATCACCGCCGATTTCAAAACGGCTCCTACCGTTTTCCCGCCACCTGTCCGAGGGGCGCTGCAGCAGGTTTGACCTGTCAGGCTCGGATGGGGCGTTGACTGGCCACGGCCAGACACTAAACGCACAACGGCGCCCATTCGCATACATTACGAATGGAGGCTCATCATGAGCGCTGTTATCACGCCTGCAGATTTTAACGATTACAAAGTCGCCGACATGTCCCTGGCTGCCTGGGGCCGTCGCGAAACCATCATCGCCGAATCCGAAATGCCAGCCCTGATGGGCCTGCGCCGCAAATACGCCGCCGAGCAGCCGCTCAAAGGCGCGAAGATTCTCGGCTGCATCCACATGACCATTCAGACTGCCGTGCTGATCGAAACCCTGGTTGCCCTGGGTGCCGAAGTGCGTTGGTCGTCCTGCAACATTTTCTCGACTCAAGACCAGGCCGCCGCTTCCATCGCCGCTGCCGGCATCCCGGTATTTGCCTGGAAGGGCGAGACTGAAGAAGAGTACGAGTGGTGCCTGGAGCAAACCATCCTCAAAGATGGCCAGCCTTGGGATGCCAACATGATCCTCGACGATGGCGGCGACCTGACCGAGCTGCTGCACAAGAAGTATCCGCAGGTGCTGGATCGCGTCCATGGCGTCACCGAAGAAACCACCACCGGCGTTCACCGTCTGCTGGACATGCTGGCCAAGGGCGAGCTGAAAATCCCGGCCATCAACGTCAACGACTCGGTAACCAAAAGCAAGAACGACAACAAGTACGGCTGCCGTCACAGCCTGAACGATGCGATCAAGCGCGGTACCGACCACCTGCTGTCCGGCAAGCAAGCGCTGGTCATCGGTTACGGTGACGTGGGCAAGGGCTCGGCCCAGTCCCTGCGTCAGGAAGGCATGATCGTTAAAGTGTCCGAAGTCGACCCGATCTGTGCCATGCAAGCCTGCATGGACGGTTTCGAACTGGTTTCGCCGTTCATCGACGGTATCAACAACGGTACCGAAGCCAGCATCGACAAAGCCTTGCTGGGCAAGATCGACCTGATCGTGACCACCACCGGCAACGTCAATGTTTGCGACGCAAACATGCTCAAAGCCCTGAAGAAGCGCGCTGTGGTCTGCAACATCGGTCACTTCGACAACGAAATCGACACCGCTTTCATGCGCAAGAACTGGGCATGGGAAGAAGTGAAGCCACAGGTTCACAAGGTTCACCGCACCGGCCCGGGCGCATTCGACGCTCAGAACGACGACTACCTGATTCTGCTGGCCGAAGGCCGTCTGGTTAACCTGGGCAACGCCACTGGCCACCCAAGCCGCATCATGGACGGTTCGTTCGCCAACCAGGTTCTGGCGCAGATCTTCCTGTTCGGCCAGAAGTACGCCGACCTGTCGCCAGCCCAGAAAGCCGAGCGCCTGACCGTTGAAGTACTGCCTAAGAAACTGGACGAAGAAGTGGCCCTGGAAATGGTCCGCGGTTTCGGTGGCGTGGTCACTCAATTGACCAAGCAACAGGCTGACTACATCGGCGTCACCGTCGAAGGCCCGTTCAAGCCGCACGCTTACCGGTACTGACAGCAGCTGCGAGCTACAAGCTTCAAACTGCAAGTAAAGGCGGTTGTGTTTACTTGCAGTCTGGGCTTGGGCTTGTCTCTTCATGGTAATTAACACAGCAGTGAACTGTGAGCTTCAAACGCGAGAATCGGCGCACCGCCCACTTGCAGCTTGAAGCTTGCAACTTGCCGCTGGAGGTCCCCTCCATGTCCCAAGAACGTCGCTACAGTTTCGAATTCTTCCCGACGAAGACCGATGCTGGGCATGAAAAACTGATCGCCACTGCCCGTCATCTGGCGAGCTACAACCCCGACTTCTTCTCCTGCACCTACGGCGCTGGCGGTTCGACCCGTGATCGCACCCTCAACACCGTGTTGCAGCTTGAAAGCGAAGTCAAAGTCCCTGCCGCACCGCATCTGTCTTGCGTGGGCGACAGCAAGGACGATTTGCGCGGCCTGCTGAGCCAGTACAAGGCAGCCGGCATCACGCGCATCGTTGCGCTTCGCGGTGACCTGCCCTCGGGCATGGGCATGGCCAGCGGCGAGATGCGTCACGCCAATGACCTGGTTGAATTCATTCGTGAAGAAACCGGCGATCATTTCCACATCGAAGTCGCTGCTTACCCGGAGATGCATCCGCAAGCGCGCAACTTCGAAGACGATCTCAATAACTTTGTGCGCAAGGCTAACGCCGGCGCCAACAGTGCGATTACTCAGTACTTTTTCAACGCCGACAGTTATTTCTACTTCGTCGAGCGGGTGCAGGCCAAGGGCGTGAACATCCCGATCGTGCCGGGGATCATGCCGATCACCAATTACAGCAAGCTGGCGCGTTTTTCCGATGCGTGCGGTGCGGAAATTCCGCGCTGGATCCGCAAGCAACTGGAAGCCTACGGGGACGACACCCAGAGCATTCAAGGCTTTGGTGAGCAAGTCATCACCCAGATGTGCGAACGCCTGCTGCAGGGTGGCGCTCCAGGGCTGCATTTCTATACGCTGAACCAGGCTGAGCCGAGCCTGGCGGTGTGGAATAACCTGAAGTTGCCGCGTTAATCGTCGTTAAAGCAAGATCAAAAGATCGCAGCCTTCGGCAGCTCCTACAGAGGTATGTATGCCCCTGTAGGAAATGCCAAAGGCTGCGATCTTTTGCTTTGTGTGCCCTTTTATTGTGCAGCCATACCCTGAAGCAGAGCTTCTGGATCCGGTTTCTGGCTCTTTATGATTTCTCGTCGTAATCTCAACCCCATGCCTCTGATCGCTCAGTTACTGACCGTGCTTCTGTTCACTTGCCTGAGCCTCACTGCTCGGGGCGAGAAGTTGCGTATTGTCACCGAACCCTGGGCACCTTACGTGTATGAGGAAAACGGCAAGTCTTTGGGGCTGGACTATGAAACCACCGCCATTGTCTTCAAACGCCTTGGAATCGACGTGGAATGGCAGTTCCTGCCATGGAAACGCTGCCTGTCGATGCTTGAGCAAGGCCAGGCAGATGGCGTGCTGGATATTTTCCACAGCGCTGAACGCGACGCGACCCTGCTCTACCCCAGCGAGCCACTCTCGCAAGTCGAGTTCGTGATGTTCTACGCCAACGAGCGACCGTATCCGTTCCGTACCCTGAACGACCTGAAAGGCCTGACCATCGGAACCTCGCCGGGCTACCTGTACAGCAAGGACTTCAGCGAATCGACGCTGTTCACCCAGGAGCCGGCACCCACCCATGAAGCCAACTTCGGCAAACTGGTGCGCGGGCGCATCGACCTGCTGATCACCGATCGCCGGGTGGGCCAGCATTTGCTCGATCAACTGAACATCCGCGACAAGATCACCGAGAACCCGCTCATCATCAGCCAGCAAAGCCAGTTTCTGGCGGTACGCCGCAATGCCGGGATGGATTTGTTGGTGCAGCGTTTCGGTGCCGAGCTCAAACGCTTCAAGCGCGAACCAGCCTATGCTGAACTGAGCGCCCGCTATGGTGCCAGCCCGGCCACCGAAGCACGGCCTGCCAACAGCACCGCAGCTGGCGGAAAAACCGTTGAGCAGCAGGAAAGCGGCGCGCAGTGATTGCTCTGTTATACTCCGGCCTTCCCGCCAGGCTCACGCCCGGACGCTCGGACTTGTTCAAGGCATCTCGACCCCGCTACAGCGCAGCTTTTCAGCCCGCGCGAGCGCTCCAGACGAGCCTTCGAGGCCCAGCAGGACCGGACGGGATTGCGTCCTCTTAAACGCGATTCGCGCCAGGCAAGACTCCCATTGGGCCAAGCCCTAACTAAAACAGGATTACTCATGTCCTTTGCTTCCCTCGGTCTCTCCGAGGCTTTAGTCCGCGCCATCGAGGCTGCGGGCTATACCGAGCCTACTCCGGTGCAACAGCGGGCCATTCCCGCCGTGTTGCAAGGTCGCGACCTGATGGTCGCGGCACAGACAGGTACTGGTAAAACCGGTGGTTTCGCCCTCCCGATTCTGGAGCGGTTGTTCCCCAACGGTCACCCGGACAAATCCCAGCGTCATGGCCCGCGCCAACCGCGCGTACTGGTCCTGACCCCAACCCGCGAACTCGCGGCCCAGGTGCACGAGAGCTTCAAGGTCTATGCCCGTGACCTGAAATTCGTCAGCGCCTGCATCTTCGGCGGCGTCGGCATGAACCCACAGGTCCAGGCCATGTCCCGCGGTGTCGACGTGCTGGTGGCCTGCCCCGGTCGCCTGCTTGACCTCGCCGGCCAAGGCAGCGTCGATTTGTCCCACGTGGAAATCCTCGTGCTGGACGAAGCCGACCGCATGCTCGACATGGGCTTCGTCCATGACGTGAAAAAGGTCCTCGCCCGCCTGCCGGGCAAACGCCAGAACCTGTTGTTCTCGGCGACATTCTCCAAAGACATCACCGACCTCGCCGGCAAGCTGCTGCACAATCCGGAACGCATCGAAGTCACGCCGCCGAACACCACGGTCGAGCGGATCGAACAGCGCGTATTCCGCTTGCCAGCCAACCACAAGCGTTCGTTGCTGGCGCACCTGATCACCGCCGGTGCCTGGGAACAAGTGCTGGTATTCACCCGCACCAAACACGGCGCCAACCGCCTGGCCGAGTACCTGGACAAACACGGTCTCACCGCCGTCGCCATCCACGGCAACAAGAGCCAGAACGCCCGCACCAAAGCCCTGGCCGACTTCAAGGCCGGTGAAGTGCGCATCCTGGTCGCCACCGACATCGCCGCTCGCGGCCTGGACATCGATCAGTTGCCTCACGTAGTCAACTTCGAACTGCCCAACGTCGACGAAGATTATGTGCACCGAATCGGTCGTACCGGCCGTGCCGGGCGTTCGGGCGAGGCGATCTCGCTGGTCGCTCCAGACGAAGAAAAGCTGCTCAAAAGCATCGAGCGCATGACCAAGCAGAAGATTGCCGACGGCAACCTGATGGGCTTCGATTCCAGCGCTGTGGAAGCCGAGAAACCTGAAGTCCGCGAGCGTCCGGATGTGCGTAACCCGCGCAACCCACGTGGCCCGCGCGGCGACGGTCCGAACGGCAGCGGCGGTGGTGGCGGTCGCAAAGACAAAGGCAAGGACAAGGGCAAGGAAAAACCTGCTGCCGCTGGCCGTGGTGATCGCCCGGCCCGCGAACGCAAGCCTCGCGAAGGCACCCCGGCCCGTGAGTCTCAGCGTCCGGCACCTCGCGCCGCCGCTGATCGTGCTCCGGACGAGTTCCTGGACGACGATATCGATAACTTCGGTAACCGCGTCGATTATGTGCCTCAAGCCAAACCGGCTCAGGGCCGTGGTCGCCGTCCGGGCGCTCCGGCACAAGGCGCAGGCGCAGGTGCTCCGCGCACCGGTCAGCCACAAGGTCGCCAGAATGGTCCGCGCAACAGCAGCGGCGCATCCACCGGCACCCCGCCGGCCAAGCGCAGCGGCCCACGCAACGGTGCCCCACGTGACGGCCAGGCCCGCCGCGAAGAGTCTCGCAACCGCCGCCCGGCCCGTGACGAACAGTCTCGTTCGGAACCGGCCGTGCAGAACCCGCGCAGCCCGGCACCAAGGATCATTCACAAGGAATCAAAAAGCGATCGCTTCCCGACACCTGAGCAACTGGATCAACTGCCAGGCCGTCCACGCGGAGAAAAACCAGCCTTGCTGACTCGCAATCGCTGATTTATCGCTGATATGAAAAATGCCCCGGCTCTCACGATCCGGGGCATTTTTTTGGGCGCTGCAAACTGCTTTTGTAGGAGCTGGCGAAGCCTGCGATCTTCTGATCTTGCCTTTATCAGCGGTGATCTTGAAAAGATCGCAGCCTGCGGCAGCTCCTACGTCTCAGC
>NZ_MUNM01000068.1 GCF_002286815.1 Pseudomonas sp. PICF141
AAGGGTGATTAGCTCAGCTGGGAGAGCGTCTGCCTTACAAGCAGAATGTCGGCGGTTCGATCCCGTCATCACCCACCACTTACTTTCAACGCTACGCGCAGCGGTAGTTCAGTCGGTTAGAATACCGGCCTGTCACGCCGGGGGTCGCGGGTTCGAGTCCCGTCCGCTGCGCCATATTCGGTATCTGGAACGCTGAACGCCAGATCACCACAGAAAGCCCGCTTAATGCGGGCTTTTTGCTGTCTGGGATTTGGCTTTGTGCTGACCTTTCACTGAAAAGCGATCTGTTCGGTCATGCCAGTTTTTCCATCATGCCTTACGCCTCAGGCCTCACGCCTTGTAGCAGCTGCCGAAGGCTGCGTTCGGCTGCGTAGCAGTCGTAAAGCAGACCTCGGTGTGTCAGGCAGACTTCGTCAGCCGATTTCACGACTGCTTCGCAGCCGAACGCAGGCTTCGCCAGCTGCTACAGATCTCATTCCGGCTTAAGTGTCTTGTTCATTGTTCGGCATTGCGACTGTGCCGATAGTCGCTGACGGCCTCATACACCGCTTTGCGCAACCGGTTGATCCCGCCAATCGGCCTATGGGCTTCAAGGCCGAACCATGGATTGAACGACAGGTTGTCGCATTGCAGGTTCAGCGCCGGCGTGTCGAAATCCTGAGCAGGCAGTTTGATCCGGGCTACGGTTTCATAGGGCGCGTCGCTTTCGCTCCATTCGATACTGGTATCTTCAATGGGCATGTACTTGCCCGCATCCTGACGCTGGATCTGTAAGACGAAACACGCTGGCACCCGATCGGTCGATAACTGCTGGTTCAGCGCACTGCGCAGAAAGTTTGGCAAGTTTTGATTTTGTGTGGGTAGCGCGTAGGCCGGGCAGCTATCGGGATCCGGCATCACACGGAATTTAGCGTTGGCATCACCGAACTTGTACGGCGAAACCGAAAAGTAAGTGGTCTGCGTCGGGCTTGTCGGGGCAGGGGAGAGCGTCGCCAGCGCAATGAACAGATGGCGAACCTGCCACGTGCGTGGGTCCCAGCCCGGGAAGAACGCCATCGCCTTTTTGCCATCAGCTTGAGCGGCCACATTCTGACGATACTCAGCGACATCGCTGACAAAGAAATTCGGATGGTTGAACATCACGAAGTCCTGTTCGCTGCGCCCTTGTCGGTCACTCAGCAACTGTTTGCCAGGCACATCAAGCAGTTTGATCGCCATGCCCCGAGCATCGCGGATGCTATCGAACTGCGGATACGCATTGCCGTTGGACAGCCGGATCGTCGCTTGCCAGGTTTTGCCCGGTTCGCTGAACACGCCTTGGCGTAACTCAGCCGTCAAATCCGACAGCACCTGTACCTCGGCCTTCACGCAGCCATGGGCCTTGGCATGGGCATCGCGCAGGTAACGGGTGCTTTCACGGTGTTGATCGACGATACGCACGGCCGTCTGGATGATGTCCTGGGTCATTGCTGCTTCGCCGTCCGGAATCAGTTCTTCAGCCGATACCGGGCCGCGATGCTGCCAGGCAGACCAGGCCATGATCAGCGCCCAGCCGAGCAGGCCCAGACCCAACAACCACAGCAGGGTTTTGCCCAGGAAGGCGCCCAGGCGCAACCAGAGAGTGATCAGCATGGGTCAATCCTTTTGACTGAGGCGGCGATCGGGCAACTGCGACTCCATCGGGCCGCCCAACACTTTCAGGTATTCCAGCAGCGCCCAGCGTTCCTCCGGCTGCAGCAGGCGACCAATGACGCCATTGCCGCGATCACCTGCGCGGAACTCGTGGCCGGTGTTGTGATTACCGGTAATGCGCGTGTCGAATACAAAACCGTTGGTGAAGGCTTCGGTGCGATAGCCCAGATGTTTAGGGTCATATTCGAAAGTGCCCTTGTAGAACGTGGTAGCGCGTTCACTTTGTGGCGAGAGCAATTGATAAAGGCTGGGTACCGAACCGTTGTGCAGGAATGGCGGCGTGGCCCAGACGCCCGCCAAAGGTCGGGCTTTGTAGCTACGCAACTCCTGCACGCCGATCGGCAGGCCGAATCCATCCAGGTCCGGGCGCTCTGCGGGTGTCACATTGGCTGCGCGGTAGGCCTGGTTGCCCACGAAAGCAGTGACGTAAGCCAGTCCCTTGGCCACGGACAATTGGCTCATATCCAAGGGTTCTGTGGGTTTGGGATGCAGTTGTACGTCCAGTTGCGCAAGCTCCGCCGGGTCCCACTGTAAAGCCGTCAAATCGAAGCGGTGATCGGCAATGTTGTTGGCGGCGCCGGGGTCTGTGCCGATGACCTCCACAGGCAGCAACTTCAAATGTTGCACGGGTCTGCCGTCGCTTTGGGTCACACGGGGGACATGACATCCTGCGCAGTTTTCAGCGAACAGTTCGCGGCCTTTTGCGGCCAGGGGCATGTCAATGTGGCCCAACAGGGCTTCCGGCCAGACGGGCGGTTTGAGTCGCTGCAAGGTTTGCTCGATCCGATGCAGATCGCGCACCCGGACGCTGGAGGGGTAGCGGTCGTCGCCCTTGAGCGGCTGTCCGCTGCTGTCGAAGAAATTCAGCGTGGCGCCCACACCCAGGGCCTCACCGATATTACGGGCCATCGGTTGCTGCGCCGAACCGTTCCACTGCACCCAGTCGAAGGTCCACATGTCCCACAGTTGCGGGTAGTCCACCGGAGCGTTGGCCACCCGGTAGTTGGCGGGTGAAATCGCGTCGCCAAAGCTGGCGTTGGCAATACGCCCGAAAGCATCGGTGCGGCCCGGGCCTTCTTCAGTGGGATAGAGGCCGCGATGGGTGTCGTTCCAGGCCACTTTCAAGAAAGTATCGAGTGAAACTTTGAAATCCTGGCGCAGTTGTTGATGCCGTGCCTCGTAGTCCTGACCCAAAACGTTGCGGGCGAAACGTTCGAATTTCCAGGGGTTGTAGTAAGTCGAGGCGAGACTGGCCACCAGTGCCTGACCGAAACTGCCACCCCGAAGGGTCGGGACACTGGAGGGCAATACATGCTGGGCCGAGCCGCCATCGATGCGCACAGCCTGGCCATTGAAGCGTAGTTCGCCGGTATGGCAGGCGGCGCATGTGATGTCCAGGAATTCGTCCTGGCTGCCGGGGTTTTGATGACGGGCAAAACCGACGGGCAAGTTACCGGGATTGCTCGACGTGGCTTTCTGGCTCGGGTCGATCAGAAAACCAAAGCGTGCCAGGTATTCAGGAGCGGCGAATCGTTCTTGTGAGAAGGGCAATTCCAGGGCGTTGAACCAGTCATAGCGCAAGCCTTTGACCTGGGTACCCTGAGGGGTGAAGTAGTAAGCCTGTCGGTCGGCGGCACTCCATTGCTCCAGGTAATTTACCTGTTGCGCGGGTGACCAGGCTGGCAATTTCGGGTTGGCGACGTAATACAGCACGACGGCGAGGCCCAGCCCCAGCAAGACTGCGATCAGAATCAGCAAGCGGAATATGAGGCGCACGATAAACATCCTTGTCAGTTTGTTAGCTCCCTTATGCCTCAGCTCACGAAGTGCGGCAAGAGGCCATTACGCCAGAGTCTGTGGGAACCGGCGCTTGAGTCCGTAAGAGCGAAATGACAGAAGCTTCATCCTTCTATAGCTAAAATGCGTTTAAACACCTGAACTTATCAGACGTTTCCTGCTCTCATGCCGGTAGCCATTGGTCGTGGCGGCCTGATAAGCTCGCGGCTTTACTCGATTGCCCTTTAGGCGCATGAACAAGGAAATAGCATGAAACAGCATCGGTTGGCGGCGGCGGTGGCCCTGGTTGGCCTGGTACTTGCGGGTTGTGATTCGCAGACCAGCGTAGAGCTGAAAACCCCGGCGCAAAAAGCTTCCTACGGTATCGGCCTGAACATGGGCAAAAGCCTGGCTCAGGAAGGCATGGATGACCTGGATTCCAAAGCGGTAGCCCAGGGCATCGAAGATGCCGTCGGCAAGAAAGAACAGAAGCTGAAAGATGAAGAGCTGGTTGAAGCCTTCGCTGCATTGCAAAAGCGTGCTGAAGAGCGTTTGGCCAAGATGAGCGAAGAGTCGGCAGCCGCTGGCAAGAAATTCCTCGAAGAGAACGGCAAGAAAGCGGGTGTCACCACCACAGCTTCCGGCCTGCAATACGAAGTGATCAAAAAAGCCGATGGCGCTCAGCCTAAGCCGACTGACGTAGTGACTGTTCACTACACCGGTAAGCTGACCAATGGCACCGTTTTCGACAGTTCCGTCGAGCGCGGCAGCCCGATCGATCTGCCGGTCAGCGGTGTGATTCCGGGTTGGGTCGAAGGCCTGCAACTGATGCACGTTGGCGAGAAGTACAAATTGTACATCCCTAGCGAACTGGCTTACGGCGCTCAAAGCCCAAGCCCGGCGATTCCAGCCAACTCGGTGCTGGTATTCGACCTGGAGCTGCTGGCCATCAAGGATCCAGCCAAACAAGACGCCCCTCAGTAATTCGCGTCTGCTTTACAAACAACGCCTCGCTTATGCGGGGCGTTGTTGCATCTGGCGTTCAGTGGAGGTAAACAAAGCGAACGGATGCGGTACGCTGAAGTCATAGCCAGTGAGAGCGCTCGAGCTAGACGGGCCAGAACGCCAAGTCAATGAAATCTTGGGTTTTTTTATGTGAGTAAAAAACGCCCGATCTGAGTCAGGCCCTTATGAAACGGGGCTTTCAGCGTAGAAATGCAGCTCTGTTCA
The DNA here is from genome assembly GCF_002286815.1 of Pseudomonas sp. PICF141. Taxonomy (GTDB): domain Bacteria; phylum Pseudomonadota; class Gammaproteobacteria; order Pseudomonadales; family Pseudomonadaceae; genus Aquipseudomonas. The sequence goes on from NZ_MUNM01000068.1 coordinate 4,699, forward strand.
CAAGGTTATCCACAATTTGTGTGGATAACATTTCAGTGGGAGTAATAAATGAAAACGCCCTGGAATTTTGCTCGTTTCCTGCCTCTGGCTGGACGCCTGCTCGCCCGTGGTCGTTTGCCGACCCTGCTGTTCGCGGTTGCCAGCAAAGGTGCCAGTCAGGGCAATCGTCTGGGCAAGCTCAAAGACGATCTGCGCCTGTTGCAGGCTCTTTGCCTGGCTTACTGGCGTGGCGAATACCGGGCCATCAGCCCGAAAGCACTGGTTTCAGTGGTGGCCGGCCTGATGTATTTCCTGAGCCCCGTCGATGCGATCCCGGATTTACTTCCCATGTTTGGCATGCTCGACGACATTGCCGTGCTGGCCTGGTTGATGAAAGTCCTTGATGACGAGCTCAATGCCTTCCGCGCCTGGCGCAAACGTCAGCCGCCGGAGAAGCTCGCGGTCGTCGAACGCTTGCCTGATACCTCTGAACAATTACAGCTGCAGGGACCGAAAAAAAACTGAGTCCATTCAGAATCCTCCACATATTCATACCGCCCCGCGACCTTGGTCGCTGTTAGGATTACACTTCTAAGGAAAAGCGCCGACTCGCTAAGTGTCGTTGTCCTACGGGGTGGTCATGGATATTCAGATAATTACACGCGAAGGCGAGCCCGAATATGCGGTTCTGCCATGGGCTCAGTATCAGGCTCTACTGAAAGCAGCAGGCATCAAGCAACAACCACCGCGTGACGCCACAGTGCCTCCCGCGGCGGCACCAGACCAGATTCTTCCGGGTCTGGATCAACTACGCAATTTGCGCGAAGGGAAGGGCATCGCCATTGAGGCGCTCGCCCGCACGGTAGGCATCAGCCCGTCATATCTCGCCTTGATCGAAAGCGGAGAGCGTCAACCTGACGCTGCTATTCGCCGCAGCCTCGCCTGGGAATTGACGGTGCCAGGATGGAGGGATGAATCGTGAGCGTACGCATCAGTCGTCAACATTGGGATGGATTGTTGGGGGAGCTGGATCAGGCGCGTCGTCAGCGCCATCTTTTGACTTATCGGGCGTTGCTGGAGCGTTTGCAGCTCCCCACGCCAGCCATGCAAACTTTGACCGCAGCCCTTGAGCATTTGGCCGCGCTGGATGCCAGAGCCGAGCAGCCGTTGCGCAGCTCGTTGGTGATCAGCCAGGGCGCCAGCCGCTTGCCGCGCACCGGCTTCTTTGAATGTGTCGAGCGACTCGGGCGCTTCTCCGGACCGTCCGATGGCGTGGCTGCCGCATCCTGGCATGCCTCGGAAGTGGTGCGAGTGTTCGAATACGAGTACCCCGAATCGGCGGAAGCCTGAGTGTTTTTACGACTCAAGGCGCGGGCTGGTTACTGGCTGGCCCGCCGGTTGTTCCACTGGTCGTGGTTTGTGCGTCAACCGCGAGGCTGGAGCTGGCTCGAGGGCCAGTTTGCGCGTATGGCGAACCTGGGTGATGTCGGCGCCCAGAGCTTCTATGGCCACATTCTGACCTTTCGCGGCGTCGGTCTTTGGGCACGCGAGGAAGGTGTGCGATTACTGCGCCTGGCGGCGTTGGCGGGGGATGGCAAGGCGGCCTATCAGGTGGGCGTGATCTGCCTGGCCGGCACGCCGAGCAAGGCGCCGGATCCGGTGGAAGCGGCTCGCTGGTGGGAAATGGCGGCGAAGGCCGGGCATCCGTTGGCTGAACTCAAGTTGAAAGAGCTGGCGTCTCGTGGTGCTGCGGATTAAGCAATCAAGTGTCTGACAAATGAACGTGGCGAGGGGGGAAACCTACCGCCACGTTTGCGTTTCTGCCTGCTCGTAGATGGCGTAGCCACTAAAAGAATCGCCCTACATCAACATCATCCTTTCCCGACTTCTTTCCTGATTGATCCCCCGCAAAGTCTCGCGCGTTTATTGCCGTGTAGATCCATCGGAGATTTCCTTCAAGTTGTAGCGGATTGCATGAACTGGTGCGCGATGCGCTCCATCGATAGTCTTGGGGGTGTCACTGCAAATTCAGTGACAGGGCGTGGAAGCCCTTCTATCGTTAGGCGCATCAAGCGCCACCAGTGCGGCGTTTTTTATCGTCTGTGTTTTATGGTGGCTGTGCGCGGGGCGCTTTCGAGTGCGCCAGGTGCCTAACGTCCTGGTCTTCCACACCTGCGTACAGCCGCCACCTATTGCGTGGAAGTGATTTCTGGCGGCTCCAATCCATACGTTAGGAGCCAAACAATGACAGCAATTACCCCTGATCCACCCTACGAAAAACCAATTCCCCATCCCAAAAACCGCTTTATGGCGCTCACCAGCAATTGCAGTGACATGCCTACCCTGTTCGTCGATACCCATGCGCCGCTCGATGTTTTGTATGACGCTGCCGGCTATCGAATTCGTGCCGTCACCCAGGTGCTTGAGAACCTGTCCATGCGCGGCTCAGTCGAGTGTGATTCGATGATTCTCAGCGACTTTGCCTTGCTCTGTGCCATTCCATTGCGCGATGGGTGTGATGTGCTGGATGTGATTGGGCGGCGGTTGCGGGCTCGGCCTTCGGGCGATGTCTAGTGACGGATTAGTCTTGGAAATTTGTGGTGCCTGAGCGGGTCTCTTCGCGGGCAAGCCTCGCTCCTACGGGTTTTGTGTCGTTTGTAGATATGCGAACGACACAAAACCCGTAGGAGCGAGGCTTGCCCGCGAAGGCGTCAGATCAATCAGCGATGCCCAATGAGCAGTTCTTCTTCAGGTCCGGACACCGCCAGGCTATCAATCACATGCACGCTGTACCCTGGCACATTCTTCGCGTGATGCTTGGCTTGCGATGCCATCTCTGCCAATCGACTCGCATCGAGCCGTGCACAGGCTTGTGGTTGTAAATGCACCACACCGATGGACAGTGACAGCAGGGCAAATTCCTGTTTTACGCCCTGGCGGTTGGGGGCGATGAAGCAGCCGGCTTCCAGGTGTTCACTGCGGTAGAAGCGTCGGCATTGGCTGTGGAAGTCGTCCAGCAGTTGGTTCAGGCGTTTGCGCCAGTCTTCCGGGCCGAGTACCAGCAGGAAGTCGTCGCCGCCGATATGGCCGACGAAGTCGCGGGAAGGGTCGACGCGGTCGTTCAGGCATTGCGCCAGGCACAGTAGGACTTCATCCCCGCGACCGTAGCCGTAGATGTCGTTGAAGGGTTTGAAGCTGTCGATGTCGACGTAGCAGATCACCGATTCCCGTTCCTGTTGCAGCAGCCGTGTCAGGCATTGCTGGATGGGTACGTTGCCCGGTAGCAGGGTCAGCGGGTTGGCGTAGCGGGCTTGCTGGATTTTCAGTTCGGTAATCAGCTTGAGCACGTCGATTACCCGGCCCAGCCCCAAGTAGCCACCGTTGAGGGTGATGATGAAGTCTTCTTCGATGCGCTGGCGGGCGCGGCTGGTGATCAAGCGGCTGACCTGTTGCAGCGACTGGCTCAATTCCACAGCGAGGAAATCGTCGCTCATCAAACGGCTGATGGGCTTGCGGGCGAACAGGTCGGTGGCGAAGGGCTTGAGCAGGGCATCCGAGAGCGAATGACGGTGGACGATGCCACAGGGCTGGCCCTGTTTGTCGAGCACCGCCAGGGAGTTGAGGTTGGCCTGGCGGCGGAAGGCTTCCAGAACGGTGGCGGTCGGGGTGTCGCTGGTCACCGCTGGTTGGTCGTTGAGCAGGGCGCTGAGGTCGCTGACTTCCTCGCTCAGTATCGTGGCGACGCTGTTGGGTTTGGGCATCAAGGTCTGGGCATCGCGGGGCGGCTGCTCCTGGGGCCGGCAAAGCAGATAACCCTGGACCAGATCGACACCCATTTCGGTCAGCACGGCGAGTTCTTCCCGCAATTCGATGCCTTCAGCGATCACTTTTGCCCGGGAAGCCTTGGCGATCTGCAAGATTGAGCCAACGAATTCACGCTTGAGCGCGTCCTGATGAATGCCGTCGATAAAATGCCGATCGATTTTGACGTAGTCCGGGCGCAACTCAGACCAGAGTCGCAAGCTCGAATAACCGGCACCCAGATCATCCAGTGCAATGGAAAAGCCCATTGCCCGATAGTGATGCAGGGCGTTTTGCAGCAACTGGAAATCGTCGGTCGGGGTCTGTTCGGTGAGTTCGATGACCACCTGGCTCGGTGGGATGCCGAAATCCTGCAGCAGTTGCAGGGTGCGCCCAGGTTGGTGGGCGGCTTCGAGCAGGGATTCCGGGGATACGTTGAGGAAGAGTTTGCCGGGCAGTTGCTGCTCATTGAAACGACGGCAAGCATTTTGACGGCAAGCGATCTCCAGTTCGCTGAGACGACCGGCCTGGCGGGCTACCGCGAACAGGGCGACGGGGGAGTGCAGCGGACTGTTGGAAGGGCCGCGGCTGAGGGCTTCGTAACCGACGATACGTCGTTCAGAGAGGGAAATGATCGGCTGGAACAGGCTGTGCAAACCGCTTTGAGTCAATATCGAACTCAAGGCACTCAGCTGTTCGGTCGTGGTCATGGCGTTCTCTGGCGATAAAAAAAGGACCGGGTGCAAGCTGCACCCAGTCCTTTATTTCACGACAGAATGATGTCTGTTTGATGACGCTCCGGGGAGCGTCAGCATTAAATTGCCATCATCCTGACTGTAGCCACTTAGTGCTTGGCAACAGCGGTGTTGAGTTTCAAGTAATCCAGCAGAATCCGCCCGGTCTCGCTCAGATAAGCATCGTCTTCTGGCTTGGTTTTGTCCGGCTCGCCCGCGAGGGCATCTTCGTCTTCTTTCTTCAGCTCTTTGAGGGGTTCTTCGCCCTTGGCCTTGCGACGCAGGTTTTCCATGGCCAGTTGCTTGGCTTCGATATCGGCATGTTGTGCGCGACGCTCGGCTTCATTGAGGCTGACGGTTTTTTCGCTCATCAACTTCTGCGCCAGGGCCAGTTTGTCGCGGATATACACAAACTCCGCGTCCTTGGCTGTACGCATGTCATGCTCGGACTTGAGCTGCGTGATGTACGGTTTGAACGGGTCAAGCGCAGGCTTGATGGCCGCACGGATGGTGTCCCACGGCATGGCTTCCGGCAGGGCGCTTTCGCCGATTTCCTTGGTGTCGATGATCGACGGGTAATCGATGTCCGGCAGCACGCCCTGATGCTGGGTGCTTTGGCCGGAAACCCGGTAGAACTTGGCCAGGGTCAGTTTCAGTTCGCCATGGTTCAGCGGCTGAATGGTCTGCACGGTGCCTTTGCCGAAGGTCTGGCCGCCGATGACCAGCGCGCGGTGGTAGTCCTGCATGGCGCCGGCGAAAATCTCCGAAGCCGAGGCAGACAAACGGTTGACCAGCAACACCATCGGGCCTTTGTAGAACGCGCCCGGGTTTTCATCTTCCAGCACATCGACCCGGCCGTCGGCGTTCCGCACCAGTACGGTCGGACCTTTGTCGATGAACAGGCTGGTCAGCTCGGTGGCTTCCTGCAAGGAACCGCCGCCGTTGTTGCGCAGGTCGATGACCACGCCGTCGACCTTGTCTTTCTGCAACTCGGTCAGCAACTTCTTCACGTCGCGAGTGGTGCTCTTGTAGTCCGGATCGCCAGCACGGAAAGCCTTGAAGTCCAGGTAAAAGGCCGGGATCTCGATGACGCCGAGTTTGTAGTCCTTGCCATCCTGCTTGAGGTTGAGGACTGACTTTTTCACCGCCTGATCTTCGAGCTTCACCGCTTCGCGGGTAATCGGCACGATCTTGGTGGTCTGGTCGTTTGGCGCATTGCTGGCCGGAATCACTTCCAGGCGCACCACGGTGCCTTTGGGGCCACGAATCAGCTTGACCACTTCATCCAGGCGCCAGCCGACTACGTCGACCATTTCCTTGTTGCCTTGAGCCACGCCGATGATCTTGTCGGCCGGTGCAACCTGTTTGGTCTTGTCAGCCGGGCCGGCAGGTACCAGGCGCACGACTTTCACTTGATCGTTATCGCTCTGCAACACAGCGCCGATGCCCTCCAGGGACAGGCTCATGTTGATGTCGAAGTTTTCCGCGTTATCCGGCGACAGATAGTTGGTGTGCGGGTCGTAGGACATGGCGAAGGTGTTGATGTACGCCTGGAAGATGTCTTCCGCACGGGTCTGGTCCAGACGCGACAGCTGATTCTTGTATCGCTTGGTCAGGGTTTCCTGAATCTGCTTCGGCTCTTTGCCGGAGATCTTCATCCGCAGCACTTCGTCTTTGACGCGTTTGCGCCATAGATCGTCCAGCTCGGCGGTGGTCTTGAGCCAAGGGGCGTCCTTGCGATCGACCAGCAAGGTTTCCCTGGCGGTGAAGTCGATCTTGTCGACGCCCTTGTTCAGTTCGGCAAGGGCAAAGTCCAGACGCGCCTTGACGCGGTCCAGGTAGCGCTTGTAGATGGTGAACCCGGCGTTCAGGTCGCCGCTTTTGAGGTAGTCGTCAAACTGGGTTTTCCATTTGTCGAATTCGGCAATATCGCTGGCCATGAAATAACTGCGCGATGGATCCAGCAGCTTGATATAGCTGTCGTAGATGATCACGGAGCGCGCATCGTCGAGCGGTGGTTTGCTGTAATGGTGACGCTTGAGCAATTCGACGACGTTCAGACTGGCGATTACTTCGTCACGATCGGGCTGAAGCTTGTCCCAGCTGTTGGCTGCGAACGAATGGCTCGACATCGGCAAAAGACCGAGACCAATGACAAGAGCTAGGGCGGTGCTGGGGAGCAGATGCTTCATGCTGATTCGACGCGGGGACAATTGATAACGCATATTAGGCCGTCTTTGAAGTCGCCGGATCCACAAGGACCGGTCGCATAATGCAAAAAGCCCGGTGCTACAAGCTTCGGGCTCAGTCCAGACTCACTATGGAGGCACTGTGAAAGCATTGCAAGGCGTTGAGGGGCGAGTGGAGTGGGTTGAAGAGCCGAGTCCTACGTGCGATGTAGGACAAGTTCGCATTCGCGTGGCGGCAGCAGGACTTAATCGCGCCGATTTGTTACAGAAGGCGGGACTATATCCGCCCCCGCCGGGGGCCAGTCAAGTACTGGGTCTTGAGTGTTCGGGGGTGATCAGCGAGGTCGGTCCGGGCGCTTCCTGGAAGGTTGGCGATCGGGTTTGCGCCTTGCTGGCCGGGGGTGGGATGGCCGAAGAGGTAGTTGTCGACGGACGGCACGTGTTGCCGGTTCCCGACGGTTTGTCCCTGGCCGAGGCGGCGGCATTGCCGGAAGTGTATGCGACCGTTTGGCTGAATTTGTTTCAATTGGCTGCGCTCAAACCGGGTGAGAAAGTTCTCCTGCACGCCGGGGCCAGTGGAATCGGTTCAGCTGCCATTCAGCTGTGCAAGGCGTTTGGTAATCCGTGCTGGGTCAGCGTCGGTTCTGCCGAGCGTCTGGCCTATTGTGAAGCGTTGGGCGCGCAGGGCGGAGTGGTGCGCAACGGCGATCTGGACAGCTTGAATGATCTTGCGCCGTTCGACGTGATCCTCGATCCGGTGGGTGGCAGTTACGCGGCGTTGAATCTCAAGCTGCTGGCTCGCGATGGTCGTTGGGTGCTGATCGGTTTGATGGGCGGTCGTGAAGCGCAGCTGGATCTGGCGCAGGTACTGGCCAAGCGGTTGCATCTGCTGGGCTCGACCTTGCGCAACCGCGACGAGCAGTTCAAGGCCGATTTGTTCAGCGATCTTGGCCAGCATGTCTGGCCGCTGTTTGCCGAAGGGCGTTTGAGCCCGCAACTGGCCAGGACCTTTGCGATCAAGGATGCCGAAGCGGCGTTTGCGGAACTGGCGACCAATAAGGTGTCGGGCAAGTTGGTGCTGTTGATCGACGAAAGCCTGACCTGACATCGGGTTGGCAGCCAAAAGATCGCAGCCTCGCTTCGCTCGACAGCTCCTACAAATGGATTGTTTACACCTGTAGGAGCTGTCGAGCGAAGCGAGGCTGCGATCTTTTGCTTTTACTTCCAGATATGGATCGGCCAGCCGGCCTTTTCGGCGTGCTCGAGCAGCACCGGATCCGGATTCACCACATGCGGAAAGTCCACCTTCAGCAGCAGCGGCAAATCGTTGCGTGAGTCGGAATAGAAGCTCGCGCCTTCCAGGTTTTCCTCTTCGGCATCCAGCCATTCCAGCAATCGGGCGATCTTGCCTTCGCGGTAAGTCAGGGTGCCAACAGTGTTGCCGCTGTACACCCCATGCTGCAGTTCCAGCTCGATGCCGAGAATCTCGTCGATGCCCAACCGGTCGGCAATCGGCTTGACCAGATGCGTACCCGAGGCCGAGATCACCAGGATCCGGTCGCCAGCCTTGCGGTGGGCGGCGATGGCTTTGGTGGCGTCGCTGAAGATGATCGGTTCGATGAAGTCCTCTACCCAAGGCCCCACCAGATGCTCGAGTTCTTCCGGCGTGCGACCGATCATCGGTTCGAGGCTGAAGGTCATGTATTCCTCCATGCGCAACTTGCCGTGACTGTAAGCGTCCATCAGTTCGTTGTTCCGACGCATGAACGACTCGGGATCGACCCAGCCCAGGCGACCCATTTGCTCGCTCCAGAGGGTGGCGCAGTCGCCGTGGATCAGGGTTTCGTCCAGATCAAAAATTGCCAGGGCCATCGGGTTCTCTCTGAGAACAGCTGCAAGCTTCAAGCTTCAAGCTGCAAGAAGTGGATTTTGGTGATCAGCAGTCTACAACTTGAAGCTTATGGCTTGTAGCTTGCCGCTGCTTTCAAGCGACCTCCCGCAGGGCCTTCGGATCGATGGAAAGCGCCAGGCGTTGACCATCGGGATGCAAATCGGCCGCCGAGCGGTTCAGCACATCCACCACCAATTCCACGCCCCGGGCCTCGACCCGGTAGCGAATCACGTTGCCCAACAGGCTGTGGCTGCGGATCTGCGCGTCGAGTTCACCGTTGAGGCTCAGCTCGATGGCTTCCGGGCGAATGGCGAGGCGATGGGTGATCGGTCGTTGCAGCAATTTGCTGGCGCTTTCGGCGTCCAGCAGGTTGTAGTTGCCGATGAAGCCGGCGGCAAACACATCGACTGGCGCGGTGTAGAGGGTTTCGGCATCGCCGCTCTGTACGATCTTTCCCTCGTTCATCAGGAAGATTCGGTCAGACATGGTCAGGGCTTCTTCCTGATCGTGAGTGACGAAGATCGTGGTCAGGCCCAGTTCGCGCTGGATCTGGCGGATCTGTTCGCGCAGGTGCTTGCGAATCCGCGCATCGAGTGCCGACAGCGGTTCATCCAGCAACAACAACCGGGGTCGGGTCACCAACGAGCGAGCGAGGGCAACACGCTGGCACTGGCCGCCGGACAATTGATGTGGGTAACGCGCGGCGAAGTCTTTGAGCTCCACAAGTTGCAATACTTCGGCAACGCGCTTGTGGCTATCGTCGGTGTTGACCTTTTGCATGCGCAAGCCGAAGGCGACGTTTTGTTCCACGGTCATGTTCGGGAACAGCGCGTAACTCTGGAACACCATGCCGATTCCGCGTTTTTGCGGGCTCAGCGGGACGAGGTCCTGATCTTCCAGCAGGATCTTGCCGCCGTCCACCGAGGTCAGGCCGGCGATGCAACGCAGCAAGGTGGACTTGCCGCAACCGGACGGGCCGAGAAGCGTGACGAATTCACCTTTCTTGATTTCGCAGTTGATGTCGCTGAATACCGTGGTTCCAGAATAATTTTTCTGAAGGTGTCGGACGCTGACATAGCTCATTCGCTTTTGTCCTTGTTCAAGATATTGGCCGCCCAGGTCAGAACCAGCACAAAGAAGAAGTAGGAAATCACCACCGCACTGGTGAAATGGCCGCTGCTGTTACGCATGTTGTTGAGGTAGACCTGCAGGGTTTCGTAACGGGTGCCGACGAGAATGTTGGCGAACACGAACTCGCCGAACAGGAACGAGAACGACAGCAGCAACGCCACCATCAGACCCTTGCGCAGGTTCGGCATCACCACCAGGAATGCCGCTTGCCACGTGCTGGCGCCGAGCAGTTGCGCGGCGTCCATCAGGTCCCGCAGGTTGATTGCTTGCAGGTTATTGGTGATCGCCCGATACATGAACGGCAACGCCACGGTGAAGTAGCAACCGATCAGAATCCAAGGCGTACCGACCATCGCGATCGGCCCCGAGCCATAGAGCTGCAATAATCCCACCGACGACACCACCGGCGGCACCGCGAAGGGCAGCAGGATCAGAATGTTCATCAAGGCATCGAGTTTCGGGAAGTGGTAATGCACAACAAACAACAGCGGCAGAATCAGCACCACCGACAGAATCAACGAGCCGACACAGACCAGCAAGGACTGCCCGAACGCATCAAGAAAGCGCGGATCGCTCCACAGCTGGAGGTACCACTTGACGGTAAAACCGCTGGGCATGATCGTCGCGGACCAACTGCTGGAAATCGAGTAGATCAATGTCCCAAGCAGCGGCAGCAGCAGAATGGCAAACAGCAAATACACCACGACGCGGTGGTAAATACCGACGGGGCCCAGTTCAACGCGAGACATGGTAGCTCCTCTTCAACAGCAGCTGATGCACGATAGTCACCAGGGTCATCAACGTCACCAGCACCACGGCCAAGGCACTGGCCAGGTTCGGGTCCAGGGAAATGTCGCCGGAGACCATCGCCGCGATACGAATCGGCAATACGTTGAAGTTGCCTGTGGTCAGGGCGTAGACAGTGGCGTAGGCGCCGAGGGCGTTGGCCAGCAGGATGACGAAAGTACCGAGTAGCGCCGGGGTCAATACCGGCAAACCGATATGCCGCCAGAACTGCCAGCCATTGGCGCCGAGCAATTGCGCGGACTCGCGCCAGTCTTCGCGTAAGGCGTCGAAAGCCGGGTAGAGCAGCAGCACGCCCAAGGGAATCTGAAAGTAGGTGTAGAGAATGATCAGACCGGTTTTCGAGTACAGGTTGAAATCCTGAATGATCCCGGCCTGTTTGAGCATGATGGTGATGCTACCGTTGAACCCCAGCAAAATGATGAACGCGAAGGCCAGGGGTACGCCGGCGAAGTTGCTGGTCATGTTGGCGAAGGCGTTGACGAAGTTGCGCAGTTTCGAGTCGACCCGGCGCAAGGAGTAGGCGCCGAGTACGGCGATGATGATGCCGAACACGCTGGACCAGAAACTGATCTCGAGGCTGTGCTGAATGGCCTGCAAATAGAATTTCGAGTTGAAGATTTTGCTGAAGTTGGCCAGGCCCCAGCCGAATTCTTCCGATTCCAGGCTATTGATCATCACCCAGAGCAGCGGGGCGATCTGGAATATGAAGAAGAAAATCGCGAAGGGCACCAGGCACAGGGCGGCCAGCCATTTACCGCGGGTCATGGCGTTCAATTGAGCAGCTCCCGGCACACAGGTTTGTCGTGGGGCACGCCCAGCAGTTCACAGACGGTGCCACAGATTTCGGTCTGTTTCGGTGCGGCTTTTTGGTTGAGGCTGAAGGCATCTCCGAGGACGAACAGCGGCACTTCACGTTCTTCGGGCAGCAAGCCGTTGTGCGAGCGGTCGTTGTTCATGCCGTGGTCAGCCGTCACCATCACCTGATAACCGGCGTCGAGCCAGCCTTGCAGATAGTCGGCCAGAATGATGTCTGCCGAGCGGGCGCTGTTGCGATATTGCGGGGTATCGAGGCCGTGCTTGTGCCCGGCGTCGTCGATGTTCATGGGGTGGATCAATAAAAAATCTGGTGCATGGCGCAGGCGCAGGTTTTCCGCGTCGGCAAACAGGTGCGAGTCGGGGTAGTGATCGTTCCAGTAGAAGTGACCGTGCTGGATTGGCAGTTTGGGGTCGTCGGTGTGCCGATCCCGGGCGGCGACGAACGGCGAACGGTTATACAACTCGCTGACCCAGTGATACGCCGCAGCCGCGGTTTTCAGGCCGGCGTCGGTGGCGTAATGGTAGATGCTGCGCTGGGTGGACAGGCGCGAGACGTTGTTGTGAACGATACCGCTATCGATCGGCGTAACGCCGGTCAGGATGCATTCATAAAGCGGTCGGGACAGGGCCGGCAGCTCGCACTCCAGTTTGTAGAGTGCCGCGCGTCCTGCGCCAACGTAAGCCTGCAGATGCCCCATGGCGTGGCGCGCGACTTCGTAATTGAGGCCGTCGAGCACGACAAGGATGACGTTGTGTTTCATAGGGGCTGGGACTCCGCAAATATCGTCAAACCTGTAGGAGCGAGGCTTGCCCGCGAAGAGGGACTGACATTCAACATTGATGTTGGCTGACAGTCCGCCTTCGCGGGCAAGCCTCGCTCCTACAATCTGATCTCCATCAGATCCCCCGAATGGGATCTACCGTGTTACGGCATATTGATAATGACTTCTTCCTGCCACTTCTGCGGCAGCGACTTGGAGGTCTTTTCCCAGGCATCGGCGTCTTTGATCGGCGTGACCTTTTTGTACTGCTCGTTAGGCAGCAGTTTGGCCTTGACCTCTTGCGGCAATTTCAGATGCTCGGCGCGGATCGGACGGGCGTTGCCTTTCGCCAGATTGATTTGGCCGGCGTCGCTGAAGATGTATTCGCGAGTCAGCTTGGCGGCGTTCGGATGCTTCGCGTATTTGTTGATGATGGTGGTGTAACCGGAAATCACCGAGCCGTCGGATGGAATCAGCACGGTGTAGTCATCCGGATTCGCCATCTTGGCCTTGTAGCTCAGACCGTTGAAGTCCCAGACCACACCGACTTCGATTTCACCCTTTTCCATGGTGGCGATCGTCGGGTTGGCCATGGACAGGCGGCCTTGCTTGGCGATGTCGGCGAACAGCAACAGGGCTGGCTGAATGTTTTTTTCGTCACCACCGTTGGCGAGGGCGGCGGCCAGTACACCGTTGGCCGCCTGGGCCGCAGTGCTCACGTCACCGATAGAGACTTTGTACTTGCCAGTCTTGAGGTCGGCCCATTTGGTCGGTGCTTCAGAACCGTGCAGCAGTTTTTTGTTGATGATGAAGGCGATGCTGCCGGTATAGGCCAGTGCCCAGTTACCGTCCTTGTCCTTGGCCCAGTCCGGAATCTGTTCCCAGGTGGTGGGTTTGTAAGGTTGCACGACACCTTGCTTGACCGCGATCGGGCCGAACGCGGCACCGACGTCGCCGATGTCCGCCGTGGCGTTGTCTTTTTCGGCAGCGAACTTGGCGATTTCCTGGGCCGAGCTCATGTCGGTATCGATGTGTTTCAGGCCATATATTCTGGCCAGGTCTTCCCAGGTGCCTTTCCAGTTGGCCCAGTCATCGGGCATGCCGACGCTGTTGACTTCGCCTTCCGCTTTCGCAGCGGCTTCGAGGGTTTTCAGATCATCCGCCGCCATGGCGGCGGTGCACAGGGCAATGGTCGAGCCTAACAGTGATGCCAGGAAAAACTGTTTCATCCGAAGCTCCTTTGGGCGTTTTCAACGCTGCGATTGCGGTTATGTTGGTCTAGGTCAGCAATACCTGAGCCAATTTAGGCAGGCTGGATGACATTTTGATGTCGACAACCGGTCAGCCCGAATTTTCTGTGCTCGGATACGCGGCGTGCGAGATAAGCGTAGACCATGGCTAAAGAGCTGATATGAAAGGGACTTGGTCATAAAATTGCAGGTGTCTGGCGCAACCGTTCGGCGGCTTTGTCATCTGTCAGTCATGTGCAGTGCCTAGGCTTGCAGGCAGTTGAAGGAACCGATTTGAATCACGGTTCTGCCCTGAATCAGTGCTGGTCTAGTCCAGATAGGTAACGTTGATGCGCATCGAGACCACCAAAGCGGTGACCGCCATCGGGCAGGTTCTGCAGGAACAGCTCGACCATGGTCTGTTGGCGCCCGGGAGCAAACTGCCGGCAGAGCGCAAGCTCAGTGAGTTATTCGGTACCACGCGGATCACCGTGCGGGAGGCGTTACTGCAACTGGAGGCCCAGGGCCAGATCTACCGCGAGGAACGACGCGGCTGGTTCGTGTCGCCACCAAGGCTGGCTTACAACCTGATGCAGCGCAGCCACTTTCACGCGATGGTCAGTGCACAGGGGCGAGTGCCGTCCACCGAGGTGATTTCGGCCCGTTTGCAACCAGCGTCGGCGGCAGTGTGTGCCTGGTTACAATTGCCGGCGTTGTCGAGCGTGATCCAGATCTGCCGCTCGCGACGGATTGACGGGCGACTGGTGCTGTATGTGGAGCACTACCTCAACCCGCAATATTTTCCGGGGATTCTGGACTTCGATCTGAATCAGTCAATCACTGAACTGTATGCGCGGCATTACGACTTGCATTACGGGCGGGTGCGTTTCGAGATTGTGCCGACGGCCTTGTCGGTGGACGCCGCGGCGGCTTTACGGGTGTCGGTAGGCAGCCCGGGATTGCGGATTGCCCGGGTCAATTACGATCAGCACGAACGACTGATCGATTGTGACCTGGAGTTCTGGCGCCATGATGCGATTCATGTCGGGGTGGATGTGGTTTAGATCGCACATTCAACGGCACAGCCACTGCAACTGTGCAGACTGTACGCGAGCGAACACGGTCAACCCTGGATGAACCCATCAGCCAACATCAATGCGAGCCAGGCGCGAGGATTTATTCGTTGAGTTTGGCGAGGATCTTGTAGATCACAGTGGCGAGGATCATCAGCATGCCAACCCACATCGCGAACACACCGGCGTTCTTGTCGCGAAAGTTGAAGCCGATGGCCAGCATGATCATCCCGGAAAGAATCGGGATCAGCATGGCGTGGAACGAAGACAACGAGATCATGGTGACAGCCTTGTCGGAGAGGGTACTGCAAGTCTAGGCGGCTTTCGGACGAGCGGAGGTGATGCGTGTGTAGGAGCTGCCGAAGGCTGCGATCTTTTGATCTTTTTCAGCGCATGTGAAGACGCCAAAAGATCAAAATCAAAAGATCGCAGCCTTCGGCAGCTCCTACAGGGGGGCGTTCATCCTGTAAGGAGCTGATCTTTGAGGGCTAGGGCAATTCGCGGCAGGCGTAAAACGCGCTCAGCACTTTGACCAGATGCGCCAGGTCATGGCTGCCGCACAGCTCACGGATCGAGTGCATGGCGAACGTCGGCAAACCGATGTCCACGGTGCGCACGCCCAAGTGGCTGGCGGTGATCGGGCCGATGGTCGAGCCGCAGCCCATGTCGCTACGCACCACGAAGCTCTGCACCGGTACTTCTTCGGCCATGCACAAATGGCGGAAGAACCCGGCGGTTTCGCTGTTGGTGGCGTAGCGCTGGTTGCTGTTGACCTTGATCACCGGGCCGGCGTTGAGTTTCGGGCCGTGGTTGGCATCGTGCTTGTCCGCATAGTTGGGGTGCACGCCGTGGGCGTTGTCGGCCGAAACCAGCAGGGATTTCTGAATGGTCCGTACGAACTCATCTCCTTCGGGCAACAGACGACGCAGGGTTTGCTCAAGCATTGGACCGTCGGCGCCGCAGGCCGAGCAAGAACCGACTTCTTCATGATCGTTGCAGACCAGCACGCAGGTTTCATCGGTTTCGGCCGTCAGCAAAGCTTGCAGGCCGGCGTAGCACGAC
This sequence comes from Pseudomonas sp. PICF141, assembly GCF_002286815.1. Taxonomy (GTDB): domain Bacteria; phylum Pseudomonadota; class Gammaproteobacteria; order Pseudomonadales; family Pseudomonadaceae; genus Aquipseudomonas. The sequence continues at coordinate 20,172 of NZ_MUNM01000068.1, forward strand.
AGCAAGTTATCGAGGCGCGCCCCCGCAATGAAATCACCATGCAGGCCAATGACCGCTGCGCTTTGGGTGTCGTAGAAGCTCAGCTCATAATCGAGCACCACGTCAGCGTTCAGGCCGTGTTCGCGGGCCAGTTGGTCAGTGAGCACGGCGCGGAAATCCACGCGCTCGTCACCGGCGAATTGCGCGAGGATCGGCGGCAGTTCGGTCTGGGCATTGATCGCCCAGCCCATATTGGCTTCACGGTTGAGATGAATGGCCAGGTTGGGAATGATCGCGACCGGTGCCTTGAAGTCGATCAACTGGCTCTCGACCTTGCCGTCGCGGCGGAAGGTTACGCGACCGGCCAAAGACAGGTCACGGTCGAACCACGGTGCCAGCAGTGCGCCGCCATAGACTTCGACACCCAGTTGCCAGAAGCCCTGGCGTTGCAGTTCTGGCTGGGGTTTGACCCGCAGGCACGGGCTGTCAGTGTGCGCGCCGACCAGGCGGATGCCGCCGTGCAAGGGCGAATGACGGCCCATTTTGAATGCGACGATCGAAGAGTCGTTACGGGTGACGTAGTAACGACCATGGGCTTCGGTGGTCCATGGCTCGCGCTCGTCCAGGCGCATGAAACCGGCCGCTTCCAGACGCTGAACAAGACTGGCGGTGGCATGGAACGGGGTAGGGGAGGCCTTGAGGAAGTCGATCAGGCCTTGGTTCAACTCTTCGCGCATAAGTAGCTCCAGACAGCAGTGGCGCCAGTTTAACGTATTGAAAGCGCAAAGTGCGGTGGGCCTGTTCTTGGTGGCGTATGAGCTTAATGTGGCGAGGGAGCTTGCTGTGGCGAGGGGGCTTGCCCCCGTTCGGCTGCGAAGCAGTCGTAAATCCTGCAGATGCGGTTTAGCTGGTTTCAGGAGTGCTTCGCACTCCAACGGGGGCAAGCCCCCTCGCCACAAAAGCACGCTCATTGACTGTTAAAACGGTGCGGGGCACTCGAAGCGCAGGCGTTCGCCCGTCTGGGGATGAGTGAAACTGAGCATACTGGCGTGCAAACAAAGTCGTGGCCAGGCAGCCAAGGCTTGCTCATGGGCATAGAGCCCGTCACCCAATAGCGGGTGGCCGATGGAAAGCATGTGCACCCGCAACTGGTGAGAGCGGCCGGTGATCGGCGTCAGTTCGACGCGGCACCAGTCGCCACAACGCTCCAGCACCCGCCAGAAAGTCAAGGCATGCTTGCCAAGCTCGTGGTCCACCACATGGCGTGGCTTGGTCGGTGGGTCGTAGCGCAGGGGCAGGTCGATGCTGCCGCTGTCCAGTTCCGGTTGTCCCCAGCACAGGGCGGTGTAGGCCTTTTCGGTTTCGCGGTCGTGAAATTGCCGAGACAGCTCGCGATGCGTGTCCGGGTCACGGGCCAACAGAATGATACCGGACGTTTCCCAGTCCAGCCGATGGACGATTCGCGCTTCCGGGTAGCCGTTTTCTTGCAGGCGGGTAATCAGGCAATCCTTGTTGTCATCGGCCCGGCCGGGGACGGAGAGCAACAGGGTCGGTTTGTCCACCACCAGTACGGCGGCGTCCTGATGAATGATGCGGATGTTGGACAACGGCATTAAAACAGCCTCGTAACAAACGCCAACGGCGGCTCAGGCCCACGTCCCTGTAGGAGCGACCTGTGGCGAGGGGGCTTGCCCCCGTTGGGCTGCGAAGCAGCCCCAAAACTTCCGGTGTACCGAAGGTCCTGTGAGTGCTGCGCACTCAAACGGGGGCAAGCCCCCTCGTCACAGTTCGCCCCCAAACAGGAGCTGGAAAGCCTGAGCCGCCGTGGCTCCCGCCGGATCGACTCAGCGATCTGGCAGGGTGATATTGAGTTCCAGGATCGAGCAGCTGCCCTGGTTTTCCAGAGCGACGTGCACGTCATCGGACCCGATATTGACGTACTTGCGGATCACTTCCACCAGTTCCTTTTGCAAGGCTGGCAGATAATCCGGCGTACTGCGCTGGCCGCGTTCATGCGCCACGATGATCTGTAGACGCTCTTTCGCTACCGACGCGGTGCTGACCTTTTTACTGGCACGAAAGAAGTCAAAAAGGTTCATTACCTACCTCCAAAAAGTCGCTCGAAGAATCCCTTCTTCTCGACATCGAGGAAACGATGGTCCACGGTTTTACCCAGCAGACGATCAACGGCATCGCTGTACGCCTGACCGGCGTCGCTCTGGTCGTCGAGAATCACAGGGACGCCCTGGTTGGATGCCTTGAGGACGGCTTGCGATTCCGGAATCACACCCAGCAGGGTCACTGCGAGGATTTCCTTGACGTCTTCGACGCCCAGCATTTCACCGTTACTCACGCGTGTCGGGTTGTAGCGGGTCAGCAACAAGTGTTCCTTGATCGGGTCTTCGCCGTTTTCGGCGCGACGGGACTTGCTGGCCAACAGGCCCAGCATGCGGTCCGAGTCACGTACGGAGGAGACTTCCGGGTTGGTCACTACAATCGCTTCGTCAGCGAAGTACATGGCCAGGTGGGCGCCTTTCTCGATGCCCGCCGGAGAGTCGCAGACCACGAATTCGAAGTCTTCCTTGAGCTGCATCAGGACCTTTTCGACGCCTTCGACAGTCAGCGCGTCTTTGTCGCGAGTCTGACTGGCAGCCAGTACGTAGAGGTTTTCCAGACGCTTGTCTTTGATCAGGGCCTGTTGCAGGTTGGCTTCGCCGTTTACCACGTTGACGAAGTCATACACCACGCGGCGCTCGCAACCCATGATCAGGTCGAGGTTACGCAAGCCGACGTCGAAGTCGACGATAACTGTTTTGTGACCACGCAGAGCGAGGCCGGTACCGATAGCGGCGCTGGTGGTGGTCTTACCCACACCACCCTTGCCGGATGTAACCACGAGAATCTTGGCCAAGGTGTTTTACCCCTAAGGAAAAAGGACGTTTAGCCCCTGAAAAACATCTCTTGAAAAACTACTGCAGTCGGACAGCCTTGGCTGGAATCCGGTTCTGAGCGGCGCTTACCCCCGGTAAACACTGCTTTTGGCCTTTTTCCTACTTCGTTTGAGCCGTTTTCGCTACGTTTTAGAGATGCTTGGAAAATGCGGCAGTATCCGTTAAAGCCGAATGATGTTCAACACGTCGCCCGACAGGCTGACTTGCACGCCCGCGCCCCACAATGGATCACGACGCAAATCCTCGGAAACCTTGTAATGGCCGGCGATGGAGACCAGTTCAGCGGTCATTTGCTGGCAGAAAATCCTGGCTTTCGTGTCACCTTTGACGCCGGCCAAGACACGACCGCGCATCGCGCCGTATACATGGATGTTCCCGTCGGCGAGAAGTTCCGCCCCCGGGCTGACCGATGAAATCACCACCAGATCGCAACCCTGGGCATAAATCTGCTGGCCACCGCGTACGGGCGAGGTAATGATTTTGGTCGGTTTGATGGTCGGTTCCGGTGGTTTTTCCGGTTTTTTCACAACAGTGCCTTCGTGCGGGTCGAGCGGTCGCTCACGGGCGCCTGACGGCGGCAGTACCGGCAGATCGACGGCGATGGCGGCGGCAATGTCCTCGATGCGGCTGGCACGGATTGCCAGAGTGCGCAGGCCATGCTGGCGGCAGATGCGCATCAGCCCCGGAAGATCGACCGAGCCTTCACTGGCCGGAAGTTTGTCCAGGGCCAGGACCAGCGGCGCATTGCTGAAGAAGTTGGGCGCCTGGGCGACCTTGGCGGCCAGTTGTCGATCAAGGTTCTCGAGGTCGTTACGGGCCAGTTCCAGCACCGTAATGGCGAGCATGCTGCCCTTCAACTGGAACACGGGATCTTGGTCTAGCGGTTCGGTTTGGCTCATGGTCGGCATACAACGACTTGTCACTAAAAGTGCCGAGACTTATAACGAGAACGCCCGCAGGCCGCAAGCCGGGTCGAACGATGTAGAATGCGCGGCCACTGTCTTGACGGAACCTTTAATGGATCGCCCGCGTTTTCGAACAGCATTTCTTTCTCCACGTTTCTGGCCGCTATGGGGTGGCTTGGGGCTGTTATGGCTGATTGTGCAGTTGCCATATCCGGCATTGCTGTCGGTCGGTCGCGCCCTGGGTGCATTGATGTACCGAGTGGCGGGCGACCGACGGCGCATTGCCAAGCGCAATCTTGAACTGTGTTTCCCTGAAAAGTCCGCTGCCGAGCGCAAGCGTTTGCTCAAGGAAAACTTTGCCTCCACCGGTATCGCTTTCTTCGAAATGGCCATGAGCTGGTGGTGGTCTCGCAAGCGTCTGGCGAAACTGGCCCATATCGAAGGCCTGGAGCATTTGAAGAAGGCCCAGGCGCAGGACAAGGGCGTGATTCTGATGGCCGTGCATTTCACTACGCTGGAAATCGGCGCGGCGCTGCTCGGTCAGCAACACACCATCGATGGCATGTACCGCGAACACAAGAATCCGCTGTTCGACTACATCCAGCGTCGTGGCCGGGAGCGGCACAATCTCGACTCGCTGGCAGTGGAGCGCGACGATGTGCGTGGCATGCTCAAACTGCTGCGTTCAGGCCGGGCGATCTGGTACGCGCCGGATCAGGATTACGGCGCCAAGCAAAGTATCTTCGTGCCGTTGTTCGGGATTCAGGCGGCGACCGTCACCGCCACCAGCAAGTTTGCGCGACTGGGCAAGGCACTGGTCGTGCCGTTCACTCAACAACGCCTGGCGGACGGCAGTGGTTATCGGTTGGTGATTCATGCGCCGCTGGAGGGCTTTCCCGGCGAGACGGAAGAGGCTGACTGCATTCGGATCAATCAGTGGGTCGAAAGCACGTTGCGCGAATGCCCGGAGCAATACCTCTGGGCACATCGCCGCTTCAAGAGCCGTCCACCGGGCGAACCGAAGTTGTACGCCAAGCGCGGTTGAGTCACCGATCTTTATGCACCATGGAGTGTTGCGATGAGTTCTGCTGAACCGGTTACAGGGTTGATACTTTCCGGCGGCGGGGCTCGGGCGGCTTATCAGGTGGGCGTGCTGGCGGCGATTGCCGAGCTGCTGCCGGTGGGGGCGGCGAATCCGTTTCCAGTGATCGTCGGTACTTCGGCTGGCGCGATCAACGCGGTCAGCCTGGCCAGTGGGGCAATGGACTTTCGCGGCGCGATTCAGCGTCTGACTGCCTTCTGGCAAGGGTTTCGCAGTCATCTGGTATTGCGCAGCGACTGGCCGGGGGTGATCCATCAAGCCACCCGTTTTATCAGTCACAATCTGATGGGGATTGGCGCTCCGGTGCCCGTGGCCCTGCTCAACAGCTCGCCACTGCGCGGTTTGCTCAACGACAAACTGCACATGCCCGGGATTGCCGAGGCCATTGCGCAAAAGCAATTGAAGGCGGTGGCGGTCACGGCGTTTGGCTACGAGTCTGGTCAGGCCGTCACGTTTTATCAGGGGGGCGGCACCATCGAGTCCTGGTTGCGCCATCGGCGAATCGGCGTGCCGACGCAATTGAGCGTCGAACACTTGCTGGCCAGTTCGGCGATTCCATTGCTGTTTGCGCCGGTGAAAATCGGCGAAGAATATTTCGGCGATGGCGCCGTACGCCAATCGGCACCCATCAGCCCGGCCCTGCACCTGGGAGCCAGCCGCGTGCTGGTGGTAGGTGTCAGCGGCAACCCGCGCGGGGTCGACCCGCAACAGCCGCTGCAACGTGCCTATACCGGTCAGCAGCCGACCTTGGCGCAAATCGGTGGGCACATGCTCAACAGTACGTTCATTGACAGCCTGGAAAGTGACATTGAGTTGCTGCAGCGCTTGAATCAGTTCAGCCATCTGCTGCCCGACGGCGCGCCGAGTCGTGCATTGGGCGCTGCACCGGTGGAGGTGCTGGTGATTTCGCCCAGTCAGCCGATCGATGAAATCGCGGCGCGGCATCGCCAGGAATTGCCGGCAGCCTTGCGTCTGTTTTTGCGCGGGCCGGGGGCGACCAAGACCAGCGGAGCGGGGGTGCTGAGTTATCTGTTATTCGAGGCGGGGTATTGCAGCGAACTGATCGATCTGGGGCGGCGCGATGCGTTGGCCAAGCGGCATGAATTGTGCCGGTTTCTGGGGGTGTCATAAAGCAAAAGATCGCAGCCTGCGGCAGCTCCTACCCCGGATGCGCACGTCCGTAGGAGCTGGCGAAGCCTGCGATCTTTTGACTTTAAATCAGAAGTGGAACTTCACCAGCAAGCTCGTGTTGCTCTGATCGGTCTTGAAGTACTGGCTGTCCTTGATCCCGTACTTGTCTGACCAGTAGTCGTACTCGACACCGACGTACAACTGCTTCTCGCCGATGTTCAGGGCTTTGCCCAAGTCGTATTTGATCTGCGGGTTGAAGTGCAGGTTGGCGTGGTAGGTGCCTTTGCTGTTCTGGTCGTTATCAACGACCCAATCCATGAAACCATCGATCAGGATGTTGGAGTCGCCCACGGGAATGGTGTAGGACCAGACCGGTGTGATCTGCCAGACGTTATCACCTGCGCGGCTGCCTTCGGTGTGACGCTGGTAGAAGTTCAGCTGGAAGTAGTCGAAGCCGGGAATCGCCAGGTCGAAACCCGGACCGATCAGGTAGGACTCGGTATCGCCTTCACCGAACTCGTACGTCATGGCCAGCAGCACATCCTTGATCGGGCCGAATTCGATCTTCTGGTCGAGAACCTTGCCCAGCGAAATACGTGGCTGGAACTCCCCGTAATAGGTGTTCGGGCCGGCGTTGAAGTCCTTCTCGCCGTTGTAGAAGATCTTGTCGAGGAAGAAGAAGTTATCCCCGTATTTCCAGGCATCGGCGTGCTCGAAGGTGACGGTTTGCTGAATGCGCGGGTTGACCTGGAAGTCCTTGCCGTAGAGATAGGTCAGGCTGTTGTTCTGCCATTGCAGCAAGTCGCCGGCCATTGCCTGGCCCCCGGCCAGCAAGGATCCCGCGAGCATCAGGCTGGTGCGCGTACGTTTCATTCGGTTGCTCCCAAAAAGTAGGTGGTTCCACGTTATTTTTCTAAGGTTGGCGCTCTGGTGTGGCGCCTTTTCTTTGCTGTAAAAAACAATCCATTCGGTCAGCTTTAGTGCTGTTAGCAAGAGCTGAGCCAAGGCTTCCAAAAAGAAAAAAACGCCCGTTCGGCTGTTCGAAAACAGTCGATTGAGCGTCAATTCGAGGGGCCTTGGTGCTGCCCAGAGCCGGGATAAGTTGGCTTTCTGGTCAGGAACTGAATCCGCGCTTTTTTTTAGAGCGGATTCGGGCGGGCGCGGAGAATACTGACTCCTTGGCCAGGTCTCAAGTGCCCCGCAACAGAGCACCGGTGACAGCTGTGGGGCACGGTTGCGGGCCATTTTAGAAGTGCACCTTTACCAGCAGGCTGGCGGTGTTTTGGTTAGTGTCAAAGCTGGCGCTGTTTTCGATTCCGTACTTGTTTTTCCAATAGCTGTATTCGGTGCCGACGTAGACGAATTTCTCGCCCCAGCCCAAAGCCTTGCCCAGGTCGTATTTGATCTGCGGATTGATGTGCAGGTTGGCGTGGTAAGTGCCGCGTGCATTGCGATCGTTGTCCACCACCCAGTCCAGATAGCCATCGATCAACAGGTTCGAATTGCCCAGCGCAACGCTGTAGGACCACGTGGGAGTGATCTGCCAGACACCATCGCCAGGGCGTGGGCCCTCGGTCTGGCGACGATAGAAATTCAAGGTGAAGTAGTTGAAACCCGGTACCGCCAGATCGAACCCCGGGCCGATCAGATACGCTTCGCTGTCGCCTTCGCCGTACTCGTACGTCATGGCCAGCAATACGTCCTTGATCGGCCCAAGTTCGAAGCGACGGTCGAGCATTTTGCCAAACGACAGGCGTGGGCTGAATTCGCCATAGAAGGCGTGGGGGCCTTTATTGCGATCTTCTTCGCCGTTGTAGAAGATCTTGTCGATGAACAGGAAGTTATCGCCGTACTTCCATTTGTCGGCGTGCTCGAATGTCACCGTCTGCTGGATCGACGGATTGATCACGAAATTCTTGCCGTACAGGTAGCTCAGGCTATTGGTTTGCCACAGCAGTAAATCACTGGCCATAGCCTGGCTCGCGGCCAACAGGCCGGTGCTCAACAGCACGCTGGTTTTTATCTGAATCATCTGTTGCTCCCTTTTGTTTTTATTGTTTGAGGCGCAGGCAGCCACCCACTGTGGGGGCGAGCAGGCTCGCTCCCACAGTGGGTGTGTCTTTTAACGGGTCAGTGCGGTTAGGCGTGGCAGCCGGCTTCGTGAAGAAGCTTGATTCCGGTGGCGGTAACCATGCCGAACATCGCTAGCGCTGCGCGGCCCGGTACCGCAGGTGGAATCGACGCCACGGGAACGCTGCTTTCGGTAGTTGCAAGAGGGGTAAACGCTGAATGACGGGTGCGTCGGGAATGCGGGCTTCGGATAGCTCGGACATGCAACACCTCGGATCTTTTTTATTCTTGTGATTTTGTATCAGGTGAACCTGTGGCGAGGGGGCTTTGTATGGTCACAAAAGCCCCTTCGCTACAACGGTGTGTTGCTTATTGGGTTTGGGCTCCCTGAACAATCCACGCACCGATCAGGTCGCGCTCTTGCTGGGTCATCTGGGTGATGTTGCCCAATGGCATGATCTGGCTGGCAACAGCCTGGGCCTGGATGCGCGGGGCCTGGAGCTTGATCTGCTCGGGGGTATCGAACATCACGCCCCCCGGCGCCGTGCTGAACAGCGGGCTGGTGGGTTTGGCCGAATGGCAGACCGTGCAGCGTTCCTGGATCACGTCGTGCACTTTATCGAAGGCAGGGCCGGCATTGGATGCCTGGGCGGGTGCAGTTTCAGGAGCCGCCGCCGGTGCAGCTTCAGCCGGTTTCTTGCCACCGCCCAGGGCGGTTTCCGGCAGCGGCTGATACTCAATGGTGCCAGGCGCCTTGGCCACTTCAGGTGCGCTGGACATCGGCGCCGGGCCGGTCACGTAGGCCAGACAAATCATGCCGACCGCCGCGGCGGGCAGGGTCCAGGCAAACTTGTGGCTGTCATGACGGGTGTTGAAGTAGTGACGCACCAACACCGCCAGCACCGCGATCCCGGCCAGGATCAGCCAGTTGTATTGGCTGCCGTAAGTGCTCGGAAAGTGGTTGCTGATCATGATGAACAGCACCGGCAAGGTGAAGTAGTTGTTGTGCCGCGAACGCAGCAAGCCTTTGGCCGGCAGCGCCGGATCGGGCGTGCGGTTCTCGGCGATCGCCGCCACCAATGCCCGTTGGGCCGGCATGATGATGCGGAACACGTTGCCGACCATGATAGTGCCGATGATCGCGCCGACGTGCAGGTACGCACCACGGCCGCTGAACACTTTGCTGAAGCCGTAGGCAGCGCCGATGATCAGCACGAACAGGATGAAACCGAGCAGGGCAGGGCGTTTACCCAGGGCCGAGTCGCAGAGGAAGGAGTAGACAAACCAGCCGACGAACAGTGAGCCGATGCCCAGCAGAACACCTTCAGGACCGGTCAGGCTGCTGCCCGGAGCGAGCAGGTAAAGGGTCGGGTTGGAGTAGAACACCACGCACAGCAGCGCGACCCCCGACAGCCAGGTGAAGTAGGCTTCCCATTTGAACCAGTGCAGGTTGTCCGGCATGGTCGGTGGAGCCAGTTTGTATTTTTCCAGGTGATAGATACCGCCGCCATGGATCGCCCACAAATCGCCCGCCAGCCCGTTTTTCGGGTTGACCCGGTTGAGGTTGTTTTCCAGCCAGACGAAATAGAACGACGCGCCGATCCAGGCCACGCCAGTAATCATATGAACCCAGCGCACGCTCAGGTTCAGCCATTCCAACAGATGTGCTTCCACAGTCTTTACCTCTCGCCTGTCACTTTTATTGTCAAGTGATCAGACCTTCTCTTATTGGTGGGGGGCGAGGATCAAACGCTCATCCTCTTTGAAAAAATGCTCATCGCAGTTATTGCCTGTGCCACTGCGATCAACCACCAGGAAGTCATCCCGCTTTTCGATCGTCAGCACCGGGTGGTGCCAGACGCCGCGATGGTAATTAATGCCCTGCCTGCCGTTGGTGACGAAGGCGCGGACCAAGCCTGATACAGGTTCATCGCCAAGTGGCGCGACCACGATCAGAAAGGGGTTGCCGAGCAGCGGGATGAAAGCCTGGCTGCCCAGCGGATGACGCTCCAGCATGCTCACGGTCAGCGGCATGTCCTGCGCATCGGCGCGGAAAATGCTGATGATCGCTTTGTCCTCTGGCATAGCGGTTTGCACCGTCGCCAGTTTGTGAAAGCGCATGGTCGAACCGTTGTTGATCATGAAGTGATCGCTGCCGTCGGTTTCGATCACGTCACCGAAAGGGGCGAAGGCTTCTTTGGTCAGCGGTTCAATCGTCAGTGTGCGCATGCTGGTCTTCTTTTCCGAATTCTGTGTTGTTTGTTCTATCGCCATCGCGGGCAAGCCCGCTCCCACAGGTTTTGTGAACGCCACAATTCCTTGTGGGAGCGGGCTTGCCCGCGATTGGGGACGACGCTTATTTTGCTACCTTGCCGAGGACCCGCAGGCGGCTCACGCCACCGTCCGGGAACACGTTCAGGCGGATGTGGGTGATCGGGCCCAACGCCTTGATCTGCTCGGCGAAGGTGTGTTCGGCGTGCATTTCCAGCTTCTGGCTTGGCAGCAGTTCGCGCCAGAACAGCGACTGGGTTTCGATCTGGCTATCGGTGCCGCCCTTCACGAATGCGCCCTGGATCGAGCAGCTGTCCGGGTAGTTGCCCTTGAAGTGCAGGGTATCGACGATGACTTTTTCGATCTCGCCGGCATGCCCCAGCGCGACGATTACCCAGTCATTGCCCGGGGTGCGACGGCGTGCAGTTTCCCAGCCATCGCCCATGTTGATGCCACGACCCGGGTTGAGGATGTTGCTCATGCGGCCGAAATGTTCGTCGGAGCAGGCCAGTGCCCGGCCGCCATTGAGGGCTGCGGCCAGATCGACTTGTTCGTTGTCGCCCACAGCGGACCAGTCGCGGTACGGAACGCCATAAACACGCAGACGGGCCACGCCGCCATCGGGGTAGATGTTGAAACGCAGGTGGCTGAACGCCTGGTCGTTGTTGATTTCGTGGTAGTGATGGCTGTTGCCTTGCAGCTCGACGGCTGACAGCACTTCAGTCCACTGAGTGTTTTCGTCCGGTTCGCCCGAAGTCAGGAAACAGGCTTCAAGCGAAGCAGACGGCGGGTAATTGCCGGTGAAGAATGAAGTGTCGATGTCCACGCCCTTGATCGAACCCGGTACGCCAAGACGGATCACCGCGCTGTCGTAGCCTTCGAAGCGCTTGCGGCGCGACTCCCAGCCGTCCATCCACTTGCCGTTGTCATCGAACACGCCCTCCTTCCACACAGCCGGTGTCGGTTGGAACAGACGGTTGGCGTCTGCGAACCAGTCATCGGTGACCGAGATGATTTTAGTGCCCAGGCGGGCGTCGGCCAGGTTGACGAATTTCTCGAAAGGTACGGCGTAAGCTTTCATTCTTCTTGTCTGCCTTTAATAAGTTGGCTTGGGATGCTCGCAGGGCCCGCTCGGGTTTTCCTCAGGGGCTGTTCGCTAAAGAGTCAGTAATCGGAACAACGCGATCTTGTTGATCTCCGCCAGCGCGCATTTGAATTCGGTGTCGACCGAGTTGTGAATGCGCGTTTCGAATGCCGCGAGGATCTGATGCCGGTTGCTGCCTTTTACCGCCATGATGAAGGGAAACTTGAACTTGGCTTTGTAGGCGTCGTTCAGCTCGGTGAAGCGCTGGAACTCATCGCTCGAGCATTGGTGAATACCGGCGCCAGCCTGTTCATTCGTGCTGGCTTCGGTCAGTTGGCCCTGGACGGCGGCTTTGCCGGCCAGGTCCGGGTGAGCGTTGACCAGGGCCAGTTGGCTTTCATGATCGGCGCTCAACAGGATGTCGCTCATGCGCTGGTGCAGGGTTTCGATCTCGTCGATCGACGCATCCTGGCCCAGGTCGAAAGCCTTCTCGGCCACCCATGGCGAATGTTCGTAAATGTCGGCGAAGGCGGCGACAAAGGCGTCGCGGCTCAGGGTCGATGGTTTCAGGGTTTGGAAGCGGCTCATTTCGCGGCCCCTTGATACGGGTGGGTTGCATGCCAGTGACGAGCAATGTCGACGCGACGGCTGAACCACACCTGTTCATGACTTTTAGCGTATTCGATAAAGCGTTTGAGCGAAGCCAGACGCGCCGGACGGCCGATCAGGCGGCAATGCAGGCCGATCGACAACATCTTCGGTGCTTCGGCGCCTTCGGCATACAGCACATCGAACGCGTCTTTCAGGTAATCAAAAAAATCGTCGCCCTTATTGAAGCCCTGGACCTGGGTGAAGCGCATGTCATTGGTGTCCAGGGTGTACGGGATCACCAGATGCGCCTTGCCGGTCGGGTTGTTCGGTTCCCAGTAGGGCAGGTCGTCGTCGTAGGTGTCGCAGTCGTAGAGGAAACCGCCTTCTTCCATCACCAGCCGACGGGTGTTCGGACCGGTGCGGCCGGTGTACCAGCCAAGAGGGCGCTCACCGGTGATTTCGGTGAGGATGCGGATCGCTTCGAGCATGTGCTCGCGTTCCTGCGCTTCGTCCATGTACTGGTAGTCGATCCAGCGGTAGCCGTGACTGCAGATTTCATGGCCAGCATCGACCATGGCGCGGATCACGTCCGGGTGGCGCTGGGCGGCCATGGCCACGGCGAAGATAGTCAGCGGGATGTCGAATTCCTTGAACAGTTTCAGAACCCGCCAGACGCCGGCCCGGCTGCCATACTCGTAAAGGGACTCCATGCTCATGTTGCGCTCGCCTTGCAGCGGCTGCGCCGAGACCATTTCCGAGAGGAACGCTTCGGATTCTTTGTCGCCGTGCAGGATATTGCGCTCGCCACCTTCTTCGTAGTTGAGCACGAAGGACAGCGCGATGCGGGCATTGCCCGGCCAGTGTGGGTGAGGAGGGTTACTGCCGTAACCGATCAGGTCGCGTGGGTAGTCAGCGCTCACTGCAGTCTTCCTTCTTGTTCGTGTCGACTTATTCAAAGTCAGGGTGTGGCGGCCTGATGATGAGAGGGCAGGCTGGCGTCACAGCGATGGGTTGATTGTATACAACTTTATATTCACTTTGTAAGCCTGATTTTTTGCATTTTTTACTGACGGTCCACTTTGAAGGGGCCTGCAAGAAATCTGCCTGATTGGTCAGCTAATGGAAAGCGGGATCTCTGATCCTATGGTTCGGCGAAAGATTGGCTGGCCAATCCTTGATGACGGCGGTAGCGGTAAAAATGTCGTTTTTATTGTGTACAATTTTTATGAAAAATGTCTTAATCAGTCGCTCGCCGCAACTTTTCGTGTTCCGAAACGGTGCGGTCTCCTTTTCAACTGACTTCGGGAGGCGCGAGGTCTGACTGCTCCACGCAGGCAGGCGCGCAGAATCAATGGGACGTTTGACGACACACGTTTTGGACGCTGCACACGGTTGCCCGGGCAGCTCGATCAAGGTCGAGTTGTACCGCGTTGAAGGTTCGCAGCTGGAATTGGTCTCCACTGCAATCACCAACAGCGATGGCCGGGTCGATGCGCCGCTGCTGCAAGGCGATGACTATCGGTCCGGGGTCTATCAGCTTCAGTTTCATGCGGGGGATTACTACCGCACCCGTGGGGTTCAGCTGCCCGAGCCTGCGTTTCTGGATGTGGTGGTGCTGCGTTTCGGCATCTCTGCGGAACAGGATCACTATCACGTGCCGTTGTTGATTTCGCCGTACAGCTATTCCACGTACCGAGGCAGTTGATCCCCCAAGCCGCTGCCTCCTCCGAGAAGCGACTGCGCATATAGCTTCTTTGGTCTTTCGCCCGCTCACACTGCGGGCTTTTTTTTGCTCTGAGAAATGGGGTGCATGGGAGGGACCCTTCGCGGGCAAGCCTCGCTCCTACAGGATTTGCGTCGTTCATGTCATGCAAGAACAACAAAATCCCTGAGGAGCATGGCTTGCCCGCGCAGCTTTTAGCGGCTCAACTAGCGGCTCAACAACGACGCGGCACCCGCACCACTGAACAACCCCGCACTCACCCGGTTAAACCAGCTCTGCCCTTTGCCGCTGCGCAAATACCGGGCAGCACCGTGAGCCCCCAGCCCATAAGCCAATTTGCACAGCAGATCCAGCACCGTCCAGGTCACAATCATCACCAGCAACTGCGGCAAGAAGGGTTGCTCGGCGCTCAGAAACTGCGGCAGAAAAGCGGCGAAGAACAAAATGTCTTTCGGATTGCTGGCGCCGAGCATGAACGCGCGCCCGAACAGTGCGCGAAAGCGCGGCACTGGTGCAGCCTGGGGCACTTCGGTGCCATGGGAGGGCTGACGCGATTGCTGCCAGCTCTGCCAGGCGAGGTAGAACAGGTACAGCGCGCCGACGATTTTCAGGATGCTAAACAACTGTTCCGACGCCAGCAATAAGGCACCCAGACCCAAAGCCGAAGCACTGAGCAGGCAGATCGACGCAATCACACCGCCCAGAAACGCCGGATAGGAACGGCGCAAACCGTAATTCAGACTGTTGCTGATCATCAGCAACGACAGTGGCCCCGGAATCAGGATCACCACCAGCGCAGCGCCGCTGAACAGCAGCCAGGTTTCCAGACTCATCACTTTCTCCCTATGTGCAAAAGCCCCACCCGACGGGGTGAGGCTGTTTTGAAACACTGTTTTTGAAACGTAGACGGCTTACAAGAAAATGAACTTGGCGATGAAGATCGCGCAGAGCACCCACAGACTGACGGAAATTTCCTTGTGCTTACCGGTGAAAGCCTTCAGCACCACGTAAGTGATGAAGCCCAGCGCGATACCGTCGGCGACCGAGAAGGTCAGCGGCATCATGATCGCGGTAACAATCGCCGGAATGCTGTCGGTGGCTTCGTCCCATTCAATGTGCGCCATGCCGCCCATCATCAGCATCGCCACATAAATCAGCGCGCCAGCGGTTGCATAAGCGGGGATCATGCCAGCCAGCGGTGCGAAAAACATCGCGGCAATAAATAGCACACCTACGGTCACAGCGGTAAGACCAGTCCGACCGCCCGCGGCGACACCGGCGGCACTTTCCACGTAGCTGGTGACGGGCGGAACACCGACCACCGCACCGAATACACTGGAAGCACTGTCGGCTTTGAGCGCACGGGAAAGGTTTTCGATCTTGCCGTCAGCGTTTACCAGACCGGCGCGTTGGGCGACGCCCATCAAGGTGCCAGCGGTATCAAACATGTGCACAAAGAGGAAGGCCAGCACCACGCTGATCATACTGATATTGAATACACCGGCGACGTCCATGGCCATCCATGTCGGAGCCAGGCTCGGCGGGGCAGACATGATGCCCTCGTAGTGCACCAGGCCAAGGCCCCAACCGGCCAGGGTCACGGTGATGATGCTGATGAGGATCGCGCCGAACACTTTGTGGTAGCTGAGCACAGCGATCATCAGGAAACAGACGGCAGCCAGCAGCGGGCCTGGCTCGCGCAGGGAACCGAGCTTGATCAGGGTGGCCGGGCTGTCAACCACGATGCCCGCGGTTTTCAAGCCGATCAGCCCTAGAAACAGGCCCACGCCGGCGCCCATGGCAAAGCGCAAACTCACTGGAATGCTGTTGAGCAGCCATTCGCGAATCCGGGAAAAGGTCAGGAACATGAACAACACACCGGAGACGAACACCGCACCGAGCGCGGTTTCCCAGTTGTAGCCCATGGTGCCCACCACGGTGTAAGTGAAGAATGCGTTCAGGCCCATGCCCGGCGCGAGGCCGACCGGCCAGTTGGCGTACAGCCCCATCAACAGGCAACCCAGCGCGGCGGCGATGCAAGTGGCGACGAACGCCGCCCCGTGATCGATACCGGCATCGGCCATGATGTTCGGGTTGACGAAGATGATGTAGGCCATGGTGATGAAGGTTGTCAGACCGGCGATCAGCTCGGTCTTCACCGTGGTGCCGTGCAAGCTGAGTTTGAAGATGCGCTCCAGCCAGCCATTGCGTATGGGCGGCGAGAGTTCCAGCGTCGGGGCTTCGGATTTGCGGCTTTCCACAGCGAGTACTCCTCAAGAGTTTTATTGTTATTTCCAGGGCCGGACCCATGAGGGCGGCAGCGACCCTTTGAGGTGCTTGCGGATTTGTTGACTTGTTGGTCAGAAATCTCGCACGAGGCGAATTATGCTTTTGTATACAAATAAAGCAAATAATGTTTTTGATTTTGTAGACGAAAAGTTTGTTGATCGGGATATATCGGCTATAGGACGATCGTTTCCCCGCTCTGCGTGGGAATGCCGCCATGGACGCTCTGCGTCCGCCGTTGATGTGACGCAGAGCGTCACGGGATGCATTCCCACGCAGCGCGTGGGAACGATCAGCTTGGAAAGACCTGGGCTTTACCCAGCGCGAGATTCACCGCCAACCACCCATTCACCGCCGTCTCCCCGGCCTCGGCAAACACCCGCTCCAGTAACTTCACCTGCTCGCGCCGCAACGACTGTTCGAACCGCGCACCTTCTGCGGTCAGTTCCAGCAACCGCTTACGCTTGTCCGTCTCGGACGCGACGCTGTTCACCAAATGCATTTCCACCAACTGACGCAGCGGCATGTTCAGCGCCTGCTTGCTCACGCCCAGCAACGCCAGCAACTCCTTGACGCTGAGGGCAGGGTAGCGGGCGATGAAAAATACGATGCGTTGATGCACCCGGCTCAAACCGCGACGTTCGAGCATTTCGTCGGCTTTGGCGGTAAAGGCCTGGTAGCCGAAGAAAAACGCTTCCATGGCTTGTTGCTGAGTGCTGGGGTTTTTAAGGTCAAGCATGTTGACGTATCCGCTCGGTCTGTCGTAATTTCGGTCAATCAGTTTGACTCATTTTCCTCAGGCCTCGCTACCGGTGACCCCCATGGCTTTTTCTGAACGTGTCTCGCGCCTTAAAAGTTCTTTGATCCGTGAAATCCTCGCCGCCGCCCAGCGCCCGGAAGTGATGTCGTTTGCCGGCGGCTTGCCGGCCGAAGCCATGCTGCCGAAAGTCGAATGGGCGGACATGCCGCTGTCCATGGGGCAATACGGCATGAGTGAAGGCGAGCCGGCGCTGCGTGAGGCGCTGGCAGCCCAAGCCCGAGCGTTGGGTGTGCCATGTGAGGCAAGTCAGGTGCTGGTGGTCAGTGGTTCCCAGCAAACCCTCGATCTGGCGGCCAAGCTCTACATCGACAAAGGCACCGAGATCCTGCTTGAAGCGCCGACTTACCTGGCAGCATTGCAGATCTTCCAATTGTTCGGTGCCGACTGCATCACCGTCCCACAGGAAGCCGATGGCCCGAACCTGGCACAATTGCGCTGCCGTCTGGAAAGGCATAAACCTGCATTCATCTACCTGATCCCGACGTTTCAGAACCCCTCGGCGGTGCGTTACAGCGAGGCCAAGCGCGATGCAGTGGCTGCATTGCTCGACGAGTATGGCGTGACCCTGCTCGAAGACGAACCCTACCGCGAGCTGACCTTTGACGGCGTCAGCGCCACGCCAATCGTCAGCCGCTTGAGCAAGGCCAGCTGGATCTACACCGGCACGGTGTCGAAAACCCTGTTGCCGGGCCTGCGAGTCGGTTACCTGATTGCCAGCCCGGACCTGTTCCCGCATTTGTTGCGGCTCAAGCAATCGGCCGATCTTCACACCAACCGCGTCGGGCAGTGGCAAACGCTGCAATGGATCGGCAGCGAAAAATACCAGCAGCACTTGAGTGAGTTGCGTGCTTTCTATCGGGCTCGTCGGGATGCATTTCAGTCAGCATTGGAAGCGCATTTTTCCGGTCTGGCGCAGTGGAATGTGCCGCAGGGCGGGCTGTTTTTCTGGCTGACGCTCAAACAGCCGCTGGATACGCGCACGCTGCTCAAGGCTGCGCTGGCGGCGGATGTGGCGTTTATGCCGGGCGAACCGTTTTTCCCCGAACCGGACAACAACCTTGGCCATCTGCGGTTGAACTTCAGCCACATTGACCCGGCGAAGCTGGACGAAGGCCTCAAGCGATTGGCGGCCGTGGTGCGCGAGGCCCAGGCAGCAGAAGCGGCCTGAGAGGAGGGTATAAACAACAAACCGGCCAATCGGCCGGTTTATTTTTGCTCAGGATTTGTAGTGCTTGTGCTGACGCCTTCGCGGGCAAGCCTCTCTCCTACAGGTTCGCGGTGTGTGCGAATGGCCACCTCGCCCCCGTAGGAGCGAGGCTTGCCCGCGAAGAGGCCATCAGCAGCACCAGATCATCAGAGCGCAGCAAACCGCTTATCCAGATAATCAATGATCACCTTGGATTCATACATCCAGGTGGTCTGGCCATTCTCTTCGATACGCAGGCACGGCACTTTGATCCTGCCACCTTGCTCAAGCAGCGCCTGGCGATCCTGTTCACTGTTCTTCGCATCACGCAATGCCACTGGAACGTTCAGGCGGCGCAACGTGCGGCGGGTTTTCACGCAGAACGGGCACGCATGGAACTGATACAGGGTCAGGTCCTTGGCGGCTGCATCGACCTGAGCCTGAGCGGCGGCGGGGCGCTGCTTCTTGCCTGGACGGGTGATGAAATCGATGAGGATGATCAGTTGGCCGAGGCCGACACGAAGCGCTTTGACTAACACGTTGTAAGCCTCACGGGGCGAATGAAGAAAGGCGCGCAGCTTACCTGATTTTTCACGGGCGAAAAAAAACCGGCGATCAGTGCCGGTTTCTTCGTGCTGCGAGTTACTTGATAAGGCTGAGAAACTCGCTGCGGGTGGCGGCGTTTTCGCGGAACTCGCCGAGCATCACCGAAGTGATCATCGTCGAATTCTGTTTCTCCACACCGCGCATCATCATGCACATGTGCTTGGCCTCGATCACCACCGCAACGCCCAGGGCGCCGGTGACTTGCTGGACCGCATCGGCGATCTGGCGGCTGAGGTTTTCCTGGATCTGCAGGCGACGGGCGTACATATCGACGATACGCGCGACTTTCGACAGCCCTAAAACCTTGCCGCTCGGGATGTAGGCAACATGGGCCTTGCCGATGAACGGCAGCATGTGGTGCTCGCACAACGAGTAGAGCTCGATGTCCTTGACCATCACCATCTCGCTGTTGTCGGAGCTGAACAAGGCACCGTTGGTGACCTCTTCCAGTGTCTGTTCATAACCGCGGCAGAGGTACTGCATGGCTTTGGCGGCACGTTTTGGCGTGTCGAGCAGGCCCTCGCGGGAGGCGTCCTCGCCCAATTGGCCGAGGATCTCGGTGTAATTCTGTTCCAGTGTCACAGAGGCTGATTCCATAAGGGTTTCAGAGGGGTACTGTTTCAGTCTGTACCAATTTTGTACCAATCCAGCTGTTTTCGAGCTTCCCGAGCTCACCCCGGTCGGTGCCGGAGTTTATCCATCGGGCGTAGGTCGATAGCAGCATCTGAACGCTATGACCGAGCTGAGTGGCAATAAATGCAGGGTTCATACCCGCCATGGGGCACATGGTAGCGTATGTGTGTCGGCAGTTGTATTGCCGACGGGCGCGAAGCTGCAAATCGGTGACGTAGAAATAGCCTTTCGATGCTACACGTTGTTTCGCCTGAAGAGCGAATTCAGATGATGACCGACAATCAAAAGGGGATGGTGGGAGCGGCGGCATCAAGGTTTCTTTGGGGCAGTTGATTGCCGGGGCGGTGGTTCAGTCCGTCCAGCACGTCGATTTGGCAAGACATCGCGCGGGGCCCGGAACTCTGGGCCCCGCGGTGGCAGATCAACTAGCCAATTCTGACAATCGGTCCGTCAGTTGCACCCGTAGTTACCGAAGAAGTAGATTTGAAGGTGAGCGAGACATCGCTCACGGTAAAGGTTTGATGGCCGTACCCGTTATTCGTCATGGTGGCCCACCGGACTTGCTCATATCCAGAAGTGGCGGCAACACCTTTGCCCGCGCTCTTGTTAGCAATCTGTCCACAAGTGAATACCATGGACTGTTGCCCAATGCCCTGACTGTCGTTCCACCACCGCGTATTGACGATCGTGTTGGTGTCCTCTTTTACGTCATTGACTTGGATAGTGAACGTCGCCGATTGGAGGTCAAGGCCCGATTGGTTTGTCAAAACTGGAACGACTTTTGGGGTTGGGTTCGCTTCAGGGGGGTAATACTCCGGGTTGTTCAGGATGAGCGCCACTGGGCTGGGCAGATCCAAGGTGATCAGGATGCCATTCTGGCTGAAGAGGGTGTAGGTTTGAACTTTTCCTAGGGAGTCGTTCGAGATTTTTTCCTTGAGTGCTTCAGACATTTTAATTTCCCTTTTTAGATGCACTGAAATTCTAGAAAAGAATTTCTCCTTGTTGCGCGATCCCGACCTTGGAAGCGCGCCAAGTAATTCTTGTTGGGAAGACTCACTCTGTCAATGTGTGTATTTGGACTGATAGTCTGATTCGTTATTGCTAAAAGAAATGGTTTAAAAAGCCAAAGCTAAAAACAAAGAAGTGCAGTCTTTTGCAATAATGGTAGTTACGAATTCGTCTAACTTGATTAGGCTTTTCAAGCCTGTGTGCGACTATAAAAATAGTTGCGAGCGCTTGCAGATTGTGTTTAAAAGATGGCCGCGAGCCGAAGGGTTCGTCTGTGCTCCTGGAAGGTGCGCTGGTGCCACTGAGGCGCAATGTCTCCGGATCTTCTCGCAAAAACTAAAAGGATTTTAGATATGACGTCTCTTCTAGACATAAAACCTGAGCAGGTCGATGCGCTCAACCAGCGATCACAGGCTGCCTTTGACGAACAAATCAAGCGTATGGCAGAGCTTGCCAGAGCGAAGCCGATGCTCCAGGAGGTCCTCGATCAAAAGGTGCACCCGCAATCGTTGAGTGGATTGGGAGGCCAGCAGACCATTTGCGGCTACTTCAACTTCGTAAATTGCGGTAGCGGTTGTTATCCTCACACCGAAACCATCCAGATTAGTGCTTTATCCGCCGATATCGGACCCAATGCTCAGCAAAAAATCCCAGTGCGATTCGTTGGCCAAGCGACAGGTACGGGTACCGATATTAACTTGTCCGGTATCTACCTGCAGGGCACGGTGCCTGAGGCAGCGAACCTCATCAACATTCAATTGACGCTGCAATTGTCGATACATTCAGGTTCGCTCACCCTGTACGTTTTTGAAGGGCCGCGCCTGCTGGCCGCGCTGGTCCCGCAGAACGGCGTGAACATTGGCGGGGCGTTCTCCGGCAATGGGACCGGCGCATTCCAGCGGACCTGATGTAGTCGATCAGGAATAATCAACCCGGTACAACCGCAGCGGCGCTTTTTATATATTGTGATCAAAGGAAATTCTGAGTTGGCTTGGGCGTTAATTCCCTGTTCCTTGTCCCTTGCAACTCAGAAGCCGGTATAAGCCTGTTTCAGAAACATGCAGGTACCTGTGAGAATTTTACGCAAAGGCGAGGGTGCGGTGAGGACTCGGCGCTGCAAGCATGAAGCGACAGCATCACTCGTCGCGACCTTCCATCATGGTGCGTTTGAGCATCACATAAACCGCTCCGGCGCCGCCGTGTTTCGGTTGGCAGGAGGTGAAGCCGAGTACCTGTGGATGCTGGCGCAGCCATGTGTTGACGTGACTTTTGATCATCGGCCGCTTGCCATCCAGGCGCACCGCTTTGCCGTGGGTCACACGTACACAGCGGATTTCGAATCTGGTTGCTTCGGCCAGAAAGGCCCACAGGGTTTCACGGGCTTTTTCCACGCTCATGCCATGCAGATCGAGGCTGCCTTCGAACGGAATCTGTCCGATCTTGAGCTTGCGCATCTGGCTTTCCTGGACACCGTCGCGGGCCCACATCAGCTCATCTTCGGGGCCCACATCAATGACAAACTGATCGGACAGCCCGTCAACGGTGGTGGCATCGGTGCGCACAGTGGCGGCTTGGCGCAGCTTGGCGATTTGCGCGCGGTCGGCCTTGGGTTTGCCGGTTTCGGCGCGATCGTGCTTGATCGGCTTGACGCCTTGGATCGCGCTTTTGAACAGGGAAAAATCGTCGTCTTGCATATCAGCCTCCGCGAAGGGTGGCCAGTTTACCCAAGTCGAAGCGAATGGGGCGCGACAAAACGTCCGGCGTTGGGCTCAGTCGTGTTTTTTCATCAGGTGCGGTGCCATGTTCAGTTCTTGCGATTGGCGCGAGCGGCGACGGCAGCGGCGCCAAAACCACACGCCGATATACAGCACGAACAGGCCGACGCCCAGAATGATCGCGGCGCCCAGCGGGCTGGCATTCAACTCGCCAAGCGCCGGTGGCCGGCCCAGTAAACTGGCCGCGCCGGCCATCGCCAGCAACACACCGCACGTTGCCAGTAAGGCAGCGAATGCTGCACCGAAGCGAAAACGCCAGTTGCTTTGGCCTTTGGGCCGCAAGCGGCGAGCGTCAAAACCATCGGATAACTTCATTCCGACCTTCCTCAATGGGTATCGGCCCTTCGACCGGAAGTTGACCGGGATGTTCCTGAGGCTAGGGCAATTACAGCAAATGACAGGCTTTTGCGGATGAGCGGCGGCATGAACCGCTCATCGAGGGTCGATCAGATCAGTTCGCGGGTCAGGGCGAGGGTGGCGAAGTTGTCCGCCATGATCGCCATCTCGGTATGCTGAACGTGCTCGGCGCTCAGGACGCCCCCCTTGTAAGGCAGGTCGCGAGTCGCGCAGGCGTCTTCAACCAATGTGCAACGAAAGCCCAGGTTCTTCGCGGCGCGCACGGTAGTACTGACGCTGGAGTGGCTCATGAAGCCGCAGACGATCAGGTCCAGTGAGCCGAGTTCCTGCAGTCGGTCATACAGTTCGGTACCATGAAACGCACTCGGCAGCAGTTTGCCGATGATAATTTCGCCCTTCTGCGGCTCAAGGCCCGGGATGAATTCACCGCGCTCGCCTTGCGGATCGAACAGCCCGCCGACGGTACCGAGATGGCGTACGTGCACGATCGGACGACCGGCTGCACGGGCAGCGGCGACCAGTTGCTTGATGTTCGCGACGGCAGCATCCATGCCGCTCAGGGCCAGGGGACCACTGAGGTATTCTTTCTGGGCATCGATGATGACAAGGGTCGCATGACCCAGATTGGCCGCTGCATAACCACGGCCGCTGAGTTGAAACATCGTTTTTGGAACGGACATTCTGGGGCTCCTTCGAGTGGGGCTTTTGCGACATTGTCCTCTGGCTGAGCGCTTCTGTGAATCGCTACCATCGTAGGCACCGCCGTTGTTGGGTCGCAGCCTTGTCAAGATACTCGTTCTGTTCAATAGCTTGCGAAAAAAATAGAAGAGTCCTACATCTGGTCCGGTGTTTTTCCTGCGTCGTCGTGGCGCCTTTTGGCTGTTAGAATCGTCAGTCGTTTTTTCTGGAGTTTGCCCCGTGATCACTTCCCGACTTCGTACCCTGCGTGACCATATCCGTTGGGCCGTCAGCCGCTTCCATGGGGAGGATCTGTTTTTCGGCCATGGGACCGACAACGCCTGGGACGAAGCCCGTCAACTGGTGCTGGGTGCGTTGCACTTGCCTTGGGAAATTGCCGACAGCTATCTGGACTGCCGTCTGGAAGACGACGAACTGGTCAACTTGCAACGCTTGCTCAAGCGCCGCATCGAAGAACGCATCCCGACCGCTTACCTGCTGGGCGAAGCCTGGTTCTGTGGCATGTCGTTCATTGTCGACGAACGCGTACTGATCCCGCGTTCGCCCATTGGCGAACTGATCGAAAAGCGTTTCGAACCGTGGCTCGGCGCCGAACCTGCGCGCATTCTCGACTTGTGCACCGGTTCCGGCTGCATCGGCATCGCCTGTGCCTACGAATTCCAGAATGCCGAAGTGGTCCTGGCTGACCTGTCGTTCGAAGCGCTGGAAGTGGCGAACCAGAACATCGAGCGTCATGGTGTCGATGAGCGCGTGTTCACCGTTCAGGGCGACGCTTTCGATGGCTTGCCAGGACAACGTTTTGACCTGATCGTGTCGAACCCGCCTTACGTCGATGCGGAAGATTTCGCCGACATGCCGGATGAGTATCAGCACGAGCCGGAGCTGGGCCTGGCCTGTGGCGACGACGGTTTGAACCTGGTGCGCCGCATGCTCGCCGAAGCGGCGGATCATCTGACCGAAAAGGGATTGCTGATTGTCGAGGTGGGTAACAGCCAGGTTCACGTCGAGGCGCTGTACCCGGAAGTCGACTTCGCCTGGCTGGAGTTCGAGCGCGGCGGGCATGGAGTGTTCATGCTGACAGCGCAGCAGTGCCGCGATCATCAGGCGTTGTTCGCGTCCCGCGTCTGACTCTAGAGCCTTCGCGGGCAAGCCTCGCTCCTACGGGGTCTGTGTCGTATCCAAATGATGTGGCACACACAAAACCTGTGGGAGCGTGGTTTGCCCGCGATGGCCGCACCGCGGTCTCAAACCTTCAGCGGTGCGTAGCAATCCAGATCAACAACCCCGCCTGAAACACCGCAAACGCCACCAGACACGTAATGGTAAAACGCAGCCCGGCGTCTTCGCGTTTGTACTTGCTGACTTTTTCTTCGTGCTTCTTCAGTTTGACTTCTTGTTCAGCCAGGTTCTGCTCGGCTTGCTGGAGCATCTGCGCGGCTTCGAGGATTTCTACCTGCTGCAGCTTTTCGCTGTTCCAGTCGCCGAGCAAATCCCCCACCCGCACCTCTTTAACGCTGCCCTTCAAATGCTGGGCGTCGGCGTAGACCACGTCAAAACCGTGCACCCGCAGAAAGTGATCGCGACGCAGGCGAGTGTCTTCGTTCAGCGCATCCTTGTTGTTCAGGTCAGTGCCGTCGACGGTATAAGCGGGCCATCTCTTTTTCGCCCACGTAATGCCCTGAGCAGCCATATAGCGCCCGATACCACGGTTCATCGGCTCGATCTGCAAGCCGCTTTCCGGGCCGAAATGCACGCGTTTGGCAGCGTGATCAACCCAGACATCCAGATGATTCTGTTCTTTGCGCACCCGCTGGCCTGGCAACTTGATGGCCATGCGCAGAAGGCTGTGTTCCTTGCTATTGCGTTCGGCGTAACCGAATTCGACAAAGCGCAACGGCCGTCCACCGGTGTTGCGGTCGGTTTGCAGCGGCGCCAGGCGGAGCATTTTGTGGTGCTCGACGTGGACGTCCGCCCACGGCAGCTCGACCGCTGGCGGTGCGTCTTTTTCAGCGGTGGTGTCGGGTGAAGTCTGGGTATCAGTCATAACGGCGAGATCCTGTCCAAGCCCTGCTTGCCGCCAGCCAGTGGGCTGGCGACAAAGGCTTATCGGCCGTTTTTTTCAGGACTGGAGGGTTAACTGGCGCCAAGTCCGTCAATAAACTCGAGGATTCGCGCACCGAGTTCGGCTGCCAGGGGTAATTGCGGATCTTTATAGGAGGCCAATTGCCGCTTCACGTCGTTGGGCACGATGCGCATCACGTGGTTCATGCCTTCGATCAGCGCCAGTTCGGCATCTGGTTTGGCGGCCTTTAGCGCCTTGGCGTCACCCACGCCGACCTGAATGTCGTTGCTGCCCTGGATGATCAGCGCCGGCATTTTCAGTTTGGCGAAGGCCGCTGCCGGGTCCTGGCGGAACAGCGAAATCAGATACGGCTGCACGCTGGGACGGAAAATCACCTGCAATGGCGGCGGTACGTTGTCGTCGGTGCGGCCGGCCTTGAGGCTGTCGAGCAATTCATTGCTGCGCAGCATCAACGGTGGCGGCAGGCGATTGCTCAATTGCTGGCGCAGTACCTGATCGATCGGCCGGGCGCTGCCAGACATGGAAATCACCGCCGCGGCGTCAACGTTTGGCGCCGCGAGGCTGGCGATCAACGCCCCTTCGCTGTGGCCGAGCAAAATCAGTTTGCCAAAGCGCGGGTCGGTTTTAAGTTTCTGGCCCCAGGCCACGGCGTCGGCCACATACGCTTCCACCGACAGATTGCGTTCGTCCGGCGTGGCCGCGAGGCTCGCCGCCACGCCACGCTTGTCGTAACGCACGCTGGCGATGTTGTGTTTGGCCAGCACCCAGGCCAGCCGTTTGAGGCTGTCATTGCGGCCGCCGTCAGGGTTGTTTCCGTCACGATCCGTAGGACCGGAGCCGGAAATGATCAGGACAACCGGCACTGGCGTGTCGGATTTGGGCAGCAACAGCGAGCCGAAAAGCTCGCCGCTGCCCGTGTCCAGTGTGATGGGACGTTGTAAAACAGTGGCCTGGGCCACATAGGGGAGCAGGCCGGTAAACAAGGTAAGGCTCAAGGCTAGAACTCGCAGCATCATCACGCCATCATCGACAAGGTGCCGGTTGGACTCGCAGGCAGCCATAAGGTTCGAGGATGAACTAGTCGGGTAGCCTGCGTATACTGGCGCGCATTACGTATTTTGGTTTCGATTTCACGGAGCGTCCCGCATGTCCGGCAATACCTACGGCAAGCTGTTCACTGTCACCACCGCGGGCGAAAGCCATGGCCCGGCGTTGGTCGCCATTGTCGATGGCTGCCCGCCGGGCCTGGAGATTTCCCTTGAGGATCTGCAGCGCGACCTGGACCGGCGCAAGCCCGGCACCAGCCGCCACACCACCCAGCGCCAGGAAGCCGACGAAGTCGAAATCCTCTCTGGCGTGTTCGAAGGCCGCACCACCGGTTGCGCCATCGGCCTGTTGATCCGCAACACCGACCAGAAGTCCAAGGACTATTCGGCGATCAAGGATCTGTTCCGACCGGCCCACGCCGACTACACCTACCACCACAAATACGGCGAGCGCGATTATCGCGGCGGCGGTCGCAGTTCGGCCCGTGAAACCGCCATGCGCGTGGCGGCGGGGGCGATTGCGAAAAAGTACCTGGCCACCCAAGGCATCGTCATTCGTGGCTACATGAGCCAGCTCGGTCCGATCGAAATCCCGTTCAAGACCTGGGATTCGGTGGAAGAAAACGCGTTCTTCAGCCCTGATCCGGACAAAGTGCCAGAGCTGGAAGCTTATATGGACCAGTTGCGTCGCGACCAGGATTCAGTCGGCGCGAAAATCACCGTGGTCGCCGAAGGCGTGATGCCGGGCCTCGGCGAGCCGATCTTCGACCGTCTCGACGCCGAACTGGCCCATGCGTTGATGAGCATCAACGCGGTCAAAGGTGTTGAGATCGGCGCCGGGTTTGCCAGCATCGCCCAGCGCGGCACCGAGCACCGTGATGAAATGACCCCGGAAGGTTTCCTCAGCAACAATGCGGGCGGCATTCTGGGTGGCATCTCGTCCGGTCAGCCAATCGTGGCACACCTGGCACTCAAGCCGACCTCGAGCATCACCACGCCCGGCCGCTCCATCGACATCCATGGCAACCCGGTTGAGGTCATCACCAAGGGCCGTCACGACCCGTGTGTCGGCATCCGCGCCACGCCAATCGCCGAAGCGATGATGGCGATTGTATTGATGGATCACCTGCTGCGTCACCGCGGGCAGAACGTCGATGTGCGGGTGAGCACTCCGGTGCTGGGTCAGCTTTAATGGCTGACCTTATGGTCGCCGGGATCTGACGACGTTGGCGGCGCTCCCGTACTGGCGGCTTTCCAGTTTCTATCTGTTCTATTTCGCCTTGCTCGGTTCGACAGCGCCATTTTTGGCGCTGTACTTCGATCACTTGGGGTTTTCCAGTGCGCGCATTGGCGAACTGGTGGCGATCCCGATGCTGATGCGCTGCGTGGCGCCGAATATCTGGGGCTGGCTTGGTGACTACACCGGGCGACGGCTGGCCATCGTGCGGTTCGGCGCGGTCTGTACCCTGCTGACCTTCTCGCTGATTTTCGTCAGCAAAAGCTACGCGTGGCTGGCGATGGTCATGGCCCTGCATGCGTTCTTCTGGCACGCGGTACTGCCGCAATTCGAAGTCATCACCCTGGCGCACTTGAACGGCCAAACGTCTCGCTATAGCCAGATTCGCCTGTGGGGTTCCATCGGTTTCATCATCACTGTGGTCGCCCTCGGTCGGATGTTCGAATGGCTCAGCCTGGACATCTATCCGCTGGCACTGGTGCTGATCATGGCCGGCATTGTGGTCAGCAGTTTATGGGTGCCCAACGCGCAACCGATTCAGAGTGAACGGCTGGTGGGGGAGGGGTTCCTGCAGCAATTGCGCAATCCTGGAGTGTTGGCGTTCTACGGTTGCGTGGCGCTGATGCAGATGAGTCACGGGCCGTATTACACCTTTGTGACCCTGCACCTTGAGCAACTCGGTTACAGTCGTGGGCTGATCGGCATGCTTTGGGCGGTCGGCGTGGTTGCCGAAGTCTTGATGTTTCTGGCCATGAGCAAGATCCTTGCGCGCTTCTCGGTGCGCCGGGTGCTGCTGGCGAGCTTCCTGCTGGCGGCATTGCGTTGGTTGTTGCTCGGTTCGTTTGCCGAATTCCTCTGGGTGTTACTGTTCGCCCAAGTGCTGCACGCCGCCACCTTCGGCAGCTTTCATGCGGCTGCCATCCAATTCGTGCAACGCAGCTTCGGCGCGCGTCAGCAAGGCCAGGGCCAGGCGTTGTATGCCGCGCTGGCCGGCACCGGCGGCGCATTGGGCGCGTTGTATTCCGGTTACAGCTGGAACGCACTCGGCGCCACATTGACCTTCAGTATCGCCAGTCTCGCAGCCTTCGCCGCTGCCGTTATCATTGCCACACGTATGCAAGAGGACCGGCCATGAGCCTGACCTGCGAATATCTCGCCCGAGAAAATCGAGACGGAGCGCGCGCATGAGCGACGCCCTGCGACCGATCGAGGCCTTTGAATTTTTGTTCGAGTGCGAGTTGAAGACGCGCTCACTCTCGAACCATAAAGCATGAACCGTTAAGGAGTTGCCCAGAATGAGCAGCCTGTCCGTTTATCACGTCTCCAGCCCAGAACTACCGAACAAAGTTCTGACCCACCTCGAGGACATCGCCTCGACCCTGGCCGAACAGGGCGTGCGCTTCGACCGTTGGCACGCCGTGGCGAAAATCCAGCCCGGTGCCGGCCCGGAAGAAGTGATCGCCGCGTATCAAGAAAACATCGACAAACTGATGACCGAGCGCGGTTATCTCTGCGTCGATGTCGTCAGCTTGAACAGCGATCACCCGCAAAAAGCCGAGTTACGAGCCAAGTACCTTGATGAACACCGCTACGCTGAAGACGAGGTACGATTTTTCGTCGCTGGCCGTGGTTTGTTCTCCCTGCACATCGGCGATTACGTTTACGCCGTGCTCTGCGAGAAAAACGACCTGATCGTGGTGCCAGCCGGTACGCCGCACTGGTTCGACATGGGCGAGCACCCGCATTTCGTCACCATCCGTCTGTTCAACAACCCCGAAGGCGCAGTGGCTGGCTTCACCGGCGATGACATCGCCCGCCGCTTCCCGCGTCTGGAGGACTGAGTAGAGGCCAATCGCCTGTAAACCACACAACCTGTAGGAGCAGAGCTTGCTCGCGAAGGCGGAGTGTCAGTCAACGTTAATGTCGCCTGACACTCCGCCTTCGCGAGCAAGCTCTGCTCCTACAAGGGTTGTGCAAAGTCAGAAACAACTCAGGCCGTGACGCGGAAGCGCTCACGGCCTGTTTGTTTGTAGCGTGTTTATGTATACCACTGCCGTATTTAAACCGAGTGATAAGTCGGCAAGGCGAACCGTTGCTGGCTTTGCAGCATGGAGATCTGCGGCAGTTCGCTGGCTTGTTCGGCGACGTCACGACGTATCGCGCTGATCACCCATGAAAGCTGATCGCCAGCATGCAATTGCTGGTAGGAAATCGAACGTTTGAAGATTTTGCCGTCTGTACTGCGCAGGGTCAGCAGAATGCCGCCATCAGGCCGTGGCTGGGTGGTCACTTCGAAGTTGGAGAATAGCGACGAAAATTTTTCCTGGATCAGGCTCATGTCTATCAGCTCCGTTTGTGCTTGAAGGGCAACATGGAGAGGTAGTTGCAGTGATTGTGCCAGTACCTGGTTTTTTAAAAATACTTATATATCAATAAGTTAGAGAGATTATGTTCCTACGCTTTCGTGCAATCTGCATGAATGGCCATCGTGCATCCTGCATTTTGCGTGGTCGATCGCGATTCGATGGAACCTATCACGACGCCAGGGTTCCGCTTTTCGATCGCCGGTCCAGACGCTTGGGTCGCGGATACAAAACATTGCAAAAACCGCGTGTACAGCTCAAGAACCGCTGACGTATTTTCGGCCTCAAACAACGCCACCCGACAATAAGAAAATCGAACGGGAGCATCAATGAGCCGTACGCTGAACGACACGATTACCTGGGGCATGATGCTCCGCAAGCTGCCTTCCATTACCAAAGCCATTCCCCGCGTGGTGAAGGGCATGAAAGCTGCCAACGTCAAGGACCCGACCCAACCGTGTGGCCTGGGCTGGAGCTTCGAGCAGGCGACCTTGCGCAATCCCGATGGCCCGGCTTTGCTGCAGGGCGAGGTGAGACTCACTTATGCCCAGGTCAATCAGTGGGCCAATCGCATCGCCCATCACCTGATTGCCCAAGGCATCGGCAAGGGCGATGTGGTGGCGATTTTTATCGAAAACCGTCCGGAACTGCTGGTAACAATATTGGCGGTGGCCAAGGTCGGTGCGATCAGCGCTTTGCTCAATACTTCCCAGACCCGCGATACCCTGGCCCACAGCCTGAATCTGGTGGCGCCGGTGGCAATCGTGGTCGGAGAAGAGCTGGTTGCGGCCTTCAACGCGGTCCGTGAACGGGGGTCCATCGACGCGACACGTACCTGGCTTGTCGCCGATCAAGACACTTATCGCGATCCGGGCAATTCGCCCGATGGCTTCATCAACCTGATGGCGGCCAGCGTTGAAGCGTGCAGCGATAACCCCGTCAGCAGCCAGCAGGTTTTTCTCGACGATCCTTGTTTCTACATTTACACCTCGGGCACCACCGGGTTGCCCAAGGCCGGGGTGTTCAAACATGGCCGCTGGATGCGCAGCTCCGCCAGCTTCGGGTTGATTGCCCTGAATATGCAGCCGCAGGACGTCGTCTATTGCACCTTGCCGCTGTACCACGCCACCGGGCTTTGCGTGTGCTGGGGTTCGGCAATCAGCGGGGCGTCGGGGTTTGCCATTCGCCGCAAGTTCAGCGCCAGCCAGTTCTGGAGTGACGTGCGCAAATACCGGGCGACCACCCTCGGTTACGTCGGCGAATTGTGTCGCTACCTGGTGGATCAACCGCGCAGCGTCGACGACAGTCGCCACAGCGTAACGAAGATGATCGGCAATGGTCTGCGCCCCGGCGCATGGAGCGAGTTCAAGACGCGTTTTGCCGTTGACCATATCTGTGAGCTGTACGCCGCCAGCGACGGCAATATCGGTTTCACCAACATCCTCAACTTCGACAACACCATCGGCTTTTCCCTGATGTCCTGGGAACTGGTGGCGTACGACCACGACAGCGGCGCCCCCACGCGAGATACCCAGGGTTTCATGCGTAAAGTGGCCAAGGGCGAGCAGGGGTTACTGCTGGCGAGGATCGACGACAAGGCACCGCTAGACGGCTACACCGATCCGCAGAAGACCGCAAAAGTCGTGCTCCACGACGTATTCAAGAAGGGCGACCGCTACTTCAATACCGGCGACCTGTTGCGCAACATCGGTTTTGGCCATGCGCAGTTTGTCGATCGTTTGGGCGACACCTATCGCTGGAAGGGCGAAAACGTCTCGACCACCGAGGTTGAGAACATTCTGCTGCAACATCCGCACATTGCCGAAGCCGTGGCCTATGGCGTGGAAATCCACAATACCAACGGGCGTGCCGGGATGGCGGCAATTACGCCGGCCGAATCCCTGGCGACCCTGGACTTCAGCGAGTTGCTGGCTTTCGCCAGGCAGCAACTGCCTGCCTATGCGGTGCCGCTTTTTCTGCGAGTGAAAGTGAAAATGGAAACCACCGGGACCTTCAAATACCAGAAGACCCGGCTCAAGGATGAAGCCTTCGACCCGAACAAAACCGGCGATGATCCGATTTATGCCTGGTTGCCGGGCACTCAGACTTACGTGCAAGTCACCGAGCAGGTGCTGGCGGAGATCCAGGGCGGCAAATACCGCTATTGAATGCGGCGCTTATTAAATGTGGCTATGACCAGGCATGAGAAAAAAGAAGTGACAGGTTCTTGAGCGCTCGGGAAACTATGGGCTTTCCGATTGACCGAATGTGGAGTCACCAATGTCAGACAAAAGCCGCCAGATGACACCCGAAGAGGCTGCTGAATTTGCCGAACAGGTGTTCAATAAAGCGCGCGAAGGCGATGCGGCCATGATGGCTGCGCTGCTGACCAAGGGCTTGCCGGCGAACCTGCGCAACCACAAGGGCGACACCTTGCTGATGCTCGCCGCGTACCACGGCCATGTCGAGACGGTAAAAGTGCTGCTCGAGCACAAGGCTGATCCTGAAATTCGCAACGACAACGGCCAGAGCCCGATTGCCGGCGCGGCATTCAAGGGTGATCTGGCGGTGGTCAAGGCGTTGGTGGAAGGTGGCGCACAAGTGGAAGGTTCGTCCTTCGACGGTCGCACGGCATTGATGATGGCGGCCATGTTCAACCGCGTCGAAATCGTCGACTACCTGATCAGCAAAGGCGCCGATCCGAAGGCCAAGGATGCCAACGGCGTATCCGCGCTGGACGCGGCCAAAACCATGGGCGCGGTGGATACCACCGCACAATTGCAGAAATTGCTTGGCTGATCACATTAAAAGATCGCAGCCTTCGGCAGCTCCTACAGAGCGCACGTCATACCAATGTAGGAGCTGCCGAAGGCTGCGATCTTTTCGTTTTCATGCTTAACCTGCGTTATCCTTCGCGCCCTCAAATCTCCCTCGCTACAGGATCCACCTCATGAAAGCCGCACTCGTCGAACTCATCAGCAAAATCAGCTCCGGGTGCATGAGCGAGGACGAAATCCTGAAAGTCGCTGACGAAGCGGCTCAGGCCTATGCGGATCCAGAAGCTTTTCTGACGGCCAATCCAGACATCAACTACGACGACACTTTCCCGATCCCGTTGGGCGAATGGGTCGTCGTCGGCAGCTTGCCGGAAACCGTGCTGTTCCAGGCCGATACCTACATGGACCTGTTTGCGCAAATCGTCGCTTCGTTCGGCCCCGGCGTCGATTTCAACATCAAACCCAAGCAACTGGCCAAGACCGAAGCCCTGACAGCGCTCAACCGCATTCAGGTGCAGATGAGCAGCCTGAACAAGGAAAACGGCGGTTACACACTGATGAACTTCAGCCAGCTGCTCGACGACGAGTTGCAAATGGTGCTGGTCTACGGAAACGACGTGCCACGGGTGCTGGAGTTGTGCGCCGAAGTCGGCATCGCCGCCGCGCCCTCCCTGGAAGCCCTGAAAGTGGCGATCCACGTCTGAAGCTGTGCAGGACGGTAATAAAACGGAACCCTCGCAAGGCCCGACTATCCTAAGAGGGCGTACCACTCTTCGGGAGCGTCACCATGGGTTCCACGTTCAACAGCCTGGTTGGCCTGATTATTCTTGCCCTGGATATCTGGGCCATCATCAACGTGCTTAAAAGTGGCGCCGAGACCGGGATGAAAATCCTCTGGGTGTTATTGATCCTGCTGCTGCCGGTCCTGGGCCTGATCATCTGGGCCATCGCCGGGCCAAGGGGTGACGTGCGGATCTGATTGGTTTGGCCTGTAACACTGAACCTGTGGGAGCGTGGCTTGCCCGCGATGCAGGCGCCGCGGTCTGTCAGCTGTAACGCGGCGATCCTGTCGCGGGCAAGCCACGCTCCCACAGGATTGGGCCGAGCCATGACGTGAGGTTCGACCTGTATATTCAGTCAATCCATCTGTCGACTTCGCGAGCAAGCATCGCTCAGGTTCTGGGTTTTTTCATGCCGACACGCGGTAATCCGTTGAACGATCAGTCAGGGGTAAAGTCCAGATAGAAGTAAGCCCATCCATGGGTTTATCGAGGAGGCACCGATGCAAAAGTGGAAAATCACTTTCGTGGATGATCACGGTGAAACAGTGGACGAACTCTTCGAGTGCGAGGAATGCCCGAATAGCGAGCAGGCCGCCAAACTCATTCGCGCCCGGTGCCTGCCGGTCGCGGCCGAACTGGATCTCAATGATCTGGAGGGGCGTACCGATGATCCGACCGTCAAAAGTCTGAAATCCCAGAACAGCATCGAAATCATCAGTATTACCCCGATCTGATACATCTCTTGTCACATTCACACCCAGACCTTGGCAGCAGCTCTGTCTTGAGGCTACTCTGCAAGCGAGATCAGCGAATGACTCGCTAAGGTCTGGTCTTGTCAGCTACATGCTTGTTTCCCGTCGGCAACCTCTGTTGCCGTATCGCTTTCACTAATCGGTTGAAAGTGCAGGGAATACGGAAAGTCTATCCATCAGTCTGAGGGGGACGTTTCATGAGCACAGCCTATCAAGAAGACATCAGCAGCAGCGTGCTGCGCCGCATGAAAGAAGGCGGTTTCGACTTTTCACGATTCCATCCCATCGAGTTCTACGCCATTTTCCCGGACGAGGAGCGGGCACGCAGGGCGGCAGGTCATTTTTGTGGTGAATCCTTGAATGCCCAGATCAGCGTGCGCGATGACGGCGCATGGCATCTGGAACTGAGCAAAGTGATGTATGCCACCTACGACGGGATCGGCGACTTTGAGCAGGACTTCGAGGCGGTGGTCGAGCCTCTGGGCGGTATCATCGAAGGATGGGGCGTCAAGCAGGAGGTACGAGGGCTACTCGCATAACGTTATGAACAGTGACAATTCAGCAACGGCTGACCTTCGGGTTGGCCGTTTTCGTTTTTGCGGTTTGCAAAGGTTTAAAAGATCGCAGCCTCGTTTCACGCGTTCTCCTGTAGGAGCTGTCGAGTGGAACGAGGCTGCGATCTTTTGATCTGGGTTTTTGATTCATAACGTTTCAAACACGCAAAAAAAACCGCCTGAGCAGGCGGCTAAAGGGAAGTTCGATCAGGTTTTCCAGCGAATGTGCCGATTATCCGCACCGCCGCCCGGGCAGTGAAATCAACTCTGGCTATGCTGCTGATAGGCGACAGCATTGCTTCGCCATGAAGCGGGGGCAATCAGGTTGGGGCATTTACCGCACAGGATTGGTGCGGTGCGCGCAGCGTCATTATCCAACTGATTGATATCAAAGCGTTTATGCCGATGGCACGGGCCTTGCGAAGACCTGGATGTCCATGTGACAAGGAGTACGGCATGATCCGCACCTATTTTGATGAGATGTACGATGCCGGCGGCCAGGTCCGCCCGCATTATCGGGAGTTTGCCCGTTGGCTGGCCGAAACGCCTGACGAGCTTTTGGCACAACGGCGACGCGAGGCCGATCTGTTATTTCATCGTGCCGGGATTACATTCACGCTCTATGGTGATGAGCAAGGGACAGAGCGCCTGATTCCCTTCGACACCATTCCCCGCAGTATCCCCGCCAGTGAATGGCGGGTCGTCGAGCGCGGCTGCATTCAGCGGGTCAAGGCATTGAACATGTTCCTTGCCGACCTCTATCACGAGCAGCGCATCATCAAGGCCGGCATCATCCCGGCCGAGCAAGTGCTGGCCAACGAGCAATACCAGTTGGCGATGCAGGGGCTGGATTTGCACCGCGATATCTATTCCCACATTTCCGGTGTCGACCTGGTGCGCGATGGCGACGGCACGTACTACGTGCTCGAAGACAACCTTCGTACCCCCAGCGGCGTGAGCTATATGCTCGAAGACCGCAAGATGATGATGCGATTGTTTCCCGAATTGTTCGCCGCCCAGCGCATCGCGCCCATCGACCACTATCCGAACCTGTTGCTCGACACCTTGAAAAGCTCCAGCCCGATCGACAACCCGAGCGTGGTGGTGCTGACGCCGGGGCGCTTCAACAGCGCATTTTTCGAGCATGCGTTTCTGGCTCGGGAAATGGGGGTCGAGCTGGTGGAAGGTGCGGACCTGTTCGTGCGCGATGACAAGGTGTTCATGCGCACCACGGACGGGCCGAAAGCCGTCGACGTGATTTACCGTCGCCTCGACGATGCCTTCCTCGATCCGCTGGCATTCAACCCGGACTCGATGCTCGGCGTTCCAGGTCTGCTGTCGTCTTACCGTTCCGGCAATGTGGTGCTGGCGAATGCCATCGGCACCGGGGTCGCAGACGACAAATCGGTGTACCCCTTCGTCACGGACATGATTCGTTTCTACCTGGATGAAGAGCCGATCCTGAAGAACGTGCCGACATGGCAGTGTCGTAATCCCTCCGAACTGTCCCACGTACTGGCCAATCTTCCAGAACTGGTGGTCAAGGAAACCCAGGGCTCCGGTGGTTACGGAATGCTGGTGGGGCCGGCGGCGACGGCGGCGGAAATCGAATCTTTCCGTGAGCGGATCAAAGCCAAGCCCCACGCGTACATCGCTCAACCGACGTTGTCTTTATCGACCTGCCCGACCTTTGTCGAAAACGGCATCGCTCCACGCCATATCGACCTGCGTCCGTTTGTATTGTCTGGCCGCGAAACCCGGGTTGTGCCCGGCGGTTTGACCCGTGTCGCCTTGCGCGAAGGCTCCCTGGTGGTGAACTCCTCCCAGGGCGGTGGAACCAAGGACACCTGGGTGGTCGAGGATTGAAGGAAGCCTGCCATGTTAAGTAGAACTGCCTCGGATCTGTATTGGATGTCGCGTTACCTGGAGCGGGCGGAAAACCTCGCACGGATGCTCGACATCAGTTATTCGCTGTCACTGATGCCGCAAGACGGGCGTGGTGATGGCTTGCATGAACTCGCCATGCCA
Organism: Pseudomonas sp. PICF141; assembly: GCF_002286815.1. Classification (GTDB taxonomy): domain Bacteria; phylum Pseudomonadota; class Gammaproteobacteria; order Pseudomonadales; family Pseudomonadaceae; genus Aquipseudomonas. The sequence continues at coordinate 56,971 of NZ_MUNM01000068.1, forward strand.
TTGCTGATCACTGGCACCCTGGACGATTACCTGGAGCGCCATGGCGAACTGCATGCTGAACGGCTGCTGCATTTTTTTGCCCTGGATGCGGCCAACCCGGCGAGCATCTACAGCTGCCTCGGTGCCGCGCGAGCCAGCGCCCATGCGGTGCGTGGGCGAATCACCGCCGACATGTGGGAAAACATCAACGCCACCTGGCTGGAAATTCGCGGGATCGCCGAGCAAGGTTTGAGTCGCTACGGCATGAGCCGTTTCTGTGAGTGGATCAAGGAACGTTCCCACCTGTTCCGTGGCGCGTCCTACGGCACCATCATGCGTAACGACGCGTTCCGCTTCATTCGTCTGGGCACCTTTATCGAAAGGGCTGACAACACGTTGCGCCTGCTCGACGCCCGTTACGAAATGGCCGGCGATCAGGCCGAAGCAGTCAGCGACGGCACGGCTCACGCCTATTACCAGTGGAGCGCCTTGCTGCGGGCCTTGTCGTCGTTCGAGGCTTACACCGAGATTTACCGCGACGCTCCCGGTGCCCGGCATGTGGCCGAGTTGTTGTTGCTGCGCGCCGATGTGCCGCGATCCCTGCGGGCCTGCACTGAAGAAATCGACCAGATCCTCGCTCAATTGCCGGGAGCCAACGGTCGTCCTGCCCAGCGGTTGGCGGCAGAAATGGACGCACGCCTGCGCTACACCGGTATCAACGAAATCCTCGACGAAGGCCTGCACGCCTGGCTGACCGAGTTCATCCCGCTGGTGCGCCGGTTGGGCAATGCCATACACAGTTCCTACCTGGAGGCTGCATGAGACTTTCCATTAGCCACGAGACCACCTATCACTACGAAGATCAGGTGCGGGCGAGCATCCAGTACCTGCGACTGACCCCCCATGACAGCGAACGCCAGCACGTGCTCAGCTGGCAGCTCGACCTGCCACGCCCGGTGCGTGCGCAACTCGATCCGTTCGGCAATATCCTGCATGTGCTGACCCTGGACGAACCCCACGAGGCAATCATCATCGGCGCCCGCGGGCAGGTGGACATCGACGAACTGCGCGAAGCCGAACATGAAAGCCAGTCGGCGCTGCCGTTCTTGCGCTTTACGCGCCTGACCGAAGCCGACGACGCGTTGCGCGCGTTTGCCGAGAAGGCCTGCAAACAACGCCGGGATCGTACGGCGCTGATCGATTTGATGCATGGCCTGAACCAGCACATGACCTACACGCCGGGTTCCACGGAAGTCGACACCAGCGCCGCCCAGGCTTTCGCCGGGCGCTCCGGCGTCTGCCAGGACCACACCCATGCATTTCTTGCCTGCGCCCGCAGCCTGGGCATTCCCTCGCGTTATGTGTCGGGGTATTTGTACAGCGAGAACTGCGAACACCTGGCCAGTCACGCCTGGGCTGAAGCCTGGCTGGATGACGCCTGGTACAGCTTCGACGTAACCAACGAACTGGCCCGCCCGGAGCGTCACCTGAAACTGGCGGTGGGCCTGGATTACCTCGACGCCTGCCCGGTGCGCGGCATGCGTCGTGGAGGCGGGTGCGAGCAGATGCATGCCAAGGTGTTGGTCTCGCCGACGCCAGCGCCGGTGATTTTGGTGCAACAGCAGTAACCTGCCACCGATCGTTCCCACGCTCTGCGTGGGATTGCCTCCACGGACGCTCCGCGTTCGGTTTTGGATGTGACGCAGAGCGTCACGGGCTGCATTCCCACGCGGAGCGTGGGAACGATCACTGAGCAGGGAGGGATGTCTTCAGGGCTTCACCTTGCGCCCAGCCATGTGCTTCAAATACCCCACCAACATTTCCAGATCCCCCTCCGGCAACACCGTCGTCGCGAACGCCGGCATCTTCGCCTGTGGCCACTGGCGCAAGCTTTGCGGATCACGAATGTAGCGCTTGAGGAAATCCGCGCCGAAGTACTCGGTCGGGTTGAACGGGATATTCAGGTCCGGCCCGAACTGCGCATCGCCTGCGCCATTCAATCGATGGCACGCCAGGCAGTTCTTCTGAAACAGCGCAAAGCCCTTGTTCACCGGATCGTCCGCCTTCAGTGCAGGGTCGGGCAGCAGGGCAGGGAAGCGCTCGGCCACCGGGGCCATGCGCTTGATGCTGGCGACTTGGAATGGCCATTGCTCGGGGCTGATATTGCCCGCCTGTGGATCGGTCCAGACCAGGTAAAACGGCCCCGCACTGGGCTTGCCTTCTGACAACGGCGGCCAAGGCTTGGCCGGGTCTTCAATCGCCAGCCAGGCCCGCGCGCCTTGGGTATTGAGTAATGGCGCGGCGGTCAGTTCGGCGGCAAAACCGTCCAGGGCAATGGCTTGCAGGTGATCGTCAGGCTTGATGCCTGTCAACAACGCCGCCAACGGCACCGCGCGATAGCTCATGTCCCGTTTGTAGGAAACGTCGTTCGCGATCGTGATGGTCTGAACCTGAGGATGCTTGAGCAATTGCTCGGTCTGCCAGGTGCGAGGGCTCGCGCCTGGCTCAAGATTCAGCTGTGCGGCAGAAAGAGGCATGCTGAGCAGCAAAGCCCCAAACACAATGAGCGCTTTCAAGTGATTGCCGTCCATGTCGTGGAAATGCCGCAAAGGTTGGCACAGCCACGCCGGCTCGAATAGCGAGCCAATCACATTTTTATCAGGCGAAACGAAAACCCTGATGCTCGATCAGCTAATCACCTTGGTCAGGTTCGGCAAAATCAACAGCAGCGTAGTGGCGAATAGAATGAGCCCGGCTTGACGAACTTTCGAATGCTTGAACATGGCTTGACCGCCTTTTTTGTTATTTCCTGGTGCCTGCCTGCATATCCATGACGGCAGAGCGCTGCACTTCCTGTAGTACGAGTGCCTCGGCAAAACCCGACGACAACTTCGTACAGGTTTACCTTAGGGCCCGCGTCAGGCTTGACTTAGATCCATTTCGTATGGGCTGAGTGCTCCTCGCTATTAAAAAAGAATGAGGCTTATTGCCAGCTTCTTGGGCGCCCGTTTGCTAGACAGCTTGGTGACGTGAATCGGTTTATCCGATAGCAGACTACCGTTCGTCTGAGCGTGAGGGTCAACATCAATGAGCACTGTGGTCATTGAATCCCCAGCTGCTGGGCATAAGGTGAGTGCATAAAGATCAGGATCAAACGGTTCCCTGTAGGAGCTGCCGAAGGCTGCGATCTTTTGACCTTTTGACCTTTTGATCTTTTGATCTTCATTCACCACCAGGTTCGAGGACATCATGACCCAGGCTTTGATATTCGACGCGTTACGCACCCCCCGTGGCAAAGGCAAGGCCAATGGCGCCTTGTACAGCGTCAAGCCGGTCAATCTAGTGGCAGGACTGTTGACGGCGCTGCAGCAGCGCATGTCGCTGGACACCAGTCAGGTCGATGATGTGGTGCTCGGCTGCGTGACGCCCATCGGCGATCAGGGTTCCGACATCGCCAAGACCGCCACACAGGTGGCCGATTGGGACGTCAGCGTGGCCGGTATGCAGCTCAATCGCTTCTGCGCGTCAGGGCTGGAAGCGGTGAACCTGGGGGCGATGAAAGTGCGTTCCGGCTTCGAAGACCTGGTGGTGGTCGGTGGCGTCGAATCGATGTCTCGCGTGCCCATGGGCAGCGATGGCGGTGCTTGGGCGCTGGACCCGGAAACCAACTTGCACAACCACTTCACGCCTCAGGGCGTGGGCGCCGACCTGATTGCCACCATCGAAGGCTTCAGCCGTCAGGACGTCGATGCCTTCGCGTTGCAATCCCAGCAGAAGGCGGCGCGGGCGCGAGGGAACGGTTCGTTCCACAAGTCGCTGGTGCCGGTGCAAGACCAGAACGGCATCATCTTGCTTGATCACGATGAATTCATTCGTGCCGATTCGACGATGGAAGGTTTGGGCAAGCTCAAGCCGAGCTTCGAAATGATCGGGCAAATGGGCTTCGATGCCACGGCGCTGCGGGTTTACAGCCAGGTCGAGCGGATCAACCACGTGCACACGCCGGGCAACAGTTCCGGGATCGTCGATGGCGCGGCGTTGATGCTGATCGGCTCCGAAGCGAAGGGCCGGGCGCTGGGCTTGCAACCGCGAGCGCGAATCGTCGCCACGGCGGTCACCAGCACCGACCCGACCATCATGCTCACCGGCCCCGCGCCGGCCACGCGCAAGGCGCTGGCCAAGGCCGGGCTACGGGTCGAAGACATCGACCTGTTCGAAGTCAACGAAGCGTTCGCCTCGGTGGTGCTCAAGTTCATCAAGGACATGGCCGTTGACCCCGACAAGGTCAACGTCAACGGCGGCTCCATCGCCATGGGGCACCCGCTCGGGGCCACTGGCTGCGCGATTCTCGGCACGCTGCTCGATGAACTGGAAGCCCGGCGCCAGCGCTATGGCCTGGCGACATTGTGTGTCGGCGGCGGCATGGGCATTGCCACCATCATCGAACGCCTCTGAGCCCTGACTTCTAGGAAAATTGCCATGACCCAAGCCATCCGTTACGAAAAGGGCCAGGACCGGATCGTCGTCCTGACCATCGACATGCCGGGCCAGAGTGCCAACACCATGAACGCGGTCTACCGCGACGCCATGGCCATCTGTGTCGCCCGACTGGTCGCTGAAAAGGAAGCCATTGCCGGTGTCATCATCACCTCGGCCAAGAAAACCTTCTTCGCTGGCGGCGACCTCAATGAACTGATCAAAGTCGGCAAACCCGAAGCCAAAGCCTTTTACGACGTGGTGCTGAGCCTCAAGGGGCAATTGCGCACCCTGGAAACTCTCGGCAAACCGGTGGTCGCCGCGATCAACGGCGCAGCGCTTGGTGGTGGCTGGGAAATCTGCCTGGCGTGCCACCATCGCGTGGCGCTGGACGATCCGTCGGTGTTGCTCGGGCTGCCGGAAGTCACGCTTGGCCTGTTGCCGGGCGGCGGCGGGGTGGTGCGCATGGTCCGTCTGCTGGGCATCGAAAAAGCGCTGCCGTATCTGCTTGAAGGCAAGAAAATCCGGCCGCAACAGGCGTTGCAAGCGGGGTTGATCGACGAGTTGGCCGCCGATCGCGATGAACTGATGGCCAAGGCGCGGGCATGGATAGTCGCTCACCCGGTCGCTGTGCAGCGCTGGGACGTAAAGGGTTATCAGATTCCCGGCGGCACACCGTCGGATCCGAAGCTCGCGCCGATGCTGGCGATCACGCCATCGATTCTGCGCAGCAAAACCCAGGGCTGCCTGCCCGCGCCGGAGAAAATTCTCTGTGCTGCGGTGGAAGGCGCCCAAGTGGATTTCGACACCGCGCACTTGATCGAAACCCGCTACTTCACCGAGCTGACCACCGGCCAGGTGTCGAAAAACCTGATTGGCACGTTCTGGTTCCAGCTCAATGAAATCAATGCCGGCGGCTCGCGGCCACAAGGCATGGCGCCTTATATGACGAAGAAAGTCGGCGTGCTTGGCGCCGGGATGATGGGCGCTGGCATCGCGTTTGTCAGCGCATCGGCCGGCATCGACGTGGTGCTCAAAGACATCAACCTCGCCGCGGCAGAGAAGGGCAAGGCCCACTCGGCGGCATTGCTGGACAAGAAGGTTGCGCGTGGTCAGTTAACCCAAGAGCAGCGCGAGGCAATTCTGGGGCGAATCCATGCCAGCGAAAACGATGAGGACCTGGCCGGTTGCGATCTGATCATTGAAGCCGTGTTTGAAGATCGCGAACTGAAGGCCAAGGTCTTATCGGCTGCGCAAACAATCGTCGGGCCGGAGGCGGTCATCGCCTCCAACACCTCGACCTTGCCGATCAGCGGCCTGGCCACTGCCGTGCCGGACCAGACGAAATTCATCGGCCTGCATTTCTTCAGTCCCGTGGAGAAAATGCCGCTGGTGGAAATCATCAAAGGCGTCCATACCAGCGATGAAACCCTGGCTCGCGGTTTCGATTTCGTCCTGCAAATCAACAAAACTCCGATCGTGGTCAACGACAGTCGCGGCTTCTTTACCTCGCGGGTGTTCGGCACCTTTACCAACGAAGGCATCGCCATGCTCGGCGAAGGCGTGAGCGCGCCGATGATCGAGACCGAAGCGCGCAAGGCCGGCATGCCTGTCGGACCTCTGGCGATTTCCGACGAAGTTTCCCTCAGCCTCATGAGCCATATCCGCGAACAAACCGCCAAAGACCTGCGAGCAGAAGGGAAACCGCTGACTGAACACCCGGCGTTCGCCGTGATTGATTTGCTGCTCAAGGAATACAAGCGTCCGGGCAAGGCCGCTGGAGGTGGCTTTTATGACTACCCGGCTGGAGGCCGGAAACATTTGTGGCCGGAGCTCAAAACCCGCTTCGAGAAAGCCGATGGGCAGATTTCGCCGCAGGACATACGCGATCGACTGCTGTTCGTCCAGGCCATCGAAACCGTGCGTTGCATGGAAGAGGGCGTGCTGACCTCGACGGCGGATGCCAACGTCGGCTCGATCCTCGGCATCGGCTTTGCGGCCTGGACCGGCGGTGCGCTGCAGTTCATCAATCAGTACGGCGTGAGAGACTTTGTCGCTCGCGCTCAGTACCTGGCCGAGCAGTACGGCGAGCGCTTCGCTCCACCTGCGCTGCTGCTGGAGAAAGCCGCCAAGGATGCGCTGTTCTAAGGGACCGATGACGCGTTCCGGGGCTTGCCTTGCCACCGTGTTTCAAGGCAGGCTCTGGGGTGTGCATTATTCCCATCATGTGTCAGGTATTTTTTATGTCGTTACGCATCTGCATTCTGGAAACCGACATCCTGCGTCCGGAACTGGTCGATCAATATCAGGGTTATGGGCAGATGTTCCAGCGTCTGTTTTCGCAGCAACCCATCGCTGCCGAGTTCACCGTGTACAACGTGATGCAGGGTGATTATCCCAGCGATGACGAGACTTTTGATGCGTATCTGGTCACCGGCAGCAAAGCCGATTCCTTCGGCAACGACCCATGGATTGAAACCCTCAAGACGTACCTGCTGAACCGCTACGAACGCGGCGACAAACTGCTGGGCGTGTGCTTCGGTCATCAGTTGCTGGCGCTGTTGTTGGGTGGCAAAAGTGAGCGGGCGACTCAGGGTTGGGGCGTCGGCACCCATCGCTACAAACTCGCGGCCAAGGCGCCATGGATGAACCCGGTGAGAGAAGAGCTGACGCTGCTGATCAGCCATCAGGATCAGGTCACCGCGCTACCGGAAAACGCTACTGTGATTGCTTCGAGTGATTTCTGCCCATTCGCCGCGTACCACATCAACGATCAGGTGCTGTGCTTCCAGGGGCATCCGGAGTTCATTCACGATTACTCACGGGCGCTGTTGGATATTCGTCAGGAAGCGCTGGGCGAGCAGGTTTATTCCAAAGGCATGGCCAGTCTTGAACACGAGCATCACGGCACGACCGTCGCGGAATGGATGATGCGGTTTGTGGCGCACAAGCCTGAAGGTGAGGGTGAGTCGGTCAAGCCTTAAAAGCTTCGCGGGCAAGCCTCGCTCCTACAGGGGCTTGAAGGAGCGAGGCTGCCCGCGCAGACGCCTCGGTCCCGGCTACAACCACCCCGACCGCTTGAAGCTCGTCCACAAACCGACGCACCCCACGGCGATAAATCCCAGTATTCCGAAATATCCGTAATGCCAAGTCAACTCAGGCATGTTCTCGAAGTTCATCCCGTAGATCCCGGCCACCGCCGTCGGGAACGCCAGAATCGCTGCCCACGCTGCAAACTTGCGCTGCACCACGCTCTGCCGCGACGCCTCCAGCAATATCCCCACCTCAATGGTCTGGCTGGCAATGTCCGCCAGCGTCATCAGGTCTTCCATCTGCCGCGTGACATGAATCTGCACATCACGGAAATACGGGCGCATGTTCTTGTCAATGAATGGAAAGTTCAGCTTCTGCAGTTCCTCACCAATCTCCACCATTGGCGCCACATACCGGCGCAAGCGCAATACGTCGCGGCGCAGGCTATGGAGTTTCTGGATGTCATGCTCGTTCAAAGAATTGCGCATGACGTTGTGTTCCAGTTCATCGATCTCGGCATGGATCGCCTCACCCACGGGCTGGTAGTTTTCAATCACGAAGTCGAGGATGGCATAGAGTACGAAATCTTCCCCGTGCTCCAGTAACAGCGGCCGCGCCTCACAACGCTGTCGGACATAGGCGTAGGACGCTGAATGACCATTGCGTGCGGTAATGATGTAGCCTTTTCCGGCGAAGATATGAGTCTCGATGAACTCCAGTTTTCCTTCATCGCGGACCGGCGAATACGTCACGATAAACAGCGCGTCACCGAACGTTTCCAGTTTCGGTCGGCTGTGTTTTTCCAGGGCATCTTCGATGGCCAGTTCATGCAGGTTGAACTGACGTTGCAAATTGAACAGCTCTTCGGCGTTCGGCTCTTCCAGACCAATCCAGACAAAGTGGCCAGGCTTGGCAGCCCAGGCAGCGCCTTCATCGAGCGTGATATTGGTGACCTTCTTACCGGCACTGTAAACCGCAGCAGCAACGACTCTACCCATGATTTTGGTTCACTTCTTTTAGCGCTTTGTATTAGCAAATATGCAGTGGCAAGCAGGATTGAGCTTAACCTTGTCTGCTGCTTCAGAGTCAGCGAAATCTGTAGAGTTCGTAGGCAAAGAAAACCCGCGCACGGCGGGTTTTTTTCAAGCGGCCTGTAATTGCCGATCCATCGAGTCGATGCATTCGCGCATCTGCTCGCGGCACTGGGCAATCAGCATCGGCATGTCATCCAGGCTCAATCCAGCCGTAGGAATCGCCGGTAACGAACGGATCAGAATTTTCCCACTGCGCCAGCGGTTCAATTGCATGTGTTTGACGTAACTGCTGACACACACCGGAACAATCGGCACGCCTGCGGCAATCGCCATCTGGAACGCGCCTTTCTTGAAGGGCAGCAGCTCTTCGCCAAGGTTGCGCGTGCCTTCGGGGAAAACCCAGATCGAGGTGTCTTCATGCTGCAAGGTGCGAGTCGTAGTCAGCATCGACTGGCGTGCCTTGTGGGCATTGCCGCGGTCGATCAACACATTGCCGGCCAGCCAGAACAACTGCCCGAACAACGGCACCCACTTCAGGCTCTTCTTGCCAATGCACACGGTGCGGCGGGGTACCACATTACCGAATACAAACAGATCGTAGTTGGACTGGTGGTTCGCAACGATCACGCAGCTGTCAGGCTTATCCATCAACGGCCCGACGTCAGCCTTCACCCGCAAACGCAGAATGCACATCGCCGGCCATGCATACAGACGCGCGCATAAACGGCTGTTGTCCGGATTGAACGGCCGGCACAGACCGATAATCACCCCAAGCATACCGGCCAGAATAAAGTGCAAGCCCATCAATAACATACGAAACACAAACAACATTTAAAGGGCCCACCGGGACAAAAGGTGGCGCAGTGTACGGAGGTGTACTGTTTTCGGCAATTGCCGCTATAAAAGTGGGAGATGGCCGATATTTGAGCGCATATTCCCGACATCTGGGTCAGATGCGGTCTAGAGCGGTTGTAGGCTTTAAACCACACGGGCAAAAAAGCCCGACACGACGGTCGGGCTTTTCGTACAGCGCATTCGGGCTTAACCCATATATTCCTGATCCAGGATGATCGCGTTGTCCAGCGTCTCCAGCAGTGCCTTGCGCACTTTCAGCTTGGTATTTTTATGGGCCGTCATATTGAGCTTCTTCAACTGACGAGCCGCCGCCAGCGCTGCGCCTTGCAGCTCTTCGGCCGACACCACCAGGTCAAGGAAACCGGCATCCACGGCACTCTGCGGATTGAACATCTCGGCATTGATCACCGCGCGATGAAACGCCGACTTGCGCAGACGATCACGCGCCAACTCGATACCGGCATGGTGCATGGTCATGCCGATCTGCACTTCATTCAGACCAATGCTGAACGGGCCATCGACACCAATGCGGTAGTCAGCCGACAACAAAATAAACGCACCCTTGGCCACCGCATGCCCAGGACACGCCACGACCACCGGGAAGGGGTGCGACAACAGGCGACGAGCCAGCGTCGAACCGGCAGCCACCAATGCAATCGCTTCTTTTGGGCCGGCCGTCATCACCTTCAAGTCATAACCACCCGAAAAAATACCCGGCTGACTGGTAATGATCACCACCGCCCGATCCGCCACCGCCCGATCCAGGGCTGCGTTAAACGCAACAATCACATCCGGTGAGATGGCATTGACCTTGCCATTGCTCAAGGTCAGGGTCGCGATACCGTCTTCGAGATGGTAGGAAATCAACTCACTCATGACGCCAATCCTATTAATAAAGTAAGCCAGACGTTACTCACCGTCGTAGGCCAGGTAAAGCGCCGTGACTGACCGCTCGGTCACCTTTTCCCCGCCCGGCAAGCGTCGCCGGCCACGCCAGCCGCGCATTCCCCTCTATATAGGAGAGGATGCGAAGCCGGAGATTGGCGGATTTGCCATGACACGGCAGCCAGCGGAACGACTAAATCGCTAACCGCATGAAAATTCTGCAAAAAAAATTTGCCATCAGAAAAGCTTTCGACTACATTAGCGCGCCTCGACAGACAGAACATGTTTGACGAGATACGGTGAAGTGTCCGAGTGGCTTAAGGAGCACGCCTGGAAAGTGTGTATACAGGAAACTGTATCGAGAGTTCGAATCTCTCCTTCACCGCCACATTCTGAAAACGCAAACCCCTGATTTTCCTAGAGAAAATCGGGGGTTTGTGGTTTTTGGCGTCTGAAAAATGCCCATATGGGACTGATATGGGACTCGAGTGTCTTTCCGGCCTAGTAAATGCGAGTCGCATCTCGTTGATCGCGGTGCCTAAAATCAGCGTTTACTACACTCAATCCACGGAACCGACAACTGCCGCCGACCAACTGAAAGGAATACCCCATGACTTGGTTCGGCTTCGTCGGCAATTTGCTCGCCGTCGCGCTTATTGAGTACGTAGCGGTTGGCTCCTATGGCGAATTTAACGTACTGCGCTGGCCGCTTTTCATCTGGCTCTGTTATGCCGCCACGCTCGCCATGTTTGTGGCATACCTGCTACCTGAAGTTCTGGAAGCCCGGCGCAAGGCCAGGGCGCGTGATGCATAACGCCCATTGATCGGAGAGGGAAAACTCTATCTTTAACCGGACAAACTTTCCCCGGAAAGGAACCTCCGCCCGCTGACGGGTGGACTAAGCTGAAGCGGTCGCCCCGCGTGGGCATTCGCAGAGGAAAGGACGCATGCAGCTCCATGAAGCGGCTGAAATAATCGAAGTATTAGGCCAGACCAAGGCGAACGCACTATTAGCCGAAGGCTGGAAACTGCTGGCGGTAACCACCGCCACGGGAAATGACGAAAACAAAAACCTGTATGTGCATTACGTCCTGGGCAAGCCGGAAAAAGCGGTTGGATACATACCGTCGGTGGGCAAGGTGTCCAGGAAAGACTGAGCGCATCACTCGTAACGCGCGCTATGTTCAATCGGTCCCACAAAAAAAAGCCCGCTCCGGCGGGCTTTTGTCGTTTAGCGTCACATCAAGCGTTTATAGATGGCGTTGTTCGACGCAACTTTGCGCAGGCCCCTGCCCGAACGCATCAGCGCTTCAGTCAGTTTTCTTAGCCGTATAAAAATTGCCGTTTTCGCCCCAGAACTCCAGATCGCCCTTTGCGTTAACGAGGTAATACTCACCGAAATCGCTTCCTTCAGCATCGACTAGAACAGATCGGCCGGAAATCTTCTTCGAAACAAATTCCGTGGTTCCCGACGAGCCATCTTTATACGTGGAGCGGATAAATATTTTCCCGCCTTTTCGGTAACCCACCATTTTGTAATCGGTTCCCCAGTTACTCAGCCAGCTACCAAACACCTCTCCTTCTGCTGCTGTGCTGCTGGTCTTAAGTTTTTTGTATTCAGCGACTGTGGTTCCCAAAAACCGAACGTTTAATGTCGGGTCAAAATCTGTCTTGGCCCAGTACCCACCACCATCCTCACCTTTGATCCGCCAGCTGATGAAGGTTCGTTGAAAACTCATTGGGTTCGAATTTTTGATTTGATTCGCCAATGCTTCAAGTGTGGGTTGATCCACACGTTCGTCTAGAACAACCTCGACTGCTCGCTTGATATCGCGCTTAGACTTATCACTGACTACCGAATAGTTAATATCCTGGAGGGAAGAGGCGGCGGAGGTAGCAAAGCTTACGACTGTGGCCAGAATTCCGAAAAAATGCGCAAAACGGTTCATCCATAAACTCCATGATTACAAAGTGACATCGCGGATTCTGTCATGGTTGTTCTGAATCCTCCTCATTTTTAGTTTATGCCGAGGCTGCACTGCGAATAACGGGACATTCGTTAAATGCCCCCCGTCATCCCAGCCCACCCTGGTGGGCTTTTTTGTGGCTGCTGGACGCCAGTAGTTGGGGGAATGGCCTACCATTCCCCTAGTGAGGGGTTTTACGCGCATTCGGCCCCTGTCCTTTCTGCCCAGAGACCTGCTTGAATGTCCGTGCCCTATCTCCCGCTGGAAGCCTGGAACAAACACTGGCAACTCGACGGCTCGCGGGTGCGCTGTCGGCTGTGTAACCACGTCCAGGACCTAACGCAGGCCGGCGCTTTTACCCACGCACCGTACTGCAAAGCTCGGACCGTCGAACCCCAATACCCCAGCCGTGAACTGGCTGTGCTGCTGCAGCAAAAAATCCAGGCCGGGTTGTATTGATGCGCGCCGGGATTACCGTCGATACTGGGACAGGTCCCGGCAAGTCCAATTCTCTAGCGACTTTCGACCGAATGACCAATGCGGAGTCTATCGGTGTCGTCGATTTCGGTGGCTCTTACGTAGCAGGCACCTGAGGCCTTCTGTCCTTGAACTCTCTGGAGCATTAACATTCTTTCCATGCCTTGCTTGCAGTGCGCCTCTGAATTTCTTGGGAAGGCCTCTACACCCTTCCCGTCGATCATCAGGATGAAAACCCACATTTTTAGCATGACGCCTCCTTGGCTTTGGGAGCGAAGCGGGTGGGGGGGTATTACACCCCCACATCAGTACGGTATAGCTGAACCTCTATAGCTTCAGTGCTAATTGCAACATCCCGACGACATCCGGCCCATCCTCGTTGATCCACGTCCCGTAATGCTGGCGGATCATGTTCCCGTTGGTGTGGCCCATCTGTTCGGCTATCCAGTCGATCGAGGCTACACCGGTGGTCAGCAACTGGCTGGCGTATGTGTGCCGGCATTGACCAGGCCCACGATAGCGAACCCCGGCCGCGAGCAAATGAGCCTTGAAGAACCTGTCTCGTACCACGAAGTCATTAACGTGCGGCAGGCCGCTTTTCGTATTCAGGAAGACAAAGTGCAGTTTGTGTTGCCGTACCGTCTTGTTGTCCCGCTCAACGATATCAACGGTTTCTGCTTTCCTCTTTCGATTCAACGCATCGATCTTCTGCAGTGCATCCCAGGCGGGTGCAAGTAGGCGAACCCTACGCGTCGATCGACGGGTTTTCGTCACCCGGTAAGCCCCACGCACCTTGGACCTGCGGAAGGTCACTGTGCCTTGTTCCAGGTCGATATCCTCCCACGCCAGGGCGATCGTCTCGGATACTCGGGGGCCCGCCCATATCATGAACTGGACCATCAACAGCTCTTGCGTGCGGCTGGTCGGAGTATCCAGGATCTGTTTGATTTCCGCCCGGGTGAACGGATCCGGAGCCTCGGGATCTGGCAGACGCACCATCAAACCCTCGGTCGGGTCGTGCGCGACTTTCATCCTGGTGCGGTACAGTCTGAACACCTGCCGCACGTTGCTGATGATGTCGCGGATGGTTTTGTTTTTGAGCGTTTTCGACAGGGTGCCCTGGATCCACTCCTGCAGGTCCAGGTGATCGATCTTGTTGATCTGTGCCTTGCCCCAGCGCGGCCGCACATGAACCTCTGCCTTGTTCGCGTAGCCCCGATAGCTCGATGCCGCCACGCTGTTGGCCTTGATCTTCAACCACAGGTCCAGGTAGTGGCCAAAGGTGTTTTCGACCAGCTTGGCCGAGTTGGGGAAGTGCCGCGCGTAATCAAACGTGCCGGTCTGGATCTCGTATTCGATAATGTCGACCAGGCGCCTTGCCTGGGCGACGATGGCCGGCGTATTGCCTCCCGGGATTGCTTCCCGACACTTTTCCCCATTGTGTTGAAAATAGATTCTCACGGAATTACCGCGAGCTTCGACCCCACTCATGTAAACCCCTAACGCTGTGCTTGTTTATTGACAGTCTGACGATCGGAAACAAAAAGGCCCGTTTCCGGGCCAAGTATCTGGAAGCGCATCTTCTGGTGGACGCGGCTATGGCTTGGGCTTGCGGTTGCGCAGGTGGGCATTCTGCAGCTGGCGCCGCCGGCTGCATTTCAAATGGTTGCCCTGGGCGCGCCACTTGCCGCACTGGTCACAAACGCTGGTGTAATCAATGTTCCAGGGAAAGGGCCGTACTGGTGTTACTGCAGGGTTATTAGACATTGCGCGATTCACCCCGGGTTGCGGGGTTGGCGAGCAGTTGGGCAACCACGGCGGCATCCGTTTCGTTCAGTTCACCCAAGGTGCTGGCCCTCTGACTGAGGCTTTCGAGGCGCGTTCGTGATTCAGGGGTTTTGTGCACCAGGTAGCCAATGATGGCCGCGCCGATGATCGCGGTGGCCACAAGGTGGCGTGCCGGTGTGGTAGCCTTCGTGCCGCTGCTGCTTTGGTTCTGTGCTTGCATGGTATAGCCCTCGGTAGTGGTTAGGTGTCGGGGAGCTGCAACTCCTCGGCACTGCTTCTTTTACGGTCAGTCCTTACGGGCCAGGTGGATCACCAGTCCATCAAACTCCGGCTCATGTTCAACACATGATTGCCATTCCAGAACCCTCAAAATCTGTTGCCTGCTGCAGTCATCCACCAGGATTTCGCGCTGGCCACCTGCTGCCCGGACTTCCAGAATTTCCAGCAAGCCATCCTTCCCATAAGCACCGGCGTGGATGATCGGCGCGCTTTGTCCTGTGAAGTCCAAACGGTCCTGTACTGATTGGAGCTTGCTTGTTTTGCCATCGCCGGCATTGCCCATAAACACTTGGATCTGCATCGGTCTTGCTCTCCTTTACGCCTTGAATGTCCAGCACTTCACTGTCGTCGGCCGGGGTTGTGAACAGGGGTTGCGGTTGTTGAATGCGGCGCGTACGGCGCTGTGCACGGCCTTGTTGCTATCTAGGAACTTGCGGGAACGGGACTCTTTGAGCAGATCGCGCAACGTGGCCACGTCCGCCAATTTCTGTTTGTGTTCGGCGGCTCGCTCGCAGAATTCGTTGAGGTTGATGGCGATCACGGTCGGATCACTGCTGTGGTCAACCACCGGATCCTCACTCAAGGATTCGAGGTAGTCGTAGACCTCCCAAAACTCCGCGACGGCCGCGTGGTCGGAACTGATCGATGCTTGTCGCTCGATGGCCATTCGCACGATCTGACGCTGGGTGGCGGCGACTTGGGGATCACTCAATTTCAGGACCAAGCGAAGGCCGTCCAGCAGCGAAAGCAGTTGAGCGTGGTTCTTGCTGATGCGCTCGACACGGATGTAGCCGCGAAGGTCATAGCCGCAACTGCTGCAGTTGCCTTGGTCGCTGATATAGGCCGTGCCGCAGGCAAAGCAATGGGTGTGCAGGCGGCGCAGCTTCGCTTCGTGTTCAGGCATCCGCTGGGCGAACAGATCGAGCACCGCGGATTCTTTACCCACGGCACGCAACAGGAAGTGGCTGAGGGTGCCGCCCTCCAGCGCGTTCAACTGATCCGCTGCAGCACGGCTTTCAGGTGTGACGGTCGGGCGTACAAAGTGCAGTTTTACGATGCGCGTCATGATCGCTTCGTGGGCGACCACGGCCGCGTTCTGGCTGATAGCGATCGTTCCCCTGAATGGCGGTTCGTACGTCTCGTTGCCGGCCGTCTTGACGCCTTTCGTTGCCAGAGTGCCGCCGCCGTAGAAGTCTTTCAGCTCATCCCATTCAAAGGTTTTAGCGTGTACCCGATCATCGCCGTGGCGATCGGCTTCCAGAAAGACGACCGGCATGCCGGAGACCTGGCCCATCAGGCGAGAGCGCCCGGCCTTGGTGGATTTCATCGGGTCGAAGCCTTCATAGCCTTCGCGGCCGAGTAGTTTCCACAGCAGGTTCAGCAGGGTGGTTTTGCCGGCGCCGGCCTCACCGGTGGCTTCCAGGAACGGAAAGGACTGGTAGCGAGCGCGGATCTGTTCGCAGAAAAGCGAGCCGAAAAAGAACACCAGGGCAACGAAGCCCTGGGCGCCGAAGCAGGTCCACAGCAGCTGCACCCACTTCTCGTCAAAGCCCTTGGCTTCGCGCTGCAGCTTGATCGGCACGCCTTTCTGCAGGGTTTTCAGGCGCAGCTTGCCGAACTCGAAATAGTCTTCGCTGTTGACCTTGTAGGTGGTGCCGTCCTTGATCGCGATATCGCCGTAGACGTAGCAGGCGTACTCCTTGCTGTAGCCCACATAGTCGATCGTCGAAACGGTTTTGATGCCGAACAGCTGGTCTTTCATGAGCTTGTCGAGCTGCTGGCCACTGCCCGTAAACATGGCACCTGCCGCCATGCCGAGCAGCCGCTTTTTGAATTCGCTCGCGGCCGACAGTTGGCCACTGGTGAAGGTGTTTTTCACGCTTTCGGAGTCGTGGGGGAAGTCCACGCGCAGGTAGTACCAGGATTCGTCGGTGACTTCGTTGCGCTGGAAATACAAGGCTTGCGGGTAGCAGTTAGCAATCTCCACGACGCTGCCGGACTGCTGCAGCGCCTTTTCGCGCTGTTGCGCCTGATTGAGTAACTGGTCGTCGTGGTTTTCGCTGTCCTCGATGTCGGACATGGCCCGGTTGAATTTCTCCATGTCCAACTTGAACCAATACAGGCGGCTCCCAAAGCCCAGGTGAAATTCCCCGCGCTTGTTCCAGTCGTACATGAGCAGGGCTTTTTCCGCAGCGCTCTCTGCCAGCAGCAAGGCTCCCTGGTGGCGGGCTTGTTTGAGGTCGGTAGCGATTTGTTCGGCACGCTTGGTGTCGTCCTGGATGAAGCTCCAGCGCTGGTGAAGATCGTTCCAATCAGCCTTACGGCCATCGCGTTGCGGGATCTGCGCTGACTCGCAGACGAAGCCCAGGGCACGGGCTTCGCGTACCCAGCGCCTGGTGTACGCGTTGGCGCTCGGCTCGTTATCAAGCGCCCATACCAACTTGGGCAGCTTCCCTCCCTCGCGGGTCTTAACCAATGCCTTGAGCGAGTCCCCAGGGAACGCATTGGACGACATGGCTGATACGGCCGCGATGTCGTTGTGCGCTAGGGCTATGGCGTCGAAGATCCCTTCAACGATCCAGATTTCCTTGGCTTCAAGAAGGTCGACGCAAGGCGGACACCACCAGACGCCGCGATAACTGTCCTTGGATTTGAAGCGGGCCTTCATTTTGCCGAAGCGATGCGGCTGATCGATCAGCCGTTCCCACCAGCCGCCTTTTTCCAGGGCGAAGCGCACAGTGGCGCTGCCGGCGTTGTGTTCAGGAGAATAGAAACTTTCCTGAGTGAACCAACCCTGGATCAGCTCAAACCGAAAGCCCCGTGCGAACTCCAGGTAGGCACGCGCAGTGGCGTTGGGGTGCTGGTCTGTAGCCGGCGCACGCTTGCTCCAGTCTTCAAACAGATCGTCGTACAGCTCTTTAACGTGCAGGGTGTGGCCACATTTTTCAGGGCGACCACAGATCACCATCCATGGTGTATCGAACCGGGAATACAGCTCTTTCTTCTTGCACTTGGGGCAGGTGCCCCCGCGCATGTAGTCGGTGCCCGTGCGGTGCTTGAGCCCGAAGTCGGACTGGAGGCGTTGCAACACGTCGTGGCGAAGATCTTCTTTCATGGGGTTACTTCACTGCTTTGAGGCTGTGGGACAGAGCTGCCATAAGGCGTTTTTGCGCAGCCATCACCGGAACGTGGGCGAGAATTGCGCCGTGGCGCAGACCGTCCGCAACAAGGCGGAACTGATCGGCATACCAGTGTTCGTTAAGGCTCAAGCGATACTGTTCACGCAGGTTGGCCAGCAATGCTTCGGCCTCTGCGGGGGGCAGTTGAGTGGTGACAATTACGGCATTTGCCATCGTTAAACCTCGATTTCGGGCGCAGCTCACCCAAACCCACGGAGGTGGGACAGGCGATTTATTGGTTGGGGATTACGGTGCGGCTACGCGGAAACGACCGTTGTCCGGTGCGTTGAGAATGCGTTCGTAAATCAGACTGACCGGGACTGCCCAGGCGTTGCCTGTGGCGGGGTCGATGATGACGGTGTGCGTCGACGTGCTGCTGACGATGTCCAGGCGCTGCCGATCTCGGACGGCGGACATATCGCTGCAGGCCAAATGCACCAGTTTTTCAGCAGTCTGTGTCAGCACGTCATAGTCGCTGACCAAGTGCTGCACGGCGCGGTCGAACAACTGTTGATCGTCGCCCAGGTGTTCGCATTGGTGGCGTTCCAAGAACACACGCGCTGCGACTTTGAGTACGTCCTGATATTCCTGTACTGCAGGGAACTGAGTCATTTGCATTTCCCCGCCTGCGACGCGTGCAGTTGGATGACGGCAAGAACCTCGGCGTGCCGGGCAGCCAGGTGCAAGGTGTCTGCATGGAGGATGGCTTCGGCCTCGGTGTCGTTGATGATTCCATCTTTCAATGCCTCGGCAATGAGGTGGTCAACGGTGCCCCTCTTAGCGGCGGCTTGGACGCATCGGGCATACATCTCGACGTTGTCCAACAATTCAGGCTCGACAACCGGGACAAACATGCCGCCGTACATCGCTGCGATGTACTCGGGCAAATAGGATGTTCCGGCCTTGAGCTCGAGCTGATGGATCTGAGCGTCGGTCAAAGGACGGCTGTTGTTGTTCTCGTAGGCGTGGTTATCAAACTTCTTGAGTGACAGGCCGATGCGAGCCGCCGCACATTCGCGTCCGCCTGGGTAGGCGCAAATGACTGCGCTGACTACCTGGCGCCGAGTCTTTAGAATTGAGCTTTTCATGTTCTGCTTTCTCCCTTGGCTCAGTGCCATTACTGTTCAATCACGCCGTCTTTAATTCCGAGCAACACGGCGGCGCGATGCGCCTCCCCACGGCGACCTTTGATCCGACCGTTCAATAGGTCGCTGACTAAATTTTTGTTCAGTCCGTGCTTTCGGCTGAACTCCGCAATGCTCACTCCTTTGCGATCCAGATCCGCACGGGCTTGCTCGGGCGTAACAGTGGCGGGCATAGTGTTCACTCTGTTCAATTGTGTTTGTTTGCGTTTGTCTGTGGTGATTCTTGGTCAAAAAATTGATCAAGTCAACGGTGGTGAATAAAAAAATGCTCATAGCAGATCAAGTAGGTGAACGCCTGAGGGAAGAGCGCGAGCGCTTAGGGCTAAATCAAACAGAGTTTGGGGTGCTTCTTGGGGTAAGTCGGGGAACCCAAAAAAACTATGAATTGGGAGCTAGTTCGCTCGACCTTCGGTATGTGACGGCATTGGAAGAACGTGGTGTAGATGCAGCCTTCGTGTTGACAGGCCGCCGTTCTACGCCGCTCGGACAATTGTTTACGCCAGATGAAGAGAAATTGATTACGCAGTACAGAAGCATTACTCCGTTTGACCAAGAAGCGATTCGTCGTTTCCTGCAAGCCATGGCCGACGACGCCGCCCGCCATAGGAATTAACTTGTAGCAAAGCATGTACGACATTCGTCGCCCTTCCTCTCTAAAGCTAGTTCCCGCCCGGATAATCGATTCAGCAATGCACTTATGGAGTAGTAAGCATGTTGGATCGCACGACAAATGAACGCGACCGCGTTGGAATGACCGAGTTCGAATGGCCTGGTCTGACGAAAATTGAACGCCGGCTGATCGAGCTCTACCGTCGTTTGGGTGAGCTAGACCAGCAACAAGTCCGCCGGGTTACTGAAATTCTGGTTACCAACCCAAAAGGGTCTGCAGTTGATAGCCCCAGTCGTTGTGCCTGAAATAGATCATTCGAAGTAATCGATCGCCGACATCTTTGAGTCGGCGGTTTGCGACTTATACCCTCGCTTGTGATCCCAACTGCTCAAACAACTCACGCTGTTTTGCACTGGGCATATCTCTCAAACGGTCGAACAACATTCTTTCGAATGACTGAGCCGACGGGCTTAAAGTGTGGGAGAACGTCAGATTCGCAACCCACGTGTGCCCGCACTTTGCATCCAGGCACTGACAATAGAGCTTCGCAAAATCCTCCGATAACTGGTCTCGCGAAGCGATTCGCCCCTTGTGTCCGCATTTGCAAATAACTCGCATTGTGTCCCTCCCCAGGGCAGTCAATCGCCACTATCTTGCCATAATGCAGTGACAAACTCTTTATTGTGCGGATTATGTAGTTGAATCAACTGTGTCTTTTTGAGTTCTCCAGGTGAATCGCCTGTCTTCGCGTAACGAGTCATTCAACTGGTTGAACAGCTGGCAGATCGGGCGAATTTCGTTGCTGGTGTATACCCGATCGATCTTCTCGATATCGCCAAAGCCTGCGTTGTTTTCCGGGATGATGCCGGCCAATGCGGGGTTCATGCGCCAAGCCGCGATCACGTCGTTGCGCGTGATGTTCTTGACCTTCTCCAACTCGTCTTTGGCCTGGAAATCCCCCACAGGAATGATCTGAATTGCCTTCTCGGTACCACCGGGGATGTTGACGAATAACGAGCGGAAGTTGCCCACACCCTTGCTTGCGCTTATCTGCTCGCGCAACGACTCTTCGTCGTCCTCAGTCAGGTTTGGGTCGTTGGTGTAGAAGATGTAGCCCGCGTGGGCACCGTTGCTGTAATAGCGCCGGCGGAAGAGGGTAGCGGCCTCATTGAGCAACAGCGCCTGCATACCGCCCAGGTACTCAGGCACGCCGTAGATGTTTTGTTCCACGTCATAGTTCATGACGTGCTCAACCTCGTCTTCGTTGAACTCCAGCTCTTTGCCGTCCTTCTGCAGCATCACAAACCCGCCACCAACTTTGACCCGCATGTTGATCGCCGGGAGGTGGTCCATCTCCAGCACTTGACCGAATGCATTTCGGTTACGGCGGAAATACGCCTCGCCGAACACCATAAAATCCAGCGCTGCACAGCTCATGGTCTTGATCGAGCAGCCTTTGGACGATACGAACTCACGCAGCAACAGGTTGCGCTTGAACCCCGGAATGGCGCCGTGGTGTGCGTTGGCGCGCAGCAGTTTGGCCAGGCCTTGGCGTGACACCGGTGGCGTGTAGGTTCGTCCGTCGTGGGTGGCGAACACGCCCAGGTAATGCCCGATATTTTCGGTCAGTACCTGTTCCGGTGCACCGAATGAAAACGCCCGCATCGGACCGGTTGCCGGCAGTTGCTGCTGGTTTTTTACTGGTTTGCCCATGGTTGCTTGATCCGCTAAATGTGTAGCGGCTACGCCGCTGTTTGTTGGTGTTGAGAGGTTCATGGGCCAAGGCGTGCATGATCGCCCAGGCGATATCGGCGTGACCGGAGGCGTCGGTGCGTGATGCGCTGTAAGTCACTTGACCGCCGCCGGTGGTGCCGCGCTTGATCGTCAGGAAGGCCTGAGCGATATCGTTCCAGCCGGCGTCCCACTCGATGCGGCTGCCCTGAATGGTGTCCTGTGCCTTGAGCACCAGGGTGTTCTTGGTTTCAAGGCTGTAGTGGATCGAGGTCGCACGCGGGTAGAAGTCGCGTACCAGGTCGAACACGCCGTAACCGATGCCGGTGGTATCGATGCCGATGTGCTGGACGTTGAAGCGCTCGGTGAGCTTCTTGACCTGGTCGGCCTGGTACTTGAACGATTGGCCGCGCCAGCTGTGCTTCTCCAGGATTCGGAACTTGCCGCCATCCTCGAGCGGCGGGGCGATAACCACGCAACTGGCATCGTCCCGGGTGCGGCTCGGGTCGTAACCGATCCAGACGGGGCTGTTGCCGAACGGGCGCGGATCGTCGGGGTCGTAGTCGGTCCACAACGACAGGTCGGAGTAACAGCGCTCCAGATCGACCAGGGAAAAGGCGCTCTGCGTGCTGTCGATGAACTTGCACATGAACAGCTGTTGAAATTTGTCCTCGTCGTACTCCAGCTGCAGCTGCTCGAGGTCGAACAAATCGCAGCCGCCGGCGATGGCGTCGAGGATGGTGATGACCTTGCGCCATTGCCCGTCCGGACACAGCGAGCCAGCCGCGGCTTGGGCTTCGCTCGGCCAGGGATCCTTGGCGTTCTTGCGTTTGCTGTTGCGGAATTTCTCACCGGTCCAGAACGGGTACGCCTGGTGCGATACGGCGCTTGGCGTGGAAAAGTAGGTCTTACGCCATTTCTTATGCGTGGCCATGGCACTGGCGACGGTGTTGAGCTTTTCGAAGTCGCGGATCCAGAAATATTCGTCAACGTAGACATGGCCATGGTGACCCTGGGCGGTGCTGCTGTTGGTGCTGAGGAAACGCAATTCCGCCCATGGCTTGCCGTTTTTGCTCAGCACGATCGGGTTGCCGGTCAGCTCCAGGCCGAACCATTCCTGTGCAAACGACACGATATAGCTGCGGAAAATCTCGGACTGGGCACGGCTGGCCGATAGGAAAATCTGGTTATCGCCGGTCAGCACGGCGTCCATGAACGCTTCGCCGGCGAAGTAGTAGGTCAGGCCCACCTGGCGGCTTTTCAGGATGTTCCGGATTCGGCAAGTCAGCGGGTTCTGTTTGGCGGCAAACAACTCCTTCTGGTAGCCGTACATTTTGCTGATGAACTTGTCGAGGAAGTCCACCTCGGTCAGCTCGCCGACTTCGTTTTTTGCCTTCTTCTCGCGCTTCTTCCCGCCCTTGTCGTTGCGATCGCCTCGCTCCCGGCGCTCGTTCCGTTGTCCTTCTTTACGCTGGCCATCGTCCGCCGGCGGATCACCGATCGGCGCCGGTGCCGGTTTCGCGGATTGCTTCAACAGCCGATCGCGGACGGTAGTCAGACGATCGAGCTCGTCTAGATCTCCCTTGGTCAGTGACGTGGATTTGTCCAGGAGGAGGGTGATTCGCCGGCCAACAGCCGTCAGCGGTTCTTCGTCCGACAGCATGTCGTCCCACTCACCCTGGCGGATCCAGTAGTAAATGATTCTGATATTGGGCAGGGACAGTTGCGCCTGAATTTCACGCGGCTTGCAGCGGCGCAAATAGAGGCGTTTAGCGGCTTCTTTAAGTTCGGGGGCGTATGGCATGGCCGCAGTCTATGCGGCGAAAACGCTGTAAACGTGGGCTTAAAATCTGGGTTTGACCTATATCCGAGAAATAGGACCAAAGCAAAAGTGAACCGTTTGTTTGGTGGTCGGCCGGTGCATATCGTGGCGGCTCAAATCACCGATTGAGCGCAGTTATCGCCCATGCCCCGTTCCCTTGTTTCGTTCTGGAAACGTGTCGCCACCAGCGGCACCACCGCTGATGGTCGCGAAATCCTTCCCCAGGAACTGCGTGATATCGCTGAGACCTACAGCCCGACCAAATACACGGCGGTGATCTGGTGTGAACACGAACGCTGGCCCGGTTCCTACGGGACCGTCTTTGCAGTACGCCTGGTAGAAGAAGCGGACGATCTGGAACCGGGCCAAGTCGGTTTGGAAGCCCAGCTCAAGCCTAATGACAAGTTGCTCTGCCTCAATGACCAGGGCGAAAAGCTGTTCACCAGCATCGAAATTACCCCCAACTTCGCAAACAGCGGCAAAGCCTACCTGTCCGGCCTTGCCGTGACCGATTCGCCGGCCAGCCTGGGTACCCAGGAACTCTACTTTTCCCGCAAAACCGGCGAGCCCGTGCATTACGCCGCGTCTGTCCCTCTTGGCGTGCTGGGTGATGAGGAGCCCAAAGGTGAAATCGGCAAGTTGAACAACCTGCTGACCCGCCTATTCAAGCGCTTCGCTGTTGACGACACCACCACCGAAACGACCCAGACCACCCCCACCGAGAGCAACCCCCCAATGGATGAAGCTACAGCCAAGGCATTGAAGGCCTTGATCGAACAACTCGGCCTCGTCGTCACCGGCCTCGCTGCTGTGATCGAACCGGCAACTGTTGAAGTCACCGACCCGGTTACCACTGAAGTCGATGACGTGAAAGAGGCCGTCGACACCATCGTGGCTGAGGCCGAAGCGGATCGTGAGTTCGCCAAAAAGGGCGACGACAGCAAGCGTCTCGATCGTATCGAAGCGCTGTTGGAAAAAGCCTTCAACACCACCACCGGTCAGCCTTTGCCGAAAACCACCGGTTCCACCGAAATCAAAAAGCGGGTGCTGTGACATGAGCCAGCAATCTTTGAGCAATCGTGCTCTGAAGCAATACGCCTCGCTACGTGACGCGATCGCCGAGACCTACGGTGTCGACGTGACTCGCCAGTTCAACGTCGAACCAAGCGTTGCCCAGGAGTTGAACGACAAGATCACCGAGCGTGCGGATTTCCTCGAACGCATCAACGTTGTGCCGGTGACTGAGATCAAGGGCGAGAAGGTCATGTTCGGTGTGAATGGTCCAGTGACCAGCCGCACCAACACCAAGACCACCGACCGCGAAGCGAAAGACGTTTCCGACCTGAACGGCCTGGGCTACGAGCTGTTCCACACTGAGTCGGACGTCGGTCTGCCGTTCGCCAAGATCGACAGCTGGGCGAAGTTCCCGGACTTTGCCGATCGCTACTCGGCGGCAGTGCAGAAGCAAATCGCCCTGGATCGCATCATGATCGGCTGGCACGGCTTGACCGCTGCCATCCAGACCAACCTGGTCACCAGCCCGATGCTGCAGGACGTGAACAAGGGCTGGCTGCAAATCGCTCGCGAGCAGATCCCTGAGCAGGTTCTTGAAGAAGGCGCGACCGCCGGGAAAATCACCCTAGGCGCCGGCGGCGATTACGAAAACCTCGACGCCCTGGTGCACGACGTCAAGCAGATGATCGACTCCGTGTTCCGTGACGGCGGTGACCTGATTGCCATCGTCGGCAGTGATCTGTTGGCGAGTGACAAGGCCAAGCTGTATTCCAACCAGGCCGGTAAACCGACCGAGAAAGAACGCATTGAAAGCGCGCAGGTCATTGCGACCTACGGCGGTCTGCCGACCTTCACCGTACCGCACTTCCCGGTCAACGCCGTTGTTGTCACCAGCTGGGACAACCTGTCGATTTACTTCCAGGACAGCAGCTGGCGCCGTCACTTGATCGAGAATCCGAAACGTTCCCGCGTTGAGGATTACAACGGTCGCAACGAAGGCTACGTGATCGAGCAGCTGGAGAAATTCGCGGCCGCTGAAAAAGTGGAGCTGATCTGATGAGCCTGGCACTGGCGCACAAACGCCGCATTCAGGCCGACGGTCCAGCAGCTGTCCGCGCCGGTGCCGAAGCGATGGCCTATTCATCCGCCACTGCGCTGTCCAGTCCAGCCAACGGCAAGAAACACCTGAAGCTGATGGAAGACGCATTGGCGCAGGACCTGGAGCGCATCAGCGCGATCAATAGCCGCGAACTGCGTCAGCAACTCAAGCGTGACGAGCTGCTGCCCAAGTACCTGGACTATGTGCAGCGCTACCGCGATTCCGGATTGAGTTTCCCGAACTCGGTAGTGATGCAGGTTCTCGTCTGGCTGTTCGACACCGCGCAGTTCGAAGCCGGTCTGGACCTGGCGAACTTCGCGATGGGGCAAAACCAGCAGCTGCCTGAGCGCTTCAAACGTGATGTGCCGACCTTTGTCGCGGATGAGGTGATCGACTGGGCTGAGGCCGAGTACAAGGCCAAGCGTAGCCCCGAACCTTACCTCTCCGACCTGCTGCCCTTGGTGGATGGTGAATGGAAGCTCTTCGAGCGCATCCCGGCTCGCTATCACAAGCAGCTGGGGATTCTGGCCTTGGATCAGCGCGACTTTGCGAAAGCCATCACCCACTTCGAACGTGCGGAAGCGCTGTACGAAGGCATTGGTGTCGGCACGCGCCTGGAAGGTGCTCGCAAGGCTTTGACAAAAGAACTGGCTGAGAAAGCCCCCGAATAACCGACTACCCCCCCGGCGAGAAACTGTGGATGTGAGCCAACCATTTATGGCCTGACCCACTGAAACAGTTTTCCCGCCCCTATTCGAGTGCCCAGCAATGAGCTTTTCCGGGAAACCCACCACCTTTGTGGAACAGGCGATCGAGAACGACGGCTTCTGGCCGGACCTCTCCTTGGCTGAGTTCCAGAAGGGTTACCGCCTGCCGGCGGAGTACCTGGTAGACATGCTGGCCACTGATCTGACCACGGCGATGATCGAGGTCAACTGTGACCTCGCCAAGCGCAAGGCGGCTTGGCAAAACGCAGGCGTCACCACCGTGGAATCTGCTGACCCTATGGTGCTGCCCGAGCGCACATTTCACGCAGCGACGTACAAACGCGCCGTGTATTGCCGTGCTAAAGCCAGCTTGCTGACTCAGTTCGCTACCGTGACTCGGCGTGAAAGTGCGGAAAACACTGGCAAGGAACTGCCCGAGCGTGGCGAAACCTTTCTGGAGTTCAGCCAGCAGGCTGTCCGGTCGCTGCAGGGTCGTGGTCGCATCACGGCGGCACTCCTGTGATCAAACTTCGCGCCCTCACCACGTACCTGATTGAGCACAGTCTGGTGCTGCCGGAACAGCTCGACAGCTGGACCGATCAGGTGAACCTGGAACTGATCTGGAAACCTGATCTCGACGGCCTTCGCATGGGTGACATGCGTTACAGCGCGACGATCGCCCTTGAGCGTTTCGCCGATCACCCGGGGCGCCTGATGGCGTTGATGGGCAGTTGGCTTGAAGCCAATGACCAGGAGCGCGATCGCGACGAACTGTCGGCGCCGAAGTTCGACATCACCATGCTCGACAACGACCAGGCCGACGTGGACATCACCCTCGAGTTCAACGAGCCGCAATACCTGGCCGAAGATCCCGCCGGCGAGATCGAGGCCTTCGGCAAAACGTGGGCGTTTGTCCCGTTTGACCTGTGGATTGCCGAGCACGGCGAGGTGGGCACCCGTGGCGCGTAGCACCTTCGAGCTCGATGCCCGGGGCTACCTGGGCGTGCGTGAGCAGCTGGCGTTGCTCAGCCTGCCGCCGCAGCTGCGCCGGCGTCTGCTGAACAACGTCACCAAGCGCGTGCGGACGATGAGCCGCAAGCGGGCAAGGGACCAGCAGAATCTGGACGGCTCGCCTTTCGAGGCGCGCAAGGGGCCGGCCAAAGGCAAGAAGAAGATGGAAGCCGGCCTGGCCAAGCTGATGATCGTCACCCGTGTGAGCGCTGACGAAGCCGAACTGGGGTGGCGTAACGCGCTGACCAGCTGGGTCGCCGCACAGCAACACAACGGCGTCAGCGAGCGCCGCACCGCCGCCCAGATGCGCAAGTGGAACACCGTTCCCGTGGGCCTGGCTGCCACGGAAAAGCAGGCCAAACGCCTGCGCCGGTTGGGCTTCAAGGTTCGTCAGGAAGGCAAAAAAACCCTGACCCGGCCGTCAGTGGCGTGGATTCAAGAGCATGTGAACTACGCCAAGGCCGGCCTGCTGATCCGCATCCTGGACGACGAAAAAGCTGAGAGCAGCGGCGCGCAAAGCTGGGAAATCACCCTGCCTAAGCGCCAGTTCATCGGCGTCAGCACCGAGCGCGATACCGGCTTGCTGTTGAACCAGGTGCTCCAACAAATCCTTAATTCTCCCCGCTAGCGAGGCACTGCATGGCACTCGGCAAAGTCAGCGTAAACAATCTCAATCTGGGCCAGGGAGCCGTGACTGAGATCGAGCGCTATTTCCTTTTCATCGGCACCGGCGCGAAGAGCATCGGCCAGTTGATCCCTTTGAACACCGACAGCGACCTGGACAGCGCACTGGGCATTCCGGTTAGCGACCTGAAAACCCAGATCACTGCCGCCCGACTGAACGGCGGTGATCGCTGGGCCTGTCTGGCAGCGCCGATCGCGGCGGACGGTGAGTGGTCTGAAGCGTTGGAAAACGCCCAGCAGCAGGGGTTTTCGGTCGAGGCGGTGGTGATCACCAAACCGGTGACTACTGCCGCACAGCTGTCGGCCATGCATGACGCGGCGATCTCGCTGAACAACGTCTACGGCCGCCGCGCATTCGTCATGGCGGCGAGTGCCGGCATCACCGTGCTGCAGACCTGGGATCAATACCTGCTCGAGCAGCGGGCCATCACTGCCGACCTGGCCGCGCCGCGTGTCCTGGTCGTGCCTCAGCTGCACGGTAATGACCTGGGCGTGCTGGCCGGTCGCCTGGCGAATGCTGCCGTGAGCATTGCCGACAGTCCCATGCGCGTGGCTTCCGGTGCGGTGCTGGGCTTGGGCGCGGTCCCTGCCGATGTCGAAGGCGTGCCGCTGCCATCGGCAATCCGTGCCGAGCTGGATAAGGCGCGTTTCTCCGTGTCGCAGACCTACCCGGATTACCCGGGCGTGTTCTGGGGCGACGGCAACATGCTCGATGCGCCGGCCAGCGACTTCCAGGTGGTGGAGTACTTGCGCCTGGCTGACAAAGCCGCACGCCAGGTGCGCCCGCTGCTGATCCGCCGCGTGGCCGATCGCCGACTGAACAACACCCCCAACAGCATGGCCGCCGCGATCAGTGCGCTGATGAAGCCGCTGCGCCAGATGGCCAAGTCCGCCACGTTTGCCGGCCAGGTGTTCCCGGGCGAGATCGAAGCGCCGAAGGACGGCGACATCGTCCTGGTGTGGCTCAGCAAAACCAAGGTCGAGCTCTACATCAAGATCCGGCCGCTCAACTGCCCGAAAGACCTGACGGCCAACATCGCCCTCGACCTTTCCAACGACGATTCGGAGTAACCCCCTATGTCACGTATTGGCGGCAAGAACTTCGACGTGAACCTGGGCGATCTGCTGGTTCACGTCGAAAGCTGTACTTTGGATATCACGGACAACACTGCCGTGGCGCAGAGCGGGGGTGTCCCCAACGGGCACGTTGACGGTGACGTAGCGGCCAGCGGAGAGATGGAGTTCGACACCAGCAACTTCAACCTGCTGATTGAAGCCGCACGCTCAGCCGGCAGTTTTCGCGAGCTGGAACCTTTCGACTCCGTGTTTTTCGCCAAGGCTGGCGAAGAGGAACTGCGTGTCGAGGCTTTCGGTTGCAAATTGAAAGTCTCCAGCTTGCTGAGCATCGACCCGAAAGGCGGCGAGAAATCCAAGCACAAGGTGCCGTTTGACGTCACCAGTCCGGATTTCATTCGCATCAACGGCGTGCCGTACCTGGCCGCAGCCGAGATCGAGGGCCTGCGCTGATGGGGGACTGGCTCGACAACGCCAAAGCGATCGAGGAGCTGGAGCGTGAGCGTTCAATCGCTGCCCAGCTCGCCAAACCGCGGCCAACAGGGCCGAGCCGATCCCATTGCAAAGACTGTGACAACCAGATTCCTGCTGCGCGTCAGGCGCTGGGTGGAATCGCACGCTGCACGCCATGCCAGACCACTTTCGAGAAAGGAAACCGCCGATGACAAACAGTCTGCGGCAGAAAATCGCTGCACCGCTTTCGGCGCATGGCCGGCTGACTGCAGTGGAGGGTGACCTCGCCATGATCGCCTACCGCCTGGGCCAGCTGGAAACCCGGCATGAATTGGTGCCGACACGCGTTACCAAGCTGGAACAGCAGTTCGAACACATGTCTGGCCAGCTGTCTGAACTCAACGTCGGCCAGCAGAAGCTGACCGTTGTCGTGTCCGCGATCGGCAGCAAGATCACCTGGGCATTGGCGATTGCCAGTACCTTGTGGGCAATCCTGCAGATGTTCGGTCCGACGCTGTTGCGGGTACTGCTGCCATGAGCCTGCGCGGCAAGATCACCGCCGGCGCGATCGCCCTGTGCAGCTCCGGGTTGCTGGCGTTCCTCGGCACCTGGGAAGGCAACGGCCAGAACGTCGTCTACGCCGACAAGCTGGCCCGTGGTCTGCCGACGGTATGTAAAGGCATCACCCGCCACACCAGCCCGTATCCGGTCGTGATCGGTGACTACTGGTCCGATGCTCGCTGTGCTCAGGTGGAGCAGCTGGTGATCGAGAAAGGGCAGCTGCAGCTGGCCGACTGCATCACCAATCAGCAAGTGGGGCAGAACACCTTCGACGCGTTGAGTAGTCATGCGCACAACTTTGGCGTGCCGAGTACGTGCGCCAGTCGAGCGGTCGGCCTGGTGAATGCCGGACGTATCGCCGACGGCTGCAAAGCGATCGCTTGGGCTCCGGATGGCAAAACGCCGGTGTGGGCATTCGTTACCGACGCCCAAGGCCGCAAACAATTCGTTCCCGGGTTGCATGGGCGGCGTGTGGCAGAAGCGGAGCTGTGCACGAAATGATCATTACCCCGTTTCGACTTTTTCTCGCAGTGGCTTTGACCGGATTGATTCCACTGTTTTGGTTCATCCAAGTCGTCCAAGACCGCGACACCGCCCGTAGTGAACGCGATCTCGCCCAGATCGAAGTCAGTGGCCTGCGCGAAGCGGCCCGAATCAGCGGTGAGATGTTGGCCGCCCGCGATGAGATCGATCTTCAACGTACCCAGGAGCTGAGTAATGCGCTCAATCAAAACGATGGCTTGCGCCTCTCTGTTGACGCTGGCCATCAGCGGTTGCGCCTCGCCGCCACCTGCAGCACCCCAAAGCCCGCCCAAACCGGCGCCGGCAGCGTGGCTGATGCAGGCACCGCCGAACTCACAGCAAACGCTCGATCGGATTATTTCACCCTCAGAGATCAACTCGCCCTCAGCCGGCAAATGATCCTAGGCCTGCAGGACCACGTGCGCCGGATCTGCCTGCGCTGACCGTTACCCATAAATCTGAATGGAACAACACGATGACTGATAAACGCGAAATCACCCTGGAAGTCGGCGACAAGGAATTCACCTTCTCCATGACCCCGCAGGACGTGACCAAGTACTTCAACGCCATGACCGCCAATAACAAGGTCGCGCCGTCCCACAACCTGCTCAGCAACACCGTGGCTGCCGAACAGCGCGCTGATTTGAAAGCAATGCTGACCAATCCGGTGATGACGATGCAGATCGCCGGTGCGCTGCTCGAGGAGTACGCGCCGGACGTTGAAATCATCGTAAAAAAGCACTCGACCACGCTGAGCGCCTGAGCGAGGACGGACTCGGCCAACTGATGGCCTTGTCCAGTCGCTGGCTACCTGGTCAGGAGCCCACACCCGAGGTGATGGGTACGGCCAAGTGGCTGGAAGACGAACACTGGAAACGCATGGAAATCGCCGTCGCGAACGGCATCGCCCATGCACTGGACGGATAAATACACATGGCTGACCGCGCTGCCCGCCTGGCCTTCATCTTGAGTCTGACCGACAAGGTCACCGCGCCCCTGGGCAAGGTGAAGATGGGATTTTCCGACCTTGCCGAGCAGAGCGAAAAGAACATCAAGACGATGGGCCTGGGGTTGGGCGGTATGGTCGGCGCCAGTGTGGCAATCACCCAGTCTTTGGCGCCTGCCCTGGAGATGAACCGCGCCCTGGGCGAGGTCAAGTCACTGGGCGTGGCGGAAGATGCCCTGACCGCCCTCAATCAAAAGGCGTTGGAATTTTCCGTCGACTACGCCGCCAATGCCCGGGATTTTGTGGCGTCAGCGGCGACGATCGACGGTGCCATCAAAGGGTTGACCGCCAGCCAGCTGACCTCGATCACCAATACCAGCAACGTCCTGGCCAAAGCGACCAAGGCCGATGCGGAAACCACCAGCGCCTACGTGGGCACCATGTACAACCTGTTCAAGGGCCAGGCTGACGCCTTCGGCAAAACCGAATGGGTTGAGCGACTGGGCGGGCAAACCGCGCTGGCAGTGAAGCTGTTCCGCACCGACGGTGCCCAGTTGAAGGACGCCTTCAAGGAAGTCGGTTCGATCGCCACCACTGCGGGGGTGGACCTGGCCGAGCAGTTCGCAGTGATCGGCTCGCTCAGCAGCACCATGGAAGGCGGGGACGCCGGCGGGATCTACAAATCATTCTTCGAGAACATCGGTAGCGCCTCGGAAAAGCTGGGGATGAAGTTTGTCGACCAGAACGGCAAGTTG
Organism: Pseudomonas sp. PICF141; assembly: GCF_002286815.1. GTDB lineage: Bacteria > Pseudomonadota > Gammaproteobacteria > Pseudomonadales > Pseudomonadaceae > Aquipseudomonas. The sequence goes on from NZ_MUNM01000068.1 coordinate 89,057, forward strand.
CTGCCGATGCTCGACATCCTCGGCAAGTTGGAGGGCAAGTTTGGTGATCTGAACAGTGCGTCGGCCGGTGCCAAACTGATTGAGGCCTTCGGCGGCGAGGGCGCTCGCGTGATCACGGCATTGGCCAAGGACACCGATCGCCTGCGTATTGGCATGGACCAGTTGGGCAAAGTCCGGAGTCTGGAGAATGCCGAGCAGATGGCGAAGGCCATGGTGGATCCGTGGGCGCAATGGGCGTCCCTGGTGGAAAGCATGCGCGCCTTGTTTGGTCAGGTCCTGATTCCAGTCTTGGCCCCGTTTATGGAAAAGATGGTGGCGATCGGCAAGGCGCTGATGCGCTGGGTCACTCTCTTTCCCAACATCACCCGCGTGATCGGCATCACCACGCTGACCATCTTCGGCATCATCGCCAGCATGTCTTTGCTGACCCTGGCTGTTGGGATGTCAAAAATGGTGTGGCTGGGGATGCTGACAGTCTGGAAGCTCCTGACCTGGACGGGCTACCGCAGTATCGCGATGTTCCTGTTTCACTCCGTCATGACCATCGCCTTCGTTGCCGGCCTGGTCTTGTTGTACAGCTGGATGGGCCTGGTCAAAGTCGGGATGCTCGCTTGGCAAGCCGCTATCTGGCTCGTGAACGGGGCACTGCTGGCCAACCCGGTTCTTTTGATCATTGTCGGGATCGTGGCCTTAGTCGCGGCGGTGGTCGCTGCCGTCTATTACTGGGACGAATGGACCACGGCACTGCTCAACAGTGACGCCTTCAAGTGGGTCAGTGATCAGTTCAAGACCCTGTCCGACTGGTTCAACTCCATGGGCGGCTGGTCAGCCATGGCCAAAGGCGCCTGGGACAGCATCGTCAGCGTCTTTTACAAGGCGATCAACAGCCTGATCGAAATGATCAACAGCATCCCGGGCGTAAACATCGAAGCGCGGTTTGGCGGCATGCCAGAAGTGCCGGGTGTCGACGCGGCGGTGAACGCGGCCAACACCGCCAGCAGTGGACAGAAGACCCAGCAAACCATTAACGCCGCAATCCCGAGCCTTTCCCCGTCGCGGGCAACGGCGGTGCCCCCGGGCGGCCTGCTGACCAGCATTCAGAACTCCAGCAGCCAGAACAAGGGTACGCACGTCGAGAACGTGAACATCCATACCGCCAAGCCAATGACCCCGTTGGAGCTGGAAAACATGGTGGCGATGGGAGTCGGTGGATGAGCCTCTACATCGATCTGCTGATCACCAACAACGACCTGACCCTGGACCCCTCGAACCAGCCGTTGCTGGTGGACGATCGGGCCAGCATCGCCCAGGACATCGGTCACATGATCCGCGAAAGCGGGCTCCTGGTGACGCTGGTCGCCGAGCGCGACCGCTTCCGTCAAGCCGACTGCATCCAGCAGCTGGAACTGCTGGTGGAGGCGGACGTGCGCCTGGTACCGGGCACCGTCCGCATCCTGGAGGAAGGGAAGGGCCAGTACCTGGTCACGGCCAAAACCGTTGAATTCGGATCTGTCGAGGTAGTGCTGTGAGTGACGTAGATTTCAAACAGGCGTTGAGCGACGCCGGCATTCCGACCACCGAGGCCAAACTGCGCGCCGCCTGGGAACTTGAAGTCGTCGCCCAGGGCAGCAAGTTGAGCAACACCAGTGCCTGGTCGCCGTTCTGGCGGTTGATCACCGCCCTGGTCACCAAGCCGGTCATGTGGCTGATCGACTTCATCGCCGGCACCGTGTTGCCGAACTTCTTCGTGAAAACGGCCGAGAAGGCGTGGCTGGACATGTTGGCTTGGGCGGTCAACGTCACCCGCAAGCCGGCGACCAAGGCCGAGGGGATGTTGCTGTTCACCCGCAGCGCGCTGGCCGGCTTGCTGGAAATTCCAGCCGGTACCCGTGTGCAGTCGATCGCAATCAACGGCAACGTGTACGAACTGGTGACGGTCGCAGCGGCCAGCTTTGCCGATGGCGAATCCCAGATCCGAGTATTGGCCCGGGCGAAACAGGCAGGCAGCGGCTTCAATCTCGCACCAGGTTATTTTTCGATTCTCCCGGAGCCCGTGCCCGGGGTTGTCCAGGTGGTGAATGCTGACGGCTGGCTGAGCCAGCCCGGCGCCGACACCGAGCCCGACGACGAGTTGCGCCTGCGCGTGCGTAACCAGTTCTCAGCGGTCAACCAGTGGCACACCGATGCGGTGTACCGCGCCATGATTGCCGCGTTCCCGGGCGTGCAGCCCGATGGCGTTTACTTTGAACACAACGCACCCCGGGGCCCGGGCAGTGCCAATGCCTTCGTGCTGTTCGAAGCCGACTCGCCGGCGGACACCTTTCTGGCCGAGATCAACACCTACATCCGCGACCAGGGCAACCATGGCCACGGCGATGACCTGTTGGTGTTGGAGATGCCCGCCACGCTGCACGCCGTCAGTTTGACGGTGTGGCCCAAAGCCGAAGTCGGTACCGAGCGCTGGCCTGCGTTGAAGGCTGACATCGAGCTGTACATCCGTGCCGCGTTTCGCGAGAGCACGGCCAGCGACTATCAACCGACGCTGACTCACCCCCAATCGCGTTTTTCCTTCAGCCGCTTGGGTGAGGAATTGCACCAGCAATTCCCTGGCATCGACTCCCTGAAGTTCGACAACACGGACATCATTTCCGAGCTGACTATCCCGCGCCTGTCCGGGGTTGAGGTGGGACTGAATGCTTAAGTTGAGCCTACCTTTTTGGCTAGACGGGCCGGAGCTGGCCAAGCTCAAAGCGGCGGCGCAAGCCTGGTGGAGCAAAGTCGAAAACTGGCTGCACTGGCCGTTGCTGCAAATGGACGCCGAGACCTGCCACCTGAGTGTGCTCGATCTGTTGGCCTGGCAGCGCGACATTCAGCGCTTCCACGGCGAGCCCGAAAAGCTGTACCGCCTGCGGGTCAAGTACGCGTTTATCAACGCCGTGGACGCGGGCAGCACCGCCGGCATGGTCCGTATTTTCGAGCGCCTGGGCGTGGGTTATGTGGAGATCCAGGAGCGCCTGCCCGGTCTCGATTGGGACGTGGTCCTGCTGCACCTGTCCGACACGCAGCTGAGCGAAAACCCAGTGCTGCTGCGTGTCCTGATGCAGCAATACGGCCGCACTTGCCGGCGTTACGACTTCGTCACGATCACCCCCGTGAAACTGAACATTGGCGTGGCCGACTTCAACGATGACCAACAGACCCTGATTGCCACGTTGGATGACAGCGCAAGCCGCCTGATCGTGATCAACGAGCTCGCAATTCTCACCTTTCTGAACGATTCATTTTAGGAGCCCCCATGGGAGCTAGCATTACCCTTGCCGGCGAAAGTCTCATTGCCCAAAAGCAAGGCGCTGGGGAGAAGCTTGATATTGCTCGCTTCATTCTTGCCCTTGTTCCTGGCCTTGACCCCAATGCCCCTGTAGATCGATCGGCCGGGAAACCACCGGCGAACCAGATCGTCTTCACCAAGGCCTACGACCGCAAAGGCTACGTCAGCCCCAATCAAGTGATCTACAGCCTGATGGTGGGCTCTGACGTCGGTGACTGGGACTTTAACTGGATCGGCCTGGAAGCCGCCGAGGGCGTGTTGCTGGCGGTCGCAACCGTTCCAGTCCAGCAGAAGCGCAAGAACATTCCGCCGCTGCAGATCGGCAACAACGTCACCCGCAACTTTCTGGTGGAGTTCAACGGTGCCCAGGCGCTGACGGGCATCACGGTCGACGCCAGCACCTGGCAGCACGACTTCACGATGCGCCTGAACGGCATCGATCTGCGCGAGCGCATGAGCAATCGCGACGTGTTTGGTCGTGTTTGCTATTTGGCCGACAGCCTGCAGATGGAACGCAGTTTCGGGCTGTACCAGATCAAGGCGGGGATTGCCTACGTGGAAGGGATCCGCGTCGAATTGGCCGAGCCTGTCCAGGTGCAGTTGCCGGCTCTACCGGCCAAAGCCTGGCTGGACGTCGCACTGGCCCGCGAAGGCAGTGACGCGGTCGCCGTCTGGAAGGTGGTATTCGGGGCCGTGAAGACGGACTACGTCGACAGCAACGGCACAGCCCATTACTTGGTGGAGCTGGCCAGCGTAGACGCATCGGAAACCATCACTGATCTACGCCAAAGCGAGCCGATCACCGGCGCCCTGGTGAAGCAATTTGCGTTGCGCCATGGCGACTACGAAAACCTGCGAGCCCGCGCTACCACCAAAGAAGACGTCGAGCTGGGCGAGCTGCCCAACGCCAAAAGCGACGACCCAGTCACCGACAGTAGCGAGATCCTGGCGACCACCAAGGCGCTCAATGTGCTGCGCAAGATCATTGCGGACTCCGAGGTCGGCCGAATCGGCACGTTTGCGATGGCCACGCCACCGCCTGGTTGGTTCAGGGCCAACGGTGCGGCGGTGTCGCGTACGGTCTATGCCGCGTTGTTCGCCAAGATCGGCACCACTTACGGCGCCGGCGACGGCGTCTCCACCTTCAACCTGCCTGACCCACGCGGCAAGTTCATTCGTGTCCTCGATGATGGTCGTGGGATCGATGTCGGTCGGGTGCTGGGTAGCTCTCAGGCCGACGAAATTCGCAGCCACAACCACAGTGGCAGTGCAGCCAATGCCGGTGGCCACGCGCACACCGCCTCTTCGGATACTCAAGGCGCTCACAACCACACCATTGATCGCGGGCGCGGTGAAGAGGATACCCAAAAGCCAGCCAACCCCGGCGGCGCTCTCGGCGGTTACGCGGATGTAACTTCCACGGCTGGGGCACACGCCCACAACATTACGGTCAACGCTGCAGGGGATCACAACCACGTCATCACCGTTGGCTACACCGGCGGGGCAGAAACACGCCCCCAAAACATCGCTTTCCTTGCCTGCATTAAGTACTGAGACCCGTCATGGATACCAAAGTCGTCTACCAAACCGATCACCTGGGAATCTTCACCGGCAAAACCGTGGCTGATCGCTCGCCGCTGGAACCGGATGTCTGGTTGATCCCAGGCGGTTGCGTTGAAGTCGCGCCGCCAGCGGTACCGGATAGAAAGGCCGCGTTTTGGGATGGCCGACGCTGGCAGCTGGTTGACTCCTACCAAGGGCTGACGGTCTACAACATCCAGACCCGCGAGCCCCTGGTGATCGAGCGTGCGGGTTCGCTGCCGACCGGGTACACGCTGGAAGTGCCAGGCCCGGGCCAGATCTGGGGCAATGGCCATTGGATCGACGACATCCCGGCCGTGATCGAGCTGCGCTATGTCGCCCAGTTATCGGCGGTCAATACGGCTTGTCTGCAGGAGATCACCGGCGGGTTTTGGTCGGCGGTGTTGGGCGATCGCTTTTTCTACGAAACCCAGCTGCAGGATCAACTGAACCTGACCGGCATGATTTTGCGTGGCCTTGGCGGCGGCTATGCCTGCCAAGATCAAGCTGGGGTGAAAGCCTTCCTCGATCACACCGCCGAGCAGCTGCGCCAGATCGGCGACGAGTTCACCGAATTCAAAATGCAGCGGCTTCGCAAGGCCAACGACCTCAAGCAAGCCTTGGCACTGGCGCGATCGACTTCGGACCTGGACGCCCTTAACGCAGTGACTTGGGAGTCTGCGCCGGTATGACTTGGGCACCCATCACCATGCGTTGGCCGGAGCAATCAACGCAATGGCTCAGCGACCTCGAGGCGGCCAAGGATCTCGCGAGCAGCGAGCTCACCAGCACAGGGCAACGCCTGGAAGGTCTGGCCGACCTAGCCACCACCTCGCCCGGCCCGGTCGGTGCCGCAGCAGAAGCCGCCGTGGTCGCTGGCCGCGCCGGGCTCACCGATGCCTTGGGCGAGGTACCGACCTGCCTGGTGGTGACGCCATTTCAAAGTGGTGTGGGGCAGGGGCGCGGATACCAGCGTTACCTGTCCGCGCCCAACCTGCTGCAGCAGATGGGCGAGAAGCTGGAGGACACCGGCGACGACGGACGTCCGGCCGGCCCGCAGTACGCCCTGGCAGTGATGTTTCTGGGTACGCGCTACGACAAATTCGCGGTGACCTTGGCCCGATTTAATGCCGTGCTGCCAATGCCAGACCTGCAGCGCGCCGAACGCCGGGCGAAAAACCTGTTCGCACTGGACACTGAAAAGTGGGAACTGCCGACTGCCGGCACACTGCCGCGCTGGGGGGCACTGCCTTTGGAGCGTTGCACCGTGACCAAGGCCACTACGCAAGCCCTGAACGGTCAGCTATCGGCATTGGAGAGCTACGCGGACAGTTCGCCGATGGCCGATCTTGGCCGGCTGGCTGCTCGCAAAGCCGACCAGGCACAAACACAGGCCAAGAAATTGGCCGACCTCAAGTCGCAATTCGCCGGCGGTACTGCAGACGACACCATGCGCGCGCGCCTGATCGGCCCGGGTAATGCCGCCGAGTTGCGTCGCCAGCTGCTGCAGGGCGAAGCACCAGGTCACGAGTGGGGGTTGTCCGCCGGATTGCTCCTGGTCGGATCCCTGAAAGGCTTAGGCTTTGTTCGGGAACTGGTGGGCCTATGACTTTATTGCTCGATGGCGAACAGGTGCGCGGCAAAAACCTCAAGGTCGCCGCCAACCTGCGAATCGAAAGCGACGACCTGTCCGGACAGACCAGCAACACCGATTCGGCCCACAAAGGGTTCAAGCCCAAGACGCTGGCGGTCACCTTGCAGATCCCATTCGTCGATAACACGTATTTACGCAACCTGATGCGCTTGGCAGAAGCGACCGGCACCGGTGGCCAACTCAAAACCTACCGGGTCGTAAACGACACCGCGTCCGCGTTTGGCGTGCGCCAGGTGCAGTTTTCCGACGGCGTCAGCGCCCGGGAAGACGATTCTCTTCGGGCCTGGCTTGTTCAATTCACGCTGTCGGAAAAACTCTCTAACCCTGAGCGGGTCGAGACGCGCCGGGCCGGTAAGGGCGTAACCCAGCAAGGTGCGTCGGGGCAGTCCGTGACTGCACCAGGTGCAAGCGAAACCGGCGCACCAGGTGAGGAACTGACCGGCTTCGAAGCCACCCTGAAAAAACTGGATAACTACCTGGGCGGTGGCTCATGAGCATGAAACTGCACAAGGTGCTGACCATTGGCAATGTGGTGTATCCCTTGGTCAGCGATGACGTTCGCCTTGAACTGCGAACCCCAGGCCGAGCAACGCTGACCATCCAGGCAGCGGCACCGGTGAAGGGGTTAGTCACCCTTGATATCGGCTACAACGACAGCCCACTGCAGCGCCACTTCATCGGCTACGTCGAGCGCTGCACGTCGTCCAACGCGATCGAGCAGGTGCTGTTCTGTCGCGAGCTGGCCGCGATCCTGACCAACCCATTGCCGCTCAATCTGCGCCATGCGGATCTGAGTACGGTGCTGGCCGAGATCAACCAGAAAACCGGGCTGAGCTTTCGCGTACCTGACAAGGCCTACGCCAAGCTAAAAGCCCCGTTCTTCTACAACCTGGCCGCCGGCTACCAGGCGATGGACAGCTTGGCCCGGGTGTTCGGGATTCCCGACTTCATGTGGCAGCAGCAAGGCGACGGCGAAGTGTTTGTGGGCAGTTGGGCCGACAGCTTCTTCGGTACCCGATCGCCGCTGCAGCTGCCGGTCGAGCTGTTCAACGACTACCAAAACAATCAGAGCGCGATGATTGCAGCCCTTCCCGGGTTGCGACCGGGTGCATCCATCAACCAAGGCGAGCGCATCACTCATGTGACGCTCACCGGCAACCAAATGGCGATCCGATGGAAGACGCAATCCGCCGCAGCGTAGAGCGGCAATTTCCCGAACTCACCGGTGGTTATCACCTGCCGCGCTTTGCTCGTGTGGTGGGGGTGGCCGATGCCCCGGCCGGCGCCGGGATCTGCGACGACTTCCGTCCGCGCTTCGCGGTGGACCTGGAACTGTTGGATGAGGATGACGAGCCGGATCCGGAGCTTCCGGTGCTCGCCGGCGTGCCGCTGCCCATGCCCATGGGTGGCGACGAAATGGGCTTCTTCGCCTTCCCCGAAGAAGGAACCCGGGTGGTCGTGTCCTTCGCCTACGGTCTTCCGAACAAGCCTTTTATCCAGGCGATTCTGCCGCATGGCCTAAGCCTGCCGAAGGTGCCGAAAGGTGACCAGGTGTGGCAGCACAGCGAAGCGGCCCAGCAACGCGCCGATGTGGACGGCAACTGGCTGCGCCAGACCGACGGCCGGATTCTGGACAAGTCGATCGAGCGGGAGGTTGAGAGCCTGACCAACGCCGAGCGCCACCAGAGCAGCAAGGTGGAAGTGGACGACCATTCGACCGAGTCGGTCGGAGGCATCAAGACGATCGAGGCGATTGGCGCGCTCAAGTTGTTGTCGGGCGGATCCGCCAGCCTTGCCGCACTAGATGACCTGCACCTGGCCAGCGGGCGGGACCTCAACCAGGTCGTGGCCCAGAAACTCAACCTCACCGTGGGGGGCGATCTGCTCGAGCGGATCGAAGGCGCCCGTCGCAGTATCGCGCCCAAGACCTGGTTGGGATCAGCAGACGTGAACGTGCTGCAGGTGCTGTGCGATTTGATTGACCTGGTCACGCAGATGAATACCGAGATCGCGACCCATATGCACGGATCCAGCCCCGCCCCCAGCAACGCCGCGAACTTCATCACCAACGCCGGTACCGGCCTAACGTTTGCTGGGCAGCTTAAGCCCATCACCGGAGCTTAATTTGGAACTCAAGAATTTCTTTCCCCAGGACGATCAAGGAAATGCTCTCGTTGGGGCGACTTGCTACCTGTATTTGCGCGGTACCGAAAGCAAAGCCAACGGATTGCTCAAGGCCAACGGTGAGATCCTTTCTAACCCGTTCATAGCCGAAGAGAACCTGGTGCAATTTGCGGCGCCCAATGGTTTGTACGACTTGCGGGTAATCAAGGACGCCCGGGATTACCGTATCCGCGTGCAGTTCAATGATGTGTCCGAATCACTCCAAGCGGCTGAGTCCGCCGCCAATCGTGCCGAAGTGGCCCGGGACGCCACCCAACTGGTGGCCGGCGTCAAAAATGACATCGCACACGGATTAGCGACGACGGTCAGTGGCCAAACCTTCACGGTCGCTTCTGCAGCGGGCAGCCAGTTTTTGATCGTGTACAAAAATGTCGCCGGTGAAGCCGTTGAGCAAAGCGGATACCCCAGCACAAGTAGCCTGCAGGCCATTGCTCGCTCGACTTACCCGTTGGCATCGAAACGCTTCCATCGGAATGCGTTTCGGGCGCCGTGGGTCCATATGATCCACGGCAAAAAAGTGCATGCGATTCGCCCAGATGGCGTTCACGAAATGAATGGCCTGACGTTGACGAAATCAGAGTCGGCCAGGCACACCGGTTTTTCGGGGCTTACGCTCTTTTATGCACGCGATCCGGCCGGTACGCCGCACCAGGTGCTGTCGGCAGATCCTCAGGGACGTTTGTCTTTCATTCCGTCGCCCAAGCTCATACAGCACCTGGAAGCCAGTCAGGTCTACCCGACTTCGGATATCCGCGGCGCCTACGCTGTCAGCAACATACGCAAGACCGATACCCACAATATTGCTGCAGTCCAGGACAAAGGCGGGCAGATCTACGATGCGCTGCAACGTCGTAATGGCATTCATGACACGTTGGTCGTCAGTCGTGCAGTTCCCATCGAGCTGATGCCCGGGGCTGGTCAATCGAACCAGGGAGGCGCGGGCACTGGCGCTGCAGCGGGTGCAAAGCTCACCAGCGCGCAATGGCCCCATAGCGTTCTCTCCTTGAACGGCCGTTTTCAGATGCAAGGAAGCAACGGGCTGGTCGACGGCGCCACGCTGACCGATCTGGTCCCCCTGTACGATCCGGCGACGCCTTTGGGTCAGTACCCGATCACCATGCAAGCGTTTGCCTGGGCCAGACAGCAATGCCGCGAAGGCATCGCCCAGCCAGGCGTGATCGGTTACACGGCATGGCAGGGGGACACGCCCGCCAGCGGTTTCCTGCCCGGGACCAACAACTGGACCAACTTGATGACGTTCACGGAGAAATCCGTGCAGTGTGCCGCCCTGTATCAACGCACGACCGAGTGCCACTACATCACCCGTGTACAGGGTGAGGCCGGAGCGAACTGGGCAGCGGACTACGCCACTTGGGCCGACGCGGTTAAACCAGCAATAAAGGCACGTACCGGTCAGTTGTTTGATCCGAAAATTGCCCTCTGGCAGATCGCGGGAGTCGCGCCGGATAACGGAGTGGCCAATCCGCAGCTGGATGCCGCGAACAACCGCGCCGACACGGAGCTCGTTGGCACGTTGTATCCGTACCCCGTGAGCGATGTTCAGCATTTGACCGCTGAAGGCCGAATGATGATGGGCGACGTTTACAGCGATTTTCGGTTGCAGCTCCAACGCGCAAGAACCTGGACACCGTTGCAAATGCAAAGCGTCACTCGGGTGGGAGCAGTGGTCACCATCACGCTGGCATTGCCCCCGGGGACGTTCGAGGTGCTGAAGAAAACCGACTGGCCACCTCAAGTTGCACAAGATGGGTTTGTATACCGAGACAGCAACGGTGACACCCCGATCAGCAATATCGCCTACAGCGCGAACACTATCGTCCTGACATTGGCCACTGTACCTACCGGAAACCTTGCGGCTGTCCGCTATGGCATGGACGCCGGTTCCGGTGTCGCTGGCTGGTATCAGCTGGGCGGCAATGTATGCGCCGTGTCACGCACCCGCAGCGCCTATTACGAACAGGGTTTCAACGTCCCTGAATTTATTCGCCATTACCTGGCCCGTCATTCACGTCTCGTAGCGTAAGGAACAAACAACATGCCTGCAGGAATCGAACTCCCTTGGTCCATTGAACCCGCCGGTCAGGAGCCGATGCTGGTAGAACTTATTAAGGGTGCATCTGGCTTCGCCGGGTGGATCCAGGCGGACGCGGATTACGCCACGTTTGCCGGTGGCAAAGTTCTGTCCTTAGGTGGACCAAGTGCCATGGCGGTCATGCAGCCGATCGCGGCCAACCAGGCGGCCTTGGTTGATAACGCAGTACCGGGTGGTTACTCCGCGCTGGCCTTTACACCGGCAGCTACGACACGTTATCCACTTTCCACTGGCGTGCTCGACACCACTAAGCCGTTCTCGCTTCTGGTGTTGATCAAGCCCGCTTTGCCAGGGGCGGCTACGCAAATTTGCCTGGGCCGTTTTTCCAGCTCAACAGTACGAGCCGCGCTGTCCACCCCGGCGAATGCGGTGGCGAAGATGAACTTCCTCTATGGCGCAGCCACCATCGAGTTTCCAATTGCCTTTGGCCAGTGGAACGCGGTGTGGATTGTTTGGGACGGCGCAAAGCTCAAAGCCCGATCAAATGGCGTGCGTGCTGCAGACGTGACAGCTGCAGCGGACACGGCAACGTCCCCGTTCGTTATCGGTGGCCCGGCCAGTGGTGTTTTGTTTTGGGAAGGTCAATTTTCAGAGTTGATCATGTTCAATGTGGATATGTTTTCGACGGACCATCAAAGTGGTTTTGAAGACGTTAATGCGTATATGGCTAACGTGTACGGGTTGGCTGCGTAAATTGCGGTTTACTACATAAGTATAAGCCCGAAGGGTTCGGGCTTATACTTATCTGTCACCAGAATAGCAGTGGCATTAGTTCAGAAATGTCTAATATCGCGCTATCTGTCGTAGGCGAAATTATTGTTTTGTTGTGCACCAGCGTGTAGACAAATCTGAATTCTTTTTCCGGCTCATACGGGATTGGTTTGGTAAAGGCTTTGTGTGCCATTTGTTTTACTAGTTCTTCAAGCTGCGATGCGTTCGAATTATTGATATGGACCTCTCTAGGGAGGTAGTACACCTCATTGCATTGAAAATAGACTTCAACATCTGAGGGGTTGATACCGTTAGGCAGTATGTTGTTCCCTGCTGCGTGCGCATCAGTTATATGTTTGTGAAGCGCTACGGAAACTTTTCCTCCGAACTCTTCTGCATTTTCTTCATTTAGATACCAATAGTCATCGTATTCTGGGAATATCCCCTTTGCATCTTCAGCTTTTTCTACACGTGACATGCAGAATATAAAGTTGTTGTGGTGTGTTTGTTTGATCGTGGCGTCAGCGCTCAATATGGTGGCGGTGGATTTTGTATAGGTGTGAAGTTGTAGATGTTTAACGTGGGTTGTAATATATCCCTCGTAAGGAGGGTTTTCGCCGTGGTCCTCCCCAAGATGCATCATTCCCCAAAACAACGTGTTAAATGCGGGGGTGCTAACGGTTACTCTTTCGTCGAATTTGACGTGAAAAGAAATCTCCCCTTCCTCTTTATCTACGATTTGTTCGTGCACTGTTTTTTTATAGTAGTCTAGTGTTCCAAGGCGTATGGTTTTACGTTTGTTCACATGATCTTTTGAAAAGCAACTTTTTGCTAAAAGCATTTTCGTTCCTAGGTTGGTATAAGTTGGCCTGGAAAGTGTATCAGTGCGTCCTTGGATTCTGCTCCTGTTTCGGTCGGCTCAGAACAGTCGTTTTCTAACACCAGCTATTCCAGTCGACACCACCAAGATTGCGCGTAAGCGCAACCGTCAATGTATTCAATGCCGCTTAAAACAAAACCCGTATGAGCCATCCCTGCCAGTGTTGCGTCCAGCAGCTGCGGCAGTGGATCCGGATCAAGCGGCATTCCCACCTTGATACGGGCAATGTTGGTGCTGCGGCCGAGATCAGCGCTGACCGCCGGACCACCGAAAATAAACCACCGTGATCAGATACCCATTATTGCGAAAAGCCATCCTTTGGGGTTACCAATGTCATGTCCATTTTAAATTCGTGACGGTCGTGACTCATTCGATAAAGCTTTATCCTTCTTTCGGTAGCTATTTCAGTCAAATCTTCCTCGATCCTTGGACAGACGTTCGACCCCATATAGATGGCTTTTGGGCTTGGCATAGAGATGCTTTCACACTCGCCACCAGGCGCTATCAAACGCCATTCTTTTTCGTATTTCCAATCAATTGCTTTGTGTAAAGCGGGTAAAAGTGGAATGAGATTGGAGTGAATTTTTTTTAAAAAATTACTTATATCAAACAATTTTTCACGATAAAAAACCGGCCAAAGTTGTAACGCAACTGAAGACTTTTCATTAGGTCCATATTCAAGCGCAAACCCTTTGTGTTCATTTGCATAGTGTGTCCACATGAGCATTGATTCAATTGACTCACTGAAACAGCAAATTCTCATTGACCGTTTTGCAGGCTTGTAAAACATCTCGTCGAGCAATCGCTTTTCAATCTCATTATTGGCTTTGATTGCTATATTAAAGAAAGAGTCATATGGATCGTTAAATGCTTCGGGCAACGTCATCCTGATTTGATTGTTTTTTAAGTTTTCAATATCCCAGCATTTTCCGCATTCATCATACCTTCCGAGGCGATATTTATAGATCGATTTTGGTATGAATTTTTGCTTAAGTTCTTGCGCAGTTTTTATGTCCGCAGATCCCAAGTCGTCAACTTCGACTATATGCCTTATCAATTCTTCGTAAATTCTTTCTGCTTCCATTGCGCTCTCACTGCGGTGGCGTTGAGCCTTTAGTAAAGCAGGTATCACCGAAGGTGCGCCAGTTTCTAATTTGGAGAGATTTACCCGGTGGTGAATAGATCAAAAATATACGCATGAGACGAGGGTCTTTTGGAGGAGAACAGGTTACCGGTGGGGTTGATGTAGGCTGAAGCGTATCGGTGAATAAGCGACCTTGTGGCAGAGCGCTTGATGCAAACCCATCGGGCAGCAGAGCTGACTAATCTCAGAACCCTGCTGCGCCGTTCTCTGCCGATCATGGTTACCAAGCGTGCTGGTCAAATCCGATGCAATCGGTGGTTAGAACGAATGCAAATGACTGGTCAAGTCGAATGCAAGCGGGTGTTCAAGTGGAGTGCAATTTCGCAAAAACTGCCCAGGAAGAAATAACAGCTGAAAACGCACTTATCCCCCTCCCGCCGACGGGCTTTACGTCCCTTTTTTGTGCAAAGGCGAGCGGGGGTGCAAATGATGGTTCCGCCCAGGCCCACTGCGGGGGGGGCGGGCTGTTTTGCAATTGCACGGAGTGAAAGGATTTGCAAAAAAGTGCAGCGGCTTTGCACAGCGGAATGGGGCCGGCGCAATTTGACCAGCGAAGTGAGGGGCCCGGTTTACAGGGGGACGGTTGCGAAAACCAGCTGCAGACGAGGTTTTCGTTTTCGGAACGGTTCACACCAGGTGCGAATTATTGACCGCCCAACCCAATAGCAAAACAGCTGTGAGGGCCGCTTCGCGAGGCTTTCCGGCGTTTTGCGGTATTGCACGACATCACCACGGCTTGGCTGACATTCAGAACAATTTCAGACGCTGTAAAAAAACGCCAAAACTGTTGGCCCCTGGATATTTTTCAGACGTGGGATGGGAAAAGGGTAATTTTAGTAAGCGAGGGATCAGAACGGGCTGGAACCCTTATAGATCTTGGCTTTCACCCATTACCTCAGAGGGTAATTTAAGGTAAGCGGAAGGGTAATATTTTGTTCAAGCCCTTATTTTACTGGGTTTGATAGCAGATGGGCATTACTGGTACTGAGAGTAATTTTATAACCGTTTACTTACCTTATTATTACCTCTATAAAAACATATCAACTATCTGATTTTATTGGATTTTATCTGCGTTCTGATAACACATTACCAAAATTACCTTTTTCCCATGGCTCAACATAAAACACCGAAAATGCCTGTCGCGGCCGTATTCTGCAACCTGGTGCGTTTAACCTCTGGGACCACGCTGGGACAGATCCTGCGCATGCTGCCAGGCTGCAACCCTTGTAAAACCTGAGGGTAAGGTTCCGAAAGTCGCTCACGGGTAGTTTCGAATCTCTCCTTCACCGCCAAATTCGATGTACACAAAACCCCTGATTTCGAGAGAAGTCAGGGGTTTTGTGGTTTCTGGTGTCTGGATTATTCAATCATGGCTGTCACTGGCTGCCGCTTTTTCAAGCTCCCCTAAGCCCCATTTCAGGTGCGTTCAGCCCCCCTGTTAAACTGGCAACCCGCTCGACGGGAATCGATCTCTATACTCAATTCTCGCGCCGTTTCCCATCGTTTCACCCAATCGACGGCAGCTCTGAACAAGGACATTTTCATGATCACCACCACAACCCACACCATCGAAGGCCGGCAAATCACTGCTTATCTGGACATCGTCAGCGCTGAGTCGGTGCAGGGGGTCAACGTGATCCGAGATCTGTTCGCAGGCATGCGGGATTTTTTCGGTGGGCGTTCACAAACGTTGGAACGAGCATTGAAGGATGCGCGGATTCAGGCAACCGACGAGATCAAGGAGCGGGCGCGGGCGCTTCAGGCGGATGCGGTGGTAGGGCTCGACTATGAGATCAGCATGCCGGCCGGTAAAGGTGGGATGGTAGTGGTGTTTGTGACCGGGACAGCAGTGAAGCTAAGGTAGGAGGCTGCACCGGCCATTCGTCGATCATGCAACAATCTGAATCACAAGTCTTGGAATGACCAGCTAGTCTCAAAATCCTGGGTGGTCGATATTTTTCAGGCAAAAAGGGCTTGCCGGTATCGACCCGTTGAGAGGAGCGAAGATATGACTGAGCCGTATATCGAAGACGACGGGGCGGAGTTTCCAATCAATAATTGTGTGCAGTGTGGTCAGACGGACTATGTGCCGAGCTTCGGTGAAGACCGTATCAAAATCAACAAAATCAAATCTACGGTGCCTCGAACTCGGGGACCTAAATCGAAATTCATGCCCAAGCTGCGTGCGTCTTCCAGGAAGTAAACAGTGACCGTACAGAGCCCCGCCATCGAGCGGGGTTTCTTGTTTTTGAAGGGTGAAAAGCGGCTTGGCGATAATGTGGGGAAACGTCCTGCAACATTGCGATTTTTTTCACAATCTTTTCACACCTTCCTACGTAGTCTCAGCTCATCCGTTAGAAAGCAGTACCCTGGCCCGTCTCCCCAGCGGGCTTTTTTTTGCCTGTCATAAAACCTTTCCCATAAATGCTGTCCAACCGTCGCCAATGACGAGGTTGTTCCGTGTTTGTGTCCGGACTTTGCCTCCTCTGAAGCATTCAATCTCCGGCCTTCCGGTTTCCCCCTTTCTTGAGGTTCTCGTTATGCGTTTGACACTGCCTGCTCTGGTTCTGGGCCTTCTGTTTGCTCAAGGTGCGATGGCTGCCGGTGATGGCACTGCTGCGCTCGGTGGTGGTCTGGGTGGCGCGCTGGGTAATGTGGTCGGTCAGAAAATGGGCGGCAGCACAGGTGCAGCGATTGGTGCCGGCGTGGCGGGTGCAGCTGGTAGTGCGGTTGCAGCACGCAAAGGCAGCCGCACCAAAGCGGCCATCGGCGGCGGTGTTGGCGCGGCGGGCGGTTCGTTGATCGGCAACAGTTTGGGTGGCAAGACTGGCTCCACCATCGGCGCCGGTCTGGGCGGTGCATTGGGCGGTGGCGTGGGCAGCAATCTGTCCAAAAAAGGCCACTGATCCTGAGATGATCCCGCTGAAGACGCCCGGCTCAATGCCGGGCTTTTTCGTTTTGGAACGTTTCTACAGGATGTGGCTCAAAGCTCTTACAGTCGGTATCTGATTCGCTGTTAAACAGACGCAGAAGCCAGACTGATGCCTATCCGCGGCACGATCTTCCCCCGATGCGGAAATTAGAGGTTCCTATCATGCGTTTGACATTATCCACGGTGGTTTTTGGACTTTTGATTGCTCAGGGTGCAATGGCTGCCAGCGACGGCACCGCTGCAGTGGGCGGTGGTCTTGGCGGCGCGTTGGGTAACGTGGTCGGCGGTCAACTAGGCGGCAGCACCGGAGCAGCGGTTGGCGCGGGCGTCGGCGGTGCGGCGGGCAGCGCGGTCGGTGCGCGCAAGGGCAGTCGAACAGAAGCGGCTGTTGGCGGCGGTATCGGCGCGGCGGGCGGTTCGGTCATCGGCAATAGTCTGGGCGGCTCCACCGGTTCGACCATTGGCGCTGGCGTGGGCGGTGCAGCCGGTGGCGCGGTGGGCAGCAACCTGGGTAACGACAACGACAGTTCGCATTCTGGCGGTGGAAAACACAAGCACAAACATAAAAATAAGTACAAGCATCACTAACTCGATATCGAGTGACAAGAAACCCGGCCCCCGCGCCGGGTTTTTCGCGTCTGTCACCAGGACTCTGGAACGTTTGCCCGCCGGACGCCTCGAACTAATACCCCCTGAACGTTGTGAGGCAGGTCATGACTCCGGAAACTGAAAGTATGGAAGATGAAGGTCCGATCAATGATCCTGGCAACGAAGATCCGGGGTCGCTGATGGACGACGCCACGGTGCCGCTCAACGATGCCGATGACGCAGGCGATGTGGGCAATTGCGAGTACGACGAATACGACGAGGAAGATGACGAGTAATCGTGCTTTACGGCCAGACCGACCGATCGTCCCTCTGATCGAACCGCGCCTGTCGCGTTGTCCTCGAAATGTCAGGATCTGCTTTTCAGGTCCAATTGAGAGGTGCGTTATGAACGCTGATCCAAAAGACTCCGATATCGACGACGATACCCCTGAATACCCGCTGCCTTCACCCACCGATTCCCTGAGTCGCGACCAGCGCCCGCCCGACGATGACGACACCGGCGTGGAGCAAGTGCCCACCGATGATGTGAAGCGCGGTGATGTGGAAGCCCATCCCGATGATCCAGACATTGCCGGCGACGATCTATCGGGAGAGCCGAGTTGAAACCTGCGCAGCGATCCATCACCGCTTGTCGATTGCGCGGCACCTTTAAAAAGCGACTGCGGCCAGACTTCAGGTAAAGCACTCTTTAAGGAGGTGCGTCATGATCAGGTCAAAACTGACGACGCTGACGGTGGTTGGCTTATTGTCGATCAGTTCATTGGCGGCGTTTGCTCAGTCTTCTGGCCGCGATGCGCCGGTCGACAAGGGCGGAATGCCGCCTTATTCGGAAATGAATGCGGGCGCCTCGGATGGGAAGGTGCCGCCACCGGACACCATTGGTGGTGGGAATGGTGGTGATGCCAGCGGGAGTAGCACCAGCCCGGGGAAGGGAAGTGGGTCGATGAGCGATGGCAGTTCGATGGGGAGTGGTTCTGGAAGTGGGTCTGGAGAATCAGGTGGTTTTGAAAGTAGTCGAACGGATAGGGCAGATAGTGATACTGGAGGTTAGAAATCCTTAAGCCCGGACATGAGCCGGGCTTTTGATGATTAGAGCTTTTCTGATTCAATCCAGCACTTATAGAAAGAGCTCTGTTCGCTTGGATCATTTGTTAGGTCGTTATCATCATAATCAAAAATATAAACTACATCGGTGAGCGACGACGCCTTACCCAATGTCAATTCATATGCTTTCAACCCAAGAGACATTTGTGATGACATGCTGGAAGGGTGTACGTTGATTTTTGATCCCTTGCAGAGGAATTGTATGTTGGGATTGTCCTCTCTGACACGTGCGAAGCACCTATAAAAGTCACTGCCAGAATATGTTTTTCTAAAGCCATTTTTCATTGTGAAAGTTATGGTTATATCTTTGTTGTCGCATATAAGATTGGCGATTTCTCTTGTATTACCAATGCTGATGGTTATTTCGACCTTGGATCTCATTTGTTTATTATCCTGTACGGATTTGGTATTGAATAACCGAACTCTCTGCCATCGTCAATAATTAGGGTGGCACCCAGTACGTCGGTATTATCTATTCGATTAGCTATGGCAATCTCTTTTTCTGACCCGAAAAGATAGGCTTTTCCTAGCTCTTTCTGTAAATCATATCCATCTATTTTTTTAAGAGTATAGAGGTAACCTACTTTTGTGTGATAGGCGGTTGCGAAAAGTTTGCCCACGTCTCGTGATGGCGATGTGCTGATAAAATTGCTGGGTGGGTGTTCACTATCTATAGAGTGGAGCAATAGATCATTGCTTTTTCCTTTGCTTTTAAAACCGTTTTGAAATACATCATTGGGCTCTCGTTCATCCCCGCGGTATAAGTAATCCTCTTCTCTTTTAGGTGAAGGAGTTGTTGCCTCCCCCTCATCAACCCCCACCTTACCCGCCGGATCTTCATCCCCAAACGACGGCTTCTTACACCCATCCCCTCCAGGACAATCACTCAATCCCAACGGATCAACCCAACCCGTGGGATTGCGCGTGTACTGATACCCGTTTAACCCACCCGCCAACTTGCTCGGGTCCGGCGTCAGGTACCGTCCAATGTCTGGATTGTAGTAGCGGTGCCGGTTGTAATGCAGGCCGGTTTCGGCGTCGAAATACTGGCCTTGAAAGCGCAGCGGCTGATCGAGGACCTGGTGGGTGTCGCGATTGAGGCGGGTGAGGCGGCCATAGGCGGTGTATCGGGCGGCCCAGATGATGTCGCCGCTGTAGTCGGTGAGTTCTTGCGGCGTGCCGAGGTGGTCGAGCTGGTAGTAGAACGGGCAGGCCTGGCGCGGGCCTTGGCCGTCGAGCATGGCCAGTGGGCGGAAACTGCCCGGTTCGTAGATATAGCTGCGATGGTGATCCTGGCTGTGTTCGACGACGAGGTGATCGCCCTGCCAGAAGAACTCGGTGGTTTTGCCGTCGACGGTTTTGCTGATGCGGCGGCCGAAAGCGTCGTAGCGATAACTCACACGACGACTGTCCGGCAACGTGACACCGATCAACCGGTGCTGGCCGTCGTAGCGGTACTCGGTGACGAGTTTCTGCCCGGTGCCGCGGCGTTCGCGGATCAGATTGCCGAAAGCGTCGTAATCGAAGTGGCAATCGCCCTGCATCAACAGGCGGTTGCCTTTGATGGTGGCCGGGCCGGGCCGGTCTTGCACCAGCAGGTTGCCGGCCGGGTCGTGGGCGAAGCTTTCCGGTGGCTGGTCGCGAGAGTGGCGCACGCGGGTCAGGCGGTTGAGCGCGTCGTACTGGTAGCTGCGCTGGCCATGGCGGGTGTCGGCGATGTGGTCGAGATTGCCGTTGGCGCTGTAGGCATAATCGCGACGGTAGAGCGCTTGTTTCTGTTGGCTGACGGCATGCGCTTTCAATCGGCCCTGATCGTCGTATGAGTATTCGCTGGTGAGCTGACCTTGTTGGCGTTGCAACTCGCGGCCGAATGCAAACTGGTGGGTGGTGAGTCGGGCGCCGTTGAGGCCGATACCCGTCAGGGCGCCACCCTTGGCGTGGTGATAATCGAGTTTGCTGTTGTCCGGCAGGCGCAGGTGGTTAAGTCGGCCGCAGGCGTCGTAGCGATAACGCAAGGTGCCCCAGCCCTGGTGCTCGGTGATCAGCCGATCTTGCTGGTCGTATTCGAATTCCAGCGGATGGTCGTGGCCGTCGTCGACACTGACCAATCGGCCGAGGCTGTCGTAGCGGTATTTAACCTGGATACCGTCGGGCAGCGTCTTGACCAGCAACCGTCCGACCGAGTCCCGCTCATAAGCCGTGATCAGCCGTGAGCCGTCATCGCCAAACTCGGTTTTCTCCAGCAGGTTGCCATTGAAATCGTAGCTGTAGGCGGTGCGGCGGCCATCGAAGCCGGTTTCCTGTCGGATCAATCCGCCGGGCGTGTAGTCCAGCCGATAGTGTTCGCCGGCTTCGTTTTCGATGTCCGTGAGCAGCAGCTGGGCATTGTCGTAGCGGTATTGGAGCTGGGTGCCGTCGGGGTTAATGCGGCGGCTGACCCGGTGCAGGTCATCGGCGTATTCGTAGCGGGTGACGCGGCCCAGTTCATCGCGCTCGGCGGTGATCTTGCCGTAGGCGTTGTAGCTGAAACCGCGGCTGGCGCCGGTCGGCAGCGTCGCCTGAACCAGTCGGCCGACGGCGTCCCATTGGTAGCGGGTGAGCGCACCGTGTTCGTCCTGACGGGTAATCCTTCGGCCCAGTGCATCGTAGGAAAAGCGCCGCTGGCTACCGTCCGGCAGCGTTTCCTCGAGCAACTGCCCCAAACCATTCCAGGCAAACACATGCCGACTGGTGTCCGGGTAGCGGATCGACAGCAGCTGACCTTTGTCGTCGTAGTGATAGTGGGTGATATTCCCGTCAGGAGCGGTCGCTTCGATGACATCGCCCTGCGCATTGCGCTGGTATTTCCACACCGCTTGACCGCGATACCGCGCATGCAGGAAACCGTTGCGGTACTCGTAGGCCGTCGGTTCGTCTTGCGGTGGAATCAGCGCCACCAGCCGTCCGACTTCGTCGTAGCGGTATTCGGTGACGGCGCCGAGCGGATCCTGTTCGGCCACCAAG
>NZ_MUNM01000069.1 GCF_002286815.1 Pseudomonas sp. PICF141
ACGACCGTTGCGGCGGGTGGACATGAACAGGACCATGAAGTCCTGAACCGCACCGGCCAGCACCACCCCGGCAATCAGCCACAGCGTACCGGGCAGGTAACCCATCTGCGCCGCCAGGACCGGGCCGACCAGCGGCCCCGCGCCAGCGATGGCGGCGAAGTGGTGTCCGAACAGAATGTGTTTGTTGGTCGGCACGTAGTCCAGACCATCATTGTTGAGCACGGCGGGGGTAGCCCGACGCGGATCGAGTTGCATCACTTTGGTGGCGATGAACAGGCTGTAGTAGCGGTACGCGACCAGATAAATGGCCACGGCGGCAACCACAATCCACAAGGCATTGATTGCCTCGCCTCGGCGCAATGCCACGACACCCAGGGCGCACGCTCCCAGGATTGCCAGCAGCAGCCAGGGTAGGTGGCGTAGCAGGCTATTATTATTTTTCATTTTATGATTCCAGCCAGAGTGGACAAGAAAGAAAGCCACCCGGAGTTTAGCGCTACTGACAGCAAAGGCCATACCCCGACATTGATCCAGGGCCTTGTCTTGGCTGGCAGGTTTTAATAATGCGGGTCTATAGTCAGCGGACATTCAGAGGATTACGCCATGAGTGACCACCGCGCTGATCGTCGCCGCTTCAAACGTTTTGCGTTCGATGCCCGCACCGAGCTGAGTCAGGGGGAGTTCATCTGGCCGGTGAAGTTGATCGACCTGTCGCTCAAAGGATTGTTGATCGAAAAACCCGAGCCTTGGCTGGGTAATCCAGACTGGCATTTCCTGGTTGATATTCATCTCAACGAAGATGTCGCCATCAAGATGGATGTGCTGCTGACCCACGATGGAGGTGGTCAACTCGGGTTTGTCTGCAAACACATCAGCCTGGAATCCATCGAGCGTCTGCGACGGTTGGTTGAGCTCAATCTGGGAGATCCCCAGGAACTTGAGCGCGAATTGGGCGCACTCATCGAAACCTGAAGACACGACGCAATACCTGTGGGAGCGGGCTTGCCCGCGATAGCTGATTCAACCGCAACAGATAGGTTGAATGAAGGAATGCAATCGCGAGCAAGCCCGCTCCCACAGGTTTTTGTATCGATCCGAAGTTACTCGAACAACGCGTCCAACGCTTGCTCCAGCCGCGTCACGGCAATAATCTGCAACCCCGGCGGCGCTTCTTTCGGCGCGTTGCCCTTGGGCACGATGGCGCGCTTGAAGCCGTGCTTGGCCGCTTCCTTCAAACGCTCCTGGCCGCTCGGCACCGGGCGCACTTCACCCGACAAGCCGACTTCGCCAAACACCAGCAGATCATGGGGCAGCGGCCGGTTACGCAAACTGGACATGACCGCCGCCATCAAGGCAAGGTCCGAAGCGGTTTCCAGCACCTTTACCCCGCCGACCACGTTGAGGAACACGTCCTGATCGTGAGTCGGGATGCCGCCATGTCGATGCAAAACCGCCAACAACATGGCCAAGCGATTCTGATCCAGACCGAGCGTTACCCTGCGTGGATTGGCCATGTGGCTGTCGTCCACCAACGCCTGCACTTCCACCAGCATCGGCCGGGTGCCTTCCCACGTTGCCATGACCACGCTACCCGGGACTTCCTCCTGGGCACGGGTCAGAAAAATCGCCGAGGGGTTAGAGACTTCTTTCAGGCCCTTGTCGGTCATGCCGAACACGCCCAATTCATTGACTGCGCCGAAACGGTTTTTCACCGCCCGCAACAAACGCAGGCGTCCATCGGATTCGCCTTCGAAATACAGAACGGTGTCGACCATATGTTCCAGCACTCGCGGGCCGGCCAGTGCGCCTTCTTTGGTGACATGGCCGACGAGGAAAATCGCCGTACCGCTTTGTTTGGCGTAACGCACCAGTAACGCCGCACTTTCGCGAACCTGAGAGACGCCACCCGGTGCCGATTGCAGTTGCTCGGTGAAAATCGTCTGGATCGAATCGATCACCATCACCTTGGGCTTTTCCTGCCGGGCCGTGGCGATGATGGTTTCGATGCAGGTTTCGGTCATCACCCTCAGCTGATCCTGAGGCAAGCCCAAGCGCCGGGCGCGCATGGCCACTTGTTGCTGGGACTCTTCGCCGGTGACATACAGTGCCGGCATGCTCTTGGCGAGGTTGCACAGGGTTTGCAACAAAATGGTCGACTTGCCGATGCCCGGATCCCCACCGATCAACACCACCGAGCCATCCACCAGGCCGCCGCCCAGAACGCGATCCAGCTCGCTGGACGCCGTGGAGAAACGCGGGATTTCTTCGACGCTGACTTCGGCCAGGGTCTTGATCTGCGCCTGCTGACCGGTCCAACCGGTGCGTCCACTGGGGGCTGCGGCACCGCCGCTCTCGACCATGGTTTCGGTCAAAGTGTTCCAGGCCCCGCATTCACCGCACTGGCCGGCCCACTTGGGGAAGGTTGAGCCGCACTCGGTGCAGCCGTACATGCGCTTGGCCTTGGCCATCTGAACTCCCGGCAAAAACCGCGATGATAGCTCAGCTCACGCGGATCAGCGCGGCGGCGCCGTACGGATTTCACCGCTGGCCAGACGCGCGGCACTGTTGCCCAGCGGATCTTCGGCGTGCATGTCCGCCCCTTTGGCCTTGAGGACGTCCAGCAACTCGACACGCCTGAACAAACCGGCGTACATCGCGGCAGTCTGCCCCGCGCCATTGCGTTGGTCGGGGTTGCAAGGAGCGGCCAACAAAGTCCTGGCGATCTGCACTTCGCCTTTGAAAATCGCGCCCATCAACGCCGTATTGCCGCGTTGATCCTGAGCGCACGCGTCTGCCCCGGCAGCGAGTAAACGCGCCACCGCGGCGCTGTGACCGTGATAGGCGGACAGAATCAATGCGGTGTAACCCTTGCTGTCGCGGGTATCGAGGGAATAGCCGGCCTCGATGAAGGTCTCGAGCATGGGCACATCACCGCGCCGGGCGGCATCAAAGTAGTAATCCTGTAATTGGGATTGCAGCGCCTGAGGGTTGTTCGAGGTTTGCGCGTCAGGCCCGGCGAACCCACTGAGTGACCAGCACGCCAGAAAAACAGACAGATAAAAACGCATGGCACAGCTCCTTGATCAGACGGGACCTGCATGAGGCCCCGCTTCAGGCAGATGGATCAATCGACCAGTTTGGCCGCCAGCGCCTTGACCCGAGCCAGATCACCCTTGGCCACTTTGGCGACCCCGGTGCCGTACTCCGGGTCGGCCTTGTACAGGAACGACAGGATGATGTGTTTGCTCTCATCGTCAGTGGTGGCCAGTGAGCCACCGAAGCTGCCGATCAGGTCCTGACGCTCCTTCTGATTGAACGAGCGATACAGATCACCCGCCTGCTTGAAGTTCTGCTCGCGCTGAATCTTCGTCTGCTGCGTGCTGCCCGACAGGGCCGACTGGCTGTAACGCGCGGTTGGCGGCTCATCACGGGACAGCAGGCGACTTGGCTGGTAATTCACGCCAGTGCTGCTGGCGCCGATGTTCATTGCGCCATCCTGATTACCGTTATTCACGGCAACTTTGGGGGCGTTGATCGGCAACTGCAGAGCGTTGGCCCCCAGACGATACAGTTGAGTATCGGCATACGAGAAAACTCGCCCTTGCAATAAGCGATCTTCCGAAGGTTCGATACCCGGAACTAAATTGGC
The DNA here is from genome assembly GCF_002286815.1 of Pseudomonas sp. PICF141. GTDB lineage: Bacteria > Pseudomonadota > Gammaproteobacteria > Pseudomonadales > Pseudomonadaceae > Aquipseudomonas. Next base: position 3,650 of record NZ_MUNM01000069.1, read on the forward strand.
CGGGGCCATGGCCACTTGTTCAGTTTCCTGGAACACATTCGCCGGGTTACGGTTCAACACCATTTGTCCAACTTTTCGTTCCGGCACACCTGGCCAGATCTTGGTCGCATCCAATGGATCGAAATCAAACTTGGACAAGTCTTGCGGGCTGAGAACCTGGATGTACAAGTCCCATTTAGGAAAGTTGCCCTTATTGATATTGGCGACCAAGTCGTTAGTCATATGACTGTAGTCTTGACCTTGAACACTTGTCACTTCTTTAGGGTCGAGGTTCTTTAACCCCTGCAAACTTTTCCAGTGGAATTTTACATAGTGCACATCGCCTTTGGCGTTCACTAACTTGTAGGCATGTACACCGTTACCGTCCATCTCCCGATAACTGGCCGGCGTACCGGAGTTGGAATACAACTCGGTCAGGGTACGAGTGGCTTCCGGAACATGGGAGAAAAAGTCGAAACGACGGGAATCGTCGTCAAGGTTGGTACGCGGATCCGGCTTGAAGGCATGAACCATGTCTGGAAACTTGATCGCGTCACGGATGAAGAAGGTTGGAAAATTGTTGCCGACCAGGTCCCAGTTGCCGTCTGCGGTGTAGAACTTGGTGGCGAACCCCCGCGGATCACGCAAGGTTTCCGGGGAATGGTTGCCGTGAACCACCGCGGAAAAACGCACAAAAACCGGTGTGCTCTGACCACCGGCGAACACCTTGGCCTTGGTCAGGTCGCTGAGGTCGTCGGTGACGGTGAACGTGCCATGGGCGCCAGTGCCACGGGCATGCACCACGCGTTCGGGAATGCGTTCACGGTCAAAACGCTGGAGTTTCTGAATCAATTGTATGTCTTGCAACAGCACCGGCCCGGTCGCGCCAGCGGTTTGCGAGTTCTGGTTGTCGCCGACGGCAGCACCGTTATCGCGGGTCAAGGTCGCGGCATTGACGCTGAAGGACAACAGGCTGGCGGTCAGAACGCCAAGGGTACGACGAAGGGGAAAAGCCCCGAGGCCAAGGGGAGTTGTCATGGAAGTTTCCTCTGATTTTATAAGGCGCATCCAGGTGCGCCCCACAGAGGCTAGTGACCCAAAGGCCAAAATATAAATAGAAATCCCCCACCGAGCCGATAGCGAAAAGGTTCTGGAATGCCCGGTCTAGAGCGGGTAGTCGCGCGCGACTGGTGGCACTTTGTAAACTAATTGTCGAAAGATGTGTCGATAAGAGCGGGCATTGTAAGGCGGTGTTTCGAGCGCGAGCCGTTTTGCTGATTTACACTGCGCTCACCAACCTCATCTGTAACAAGGAAATAACCTATGGGCGTGATAAGTGAGTTCAAGGCCTTCGCGGTCAAAGGTAATGTGGTCGACATGGCCGTGGGTATCATCATCGGCGCCGCCTTCGGAAAAATCGTTTCGTCGTTTGTCGGTGACGTGGTGATGCCGCCAATTGGCCTGCTGATCGGTGGGGTGGACTTCAGTGACCTGGCTATTACGCTCAAGGCTGCCAATGGTGATGTGCCAGCGGTAGTGCTGGCCTACGGCAAGTTCATCCAGAGCCTGATCGACTTCATCATCGTCGCCTTCGCGATCTTCATGGGCGTCAAGGCCATCAACCGCCTGAAACGTGAAGAGGCCGTTGCGCCAACGCTTCCGCCGGTTCCGACCAAGGAAGAAGAGCTGTTGGGCGAGATTCGCGATCTGCTGAAAGCCCAAAACAATCATCCTTGATAATGGATTGCCCACAGTAACGGCGCCCTCAGGGCGCCGTTTTTGTTTACCAGTAGTTTTCCACTGCCACCTGTCCGGGTCGTCGACTGAGGCTCAAGTGCATGCCCCGTTGTTTGAGCAATTTGCGCGTGTCATCGATCATCTGTGGGTTACCGCAGAGCATCACCCGCGAATGCTCGGCTGTCAGCGCAACACCGGCCGTGCGCTCCAGTTCGCCACTTTCGATGAGCGTCGTGATCCGCCCATTCAGGGCCCCCGGATGCTGCTCGCGGGTGACCGTGGCGATGAATTGCAGCTTGTGCGCGTACTCCGCCAGATAATCGCGCTGGGCCAGCCCTGCAATCAGCTCCTGATACGCCAGCTCCCGCGCTTCGCGCACGCTATAGACCAGGATAATTCGTTCGAATTTTTCCCAAACCTCGAAATCCTGCAAAATCGACAGAAACGGCGCCAGCCCCGTACCTGTGGATAACAACCAGAGGTCACGGCCATCGACGAAACGATCCAGCGTCAGATAACCAAAGGCTTGCCGGTCGACGAGCAGCGTATCGCCGACTTCCAGCCGGCTCAGTTCGCTGGTGAACTCCCCTCCCGGCACGACAATGGAGAAGAACTCCAGGAACTCGTCATAGGGGGACGAGACCATGGAATAAGCCCGCCACACAGCACTGCCGTCGGCCTTGGTCACGCCCAACCGAGCGAATTGCCCAGCGCGAAAACGAAAGCCCGAATCCCGGGTAGTGCGCAGGGTGAACAGGTTTGGAGTCAACGGCTGGACGTCGAGCAGTGTCTGGCGTGTGAATTTCTCTGCACTGGCAGTCATGGGTCGCTCCATTCAACAGATAACACCAGTGTCCCGCAAAGCAGAAGGTATAAACACCGGTGATTTGTAATGGCTTTTGCTTCACAGCACCTGACAGTAGAAATACAAAAATGATAGGCCATTGACTCCTGTTACTTTGCTAGCAAGCTAAGAATCGGTTTATGCAGTTGCAACTTTTTTTTAAGAGCAAAAAAATACAGCACGCATGTAAGAATTCTCCTACACTCGTGGGCGTGCCGGATATTGGATCCTAAAGCACCAAACGCAAGTAAGTCCACAACGGAGTTACCAAATGAAAGTGTGGAAGGAATCACAGTTAACGCAGCTTTCTTACGCTCAGAAAATAGAGACCGCGTACGAGATTTCTCTCAATCTCGTTAAAAACCTTGGCTTTAATTTCTGTGCCTTTTCAATAGCATCCCCAATAAGGGAGATACGCCACCCCACGATCAATCTGAATAATTATCCTACTGAATGGAACAGCAAGTATGAACAGGAGCATTTTAGTGAAATCGACCCAGTAGTAGCCCATTGCAATCATTCGGAGTTACCGATTCTTTGGCAGGAAGAAATCTTCTGCAAGACTCCCACATTGTGGCAAGCACAAAAACAGCAAGGATTGCGCTATGGCTGGTCCCAATCCGTTCATGATGAGAATGGGCTTTGCAGCATACTGAGCCTGGCCAGAAGCCACTGTCCGATTACGATGCATGATCTGTACAAAAATCTGGGCTACGCGTTGTTCATTAGCCGTCATCTGCATGGCCTTGTGGCAAAAGAACTGCCTGCGCCCCCAAAACCGGGCACAGTGCATTTATCATCCCGGGAAATCGAGGTGCTTAAATATTCAGCCGATGGCAAGACGGCAGACGAGGTCGCGATGATCCTCAACCTGAGTCCTAGCACGGTACAGTTCCATATACGCGGCGCCATCCGGAAATTCGGCGTAAACAACAAGATTGCGGCGGTGATCAGAGCCGCGAAAGTGGGCGTCATCTGAATCTGTTTGAATCCGGTAATCCCTGCGAGTAATCCAGGCGAAAAAAACGTACCATTTGCGATCCATCCCGAGTGATGCCGTGTGAAATTCCATGACGCAGTCCACTCGGATGGTTCGCCCGCGACAAGCCCCTGAGCGGCGGGCCATTCGTTGATTATCCTCCGTTGATTACCCAGAGCCCCCGCCTCATGCCTCTGCTCGAAACCCCCTTTGCTCAACTCGATCTGATCCGCCAGCCAGAACAGCAGAACGAACCATTGCAAGCATTTGATGCCGCAGATGAATACCTGCTCAATCATCTGGCCGGGCAACAACCGGCAGCCGATACCCGCGTGCTGGTGCTCAATGACAGCTTCGGGGCTTTGGCCGCCAGCCTGGTGGGCAAGGTTCGGGTGAGCAGCAGCGGCGATTCGTTTCTGGCTTTTCAGGGGCTGGAAAAAAACCTGATACGCAACGGCCATACGTTTGATGCAGTGCCGAAGGTGCCTGCCAGTGAAATGTTCGTCGGGCCGTTTGACCGGGTATTGATCCGGGTACCGAAAACCCTGGCCCTGCTGGAAGAGCAACTGATCCGGCTACAGGGGCAACTGGCTCCCGGCGCTCAAGTGATTGCAGCCGCGATGGTGAAGCATTTGCCACGCGCTGCGGGCGATCTGCTGGAGCGTTACATCGGCCCGGTACAAGCCTCGCTGGCGGTGAAGAAGGCTCGATTGCTGATCGCCACAGCCGAAGCCAGAACCCCGGCTGTCTCTCCCTACCCGACCCGCTATCGACTCGACGAGCCTGCCATCGAACTGCTCAATCACGCCAATGTGTTCTGCCGCGAAGGGCTGGATATCGGTACGCGGGCCTTTTTGCCGCACTTGCCGAAAAACCTCGGCAAAGCACGGGTTGCCGACCTTGGATGTGGCAACGGCGTGCTGGCGATTGCCAGTGCCCTGCAAAACCCTGAGGCGCACTACACGCTGGTGGACGAATCGTTCATGGCCGTGCAATCGGCGGCTGAAAACTGGCGCATGGCGCTGGGCGATCGCAATGTGATTGTGCGGGCCGGCGATGGCTTGGCAGATCAGGAACCTCAATCCCTGGACGTGGTGCTGTGCAATCCGCCGTTCCACCAGCAGCAAGTGGTCGGCGACTTCCTGGCCTGGCGGATGTTCCAGCAGGCGCGTGAAGCGTTGGTGACGGGTGGCGCGCTGTACATCGTCGGCAACCGTCATCTGGGTTATCACAGCAAGCTGGCGCGGTTGTTCCGTGGCGTCGAGCAAGTAGCCGCCACCCCCAAGTTCGTCATTCTCAAAGCACGCAAATAAAAGCCCAAAAAAAACCCTCCATGACCAGGAGGGTTATAAATCCGTGCCTCAAGGCAACGGGATGGGAATTTCAGTGGGTGCTCAGGCCCGCGGCATTCATGAACATCCGCATGAGCGTGGCCACAATAAACAGTGCCACGACGCTACCGGCCCAGATCATCGCCAGCCAGCCGAGTCGCTGCCACAGCGGCTTTTTCTCGGCGGCTTCGATTTCCCGCAAAGTGGGTTTGCCAGCCATCATCGTTTTCTCCTCTGCAGCGGTGCAGGATTCAATGCCGCGCCCTAGTGACTAGTGGTAACCATCTTCGTGGGTGACCTTGCCGCGGAACACGTAGTAGCTCCAGAAGGTGTAGCCCAGGATGAACGGAATGATGAACAGCGTGCCCACCAGCATGAAGCCCTGGCTTTGCGGCGGTGCGGCGGCGTCCCAGATCGAGATCGAGGGCGGCACGATATTCGGCCACAGGCTGATACCCAGACCGCTGTAGCCAAGGAAGATCAGCACCAGGGTCAGCAGGAATGGCGTGTAATGCGCATTGCGGGCTACCGCCCGAAGCAGACCGTACAACGTCACCAGCACCAGAATCGGCACCGGCAAGAACCAGAACAGATTCGGCAGGGTGAACCAGCGTGCAGCGATCTCAGCGTGGGCCAACGGCGTCCAGATGCTGACGATGCCGATCACCGCCAGTAACACGAAGGCCAATGGTCGCGCCAGGTCATGCATCTGCTCCTGCAATTTGCCTTCGGTTTTCATGATCAGCCAGGTGCAGCCAAGCAGTGCGTAAGCCACCACCAGCGCCGCCCCGCAGAACATCGTGAACGGCGTCAGCCAGTCGAGTGAACCGCCGGCAAACTGACGATTGACTACCGGTAGCCCATCGATGAACGCACCCAATGCCACGCCCTGGAAGAAGGTTGCGGCGATCGAGCCACCAATGAATGCCTTGTCCCAGAGGTGGCGCTTGTCGTCCTTGGCCTTGAAGCGAAACTCGAAGGCCACACCGCGAAAAATCAGCCCGACCAGCATGAAAATCAGCGGCAGGTACAACGCCGAGAGCACCACCGAATAGGCCAGCGGGAAGGCGCCGAACAGCGCTGCGCCGCCCAATACCAGCCAGGTCTCGTTGCCGTCCCAGACCGGGGCGACGGTGTTCATCATCACGTCCCGATCGCTCTTGCCCTGGATGAACGGGAAGAGAATTCCGATCCCCAGATCAAAGCCGTCCATGACCACGTACATCATGATGCCGAAGATGATGATCACGGCCCAGATCAGCGGAAGATCAATACCCATGATTCAAATCTCCTTGTTCAGGCTGTGGTTGTGATCAGCGTCACCATTGTCATCGGCTGCGGACAGCGGACGGGCTGGTGTGCGTTTCTGGCCAGGACCGCCTTCGTTGGTTTCCTTGCCCTCGTCGATCTTCGGCCCTTTGCGCACCAAGCGCATCATGTAGCCAAGACCGGCACCGAACAGCGCGAAATACACCACGACGAACATGATCAAGGTGATGCTCATCTGCATGAAGCTGTGCCCGGAGGAGGCATCCGCCGTGCGCATCAAACCGTACACTACCCACGGCTGACGGCCGATTTCAGTGGTGAACCAGCCGGCGAGAATCGCGATCAGGCCGGATGGGCCCATCCACAGCGCCAGGTACAAGAAGGGACGTGAGGTATAAAGCCTGTCGCGTTTGCGCAACCACAGGCTCCACAAACCAGTGAAGATCATCAGCACGCCCAGGCCGACCATGATCCGGAACGACCAGAAGACGATGGTCGAATTCGGCCGGTCTTCAGGCGCGAACTCCTTGAGTGCCGGTATTTGCTTGTCCAGGGTATGGGTCAGGATCAGGCTGCCCAGGTAGGGAATTTCCACGGCAAATCTGGTTTTTTCGGCTTCCATGTCCGGCCAGCCGAACAGTATCAGCGGGGTCGGTTCGTCGCCGACGTTTTCCCAGTGGCCTTCGATTGCAGCGATTTTCGCCGGTTGATGCTTGAGCGTATTGACGCCATGGAAGTCGCCGATCACCGCTTGAATAGGCGCCACGATCAGGGCCATCCACATCGCCATCGAGAGCATGGTGCGGATGGCCGGGTTGTCCTTGCCGCGCAGCAAGTGCCAGGCCGCCGAGGAGCCGACGAAAAACGCGGTCGCAACAAACGCTGCCGTGGCCATGTGCATCAGGCGGTAAGGGAACGACGGGTTGAAGATAATCGCCAGCCAGTCCACTGGAATGACCTGGCCGTTGACGATCTCGTAGCCTTGCGGGGTCTGCATCCAGCTGTTGGAAGCCAGAATCCAGAAAGTCGAAATAAGGGTGCCGATGGCGACCATGACCGTTGAGAAAAAGTGCAGCTTGCGCCCGACCTTGTTCCAGCCGAACAGCATGACGCCCAGGAAGCCGGCCTCGAGAAAGAAGGCTGTCAGCACTTCATAGGTCAGCAATGGCCCGGTCACTGAACCGGCGAAGTCCGAGAAACGGCTCCAGTTGGTACCGAACTGATAGGCCATGACCAAGCCGGACACCACGCCCATGCCGAAGTTGACGGCAAAGATCTTCGACCAGAAATGATACAGATCGCGGTAAGTATCATTGTGCGTCTTCAGCCACAGGCCTTCGAGCACCGCCAGGTAACTCGCCAGGCCAATGGTGATGGCCGGGAACAGGATGTGAAACGAAATGGTGAATGCGAACTGAATCCGGGCGAGATCAAGAGCCTCCAAACCGAACATACGTCTTCCTCTGTCAGGTAATACCGGCTGAAGGCATGAGGCCTACACCCACTGTCCCCACGGATATGGCGTATGGCGAATTCGAATTCGTTCTTTTTGTACCACCATCACAAACCTGGGGAGTCTGGCCATCTGGCCGCCGGACCAATTCCACGAAGGGTCTTGATCTGGGTCAAGCAACGTTGAAAGAGTAGTCGCATTTTTGCCGATGGACGGTGTGGTCTTTTGCCGCGTGACAGGTTGCCTCATGGTTTTTGGCATGCGTTGCAATAGATTTTTAGCTGGGTGAATTAACTGTGGCGAGGGGGCTTGCCCCCGTTCGGCTGCGCAGCAGTCGGTTACTGTGGTGCAGTGAGTTACCCAGGTCTGGGGGCCGCTTCGCAGCCCAACGGGGGCAAGCCCCCTCCCCACAGGGATTCGTATGCTCTATAGATCGGTGTCTAGCTAACTAAATTTCCTGGCCTTGCAACTTCTGGTTACAGCTTGGTGATAATCTCGCCCTTTCCCCCTCCCAGACCCGCCTTCAGATGCCCAGCCAAGCGCCCCTGCTGTTACGTCATCACCGCCCGTTTATCGCGTTCTGGCTGGCTCGCGTGTTTACCGCCAGCGGTTTTCAGATGTTGACCGTGGCCATTGGCTGGAATCTGTATCAACTGACGGGCAATGTGCTCGATCTGGGCCTGGTGGGGCTGGTGGAATTTGCCCCCCGTGTGTTGTTCATGCTGCACACCGGGCATGTCGCGGACCGCTATGACCGGCGCAAGGTCGCGGCGATCTGTCAGTCCCTGCAAGCGCTGATCGCCCTGTCGCTGGTCATCGGCAGCGCGACCGATCAGGTCACCCGGGAGATGATCTTCATCCTCGCGTTCCTGCTCGGCGCCGCCCGCTCCTTCGAAATGCCGACGACCCAGGCCTTGCTGCCGGGCATCGTGCCCAGCGCCTTGTTTCCCCGTGCCGTTGCCGCCGCGCAATCTGCGCAACAATCGGCCACCATCGTCGCCCCGGCGCTGGGCGGTTTGCTCTATGCCTTCGGCAGCGTCTGGGTGTATGGCCCGACGGTGATCCTTTACCTCATCGCCTGTGCATTGATGCTCAACCTACCGGCCCGGCAAACACCGCTGAACAAGGGCAAGGCCACCCTGGATTCGCTGCTGGCGGGTATTCGCTTCATTCGCAGTCGCCCGGACATTCTCGGGGCGATTTCCCTGGACCTGTTTGCCGTCCTGCTGGGTGGCGCAACCGCGCTGCTGCCGGTGTTTGCCAAAGACATTCTGCTGACTGGCCCCTGGGGCTTGGGCCTGTTGCGATCGGCCCCGGCAGTCGGTGCATTGCTGATGTCGTTGTTTCTGGCGCGATTTGCCGTGGAGCGCAACGTCGGGCGGGTGATGTTCACGGCCGTGGGCGTATTCGGCGTGGCGACGATCGCTTTCGGCCTGTCGACTTCGTTCTGGTTCTCTCTCGCGGTGCTGGTGGTGTTGGGCGCGGCGGACATGATCAGCATGGTGATCCGTGCCTCGTTCGTGCAACTGGAAACCCCCGACGAAATGCGCGGCCGGGTCAGCGCTGTGAATGGCTTGTTCATCGGTGCTTCGAATCAGCTCGGCGAGTTCGAATCCGGCCTGACGGCCCACTGGTTCGGTACCGTGCCGGCAGTGGTCATGGGCGGTATCGGCACGCTGATGGTAACCGGCGCCTGGATCAAACTGTTCCCGACCCTGGCCAACCGCGATCGTATGCATGAGCCAGTGGAAGCAGTCAGGGCCTGACGTTGCTGTTCAGGGCACTTGTTAAACCACCAACTCCCCCGCCACCGTTGACCGCGTAGCTTTGCCGCAAAGTTGCTCCACCAGCGTCAGCGCAAACTCCAACGCGGCGCCTGAGCCTTGAGCGGTGATGCAGTTGCCATCGACCACCACCGGTTGATCAACGAAGTTGCAGCCCGACAGTTGATTGCTGACCGTGGGCAGGCAAGTCATGCGCCGTTGGCGCAAAACACCAAAGGTTTGCAGCGCCAATGCCGGAGATTCGGCAATACCGGCGAACAGGCGCCCGGCGGCGGCCTGGTCCTTGATCAATTGTTGCAGGGGTTGGTGGGCCGCCAAATGCTGCGACCCTACGGCACCGCCCGGCAGTACGATCAGGTCGAAGGGTTGGGCCAGTAAATCCACCAACATCGCATCGGCGGTCAAGCGGGTGCCGCGAGCACAGGTAAGCATCCGTCGTGCCTCGATGCTGGCCACCACCACTTCAACCTTGGCGCGGCGCAGCACATCGATCAGGGTTACGGTTTGCAGATCGTCGATGCCCTCGGCGAGGGTAATCAGGGCTCTAAAAGTCATGGGCGCGGTCCACAGGATAATCTTTAAAGCGTAGTCAGCTTTCCTGCCCTTGTTCCAGCCCAGCCGTTACTTGATGTAAAGCTGCGTCGACATCGTATTGCCGGGGGCGTTGATCGAGGTGTTGCTGAACGTGAAAGTGCCGTCCTGCTTGCCTTTCAGGTTGAAGATGTACAGATAACCGACGGTTTTTTTCCCGGCGGAGCACTCGGTCAGGTTGCCGGTATCAAAAGCACAAACAGGGGTTCGAGTGCCATTCACCTCGAAACCGTCCAGTGCGACATGGGCTGCACGGCCGTAGCCGACTTCCAGCACGTACACCTTGATGTCTGGCCCGTTGTGATCGCAACGGGTTTGCGCCTGGCCGTCCGCGATATTTTCAAAGCCACAGCCAGGTGATTCGACCTTGAGCACCTTCACCTGGCTCAACGGTTGAGCCATTGCCGCCGAGGCTGTTGGCGCGCCGATGAGACAGCTGAGCAGCAATCCAAATGCCGCAATCACACGCTTATTAATGCAATACATATCTACCCCCTCCCTCCCCCCAAAAAACAGCGCGCAGTATGGCGCAGTTCCCTTATGCGCAAAACATCGACGACGATCGCAGCCATAAGCAGCCATAGCCCCACGCTGCTGGTATGATGCGCGGCTTTTTCCGACCCGCAGAAAATAACCCAGGCGCCTGCAGCGGCCTGTGCTTTGCTGTTGAGGTCGATACATTCACGGCGCCGGGCGCGCCACGGGGAGCAGACATGCTGGAAAGGCTGTTTCAACTCAAGGCACACAACACCAACGTGCGGACCGAGATTCTGGCGGGCCTCACGACCTTTTTGGCCATGGCCTACATTCTGTTCGTCAACCCGAGCATCCTCGGCGAGACCGGCATGGACAAAGGTGCGGTGTTTGTCGCCACCTGCCTGGCAGCGGCCATCGGCTCGGCGACCATGGGCCTGATCGCCAACTACCCGATCGCACTGGCGCCGGGCATGGGCCTGAATGCCTTCTTTACCTACACCGTGGTCCTGCACATGGGCCACACCTGGCAAGTGGCGTTGGGCGCGGTGTTCCTCTCGGCGGTGATGTTTTTTCTGTTGTCGATCTTCCGCATCCGCGAATGGATCATCAACAGCATTCCGCTGGCGCTACGCTCGGCGATTGCCGCCGGTATCGGCCTGTTCCTGGCCCTGATCGCCCTGCACAACGCCGGCATCGTGGTCAGCAACCCGGCGACCATGGTCGGTCTCGGTGACTTGAAGCAACCGGCACCGATTCTCGCCACCCTTGGTTTTGCCCTGATCGTTGCCCTCGAAGCCCTGAAAGTGCGCGGTGCGGTGCTGATCGGTATTCTCGCGGTGACCCTCGTCTCCATCCTGTTGGGCTTCACCCCGTTCGGCGGCGTGATGTCGATGCCGCCGTCGCTGGCGCCGACCTTCCTGCAACTGGACATCATGGGCGCACTGGACATCGGTCTGGTCAGCGTGATCTTCGCCTTCCTGTTCGTCGACCTGTTCGACAACTCCGGCACCCTGATCGGCGTCGCCAAGCGCGCCGGCCTGATGGGCAAGGACGGCCACATGCCGAAAATGGGCCGCGCCCTGATCGCCGACAGCACCGCGGCCATGGCCGGTTCTTTGTTGGGCACCTCGACCACCACCAGCTACATCGAATCCGCAGCCGGCGTGAGTGCCGGTGGCCGCACCGGCCTGACCGCCATCGTGGTCGCGATTCTGTTCCTGCTCGCGCTGTTCTTCTCGCCATTGGCGGCCAGTGTTCCAGCCTTTGCCACTGCGCCTGCCTTGCTGTTCGTCGCCGTACTGATGACGTCCGGCCTGGCCGAAATAGACTGGGACGACATCACCGTCGCCGCACCGGTCGTGATCACTGCCCTGGCCATGCCTTTCACTTATTCCATCGCCAACGGCATCGCCTTCGGTTTCATCTCCTGGACGGCCATCAAGTTGTTGTCCGGTCGCGGCCGTGAATTGAATTCGGCGCTGGTGATTCTGTCGATTCTGTTCGTGATCAAATTGGGTTGGTTCAACGCATGACTTTTGACTCCCAGGCCTACACCGTTCAACTCGAAGAAAAGGTCACGCGCCTGCGCGACCTGCTGGCCCCGTTCGATGCCCCTGAACCTGCAGTGTTCGATTCGCCACTGAAAAACTTCCGCCTGCGTGCCGAATTCCGCCTGTGGCGCGAAGCCGGTGAGCGCCATTACGCGATGTTTTCCCAGGAAGACAAACGTACGCCGATCCTGATCGAAGAATTCCCGATCGCCAGCCTGCGCATCAACCAGTTGATGCCGCAACTCAAGGCTGCGTGGCAAGCGAGTGCAGCGCTGAGCCACAAGCTGTTTCAGGTGGAGTTCCTCACCACGTTGGCTGGCGATGCGATGATCACGCTGTGCTATCACCGCCCGCTGGACGAGCACTGGCACGTAGCGGCGTCGAAACTGGCAGCCGACCTGAATGTCAGCATCATCGGTCGCTCGAAGGGCAAACGCGAAGTGATCGGTCACGATTACGTGGTCGAGAAACTCGAAGTAGGCGGCCGCACCTTCAGCTATCGCCAGCCGGAAGGCGCGTTCACCCAACCCAACGGCACGGTGAACCAGAAGATGCTCAACTGGGCGTATGAGGCCCTCGGCGATCGCCCCGACGATTTGCTGGAGTTGTATTGCGGCAACGGCAACTTCACCCTGCCGCTTGCGACCCGTGTGCGCAAAGTGCTGGCCACCGAAATCAGCAAGACCTCGGTCAACGCAGCGCTCAGCAACCTGAGCGAAAACGCAGTGAATAACGTCACGCTGGTGCGTTTGTCTGCCGAAGAACTGACCGAAGCACTGAACGAAGTTCGTCCGTTCCGCCGCCTGCACGGCATCGACCTCAAGAGCTACGAGTTCGGTAGCGTGTTCGTCGACCCGCCCCGTGCTGGCATGGACCCGGACACGTGCGAACTGACCCGACGCTTCGACAACATCCTCTACATTTCCTGCAACCCGCAAACCCTGGCGGAAAACATCGCCCAACTGCACGACACTCACCGCATTACTCAATGCGCGATGTTCGACCAGTTTCCCTGGACCCATCACATGGAATCCGGGGTGTTGTTGACCCGTCGTTGATCGCAGCCTCCCTATACAAATCAGCCGTCCACTGGACGGCTTTTTTGTGGGTGATCAAAGTGCCGCATCGGTCTTGCGCGGGCGACCACCCTTCTTGCCATTGGCCCGTGCGGCCTCAGCCTTGGCGGCGCTGCTCTGACGACCATTGCGCGAGGCGATCACCGAGGCGGCCATATCCATCAGCGGTTTGCTCGCCGAAATCAGACCGGCGATGGACACCTGCAGATCCTTGTCTTCGTGACAAAGTGCGGCTCCGGCGAAACCGACTTTCAGCCCGGCGAAATCCTCGGTCTCAAAACCATCGAATTCCGGATAGTTTTTCACTGGTAACAACACACCGCTGCCATCCTCAAAGCCGACGGCGAGACATGGATCAAGAAAGATCACCGTCGTTGCATTCAATCCGGCACGACGGCGTGCCCCACCACGCTCGATCGCTTCGTCCAGAGCGCCTTCGGTCACGGGGTGATCGACCTGCATTTTTGCGCTTATCGTTTTCATAATTCGATCTCCACGCCTTCTGGTGCTCCCATCAGGGTCAGTAGGGTCTTGTTGCCTTCAGGCTCATAGCGAGCCGAACCAATTATGTAAGTCTTGCTGCCAATCCACTTCATCACGACCACTTCATTGCCCTGCCAATCCCATAACTGATTGTCGAGGCAAGCCGTCTGCAATTTGCTCCACCAGATGTCACGGGCTCGCCGTAAATGGGCAGGTTGCCTGAGCGCCTGACGCAATCCCTCCAGCACAGCCAGAGGAGGTCGATGCGAATGAGGGACGACATCCCAGAGCTCGACGCCGTTGTGCCAGAAGCTGAACCTGAAGCGCGCGCTCCATAAGCCTGCGTCGACGTGAACGTGTGGCGGGCAATGCTCATCACGCAACATGACCACCAGTGAAAACCCTTTGTAGCGGCATACATTCATGCTAACCCATCCGTTAGGTTATAGAGTTCGAAGATTCGCCATTCCTTGAAGAATCCGATAAGTGGCGCTGATCGCTAGGATCAACTGGCCACGTTTGAGCCTAGCGTTCCAGGTCGATCGGGCTCCGCCAATCAAGGCAAAAAAGAGTAAGCAATCCTTTCATCGCCAATACCTGGCCGGTAACCAGCCCTGTATTTGTGCGCTCTTATTTGATAGATACAGACTCAGACACTTCATTTGATTTCCGGTGTAATCAATCATGCAGCGACATTTCGACGATCTTCAGCTGGGCAGCATCGAACTGTTTTGCCTGGCCGCCGAAGCCGGCAGCTTTACCGCAGCAGCTCTGGTGGCAGGTGTGACCCCGGCCGCCGTCAGCCGCTCGGTGTCGCGCATGGAAGAACGCTTGGGTGTGCGGCTGTTTGCGCGTACCACCCGCAGCGTCAAGCTGACCGATAGTGGCCGGCGTTATTTCGAGGAGTGTCACGAAGCTCTCGCACAATTGGTCGAGGCCCAGCGCGAAGTGATGGGGCAACAGCAAGAACCCTCTGGCACTTTGCGCATCAGTATTCCCACGACCTATGCCCATCATCGAATCCTGCCCTTGCTGCCTGCGTTTAGGGCGCGCTTTCCCGCCGTGAAAGTCGAGGCACACATCAGCAATCGCAACATCGATTTCGTCGGCGAAGGCTATGACATGGCAATTCGTGTGCGGGCCATTCCCGACTCCGGGCTGATTGCACGGCCGTTGGAAGACGCCCCGCTGGTGCTAATTGCCAGCCCTGATTACCTGAAACGTGCCGGTACCCCGCAGACCCTGGATGACTTGGCTCAGCACGAATGTATTCAGTACGAACTGCCCAGCAGTGGGCGGCGGATCGCCTGGCTGTTCAACAATAACGGCGTGCCTCGGGAGATTTTGGCCGAGGGCAATTACTGCTGTTCCGATGATGTATTGGGGGGCGTGACGCTGGCAAAAAGCGGCGCCGGGATCTTTCAGACCTATCGTTTCATCGTCGAAAAGGAACTGGCGGACGGTTCGCTGGTGGAAGTGCTCAAGCCCTATGGCGGACGTTCCCGTCCCTTCACTTTGCTGTACCCGCAAAGCCGCCATGTGCCGTTGCGGCTAAGGGCGTTTATCGATTTTCTGGTTGAGCATCTGCCACGCTGAAACGATCGCAGCTGTAGGAGCTGCCGAAGGCTGCGATCTTTTTGCGCATGTCCGATCACCGCACAAATAATCCAGTCCCGGCACCCTCTTCAATTGACCTTATTAACCAGTTAGTACAATTTCTCTCCACAGGCTGAAACCCTCGGCCAATGCCAACAATAATATGTGGAGAGACCCGATGTCCCCTATCGTTCTGGTGCTCAACGGCCCGAACCTGAACCTGCTGGGCACCCGTGAACCGGCGACTTATGGCCATGAAACCCTGGCGGATATTTCCGCACTGTGCGGTCGCGCGGCCGAAGAATTTGGCCTGACAGTGGAGTTTCGCCAGACCAACCATGAAGGCGAATTGCTCGACTGGATTCACGCCGCCCGTGGCCGCTGCGCCGGGATCGTCATCAACCCGGCCGCGTGGACTCACACCTCGGTCGCCATTCGTGACGCCCTGGTCGCCAGCGAGCTGCCGGTGATCGAAGTACACCTGTCCAACGTCCATGCCCGTGAACCCTTCCGGCATCACTCCTTTGTTTCGTCCATCGCCACGGCGGTCATGTGCGGTTTCGGCAGCCACGGCTATCGTTTGGCGCTGGAGCATTTCAGCCATCGTTTGGAAGGTTAAATGTCATGACACAGAACACCGTGGTATTGGCCGGGCTGATCGGTGCCGGCATTCAAGCTTCCCGCACTCCCGCGCTGCACGAACATGAAGGTGATGCGCAGGGCTTGCGTTACCTCTATCGGTTGATCGATCTGGATCAGTTGAAACTCGACAGCAGTGCCCTGCCCGACCTGTTAATGGCCGCCGAACGGATGAATTTCACCGGGCTAAACATTACCTTCCCGTGCAAGCAGACGATCATCCCGCTGCTGGACGAATTGTCGCCGGAAGCCCGCGGTATTGGTGCGGTGAACACGGTGGTGCTCAAGGACGGCAAACGCATCGGCCACAACACCGATTGCCTGGGTTTTGCCGAAGGCTTTCGCCGTGGCTTGCAGGATGTTGCTCTTGAGCGCGTCGTACAAATGGGCGCTGGTGGCGCAGGCGCGGCAGTGGCCCACGCGCTATTGAGCGAAGGCGTACAGTTGCTGAGCATTTTCGATGTGGATCAAAGTCGCGCTCAGTCGCTGGCGAACAACCTCAACCAGCATTTTGGTTTCGGCCGCGCCGTGGCCGGGCATGATTTGCCAGGCACGTTGGGCCAGGCAGACGGGCTGGTGAATACCACGCCAGTGGGCATGAAAAAGCTGCCGGGCATGCCCGTACCGGTAGAGCTGCTTCGGGCGCAGCTGTGGGTTGCGGAGATCGTCTACTTCCCACTGGAAACCGAACTGCTGCGCAACGCTCGCGCGCTGGGTTGCCGAACACTGGATGGCGGCAACATGGCGGTATTTCAGGCGGTGAAAGCGTTTGAATTGTTCAGCGGCGTGGTGCCGGATGCCCAGCGGATGCTGGCGCATTTTCAGAGCATGAATGGTTGAAGATCAAAAGATCGCAGCCTCGTTTCACTCGACAGCTCCTACAGGGATATGGGTACTTGTAGGAGCTGTCGAGTGAAACGAGGCTGCGATCTTTTAAGGGACCTACAAATCAGGCCTGCAGATATCGCAAAACCGACTCGCAAATCATCTCCCGATGACGCTGCTTGA
Organism: Pseudomonas sp. PICF141; assembly: GCF_002286815.1. GTDB lineage: Bacteria > Pseudomonadota > Gammaproteobacteria > Pseudomonadales > Pseudomonadaceae > Aquipseudomonas. The sequence goes on from NZ_MUNM01000069.1 coordinate 20,446, forward strand.
TGCTTTCGTCCGGCAAGTCGATTTGAAAGATCTCACCGAAGGTATGACGGTTCGACACACGATAGAAGCAAAACGAGCTGATCAGCAGATGCACATCCAATGGATCGAGGTCGGTGCGGAATACACCTTCTTCGCAGCCGCGACGCAAAATCTCGCCCAGTGAATCGAGGATGGTGTTATTCATCGCCTTGATCGCATCGGAGCGCTTCACATACTCGGCATTGTGAATGTTCTCGATGCTGACGATACGCACGAAATCGACGTTGCGATCATGATGATCGAAGGTGAATTCCACCAGACGGCGAATCGCTTCCACCGGCGCCAGTTCGGCCAGGTGCAAACGGTTCTCGGTGCTGCGGATATCCCCGTAGAGTTTCTCCAGCACCTCGACATAGAGCTGTTCCTTACTGCCGAAGTAGTAATAGATCATGCGTTTTGAAGTGTGGATGCGTTCGGCAATTGCATCGACGCGCGCACCGGAAAGTCCCTGCTGAACGAACTCGACAATGGCCTCTTGAAGAATGTTCTCGCGGGTCTTTTCCGGGTTGTTCTTGCGACTCTTGCGAGGTTCGGCAATCGGCTTTTCGGGCGCTGCGGAGAGTTCTGTAATTATTGTCATTGCGGGCTCACGGCCATCACTGCACAAGCTGGCGATTATGGGCTGCCGCGCCCGGTGAAGGAAGGCGCGAGGCAGCAGTTTTGTCTCCGTGTTTACGATTTTCCTACAACTTTGCCTGACGTACGCCACCACTTCGCGATTTGGCCATGGCCGCCAGTCGCACGGCCACATTAGCCGCGCCGTAACCTGCGTAGCCGTTTTTGCGCTGAATGATTTCAAAGAAGAACCGCCCTTCGAACGGCTCGGTGTACACATGAAACAGCTCGCCACCCTGAGCATCGCGGTCATAGAGCACGTTGAAATAGGCCAGCTCGCTAAGGAATTCATCGTCGAAATCGAACCGCGCGGCGAGATCATCGTAGTAGTTGAGCGGGATATCCAGCAGCGGCACGCCCGCCTCCTTGGCGCGGCTGACTTCGGCAAAGATGTCGTCGCAATCGAAAGCGATGTGATGCACGCCGGAACCGCGATAACTCGACAGCGCGTGTGAGATAGCCGTGTTGCGGTTCTCGGAAATGTTCAGCGGCAGACGGATCGAACTGCAACGGCTGCGCAATGCGCGACTCTTCACCAAACCATACGGGTCGGGCAGCACCACTTCATCGTCGGCTTCGAAATCCAGCAGGCTTTTATAGAACAGCACCCAACTGTCGAGGCTGTCGGCGGGCAGTGCCATCGCCATGTGGTCGATGTGTTTGAGGCCACCGCTGGCCACGGCCGTCGGTTGCAGGTTGAAGTCGGTGCCGTAGACGTCAGCGTCCTTGTCCACCAGATAAATCAGACTGCCGTCCGGCGCTCGCACCGCTGCCAGTTCCAGCTCGTTGGGGCCAACGAGTCCGCGATAAGGCTGGCCTTTGTAAGCCACGGCACGGGCCAGCGCGCTGGCGCTGTCCTTGACCCGCACGGCGGTGGCGCAAAGCGATGGGCCGTGGGCCTCGAAAAAACTGTGGGCGAAAGAATAAGGCTCGGAGTTGAGGATCAGGTTGATATCGCCCTGACGCAACAGGCTGACGCTCTTGGAACGGTGCTGCCCGGCCTTGACGAAACCCAGCCGCTCCAACCAATGGGACAGCTTGGCGCCGAGGTTTTCATCCACAGCGAATTCAAGAAATTCGATGCCGTTGTATTCGCTGGCACTTGGGGTTTGGAACAGAATGTCGCGATTGACTGCGGGCGTGGCTTCCTGTTCCAGACGTTGGCGGGTTTTCTCTTCCAGATACAACAGCGAACGCAAACCGTCGGCGGCGTTGGCCCGTGGCGGTGCGGCGCGGAAGCCGTCGTTGAAGATCTCCAGCGACAGCGGCCCGGTGTAGCCGCTCTTGATGATGGGCGCGAGGAAGCCCGGCAGATCGAATTCGCCCTGGCCCGGGAAGCAGCGGAAATGCCGGCTCCACTCCAGCACGTCCATGGCCAATATCGGCGCATCGGCCATTTGCACGAAGAAGATCTTGTCGCCGGGGATCTGGGCGATGGCACTCGGGTCGCCCTTGAGCGATAGCGTATGAAAACTGTCCAGCAACACGCCGAGGCTTGGATGATCAGCCTGGCGAACGATGTTCCACACCTGTTGCCAGGTGTTCACATGCCGGCCCCAGGCCAGCGCTTCATAGCCGATTCGCAGGCCTCGACTAGCGGCCCGTTCGGCGAGCTGGTGCAAATCATCAATCAGAATCCGCTCATCACCGATCGAATCGGCCGAGGCGTTGCTGCACACCAGCACCAGGTCAGTGCCCAGTTCCTGCATCAGATCGAACTTGCGCTCGGCCCGCTCCAGATTGCGTGGCAGGCAATCGCGGCGGCAACCTTCGAAATCCCGAAAGGGTTGAAACAGCGTGATGGCGATTCCGAGATCGGCGCACATCTGCCTGATTTCCCTCGGACTGCCGTCGTAGTAGAGAAGGTCGTTCTCGAAAATCTCCACGCCGTCAAAACCGGCGGCGGCAATGGCTTCGAGTTTTTCCGGCAAGGTGCCGCTCAAGGAAACGGTGGCTATGGAACGCTGCATGTGTCGACTCCCGGTGGTGGGGACATTCTTGTTAGGCAAATTATTGGCTTGACGAATCCACACAGCAATTCAAAGTGTACTACCCGGTTAGTTTTGCGGGCGATTATCGAACACAATGGCGGTTGGCGAATTGACGATTTTTCGTCCACTGCGCAACATCGACACCACATTGAGTCCGGCCACGAACCCATGGACTCGGTTACCAAAGACCCTGAACACCACATAAAAATTTCAAAAAACGGGTACACGCTCATGCACTCATTCAACGCCTTGCTTGCTTGCTTGCTCAACCGCCCTCACGCCGTGCCTGGCGTCCATCCGAACCTTGCGCCCTCTGGGCCGAAGCGTGCCGCTCGCTGAATAACCCGTTGTCGTCAGCCCGACGAAAACACCTCAGCCGATCAATCACACCCGCGCCCTGGCGCCATCGATTGATCACGCGCCCTTGAAGTCCCGACAAGCCATGCTTGTCAGTCATTGAATGGATGGCACATACATATGATTCCTTCTCAAAGCTCTCGCGTGGCTCCGGCCATCGGCGTCGCCACTGGCGGCATCGGTGACAAAATCCGCGGCGCCATGGCCGTCGGTAAAACCCGCTGGGGGATGCTGGCGCTGGTGTTTTTCGCCACCACCCTGAACTACATCGACCGCGCCGCCCTGGGCGTGATGCAGCCGATCCTGGCCAAGGAAATGAGCTGGACGGCGATGGACTACGCCAACATCAACTTCTGGTTTCAGGTCGGCTACGCCATCGGCTTCGTGCTGCAGGGCCGGTTGATCGACCGGGTCGGCGTCAAACGCGTGTTCTTCTGCGCGGTGCTGCTCTGGAGCCTGGCCACCGGCGCTCACGGCCTGGCCACTTCGGCGGTGGGCTTCATGGTCTGCCGGTTCATTCTCGGTTTGACTGAAGCGGCGAATTACCCGGCCTGCGTGAAAACCACCCGGTTGTGGTTCCCCGCTGGCGAGCGCGCCGTGGCCACCGGCATCTTCAACGCCGGTACCAACGTCGGCGCGATGTTCACGCCCATGCTACTGCCGCTGATCCTCCACGCCTGGGGCTGGCAAGCCGCGTTCCTGTGCATGGCGGCACTGGGCGGTATCTGGTTGTTGTTCTGGGGTTTGAAGTACTTCAACCCTGAAGATCACCCGAGCGTCAAACAGTCGGAACTGGACTACATCCAGAAAGAAGTCGAGCCGGAACAATCCCGCGTACCGTTCTCGCGAATCCTGCGCATGCGTGGCACCTGGGCCTTCGCCCTCGCCTACTCGATCACCGCGCCGGTGTTCTGGTTCTACCTGTACTGGTTGCCGCCGTTTCTCAATCAGCAATACAACCTGGGCATCAACGTGACCCAGATGGGTATTCCGCTGATCATCATCTACCTCACGGCTGACTTCGGCAGTGTTGGCGGCGGGATTCTGTCCTCGTTCCTGATCGGCCGCGGGATCAACCCGATCAAGGCGCGATTGATGTCCATGTTCCTGTTCGCCTGCTGCATCATCGGCGTGGTCATGGCCGCCGGCTCGAGCAACCTGTGGCTCGCAGTGTTTGCCATCTCCCTGGCCATCGGTGCGCACCAGGCCTGGACCGCGAACATCTGGAGCCTGGTAATGGACTACACGCCCAAGCACATGATGAGTACGGTGTTCGGCTTCGGCGGGATGTGCGCGGCAATCGGCGGGATGTTCATGACCCAATTGGTCGGCCACATTCTGACGGTCACCCACAACAACTACACCGTGCTGTTCACCATGATTCCGGCGATGTACTTCATCGCACTGATCTGGATGTACTTCATGGCACCGCGCAAGATTCCTACCGTCACCGCGTAAACGCCCTTTCCCCGGCAGGCCTGATTCCAGGCCTGCCGCCCTCCTCTTGTCGACGCCGTTGTTGCCACGCCGCTGCCAACCCGCTGCAGCAAATCACCACGATCCCGATCACCGCAGTCAGAGTCGGCGTGTGGGAAAATAGCCACCAGCCCAGCAAACCGGCAAAGACAATCTGGCAATAGCCGAACGGCGCCAACAACGCGGGCGCTGCATGACGGAAGGCCTGGGTCAGCAACAGATGCGCCGTCATTCCGCACGCCCCCAGCGCCACCATCAAAACTCCATGCCCCACGCTTGGGACTTGCCAGAAGAACGGCACTAGCGCACTCATCACCAACGTATTGCAGAGCCCGGCGAAAAAATTGCTGGTGGTCGGGCTATCGATTTCGCTGAGCTTGCGGGTGAGCAACTGATAGAAACAGAAAAACAGCGCTGAGCAGAACGGCAGCAACACCGCAGGCGTGAACAGTTCGCCGCCGGGATGGACGATGATCAACACCCCGATGAACCCGCAAATCACTGCCAGCCATTGGCCGCGCGTCACCTGCTCACCGAGCAGTGGCACTGACAACGCCGTCACCAATACCGGTGCAAGAAAATTCACCGCCGTGGCTTCGGCCAACGGAATGAACAACAGCGCAGCGGTAAACAGCAGACTGGTTGCCAACAAGCACAACGCCCGCATCAACTGCAGCAATGGCCGCTTGGTGCGCAGGACGCGCAACCCGGATTGCGGGAGAAAAATCCCGGCCATCAACAAGGTATGAATCACGTACCGAGCCCAGACCACCATGACGACCGGATAAAACCCGCAGAGGTATTTCGACAAGGCGTCATGGCTGGAAAACAGAAAGGTGGCGACCACCACCAGCAGGATGCCTTTGAAAGGATGATGGACGCCGCAGAGCGGGGTGCTGATAGACGACGTCAAGGCGAGGTTCTCTTCTGGCGGGATAGTTCCAGTAATTTAGAACCCGGTTCCAGATTCTTATAGTTGCACCGATTGAAAGTGTGCGAACAGCGCACGGTTTTTAATCGACTTCAGATCGATGGGGGCAAGCGCCATCAGCTAAAGAGTTCCGACGCCTGACTCGCTGCCGACAGCTCTTGGGTGAAGGCCAACAACATCGGTGCCAGTTCATGCAGTCGCGCTCCCGGCAGCCGCGCGCTCGGTCCGGCAATGCTGAGCACGCCGATCACTCGCCCCTGCAAGGGATGACGGATAACCGCAGCAATCGCCGACGTGCCTACCGCCGAACTTTCCTCGACCCAGGCATAACCTTGCTCCCGCGCCAGGCGCAGCCGCTCCAGCAGTTCGATGTTGGAGCGAGGCGCATTGGGGCCCAGGCCCTCGGGCGTCTCGATAGCCTGTCGTTCAACCAGCGACAACGCTTCGGCATCGCTCATGCTAGCCAGCCACGCATGCCCGGAAGCGGTATAGAACAGTGGCGCATCGCGCCCCATATCCGGGTCGTAGCGCAGGCCGGAACGGGCGCCCTGGGATTTGGCGATCCAGGTCTGGCGCTCGCCTTCGATTACCCCCAGACGCACCAGTTCGCCGGTCTCCCGGGCCAGCCGATCCAGCACTGGCTGGACGATGTCGGCACCACTGCCGGACAAGTAACGAAAGCCCATCGCGACCAGTTTGGTCGATAGGTGATAGCGCAGGTTTTGCGGATTCTGCCGCACATACCCCAGACGAATCAGTTCGGCGAGCAGACGGTGGGTCGCGCTCTTGGGAATGTCCAATTGCTCGGCGAGAGTTTGCATCGGTAGACCTTGAGGTTCACCGGCAAGGCTTTCCAGCACGCTGAAAACACGTTCGATCTGACTGCCTGCCATGGGGAGATTCCAAATGAAATTTGGCTGATTCTAAAAGACAACTCAGAGCAAGCAAAATCTGGAACTTGTACCGCAGCAAGCTTGACCGAACCTGCAGTACCCGTCCGTCCCTGAAATCGCTAATGTCGCCACTGACGAGAACCCCTGGCGCCAAGGGCTGTCAGACGACCGGACTGGCGCCATACCTACTCACCGGCAACACTCATCACCATGCGCCTTCATCAGGCAAAAAAGAGGATCCCCCATGCTTTGGAAAAAAGGCCGACGCAGCGACAACGTGGTCGATGCCCGTGGCGATGATGTCGGTGGTGGGGGCGGTGGTATGCGTTTTGGTGGAGGCAAGGGCCTGAGCCTGACGGCGATCCTGTTGATCGTCGGGATCGGCTGGATCACCGGCCAGGACCCGCTGCAAATCCTCGGTCAACTGACCGGGCAAATGAGCGAACAGTCAGCCCCGGCCCCCACCCAAACTCGCAAGGCGCCACCGGCCAATGATGAAGGGGCCGAATTCGTGCGCTCGATCCTCGGCGATACCGAAGACACCTGGCGCCAGATTTTCCAGCAGGCCGATCGGCAATATAAAGACCCGACCCTGATTCTGTTCAGCAACCGCGTCAACTCGGCCTGCGGCCTGGCGACTTCGGCGACCGGTCCTTTCTATTGCCCGGCTGACCAGAAGGTCTACCTCGATATGAGTTTCTTTCAGGAAATGTCCCAACGCTTTTCCGCCGCCGGCGACTTCGCCCAGGCCTACGTGATTGCTCACGAAGTCGGGCACCACGTGCAGACCCTGCTCGGCGTTTCCGCGAAGATTCAGGCCGCTCGCCAACAGGGCCGGCAAATGGAAGGCGACAATGGTTTGCTGGTGCGTCAGGAATTGCAGGCCGATTGCCTGGCCGGCGTCTGGGCCCACAATGCGCAAAAACGTCTGAACTGGCTGGAACCCGGAGACATCGAAGAAGCCTTGAACGCCGCCAACGCCATCGGCGACGACCGCTTGCAACAGCAAGGTCAGGGCCGCGTGGTGCCGGACTCCTTCACCCACGGCACGTCGGCCCAGCGAGTGCGCTGGTTCAAGGCCGGGTTCGCACAGGGCCAGGTCGGCCAGTGCGACACCTTTGCGGCGAAGAATCTGTGATGCGCAAGTGGCTGCTGGCTCTGCTGATTACCTGCGCAAGCACCCAGGCTGCCGAGCAAGGGGTCAAGGCGATCAGTTCCGGGCGTTTGCTGTTGAGCGCCGGGGAAATCGCAGTCAGCCTGGGCCCGACACCGGAAAAAATCGAACGCGTGCTGATCATCGTCCATGGTCAATTACGCGATGCTGAAACCTATCGCCAAAGCGCCGAACGCGCTGCCGAGCAAGCCGGGCAAAGCGCCAACACCCTGGTCCTCGCCCCGCAGTTTCTCAACGAAACCGACGTCGCGAGCCATCCGGTACCGGACAGCGTTTTACGCTGGCAAGGCAATGACTGGATGGCCGGCGGTTTATCCACCGCGCCGTTTACGCTGAGCGCCTATGCGGCGCTCGACGAAATCATCGCGCGCCTGGGTGATCGGCGACAGTTTCCGGACGTGAAGCAAATCGTCATCGCCGGCCATTCCGACGGCGCTCAGGTGGTTCAACGTTATGCCTTGCTGAGCCACCCTCAGCCAGCCCTCGAGGCGGAGGGCGTGAAGGTGCGCTACGTGATCGCCAATGCTTCGTCGTACGCGTACTTCAATGAGCAACGGCCGGTGGCGTTCAGTCACGCGGGATGTCCGGATTTCAATCGCTGGACGTACGGGCTGGCGGATCTGCCCGCCTATACCGAGGGACAAACACCTGCGCAACTCGAAGAAAGCTACGTCAAACGCGACATCGTTTATTTACTCGGGCAGCAGGACATCGACCCGAATCATCCGCAGCTGGATAAAAGTTGCGAGGCCAAAGCCCAAGGTGCTTCTCGATTGATTCGTGGCCGCCACTATTTCAATTATCTGAAACGGCGCCATCCACAAGGGCTGAGTCAGCAACTGATCGAAGTGCCCGGGGTCGGGCATGATGGGGATGGAATGTTGACCTCGCCTGAGGGGCAGAAGGTGTTGTTTGGTCAGTGAGTTTTTGTGGTGTCTGATCTGACGCTTTCGCGGGCGAGCCTCGCTCCTACAGGTGGCGGTGTGAGCAAGGAACGTCACATCACCTGTAGGAGCGAGGCTTGCCCGCGAAGAGGCCCTCAAGCCGAAAGCATCTGCCGCAACGCCACGCAATCGGCTGCATGCCAATCCGTCAATTCAGGCCACGGATTATCCGGCAGATTCACCAGCACCGTCCGTGTCCCCGCCGCACGCCCGCAATCCAGATCAAAGCGGTAATCGCCGACCATCACCATTTCACTCGCCGGCACTTTCCAGGCTTCGGCCAGTTTCAGCAATCCACCAGGATGCGGCTTGGGCGGCGCTTCATCGCGGCCCAGGACATCCTCTGCCGCAAAGCAATCAGCCAGGCCGATGGCCTCCAGCGTGACATGCGCCAGCTCACGAGCATTGCGCGTGAGGATGCCCAGGCGATACCCGCGCCCGGCCAACTCACGCACCAGTTCCACCGCGCCCGGCGCCGGTTTCGAACCCAACGCCAGATCCCGCTCGTGCTCCAGCAGCCACGCATGTTTGGCCGCGGCTTCATCGGCCGGCAGTGCCGCCAGGTGGGTGAGGATGTCCTCTTCGGCGGGAATCGCCAACGCCACGCGAATCGCCGCGAAGTCATGCACCGCCACCGTCAGGGTGCCGTCCATGTCGAACACCCAGTGCCGCACCTGGGCCAGGCTCATGCCCAATCCTTGCGATGGCGAATCAGGCCTTCCTGAGTGACCGAAGCCACCAGTTGCCCGGCACGGTTGAACACGCTGCCGCGGGAGAATCCGCGCGAGTTGCCGGCCCACGGGCTGTCCATGGCGTACAGCAACCAGTCATCGGCGCGCAGGTCAGCGTGGAACCACAAGGCGTGGTCGAGGCTGGCGACCTGCATGTCTTTCTGCCAGACCGATTTGCCATGGGGCAGCATCGAAGTGGTCAGCAGACCGAAGTCCGACGCGTAGGCCAGCAGGTATTTGTGCAGCGCCGGCGTGTCCGCCAAGGCGCCATCGGCGCGAAACCAGACGTATTTGACCGGGTCGGAAGGTTGAGGGTTGTAGGGGTCTTTCTCGGTCACCGGCCGGACTTCGATCGGTTTCGGGCACAGCAGTTTTTCACGCATGTGCTCGGGGATCAGGTGCGCTTGGAGCTGGGTGAGTTCCAGCTCCGATGGCAGGTTTTCCGGGCCGACTACTTGCGGCATCTCAGTCTGGTGCTGGAAGCCTTCTTCATCGTACTGGAACGAGGCGCTGCAGGTGAAAATCGGATGGCCCTTCTGGATCGCCGTCACCCGGCGCGTGCTGAAACTGCCGCCATCGCGCACCCGATCGACCTGATACACCACCGGCAATTTGGCATCGCCCGGGCGCAGGAAATAACCGTGCATCGAATGCACATGGCGCGCCGCCTCGACGGTCTGACTGGCCGCCGACAAGGACTGGCCGAGTACCTGGCCGCCGAACAACTGGCGAAAACCCAGGTCCTGGCTGCGGCCACGGAACAGGTTTTCTTCAATCGGTTCCAGGGTCAGCAGGTCTACCAGATCTTCCAACACTTGGCTCATTCAGACTCTCCTCACACAACGCAATGCCGCGCAGTCTTGGCTGCAGCGGTCGATTCAGTTTATGGCCCGCTTCAACATGAGGGCCATTGTAAACGTCCGCGCCTGCTTATCCATGCAAGGTTTGCAGCCATTGCTCACGGGTGATGCGGTACAGCACGTGGGGACGCAGCGGATGATCGGCTGCAAGCCGCGGGTGCTCGAAGTCATCGGCGGGGGCATGGTGCATGCCTATCGCTTGCATGACTTTCCCGGATGGCAAATTGGTCTTTGTGGTGAATGCGACGACCTCTTGCAGTGCCAACCGATCAAACCCGCAGCGCAGAGCGGTCCACGCCGCCTCACCGGCATAGCCCAGGCCCCAGTGCTCGCGCGCCAGGCGCCAGCCGATCTCAGTGGCCGGCGTGAATGGCGCATCGAAGCCGACCACACCCAACCCGGTAAACCCGATGAACGCCCCGGTGTCCTTGCGCTCCAGTGCCCAGAGGCCGAAACCATGCTCGGCAAAATGCCCGCGAATACGCCCGATCAACGAGGCACTTTCCACTCGACTCAAGGGTGCCGGAAAATAACGCATCACTTGTGGATCGGCGCACATCGCCGCAAACGCCGGCAAATCCTCATCACGCCACTGCCGTAACAACAGTCGCGCGCTTTCGAGTTCCAGTATCGGCTCCATCGTGCCTTCTCCCCCGTTTCCATGCTGCGAGTCTACATCGCTGGTAGGATCGTTCACTCATTCCTGCCTGCCTTGCTGTATAAATCTGCCATGCCTCTGCCACTGATCTACCACGAAGACTACAGCCCCGAGTTCCCGGCGGATCACCGCTTCCCCATGGACAAGTTTCGCCTGCTGCGCGATCACTTGGTGGACAGTGGCCTGGCCCGCGACACTGACTTGCTGCGCCCGGACCTCTGCCCGCCAGAGATCCTCGCCCTCGCCCATGACCCTGCGTATATCGAACGCTACATGGGCGGCGAATTGTCCCGCGAAGATCAACGACGCCTCGGCCTGCCCTGGAGTGAAGCGCTGGCCCGGCGCACCGTGCGGGCGGTCGGCGGTTCGCTGCTGGCGGCCGAACAGGCACTGGAGCATGGTTTGGCCTGCCATCTGGCCGGCGGCACCCACCACGCACATTACGACCATCCCGCCGGGTTCTGCATCTTCAATGACCTGGCGGTGATCAGCCATTACCTGCTGGAAAGTGGCCGAGTGAATCGGGTGCTGATCTTCGACTGTGATGTGCATCAGGGCGACGGGACTGCACGAATCCTGCACAACACCCCTGAGGCGATCACCGTTTCCCTGCACTGCGAAAAGAATTTTCCTGCACGCAAAGCCGAAAGTGATTGGGACATTCCATTGCCGATGGGCATGGGCGATGCCGATTACCTGAAAGTGGTGGACGATGCCCTCAATTATTTGCTGCCGCTCTACCAACCGGACCTGGTGCTGTACGACGCCGGCGTCGATGTGCATAAGGACGACGCCCTGGGTTATCTGAAGCTGACAGACGAAGGCGTCGCCGCTCGCGATGAAAGCGTGATGCGTCATTGCCTGGGCCGGGATATTCCGGTGGTCGGCCTGATTGGCGGCGGCTACAGCAAAGACCGCAAGGCCCTGGCACGCCGTCATGGCATCCTCCACCACAGCGCCCAACGGGTGTGGCAGTCATCAGGTTGTCATTGATGTGTGGGTCTTTACCCACAATGCCTGTGGAACCGCCTGTGGATAACCTGAGTGAAAGGGCTTGCAAGCCATGCTGCCTATAGCGTGCAACGGAGTGGTTGTTTTTTGATCAGCTCTTGAACACACCAATGATCCCTGTGGGAGCGGGCTTGCCCGCGATGTGGCCGGTACATTCAACATCATTGTTGCCTGACAGTCCGCTATCGCGGGCCAGCCCGCTCCCACAGTGACCGTGCACTGCTAGAATGCCCGCCTTCATTCCGCCATACCGCAGCGCATTCCATGACCCAGCCTTCCACTTCCCTCCCCCCTCACGTCGCTGTCATCGGCGGCGGCCCCGCCGGTTTGATGGCGGCTGAAGTGCTGAGCCAGGCCGGGATCAAAGTCGACCTGTACGACGGCATGCCTTCAGTGGGGCGGAAATTCCTCCTCGCCGGAGTCGGCGGCATGAACATCACCCATTCCGAAGCCTACCCGGCGTTTCTCTCGCGCTACGCCGAACGCGCGCCACAAATTGCGCCGCTGCTGCGATCCTTTGGCGCCGACGCGCTGTGCCAATGGATTCATGACCTGGGCATCGAAACCTTTGTCGGCAGTTCCGGGCGGGTGTTTCCGACCGACATGAAAGCCGCGCCCCTGTTGCGCGCCTGGCTCAAACGCCTGCGCGATGCCGGCGTCGTTATCCATACCCGCCATCGCTGGCTCGGTTGGGATGACAACGGTGACTTGTGTATCCGCAGCCCTGAAGGGGAAAAAACCGTTCAAGCCGATGCCACCCTGCTGGCCCTCGGTGGCGGCAGTTGGTCGCGCCTCGGTTCGGACGGTGCCTGGATGTTGGCACTGGAACAGCGCGGTGTCGGACTGGCGCCGCTGCAACCGAGCAATTGCGGCTTCGAGGTGCAGGCCTGGAGCGAATTGATGGTCAGCAAATTCGCAGGCGCCCCGCTGAAAAACATCGCCATTGGCCTCAATGACGATGTACCGCGACTTGGAGAATGTGTGATCACCGCCACGGGAATTGAAGGCAGTCTGATCTATGCCCTGTCGGCGCCGATCCGTGAAGCGATCAATCAACACGGCTCGGCGACCATTCACCTCGACCTTTTGCCGGGCAAGCCTGTGGATAAAATTCAGTCTGCGCTGAGCAAACCGCGCGGCTCACGTTCCATGGCCAAACACCTGCACAGTCAGCTTGGGCTTGATGGCGTGAAAGCGGCGCTGTTGCGGGAACTGACACCGGCCGACTGTTTCAGCGATCCGGCGCTGCTGGCCAAAGCGATCAAGGCATTGCCGCTGACGCTGGTGAAAACCCGGCCATTGGACGAGGCCATCAGCAGCGCGGGGGGCGTGATGTTCGAGTCGATGGATGAACGTTTGATGCTCAAGCAACTGCCCGGCGTGTTCTGCGCGGGGGAAATGCTCGATTGGGAAGCGCCGACCGGCGGCTATCTGCTGACCGCGTGTTTCGCCAGTGGGCGAGCAGCGGGGTTGGGGATGGTGGAATGGCTCAAGGCCGGCGGCAAGCTATAAGCTGCAAGACGGGCGCATTTCTGCTTGCCGCTTGCAGCTGATAGCTTATAACTGCTTCTTTACGGCTTACGCTTACGCGGTCCGGTGTTAAACACCGGCACTTTACGCACAGGCTTGATCGAAGGCTCCGGCGCCGAGGCATCACCGCTTTCGACCCATTTACCCAGGTTGCGTTTGCCGCCACTGGAGGTTTTTGGCTTCTTCGGTTTTTTCGGTTTCTTGACCACCTGACCGCTGGCATCGGTATCCGGCACGCGGTGCTCAGGCTCGAAGTCCTGCTCCATCTGACGAGTCAGCGTCTGACGGGTCAACATCTCGATGGCAGACAGCTGATTCACCTCATCGGCACACACCAGCGAAATCGCCTGCCCGGTTGCGCCCGCACGGCCGGTACGACCGATACGATGGATGTAGTCCTCGGCCACGATCGGCAGGTCGAAGTTGACCACCAATGGCAAATCTTCGATATCCAGACCACGCGCGGCCACGTCGGTGGCGACTAGGATCTGCACTTCACTGGCCTTGAAACGATCCAGTGCCCGCTGACGGGTCGCCTGAGGTTTGTCGCCGTGGATGCCGTCGGCATTGATGCCCAGGCCCTGGAGTTTTTCCACCAGCGCGTCTACGCCGTTGCGGGTCTTGGCGAACACCAGCACCTGCTTCCACTTGCCCTTGCGCATCAAGTGAATGAACAGCTCCGGCTTGCGCTTCTTGTCCACCGTCACCACCCATTGCTTGACGGTGTTGGCAGCGACGTTGCGCGGGCTGACTTCGATGCTCAGCGGGTCGTTGAGCATTTGCCCGGCCAGCAGGCGGATCGCATCGGAGAACGTGGCAGAGAACAACAACGTCTGACGCTTCTTCGGCAATACGCGGTAAATGTTCCCCAGCTCTTCGGAAAAGCCCAGATCCAGCATGCGATCGGCTTCGTCCAGCACCAGGGTTTGCAACTGGTTGAACTTGAGCGCGTTCTGACGGAACAGGTCGAGCAAGCGGCCCGGAGTCGCCACCAACAAGTCGACGCCCTTGCGCAGCTTCATCATTTGCGGGTTGATGCTGACGCCGCCGTACACCGCGTACGTGCTCAACGGCAGATTCTCGGCATACTGGCGCACGGCTTCGTGAACCTGCTCAGCCAGTTCGCGGGTCGGCACCAGGATCAGTGCGCGCACGGAGTTGGCGCTGACTTTCGGCCCTTCCATGGCCAGCAATTGCAGCAACGGCAGAGCGAAACCGGCGGTCTTGCCGGTGCCGGTCTGGGCGGCGGCCATCAGGTCACGACCGGCCAGCACCGCCGGAATCGCTTGTGTCTGCACCGGCGTAGGGGTCTGGTAGCCGAGCGTCTCGAGAGCGCGCAGCAAGGGTTCGATCAGGCCAAGGGTGGCGAAAGTCATGGGAGTACCGTAGGAAAATTCAGCGCGGGTTTTTCAAAACAAGTGTGCAAAACAAGATGCAATGGCGCGCAGTTTACCCTAATTCGCGCGGGATTCTGTCGGCACCACTACGCCAGGCCGATCGGCACCACGGCGCCACTGCGGCAACCCGATCAACACCACGGCACTGATGATCACCGCCATGGCCAGCGCTTCCTCGATACCAATGGTCTCGCCAACGAACACAATCCCCAGCAACACCGCCACCGCCGGGTTGACGTAGGCATAACTGGTGGCCGCCGCCGGACGCACGTGTTTCAGCAGGTACATATAGGCGTTGAAGGCAATGATCGAACCGAAGAGCGTCAGATAGGCCAAGGCGGCCCAACCTTCGATCGGCGGCATAGCCTCCAGATGCTCACCGCTTACCGCGCTGCCGATCAACAACACCACGCCACCCACCAGCATTTCCACCGCACTGGCCATCGCGCCCTGTGGCAACGGCAAGTGTTTGCTCCACACCGAACCGAACGCCCAGGACGCTGCCGCGAACACCAGCAACGCCGCGCCCAACGGGCTCGATTGCAGATTGGAACCCAGGTTGAGCATGGCGATACCGATCAGCCCGAGCATGATCCCGGCCCATTCGAGACGGGTATTACGCGCGCCCCAGAAATATCCACACAACAAAGTGAATAGCGGCACCGTCGCCACCGCCAACGCGGCAACGCCGGAGGCGACACCGGTGTGTTCAGCCACGCTCACCGCACCGTTACCGAAGGTCAGCAACAAAATCCCGATGATCCCCGCCGCTTTCCATTGCGCCCACGTCGGTGCCGGGGCACCCCGCCAGCGCAGGAACGCGTACATCAATGTTCCGGCGATCACGAAGCGGATACCCGCCAGCAACAAGGGCGGCCAGTACTGCACGCCAATGCGAATCACCAGGTAGGTCGATCCCCAAATCACGTACAGCGCGAAAAAAGCAGCGATCAACGGTAAGGAAAAACGGCGTAGGCCAGGCATGGGCAGCTCGAGAACAAGACAAAGAGAGCCGCTATTCTAGAAAGGCCAACGGCAGAAAATAAGTTACAAAACCTGTTTATAGCGCCGGTACACTTTTCAAAACACGGAGTTCAGCGCTATAAACCGTGCTTTCGAAAGTCAGCCTTTTTTCAGGAATGCCACGATGGACAAATACGACCGCATGCTCCTCAGCGCCCTGTTGGAAAACGGTCGTGCGTCTTACGCCGATCTGGCACGCAAGGTGAACCTGTCCGCTCCGGCGGTGGCCGAGCGCGTGGCCAAACTTGAGGCCTGCGGAGTGATCACCGGCTACCAGGCGAAAGTCGACATGGCCAAACTCGGCTTGCCGATCCAGTGCGTCATCGAACTGCGCCTGAACCAGCACGGCAACCAGAAAACCTACGACGAACTGATCAAAATCCCACAGCTCACCGAATGCCACCGCGTCACCGGCGACCCGTGCGTGATCATGCAAGCGGCGGTGGGCTCGATGCCGGAACTGGAAGAGTTGATCAACCGGATCGCCACGTTCGGGTTCAGCAAGACCTCGATCGTGCTGTCCAGCGCCATCGAGAAGCGGGTGCCGTTGGGGCAGTTGGAAGGGAATGGCAAATAGTTCTTCTGTAGGAGCTGTCGAGTGGAACGAGGCTGCGATCTTTTGATTTTTAGGATCAAGATCAAAAGATCGCAGCCTCGTTTCACTCGACAGCTCCTACAGGATGATCTGCACCCAAAAAGTTGGACAGAATCAGGAGATCGGCGGTGTTTCTGTCAGAACCCGCGATACCGCTTCAGATGCTCATTGATTTTCGCCGCCGGCACTTTCTGCAAACTGACGAGCAGATCATGGGACAACTCCCGCAACCCATGCTTGCGCCGCAATTCTTCAGCAAGATGCGCCGTCAGGTTGGCCGCCATTTCCGCATCGGCCATGGCCCGGTGCGCCTTGCCGGTATTGGGCAGGCTGGCGAACGTGGTGAGGGTGCCGAGTTTGTGGTCCGGCGCGGCGGGCATCAGGCGGCGGGCGAGTAACAGCGAGCAGGCAAAGTTCTGCAAGCGTGTGCGTTTGATTCGCCCGAGTTCGTAGTCCCAGAACTTCTGGTCGAACGCAGCGTTGTGCGCCAGCAGCGGCGTGATGCCAACGAATTCGTTGACTTCATTCATCACCTGCTCGGCCGAGGGCGCGGTGCGCAGCATGGCGTTGCTGATGCCGGTGAGTTGCTCGATAAAAGCCGGCACCCGCACGCCAGCGTTCATCAGGCTTTGGTAACGCTCGACAATGCGCCCCTGCTCGAGAATCACCACGGCGATTTCCGTGGCCCGGCAGTTGCTGTTCGGGGAAAGCCCAGTGGTTTCAAAGTCGATGACTGCTATGCGTTCCAAACCTGTTTCAACTCCGTAAAAATCAATTCTTGAGCAGCAACGCGCCTTCGATCGGCACGTAACGGCTGGCAGCGCGAATCAGCGAATTGGCGGTGAGACCGGGCACGCCATAGGCCACCGCTTGCACGCCGTGCTTGCTGATGATGCGCTCCAGCAGCATGTCGAAATCACCGTCGCCGGAGGCCAGCACGATTTCGTCGACGTGGTCGGCGGCGTCCATGATGTCGAGGGTGATGCCCACGTCCCAGTCGCCTTTGGCCGAACCGTCGCTGCGCTGGATGTAGGGTTTGAGCTTCACGATGAAGCCGAGGTTGCGCAGGATCTGCTGAAACTGCTGCTGCTTGCTGTCGCCACGATCGATCGCATAGGCATAGGCCTCGACGATCTGCCCTTCTTTGCTGACGTCAGCCCACAGCGCGGCGTAGTTGAAGTGGCAACCATAGGCCTGACGCACGGTGTAATAGAGGTTCTGGACATCGGCGAACACTGCGATTTTTTTCACCGTACATCCTCATTGGCGTGCCGAAGCGCGGGCAGGATCAGGCACCGGGCCCGAAAAGTTGCCCAGTATGCCAGCCCGAAGGATTGTTCCGCGAATAATCGGCCATGTGGTGAGGGAGCAAGACTCCCTCACCACTGATGAGTCAGACGAAGGAATCGTCGTCGCCACCGAAGAACGATGAATTGTCATCGCTATAGTCGGCGTCAGCGTATCCGCCTTGATCGCTGGAATTGTCAGCCACCCGCTGATCGTCGCCCCAGCCATTGCCGCTGTCGCTCTGATCGTTGACCTGAGCCGGTTCTTCCTTGATGACTTCAACCACTTCCGGCTGCTGAGGGTGCTGGAACAGACTGCTGATGCCCTGCGCCAGCATCACGCCACCGGCCACGCCCGCTGCGGTTTTCAATGCACCACCGAGGAAGCTGCTGCCGGCGGCCTGTTGTGGTGCGTAATTTTGCTGCTGTGCGGCACCGAAGTTTTGCTGTGGCGGCTGCGAGTTGAATGACGGCCGCCCCGGTTCACGCCAGCCGCCATTGGAGGGGGCTGCGCTTTGAGTCGGCGCAGGCTGTGGATCACGAGATCCACCACCGAAGATGCTCGACAAAAAGCCACCGCTGCTCGGCGCCGGTGCCGTCGCCTGAGCCTTGGCCGATTGCAGTTCAGCCTGCAATTGCTGGATTTGTTGACTGAGTTGCTTGTTCTGTTCATCGAGGCTCTTGATGGCTGCCTCTTGCACCAGAATCGCCTGGGTCATGAAATAGCCCGCCGCGGGCTGGCGAGTCAGGTGTTCCTTGATCCGCGCTTCGGCCTGGGCGTCGCGGGGGGCTGAATCCGTTTCGGCTTGTTGCAGCCGGGAAAACAGTCCATCGATCAGGGTTTGTTCTTCGCTGTTCATGGCGACCTCATAGATTGCCTGGAATATCGTCGCCCTCATCCACGGTGGACAAGGTGCTCACCCGTAATGGGGCTGATACAGGATGTTTCAATGACCTTTACCGAACGTTTACGTTTGCGCCCCAAAGGGGTTCATCGGTTAAAGTGAGGCACCTGCTTTCGACCTGCGATACCGACTGATGAATCCGTTCGATGTACTGCGTGACTCTCTGTATTTCTTCAAGCGCAATCTGCGCCAGATCGTGCAGCTGTGCCTGCCGCTGGTGATTTTCGAGGCGCTGCTGCAACAGGTGGTCGACCACTCCACCAAGCCGGACAGTTTCCCCGGCATCAGTGTATTGGTCGGCTTGCTGGTGTATCCGCTGTACACCGCCGCGCTGATCCTGTTTCTCGATGCCCGCAGCCGTGGCGAAACGCCACGCACCCGCGACTTGCTGGCGACTTCCGCGACCCTGTGGCCGCGTTTCGCCCTGCTGACCGCTCTCAATACCCTGCTGATCCTGATCGGTCTGTCGCTGTATTTCCTGCCGGGGATCTGGCTGATGGTGACGCTGGCGTTCGGCGAATACCTGCTGGTGCTGCGCGGCCTGGCACCGCTGGCGGCGATGAAGGAAAGCCTGCGCCTGACCCGCGGGAATTTCCTGCGCATTCTGGTGTGCATTCTGTGCGTGATGGGCCCGCTGTGGGTACTCAAGGGGGCGACGCTGGCGGCTTACCCTGAGCCGCAGAACCCGGTGATCTCGCTGCTGATCGACAGCGCCCACAGCTTCCTGCAACTGTTCACCAGCGTGGTGGTGTTCCGTTTGTTCATGCTGATTAGCGATGCGCCCGAGAAGGTTGACGGGGCGCTTTGAAGAACGCTGCGATCCCTGTAGCAGCTGGCGAAGCCTGCGTCCGGCTGCGAAGCAGTCGTAATCCAGCGAACGTGGTCTATCTGATTCAACGTGAACACTGATTTCACGACTGCTTCGCAGCCGGACGCAGGCTTCGCCAGCTGCTACAAGGGTATGTGTTGCGGCTAACTGATGGGCATGCCGTTTGCGCTCGGTTATGCTCGGGTCCATCTTTTGTAACGCTATAAGCCGAGCCATGCCCCGTCTACTGCGCTACACCCTGCTGTGCGTGCTGATTGCCATTGGCCTGATTGCATTGATGATCTACAGCCTCACCTGGCGCCCCGAAGCCAAGGAAGCGCTGCCGGTCAGTTGCAACGCCCAGGCGCCGACGCTGGTGCCCGGCCAGGCGCTGAAGGTGATGACCTGGAACGTCCAGTACCTGGCAGGCAAGCGCTATGTGTTCTGGAATGATCTGGCCAACGGCACCGATGAAAAACCCACACCGGAAGACATGGCCTTCAGCCTCGACGAAGTGGCGCGGGTGATTCGCGACGAGCAACCTGATGTGGTGCTGTTGCAGGAACTCGATGACGGCGCCAAAGCCAGTGACTACCAACACCAGTTCAAATTGCTTCAGGATCGAGTCACTGACCTGTATCCCTGCAGCGCTCAAGCCTTCGACTGGAAAGCCGACTTCGTGCCTGAACCGCGTATCTTCGGCAGCGTTGGCCGGCAACTGGCAACCCTGAGCCGCTACCGGATCGAACAGGCCGAACGCCTGCAATTACCGGTCGCTGCGGCCAATTTCATCAGCCGTCAGTTCAAGCCGAAAAACGCCGTGCTGGTCACTCACCTGCCATTGGGCAACGGCGGCCAAATGGCCGTGTTCAACACCCACCTGGACCGTGCCACCACCCCGTTCGACGAAACCTTGCAACGTCAGGTGACGGCCATAGCCAAGGTCCTCGACAAGTATGAAAGCCGCGGCACGCCGTGGTTGATCGGCGGCGATTTCAACCTGTTGCCGTTGGGCCAGCATCGACGCCTGCTACCCGAGCAAAGCACGCCCTACTCCGCAGACAGCGCGCTGCATGTGCTGTGGGACAAATACCCGATGATTCCCACCAACAACGAAGCCAGCGGGATCGACCGGGCGCAATGGCTGACCCATTACCCCAATGACCCCGGCTTGAACGGCCCGGACCGGACCGTCGACTACCTGTTTTACAGCCCACGCATCAAACGGGTCGAGGCAAAGGTGAAGCAGGACGATACGTTGCGCATTTCCGATCATTTGCCGGTGATTGCGCGGTTTCTGTTGCCGGCCGCGCCTTAGGCGTTGATCGCCGCCTTGCCGCTCCGGACCTAGGCTGCAATCTTTTGCTTGAGGCTGGCGCGGTTGACGCGAAAGGTCACTGGATCCATTATGCCGAAGGAATTATTCAGCGGTTTCGGTCCCCGTAAAATCGTACTTAAGGCCCCTGCCTTGGATGAGGTGCAAGCCTTGCAAATAGGCAGGGGCTATCGCCCCCCTTCCATGACGTCTGAAATGGCCTGACGGTAATACCCTCACCATGCCCAATACTGATCTATCCAAAAAAACTGCCAGCCAACCGGGACGTGGACGTCCGCGAGAATTCGACGTCGATACCGTTTCCGAGGTCGTCGCTCATGTCTTTTGGGCGCGCGGGTATCGTGGCACGTCTCTGGACGAAATCTGCAAGGCGACAGGGTTGATGAGGGGTAGCTTGTACGGCGCTTTTGGCGACAAGCATGGCATGCTCTTGGCCGCTATCGAGCATTACAGCAATGGTTCTATCGCTCAATTGGCGGCGCGACTGAACTCCATCGAGCCTGCGGATCAGGCGCTAAGGGCGGCGCTAATGCACTACACCCGCTCTGCTTCGGCGCTGGAAGAACTGGATGGTTGCTTCATCGTCAATACCACCCTGGAAATGATGCCGGAAGACACTGAACTGTATTCGCGGATCGATTCGTTCATGAGCCGGACTCTGACCTTGCTGACGGCAACGGTCATTCGCGGTCAGTCCGAAGGGGTGTTCAACTCGGCCCTGGATGAAAAGACCGTGGGGGATTTCCTTTTGTGCATGGTTCAAGGGCTGCGTGTGTTCGGAAAAATGGTACATGAGGAGTCTCGATTGACGGCGATCGTCGATATGTCCATGTCTGCCATTGCGCGCCGCTGACCTTCAATCGTTGCGCTGAGTGCACCCATGACCGCCCGCCCCGGGGGCGGCCATCGGCAGAGTTCCAGGTTCGTTTTAGCTCATCAGAGCTTTTTGAATACATATTGATAGACGCTGCTGGAGACCTTCAGCTCGCCATCCTGCAGGCAGTATTTCTCGATGAGTTCACGGGCAGCCTGCTTCAGGGAGTCATCGCCGATCTGTTGGGCGATGTTCTTGTAGCGCAGGGTGCGGGTATAAAAGTTCAGCACGGCGTCCACGTCCGGAAAGACCATGGTGCCATCGAACCAAGGTTTTTTGACCAGCGTCAGCGATGCCGGCACAAACCTCATGATGTTGGCTTCGCAAAAGCTATTGGTGCCTGGGGCGGTCAAGGCCGGGCCATCGAATGGGAAGCCAAGCGTGAGCAGGGCATGGTCCTGCAGTCGATTCAATTCGCTCATCCAGTCGAAGTCGGCAGTCAGCAGGGCGACGTGTCCACCAGGCTTGACCAATGTTGCCAGCTTCTCGAACGCTACTTTGATGTCCGGCACATGGTGTAGCACCAGATTCGCCAGAATAAGATCAAAAGCCTCTTGCTCAAAAGGTGCCTCTTCGATAGCCGACTGAATGAAGCGGTGATTGCCCGGCAAGGTTTCTACGCGTTGACGGGTGGCTTGTACCATCTCCGGCGAGATATCGATCGCCGTGATGTTAACGTCTTTCGACCGCGCCACTGCATCGCTAAAGCGACCCAGACCGGCCCCGGCATCCAGTACCTCCGTGAACGTCAATTCTTTGAGTTGCTCGGCATACCATTGGCTGATGGAGTTTTTAGCCAGTGTTTCCCACGAGTCTGACCGCTGTTTGTAGTCTTCTGTCGTTGCGTAATGCGCTTCCAGATGCTTGCGATCAAAATAAGTATTCAGGCCCATCTTGCACTCCTTGCTGGTTTTATTGAGGTATGAACGCGGTGTAGCCAGTGCAGCAAATGTTGTAAAACGGCCGGGGCAAGTCACACGCCCCGTGAGGTCGTAGCGTTCAATCGCTGCGCCGATACTGATTGGTTGCTGGGGTGTGCACGGATAAATGCCGGCTCGGCCATGCTGTTTTCGACGATTCGGGCCAGGTTCGGCCATTGATCAATTGCCAGTTCCAAGCGCTGGGCTGCGTATACCTGAGGTGTCAGGGCAATGTCGGCGAGTGTCAACTGGTCGCCATGAGCGAAGCGCCCGGTCATGGCGGAGCTACTAAGCAAGGTCTCGATGGCCGTGAAACTTTCGCCGAGCCAGTGGTGCTGCCACTGGCGAATCTGGCGCTCTTCGGCGCCTTGCTGTGTTCGCAGGTAGTGGCTTACGCGCAGGGTCGTGATGTGGTGAGTGTCGGCAGCGATGAGCTGGTACAGCGCCCGCACCCGTGCCCTGCCTGGTGAGTCTGGCGGTAGAAGAGGCATCTGCGGATAGACCTCGTCCAGATACTCGATAATTGCCTGCGATTGCGTCAGTACAATTCCGTCCAATTCAAGGGCCGGCACCAACCCTTGCGGATTGAGGCGCAGGTACGGTGCCTGACGCTGCTCACCACGGGTGAGGTCGAGCTCCACCGATACATAATCAAGCCCCTTGAGATTCAAGGCGATGCGCACCCGAAAGGTCGCCGATGAGCGATAAAAGCCATGCAATCTGATCAAGACATGCTCCTTGAAACGGGCGGCGCCGAATGGCTCAACTCGTCGTTGGCCGATACCGGGAGAGAAAGCTGGGGATGACTACTCATGGAGTCCCACAGATCCAGGACGCACCGTTGTGCATCGAGGGTCTGGCGTGAGGCTATTTCGGGGCGAGGCAAGGCATGAGTATAAAAATGTTGGCCTTCGACGGGGTAACCTATAGCCCATAGGCGTTTTTCAGGTTTGCCCTGCAAACCTACAGGATGCAGATTGGCGTCGATATCGATGCCGCCCGGGTGATAGTCGCCATTGCGATAAGGTTGAATCAGCCCTCGAGCCAGCAGGTTTTTCGTCAAAGCAGCGCCGTCGCTCAAGGGCGAGTAATTGTCCAGCCGCGCGACGACCAGCGCATCGGCGTAACGTCGCTCGGTGTGATGCGAGTAGTGGGTGTCAATCCTGAATTGGTTGCGGTCACCGTCCATGATCAATTGCGCCCCCGGACCACCGGCAATATCGATCAGGCCTGCCTCGCGCAATGCCAGGTATTCGAAGTTGCGCTGCCTTGGCGGTCCGAAGGAGACACGGTTAGTGATAGCGTTGAAATGCTCCACGAAGTATCGATGGGAGCAGGGAGTCAAGCCGCTGTATTCGACGGCCACCCGCAGCGCCTCACGGGTATCCCTCAACACATCGGTGGCGGCTTTCACCGGGCTGCCAATATTGCCTTTCAGGGCGTGATCCAGATCGTCACGAACTAGCGCTTCAAAGAATCGTCCAAAATCCTCCTGGCTGGCGAATGTCTGATCCTCGAGAGGCCACAGAATCCTGTTGATCGCCATAAGCTCTTCAGCACTTGGCACGAACCCTTCATGGGCAACAGGTTGGTCCGCGGCAGCTATTCGGTAGGCGTAGGCCATTTCCTTGATAATCAAGGGCAGCACATCATGGCGAAAATCCAATTGCGGACTGCCGGTGCGGGCCAGTACCTGTTCGCGTTGTGCCAGCATCGCGGCCGGGGTGAAAAACTGCGCCACGTGTTTACCCGTCAAACCTTTCTGATTGATGCCGCGAGCGGCAAATGGCAGGCAGTTTCGCGAAAACAGCAGCAAATTGGGTTCCTCGCCGGACGGCAGGTACTTCAATTGCCCCTGACGCTCGACGTAACGTCCGCCACGACCGAGCGTCAGCGCAGAAATGACATCGTGGGCGGTCAGGCCGAAGCCTTGAATGGCCACGGTAGCCTGTGGGGCAATATTACTCAGGCCCTGCACGGGATAAGGCGTGGAGAAATAACTCAGGTGCGGATTCCTGCTGGCCTGCTGTACGACAAACTCCGAAAACGCCAAGTCTTGAGCAGTCGGCTGACGGTTACCATGCCCCGTGGCAATCACGACGTAATCCACTTGGCTGACTTCATCGTTATCCAGGACCACTTCGTAGCCTGCGCGTCCAGGTATCAGATCGATGACGCGGTGGTGCCTTGGATTGAGGGTGATGCTCGATGGTAGTTGCTGCGCAAGATGGTTGTAGAACCATGCCAGGTATTCACCCAGCAGGCTGCGCGGCAGATGGTCCGCATCGGTTATAGGCTCACCAATATCGGAACCGGCACGGCAATATAATCCGTCGATGCGTCGGTAACCTTCCAGTTGCGCCCATTGCACCAGAGACAAACCCTGCCCTGCGCCTGCAATGCTGGACGGCGCGAACATCGTTACCTGAGACGACACCGTATTGATCAATAGGTGGTCCGGTTGCTGTGAATCGTGAACCCCCTCTCCAAAAGGCCTGCGGTCGAAGATCTCAACTTGTAACTGTTTGCCGGCCGGCATCGTGCGAGCGTGTTCCAGCATCCTTTCCAGCACCGTCAGGCCTCTTGGGCCCATACCGATGATCGCCACTTTTATGAGCTGCATCGTTCGAACCTCCAGGTTCTGCGCAAGGCCGTTGTGAACCTTTTCATTCTTTTGCCCAAGGGGCCGCATCAAGTGCCAAGGTGGAGACGGGATGTTTGTGCAGGGCGACGATGTTCGATTCGCCCCGCCAGGTCGGGAACCACAAGCGAACTGCCGGGTCATGGCCAGGAATGATGTGTTGCGGCCCATCAGCCAGATGTTCGATGCGCTGATGACCATCAAGCATGTCGGCCACATCAAGCACGATCGGGAATGGCCGGCGCGAGCGCAGGTTGTCCCAGTAATGAGCGGCATCGCTGGCCAACACTACAAAGCCGCGTTCGGTATATACCCTGACCACCTGCAGGCCTGCGGTATGGCCGCCCAGCAAATGAACGCTGATTCCGGGGGCAATGATCTTGTCGCCGTCGGCGAACTCCACCCGGCCGGCATACAGACGCTCGATAGCCGAGGCCACGTCGCGCGCTTCGAAGGGTTTGCGCAGCGGCAGATGGCACATGCATCGGCCGGTGCAATAGGCCATCTCGGCTTCCTGCAAATGCAGGCGGGCGTTTGGGAAAGCATCGATATTCCCGGCGTGGTCGTAGTGCATGTGGGTAATGATGATGTCTTGTACTGCAGTCGCATCAATGTCCAGGCGCTGCAACAACTCAACCGGCGAATGCAGGTATGTGCGCTTGCGACGCGCGGCCATTTCAGCATTGAAGCCGGTATCGACCAGAATGGTGCGCTGGCTATCCCGGATGACCCAGACATAAAAGTCCAGAGGCATCGAAATATCAACATGGGGATCGTCGCCCAGATAGTTTTCGGCGCTACGTCGTTCGCCATGGGTGGCATAGCGCAAGGCAAAAATTTCGTACTGGGGGATGTTCGCTTCAGGCGAAGAGGTATTCATTCCATGACTTCCAGCAGGTGTTCGTCGTCATCGATCAACTCGACCGGTATCACGTCGTCGTTGGCTGCAATGTGCTGTTCGAAGAAGAAGTGTTTTTCGCCAAAAGCCGGTACCAGATCATCAAGCCAGGTAGCATCGGGATCGAATTTGGCGAAAAACGGACGGCGCACCCACAACGGATTACGCGCTTGCAGGAACTGCAGAACGAACACCTTTTCCCCAGCGATTTCGGTTATTCCGTCGATCATCACCTTGCCGGGAAAGGCGCTCATCGAAGGGCCCCTTACGGTGCGGGCCAAACCCGAGACAATGCGGTAGGCCTGCGTGAAGATTTCATAGGCACGGGCCAGTGGCAGGTTGAAGTAGTCACTGGGGCCGGTGTCGCGCTCCACGAACATATAATAAGGAATGGCCCCCAATCGCACGGCGGTGGTCCATAACTCTGCCCAGTCTTGCGGTGCTTCGTTTACATGCCGGATAAGCGGTGCCTGAACGCGTATTGTTGCGCCGGTGGCAATGATATTGCGCACCGCCGCCTGTGCGATGGGGTGATTAAGTTCACGCGGGTGGTTGTAGTGGCCCATGATCGCCAGGTTCCGTCCGGCGGCGACGACACTCTCAAATAGCTGCAACAAGTCTTTTGAGTCCTTGTCGCTAATGAATCGCTGGGGCCAGTAGGCAACTGATTTGGTGCCTATGCGAATGTTCTGCACGTGGGCCAGTTCGTCAGTCAGCAATGGCTCTATATATGCCCTCAGCGCCCGTGCGCTCATGACCAGCGGGTCGCCACCCGTGAGCAGCACATCGGTCACTTCGGGGTGCTGCTTCAAATACTCAACCAGATTCTGGGAGCAGCGGGCATTGAACTTCAGGTCTTCCATGCCAACGAATTGCGGCCAGCGGAAGCAGAAAGTGCAATAGGCATGACAGGTTTGCCCGGCGCTGGGGAAAAACAGCACGGTCTCTCGGTATTTGTGCTGAAGACCCGCTATCGGCTGCCCGTTCAGGCGAGGCACGTTATGGGTCATCTGGCCCGCAGGGTGCGGGTTCATACGCTGGCGAATGGTATTCACCTGCGCATCAATGGTCGCCTGAGGCGCACTGGACGCCAGTAAATCGCGCAAGGCGGCGTATTCGTTTTCACGCAACATGTCGCGATGGGGAAAGGTCAGCCGATAAATCGGATCATCAGGGATGTTGTCCCAATCGATCAATTCGTCGAGCACGTAGTTGTTGACCCGAAACGGCAATACCAGGGAAACGACCTCAATAACCTCGCGCTGGTCCGCCGAAAAGCGCTCCCACTGCGGTGCCTTGCGTATTGTTTGCCGGGTATAGGGTTTGAACGCCCACACTTGATTATCTTCCATAAGCCCTCTCCTGAAGGATGGAAATCAAAACTAAAGGCCGGCAGGTGCCGACAGTTCCAGGGTTGTGAAAATGCGCAAGCGCTCAAAGCTCCAAAGTGACGTCGTATTCACTCAGCCAGGTGTTCAGCCCGATGGCCATTTCCATGCCGATCCGGTTCTGGCGTGCAGAGGAAGCACCGATATCGGTGTTCAGCACTTGCTGGATACGCTTGCTGTCCAGCAGTGGCTTGGCCGGTGCATTGGGGTCATTAGCAATCTGGCTCATCGATGCCCGAAGCTGTCGCTCGTAGGCCGGATCCTGAGTCGCGGGATAGGGGTTTTTGACACGGTCAAGAATGGAGGCCGGCAACAGATCCTTCACGGCAGCGCGCAGAATGCTTTTTTCCCTGCCATCAAAGGCTTTCATTTCCCACGGAATGTTGAAGGCATAATCGACCAATCGGTGGTCGCAAAACGGCACTCGAACCTCCAGCCCCACCGCCATACTCATGCGGTCCTTGCGGTCCAGCATGATTTGCATACAGCGTGTCAGATGGACATAAGTCTCTTGGCGCATACGTCGGTTAACCGCGCTTTCTCCGGCCAGAACCGGTACTTCATTGACTGCCTGGGCGTAGCTATCCTTGAGAAAAATCGGAATATCGAGCTGCTTGACCAAGCCGGGATCGAGCAGTGCCTTGCCATCAAAGTACTTGCCTGTGGCTGAAGTCATCCAGCCAAAAGTATTCTCTGCAATGGCTTGCGGGTCATGAAACCAGCGGTAGCCGCCAAACAGTTCGTCTGCTGCTTCACCCGACAGCGCGACAGTGGAATGCTTGCGCACCTCCTCAAAAAGCCGATAAAGCGAAGGCCACATGTCGCCCCAGAAAGCAGGCGGCAGGTCGAGTGCGCGCACCACCTTGGCATGCAGTTGGGGATCAGCCATCAGCGCACTGTCGAGAATCACTTCTTCATGGGTGGAGTGAATCTGCTCTATCAGCGCTCTGACGAAAGGTGCATCAGGCGTGAGGTTGAAGTTGTTGGCGACAAAGTCCTGGCCGTGGTCACGGAACTCCAGAGAGTAAGAGCGAATATTGCCTTTGCCGCTTTGCAGGAGCTTTTTTGACGCCAGCGCAGTGATGATCGAGGAGTCCAGACCGCCCGACAGCAGGCTGCACAACGGCACATCGGCTACTACCTGACGGCCGACAATGTCTTCCAGCAAGTCACGGGTATGGCTGATAGTTTGGCTAAGGCTGTGCTCGTGTTCACGGGCCTGCAGTTGCCAATAGCGTTGACTGGTGAGCCCGTTCTGTGTGACCCGCACCCACTCGCCGGGCAGCACTTCGCGCATGCCTTCAAAGATTGCATGACCCGGCGTCTTGACCATCTCCAGGATTTCGCGCAAGCCATCGGCCTTGACTCGGCGAGGCACCAGAGGGTTGGCAAGCAGCGCCTTTGGTTCGGAGCCAAATATCACCCCGTCCCGGGTCTGATAATAAAACAGAGGCTTGACGCCTGCGCGGTCGCGCACCAACAACAATTGCCAGGTCCGAATGTTCCAGATGGCAAAGGCATAGATACCGTTGAGCCGATCGACAAAGGCCTCGCCCCATTCCAGATAGGCCATCAGCACGACCTCGGTATCACTGCATGTCTCGAACCGGTGTCCACGAGATTGCAGTTCAGCGCGCAACGCCTGAAAGTTGTACACCTCACCACTGTAGGTAATGACGGCGGCATCTTGACCGGTCTTATCCTTGGCCAGCATTGGCTGACGGCCACCTTCAAGGTCAATGACCGATAGGCGCCGATGACCAAAGCCAACCGGTCCATCGATCCATAAGCCTTCGGCATCGGGGCCGCGCAACGCCATGGTATCGGTCATGTCCTGCAATACCTTGCGTTGCAAACGCAGATCCTGGCTGTACGAAACCCAGCCTGTGACTCCACACATACGTTGCTCCCTTTATTTTTTATTGTGTATGACCATGACAGAGGCGCACACGAACAGCCCCCGCTTAATAAAGCGGAGGCCGATATTTTTTAAAAAGCGTTTTCTATATCAACTACTTAGTTTGTTACCAGCAAGCGCTTGGGCGATGCGAATATAAAAATGCTGATCGCCGCTAATAACCAGACGCCCATACCGCCATATAACATCAGGATGCCAAACCCGTGGGTCAATGCGTCGTGAATAGCTGCCGCCGGCAATACGCTACTCAGTGCGGGACTTATAACCGTATTACCGGCAGCAATGGACTCAGCCAATGAGTGCACCTGTGCGCTGTCGACATCCGGTAGTTGTCGTTTTAATTGCGTATACACGGCTTGGGACAGAATAAGCCCCATCAGTGCAATATTGATGGCCAATGAAATCATACGCGCACTCATATCGATGCCCGACGCCATGCCTGCGCGGCTGCTATCCACTGAGCCGGTAGTGGTATTGGTGACCGGCGTATTGGTGATGCCCAGGCCGATGCCGGCAATCAGGCAGCCGGGCAACATCGTCAACCAACTGGCCTGTTCCAGGCTGCTGCCAAATTTCATCAGCATAAAGCCCAGGCCGATGGTAAACAGTCCGCAAGGAATCACGATGCCCGGGCGGTAACGCAGCGCGAGTCGCTCACCGACAGGCGGGAATACCAAAGTCGGCAAGGTATAGGCCAAGAGGGCCAGCCCCGCCATGACCGGGTCGTAGCCCAGGCCGCTCTGGAAATAGATGGGCAGGTAGATCATGAACGGCCAGAAGCTGAAGTTCATGCCGATAGACCCCAGCAGTGCACCAGAAAAATTCCGGATCTTGAACACCGAAAAATCGAACATCGGGTGAACATGGGTCTTTTCTGCGTACAGAAATAGCGCGAAACTAACGACAGTCGCAGCCAGGATAACAATGGCCTGTACGCTGTCGAAGCCTAAGTCGGGGCCTTGGGTGATGTAGAACGCCAAGCCGAATACTGCCAGTGACAACGTGACAATGCCCAGGGTGTCCAGCTTCCTGACATAGGGGTCGCGTGACTCTTTGACGCCGATGAACACCAGGAACAAGGTGACGATAGCGATTAGCACGTGAATCAGAAATACCCACTGCCAGCTGGAAACGGCCACGATCAGGCCACCAATGATCGGTCCAAAGCCAAGCCCCATGCCAAATACAATCCCCCAGGCACCAAAGGCCTTGCTTCTCTCGCGACCCTCCTGGAACTGATGAGAA
This sequence comes from Pseudomonas sp. PICF141, assembly GCF_002286815.1. Taxonomy (GTDB): domain Bacteria; phylum Pseudomonadota; class Gammaproteobacteria; order Pseudomonadales; family Pseudomonadaceae; genus Aquipseudomonas. The sequence continues at coordinate 50,890 of NZ_MUNM01000069.1, forward strand.
AGGATCGCGACCTGAGCAATCAGCATCGCGCCTCCCGCCAGTCCCTGAAGGAAACGACTGACGATGAGAACCGTCACATCTTGAGCCACGCCGCAAATCAATGACGTAATACCAAAAGCCAGAATACTGATAATAAAGACGCGCCGACGCCCAAAACGGTCGGCCAGTGTTCCCGTCGCCATCATGATAGTTGTGCAGGCGATGGTATAGGCATTCATGATCCATTGCATTTGCTTGAAGTCGGCCTGCAATACTGCTTCCAGCCCAGGCAGAATAACCGGCACGCTGGATATCTCCAGGCCAAACATTAAAGATGCCAGGCAAATTGCCGCCAGGGCAACATTATTTTTAGATCGGTGCGAAAGAGGCACGATAAAGCTCCCTGCAATTTATCGAATAACGAAAATTGGCGTTGATTAAATAGATGGACGACAATTTACCGATAGCGCGAAACCATTCAGCGTGCAGCGGTGCTCTGTAATTTAAGTTGCGAGCGTCTGACCCAGGCCACACTTCGCAGGCCAATCACAATAAGCAACACGCTCATGCACAGAACGACGTGAAGCTCCACAGTCGGTCGATGCAGGGTGTAGATGACGAATGCGGAGACGAACATCGACCACAGATAGTAACTTCCCATCCGATGCAATAACTGCCAAGCGGGTCTTCCCATCCAGGTGACGGCTTGATCGAACGACGTGGCTACCATCACGTACATGAACAGATAGCCAATAGCGCCGAGGATGCTGAAGGCAAAGGATGGTTTGACGGTATCGAACAGCGCGGGCGCTGCGATGGCGAAGGCGACGACTGCTGCCATATGTACGGTGTGTGCAAAAGCAAAAGCCACGCCCAAATAGCGCCGGTTACGTTTAAGCCAGTGAGTCAAAGGTGCAGGCCATAGTGTCTGGACTGCGGATGCGGCGAATGCCGTGCAAAAAAGCACCAGCGCATAACGCGCAGAGAAGATGGCCACACCGCGCACACCGGTCACGTCGGGCTGGGCGCCCCAGATTGCCAAAGCGACAACCAAAACCACTGCCGTCAAGCTAGCGCACAGATACCAGCCTTCCTGCCATTTTCCATAATAGCTCGGAGTCGTCATGTCGACTGCTTCCAATGAATACACGTCCATGTTTTCGAATCAGCACCAGTAGGTAGTACCGATTGGATTTTTTGGATCCAATGATCCAACTGCCGACGAACATATGACTGAGCGTTCAATATGTCAAGATATGTAGAAGCGGTTCTCTTGAGAAATTCTGAGAGTTTTATTGATAATTTGTCGAAAAATAGGATGTTTTCGAAGGAAATACCCAACACAATTCAATTTTTTGTCGATTATTTATTGAATATTTATTCACTATATCTGTACGTAGGTCGGCAGCTTCTACAAATCCGAGGCCACATTTCAGGCAGGTCACAACGATGGGACAATCCAGAGGGAGATACCATTTCTGCGAAATGCGGGGTCTGGAAACTCAAGCTTTGCTTGGCTTGATCCGCGCAGTAGCTTCAGCCACTAATGGGTCATCCGGCCAATAATGCTTCGGGTATCTACCCTTCAAATCCTTCTTCACCTCGGCATACGTACTGCGCCAGAAGTTCGCCAAGTCCTGCGTCACCTGCACCGGCCGCCGCGCCGGGGACAGCAAATGCAGTTTGACCACCTGCCGGCCACCGGCAATGCGCGGGGTCTCGGCCAGGCCGAACAGCTCCTGCAGGCGCACCGCCAGAATTGGCGGCTGTTCGCTGTAATCCAGACGAATCGATGAACCCGACGGCACGCTCAAATGATGCGGTGCCAGCTCATCCAGCCGTTGCGGCAGCGGCCATGGCAACAAGTTATGAACGATGCTCGACAAGTCCAGATTGGCGAAGTGACTGAGTCGCGAGACTTTGCCCAGATACGGCATCAACCAGTGTTCGAGATTTTTGAGCAGTGTTGCGTCGCTGACATCCGGCCATTCACTCTCACCCTTGCTGCCAAGGTCCAACTGACGTAACAACGCCACCCGCGCCTGCCACTGACGCAGCTCTGGCGTCCAGGGCAACAGCTCCAGGCCTTTGCGCCGAACCAGGTTCACCAACGCCTGACTGCGGGCCGTTTCATCGAGCCCGGTCAGCGGTTCGCGGCTGAGGATCAATTCGCCGACCTTGCGCTGACGCTCGGCCCGCAGCACGCCTTCGCGCTCATCCCAATCCAGTTGATCGACGCAGCGCACCTGTTCGGCCAACACTGAGTCGAACAGCGCCGGATCAAAATCCGTCGCCAGATAAATCCGTTCTTCACGCTGGCCCTGACGACTGCCCAAATCGGCGATCACCAGCCACGGTTGCTTCATCAGGCTGTCCGCTTCGGCGAACAACGCTGCGCGACCATTCGCCAATCGATATTCAGCGCCACCGGCCCGCCGTTGTTGCGCAACTCGGTCGGGATACGCCAACGCCAGCAACGCGCCAAGCCAGCGCGGATGTTCAGGATCACTGACCGGTTCCGAAGCCTTGCCACGCAGATAACCGCGATACTGCCGCGCCAATTGTCGGGCCCGCTGAACACCGCCCTGCGCACCACGCGCGGCCCGTTCTTCGCCGGACAACAGCACCAGTCGGCTATGCAGATCCGCCCCGGCGCCACGCAAAATATCCCGCTCGCCGAGCAATGCCGCGACATCGCAGGCCATGTCGGCCAAGCCGAGCGCCTGACCACGTAACAGCAAATGAGCGATCCGAGGATGGGCTGGCAGTTCAGCCATGGCCTGACCGTGACGGGTCAGCGCCTCGCCCTCCAGCGCGCCCAAACGTTCAAGCAAATCCTGAGCCTGTGCATAAGCTGCTGCGGGCGGGATATCCAGCCAAACCAATTGCCCCGGCGTCACGCCCCAACGACCCAGTTGCAAGGCCAGCCCGGCAAGGTCCGCCGAGAGAATTTCCGCACTGGCGTAAGCTGCCAGTTGCTCGTGCTGATCCTGCGACCATAGGCGATAACACACGCCGGGCTCCAGACGCCCTGCCCGGCCCGCGCGCTGCGTGGCGCTGGCTTTGGAAATGCGCTGAGTGTCCAGCCGGGTCATGCCGCTGCCGGGGTCGAAACGCGGCACTCGCGCCAGCCCGGCATCGATCACAACGCGCACACCGTTGATGGTCAGGCTGGTCTCGGCGATGTTGGTCGCCAGCACCACTTTGCGTTTGCCGACGGGCGCCGGATCGATCGCCGCACGCTGCGCCGTCAGATCCAGTTCACCGTGCAACGGGCAGAGCAGAACCTGTGTGCTATTGCCCAGCGCATCGGCGAGTTGCTGATGCACCCGACGGATTTCCGCCTGCCCCGGCAGGAACACCAGCAGGCTGCCGGTCTCATCGTTCAGCGCGTCGAGAATGGTCTGCACCACCCGTGGCTCGATAAACTCACCGGGCTGAAAAGGTCGCCCCCAGCGCATCGCCACCGGGTACATGCGACCTTCGCTGCGCAGGATCGGCGCATCATCGAGCAACCCGGCCAGGCGTTCACCTTCCAGGGTTGCCGACATCAACAGGATTTTCAGCGGTTGGTCGTCGCGAAACAACTCGCGGCCATTGAGGCTCAGCGCCAGCGCCAGGTCGGCGTCGAGACTGCGTTCGTGGAATTCGTCAAAGATCAGCAGGCCCACGCCTTCCAGCGCCGGGTCATCCTGCAAGCGCCGGGTGAGGATACCTTCGGTGACCACTTCGATGCGGGTATTGGGGCCGACTTTGCTGTCGAGACGAATCCGGTAGCCAACGGTTTCGCCGACCTTCTCACCCAGTTCACTGGCCAACCGCTCCGCCGCCGCCCGTGCGGCCAAGCGGCGCGGTTCAAGCATCAGAATGGTCTGCCCGGCCAACCACGGCTCATCGAGCAAGGCCAAGGGCACGCGGGTGGTTTTACCCGCGCCGGGCGGTGCTTCGAGCACGGCTTCGTGGCGTGTAGCGAGGGCTTCACGCAGGGCGGGTAAAACTTCATCAATCGGCAAAGAAATCATGCTGGCTCCACAGGGCGTGCCCACAGTAAATTGCGAGTCGCGTTGAAGCTGTGGGCGTGCCAGGCAAGGCGCGGGACGCCGGTAAGGGTCGTTTCCTTGCCAAGTCCCGCAACGCAGCATGGCGCGCCCACAGCTTCAGCCCGGAGGGCCGAACCCCGATAACATCCATCAGTCGTTACGCGTTGTCGATCTGGAAAAAACAACTTCAATCCTCAGCCATTCCAGTGGGGGGTGAGACGCGACCGCAATTTACTGTGGGCACGCCCTGCCGCCGCGAGTATAACGGCCTTCGTCGCGGTCCTAATTCATATTGACGCCCCTTCGTTTCCAGATAACCCAGGAGATTTCACATGCGTGCTCCCTTTCGCTTGATCGGCGGTGTACTGGTCGCGAGCTTGCTGACCCAAATAACCGCCTGCGGCACGATTTTCTACCCCGATCGTCGCGGCCAGATCGAAGGCAAGATCGACCCGGTGATCGTCGCGCTGGATGCCGTGGGCCTGCTGTTTTATATCATTCCGGGGCTGATTGCCTTTGCGGTGGACTTTGCCACTGGCGCCATTTACTACGAGCCCGGCCGAACCGCCCAAGTGGCGCCGGAAAAACTCAAGGAAGCCATTGGTGCCGACGGTAAAGTCGATAACCACAAGCTGCAGACTATTCTGGAAACCGAGTTGGGCCGCCGCTTCCCGCTGGACGACCCACGTCTGATCCAGCACAAAGGCAGCGCCCAGCAACTGGCCATGTTCGGCCTGCAACCGGCCGCGTAATCGGTGCACCAAAAAGGAAAAGCCGCACTTATGACCAGCAGTACCGAACACGCCCGCCTGCTGCGGTTGGCGACGCGCGCCTCGGTGGCGGTGGCGTGCATATTGATCGTCGCCAAAGCCATCGCCTGGTGGTTGAGCGGTTCGGTGAGCATGCTCGCCGGGCTGACTGACTCGGCACTCGATGGCGTCAGCTCGCTGCTCAATCTGCTGGCCGTGCAATACGCCTTGCGCCCGGCCGACGACGATCACCGTTATGGGCATGGCAAGGCTGAATCATTGGCGGGCATGGCTCAGGCACTGTTCATTGGCGGCAGTGCGGTGCTGATTGCGTTGCAGGCGATCGAACGGTTGAAACATCCGGAGCCGATAGGCGCTGCGTGGCTCAGCATTGGGGTGATTGTGTTCTCCCTCGCCCTGACCATGGCCCTGCTGATGTTGCAACATCGGGTGATCAAGGCAACCGGCTCCAACGTCGTGAGTGCCGACTCCTTGCATTACCGCTCAGACTTGCTGCTCAACGGCAGCATTTTGTTGGCGCTGGTGTTAGCCGGTTTTGGCTGGCATCAAGTCGACCCCTGGTTTGGGTTAGGGATCGCCGCCTACATCCTCTGGAGCGCCATTCATATCGCCCGAGAAAGTTTCGCGGTGCTGATGGATGAAGAGCTGCCGCCGGGTGTCAGCCAGCACATGCTTGAACTGGCGTGCAGCGTGCCGGGGGTTTTGGGCGCCCACGATCTGCGCACACGCATTTCCGGCAACCAGTGGTTTGTGCAATTGCATCTGGAGTTGCCGGGAGAGCTGACCCTGTCAGTCGCCCACGGCATCAGCGATCAAGCCGCCGATGCGATTCATGCGGCTTACCCGCGAGCCGAAGTGCTGGTGCATGCCGATCCTATGAAAGCAGCTTCAAGCGACAAGCTTTAAGCTCCAGGCTTGAGGCTTGAGGCTTGAGGCTTATAGCTTGCAGCTGCTACTGAACCTGATAACCGCGACTGCTCAGGCAGTTGCCCTGGGCCTGTCGGTAGGCTTGCACCACCGACGGGGCCGGTTGATAGGTGACGGTGCGCGGATCGAAGCCGCTCTGCTCCACGGCCCAGCGATAGCATTCGTAACCGTCCCGACTGACCTCCTCCGGCGACTGGCCGTTGGCCGGATACGCCACCACGTCATAACCACTGCTCACCGGTTGCGGCTGCATGGGTGGCTCGACCACGACGTAATCCCGAGTGCTGTCCTGATAGGCGTAATACGCGCCGGCCGCCAGGAACAACAGCGCACCGCCGATCCACACTTCACGCGCGTAATCGGGCAAGTAGCTGACTCGAATCCCGCGCGGCGGCTGCACAACCACGTAACGTGGGCCGTGGGGGCGATACCAATAACCACCGGAATAGAAATACTCCTGGCCGCGATACGGCACGCGGTAGCTGCGCTCCGGGAAGCGGTCGATCACATACCCCGGACGATACTGCGGGCCGGGGCCCCAGCCATTGCCGCGCCCATCCGGGCGACCTGGCCAGGGACGATCATCATGACGTGGGCCCTGTCCGCCAGTCTGCCAGTGCTGGTTGTCATCATTGCGCGGCTGCTCGTCCTGATAGTAGCCACGGCGGGGCTCCTGGGTCTGGTACACCGTATCGGGCCTGCCCTGGATCGGCAGATTGTGACCCTGCTGATCCGCTCCACGCTCGCCGCCATCGGGACCGCGATATTGCGGCTCATCGGCCAGCGATTGCGCAGTGACACTCACACACAGCAAACCAACACCGGCCAAACGCCAGATGCGCGACTTCATGCTTTTCCTCACTGGGGGTCAGGGCCTGTACGCAAGATGGGGAAAACGCAGGCCGGCTCTGAAACAGGTTATCAGTCGCGCAACTTATTTATTTAGGGGCGCCCATAAATTCCGGGCAAGAAAAAAGGGAGACCCGTCGGCCTCCCTTTGAGAACTTCGTCCGTGCTCGACGCTTATGACGTCGGCTCACCTCACGCCGTCTTCTGGACAGTGTGTAGCTCGGGGGCCGACACAACCCCGGTGGGGGTGGCGACCGCAGCTGGCCTGATTGGGCGAGCCGCACTGGACTGTTTGTCCGAGCAGTGATTCTGGTGATAAGAATAGGCCGGGCGCACCGGCAGAGGATTGCGAAGATTGCTCAAATAAACATCACTTGCGCAATTTTTAACTCAGGATAGATAATCCGCCGCAATAGTTATGACAAAGGCCTGATTGATGAGCAAACTCGACCGATACGACCTGAGCATTTTGGCGGAATTACAACGTGATGCACGCATCTCCAATCAGGAGCTGGCCGAACGCATCGGCCTGTCGCCTTCGCCTTGCTCGCGGCGGGTCAAGCAGCTGGAAGACGACGGTTACATCACCCGCCAGGTCGCCTTGCTGGACCGCAAGATGCTCGGCCTGAGCCTGACAGCGTATGTGCTGATTGGCATGGACCGCCATACACCCGAGCGTTTCGAGAATTTCGAAGCCGCCATTCGCACCTTGCCGCAAGTACTGGAATGCAGTTTGGTGACGGGGATGGATGCGGACTATCAGCTCAAAGTGGTAGTGCCAGACATGGATCACTATCAGAAACTGCTGCTGGGGCATCTGACCCGGATTGAAGGGGTGACCAGCGTACGGTCGAGCTTTGTGTTGAATCAGGTGCTCAACAGTACCGAGTTGCCGCTGACGCATCTGCGCAGCTGAGAATGCCTTCGCGGGCAAGCCTCGCTCCTACAGGATTTGTGTCGGTCACGTTATTACAGTCGACACAAAACCCGTAGGAGCGAGGCTTGCCCGCGAAGAGGCCTGCACAGGCGACGAATAGCTGCGGCACACTGCCGCAGGTCAATGCCCCGCCAATTCCCCATGGCGTATACTCCAGCGCCTTTTAGCCCCACCTGCGCCGGAGATGTTCAATGGATCCTGCAGTATTCGAAGAGTGGATGATGACTGGACTGGTCAGCATCCTGATCATTTTCATGGGTTTCATCGTCTGGGATCTGGCGAAAAAATCCAAGGCCGGGCGCTTCGGCTCGTTCATTCTGTTCTTCGTACTGGGGCTGGGCGTGGCCGCGTTCGTGATCAAAAGCGTGGTCATCGGCATGATCGAATCCGGCACGCTATAAGCGCGCCGGCACTTCCTTCCACTGCCCCTGATCGAGCCCTTCGATCGACCAGTCACCGATTCTGACCCGCACCAGACGCAACGTCGGCAAGCCAACCGCCGCAGTCATGCGTCGTACCTGACGGTTGCGGCCTTCGCGAATCACCAGTTCCAGCCAACGGGTGGGCACGCTTTTACGAAAGCGCACTGGCGGGTTGCGCGGCCACAGTTGCGGCTCATCCAGTTGTCGCGCTTCGGCCGGTAACGTCATGCCGTCGTTCAGCTCGACACCGTCGCGCAATCGTTGCAATTGCTCAGCGCTTGGTTCGCCTTCGACTTGAACCCAATAGGTCTTGGCCAGTTTGTGTTTCGGGTCGGCAATTCGTGCCTGAAGCTGGCCGTCGTTGGTCAGCAACAGCAAGCCTTCGCTGTCGCGGTCCAGCCGCCCTGCCGGGTAAATCCCCGGAATCTCGATGAAATCCTTGAGCGTTGCCCGCCCTTCGCCGTCGCTGAATTGCGTCAGCACATCGAAAGGCTTGTTGAACAGAATCAGCTTCGGCTCGGCCGGCGGCGCTTTGGCGACACGGCGCGGGGCTGAAGAGGATGGCGCAGGCTTCACGCCAGGGCGGCGGGAAACGGGACGTGGAGGACGAGACATGAGCAAAGGAACATCTAACGGTCAGGGCTGCTAATGCTAGTAGCCTGACCGTTAAATGACCATCGCAAATCAGCGAAACGGTGGTTCGTCGAAGCTACGCAGTTTGCGCGAGTGCAGCGAGTTGAGCTCGGTGCGCAACAGATCCACCGCTTCGATGCCGATCTTCAAGTGCTGGCTGACCGCGCGTTCATAGAAGGCGTTGGCCGAACCCGGCAGTTTGATTTCGCTGTGCAACGGCTTATCCGACACGCAGAGCAACGTGCCGTAGGGCACCCGCAAGCGGTAACCCTGGGCGGCGATGGTGCCACTTTCCATGTCCACCGCCACGGCGCGGGACAGATTGATCAGCGGACGTTCCTGCGCCCAGCGCAGTTCCCAGTTACGGTCGTCGTAGGTCAATACGGTGCCGGTACGCAGGCGCTTCTTCAATTCGTCGCCCTTCTCACCGGTGATGTTGGCCGCCGCTTGCTGCAATGCCATCTGCACTTCAGCCAGGGCCGGAATCGGAATATTCGGCGGCACGACCCGGTCGAGAATCCCGTCGCGGCGCATGTACGCGTGGGCCAGCACGTAGTCGCCAATGGTCTGCGACTGACGCAAGCCGCCGCAGTGACCAATCATCAGCCAGCAATGCGGACGCAGCACCGCCAGGTGGTCGGTGATGTTCTTGGCGTTGGACGGGCCGACACCGATGTTCACCAAGGTCACGCCATGGCCGTCGCTGGCGATCAGGTGATAGGCCGGCATCTGGTAACGATGCCAGACCACGCCGGCGGCGATCGCCGACGCTTCGCCGTGATCCATGTCCTTTTCGATGATCACATTGCCCGGCAACACCATGCGCACAAAACGCGGGTCGTTGCGCAGTTGCGCCAGACCATGAACGATGAACTGGTCGACGTAGCGATGATAGTTGGTCAGCAGAATCCACGGCTGCACATGCCGCCAGTCGCTGCCGGTGTAATGCACCAGTCGACGCAGGGAGAAATCCACCCGTGCGGCATCGAACAGGGCCAGCGGCAGCGGGTCGGTATTTTCCCAGTCGTACAAGCCATCGGCGATGCCATCAGTGGCGGCCGACAAATCCGTACTCGGGAACACTCGCGCCAGCACCGCCGCCGTAACGCCAGAACCGGCCAGTTCATCGCCCTGCTCGACCACGTACGGATAAGGAATGTTCTGCTGGCTGACGCCGACTTCCACGGTCACGGTGAAGTCGTGCATCAACGGGACGAGTTGTTCCAGCAGGTATTTGCGAAAAGCCCGGGGATGGGTGACGGTGACGCTGTAGGTTCCCGGCAATTGAACCTTGGCATAGGCGCGAGTGGTCTGTGGGACTTCGCCCTGGCAAAGGTAAGTCAGACGCAACTCGGGATAACGAAACAGAGCCCGCTGTTCAGCGTCCGGCTCGACGCGATCCTTGAGATAACGCTTGAGCGCCTGATTCAGCGCGGTGGTTGCACGTTCGTGCAAGGCAGCAAGCCGATCCACGGCTTGCTCGGCGGTTTGAACGACAATAAACGCTTCGGTCACGATCAGCTTCCTGTGTTCTGACTTGCAGGCCTTCATCTTGCCTGCATCATCGCTTCACGGGAACAGTGGCGTGTTGGCTGCACATCAATTCAGAGGTACAGATAAATCCTGTGGGAGCGGGCTTGCCCGCTCCCACAGGTCGTGTGGTGTTTGTGGTCAAAACCCTTGCGGGGTCGATCGGGCGACGATTGCTTCCACCTCCAACCCGCGCGGCAACGTTCCATACACCCGACCCGTCGAACCGAGGCGGCTGACGATGAAGGCATCACTGACCGCCGCATTACCCGCTTCCAGCAACAGCTTGGCCTGAAGCCCCAAGGCGATGTCTTCGGTGAGCTGGCGGGCGCGGTATTGAATGTCGGCGGTGTCCTTGAACGCCGCCTGCAACTGGCTGATGTGCGCCGCCAGGCGTTTGTCGCCATGACCGTCGCCCAACTCGCTGAACAACACATCGAGCACACCCGGCTCTTTCGACAGCGCTCTCAGCACGTCGAGGCATTGCACGTTGCCGGAACCCTCCCACGTCGAATTGACCGGGGCCTCACGGTACAGCCGCGGCAGGATGCTTTCTTCGACATAACCGGCGCCGCCCATGCATTCGGCCGCTTCATTGATCATCGCGGGCGCGCGCTTGCAGATCCAGTACTTGCCCACCGCCGTCACCAGTCGGGCGAATTTCGCTTCGTGCCCCTCATCCAGATGATCCAGCGCCCGGCCCATGCGCAAGCTCAAGGCCAACGCCGCTTCGCTTTCCAGAGCCAGGTCGGCCAGCACGTTTTGCATCAAGGGTTGCTCGCTGAGCAATTTGCCACCGACCTTGCGGTGGGCGCAGTGGTGGCTGGCCTGGGTCAGGGCCTGGCGCATCAACGCACTGGAGCCGACCATGCAATCGAAACGGGTCATGGCGACCATTTCGATGATGGTTGGAACACCCCGGCCCTCTTCGCCAACCATCCAGGCCAGGGCGCCACGGAATTCCACCTCGCTGGAGGCATTGGACCAGTTGCCGAGTTTGTTCTTCAGCCGCTGGATGTAGAACTGATTGCGTGTGTCGTCCGGGCGATGGCGCGGCAGCAAGAAACAGGTCAAGCCTTTGTCGGTCTGGGCCAGGGTAAGAAAGGCGTCGCACATCGGCGCCGAACAGAACCACTTGTGGCCCACCAGTTCATACGCTTGACCGGGCCCACTGGCGCCGACCGGATACGCCCTGGTGGTGTTGGCCCGCACGTCGGTGCCGCCCTGTTTCTCGGTCATGGCCATACCGATGGTGACCCCGGCCTTGTGGGCCATGCCGACGTTGCGCGGGTCGTACTCGGTGGCGAGGATTTTCGGCAGCCAGTGTTTGGCCAGATCCGGTTGCAGGCGCATCGCCGGGACGCTGGCGAAGGTCATGGTCAGCGGGCAACCGCTGCCGGCTTCAGCCTGACTGTGCAAATAGGTCATGGACGCGCGGGCAACGTGGGCGCCCGGTTGCGTGTCGGTCCAGGGCAAGCCCGTCAGGCCATGCTCTACCGCCGTGCGCATCAATTCATGATAAGCCGGATGAAATTCCACCAGGTCGATGCGATGACCGTAACGGTCATGACTGACGAACACCGGTTTGTTCTGATTGGCGGCAAACCCCGCCTCCATCAGCGGCCCGCCGGCCAAGGCGCCGTAAGCATCGATCCGCGACTCGGCCCAACCGGCATCGAACCGCCGCGACCATTCCTGCAACGGCCGGTCGATGCGATAGAGGTTGGCGCCGTCCAGCGACGGCGGCTGATTGGTGACTTCGTGGGTTTCGGCGAACTGATGCAGGTTCATGACAGGGCTCCTTTGGTCAGCCAAGGGACTTTCAGTTAAGCACCGCCCCGAAGCTGAACAAAGTGGCATATCTGCCTAACTGTCGGCGCTTTCGCCTTGCCCCGGGCAGAGTACCCGTCGAGAGAGCGCCGTCTGCAAATCTTCGAATTTCACTGGTTTGTTCAGGTAGTCGACGAAGGTATCGCTCGGACGATAGGCCCGGTCTGCGCTCAGGCCAAGCATGAACACGGGTAATTCGGCACAACCTGGCAAGGCGCGGATCCGGCAGCAGATCGAGGCGCCGTCCAGTGGCGGCAGCTGACCATCGAGCAGCACCGCGTCAACGGCTTCATGCTGCAAATGATCGAGCGCCGCGGCGCCGCTGTCAGCGGTGCACACGCGGAACCCAAGTTTGAGCAACATGCCACGCATCACCAGCTGATTGATGCTGTTGTCATCGACCAGCAACACCGTGCAATCCTGAGGCACACGCAGATCGGTGGCTTGCGCGGTGATTGCGGGCGCAGGTTCCACCACCGGCAGCGGCAGCTCGAACTCCACGTCCAGTTGAAAGCGACTGCCGCGTCCCGGTTCCGAGCGATGACTCAGACGCCCGCCGAGCAACTCGACCAGTTGCCGACAAATGGCCAGGCCAACGCCCAGGCCACCGTATTCACGGGTCATTGAACCATCGAGCTGGAAGAAGCGCTGATACAGCGTTGCCTCCCCCAGATCGGTAAAGCCAATGCCGGTATCGATCACCGCAAAGGACAGCGCCAGCCGATCGGGCGCCACCGGTTTGCCCGTCACCCGCAGCGCCAATCCGCCGACCCGGGTGAATTTGATCGCGTTATCCAGCAGGCATTCCAGGCATTGCGTCAGCTTGCCGCTGTCGCCGTGCAAACGATCCGGCAACCCAGGCGTAACCTCCACCTTGAAGTCCAGCGACTTGCCCGATGCATTGCCATCGAACTGCAGGCGCAAGGCCTCGACCACACTGCGCAAACTGAAGGTGTCCGGATAGACCTTGAGCTTGCCGGCCTGCAACTCGGTCAGGGTCAGGATGCCGTTGACCATGCGCATCATGTCCCGCGCCGAACCGGCGGCCGTTTGCTGGTATTGCTCCAGCTCGGGATTCATCTCGACGGTCTGCATCAGTTCCAGCGAGCCAATCACACCGTTCATGGGCGTGCGCAGTTCATGGGTCAGAGTGGCGAGGAATTCGTCCTTGAGCTTGTTACTGTGGGCCAGTTGCTGGTTCAACACTTCGAGCTTCTGGCCAGCATCAAACAGGGTTTGCGCCTGTTGCTCACGCATGGCGTTGATGCGATCGGCCAGGGCCAGGGACAGCAGCGCCACTTCGATCGCCGAGCCGATCTGGCTGGCGTACATGGTCAGGAATACGTTAGGCAAATAACCCAGCACCATCAGGGTATTGACCACGCCTCCGAGCAGGAACGCCGACCAGGCAATGATGAAATACCGCGCGACCCGCAGGCCACGCCACCAGGCGAAAATCCCGGCGGCGAAAATCACCACGGTGAACACCAACGCCAGCAACGTCGCCAGACGCAGGGCCAGGGCGTAATGGGTCATCAAGGACAACCCGACCACCAGCGCACTGAACGCAATCAACGCCAGCAGCAAACGGTCGAGCCAGCGACTGTGGGTGGCCGTCTGCAAAAAGCTGCGGGCGAACTGGCTGCCGAACAATCCTGAACAGCCGATGAAGAACGGCGTCGCGGCGTTGGCCCACCAGGGATTGTCGGGCCAGAAATACTCAACGGCTGCGCCGTTCACCGACAGCTGATACAAGCCGAAAGAGGCGATATAAACGATGTAATAGAGGTAGCTGGTGTCGCGCACGCTGAGGAAGATGAACAGGTTGTAGACCAGCATCCCCAGCAACACTCCGTAAATCAGGCCCAGTACATAGAGCCGTACCGGCTGCTCTTCGAGGTAAGCGGTGCTCGACCACAACGTGACGGGCGCCTGAACCGAGCCTTGGCTTTGCAGACGCAAATACACGGTTTGCGCCTGCTCGGGCGCAAAATTCAGACCAAACAGATAGTTGTTCTGGCGGATCTCGCGAGTGGCGAACGGCAACGCATCGCCGGTCTGCCGGACCAATTGATACTCACCGCCCGTGTCGGGCACGTACAGATCCAGGTGATCGAGAGGCGGATAAGCCACTTCCAGCAACCAGGACCGTTGCGCCGACGGGTTGGTCGGGCGGTATTGCAGGTCAATTTTCAGCCAGAACGCAGAACGCGAATAACCGGCGTTGAGGGTGTTTTTATCATGAAGCTTGAATTGCCCGGCCGCCGCCTGCGCACGGACTTCGGCGATGGTCGCCTGACCGCCCGCGTCTTCATAAACCTGCATCGCTCGGCCCAGGGGAAGGCTCTGGGTAAACTCGTCGAACTCGACGGCGCTCGCCAGGAGGGGCAAGCACAACAGCAACATCAGCAAATAGCGCATTTAAGCCCCAGCGTGGCCTGTCCGGTTGTGTCAGGAAGCCCCCCATTCCTTTTGAGCAGACGTAAAACCGGTATTACCTGTGATTGGTTTGGATCCACTCTAGCATAGCCGTTGGTGGCCATTGAACACCATTGAAATTTTTCCTGCGAAGGCTCTAGAACAAGCGTTCCAGCTCTATACATTGAGTTAGAGCTGTAGGCTTGGTCAGGTTGTGACAAGGGTACCCCGGCACACATCCCTCTGTAGCAGTTGCCGAAGGCTGCGTTCAACGGCGAAGCCGTTGCGAAATCAATCACCGCAGTGCATCAGGCTAACCGTGATCACAGGCTTGACGACCGCTACGCGGCCGAACGCAGCCTTCGGCAGCTGCTACAGGGACCGCGTCACGATTCACGGGCCGACACCCGAAAAAACATGTTTGGTGGTAAGCTCGCGCACCATGAATATCTACAGCTCTCGCCCCGTTGTCCTCTGCCTCTCCGGCCACGACCCAAGTGGTGGCGCCGGCTTGCAGGCAGATATCGAAGCCCTGCTCGCTCAAGGTTGTCATGCGGCTCCGGCCGTCACTGCCCTGACCGTGCAAGACACCGTCAATGTCACTGACTTCCGCGTGCTCGATCGCGAGTGGGTGTTGGCCCAAGCCAACGCCGTGCTCAACGACTCCGAAGTCGCCGCCGTCAAACTGGGCATGCTCGGTTCCCTGGAAATGGTCGACACCGTGGTCGAACTGCTCTCGGCGCACCCGCATTTGCCGGTGGTCTGCGACCCGGTGCTGCGCGCCGGCGGTGGCGGGCGACTGGGCAAGGATGAAGTCGGCTACGCCATGCGCGAACGCCTGTTGCCGCTGTCAATCATTGCCACCCCCAACCTTCCCGAAGCTCGCATCCTCGCCGAACTGCCCGAAGGCACCGCGGACGAGTGCGCCGACAAACTTCTGCCGTTCGTCAAACACCTGCTGATCACCGGCGGTCATGGCGATGAACACGAAATACACAATCGCCTGTACAGCCGCGACGGTCACCGCGAAACCTTTACCTGCCAGCGCCTGCCCGGCAGTTACCATGGTTCCGGTTGCACACTGGCCAGCGCCCTCGCCGGTCGTCTGGCCCAGGGTGAACACCTCGCCAGTGCCGTAAAGAGCGCGCTTGACTACACTTGGCGCACCTTGCGTGATGCGGAGCAGCTGGGCAAAGGCCAGTTCGTGCCGCGCCGCTTGCCGCTGGATTTCTGTTCGTAACTTTCTATGCGTAAAGCGCAGAGGCTTGTCCGATGAAACTACGTGGCCTGTACGCCATTACCGACAGCCAGTTACTGGCCGGTAAATTTCTTTCGTACGTGGAGGCGGCGCTCGAAGGCGGCGTCACCCTGCTGCAATACCGCGACAAGAGCAGCGACGAGGCCCGCCGCCTGCGCGAAGCCGAAGCCCTGCGCGATCTGTGCGAACGCTACAAGACCCAGCTGATCATCAACGATGACGCCGAACTGGCCGCGCGCCTGAATGTCGGCGTGCACCTGGGCCAGACCGATGGCCCGCTGATGCCGGTTCGCGCACTGCTCGGTCGTCAGGCGATCATCGGTTCGACCTGCCACGCGCAACTCGCACTCGCCGAACAAGCCGCCAAAGAAGGCGCCAGTTACGTCGCCTTCGGTCGCTTCTTCAATTCCAATACCAAACCCGGCGCACCGGCCTGCAGCCTCGACCTGCTTGATCAGGCGCGCAGCAAACTGCACCTGCCAATCTGCGCGATCGGCGGCATCACGCTGGACAACGCTGCGCCGCTGGTGGCCCACGGGGTCGACTTGCTGGCGGTGGTGCACGGCCTGTTTGGCGCCGAGAGTACGGCTGAAGTGACACGCCGCGCCCGCGCCTTTAACGAATTGTTCAAATCCTGATTTTTTGAGAGCCCGATCATGTCTCGTTCCGAAACCCTGTTTGCCAATGCCCAGAAACACATTCCAGGAGGCGTGAACTCGCCTGTTCGTGCGTTCAAGAGTGTTGGCGGCACGCCGCTGTTCTTCAAACACGCTGAAGGTGCCTACGTCACCGACGAAGACGACAAGCGTTATGTGGATTACGTCGGTTCCTGGGGGCCAATGATTCTCGGCCACAGCCATCCGGACGTGCTGGACGCGGTGCGCAAACAGCTGGAACACGGCCTGTCCTACGGCGCCCCGACCGCGATGGAAACCGAAATGGCCGATCTGGTCTGCTCGATCGTGCCGTCGATGGAAATGGTGCGCATGGTCAGCTCCGGCACCGAAGCGACCATGAGCGCCATTCGTCTGGCCCGTGGCTTTACCGGCCGTGACAGCATCATCAAATTCGAAGGCTGCTACCACGGCCACTCCGACAGCCTGCTGGTCAAGGCCGGTTCCGGCGCCCTGACCCAAGGCGTACCTAGCTCGGCCGGTGTACCGGCGGCGTTCGCCAAACACACCCTGACCCTGCCGTTCAACGACATCGATGCGGTAGAAACCCTGCTCGCCGAAGTCGGCCAGGACGTGGCGTGCATCATTGTCGAACCAGTGGCCGGCAACATGAATTGCGTACCGCCGGCACCGGGCTTCCTCGAAGGCCTGCGGACTCTGTGCGACAAACACGGCGTGGTGCTGATTTTCGATGAAGTGATGACCGGTTTCCGTGTCGCCCTCGGCGGCGCCCAAGCCCATTATGGCGTCACGCCGGACCTGAGCACCTTCGGCAAAATCATCGGTGGCGGTATGCCGGTGGGTTGCTTCGGCGGCAAACGCAAGATCATGGAACACATCGCACCGCTGGGGCCGGTCTACCAGGCCGGCACGTTGTCGGGTAACCCACTGGCGATGGCGGCGGGCCTGACCACGCTGCGCCTGATCAGTCGTCCTGGTTTCCACGCCGAGCTGAGCGACTACACCAGCCGTCTGCTCGATGGTCTGCAACAGCGCGCCGACGCCGCTGGCATTCCGTTCGTGACTACTCAGGCCGGCGGCATGTTCGGCCTGTACTTCAGCGGCGCTGACGACATTGTGACCTTTGAGGATGTAATGGCCAGTGATGCCGGCCTGTTCGGGCGTTTCTTCCACCTGATGCTTGAAGGCGGCGTGTACCTGGCGCCAAGCGCCTTCGAAGCCGGTTTCACCTCGATCGCCCACGGCGAAACCGAGTTGAAACTGACGCTGGACGCCGCCGAGCGTGCGTTCGCCGCATTGAAATAAATGCTGTAACGCTGACGTTGGCCATTGCCAGCGTCAGCTTCCACCTGCATCCGCGCCCTTTTCCTGCTCTTCTGCCAATAATCCTCCGCAAAATGGGCGATATATTCCCCGCGCAGCAGAAAAACGAGTAAAGACTTTGTAAGGTTGGCCCTGCTTATTTCATAATGCGCGCTTATTGGATCCCCTCGATGGGTCCACGCGCCCTTCAGAGGTAAGTCGATTCCCATGAACCGCACCGGCCGCACCCTTGCATTGGGCTGCCTGTTGCTCCTTCAGCCCCTGCTCGCGCTCGCACAAGCAGGCGGCAACTCGTTGTTGATCCCGGCGATGGGTCGCTGCACCCTCAATACTCAGCCGCAAGACCTGACGCAAGCGCTCGCCGCCTGTCAGAAAGCGTCGGATGAAGGGGATGCGCAAGCGCAATACGAGTTGGGTGAATTCTATTACGACGGCAAAAACGCGCCGCGCGACCTCAATCAAGCCCTGAGCTACTTCGAAAAGGCCTCGCTGCAAGGCCACGCCCAGGCGCAATTCAAACTCGGCACCATGTTCTTCCGTGGCGAAGGCGTACCTGCCAATAACGTTCAGGCGTATATCGTGCTGAAAATGGCCGCGGTCAACGGTGCCGAAGAGGCGCTGGACACCGCCGATGAAGTCGCCGAAAAAATGCCCCGCGAAGACCTGGAAGTCGCTACCCAGGTGCTGGGGCAAATTTTCCGTAAATACCTCATGGAATTGCAGAGCGCCGATGGGCGTACGCCTTTCTCACCGCTACCTTGAATTCTGCGTTGGTCTTTCTGGCCTCTTCGCGGGCAAGCCTCGCTTCTACAAGGGCAGCGCTGGCCTGTAGGAGCGAGGCTTGCCCGCAAAGGGAGCGACCCGGTCTCGAAGACTACTTCTCAGGCATCGGCATCGGAAACGGCATGACATTGCCGACCGCGCCGCGGGCTTCGCTGATTTTCGGGGTGCCGAGGCGCTCGACTTCGTCGATGCGCACAATCGAATGCATTGGCACGAAACTGCGGACAACGCCTTCGAATTGAGCCTTGAGCTTCTCTTCGCTCGGATCGACGACCACTTGCGTGCGCTCGCCAAAGACGAACTCTTCCACTTCCAGGAAGCCCCACAGATCACTTTGATAGATCTGCTTGGCATACATCTCGTACACCTGGCCCTGATTGAGGAAAATCACCTTGTAGATTGGAGCTTCACGTTTGGTCATGGTGGGCGGATAACATCGGGGGTCAAAATGAGGGCGCGAACTATAGCATAGCCACCGGACGCGCAACGGTAGGAACCTGGGAGCATGTTCCCTATAATGCGCGGTTCTTTGAATCACGTGATGACTCTATCCATGGCCAAGAAGCTTTACATCGAAACCCACGGCTGCCAGATGAACGAGTACGACAGCTCGCGCATGGTCGATCTGCTGGGTGAACATCAGGCCCTGGAAGTCACCGCTCGCGCTGAAGATGCCGACGTGATCCTGCTTAATACCTGCTCGATCCGCGAACGTGCCCAGGACCGGGTGTATTCCCAGCTGGGGCGTTGGCGCGAACTTAAACTGGCTAATCCGGACATGGTCATCGCCGTTGGCGGTTGCGTGGCCAGTCAGGAAGGGGCGGCGATCCGTGATCGCGCTCCGTATGTCGACGTGGTATTCGGCCCGCAGACCCTGCACCGCCTGCCGGAAATGATCGACGCCGCACGCAATACCAAACTGCCGCAAGTCGACGTCTCGTTCCCGGAAATCGAAAAATTCGACCACTTGCCCGAGCCGCGCATTGACGGGCCGAGCGCTTACGTGTCGGTCATGGAAGGCTGCAGCAAGTACTGCACGTTCTGTGTGGTGCCTTATACGCGTGGTGAAGAAGTCAGCCGACCGTTCGACGACGTGATTGCCGAGATCATTCACCTGGCCGAAAACGGCGTACGGGAAGTGACCTTGCTGGGGCAGAACGTCAACGGTTATCGCGGCACCACCCACGATGGGCGCCTGGCTGATCTGGCGGAATTGATCCGGGTAGTGGCCGCTGTCGAGGGTATCGAACGGATTCGCTACACCACTTCGCACCCACTGGAATTCTCCGACAGCCTGATCCAGGCCCACGCCGAGGTGCCGGAGCTGGTGAAACACCTGCATTTGCCAGTGCAATCGGGTTCCGACCGGATCCTCGCGGCGATGAAACGCAATCACACTGCGCTGGAGTACAAATCCAAGCTGCGTAAATTGCGGGCGGCCGTACCGGGGATCTGCATCAGTTCTGACTTCATCGTCGGCTTCCCGGGCGAGACCGAAAAAGACTTCGAACAGACCATGAAGCTGATCGAAGACGTCGGCTTCGACTTTTCCTACTCGTTCGTTTATAGCCAGCGCCCGGGCACGCCAGCTGCCGATCTGGCCGACGAAACGCCGGAAGAACTGAAAAAAGAACGCCTGAACGCCCTGCAACATCGCCTGAATCAACAAGGCTTCGAGATCAGCCGACAAATGGTGGGCTCCATTCAGCGGATTCTGGTTACCGATTATTCGAAAAAAGACCCCGGTGAACTGCAAGGCCGGACCGAGAATAATCGTATCGTCAACTTCCGCTGCGACAATCCGACCCTGATCGGGCAGTTCGCCGATGTGCACATCGATGCCGCGCAACCGCACTCGCTACGGGGCTCGCTGCTCCCATAACGCAGCAAAACCTGTAGGAGCGAGGCTTGCCCGCGAAGGCCGCGCCGCAGTCTGTCTGCCGGACCGCGTTATCGTTCTTCGCGGGCAAGCCTCGCTCCTACAAGGACGGTGCTCAACATTGGTCTGTTTAAGAGCTTTCGCACCCAGGCGACTGGCGCTATCCTTGATTCATCATAATTGCCCTTGGGCGGCTAAATACGACCTTGAACGCACCCATAGAACCACATCGTTTCATCCTCGAGCCTTTTGAAGCTCGCCGCTTCGCCAATCTGTGCGGGCAATTCGACGAGCATCTGCGCTTGATCGAACAGCGCCTCGCGATCGAGATCCGCAACCGCGGAAATCAGTTCGAACTGATCGGCGAGCGCAAGCACACCACCTCAGCGGAAAACCTGCTGCGCCGCTTGTACCGGGAAACCAAAGGTACCGAGCTGTCGCCCGACATGGTTCACCTGTTCCTGCAGGAATCGGCCGTCGAGGAACTGGACAATCATTCTCCCGCCGAACCGTCCGTCGCCTTGCGCACCAAGAAAGGCATGATTCGCCCACGCGGCTTGAATCAAGTGCGCTATGTGAAGGAAATTCTCGGTAACGACATCAACTTCGGCATCGGCCCGGCCGGTACCGGCAAGACCTATCTGGCCGTTGCCTGCGCGGTCGATGCGCTGGAACGCGAGCAGATTCGCCGCATTCTGCTGGTTCGTCCGGCGGTTGAAGCGGGCGAAAAGCTCGGCTTCCTGCCCGGCGACCTGTCGCAGAAAATCGACCCCTACCTGCGCCCGCTTTATGACGCGCTCTACGAAATGCTCGGCTTCGAATACGTAGCCAAGCTGATCGAGCGCCAAGTGATCGAAGTCGCGCCGTTGGCCTACATGCGCGGTCGTACGCTGAACAACAGCTTCATCATCCTCGACGAAAGCCAGAACACCACCGTCGAGCAGATGAAAATGTTCCTGACTCGCATCGGCTTCGGCTCCACGGCGGTCATCACCGGTGACATCACCCAGGTCGACCTGCCGAAAGGCACCAAATCCGGGCTGCATCATGTGATCGAGGTGCTCAAGGACGTTCCGGGTATCAGCTTTACCCACTTCATGCCCAAGGACGTGGTGCGCCATCCATTGGTGCAACGCATCGTCGAAGCCTATGAGCGCTTCGAAAATCGCACAGCCGACGAAACGGCGAAGCCTTCTCCCAAGGACACTCGCCCCGATGCTTGAGCTTGACCTGCAACTGGCTAGCGAAGCGTCTGCCCCAAGCGAAGCCGAATTCCGCCAATGGTGCGAACTGGCCCTGCGCCAGCGCACCGCCGACTCCGAAATGACCATCCGTCTGGTCGATGAGGAAGAAGCACGCGAACTGAACTTCACCTGGCGGCAGAAAGACTACGCCACCAACGTTTTGTCGTTCCCGGCCGATGTCCCCGATGAGTTTCTCGATATTCCCCTGCTCGGTGATCTGGTGATCTGCGTAGCGGTAGTCGAACGCGAAGCGGCGGAACAAGGCAAGGAAGTAAAGGCCCACTGGGCGCATCTGGTCATTCACGGCTGCTTGCATCTGCTTGGTTACGACCACATAGATGACGACGAAGCCGAAGAAATGGAAGCACTGGAACGAACGTTGCTTGCAGAGCTGGGTTATCCGGACCCTTATGCGGACGACGAAACAGACACATCCCCCATCGTGACAACAAAGGATTCAGAGTAATCGCTATGAGCGAAGATCGATCGAGCAACGGGCAGAAGTCCTGGCTGGGTAAGCTCACCCAGGCTTTTGCCCATGAGCCGAAAAACCGCCAGGAGCTGCTGGAGCTGCTGCGCGACGCACATCAAAACAAGTTGCTGGACAGCGAAGCGCTGGCCATCGTCGAAGGCGCCATCCAGGTTGCGGACCTGCAAGTACGGGACATCATGGTCCCGCGCTCGCAGATGATCAGCATCAAGGCGACCCAGACACCTCGCGAGTTCCTGCCGGCCGTGGTCGACTCGGCCCACTCCCGCTATCCGGTGATCGGCGAAAGCCACGATGACGTGATGGGTGTGTTGCTGGCCAAGGACTTGCTGCCGCTGATCCTCAAGGAGAACGGCGACAGCTTCAACATCAAGGACCTGCTGCGCCCGGCTACCTTCGTGCCCGAGTCCAAGCGCCTGAATGTGCTGCTGCGTGAATTTCGCGCCAACCATAATCACATGGCCATCGTCATCGACGAATACGGCGGCGTGGCTGGCCTGGTGACCATCGAAGACGTGCTGGAACAGATCGTCGGCGACATCGAAGACGAGCACGACGTCGAAGAAGACAGCTACATCAAGCCGCTGCCCAGTGGTGATTTCCTGATCAAGGCCCTGACGCCGATCGATAACTTCAATGAGTTCTTCGACAGCGAATTCTCCGACGATGAATTCGACACCGTTGGCGGCTTGGTGATGAGTGCGTTCGGGCACCTGCCAAAACGCAACGAAATCACAGAAATCGGCGCCTATCGCTTCCGCATCCTGAACGCCGACAGCCGTCGGATTCACTTGCTGCGTCTGACCCCTATTGCCCGGTAAACATTAAGGAAAGAAATGCACTGGATGACCCGCCCCGGCTGGCCCGGTAACCTGCTGGCCATGGCGGCCGGTGCACTCACTACCCTGGCCCTGGCGCCGTTCGATATCTGGCCGCTGGCCTTGCTGGCGGTCGGTCTCTTTTACGCCGGTTTGCGTGAACTGAGCCCCCGCCAGGCCCTGGGTCGTGGCTGGTGCTTCGGTTTCGGCCTGTTTGCCGCGGGCACCAGCTGGATCTACTACAGCATTCACAACTTCGGTGGCGCATCGGTGCTGCTGGCCGGGTTGTTGATGCTCGCCTTCACCATGGCGATTGCCTGGTTCTTCGCCCTGCCCGCCTGGATTTGGGCGCGCTGGCTGCGCCGTAACGAAGCGCCGCTGGCCGATGCCTTGGCATTTGCGGCGTTGTGGGTGGCCCAGGAAGCCTTTCGCGGCTGGTTCCTTACCGGTTTCCCCTGGCTCTATTCCGGTTACAGCCAGCTCGACGGCCCATTGGCCGGGCTCGCGCCGGTCGGCGGGATGTGGCTGATTTCCTTCGCGCTGGCCCTGACGGCTGCGCTGATCTACAACGCTGCGCGCCTGGTACGCACCGGTCGTGCAGGCTTCATCGCTGTCGGCGTGCTCCTGCTGGCAGGCCCATGGGTGGCCGGCATGGCGCTCAAAGAACATGCCTGGACCAGCCCGGCAGGCGACCCCCTGAGCGTCGCGGCGATTCAGGGCAACATCGAACAAAGCATGAAGTGGGACCCCTCACAGCTCAATGCGCAATTGGCGCTGTACCGCGACATGAGTTTGAGCTCCAAACGCGTCGACCTGCTGATCTGGCCGGAAACGGCGGTCCCGGTACTCAAGGAGTCCGCCGAGGGCTACCTGAACATGATGGGAAGTTTCGCCGCCGAGCGTAAATCCGCGCTGATCACCGGTGTGCCGATTCGCCAGGAACTCCATCACCAAAAGCGTTATTTCAACGGTATTACCGTCGTCGGTGAAGGCGATGGCACATACCTGAAGCAAAAACTGGTGCCGTTCGGCGAATACGTGCCACTGCAGGAAGTTTTGCGTGGCCTGATCGCTTTCTTCGACCTGCCGATGTCCGACTTTGCCCGTGGGCCGGCCGATCAAGCGCTGCTGCAAGCCAAGGGTTATCAGATTGCACCGTTCATCTGCTACGAAGTGGTCTACCCGGAATTCGCCGCCAGCCTCGCTGCCCGTAGCGATTTGCTGCTGACCATCAGCAACGACACCTGGTTCGGCACCTCGATCGGCCCGCTGCAACACTTGCAGATGGCGCAGATGCGTGCACTTGAAGCCGGCCGCTGGATGATCCGCGCCACCAATAACGGCGTGACGGGGCTGATCAACCCGTTCGGTCAGATCACGGCGCAGATTCCGCAGTTCGAACAAGGCATCCTGTATGGCGAAGTGGTGCCGATGCACAACCTCACGCCGTATCTGGAATGGCGCTCGTGGCCATTGATCATCAGTTGCATGTTGTTGTTTGGTTGGGCATTGGTGGCGAACCGGATGGCGAAGACCGTTTAAGTATCGTGCCGCCTGTAAAAGATCGCAGCCTTCGGCAGCGCCCAACGGGCGCGTAGGAGCTGCCGAAGGCTGCGATCTTTTGATCTTCAACGATAAAACAACGAATACCCGATCTGCCCCACCGCTTCATTCATCAATTGCCCGCTCTGCCAGATCGATTTGAATTCCGGCAACCAGCCGCCCAGCGGTCGGGCATTGTCCACGCCTAAAAACCCTACGGGCGCTGGCACCACTTCAAATCCGGCCTGCCGGAAACTCCAGACCGCTCGCGGCATATGCCAGGCCTGAGTCACGACCACCACCCGCTTGATTCCTTCCGGCAACAACACCTGGGCGCTGAATTGCGCGTTTTCCCACGTCGTGCGGCTGCGCCCTTCCTGCCAACGCACGGTCACGCCGAAATCATCGAGCAACGAGTCCGCCATCAGCTTCGCTTCGGTCGGTGGTGTGCCGTAATGCAGACCACCACTGGTCAGAATCGGCAAGCCAGACGCCTTGGCCAAGCGCGCGGCATAGCGCTCGCGCCCCAGGCCCACGCCCGTCGGCTGGTCAACGCCCCAAGCCGGATCGCCACGCTCACGCCCTGAACCCAGCACCACGATTGCATCGGCGCGCCGACTCAGGGTTGCCCATTCTTCGCGCGCCAGCGGCGGCTCTCGCTCCAGAGCCTTGGCACTCCATTCCACCACCACCGGCAGGCTCATCAACCAGAAGCCGCCCACGCCCAGGACGAAACACAACCCCGCCAGCCTGGGCCTGGAGCGGCGCCACCACCAGGCAAGTATCAGCAATAGCAATAAAATGCCGGGTGGCAATAGAATTTGTTTAACGAAATAACGAAAAGGCATCGAGCATCTCCATAGATGCCCGAAGCCTAGGTGGGTTGATGCAATGCGACAATAAGCGTTGAAGGACTTTGTTTCAAAAAACCATTTTCCATGGCTTCAAGTGCCCTTACTTGAATTGCAAAGACCGGACCTTTACCGCGCCTTTGCCGGGTGCCTTATCCTTGAGCCAGATGACCTTGGCCGAACGCGGTGCCTCGAGTTGCTTCACTGCTGCTGACAAGCATCCGTGCGTTTCACGTTCACTACGATCCAGATAGGCCTTGACCAGTTCAAACTCTGCGGGGCTCAAACCACGCAGCTCCAGCTCCAGGGGACGCTCATCACGCAGCCGTCCGGCTGTTTTGGCCGTGTCCAGGGCCATTGCGAGACGGTCTATCAGTTTTTCGTATAGCTCCGGTTTTGTAGCTTTTTGCTGTGACTCAACCATCCATCACCTCATTGAAGATAAGACTCACTCCCCTTTTAGAGCTTAGCCTCGCTGAAAAAACCGGCTGAGTGCCGCGACCAACGGCCCTCGGGGCAGGTATTGGCCGCATCCTTGCGTGTAATCAGGGTTTCCCTCGGTAGAGTGCGGTCATGTATGCTACGGCGCTTCCTGTAACTCCACTTCCAGCTCGCCTGGGCACCGAAACGTCGATTTGGCGTTCTCACCGTCCAGCGTTGCATTGAAGAGGATTAGGCCACCCCTATTCAGTTCAAAAGTAGCCATGCACGAACAATATCAGCCCCGTGAAATCGAAGCCGCCGCCCAGTCATTCTGGGATGAGCAAAAGTCCTTTGAAGTCAGTGAACAGCCAGGCAAGGAGACGTTCTACTGCCTGTCGATGTTCCCTTACCCCAGCGGCAAGCTACACATGGGGCACGTGCGCAACTACACCATCGGCGACGTGATCTCCCGCTACCAGCGCATGCAAGGCAAGAACGTCCTGCAACCCATGGGTTGGGACGCCTTCGGCATGCCGGCGGAAAACGCCGCGATGAAGAACAACGTAGCGCCCGCCAAGTGGACCTACGAAAACATCGCCTACATGAAAAGCCAGCTGCGCAGCCTGGGCCTGGCGGTGGACTGGTCGCGCGAAGTGACCACCTGCAAGCCTGATTACTACCGCTGGGAACAATGGCTGTTCACTCGCCTGTTCGAAAAAGGCGTGATTTACAAAAAAAGCGGCACGGTGAACTGGGACCCGGTCGACCAGACCGTTCTGGCCAACGAGCAGGTGATCGACGGTCGCGGCTGGCGTTCCGGCGCGCTGATCGAAAAGCGCGAAATCCCGATGTACTACTTCAAGATCACCGCCTACGCCGATGAGCTGCTGGAGAGCCTCGACGAACTGACGGGCTGGCCTGAACAGGTCAAGACCATGCAGCGCAACTGGATCGGCAAATCCCGCGGCATGGAAGTGCAATTCCCGTACGACGTCGCTTCCATCGGTGAAACCGGCGCGTTGAAAGTTTTCACTACCCGTCCGGATACCCTGATGGGCGCAACCTACGTTGCCGTGGCCGCCGAACACCATTTGGCCACCCTGGCCGCGCAGAACAACCCTGAGCTGCAAGCGTTCATCGCTGAATGCAAGGGCGGCAGCGTTGCCGAAGCCGACGTCGCCACCCAAGAGAAAAAAGGCCTGCCAACCTCGCTGTTCGTCGAACACCCGCTGACCGGTGAGAAACTCCCGGTGTGGGTCGCCAACTACGTGCTTATGCATTACGGCGATGGCGCGGTGATGGCTGTTCCGGCTCACGACGAACGTGATTTCGAGTTCGCCACCAAGTACAAGCTGCCGATCAAATCCGTGGTGCGCACAAGCTCCGGTGACACCAACCCGGCGCCTTGGCAGGATGCGTACGGCGAGCACGGCACGCTGATCAACTCCGGCGAATTCGACGGCCTCGACTTCGCAGGCGCCTTCGACGCCATTGAAGTGGCGCTGATCAAGAAAAACCTCGGTGCCTCGCGCACCCAGTTCCGCCTGCGCGACTGGGGCATCAGCCGTCAGCGCTATTGGGGCTGCCCGATCCCGATCATCCACTGCGACACCTGCGGTGATGTGCCGGTCCCGGAAGATCAACTGCCCGTGGTGCTGCCGGAAGATGTCGTGCCGGACGGCGCTGGTTCGCCGCTGGCGCGCATGCCCGAGTTCTACGAATGCACCTGCCCGAAATGCGGCGCCGCGGCCAAGCGTGAAACCGACACCATGGACACCTTCGTCGAGTCCTCGTGGTACT
The DNA here is from genome assembly GCF_002286815.1 of Pseudomonas sp. PICF141. Lineage (GTDB taxonomy): Bacteria > Pseudomonadota > Gammaproteobacteria > Pseudomonadales > Pseudomonadaceae > Aquipseudomonas. Next base: position 78,271 of record NZ_MUNM01000069.1, read on the forward strand.
ACGCCCGCTATGCCTCGCCCCACTATGAAGGTGGTCTGGTGGAAAAATCGGCGGCCGACCATTGGTTGCCGGTGGATCAGTACATCGGTGGCATCGAACACGCCATTCTTCACCTGCTTTATGCGCGCTTCTTCCACAAACTGATGCGTGATGAAGGCCTGGTGAGCTCCAACGAGCCGTTCAAGAACCTGCTGACCCAGGGCATGGTGATCGCCGAGACTTACTACCGTCGCGAAGCCAACGGTGCCTACACGTGGTTCAACCCGGCGGATGTCGAGCTCGAACGCGACAGCAAAGCCAAGGTCATCAGCGCCAAGCTGATCGCGGATGGCCTGCCGGTGGAAATCGGTGGCACCGAGAAGATGGCCAAGTCGAAAAACAACGGCGTTGACCCCCAGTCGATGATTGACCAGTTCGGCGCAGACACCTGCCGCCTGTTCATGATGTTCGCCTCGCCACCCGACATGAGCGCGGAATGGTCCGACTCCGGCGTAGAGGGTTCGCACCGCTTCCTCAAACGCGTCTGGCGTCTGGCTCAAGCACACGTCATCCAGGGCCTGCCGGGCAAACTGGACATCGCCAGCCTGAGCGACGAACAGAAAGCCATTCGCCGCTCGATCCACCAGGCGATCAAGCAGGCCAGCCACGACGTCGGCCAGAACCACAAATTCAACACCGCCATCGCCCAAGTGATGACGTTGATGAACGTGCTGGAAAAAGCCGCGCAAGGCACCGAACAGGATCGCGCACTGATTCACGAAGGCCTGGAAACCGTGGTCCTGCTGCTGGCTCCGATCACCCCGCACATCAGTCACGAACTGTGGCATCGCCTCGGTCACGCCGATCCGGTCATCGATGCCGGCTGGCCGGTGCTGGATGAAAGCGCCCTGGTACAGGACAGCCTGCAGCTTGTCATTCAAGTCAACGGCAAGCTGCGTGGCCACATCGAAATGCCGGCCAGCGCCAGCCGCGAAGAAGTCGAAGCGGCCGCACGAGCCAACGAAAACGTCCTGCGCTTCGTCGATGGCCTGACTATTCGCAAAGTGATCGTAGTGCCTGGGAAACTGGTCAATATCGTCGCCAGCTAAATTGGATCGGGCGCCAGGTCATGCCTGGCGCCGGTAAAACCTTTCGGGCCGCTTGACCGGCCCACATGGTTTCAAGGGGAGCAACAAGATGATCAAACGCAATTTGCTGGTGATGGGCCTTGCAGTCCTGCTGAGCGCCTGCGGCTTCCAGCTGCGCGGCACCGGCACCACTGAACTGGCAATCAAGGAACTCGATCTGAGCGCCCGCAATGCCTACGGCGAAACCGTGACGCAATTGCGTCAGGTGCTGGAAAGCAGTGGCGTCAAGGTCTACAGCGGCGCACCGCACAAACTGGTGCTGACCGATGAGCAGGAAAGCCAGCGCATCCTCAGTTACGCAGGCGCCGGTCGTACTGGCGAGTACCAGATGAGCATGGTGCTGAACTACGACATCCGGAGTCAGAGCAACCTGCCATTGCTGAGCGACAAGCTCGAAGTGCAGAAGGTCTTCATCCATGACGGCAACAACCTGGTGGGTTCCGACCAGGAAGCCAACGATGCTCGCAAGGAAATGCGTCGTGAACTGGTTCAACGCATGATGCTGCGCCTGCAACAGCTCTCCCCAACTCAGTTGGAACAGCTGCAACAGACCGCTGACGCCAGGGCCAAGGCTGAAGCCGACGCACTGGAAGCTGCGCAGAAAGCTGAAGCGCAGATGCCGCGTCAGTCGCCTATCGAACTGCCGCAGCAATAAGCCTTACGGGGCGCTCAGGCGCCCCGTTTGCCTCTTCTTATGAAACTCGCCCCCGCCCAACTCGCTAAACACCTGCAAGGTGCCCTCGCGCCGATCTATGTCATCAGTGGCGATGACCCGCTGCTGTGTCAGGAAGCCGCCGACGCCGTTCGCGCGGCTGCCCGCCAGCAAGGTTTCGATGAACGCCAGGTCTTTGCCGCCGACGCCAGTTTCGACTGGGGTACGCTGCTGCAGGCCGGTGCCAGCATGTCGCTGTTCGCTGAAAAACGTCTTCTGGAACTGCGCCTGCCCTCCGGCAAACCCGGAGACAAAGGCGCTGCGGCATTAATTGAGTATTGCTCGCGCCCGGCCGAAGACACGGTGTTGCTGATCAGCCTGCCCAAGCTGGATGGGAGTGCGCAGAAGACCAAGTGGGGCAAGGCACTGATCGAAGGTCCGCAGACCCAGTTCGTGCAGATCTGGCCCGTGGACACCCACCAGTTGCCGGGCTGGATCCGTCAACGCCTCTCCCAGGCCGGGCTTTCCGCCAGCCAGGACGCCGTTGAACTGATCGCCGCCAGGGTCGAGGGCAACCTGCTGGCTGCCGCCCAGGAAATCGAAAAGCTCAAGCTGATGGCCGAAGGTGGCCAGATCACCGTCGAAACGGTGCAAGCCGCGGTGGCCGACAGTGCGCGTTTCGATGTTTTCGGCCTGACCGATGCGATTCTCAATGGCGAGGCTGCTCACGCCCTGCGCATGCTCGAAGGGTTGCGCGGCGAAGGCGTCGAACCGCCGGTGATCCTCTGGGCGCTGGCCCGGGAACTGCGTCTGCTGGCCAACCTGTCGCTGCAATACAGCCAGGGCGTGCCGCTGGACAAAGCCTTCAGCCAGGCCCGACCGCCAATCTGGGACAAACGCAAACCGTTGATGAGCAAGGCGCTGCAACGTTATTCGGCACAACGCTGGGCGCAGTTGCTGCTGGAAGCCCAGCGCATCGACGCACAGATCAAAGGCCAGGCGGCGGGTTCGCCGTGGATGAGCCTGAGTCGGTTGACGCTGTTGATGGCCGGGCAGAGATTGTCGTTGCCCGCCGAGTAATGTTTTTGACCCATAACGGCCATTCGCGGGCAAGCCTCGCTCCTACAGAGATCGTGTGTGATTCCTGTAGGAGGGAGGCTTGCCCGCGAAGGCGTCCGAAAGGTCCTACACAATGTAGGGACTAGACAAAATCCCCACTTCGGCAGATTATTCTCCCCGCAAAATCCACTCACTTGCGAGAGATCATCATGAGCAAAAAGCCATCTAAACATGGCCCCAACAAGGCCAAATCCATCATCGCCCAGCCACTGTTCCGCAGCCGTCAGGAACGAGCCGGCAAGGGCAAAGGCAGCTACCGCCGCGAAGCCTTCCAGTCTAATAGCTGGGAGGCTTCTTACTTTCTGGCGGCCTGAAAGGCAAGCCATCGCTCAACATGTTAAGGTCTGCATCTGATTCGTATCCTCTGGACCTGTGCATGCCCCTTTGTATTTCCCGTCGTTGGCACTTTCGCCAACTGATCGCTGCCTCCAGCCTCGTTCTGCTTGTCGCCTGCGCGGAAAAACCCACTGCCGCCGACGCCCAACCGCTTCAGACCCGCACCGTTGCGACAGCCCCTGCGATCATTCCGCCGGTGGTTCCAACCGGTGAAAACCTCGACATCCAGCCAACCCAGAGCTTTGCCGAATGGCAGGCGGGTTTCCGTAAAGACGCGCTCGCCGCTGGCATTCGCGCCGACTTGTTCGATCGTGCTTTCGCCAATGTCAGCGTGGACGACAGCGTGATCCGTGCCGATCGCAGTCAACCGGAATTTACTCGCCCGGTGTGGGAGTACCTCGATGGCGCGCTGTCGCCGCTGCGGGTGCGCAAAGGTCAGGCGCTTGTCAGCGAGCACGCCGACATCCTGCAAAGCATCGAGCAGCGCTACGGCGTCGACCGTCAGGCTCTGGTCGCGGTGTGGGGAATGGAAAGTAACTTCGGTCAGTTCCAGGGCAGCAAGTCGGTGATCAATTCCCTGGCGACCCTGGCTTATGAAGGGCGACGTCCGGGCTTTGCCCATGCGCAACTGATCGCTGCCTTGCAAATCCTGCAACAGGGCGATATCGCCCCCGAGAAAATGCTCGGTTCCTGGGCCGGCGCCATGGGCCAGACCCAGTTCATTCCGACCACCTATAACACCCACGCCGTAGACTTCGATGGTGATGGCCGCCGCGACATCTGGAACAGCTCCGCTGATGCATTGGCCTCGACCGCGCATTACCTGCAAAGCTCAGGCTGGCAGAAAGGTCAGCCCTGGGGCTTCGAAGTTCAACTGGCGAGCGGCTTCAATTACGTTCTGGCCGATGGCGCGATTCGCAAGAGCGTGGCCGAGTGGCGACAACTGGGCGTGAGCCTGCCCAATGGCGGCCAGGTTCCAGCCGGCTCCGAACACCTGTCGGCCGCCCTGTTGTTGCCGGCAGGCTATCGCGGCCCGGCGTTCCTGGTCCTCGATAACTTCCGCGCGATCCTCAAGTACAACAACTCTTCGTCCTACGCCCTGGCCGTGAGCCTGCTGTCCGAGCGCTTCAATGGCGGCGGTTTGATCAGCGGTCTATGGCCAAAAGATGACTTGCCCCTGAGCCGTACCGAGCGCATCGAACTGCAAAACCTGCTGAGCGCCCAGAACTACGATGCCGGGACCGCCGACGGGATTATCGGTGCCAACACCCGCAAAGCGATCCGCAGTGCGCAGCAGTCGTTTGGCTGGCCGGCGGATGGTTATCCGACGCACAAGCTGCTGGAAGGGTTGCGTAACCGCTAAAAGCTTCGCGGGCAAGCCTCGCCCCTACAGGATTGTTGGCGCCCCACAATCCCGTAGGAGCGAGGCTTGCCCGCGAAGACTGACTATCAGGCGCTAATGAACTACCGCCTGATCACCACATCCTGCTCCAGCACCAACGTCTTGTCCCCCGCATCCAGCCTGACCAGCGCGCCCATCGGCAGCGTCAGATTCGGATCACAATGCCCGCTACGCCATCCGCCCAGCACGGGGATGCGCAATGGCGCAAAGGTCTGCTTGAGCAACTTCTTCAGCGCGATCGCATCGACGCCTGCCACATCCCCCACCAGAACCCCGCGCAGCTTGTGCAGCGTGCCCGCCAGACGCAAATGAGTCAGCAACCGGTCGATGCGATACAGCGGCTCGTTAATGTCCTCGATGAACAGGATGGCGCCCTCGGCATCGATTTCATAAGGCGTGCCCATGGTGGCGGTGATCATCGACAGGTTGCCCCCCAGCAAACGCCCGTGAGCGATGCCGGGCTCGATAGTGGTCAACGGCCAGGCCACCGGGTGAGAAAGCACAGTGCCCGCCTTCACCTGCCCGCGCAGCATGTTGAAAAACGAGAACTCGGTGGGTTGCTGTTTGTCACCCAGCAGGTCCGCGTTGAGCATCGGGCCATGGAAGGTCACAAACCCGGCATAACGACTGATGGCCATGTGCAGCGCAGTGACATCGCTGTAGCCGATGAACGGCTTGGCGTTGTTGCGCAGTAATTCGAAATCGATGCGATCGAGCAAACGCGGCGTACCGTAACCGCCACGCAAGCAGATGATGGCATCGACCTCGCTGTCGGCGAATGCGCCGTGCAAGTCATTGAGCCGCACATCATCGCTGCCAGCCAGATACCCCTCTTGCTCATAAACGCCGGGAAACACGCGCAGCGAATAGCCACGAGCGCGCATCCAGGTAATGGCTTTATCGGTGTCCAGCATTGCGGGGCCGGCGGGCGCGATCACGCCAATCAGCCCGGAAGGCGGCAAGGCCGGCACGGGGGCATGGGGACAAAGGGTATGGGTCGGTCGAGCAGTCATCCATGATTCTCCCTGTGAATGCTTCAGCACACAGTAGTCAGGAACGGGAATAAACAGAAGAGGGTCAATCGCACCACAGCGTGCAGGAAAAGACCGCAATCGCCGCGGGTACTGCCAAAAAAAGGCCCGCAAGGCCTGAGAGCCTTGCGGGCTTTTTTGTTCTCACAACAGGATCAGGACGACATCAGCTCGGCCTTGACCAGTTTCGCTTGCTCGTCAGCGTGGTACGAGGAACGCACCAGCGGCCCGGAGGCTACGTTCTTGAAGCCCATCTTGTAACCTTCCTCGGCGAACCAGGCGAACGTATCCGGGTGTACGAAGCGCTGGACCGGCAAGTGGCTGCGGGACGGTTGCAGATACTGGCCCAGGGTCAGCATGTCGATGTCGTGTTCGCGCATGCGCTTCATGACTTCGATGACTTCTTCGTCGGTTTCGCCCAGGCCCAGCATCAAACCGGACTTGGTCGGAATATGCGGCATCATCTGCTTGAAGCGTTGCAGCAGGGTCAGCGACCACTGGTAATCCGAACCCGGACGCGCGGCCTTGTACAAGCGCGGTACGGTTTCCAGGTTGTGGTTGAACACATCCGGCGGCTCGGCGGCGGTGATTTCCAGCGCGATGTCCATGCGGCCACGGTAGTCCGGGACCAGGGTCTCGAGCTGCACGTTAGGCGACAGTTTGCGGATTTCGCGGATGCAGTCGGCAAAATGCTGGGCACCGCCGTCACGCAGGTCGTCGCGGTCTACCGAGGTGATCACCACGTATTTGAGGCGCAGGTCGGCGATGGCAATGGCCAGGCTTTCCGGCTCATTGACGTCCAGTGGTTTCGGGCGACCATGGCCGACGTCGCAGAACGGGCAGCGACGGGTGCAAATGTCACCCATGATCATGAAGGTCGCGGTGCCGCCGGAGAAGCACTCGCCCAGGTTCGGGCAGGACGCCTCTTCGCATACGCTGTGCAGCTTGTGTTTACGCAGCAGGGCCTTGATGCGGTCGACTTCCGGGGAAACCGGGATACGCACACGAATCCAGTCAGGTTTCTTCGGCAGCTCAGTGGTCGGGATGATCTTCACCGGGATGCGTGCAACCTTCTCGGCGCCGCGCAGCTTGACGCCGGCTTCAACCTTGGCACGCGGGGCCGGACGCTCGGTGACATCGAGCGTCGGGATCATGGTTTGCACTGCATCAGTAGTCATATCAGTCGATTCCGCCCGTTAGGGTCGTCTGCTCAGCATAGTCGAGGTGTTTGACGAGCTGCGCGCGCAGCCGGGCACTTACCTCGGCAAATTCAATCGATCCTGCGTGATCGCGCAGCTGGGTCATTGCCAGCCCGGCGTAGCCGCAGGGATTAATCCGTCGAAACGGTTCCAGGTTCATATCCACGTTCAAGGCCAGGCCGTGAAAGGAGCAACCGTGGCGGATCCGCAGACCCAGAGAAGCGATTTTCGCGCCGTCGACATAGACACCCGGCGCATCCGACTTGGCCACCGCGGTCACGCCGTAGCTGGCCAGCAGCTCGATCAGGCATTGCTCCATGCGGCTGACCAGATCACGCACACCAAACCCCAGCTTGCGCACGTCCAGCAACAGGTAGGCCACCAGTTGGCCGGGACCGTGATAAGTCACCTGGCCACCGCGGTCGACCTTCACCACCGGAATATCCCCCGGCAGCAGCAGATGCTCGGCCTTGCCAGCCTGGCCCTGAGTGAACACCGGCGGATGCTCCACCAGCCAGATTTCGTCGGCGGCATCGCTGCCGCGTTCGTTGGTGAAGCGCTGCATGGCATGCCAGACCGGCTCATAAGCCATCTGACCGAGCTCGCGAAAGCCCAGCGTGCCAGACATCACAGCACCATGTGCACGAAACCGGTAGCCCGCAACTCGCTGTTGATGTCGTACAGCTGTTCCTGGCCGGTGGCGATAATGTGCAACTGGATGGTCGTGTACTTGCCGTTGGTACTCAGCCGTTCGGCAAAGGTGTCGTGGTCAACGGTCGCGTGTTTCTCAAGAATCGCGATGATTTTGTCCCTGAAACCCACGCCGGTGTCGCCGATTACCTTGATCGGGTAATCCGCGCAGGGGAATTCGATTTTTGGCGCCTTTACTTCGGTGTCTGTCATGGCGTAACGGCCTCGTAAGCCGTGGCAACGGACATGGCCCCGCTCCGGATTGGAAGGGGGCCATGCAGGTCCACACTAATTCAGTTGAACAAGCCGTAGAAGAATAGACGGATGCTATCCCACATGCGGCGGAAGATACCACCCTCGTCGACCGCGTCCAGAGCGATCAGGTCGGCGCTGTGCACCACTTTGTCGTCCAGTTTAACTTCGACTTTACCGATCACATCGCCCTTGGCGATTGGCGCCATCAATTGCGGGGTCATGGTCATGCTGGCGGCGAGCTTTTTCAGCTGGCCTTTTGGCAGGGTCATGGTCAGGTCTTGTGCCAGGCCGGCCTTGACTTGATTGGTGGTGCCTTTCCAGACAGGAGCCTGAGCCAGCTCGGCGCCTTTCTGATAGAAGGTCTGGGTTTCGAAGAAGCGGAAACCGTAAGTCAGCAGCTTCTGGGTTTCAGCAGCACGGGCCACTTCACTGTTGGTGCCGAACACCACGGCGATCAGGCGCATGCCATCACGTACGGCCGAAGACACCATGCAGTAGCCGGCTTCGTCGGTGTGGCCGGTTTTCAGACCATCGACGGTCTTGTCGCGCCACAGCAGCAGGTTGCGGTTAGGCTGCTTGATGCCGTTCCAGAAGAACTCTTTCTGCGAGTAGATCGCGTAGTGAGCCGGGTCTTCGTGGATGATCGCGCGGGCCAGCACAGCCATGTCGTGAGCCGACGAGTAGTGCTCCGGGTTCGGCAGACCGGTCGGGTTCATGAAGTGGCTGTTGGTCATGCCCAGATCGGCCACAGTTTTGTTCATCATGTCGGCGAACGCGTCTTCGCTGCCGGCGATGTGCTCGGCGAGCGCAACACTGGCGTCGTTACCCGACTGAATGATGATGCCGTGCAGCAGATCACTGACGGTGACTTGCGAACCCACCTTGATGAACATCCGCGAACCGCCGGTACGCCAGGCGTTCTCGCTGACGGTCACCGGATCGTTTTCACCGATCTGGCCACGACGGATTTCCAGGGTGGCGATGTAAGCGGTCATCAGCTTGGTCAGGCTGGCCGGTGGCAGGCGCTGATCACCATTGTTCTCTACCAGCACGTTGCCGCTGCTGGCGTCCATGAGTACATAGGCTTTGGCGGCCAGTTGCGGTGGCGACGGCATCATCTCGGCCGCGAAAGCCGCGGGAGAGAGAAGCAGCGGGACTAGCAGGCACAGGCGTTTGGCAAAGGTGGTGATGTTCATCCGTCTCTCGAAATCGCTAATGGAAACTGCCCTAGGGCAAAACTAATCAGACAACCCTTGAAAAAGTTGTCGCGTGTTCAGTTGCTCACTCTGCAACCCTTGCCGGGCTTTTGTTCTTCAACGAGCCAACAACCCGGTTCGCCCCCCAAACCGCAAGCGAACCGTCAAACAAGAACCAGGTATTACTCGGCGCTGACCAGGCTCGGCGAACCTAGATTGGCCAGCCGCACGCTGTTTTGCACTTGCTGGATTTCACCTGGCGAGCCGATCGGCCCCAGGCGCACCCGATGCAGTGTCTGTTGGTTACGCACGATCGAGCTGATGAACACCGGAGCGCTCACCATCGCGCTGAGCTTCGATCTCAGGAGTTCTGCAGCGTCCGGGTTGGCGAACGCGCCCACCTGCAGATACTGGCCAGAGGCTGGTACAGAAGCGTTTTTTTTTGCATCGATCTGCACAGGTACGACGGCCGCGGCGTGTTGTTGCGGCGGCGGCGTCCATTGCTCGACGGTACCGGCCGATGCCGTTATCACCGGGGCGCTATTTTGTGCGATTTTCGGCTCGTTAAGCATTAAAGGCGCCGGGCGACCTTTGGCTGCCCACCATTGCTGCGGGTCGATGCCTTCGACCTTGACCCGCGCCGTACCGGTTTCGGCATAGCCGAGTTTCTTGGCGGCCGCGTAGGACAAGTCAATGATCCGGTCCGAATAGAACGGCCCGCGGTCGTTGACCCGCAGGATGACCGTTTTGTTGTTGTCCAGGTTAGTCACCCGCACGTAACTGGGCAGCGGCAGGGTCTTGTGCGCTGCGCTCATGCCGTACAGGTCATACACTTCGCCGTTGGCGGTGTTCTGGCCATGGAATTTGGTGCCGTACCAGGACGCAGTGCCCGAGGCCACGTAGGTTTTGGATTCTTGTATCGGGAAATAAGTCTTGCCCAGCACCGTGTACGGGTTGGCTTTATAAGGACCGCTGTGCAGGGTCGGCGTGGCATCCGGAATGCGCGTTACGTCGACGTCCCACCAGGGTGCGCCGTCCTTGTGAGCCCGGTTGATATCCAGGCCAGGTGCCGAACGAACGGCGGTCGAGGACTTTTGCGCCGGCGCGCGACTGGTCGAGCAACTGGCGAGCACAATCGTCAACGCGGCAAATGCCATGAGCTTCAGGGGTTTATCCATAGGCAATGCCCGCATTACTTGACGCCCCGTGCTTGGACCAGCTGTTCAGACAGTTGATGTACGGCCATGGCGTACATCACGCTGCGGTTATAACGCGTGATTGCGTAAAAATTCGTCAGGCCCATCCAGTGTTCCGGGCCATTGTCACCTTCCAGGCGGAACGCCGTGACCGGCATATCATCGCGCAGCGCATCATGACTCGACCAGCCCAGCGCCCGCAACTCCCCGACAGTTTTCGTCGGCTCGATGCCTGCGGTCAAACCCTCGTCGACCTGATCGCCACGCACATCGGCACGACTGACCACCGGTTCGCCGGCAACCCAACCGTGGCGCTTGAAATAACTGGCGACGCTGCCGATGGCATCATCCGGGTTGGTCCAGATATTAATGTGGCCGTCACCGTCGAAATCCACCGCATAGGCGCGAAAACTGCTTGGCATGAATTGCGGCAAACCCATGGCCCCGGCGTAGGAGCCTTTGAGGGTCAACGGATCGACCTGCTCTTCACGGGCCAGCAGCAGGAATTCACGCAATTCCTTGCGGAAGAATTCAGCACGGGGAGGATAGTCGAAACCCAGGGTAGACAAGGCATCGATCACCCGGAAATTACCGGTATTTCGACCAAAGAAGGTCTCAACCCCGATGATCGAGACGATCACCTGCGCCGGCACACCGTATTCCTGCTCGGCGCGGGCCAGGATCGCTTCGTGCTGACGCCAGAAGTCCACGCCACGGGCGATGCGCGCATCGGTGATGAACATCGGGCGATATTCTTTCCACTGTTTAACCCGTTCGGCGGGTTTGGAGATCGCGTCCAGAATCGACTGTTTGCGCTCGGCTTCGCGGAACACGCCCATCAGCTGTTCACCGGCAAAACCATAGTCGCGGGTCATTTCACCGACGAACTCGGCCACCTGCGGCGAGCCTTCGTAATCGCCGGCCCACGCTGGCTGCGCGGTACCAAGGATGCTCACCAGGCCGACCCACGGCGCGTATCGAGTCGCCCAGCCACGCATTACTTGCATTGAAATCTTCACCTTATTCAAACCTGCGCGATCCACTTGCGATGGGTATGGATCGACATCAAAACCCCAAACGCTGACAGTAGCGTCACCAGCGAAGTTCCTCCGTAGCTAATGAACGGCAACGGCACCCCCACAACCGGCAACAGGCCACTGACCATACCGATGTTGACGAAAACATAAACAAAAAACGTCATGGTCAGGCTGCCCGCGAGCAATTTGCCGAACAATGTCTGTGCCTGGGCAGTAATCACCAGCCCGCGACCGATCAACAGCAGGTAAATCAGCAACAGTGCGCAGATGCCCACCAGGCCGAATTCTTCGCCCAGCACCGCAATAATGAAGTCGGTGTGGCTTTCCGGCAGGAAGTCCAGGTGCGACTGGGTGCCAAGCAACCAACCTTTGCCGAACACACCACCGGAACCGATGGCCGCTTTCGACTGGATGATGTTCCAGCCTGTGCCCAGCGGATCGCTTTCGGGATCGAGAAAGGTCAGGACTCGCTGCTTCTGGTAGTCGTGCATGACGAAGTACCACATGCCGATTGCCACCGGCACGGCCGCGGCAATCACGCTGAGAATCCAGCGCCAGCGCAGGCCGCCCATGAACAGCACGAACGCGCCACCGGCGAGAATCAGCAGCGAAGTGCCGAGGTCGGGTTGACGCACGATCAGGATGAATGGCAACCCGATCAGAAACAGACTGACGCCCACATGCTTGAGTTGTGGTGGCAAAGAGCGCTTGGCCAGGTACCAGGCGATGGTTGCCGGCATCAGGATCTTCATGAATTCCGAAGGCTGGAAACGGATCACTCCGGGAATGTTGATCCAGCGCGTGGCCCCCATAGCGTTGTGGCCCATGACATCCACCACCACCAGCAACAGCACGCCGATCACATAACCGACCGGCACCCAGCGGGCCATGAAGCGCGGCTCGAACTGGGCGATGACGATCATCGATACCAGGCCGATGCCGAAGGAAGTGGCTTGCTTGGCCAGCAGATCCCAGCTTTTGCCGCTGGCCGAATACAGCACGAACAGGCTGCCGGCCGCGAGGGTCAGCAGCAGGATCAGCAACGGGCCGTCGATGTGCATGCGTTGCAACAACGTCGCCCGGCGACGCATCACATCCTCGCTGGAGAGTATGCGATCGAAATTACTCTTCACGGGCCGTAGCCTCCGCACTGATAGGGCTGGCGTATTCGGCTTTCAGTCGGCCATCCTGGTCCAGGAGCCAGGCGTCCATCACTTGACGCACCACAGGCGCGGCGACGCCGGAGCCGGACTCGCCGTTCTCGACCATCACCGACACGACGATTTTCGGGTTTTCGGCCGGTGCGAAGCCAACGAACAGAGCGTGGTCGCGGTGGCGTTCCTGGACCTTGGAGCGGTCGTACTTCTCGCCCTGCTTGATCGCGACCACCTGGGCCGTACCACTTTTGCCGGCGATCCGGTATTGCGAACCGATCGCGGCCTTGCGCGCGGTACCGCGGGCACCGTGCATCACCTGCTGCATGCCGTGGTTGACCCGGGTCCAGTCCGACGGGTCGCGCAGGATGATGTCCGGCATCGGATTTTCGTCCACCGGCTTCGCACCTTCGAGAGTCTTGGCCAGATGCGGACGATTCCACACACCCTTGTTGGCCACCAGCGCCGTGGCCTGCGCCAACTGCAACGGAGTGGACTGCATGTAGCCCTGACCGATCCCCAGAATCAGCGTTTCGCCCGGGTACCAGGCCTGCCGACGGGTCGCGCGCTTCCATTCCCGGGTCGGCATCAATCCTGGCGACTCTTCGAACATGTCGAGGGAGACCTTCTGGCCAATCCCGAATTTGCTCATGTAAGCCGACAATCGATCAATCCCCAGCTTGTGCGCCAAGTCATAGAAATAGGTGTCGTTGGACCGCATGATCGCCGTGTCCAGGTCCACAAAACCGTCGCCGGTACGGTTCCAGTTACGGTATTTGTGATCGTAATTGGGCAGTTGGTAGTAACCGGGGTCGTAGACCCGGGTCGCCGCCGTGACCACGCCCGCATCCAGGCCGGCAATCGCCACCGCCGGTTTAATCGTCGAGCCCGGCGGGTACAGACCGCGCAACACGCGGTTGAACAATGGCCGATCGATGGAATCGCGCAGCTCGGCATAGGCTTTGAAACTGATGCCGGTAACGAACAGGTTCGGGTCGAAACTCGGCTGACTGACCATTGCCAGCACTTCGCCGGTGTTCGGGTCCAGCGCCACGACCGCGCCGCGGCGACCACCCAGCGCGGCTTCGGCGGCTTCCTGCAATTTGATGTCCAGGCTCAGGACAATGTCCTTGCCAGGAATCGGATCGGTACGCTTGAGTACGCGTAATACGCGACCTCGTGCGTTGGTTTCGACTTCCTCGTAACCCACCTGGCCATGCAATTCGGCCTCATAGAAGCGCTCGATGCCGGTCTTGCCGATGTGGTGGGTGCCGCTGTAATTGACCGGATCGAGCGACTTCAGCTCCTTCTCGTTGATCCGCCCCATGTAGCCCACCGAGTGCGCAAAGTGCGGGCCCTGCGGGTAATGACGCACCAGTTGCGCGACCACTTCCACCCCGGGCAGGCGGAACTGGTTCACTGCGATGCGGGCGATCTGCTCTTCGGTCAGTTCGAACAGGATGGGCACCGGTTCGAACGGCCGGCGCCCCTGACGCATGCGCTTCTCGAAAATCACCCGGTCTTCGGGCGTCAGCTCGAGCACCTCGACAATCACATCGAGCACATGCTGCCAATTGCCGGAGCGTTCGCGGGTCATGCTCAGGCTGAAGCTGGGCCGGTTATCGGCTACTACCACGCCATTGCGATCGAAGATCAAACCGCGGGTCGGCGGAATCGGTTGCACATGGACGCGGTTGTTTTCCGACAGGGTCGAGTGGTACTCGTACTGGATCACCTGGAGGAAATACAGCCGCGCGATCAGCACGCCGATCAGCGCCACCACCGCAATGGCCCCGAACACGACGCGGCCGCGCACCAGACGGGCGTCTTTTTCGTGGTCCTTGATGCGGATCGGCTGGGGCATGAGGGCAGAACTACTTGTGGTAAGGGTGGCCGGACAGAACTGTCCAGGCACGATACAGCTGTTCGCCGATCAGAATCCGCACCAAGGGGTGCGGCAGCGTCAACGGCGACAACGACCAGCGTTGATCTGCCCGGGCACAGACTTCCGGCGCCAGCCCTTCGGGGCCGCCGACCATGAAATTCACCGTGCGCGAGTCCAGCCGCCAGCGATCGAGTTCGACCGCCAGTTGCTCGGTACTCCAGGGCTTGCCGTGGACTTCGAGGGTGACAATGCGCTCGTTCGCCCCGACCTTGGCCAGCATGGCCTCGCCTTCCTGACGGATAAAACGCGCCACGTCGGCGTTCTTGCCGCGGGTATTGAGCGGAATTTCCACCAGTTCCAGCGCCAGCTCGGACGGAAGACGCTTGGCATATTCATGCCAGCCTTCTTCCACCCATTTGGGCATGCGTGAACCGACGGCGATCAGTCGCAGTCGCACAGCGGTCCCTTATTGCTGGTCTTTGTTGAGCTTGATGAAATGCTCATGGGTGTTTTCCGGGCTGTGGTGCGCGGCGCTGCCGGCACGGCTCTGCTCGGCACCCTGCCACAAACGCTCCAGGTCATAGAACTGGCGAGCGCTGGCAGTCATCATGTGCACGATGACGTCGTCCATGTCCAACAGCACCCAGTCGCTGTCGCCCTTGCCTTCTTCGCCCAATGGCTTGACGCCCTTGGCCTTGACCGACTCGCGGACCTTATCCAGCATCGCGCCGATCTGACGGTTGGAAGTACCGGTAGCGATGATCATGAAATCAGTGATGCTCTGTTTTTCACGAACGTCGATCACCAGAACATCCTGGGCCTTGACGTCTTCCAGGGCCGCTACGGCAACCTTGACCAGCTCTTCACCGCGCAGTTCCGGGCCGGTATCAGCCACTACTGGCAGTGGAGCGCTCTTGAACGTGCCCTTGCGCTTTACTTTGTTTACGTCTTTGTCAGTCATATAAAACTCGTTTTGCTCGTATGTTCGGGCGCTTCGGTACACGGGTTCACGTGCCTTGAAGCGCGCCCTTTTTCAGTTCGACGCACGGTAGAGTCCGTGCGCATCGATGTAGGCCAGGACCGCGTCGGGCACCAGGAAACGTACCGACTTACCGCTGGCCAGCAGTTGACGGATCTGGGTGGCGGATACCGCGAGCGGCGTCTGCCAGACGAATGCAATCTGTCCGCTCGGCCCTTTGAGGGCCAGCGGGTCGCTCACCGAGCGCGCTGCCAGCAGGTTGCGCAAGGCATCCGGCGGTTCGCTGTCGGCATCCGGGCGTTGCAGCACCAGGATGTGGCAATGCTGGAGCAACTCTTCCCAGCGGTGCCAAGTGGGCAGGCCGCAAAATGCGTCCCAGCCCAAAAGTAGAAAAACCTGGTCCGCAGCGGCCAGTTCGGCGCGCATCAGCTCCAGGGTGTCGATGGTGTAGGACGGTTTGTCCCGCTGCAATTCGCGGGCGTCCACCACCAACGGTGGCACACCGGCCACCGCGCACTTGACCATCGCCAGACGGTCCTTCGCCGACACCTGCGGCGTACCGCGATGAGGCGGCCTGGCACTGGGTGTCAGACGCAACTCGTCGAGCGCCAGCGACTCGGCAACTTCCAGTGCACCGCGCAAATGGCCGATGTGCACCGGGTCGAAAGTCCCGCCCAGTACGCCAATGCGTCGAGGCTGGGGCTCGCTGACCGACGGGTTTAAGTCGCCCAAGTCAGACCGACTCCTGGCCGCGCAACTGACCATCACCGATCACGACGTACTTCTCGCAAGTCAGCCCTTCGAGGCCCACCGGGCCGCGGGCGTGCAGCTTATCAGTAGAAATGCCAATCTCGGCACCCAATCCGTATTCGAAGCCATCGGCGAAGCACGTCGGCGTATTGATCATCACCGAAGACGAATCGACTTCGGCCACGAAACGCCGGGTGTCGGCCAGGTTTTCGCTGACGATCGAATCGGTGTGATGGGAGCCGTACTGGTTAATGTGTTCGATGGCCTGATCCAGCCCGTCGACCACGCGGATCGAGAGGATTGGCGCCAGGTATTCGGTGTGCCAGTCCTCGGTGGTGGCCGCGACGGCCTCGATGATCGCCCGTGTACGCTCGCAACCGCGCAGTTCGACGCCTTTTTCGCGGAACTGTGCCGCCATCGACGGCAGGAATTCCTTGGCAACCGCTTGATCCACCAGCAGGGTTTCCATGGCGCCACAGATGCCATAACGGTAAGTCTTGGCGTTGAAGGCAATGCGCTGGGCTTTCGGCAGATCGGCGTGGGCGCTGACGTAGACGTGACAAATGCCGTCCAGGTGCTTGATCACGGGTACGCGGGCATCGCGACTGACCCGTTCGATCAGGCCACGGCCACCACGGGGCACGATGACGTCGACGTATTCGGGCATGGTGATCAGCGCGCCAACGGCGGCACGGTCGGTGGTTTCGACCACTTGCACCACGGCGGCCGGCAGATCGGCCTCGGCCAGGCCGCGCTGAATGCAGGCGGCAATGGCACGGTTGGAATGAATCGCCTCGGAGCCGCCACGCAGGATGGTCGCGTTGCCAGACTTCAGGCACAGGCTGGCGGCATCGATGGTCACGTTCGGCCGTGATTCGTAGATGATCCCGATCACGCCCAATGGCACGCGCATCTTGCCGACCTGAATGCCGGACGGGCGATAACTCATGTCGCGGATCGCCCCCACCGGGTCTGGCAGTGCCGCAACCTGACGCAAACCGACGATCATGCCGTCGATGCGCTCCGGGGTCAGCGCCAGACGTTCCAGCAAAGCAGGCTCCAGACCATTGGCGCGGCCGGCCGCCAAATCCTGTTCATTGGCTGCGGTCAGCTC
The DNA here is from genome assembly GCF_002286815.1 of Pseudomonas sp. PICF141. Lineage (GTDB taxonomy): Bacteria > Pseudomonadota > Gammaproteobacteria > Pseudomonadales > Pseudomonadaceae > Aquipseudomonas. The sequence goes on from NZ_MUNM01000069.1 coordinate 95,393, forward strand.
GGCGCGTGCAGCGTCCAGCGCATTGGCAGCCGCCTGCAAGGCGCGGTTTTTCTGCGCGGTGCTGGCACGGCCGATCACGCGGGAAGCTTCGCGGGCGGCGCGACCCAAACGGGTCATGTAGTCAAGAACGGACTCAGTCATGGTCTGCAATGGTCTTTGCTAAGGTCTTGGTAAAGAGTAAAGCGGCAGATTATAGCTGTCGCGTCCCGGGACTAACAGCGGTGACAGGCGGATGGTCGAAATGGAGGGCAATTTGCCGACGTTCAGCCGGGATTAAGCTGCATATTGTTATCATCACGACTCAATCAGCCCTGATAAACGCTGTTCATCATGACCAACCTGCCTGTTTCAGCGTCCGCTACGCGCCAGCCCACGGGGTTGCCGGATGCATTTTTCGACCGCGATGCCCAAACGCTGGCCCGGGATTTACTGGGCAAAATCATCCGCCATAAGGTCGGCGACCTGTGGCTCAGTGCCCGGATCATCGAAACCGAAGCCTATTACTGCGAAGAGAAAGGCAGCCATGCCTCCCTTGGCTACACAGAAAAGCGTAAGGCTTTGTTTCTGGATGGCGGCCACATCTATATGTATTACGCCCGCGGCGGCGATTCGTTGAACTTCAGCGCTCAGGGTCCGGGTAATGCGGTATTGATCAAGTCAGCCTACCCCTGGGTCGATGAACTGAGCGGGCCGGCTAGCCTGGCGCAGATGCTATTGAACAACCCCGATGCCCAGGGCCGCCCTCGCCCCTCGCAAAAGCTGTGTGCCGGGCAGACGCTGCTTTGCAAGGCACTGGGGTTGAAGGTGCCGGCCTGGGACGCCAAGCGCTTCGACCATGAAGTACTGCTGGTGGAAGATGTCGGGCCGGCGCCCGGTCACATCATCCAGACCACACGCCTGGGCATCCCCCAAGGGCGCGACGAACATTTGATGTACCGTTTTGTTGATGCGGCTTACGCACTTTATTGCACGCGCAACCCGCTGCGCCGGGGACAGGTCGAAGGGCGTGATTATTTTTTGCTGTCCTGATACCCGCTGAATCTTGATGCAAAGGAAACCCTTGTGGGAGCGGGCTTGCCCGCGATAGGGCCATACCGGCCGACATCGATGCTGACTGTCCCGACACCATCGCGGGCAAGCCCGCTCCCACAGGGTTTTAGGGTGTTGTTTAAATTGTGTTCGCCCACCAAGGGGCCAATTGAATCAGATGGAGTTGTTTTTATGGGCCCATGGCTCGATAGCGTGACCGGTTGGCTGACAGTCAACCCGCAGTGGCTGGCCGCGGCAGTGTTCATCGTGGCTTGCGTTGAATGCCTGGCGATTGCCGGGTTGATCGTGCCCGGCACCGTGTTGCTGTTTGCCGTGGCGGTCCTGGCCGGCAGCGGCGCGTTGTCCTTGGGAGAAACGCTGCTGCTGGGTTTGCTCGGTGGTGTGCTGGGTGACATTGTTTCGTACTTTCTGGGGCGCCATTTCCACCAGAACATCCGGCGTCTGCCGGGGTTGCGCCATCATCCGGAATGGATCGCCGGGGCCGAGGCGTATTTCCAGCGTTATGGCATTGCCAGCCTATTGGTCGGACGTTTTATCGGCCCGCTACGACCGATGTTGCCGATGGTCGCAGGAATGTTCGACATGCCATTCCCGCGCTTCGCTGTCGTCAGCCTGCTGGCCGCCGCAGGCTGGAGCGTTGCGTATCTGCTGCCCGGCTGGGCCACGGGAGCGGCGATTCGCTTGCCGTTGCCGGAAGGTTTCTGGCCCGAGGCCGGGATTGTCGCGGGCAGCATTGCACTGATGGTGGGGCTGAGTGCCACCAGCAGCCTGCGCCGACATCGCAAAGCCACGATGTTCATCACCGGCATGAGCCTGCTGATTCTGGCGGGGCTGTTTATTGGCTACCCGCACCTGAGCGCGCTTGACCAAGGCGTGATGACGCTGGTGCAGGAGCATCGCAGCCCGATGCTCGATGAAATAGCCGTAGTGTTCACACTGATCGGCGAATTCCGCAACATGTTGATGTTGAGCGCGCTGCTGACAATTCTGCTGTTGCTGACGAAGCAATGGCGGCACGCAATCTTTGCCGGTAGTACGTTGCTGTTCACCGCACTGGGCAATACTGCGACCAAGCACTTTTTCGCCCGCATTCGCCCGGAAGTGCTGAGTGATCCATTGACCAGCTACAGCATGCCCAGCGGCCACGCATCGGGCTCTTTCGCGCTGTTCTTGACCCTCGCGGTGCTGGCGGGTCGCGGACAACCGCCGCGCATGCGCCTGACCTGGTTGTTGGTGGGTTGCTTGCCAGCGCTGACGATTTCCTTTTCACGGGTGTACCTGGGGGCCCACTGGCCGACCGATGTACTGGCCGGCGCGATGCTGGCGGCATGCGTATGTGCGGCCAGCCTCTGGCTGACTCAACGGCAGATCTCACTCAACGCCATGCCGTCGAAAATCTGGTGGCTGGTATTGCCTTCATTGGTGGCGTTGTTCGGTTTCTTTGTGTTGAAGCACATGCCGCATGCGATGTTGAGATACGCGTACTGAAAGATCAAAAGCGCGCGTCAGGCAAACAAGTCACCCTGCAACTTATCCAGCAACGCCTGAATCGCATCCAGACGTTGCTGCGGATCATCGAGTTGCAGCAGGTTGATCTTGTCCGTGTCGGCAAACGGCAACAGGTATGCCAATTGATTGGCCAGCGACTGTTGCCCCGCCGCTTCGGTGCCCATGTCCAGCGCTTCGACCATCGGATGTTCCGCCAAGGCCTTGAGCAACGCGACCAGGTCGGCGTCTTCATCCTGTAGCGGTTGTTCGGGTTCATCTTTGAGCCACTCGACTTCAGCGATGATCAATTGGTCGCGCTGCACCTCGGTACGCACAACGCGGAAACGCCGCCCGCCTTTCACCCGAATACCCAGCAGGCCATTGTCTTGCTGATGGAAATCGGTGATCAGTGCCTCGCACCCTACCCGTGCGTAGCCTTCGGGGGCGATGCCCACTTCCTTGCCGTCGAGGATGCACACCACGCCGAAGCCGACGCCCTGTTTCATGCAGAGACCAATCATGTCCAGATAGCGCGCCTCGAAGATCTGCAAGTCGAGGATGCAGTCCGGAAACAGCACCGTGTTCAGCGGAAAAAGCGGCAGACTCATAGACATTTCCTTACACCACCATCGACACCGCCAACGGCAGGAATACCGCCGTGGCTACGCCCATCAGACTCATCGCCAGCGCCGCAAAGGCACCGCACTCTTCACTTTCCTGCAAGGCCACCGAAGTGCCGACCGCGTGGGCGGTCATGCCCAGGGCCATGCCGCGGGCCTCTGGACTGTGGACACCGAGGCGAGTCAGAAGACTCGGCCCGAAGATCGCCCCGATCACTCCGGTAATCAATACGAACACCGCGGCCAATGCCGCGACGCCACCTATCTGCTCCGCCACCAGCATGGCAATCGGCGAGGTGACCGACTTGGGTGCCATGGTCATCAGGATCATGTGTTCGGCGCCGAAGCCCCAGCCCAGCAACACACCCATGCCCGTGGCGACCACGCCACCTATCACCAGCGTAGTAAATATCGGCCAGAACAACTGCCGGATCCGCCGCAGATTGAGGTACAGCGGCACCGCCAGCGCAACAGTGGCCGGCCCGAGCAAGATGCTGAGGATCTCGGTGCTCTTGCGATATTCGGCGTAGCTCAAGCCGCAACCGATCAGGACAGCGATGACCAGCAACATGGAGACCAGTACCGGCTGCAGAAAAATCCAGCGGGTTTTCTCGTAGCACGCCAGCACCAATTGATACGCGCCCAAGGTAATGCCAATACCGAACAATGGATGATGGATCACCGACGCCCAGGCGCCCTGCCAATCGAAAGTCATTGGCCATCCTCACGATGCGCGTGACGCTTGACCATGCGCTGCATCAATACGCCGGCGAAGGCCATCGACAGCAGCAGCGACAACACCAGCGCACCGGTGATCGCCCAGAAATCCGCGGCAATATCGGCAGCGTAAACCATCACGCCCACCGCTGGCGGCACCAGCAGCAATGGCAGATAACGCAGCAGGCTGCTGGCCGCCAGGTTCAGCGGTTCGCCGACCTGACCGCGAATAATCAGGTATCCCAGCAGCAACAGCAGACCAATGATCGGCCCTGGCAGCACCGGCAAAAACAAATGGTTAAGGGCGGTGCCGAGCAATTGAAAAAGCACCAGCCAGGTCAGGCCACGTAACAACATCCATCATCTCCCGCGCACGCTCCCACAAAGAAGGGGCCCGACATTATAAGCACGCCAACGCTATGAACCGGCATTCGCCAAAAGCATGGACAGTTGACCGGAGCAATTTGCCATGTTGATCTAAAGTGGTTCGCAGGGAGGTCACATCCCCCACTCGAAAAACTATAAAACCGATAAACCCAAGGAGAGTCTCAATGCCCCAGGTTCCAGTTGCAGAGCTCAAAGATTATGTCGGCAAGGAACTCGGACGTTCCGAATGGCTCACCATCGACCAGAAACGTATCGACCTCTTCGCAGAAGCCACAGGCGATTTTCAGTTCATCCATGTCGACCCGGTCAAAGCCGCGCAAACACCTTTTGGCAGCACCATCGCCCACGGTTTTTTGTCGTTGTCGCTGATCCCCAAACTGATGGAAGACATCTTCATCGTGCCCGAAGGTGCAAAGATGGTCGTCAACTATGGTCTGGACAGCGTGCGTTTCATCCAGCCTGTGAAGGTCGATTCCAGGGTTCGACTCAAGGTTGACATGAACGAGGTCACCGAAAAGAAACCCGGCCAATGGTTACTCAAGGTCATCGCCACGCTTGAAATCGAAGGGTCGGACAAACCGGCGTATATCGCCGAGTCGCTGTCCCTCTGCTTCGTGTAAAGCCTCCCGGATGCGAAGCAGCTCACGCTGCTTCGCGCTGTGTCTGTGCTGCGTCTCTATAAATGCGACACATAGCTGCGGCATACTCGGTCTCCTAATTGCCCGGATCCCGCTATGCGCTCATTTGCACTTCTTGCTTTGACCTTGTTGCTTACCGCTTGCGGCGATGGCGAATCGCTGTTGCCCCCCGATGCGCGCCTGCCGGACGGCGGACGTTATCGCGGTGATCTGGTCAATGGCTTGCTGCAAGGCGAAGGCCGTATCGATTATCCGAACGGCAGCTGGTACGCCGGTCAGTTCGATAAAGGCCAATGGCATGGCCAGGGCGAATGGCATGGCAGCAATGGCGAGGTCTATCGCGGGCAATTCCAGCAAGGGCTATTCGACGGCCAAGGCACGCTGACCACTCCTGGCAGCAGCTACACCGGCGGTTTCAAGGCGGGCAGACGCGACGGCGAAGGCACCCTCAAAGAAAACGCCATGACTTACCGCGGCGAATTCAAGGCCGATCAATATTCAGGGCTCGGTCGTCTGGAACTCGCAGACGGCAGCCAGTACCAGGGTCAATTCGCCCACGGCAAACCCAACGGCGAAGGCCAGCGCAGCGATGCCAGCGGGAATCAGTTCACCGGGCATTTCGTTAACGGCCAGCTGGAAGGCAACGGCACCTTCAACAGCGCCGATGGCGATATCTATGTCGGCGGTTTCAAGAACAATCAACTGCACGGCAAGGGCCGCTACGAAAACGCCGATGGCGATGTCTGGCTCGGTCAGTTCAAGGAAGGCGTGCTCGGCGGCAAGGGCGAGTTGATCGGCGCCGATGGCAGTCACTACATCGGTCACTTCAGCGACTGGCGTTTCACCGGTCAGGGTCGCTTGAACCTGGCCGACGGCAGCTTCTATGTCGGCCAGTTCGACGGCGACAACTATCAGGGCCAAGGTACTTTGGTGCTGACCGATGGCACGGTGCAGAGCGGCGCCTGGGTCAATAGTCAGCGCGTGCGCGATGCCGACGACAAGCTGCTACCCGACCCTCTGGAGCTCGGTTTGCTGGCTCAGGGTCGCTTGCTCGACGATGCACTGGCCAATGTCCCGGCCTCAACCTCGGCGGTCGAACTGTACACCTTGACCCTCGGCGGCGACGGCAAGCAGAGTGTGTTCCTGCGCGAGTCCGACTATGTCGCCAACATGCTCGCCAGCCGTTTCGGCGCCTTCGGCCAGATTCGCCTGGTCAACCATCGCGACCACCTGGGCGACCGACCGATGGCCACCCGGGAAACCCTGCGCCGCGCCGCCCAGACCCTGGCCGAACGTAGCGGCCCGGAAGACCTGCTGTTCATTTACCTGACCAGCCACGGCACCAGCGAACACGAACTGGTACTCGACCAGCCACGCATGGAACTGGCCGACCTGCCGGGCGATGAACTCGCCGCCGTCCTCGCGCCCTTGAAAAAGCGCGACAAAATCATCGTGATTTCATCCTGTTATTCCGGCGGTTTCATTCCCGCCCTCAAGGACGAACGCACCCTGATCATGACCGCCTCGCGCGCCGATCGAGTGTCCTTCGGGTGTTCGGAAGAAGCCAACTTCACCTACTTTGGCGACGCGCTGTTCGCCCAGGCGCTGAACCAGACCGACGATCTGGAGCATGCCTTCAAACTGGCCAGTGCCACCGTGGCCGAACGCGAACTGGCCGACAATTTCGAAGCCTCGGAGCCGCAAATCTGGGCGCCGAAAACCGTGCTCGCCCACTGGCAATCGTTACGCAAACAGCAAGCACGAAAAGCCCTGCAAAGTGTCTCAGTCAGCAAGGATGAAAAGAGCAACTAAGCTGAATAGTATCAAGGGGGAATGACTATGTACTTGACGCCTCAGCATGTATTGCTTGCCGGAGCTACCGGGTTAACCGGTGAACATTTGCTTGACCGTCTACTCAATGAGCCAACGATTACACGGGTATTAGCCCCCTCACGCCGGCCGCTGGCCGAACATCCTCACCTGGAAAACCCGGTTGGCGATCCGGCGGTGTTTTTGCCGCAACTGAACGGGCGCGTCGACATTGCCTACTGCTGCCTCGGCACCACGATCAAAAAGGCCGGCTCCGAGGAAGCGTTTCGCGCAGTGGACCTGGACATGGTGGTGGCCTTCGCCAAACGTGCGCGGGAAATGGGTGCACGGCACTTGATCGTGATCAGCGCCTTGGGAGCCGATCGCAGATCCCCGATTTTCTACAACCGGGTCAAAGGCGAAATGGAACACGCATTGCGCGCGCAGAATTGGCCGCAGCTGACCATTTGCCGGCCTTCGCTGTTGTTGGGTGATCGCGTCGAGCCGCGACTGGCCGAACGGGTTGCCGGTCCACTGTCGAAATTGATTCCGGGCAAATACCACGGCATCGAAGCCTGCCAACTGGCCCGCGCCATGTGGCGCCTGGCGCTGGAAGAGCAGGATGGCGTGCGGATTGTCGAGTCGGATGAGTTGCGTAAATTAGGCAAGTAATTTCAGGCCGACCGCGGACCTGTGGCGAGGGGGCTTGCCCCCGTTCGGCTGCGAAGCAGCCGCAAATCCAGGCGATTCAATGCAGCTGAAGAAACGGAGGGCCGCTGCGCGACCCAACGGGGGCAAGCCCCTCGCCACAGGGCTTTTTACAATCCGCCAGTCGCTTGAAAACTCACGCCAATCACCGTCAATAGCGACAGCGGCAACAGCAGCGTGTCGAGCAACGCACTGGCCGGCAGGTCAACAGCCGGATAACTCGGCGCTTCGGCGCCAAACCGGTCCATGGCACAGCAGCCGCCGTTCAGCGCATACAAATCCAGTCGTGTCCCCGAATACACCACCGGCGCTCCAGGCTTGGCTGCATCAAGGGTGCGCACGGTGGCGCAACCCGCCAATTGCAAAGCCAGCAGCATGACCAGCAGCTTATTCATCGCTGCTCAAATGGTGTTCGCCCCAACGCGGCAGCATGTCTTGCGGAATATTCAAACAATTGAGAATTCGCGCCACGACGAAGTCGATCAGGTCATCGATAGTCTGCGGCTGGTGATAGAAGCCCGGCGACGCCGGCAAAATCGTCACGCCCATGTTGGACAGCTTGAGCATGTTCTCCAGATGAATGCTCGAATACGGCGCCTCGCGTGGTACCAGAATCAACTGGCGGCGCTCCTTCAAGGTCACGTCGGCCGCCCGTTCGATCAAGTTGTTGCAGGCGCCGGTCGCGATAGCCGACAAGGTTCCGGTGGAACACGGCACCACCACCATCGCCGCTGGCGAGCCGGAACCCGAAGCCACCGGCGACATCCAGTCTTCCTTGCCATACACCCGAATCTGCCCGGCGGCGGCGCCGGTGTATTCAGTGAGGAAAGCTTGCATCATCTGCGGCTTGGGCGGCAGCGAGACATCGGTTTCGGTGGCCATCACCAGTTGCGCCGCCTTGGAAATCAGGAAGTGCACCTCGCGGTCTTCACGCACCAGGCAGTCGAGCAGGCGCAAGCCGTACTGGGCGCCCGAAGCGCCGGTCATCGCCAGAGTGATGCGTTCCGGACCGTTGTTCATTGCAGCGCCTCGGCCAGTTTGCCGTGCAGGCCGCCGAAGCCGCCATTGCTCATGATCACCACGTGAGTACCGGGCTGAGCCTGGCTTTTCACACGCTCGATGATGCCTTCCAGCGAATCGCTGACGATTGACGGCACAGTGCACAACGCCGCGGTGGCGCCTAGGTCCCAACCGAGGTTGGCGGGCGAATACCAGATCACCTGATCGGCATCGACCACACTTTCCGGCAAGCCATCACGGTGCGCGCCAAGCTTCATGGAGTTGGAGCGCGGCTCGATGATCGCGATCAGCGGCGCATCGCCAATACGTTTGCGCAGGCCGTCAAGGGTGGTGGCGATCGCGGTCGGGTGATGAGCGAAATCATCGTAAATGGTGATGCCACGGACTTGCGCGACTTTTTCCATCCGCCGCTTGACGCTTTTGAACGCGCTCAGTGCAGCGATACCCATCGACGGCACGACGCCGACGTGACGCGCAGCGGCCAAGGTGGCCAAGGCGTTGGCGACGTTGTGCTGACCGGTCATATCCCACTCGACCACGCCTTGAACGGCGCCTTCGAACATCACTTCGAATTTCGAGCCGTCTTCACTGAGCAGTTTGACTTGCCATTGGCCACCGGCACCGGTGGTTTGCACCGGGGTCCAGCAGCCCATTTCGATCACGCGCAGTAATGCCGGCTCGGTGGTCGGATGAATCACCAGGCCTTCGCTGGGGATGGTTCGCACCAAATGGTGAAATTGCCGTTCGATGGCCGGCAGATCCGGGAAGATGTCCGCGTGATCGAACTCAAGATTGTTCAGGATCGCTGTACGCGGGCGGTAGTGAACGAATTTCGAGCGCTTGTCGAAGAACGCGCTGTCGTATTCGTCGGCTTCGATCACGAAGAACGGCGTATCGCCCAAACGCGCCGAGACCGAGAAATTCTGCGGCACACCGCCGATCAGGAAACCCGGACTCATGCCCGCGTGCTCCAGAACCCAGGCGAGCATGCTGCTGGTGGTGGTTTTGCCATGAGTGCCGGCAACCGCCAGCACCCAGCGGCCTTGCAACACGTGATCGGCCAGCCATTGCGGGCCGGAGACGTACGGCAGGCCTTTGTTCAGCACGTATTCGACGGCCGGATTGCCGCGGGACATGGCATTGCCGATCACCACCAGGTCCGGGGCCGGATCGAGCTGCGCCGGATCGTAACCTTGGGTCAACTCAATGCCCTGGGCTTGCAGCTGAGTACTCATTGGTGGATAGACGTTGGCATCGGAGCCCGTCACGTGATGGCCCAGCTCTTTGGCCAGAACCGCCATCGAACCCATGAAAGTGCCGCAAATACCAAGAATATGAATGTGCATAAGTCGACCTCGTAAAACATGGCCGCAGGTTAGCGTAGGGTGGGGAAATTCGCACTCAGAGTTTGAAATCAGCGCAGAACCGGTAGGAGCGAGGCTCGCCCGCGAAGGCATCCTCGAGTACGCCAAAAGCTTCGCGGGCAAGCCTCGCTCCTACAAAGTCAGGATCCGGTGCATCTAGCGGGCGATACCGTGTTTGCGCAGCTTTCTGTAGAGGGTATTGCGGCTGACGCCCAGCTGTTCAGCGGTATGCGTCATGTGCCAGCGCTGCTGCTCCAGCACCGTCAGCAACGCCAGCCGCTCGGCATCGTCCAGCGGATACTCGGACGGTTCTTCAACCGCTGACACCGTTACCGCCCGAACCTGGCGAATCATCGCTGGCAAATCCTCCAGGCCGATCCGCCCGCCATCACACAACGCCGCCAGGGTCCGCAGCACATTGCGCAACTGCCGCACATTCCCCGGCCAGGCAAAATCCAGCAAGGCCTGTCGCGCCGGCGCATCAATCAGCACTGTCTCCGCGCCCGCCTCTTCGGCCAGCAAAAAGTCGAGCAACTGCGATTTGTCAGAACGCTCGCGCAACGCCGGCAATGCGACTTCCAGCCCATTGAGCCGGTAATACAGATCCTCGCGGAAACTGCCGGCCTGCACCCGTTCAAGCAGATTACGGTGAGTGGCGCTGATGATCCGCACATTGACCGGCTCCGGCTCACCGCCAATCGGCACCACTTGACGGTCTTCCAGCACCCTTAATAGCCGGGTCTGCATGCTCAGCGGCATGTCTCCGATTTCATCGAGGAACAACGTCCCGCCATCGGCCTGCTGCAATTTGCCGCGCATGCCTTCCTTGCGGGCGCCTGTGAAACTGCCGCCGCGATAGCCGAACAGTTCGCTTTCGATCAGGCTTTCGGGAATCGCCGCGCAATTGAGGGCAACGAACGATTTTTCGGCCCGTTGACTGGCCTGATGCACGGCTTTGGCGAAAGCTTCCTTGCCGGAACCGGTTTCGCCGTTGATCAGCAACGGCACATCTCGTTCAAACACGCGCAAGGCCTTGCGGAAATCCTCCTGCAACGCGGCATCGTCCAGGCAAATGCCTGACAAGCGCGGACGCTCGGCAACCCTCGGGCTTTGCACCACCGGTACCGGAATACTGCGCGGCTGCCCGCGCAATACGGCAAACAACCGCCGTCCGTCACGGGTGCGCAATGGCCAACTGGCACTGGCGTTGGCGCTCGCGCGTCCGAGCAATTCATCCAGCGAACAGTCGAAAAACGCCTCCACCGGTTTGCCTAACAGCCCGCCACGAATATGCCCCAGTAAATTCAGCGCACTCTGGTTGACCGCACTGATCCGCCCTTCCCCATCGAACGCCAGCAACCCTTCGCTGAACAGCCCGACAGACTCGGCCTGCAAGTGAAAACGCAGCAACCATTGGTTGTCGAAGTAACGCAGGAAATAGCAGCTCTCGATCATCTTCGCCGACAGATTGACCAGGGCCATGGTGTGGAACTGGCTCTGACGCGAAACTTCGTGACGCGCCGAAGATACATCGAGCACCGCCAGCAGCTCACCGTGCGGATCGAACACCGGACTTGCCGAGCAGGTCAGGCCGGTGTGACGCCCCCGAAAATGTTCGTCTTGATGGATGGTCAGGGATTGGCGCTCCACCAGGCAGGTGCCGATGCCATTGGTGCCTTCGCAGGCTTCGCTCCAGTCGGCGCCCAGCCAAAGGCCGGCGCGCTCGAAAATCTTCCGTTCGGTGGGCGCAGTGACGCAATTGAGGATCACCCCGCGAGCATCGGTCAGCAGCACCGCATGGCCGGCGCCGGAAAGCTGCTGGTGGAGGCTGGTCATTTCGGTGCCGGCGATTTGCAGCACTTGCTGCAAACGTTCGCGACTTTCCAGCACGCGGCCATGCTCGAGTACCGTCGGCGCCATGGTCAGGGCCGGGTCGAGGTGATAATCCTCAAGACAACGCAGCCAGGAACGGGCAATGGACGGATCACTGCCGGGACCGTGCAAGTGGGATTTGCCTTGGGTCACGGTCAGCACTTGCTGGGCATGGCGACTCAAATGGTTATCGTGCATTTCTTATTATTCTCCCCGAGCGGTTTACATCCCCGTGTAGGAGCGTGGCTTGCCCGCGAAGAACGATAACGCGGTGCATCAGGCAAACCGAATCATGGCTTTCGCGGGCAAGCCTCGCTCCTACAAGGAGGGAGGTTCGAGCATCCTCCAGCCTGGCCAGCATTGCAATGCTTGCAAGACCGCCAAGTCACAGGCCGCGCCACAAACGGTACAAAGTGTCACACAGGCTGTACCGTAAACGTCACAAACACTGCCCATCCGTCCGACAAAAAACACGCAAAGCCTTGATTTACCTGACCTGCAAGGCGCTGGCCCGAGCTTTGCTCTACGCTTAATGCAGCGCTTTAGCGCGTCCTCCCTTATAAGCACAAAAGCCAAGGAGAAACCCATCATGCGTTACGCTCACCCCGGTACTGAAGGCGCTATCGTTTCGTTCAAGAGCAAATACGGTAACTACATCGGCGGCGAGTTCGTCGCGCCTGTCAAAGGTCAGTACTTCACCAATACATCGCCGGTCAACGGCCAACCTATTGCCGAATTCCCACGCTCCACTGCCGAAGACATCGAAAAGGCCCTGGACGCTGCCCATGCCGCCGCCGATGCCTGGGGCGCCACGTCCGCCCAGGCACGCTCGCTGGTGCTGCTGAAAATCGCCGATCGCATCGAACAGAACCTGGAAGTGCTGGCGATCACCGAATCCTGGGACAACGGCAAGGCCGTTCGCGAAACCCTCAACGCCGACATCCCGCTGGCCGCCGACCATTTCCGCTACTTCGCCGGTTGCATCCGCGCCCAGGAAGGTAGCGCCGCCGAGATCGACGGCAACACCGTGGCCTATCACATCCATGAACCGCTGGGCGTGGTCGGGCAGATCATTCCGTGGAACTTTCCGATCCTGATGGCCGCCTGGAAACTTGCACCGGCCCTCGCCGCCGGCAACTGCGTGGTCCTCAAGCCGGCCGAGCAAACCCCGCTGGGCATCACCGTGCTGATGGAACTGATCGGCGACCTGCTGCCACCTGGCGTGCTCAACGTGGTGCAAGGCTTCGGCAAAGAAGCCGGGGAAGCTCTGGCCACCAGCAAGCGCATCGCCAAGATCGCATTCACCGGCTCGACCCCGGTCGGCTCGCACATCATGAAATGCGCCGCCGAAAACATCATTCCGTCCACCGTGGAGCTGGGTGGCAAGTCGCCAAACATCTTCTTCGAAGACATCATGCAGGCCGAACCGAATTTCATCGAGAAAGCCGCTGAAGGCCTGGTACTGGCGTTCTTCAACCAGGGCGAAGTCTGCACCTGCCCGTCCCGCGCCCTGGTGCAAGAGTCGATCTACGACGAATTCATGCAAGTGGTGATGAAGAAGGTCCTGCAAATCAAACGTGGCGACCCGCTGGACACCGACACCATGGTCGGCGCCCAGGCGTCCGAGCAGCAATTCGACAAAATCCTTTCGTACCTGGACATCGCCAAGGGCGAAGGCGCCGAGTTGTTGACCGGCGGCAAAGTGGAAAAACTCGAGGGCAGCCTGGCGACCGGATACTACATCCAGCCGACCCTGCTCAAGGGCACCAACAAAATGCGCGTGTTCCAGGAAGAAATCTTTGGCCCGGTAGTGAGCATCACCACTTTCAAGGACGAAGCCGAAGCCCTGGCCATCGCCAACGATACCGAGTTCGGCCTGGGTGCCGGCCTCTGGACCCGCGACATCAACCGCGCTTATCGCATGGGCCGCGCCATCAAGGCCGGTCGTGTATGGACCAACTGCTACCACCTGTACCCGGCTCATGCCGCGTTCGGGGGCTACAAAAAGTCCGGCGTCGGCCGTGAAACCCACAAGATGATGCTCGACCACTATCAGCAGACCAAAAACCTGCTGGTGAGCTACGACATTAATCCGTTGGGCTTCTTCTAACTCGTCGCGATAGCGCGTAACCGCTTTCGCGGGCAAGTCGGATCACCGCACCGCTCGCTCCTACAGGTATCAGTGATCTGTAGGAGCATGGCTTGCCAGCGAAGGCGCCTCCACTGACACAACCCACATCGCCCTGCTGCTCTGGCACGGGCTTTGCGTGCCTGTAGCACACATAAACGCCATACCCGAAAGTCCAACAGATCAAACAATAAAAAAGACAGAGAGGACTTATGACTTCTACTACACAGCTCAAACCCACACTCGGCACCCTGCATCTATGGGGCATTGCCGTCGGCCTGGTGATTTCCGGCGAGTACTTCGGCTGGAGTTACGGCTGGGGCACCGCAGGAACCCTGGGCTTTCTCGTCACTGCCCTGATGGTGGCGACGATGTACACCTGCTTCATCTTCAGTTTCACCGAATTGACCACCGCCATTCCCCACGCTGGCGGGCCGTTTGCCTACAGCCGACGGGCCTTCGGCGAAAAAGGCGGACTGATCGCCGGCATTGCGACCCTGATCGAGTTCGTTTTTGCGCCACCGGCGATTGCCATGGCCATCGGCGCCTACCTCAATGTGCAATACCCAGAACTGGATCCGAAGCTTGCCGCTGTGGGCGCCTATTTAGTGTTCATGGGCTTGAATATCCTCGGCGTAAGCATCGCCGCCACGTTCGAGTTGGTGGTTACCGTGCTGGCGGTTGCCGAACTGCTGGTGTTCATGGGTGTGGTTGCACCGGGCTTCAGCTTCAGCAATTTCGTGCTCAATGGCTGGTCGGGCACCAACGAATTCACCCTGGCCTCAATCCCCGGTATTTTTGCGGCAATCCCCTTTGCAATCTGGTTCTTTCTCGCCATTGAAGGCGCAGCCATGGCCGCCGAAGAAGCCAAGGACCCGAAACGCACGATTCCCCGGGCTTACGTCAGTGGCATTCTGACGTTGGTGTTCCTGGCTATCGGCGTCATGGTGATGGCGGGCGGTGTCGGCGACTGGCGCCAACTGTCGAACATCAACGATCCGTTGCCTCAGGCGATGAAAGCGGTGGTCGGCAATGATTCGACCTGGATGCACATGCTGGTCTGGATCGGCCTGTTCGGCCTGGTGGCGAGTTTCCACGGGATCATTCTTGGCTATTCGCGCCAATTCTTCGCCCTGGCTCGCGCCGGTTACCTGCCTAAAGGGCTGGCCAAACTCTCGCGTTTCCAGACACCGCACCGGGCGATTCTGGCGGGCGGCGTGATCGGCATCGCGGCAATCTACAGCGACGGGCTGGTCAATCTGCAGGGCATGACACTGACGGCTGCGATGATCACCATGTCGGTATTTGGCGCCATCGTGATGTACATCATCAGTATGCTGAGCCTGTTCAAACTGCGTAAAACCGAGCCGAACCTGGAACGCACCTTCCGCGCGCCGGGCTACCCTATCGTGCCGGGGATCGCACTGTTTCTGGCGGTGGTGTGCCTGGTGGCGATGGCGTGGTTCAACCCCTTGATCGGGTGTGTGTTCCTCGGGTTTATGGCGGCCGGTTACCTGTATTTCCAATTGACGGCCAAGCAGCGTTCCGACGCGCCGGCGGATGCGATGCTCGAAGGTATCTAATTGCACCGGAGTCGGGCGCACGCCCTATTTGGGAGCGCCCCATTCTTGTAGGAGCGAGGCTTGCCCGCGAAGGGCATGATGCGGTCTGACTGATACACCGCGTTATCGTTTTTCGCGGGCAAGCCTCGCGCCTACAGGTCATCAATTAACCAGGAGGACACCATGGCCGTATTTGCCCATACCATCGGCGCCCAGACCTACCGCTTCGAGAGCCTCAAGGATGTCATGGCCAAGGCCAGCCCGGCGCGCTCCGGAGATTTTCTGGCCGGCGTTGCCGCCCTCAATGATGGCGAGCGCGTAGCCGCGCAGATGGCCCTGGCTGACATCCCGCTGACTCATTTCCTGCAAGAAGTACTGATTCCTTACGAGACCGATGAAGTCACTCGGCTGATCATCGACACCCACGACAAACAGGCTTTTAAAGCGGTCAGCCACCTCACTGTCGGCGGCTTTCGCGATTGGCTGCTCAGCGATGCCGCCGACGAACAGAGCCTGCGCGCCCTCGCCCCGGGCCTGACCCCGGAAATGGCCGCCGCCGTGTCGAAGATCATGCGCGTGCAAGACCTGGTGCTGGTGGCGCAGAAAATCCGCGTGATCACGAAATTCCGCGGCACTCTGGGCCTGCGCGGCCGGCTCTCGACACGTCTGCAACCCAATCACCCCACCGACGAACCGGCCGGTATCGCCGCGAGCATTCTCGATGGCCTGCTGTACGGCAACGGTGACGCGATGATCGGCATCAACCCGGCCACCGACAGCATCGCTTCGATCTGCGCCATGCTCGAAATGCTCGATGCAATCATCCAGCGCTACGAAATTCCTACACAGGCCTGCGTGCTGACCCACGTCACCACCTCCATCGAGGCGGTGAACCGCGGAGTTCCGCTGGACCTGGTGTTCCAGTCGATCGCCGGCACTGAAGCGGCCAACGCCAGTTTCGGTATCAACCTAAACGTCTTGCAGGAAGGCTATGACGCGGGCTTGAGCCTGAATCGCGGCACGTTGGGCCAGAATCTGATGTATTTCGAAACCGGCCAAGGCAGCGCCTTGTCGGCCAATGCCCACCACGGCATTGATCAACAGACCTGCGAAACCCGCGCCTACGCCGTGGCACGCCATTTCAAACCGTTTCTGGTCAACACCGTCGTAGGCTTCATCGGCCCCGAATACCTGTACAACGGCAAACAGATCATCCGTGCCGGCCTCGAGGACCACTTCTGCGGCAAGCTGCTGGGCGTGCCCATGGGTTGCGACATTTGCTACACCAATCATGCCGAAGCCGATCAGGACGACATGGATACCCTGCTGACTTTATTGGGCGTGGCCGGGATCAACTTCATCATGGGCATCCCCGGCTCCGACGACATCATGCTCAATTACCAGACCACCTCGTTCCACGACGCCCTCTACGCCCGGAAAACCCTGGGCCTGAAACCGGCGCCGGAGTTTGAACAGTGGCTGGCGAACATGGGCATCTTCACCCAGGCAGACGGCAAAATTCACTTCGGCGACAACCTGCCGCCGGCCTTCCGTCAGGCCATGGGGCAACTGGGATGAGTATTGAGATGGATAAACCACCTGTCGATCCGCAAAACCCGTTGCTGGAACTGCGTCGCCTGACCCCGGCACGTATTGCTCTCGGTCGTACAGGCACCAGCATGCCGACCCGTGCACAGCTGGATTTTCAATACGCCCACGCCCAGGCCCGGGATGCGGTGCACCTGCCGTTCGATCACAAGGGGCTCAGTTCGCAACTGGCCGAGCGTGGACGTGAGCATCTGCTGCTGCACAGCGCCGCCTCGGATCGCAACAGCTATCTGCAGCGCCCCGATCTGGGGCGCAAGTTGAGTGATGAGTCGGCGCAGACTCTGCGCGACCATGCTCGGAATCATCCTGACGGGGTGGACTTGGCGGTCGTGGTGGCCGATGGGCTCTCGGCATTGGCCGTTCATCGCCACACCTTACCGTTTCTGGCGCGCATGGAAGAACAGACAGCCAATGAGGGCTGGTCCCTGTCGCCAGTGATCCTGGTGGAACAGGGTCGAGTTGCAGTGGCCGATGAGATTGGCGAGCTGTTAGGCGCGAAGATGGTGGTCATTTTGATCGGCGAGCGCCCCGGCTTGAGCTCGCCAGACAGCCTGGGACTGTATTTCACCTATAATCCCAAGGTCGGACTGACGGATGCCTATCGCAATTGCATCTCGAATGTCCGCCTCGAAGGCTTGAGTTACGGCATGGCAGCACACCGGCTACTGTATTTGATGCGCGAAGCCTGTCGGCGGCAGATATCAGGGGTCAGTCTGAAGGACGAAGCCCAGGTTCAGACGCTGGAATCGGACAATGGTGCGGGCATGAAGGGTAATTTCCTACTGAGCCCGTCGGATGCCTGAACCGTTTCCGCATTGCGTTTCCATTCAGGATTCAGGCAGGATCGATGCACGGCCGCCAGGGATTTCCCATCGCCGTCACCACGTAAGACAGCCACTTGAAGACGAGACCTACCATGCGGATTATTCAAGCGACCCTCGAACACCTCGACCTGCTGACCCCGTTGTTCGTCAAATATCGTGAGTTTTACGGTTCCCTGCCGTATCCGGACTCATCCCGGGCGTTCCTCGAGAAACGCCTGCGGCGCAAGGAATCGGTGATCTACCTGGCCCTGGCCGATGACGACAACAACAAGCTGATGGGTTTCTGTCAGCTATACCCCAGCTTTTCGTCCCTTTCGCTTAAACGCGTGTGGATCCTCAACGATATCTACGTCGCCGAAGACGCCCGCCGCCAGTTGGTGGCCGACAACCTGATCCGTACCGCAAAAAAAATGGCCAAGGAAACCAACGCCGTGCGCATGCGCGTTTCCACCAGCAGCAACAACGAAGTCGCGCAGAAAACCTATGAATCCATCGGGTTCAGGGAAGACACCGAGTTCAAGAACTACGTATTGCCGATCAGTGAGGAGCTGTAATGCACTGATGCCTTTGTGGCGAGGAGCTGTGGCGCGCGGGGGGCTTGCTGTAGCCAGAGGGCTTGTCGTGGCGAGGGGGCTTGCCCCCGTTCGGCGGCGCAGCCGTCGTAAAACCTCAGCATGCGGTGTATCTGAAAAACCGTGACTGCCTGGTTCAGGGGTCGCTTCGCAACCCAACGGGGGCAAGCCCCCTCGCCACAAGGATTGTGCAAAGCCAACAGGCCTATGATCGTCCCGTCGACATCCCTCGCTACAAACTCAAGGCGTTTTTCGCTTCTCTCCCCGTATAATGCCCGCTCTTCCGGCTCGTAAGAAAATTCACACTTAGCTGTAGTCTTACGCGAAGCCATCCGCACAGGCCTGCAGAGTCGGGCCATCACCACAGGTGCTTTCCATGGATTTCAACCCGATCGACCTTATCCTGCATCTCGATGTTTACCTCGACCTGCTGGTGACTAACTACGGGGCATGGATTTACGCCATTCTGTTTCTGGTGATCTTCTGCGAAACCGGTCTGGTGGTGATGCCATTCCTGCCGGGCGACTCCCTGCTATTCATCGCCGGCGCTGTGGCGGCCGGTGGCAGTATGGACCCGGTGCTGCTGGGCGGCCTGCTGATGCTGGCGGCGATTCTCGGTGACAGCACCAACTACGTGATCGGTCGCACCGTCGGCGAAAAACTGTTCAGAAACCCGAACTCGAAAATATTCCGTCGCGACTACCTGCAACAAACCCACGACTTCTACGAAAAGCACGGCGGCAAAACCGTGACCCTGGCGCGTTTCCTGCCAATCATCCGCACCTTTGCGCCGTTCGTCGCCGGTGTAGGCAAAATGCCTTACCCTCGTTTCTTTGCCTTCAGCATCCTTGGCACCATCCTCTGGGTGGGGGGCCTGGTCACCCTCGGATACTTCTTCGGTAACGTACCGTTCATCAAGAAAAACCTGTCGCTGCTGGTGGTGGGCATCATCTTGCTGTCGCTGCTACCGATGATCATCAGCGTGATCCGCAGCCGCCTCGGTCATACCACGTCCAAAGCCGAACCACGCTGACTCACGATGTGGTCTCTTAGCGCCTGGCGACGCCAGCGCACTCTGGCCAGGCATCCGATTGCCGACGACATGTGGCAACGGGTGCGCCATCACTTAAGGTTTCTCGATGGCCTCAGCGCAGCCGAAGACCAGTGGTTGCGGGAAGCCTGCGTGCTGTTCCTGCAAGACAAACACCTGACCGCCCTTCCCGGCGTCGAGCTTCACCAGGAGCAACGCTTGCTGCTCGCCGCCCAGGCCCAATTGCCGCTGCTGCACCTGGGCGATCTGAACTGGTATCAGGGTTTTCACGAAATCATCCTCTACCCCGACGATTTCCTCAGCCCCCAGCGCCATCGCGATGCCAGCGGCGTCGAACACGAATGGGATGGCGAACACAGCGGCGAAGCCTGGCAGCAAGGCCCGATCATCCTCGCCTGGCCCGGCGTGATGTCCAGCGGTGGCTGGGAAGGCTACAACCTGGTGATCCACGAACTCGCGCATAAACTCGACATGCTCAATGGCGACGCCAATGGCTTGCCACCGCTGCATGCCGATATGCGCGTCAGCGACTGGGCCAAGGTCATGCAAGAAGCCTATGACGACCTCGACCGGCAACTGGACCGCAACCCGGACGCCGAAACCGCCATCGACCCGTACGCAGCGGAAAACCCCGCCGAATTCTTCGCCGTCACCAGCGAATACTTCTTCAGCGCCCCGGATTTGCTGCACGAGGCATATCCACAGGTTTATGAGCAGCTTAAGTTGTTTTATCGGCAGGATCCGCTGGCCCGGCTACGGCAACTTCTGGCCGAGAACCCTGTCTATCAGGCACACGACTAAGGTCTACACGACCTCTGGCGCATGGCAACGGTGGCAGAATATGCCTATAATCGCCGCCACTTTTTGGTCAATCCGGCCAAGTGTTTTTGGTCAACTAACGGGGGCACCGCCCAATGAGCTACAGCAAGATTCCGGCTGGCAAAGACCTGCCGAACGACATCTACGTCGCGATCGAGATCCCGGCCAACCACGCGCCGATCAAATACGAAATCGACAAAGACAGCGATTGCCTGTTCGTTGACCGTTTCATGGCCACCCCGATGTTCTACCCGGCCAACTACGGTTACATCCCCAACACCCTGGCCGACGACGGTGATCCCCTCGACGTGCTGGTCGTAACCCCTTACCCGGTTGCCCCAGGTTCGGTAATCCGCGCGCGTCCCGTCGGCATCCTGAACATGACCGACGACGGCGGCGGCGATGCCAAAGTGATCGCGGTTCCACACGACAAGCTGTCCCAGCTGTACGTCGACGTAAAGGAATACACCGATCTGCCTGCGCTGCTGATTCAGCAGATCGAGCACTTCTTCGAGAACTACAAAGATCTCGAAAAAGGCAAATGGGTGAAGATCGAAGGCTGGGCCGGCGCCGATGCCGCTCGCGACGCGATCACCAAGTCGGTTGCTGCCTATAAAGGCTGAGAAGCCACGGCACGCTACGATGCTTGAAGAAAAACCCCGGTTGATCCGGGGTTTTTTGTGGGCGCACACCCAGAAAGTCGCATCTTTAACGGTACGTATAGTGCTTCCTGGCTTTGGTTTTTGCGTGTTTGGTTTCCACTAAAAGCGCCTTACATCCAGTCTTAAATTTCCCTCGAAATTTGAACGAATCGTTTATTCAAACCCCCATCCTGCGCCAGTAGACTCGTGTTTATGAAAAAGAACACTAGCGGCCCACGGTTTAAAGCACTCCTTGAAGCAGCGAAAATCACTACCACAGGATTTGCCGCTTTCTTCGACACGGAAGCACAAAATATCCACAACTGGTACACCCGAGGTGTGCCCGCCTACCGCATGGAAGAGGTCGCCAAATTACTCTCTGTAAATAGCGACTGGCTGAAAACCGGCGAAGGCCCGAAAGAATCCTCACGCCTGCGCGTGCTCGACGAGTCCGGCAACACCTTCGATGCCCAGGCCATCCGCGGCATCTACACGGTGATCGAGCCCGTCGACGTCGAATTGCCCTTCTACAAGGAAACAGCCACCGCCCCGGGTTCCAACAAAACCCACGTCGTCAAAGACCCCAGCCAATCCATCCGCCTGCCTCGCAGCCATCTGGACTCCCTGGAAATCAAGCACGCCGATGCTATTTGTATCTGCATGATCGGTAACAGCATGGGCGAAAAGATTGAAGATGGCTCCACGCTTGCGGTCGACCGTGGGCTGACTCAGGTGATTGATGGGGAAATTTATGCGATCGAGCATGACGGGATGCTGCGGATCAAATACCTGCACCGGATGCCGGGCAATGCGTTGCGATTGCGCAGCTACAACAGAACCGAGTATCCAGACGAAATCTTCAGTGCCGAACAGATCGACAAGCAAAACATAAGGGTATTGGGATGGGTATTCTGGTGGTCGACACTCAATAAACGCCGGCCGTCAGTGCCCTTCCTATAAGCACGCTACCCACTGTGGCGAGGGGGCTTGCCCCCGTTCGACTGCGCAGCAGTCGCAAACCATTCACTATGGCGGACAGTATGGTTACCGGGTTTACGACTGCTTCGCAGCCGAACGCAGCCTTCGGCAGCTGCTACGCCTCGCCACAATCCGCTCTACTCCGCATGCCAAGGCTGGGAATTCCTCAAAAAAATCAGTATGCTGCGCCCCACATTTGCGCATCGACCCTTCTTCAGGCTCAGATCGCACCGACAAGGCAGATCACTTTCTCGCCAAGTCCCACAGCCGGACGCAAGATCCGGGTGTACGTTTTGAAGGCTGGCGCGGTTTACCAAAAATAAACCAAGCCAGTCCCCGAGAAGCCGGCCACAAGCCGGCTTTTTAATGCCTGAATATAAAGTCTGAACAACCCATTAACCTGCAGCCAACCACATGTTGCGCGATTCGATCGCAGCCGGGACGTGAGACGACATGCTGTCCGAACAACTGGACGATGAGCCGAATAGACGTCATATTCGGCTCACCACATGAGCCGAATAGCATTTTTAATTGGCTCACTCATTCCAAGAGTACCGATTCCATGGCACCTCACTGGATCTGGCAGCAGCCTGATTGGCCGAGCTTTCAATGGCAAGCCGAGCATTTGGCGCCACTGTTGCGCGACTGCGTTCAGGCGCAGGGTCAATTGATGGGCATGGCCAGTTCGGTAGGCCGCTCGTTGAGCGCGCAAAGCGAACTGGATGCGCTGTTACAGAACATCGTGACCTCGTCGGCGATTGAGGGCGAACAACTGAATATCGGCTCCGTTCGGTCATCATTGGCGCGACGATTGGGGCTGGAACAGGGCGCGGGCGATAAAAGCAGCCAGCGCAGCGAAGGCCTGGCGCAATTGATGCTCGATGCCACCCGGCATTTCTCTGAACCACTGACATTGGCTCGATTGCTGGATTGGCATAAATGGCTGTTTCCTGAGCAAGACACGGATCTCGCCGCCCGGTCGATCCATGTTGGCGCCTTGCGCGGCGACGAGCCGATGCAAGTTGTTTCGGGGCGACTCGACAGGCCGACCGTTCACTTCGAAGCGCCGCCTCGCCTTGGTCTTGAACGACAACTCGAAACCTTCCTGAGCTGGTTTGAAGCCAGCCGAAATCAGGTTGGCCTCGACCCTTTGCTGAGGGCCGGCGTCGCACATTTCTGGTTTGTGACGTTGCATCCTTTCGACGATGGCAACGGTCGCCTGACGCGAACGATCACTGATCTGGCCCTGGCTCAGGGTGAGGCTCAGGCCATCCGTTTCTACGCCATGTCGGCGAGCATTCTGGATGATCGTTCTGGCTATTACCGAGTGCTGGAAACCAGTCAGAAATCCACGATGGATATCACCGAATGGCTGGAGTGGTTTCTTCAGACTTTGCTGCGTAGCTTGCAGCAGGCCATGACGCGGATTGAGTCGGTACTGGGCAAGGCGCGTTTCTGGCAGGCACATCGGGAATCCGGACTGTCGACCGAGCAGACCAAAGTATTGAATCGCTTGCTCGATGGTGGGGAACGAGGTTTCGATAACGGCATCAGCGCCGCTCAATATCAGGCAGTGGCAAAGGTTTCCAAAGCCACCGCAACCCGTCATCTGGCCGAACTGCTGGAGAAGGGCTGCCTGAAACGCCTGCCCGGCGGCGGGCGCAGTACTCGATATCAAATCTGCGATCCGGATGACTCAACAGATTAATCATGATCGACATTGCACTCGATGAGTTAAGCCGTAAGGCGATCTGTAGCAGCTGGCGAAGCCTGCGTTCGGCTGCGCAGCAGTCGTGAACCCGGCTAATGCCGTATGCCTAACGTATCGCAATCTCTGATTTTACGACTGCTTCGCAGCCGAACGCAGCCTCCGGCAGCTGCTACAAGGGGCGCGTCGCTGCTGAAATGGTTTAACTTACCGGCTTTAGGGCAAGCCCCCTCATCACAGAGGTCGCATTCACTTCCTGAACTCATTGTCCGAAACGCCCCGCTCATTTGCCCATAACCCCTATGTCTGCTAGTGTCGCGCCGGTTTAACGTCAACCGGAAATAGCCGCCATGGCCCGCAAAAAAGCTGCACTGGATTTCGAACAATCTCTCGCTGACCTGCAAACGCTGGTGGAGCGTCTGGAGAATGGCGAATTGTCGCTGGAAGACTCGCTGGCCGCTTTTGAGCAGGGCATCGGTCTGACCCGCGATTGCCAGGCGGCGCTGGCTCAGGCCGAGCTAAAGGTTCAAGTGCTGCTCGAGCGTGATGGTGAGCTGGCCGAGGAACCCTTCGACGCGGATCAGCCAGAATGATTGCGGCGTATTCGGCGTCCAGCCAGGCTCGCGTCAATGCGGCACTGGAAACCCTGTTCAGCGCGCCAAGCCCTGAACTTGCCCGCCTCTACGAAGCCATGCGCTACAGCGTGATGAACGGCGGCAAGCGTGTGCGCCCGTTGTTGGCCTACGCCGCATGTGAAGCCTTGGGCGGCAAGGCCGAGCAAGCCAATGGCGCGGCCTGTGCGGTTGAGCTGATTCACGCCTATTCGCTGGTGCACGATGATTTGCCGGCCATGGACGACGACGATTTGCGTCGCGGCCAGCCGACTACGCATAAAAAATTCGATGAAGCTTGTGCAATCCTCGCCGGTGACGGCTTGCAGAGCCTGGCCTTCAGTGCCCTGCTCGACCCGCACCTGAGCAATTGCGATGCTGAAACCCGTCTGCAGATGGTCAGCGCCCTGGCGTTGGCGGCAGGTCCGGCGGGCATGGTCGGCGGGCAAGCCATCGATCTGGGCTCAGTGGGCCTGAAGCTCGATCAAAAAGCCCTTGAATACATGCACCGGCACAAGACCGGCGCGCTGATCGAAGTCAGCGTCAAGCTTGGCGCACTGGCCTGCGGTCATGCCGCGAAGGACGAACTGAAGTCCTTGCAGAGTTATGCACAGGCCATTGGCCTGGCCTTTCAGGTCCAGGACGACATTCTCGACGTCGAAAGTGACACCGAAACCCTCGGCAAACGCCAGGGCGCCGACATCGCCCGGGACAAACCGACTTACCCGGCCCTGCTCGGTCTCGATGCGGCCAAGGCCTATGCCCTGGAGCTGCGTGACCAGGCCCTGCACGCCCTGCGACCGTTTGACGCGGCGGCCGAGCCATTGCGCGATCTGGCCCGGTATATCGTCGAGCGCCGCAGCTGACGGCGTATCCGCCAAAAAAAACCAACGCGTGGGCAGGGGGCGATGCATCAGGTAAACTGCCGCATCTTTTATACCTATAACGATTCGCCTGATGCCCACGACGTTTCATGAGATTCCCCGCAAGCGCCCGACCACGCCACTGCTCGACCGTGCCAACACGCCGGACGGCCTGCGCCGGTTAGGCGAAGCCGAGCTGGAAACCCTGGCTGATGAGTTGCGCCTGGAATTGCTCTACACGGTCGGTCAGACCGGTGGGCATTTCGGTGCCGGCCTGGGCGTCATCGAGCTGACCATCGCGTTGCATTACGTCTTCGACACCCCGGATGACCGATTGGTGTGGGACGTGGGTCATCAGGCCTACCCGCACAAAATCCTCACCGGTCGTCGCGAGCGCATGAGCACCCTGCGCCAGAAGGACGGCGTTGCCGCCTTTCCGCGTCGTTCCGAGAGTGAGTACGACACCTTTGGCGTCGGTCACTCCAGCACCTCGATCAGCGCAGCGCTGGGCATGGCGATTGCTGCCCGGCTGCAACACAGTGATCGCAAGGCGATCGCAGTGATCGGCGACGGCGCATTGACCGCTGGCATGGCTTTCGAGGCACTGAACCACGCGCCGGAAGTTGACGCCAACATGCTGGTGATCCTCAACGACAATGACATGTCGATCTCGCGTAACGTCGGCGGCTTGTCGAACTATCTGGCGAAAATCCTTTCCAGCCGCACTTATGCAAGCATGCGCGAAGGCAGTAAAAAGGTCCTGTCGCGCCTGCCCGGCGCCTGGGAAATCGCCCGTCGCACCGAAGAATACGCCAAAGGCATGCTGGTTCCCGGCACACTGTTCGAAGAGCTGGGCTGGAACTACATCGGCCCGATCGATGGCCATGACCTGCCGACCCTGATCGCCACCCTGCGCAACATGCGCGATCTGAAAGGCCCGCAATTCCTGCACGTGGTCACCAAAAAAGGCAAAGGCTTCGCTCCGGCGGAAGTCGACCCGATCGGTTACCACGCCATCACCAAACTCGAACCGGTGGATGCTCCGGCCGCCGCGCCGAAGAAAGCCGGCGGGCCGAAGTACTCCGGTGTGTTCGGTGAATGGCTGTGCGACATGGCCGCGGTCGATCCACGCCTGGTCGGGATTACCCCGGCGATGAAGGAAGGCTCCGACCTGGTGGCCTTCAGCGAACGTTTTCCCAAGCGCTATTTCGACGTGGCGATTGCCGAGCAACACGCCGTGACCCTCGCCGCCGGCATGGCCTGCGAAGGCGCAAAGCCGGTGGTGGCGATCTATTCGACCTTCTTGCAACGCGCTTACGACCAGCTTGTGCATGATGTGGCGGTGCAAAACCTCGACGTGCTGTTCGCCATCGACCGCGCAGGCCTGGTGGGCGAAGACGGCCCGACGCACGCAGGCAGCTTTGACCTGTCGTTCCTGCGTTGCATCCCCGGCATGCTGCTAATGACCCCGAGCGACGAAAACGAACTGCGCAAAATGCTCAGCACCGGCCATCTGTACAACGGCCCGGCGGCGGTGCGTTATCCGCGCGGCACCGGCCCGAATGCGCCGATCACCAAAGATCTCGAACCGATCGAAATCGGCAAGGGTGTCGTTCGCCGCCAGGGCAGCAAAGTCGCCTTGCTGGTGTTCGGCGTGCAATTGGTCGAGGCGCTGAAAGTCGCTGAGAAACTGGATGCGACCGTGGTCGACATGCGTTTCGTCAAACCGCTCGACGAAGCACTGGTTCGCGAAATCGCTGGCAGTCACGAACTGCTGGTGACCATCGAAGAGAACGCCATCATGGGCGGTGCCGGTGGCGCGGTCAGCGAGTTTCTCGCCCGAGAGAACATCCTCAAGTCGGTGCTGCACCTGGGCTTGCCGGACATCTATGTCGAGCATGCCAAGCCTGCGCAAATGCTGGCCGAATGCGGGCTGGATGAGGCAGGGATCGAAGAAGCGGTGCGTCAGCGCCTGCAACTGCTCAACTTGTAAACCCGATCCCCCGTAGGAGCTGCCGAAGGCTGCGATCTTTTGATCCTGATCTTCGGCGGCTCCAAACCTGAAAAAACAGAATCAAAAGATCGCAGCCTTCGGCAGCTCCTACGGGGTTGCGGCGTATCTGAATTCATCTCGGATCATCCATGAAACTCTCCCCTTTTGCCCTGACGCTGACGCTTCTGCCGGCCGGCCAACTCTTGGCCGATACCTTCGAACGCGACCAGGCCCTGAAACTGCCGGACGTGCTGATCAGCGCCAACCGTCAGGTCGAAGCGCGCAACGACAGCAGCGCCGCCAACACGGTGTTCACCCGCGACGATATCGACCGTCTGCAACCGAGCAGTGTCACTGATCTGCTGCGCCGGGTACCGGGCGTACAGGTCGGGCAAACCGGGGGGCGCGGCAGTCTGCCCGGGGTTTATATTCGTGGTACCAAGTCGGCGCAAAGCCTGGTGCTGGTCGATGGCCAGCGCATCGGTAACTCGACCTCCGGCGACAGCAACCTGCAACACATCAACATCGAACAGGTCGAGCGCGTGGAAGTGCTGCGCGGCTCCCGTTCAGTGATTTACGGCAGCGATGCGATCGGCGGGGGGATCCAGATCTTCCCCCCCCGGGGCGGCGAACAAAGCCTGCAACCCCGCATGCACGGGG
>NZ_MUNM01000070.1 GCF_002286815.1 Pseudomonas sp. PICF141
AGCCATTTCATTAGGTTAGCGTCGCTCGCAATATGGCGAACGACACAAATTCTGTAGGAGCGAGGCTTGCCCGCGAAGAGGCCCTTCCAGACGCTACTTAAACCAGCGTCATCAACGCCTCACGGCTGAACGGCAAAATGTCCTGCTCCCGACCGTCGCGCACTTTCTGCGCCCAGTCCGGGTCCACCAGCAAGGCACGCCCCACTGCCACCAGATCGAATTCATCATTATTCAAACGCTCCAGCAGTTTTTCCAGGCTGGCCGGTTGCGCGATCTTGTCGGTGTTGACCATGAACTGCAGGAACTCGCCATCCAGGCCGACGCTGCCGACAGTGATCGTCGGTTTGCCGGTGAGCTGGCGGGTCCAGCCGGCCAGGTTGAGTTGGGAACCGTCGAATTCAGGCTCCCAGAAACGCCGCGTCGAGCAATGGAAAATGTCCACGCCAGCGTCGGACAATGGCTTGAGGAACTCGCCCAAAGCTTGCGGGGTTTGCACTAAACGTGCGGTGTAGTCCTGCTGCTTCCACTGGGAGAAACGGAAGATGATCGGGAACCCCTCACCGACCGCTGCGCGCACCGCCTCAACCAATTCGATGGCGAAGCGCGAACGGTTCGCCAGGCTGCCCCCGTATTCGTCAGTGCGCTGATTGCTGCCTTCCCAGAAAAACTGGTCTACCAGATAGCCGTGGGCACCGTGGATTTCCACGCCGTCCATGCCGATGCTCTGAGCATCCCTGGCGGCTTGGGCGAACGCGGCGATCACGTCCTGAATATCGTCCTTGGTCATGCCATGAACCACGACCTGACCGTCCTTCAATTTTTCCGTCGGACCGTAGCCAGGCACGCTGGCGTCCGGTTCGGTGCCGATGCGGCGCACGCTGCCCACATGCCACAGTTGCGGAACGATCTTGCCGCCTTCGGCATGCACTGCATCAACGACTTTCTTCCAGCCGGCCAAAGCCGCTTCACCATAGAAATGCGGCACGTTCGGATAGCCGTTGGAGGCCTTGTGACCGACGGTGGTGCCTTCGGTGATGATCAAACCCACCCCGGCAGCGGCGCGACGACGGTAGTACTCGACCACTTTGGAATCAGGCACGCCGCCCGGCGAAAACGAGCGGGTCATCGGCGCCATGACGACGCGGGTCGGCAACTCGAGAGCGCCAAGACGAAAAGGCTTGAACAGGGCTTTGACAGGCATGGGACGCTCCACGGGACATAGACTTTATGACGGCGATAATATGCGGCGCAGCAAGCGATGCACAGCACTATTGATTGCGGTGATTAAGGTCTAAAAGATAGGAAGCATTGTAGGAGCGAGGCTTGCCCGCGAAGGCGTCATGTCGGTCGATATCAATGTTGAATGACATGACGCTTCGCCGGCAAGCCTCGCTCCTACACAGAGGGGATGTCAGCCCAGCGCTTTTTCGATCGCCTGGATGACAGCAGGATCATCCGGCGCCGTACGCGGCGAGAACCGCGCCAGCACGCGACCGTCCTTGCCCAGCAGGAATTTCTCGAAGTTCCAGGTGATGTCGCCCGGGAATTCCGCACCTTCGCCCGCCAACAGTTTGTATAACTGATGACGTTCATGACCGTTGACTTCCAGCTTGCTGGACAATGGAAAGGTCACGCCATAGTTGAGGCTGCAGAATGTCTGGATCTCTTGCTCGGTACCCGGTTCCTGTCCGGCAAACTGGTTGCACGGCAAGCCCAGCACACTGAAACCCTTGTCCTTGTATTGCTGGTAGAGTTTTTCCAGCGCCGCATACTGTGGCGTCAAACCACATTTGGAGGCGACGTTGACCACCAGCACGACATGCCCCTTGAAGGGCGCCAAAGGTAGCTCCTGGCCATCCAGGGCTGTCAGTTTAAGGTCGTGAAAAGCACTCATGACGAACTCCAAATTCCAGTGTTCTTCTCAAAACAGCCACTTGGCGGTGCCATCAACGACAGCCGCGGACTAAAAAGGCGCCCTCAGGCGCCTCTCCAGCTCTCGAAAGCTTAGCGCAGAAAATCAGTGGTGATGGCCACCTTCGCCATGGACGTGACCATGAGCGATTTCTTCCTGGCTGGCGTCACGGATGTCGACGATCTTGACCTGGAAATTCAGGCGCTGACCGGCCAACGGGTGGTTGCCGTCGACAGTGACATCGTTGCCGTCCAGATCGCGAATGGTGACGATCTGCATCTGGCCATCCGGAGCGGATGCGTGGAACTGCATGCCCACTTCCAACTCATCGACGCCTTCGAAATTCTTGCGGTCCAGGGTACTGACCAGTTCCGCGGAGTATTCGCCGTAGGCGTCTTCAGGTTCTACGGCGACCTTCAGTTCGTCACCGACTGCTTTGCCTTCCAGTGCTTTTTCCAGGCCCGGGATGATGTTACCTGCGCCATGCAGATAGACCAGCGGCGCGCCGCCGGCGGAGCTGTCGATGACCTTACCAGCGTCGTCGGTCAGGGTATAGTCGATAGAGACAGCCTTATTGGCGGCGATCAGCATGGGGCGAAACCTTTTGTATAAGAATGATGAATGTCCAAGTTTAGCGAAGCAATCGGCCGAAAGCGAACACAACCCGGACAGACGGGATGCGACAAAAGGATCGACGGTCACAGGCTTCCATCAGGATGAAGACGGACACTGGGTAGCCGAGCTTTCCTGTGGCCATACTCAGCATCTGCGCCACCAGCCGCCCTGGCAATCCCGGGCCTGGGTGCTGGACCCTGCGTTACGTCAGGAAAAAATAGGCCTGCCCTTTGATTGCGGATGGTGCGCACAAGGCTCGGTTAGCGATAACCTTGACGACTGAATATCGGTAGATCGTCATTTATAGATGATCACCTGGCGGCCACGACTGCCCACATGCACCTGCAGGGAATCCGCATGCAAACTTTTTTTATCGCGCCCACCGATTTTGGTGTGGGTCTGACCTCCATCAGCCTCGGGCTGGTGCGTACGCTTGAGCGGGCCGGCCTCAAAGTCGGCTTTTTCAAACCGATTGCCCAGCCGCACCCAGGCGATACGGGCCCTGAACGCTCCACCGAACTGGTGGCCCGCACCCACGGTTTGAAACCGCCTCAGCCGTTGGGCCTGGCCCATGTCGAGCGGATGCTCGGCGACGGTCAGCTGGATGAACTGCTGGAAGAAATTATCACCCTTTATCAGCAAGCCGCTGTCGGCAAAGACGTGCTGATCGTCGAAGGCATGGTCCCGACCCGCAGCGCCAGCTACGCTGCGCGGGTCAACCTGCATTTGGCCAAGAGCCTGGACGCCGACGTGATTCTGGTCTCGGCACCGGAAAACGAAGTGCTGACTGAGTTGTCCGGCCGGGTGGAGTTGCAGGCGCAATTGTTCGGCGGGCCGAAAGACCCGAAAGTCTTGGGCGTGATTCTCAACAAGGTAAAGACCGACGAAAGCATGGAGGCCTTCGCCTCGCGCCTGAAGGAACACTCGCCGTTGTTGCGCAGTGGCGACTTCCGCTTGCTTGGCTGCATCCCGTATCAACCGGAACTGAATGCCCCGCGCACCCGCGACGTGGCCGACCTGATGGGCGCTCAAGTGCTCAACGCCGGCGATTACGAAACCCGGCGCATGACCAAAATCATCATCTGCGCGCGAACCATGCGCAACACCGTGGAATTGCTTAAACCTGGTGTGCTGGTGGTAACCCCCGGCGATCGTGACGACATCATCCTTGCCGTCAGCCTGGCGGCGATGAACGGCGTGCCCCTGGCTGGCCTGTTGCTGACCAGCGACACCCTGCCCGACCCACGCATCATGGATCTGTGCCGTGGCGCCTTGCAGGCCGGCCTGCCGGTGTTGTCGGTCAGCACCGGTTCCTACGAGACCGCCAACCAGTTGAACGGTCTGAACAAGGAAATTCCGATCGACGACCGCGAACGTGCGGAGATCATCACCGATTTCGTCGCCAGCCACCTCGACGCCAACTGGCTGCACCAGCGCTGCGGCACGCCACGGGAAATGCGCCTGTCGCCAGCGGTGTTCCGCTACCAGTTGATCCAGCGCGCCCAAGCCGCCAACAAGCGCATCGTGTTGCCCGAAGGCAGCGAGCCGTTGACCGTGCAGGCCGCCGCGATCTGTCAGGCCCGCGGCATTGCCCGTTGCGTGTTGCTGGCCAAACCGGCGGACGTCGAAGCGGTCGCACGCGCCCAAGGCATCGAGTTGCCGCCGGGGCTGGAAATCCTCGACCCGGACCTGATTCGCGAGCGTTACGTCGAACCAATGGTTGCCCTGCGCAAGACTAAAAGCCTCAACGCGCCGATGGCCGAGCAACAACTGGAAGACACCGTGGTGATCGGCACCATGATGCTGGCGCTGGATGAAGTCGACGGGCTGGTGTCCGGGGTCATTCACTCCACCGCCAACACCATCCGCCCGGCTCTGCAACTGATCAAGACCGCGCCGGGCTGCACCCTGGTATCTTCGGTGTTCTTCATGCTGTTTCCGGAAGAAGTACTGGTTTACGGCGACTGCGTGATGAACCCGCACCCGAGTGCCAGCGAACTGGCCGAGATTGCCCTGCAAAGCGCCGATTCGGCCGCAGCGTTTGGCATCACGCCGCGCGTGGCGATGATCAGTTACTCCAGTGGCGAGTCAGCCAGCGGTGAAGAAGTCGAGAAAGTTCGTGAAGCCACACTGCTCGCCCACGAACAGCAAAACTCGCTGCTGATCGACGGCCCGTTGCAGTACGACGCCGCCGCCAACGAAACCGTTGCCCGGCAACTGGCGCCGAACAGCCAGGTGGCCGGTCGTGCCACGGTGTTCGTGTTCCCCGACTTGAACACCGGCAACACCACCCACAAAGCCGTGCAGCGCAGCGCCGACTGCGTCAGCCTCGGGCCGATGCTGCAAGGCTTGCGCAAACCGGTGAACGACCTGCCGCGCGGCGCGCAGGTCGACGACATCGTCTACACCATCGCGTTGACCGCGATCCAAGCTGCCAACCGACCGATGGATGTTTAAATGCTGGATTTTCTACCTGCACCCGTGCGCGGCGTGATCGCCTCGCTGTTGTTGGCACTGAACACGATTGTCTGCTGCACGCCGCTGTTCGTGGTGGCGATCTTCAAACTGCTGCTGCCCTTCCCCGCCGCCCAGCGTTTCACCAACTGGCTGATGGGCCACATCCACGAAACCTGGATCAGCAACAACAAAGCCTGGATGGACCTGCTCGGGCACACGCGCTGGCAGCTCAGCGGGCTGGAAGGTCTGGACTATCAGCACTCGTATTTGATCACCAGCAACCACCAGAGCTGGGTCGACATCATGGTGTTGCAGTACGTGCTCAACCGGCGCATCCGCCCGCTGAAGTTCTTCCTCAAACAGCAGCTGATCTGGGTGCCGGTGATTGGCCTGGCGTGGTGGGCGCTCGGTTTTCCGTTCATGAAGCGTTATTCCAAGGCCTATCTGGAGAAGCATCCCGAGAAGAAAGGCAAAGACCTGGAAACCACCCGCAAGACCTGCGACAAGTTCCGCCATAACCCGGTGGGGATTTTCAACTTCGTCGAAGGCACGCGCTTCACCGAGGGCAAGCACGTACAGCAGAGCTCACCGTTCCGCTACCTGCTCAAGCCGAAAGCGGGTGGCATTGCCTTCGTGCTGGATGCCATGGGCGACCAACTGGAAGCCATCGTCAACGTGACCATTCACTATCCGGCGGGGCGTCCGGGTTATTGGGATTTGCTCTGTGGGAACGTGAAGGATGTGGTCGTGCATTTTCAGGAGCTGAAGATTCCACCGCAGTTCGTTGGCAAGAACTACGACCAGGATGGGGTGTATCGGCTTGAGTTTCAGGGCTGGATCAATCAGCTGTGGAACGACAAGGATGCGTTGCTGGGGCAGATGCACCGTGAGTATCCCGCCAAGGTTTGAGGTGTTTGTACCGGCCTCTTCGCGGGCAAGCCTCGCTCCTACAAGTCGGGGTGATTGCAATTAACCTGTAGGAGCGAGGCTTGCCCGCGAAGGCGTCTTCCCAGACACAAAAAAACCCGCCGATGATCACTCATCGGCGG
>NZ_MUNM01000071.1 GCF_002286815.1 Pseudomonas sp. PICF141
CTGGCGCCTTTCGAAATATGGGGTGGACGATGGGGATCGAACCCACGACAACGGGAGTCACAATCCCGTGCTCTACCAACTGAGCTACGCCCACCATATCGCGCTACTTGTGCCAAAGCTGCCTAATGGCGCACCCGGCAGGACTCGAACCTGCGACCATCCGCTTAGAAGGCGGATGCTCTATCCAGCTGAGCTACGGGCGCCTTGTTAATCTGTACCCTTGAAGGACTACAAACTAAGTGCTTTACAGTCTTGCGGAAGCGTAACTCCGCTCGACCTTCTCAACCAGTGCTAGGCTGTGCCCGACAAGTGCGACGAATAGTATAGAGCCCCCCGGAGGTCGTCAAATCCTTTTTAAAAAAAATTCATTTAATTAAAGGAGTTAGGGGAATTTGCAGACCAAGCGCCTTTGCCCTCACCTCATGACATGCGAGAATGCGCTCTCTTTTTTTCCCCTCTCGATGGTTAATCACGCGCAATGACTGCACAACTAATCGACGGCAAATCGATCGCCGCCAGCCTGCGCCAGCAGATCGCCAAACGAGTCGCCGAGCGTCGCCAGCAAGGTCTGCGCACGCCAGGCCTCGCGGTGATCCTGGTCGGCAGCGATCCTGCCTCTCAGGTTTATGTCTCGCACAAGCGTAAAGACTGTGAAGAGGTCGGCTTCCTTTCCCAAGCCTATGACCTGCCTGCCGAAACCACTCAAGAAGCACTGGCCGATCTGATCGATCGCCTGAACGAGGACCCGGCAATTGACGGCGTTCTGCTTCAGCTGCCCCTACCCGAGCATCTGGACGCCTCCAAATTGCTGGAGCGCATTCGTCCTGACAAGGATGTCGACGGTTTCCACCCTTATAACGTCGGCCGTCTGGCCCAACGTATTCCGCTGCTGCGTCCGTGCACACCAAAAGGCATCATGACGCTGCTGGAAAGCACCGGTGCCGATCTGTACGGGATGGACGCGGTCATTGTCGGGGCGTCCAACATTGTTGGCCGTCCGATGGCAATGGAACTGCTACTGGCCGGTTGCACCGTGACCGTTACCCACCGTTTCACCAAAGACCTGGCGGGCCATGTCGGTCGCGCCGACCTGGTGGTAGTGGCCGCTGGCAAGCCGGGGCTGGTCAAAGGTGAGTGGATCAAGGAAGGCGCGATCGTGATCGACGTCGGCATCAATCGCCAGGAAGACGGCAAGCTGGTCGGTGACGTGATCTATGAAACCGCCCTGCCCCGCGCCGGCTGGATCACTCCGGTGCCGGGTGGCGTTGGCCCGATGACCCGCGCCTGCCTGCTGGAAAACACGCTGTACGCCGCGGAAACGCTGCACGGCTGAGTTCACCCTGGCTTGCAACGCCGCATAAAGGAACCCCGCCAGTCGCGGGGTTCTTTTTGCCTGCAGAAAAAACTCGACCATCCGCCGGAAAAAACCGTTTTTATCGGGCGCCCAGGCACTTTCATCGAACATCGAACAACCATCGACAGTTCTTCAGCCATACTCCTAAAATGCGTCGCTTTTTAAAGAAACAGCCCGTTACAAAACGGTATATCCACCTTTTATGAGTCCGCCAGCGTGAAAATCCGTCTTTCAATTCTGAGCCTGTTTTTTGCATTTACAGGGACTTTCACCACGCCAACGATCAACGCTGCAGAAACCACCGCCGCACCTCGAGACACCTCACAACTGAAGATCGCTTCCGGCAGTGTCTTGCTGATGGATATGCAAACCAACAAAGTGATCTATGCCAGCAACCCTGACGTCGTAGTGCCAATCGCATCCGTCAGCAAACTGATGACTGGTCTGGTGGTGGTAGAAGCCCGGCAGAACATGGACGAATATCTTTCCATCAACATCAGCGACACCCCGGAAATGAAAGGCGTGTTTTCCCGGGTCAAGCTCAAAAGCGAATTGCCCCGCCGAGAGATGCTGCTGATTGCCCTGATGTCCTCGGAAAACCGTGCAGCTGCCAGCCTGGCTCATCACTATCCGGGCGGTTATGTCGCGTTCATTGCCGCCATGAACGCAAAAGCCAAAGCGCTGGGAATGACCAGTACGCACTTTGTCGAACCGACAGGCCTCTCCCCTCGCAATGTGTCCACCGCTCGCGACCTGAGCAAGCTGCTGATCGCTGCACACAAATACCCGCTATTGACTCAACTGAGCACCACCAAGGAAAAAACCGTCAGGTTCCGTAAACCCAATTACAGCCTGGGTTTTCGCAACACCGACCATTTGGTCAACAAGCCAAACTGGGACATCAGACTGACCAAAACCGGCTTTACCAACGCGGCCGGCCACTGCCTGGTGCTGGTGACCCACATGAGCGATCGGCCGATGGCACTGGTGATTCTCGATGCCTTCGGCAAGTACACGCACTTTGCCGATGCCAGCCGGATTCGCAGCTGGGTCGAAACCGGCAAGAGCGCCAGCGTGCCGGCCGTAGCCCTGCAGTACAAATCCGACAAAAATCTCAAGCATCGCCAAACCGGCGTGGTTGAAGCATCGAAATAAACCCCAAACGCCTCCAAAATAAAAAAACCCCGAATTTTCGGGGCTTTTTTTATCCAGGACTAATCATTGGGCAACGGCATCTGATCGTCATCCGGAATGCCATCCCCCGCACTTGGGTCTTTCCAGCCTTGCGGATGCTTGGTGGGTACCACGGTCGGCCTGGCCAACGGGTCCCGCAATGGGCTGTCCGGGTCCATCACCGGATCCAGATCCGCCTCGGGGGTGGTTGGAACACTGTCTGGAGGATCTGGACGTTTGTCGTCGAAGCTCGAATCGGTAGACATATGCACCTCACTAGGACTTGGGTTTGAGATCGCCAAGTGGATCGTAAGGCTTCGCGGGAGCCTTTTTTCCCGCCTCACCCGGCTTTACATCCTTCGGCGCTTTGGCAGGGCCGATGGGATCGACCTGAGGATCGGCGAGGTCCGGAGAATCGGGGTCGAAGCCCAACTCATTATCAGACGAATGCTCGGATGAGTGCGGGCCGACAGGGGTATTGGAATGAGCCATGGGCGCCTCCTGATCACGACCCGGTAAAGTAACCGGGCCCTTTATATGAGAGACCAATAACCCTGAGTGGTGCCCTGCAAGATGACGAACGGAACTACGGTGCGCTCAACGCTTTTTTCGCCCGGGCTGCCGCTCGTTCTTGACCTGACTGGGCAAGATCGCTCGCCGCTTTCAGCCAGCGCTGCTGATCGACATTGGCCGGAATCTGGTCGGGCTTCTGGATCAATACGGCCCAGCCACCGGCATTCTCGAACGCCGATTCAAAGGCGCTGAAACCCATCAGCAACCGACGATCCATCCCGGCGCGCAGCAACACTGTCTGTTTCTGCCGGTTATAACCGGCAAGGATGGCGTATCGGGGTTCTGCCCAGAACGCTGCGCCTTCAGTGAAGCGCACCATTACCGGGTAACCGGCCGCAACCTGGGCCAGCAGCGCCGGCAAATGGCTGTCGAGGGGATAGACCACCATCCCGTATTCACGGGCAAGATCTTGCATGTTCTGCTGCAAACGGTCCTCGGCCCCCGGCAAATGCAGGGGTTTGTCGAGCAACCCCGGGGTTATCACGATGCCCTGCCCGGACAGCAGGCTGGCTAGCACCTGGGGCCCGCTTTGGTAACTTTGCCCTCGATAAAATGTACCGCTGAGTTCAACACGCTCTGGCAGACGTTTGATCTCAGGCGCCACGCTTCCCGCACAACCCGCCAGGCCGGCAACACAGCCAGCGATCAGCACTAAAGATCGAATTCGAGAAAATACCCGCACCATCATCACTCTCTTGTTCAGACGCCGGGTATCGGCACTCCCGGCTTGGCCGTCGATCATAGGACGCCGCACGGCAGCGGTATAGCCTTAACCGGCAGTTGATTGCATTCGATAGAGCGAACAGGTTGGTGCCAAACGACCTTTGGTCAATAGCCTGAAATACAGCAAGGGCTAGACTGTCAGTTGCAAAGTGTGTGCGAGTGCCCGATGCAGGGCAAAGAGGAGGCACTGATGAGCCTGACAATGACCATTGTAATGTTGATCTTCGGCTGGCTGGCCGTGGCCACAGCCATGCTGTGGGGCGTTTTGCGCATTACCCGCCGGCATCATCACCACCCGGCTCAATCGGCGCCCGCGGCGAAAACCGATCAGCCGGCTGCCCGCCCCGCCACCGCGCACTGACCGGCGTTTCTCGATTATCCAAACGAAAACGGCCGCCTGGACTTTTTTCAAGTTCAGGCGGCCGTTTCATTTAACGAAGGTTACGCTTGAGCGGCGATGCGCTTCTGCTTTACCCGACGCGACAGCATGTTCAAGCCTTCGATGGTGGCCGAGAACGCCATGGCCGCGTAGATGTAGCCTTTCGGTACGTGGGCGCCGAAACCTTCGGCGATCAGCGTCATACCGATCATGATCAGGAAGCCCAGCGCCAGCATCACCACCGTCGGGTTGTCGTTGATGAACTTGGCCAGAGGGTCTGCGGCCAGCAACATCACCAGTACCGACACCACCACCGCGATGATCATGATGGGCAAATGCTCGGTCATGCCGACGGCGGTAATGATGCTGTCGATGGAGAACACCATGTCCAGCATCAGGATCTGACCGATCGCAGCAGCAAAACCCAGGGTCACGGTCGAGGTGGCCGAGGTCGGATCATCCGGCGCCGGGTCCAGGCTGTGATGGATCTCGGTGGTCGCCTTCCACAACAGGAACAGGCCACCGGCAATCAGGATCATGTCCTTCCAAGAGAACGCCTGGCCGAGAATATCGATCACCGGCTCGGTCAGTTGGACGATGAACGCAATGGTGCTCAACAGCGCCAGGCGCAGGATCAACGCCATGCCAATACCGATGCGCCGCGCTTTCTGGCGATGCTGTTCGGGCAGTTTGTTGGTGAGGATCGAGATAAAGATCAGGTTATCGATGCCGAGTACGATTTCCATCACCACCAGCGTGGCCAGGGCGACCCAGGCGGTGGGGCTTGCAGCAAGTTCTAAAAAATATTCCATGGGTCAGTCCTGACTCGTTTAAACGGTTTAGATTTCCTGGGACGAAGAGTCGGTTTTGTCCGTCTCTTTGGCCGATTGTTCTTTTTTACTGATCAAACCGCCCGTGGCATCGCTAAGCGCTTGCTCTGCCGCTTTGTGGGTATCGTCAATCGCCTGTTTGGCGCTTTCGGCAGCCTTGCCCATCAATTGCTGAGCGCTTTTCTCGGCCTGGTCGCAACCGGCCAACACCAGTAAAGACGTGATTAACAGAGCCGTGGTTTTAAGCTTCATGATGCTTCCCTCGATAGAACAGACAGAACCGAAAAGGCGATCCGTCGATGACGAAGCATTCTAAGGAAGCGAACACTTCAGAAAAATTCGTATTTTCAGCGGTTATACTTCGGT
This sequence comes from Pseudomonas sp. PICF141, assembly GCF_002286815.1. Taxonomy (GTDB): domain Bacteria; phylum Pseudomonadota; class Gammaproteobacteria; order Pseudomonadales; family Pseudomonadaceae; genus Aquipseudomonas. The sequence goes on from NZ_MUNM01000071.1 coordinate 5,399, forward strand.
TTTAACGAATCCATATGGCGTACGCCCACGGATGATGTGAACAAGGGGTTTCACCAACATGTTGAATTACCGGCAGCTGCATTATTTCTGGGTGGTGGCCAAGACCGGCAGCATTGTGCGCGCCTGCGAGCAATTGAACCTGACGCCACAGACCATCAGCGGGCAGATTTCCCTGCTCGAGCAAACCTATGGCATCGAGTTGTTTCGCCGGGTCGGCCGGCAGCTGGAACTCACCGAAGCCGGGCGTCAGACGCTCCCTTACGCCGAGCAGATGTTCCAACTCGGTGGCGAACTGGAATTGATGCTGCGGGCGCAGCCCAATGAGCAACAGATTCTGTTTCGGGTAGGCGTCGCCGACGTGGTGCCCAAATCCATCGTTTATCGCCTGATCGCACCGACCATGGAATTGAGCGAGCCCCTGCGTATCACCTGTCGCGAAGACAAACTGGAACGCTTGCTTGCCGACCTGGCGATTCAGCGCCTTGACCTGGTGATTTCCGACAGCCCGATGCCCTCCAATCTGGACATCAAGGGCTACAGCCAGAAGCTCGGCGAATGCGGCATCAGCTTCTTCGCCACCACAGAATTGGCGACGCGGTATGGCCAGCAATTCCCCCATAGCCTGCACGGCGCCCCACTGTTGATTCCCGGGCCGGAAACCGTGGTGCGCAGTCGCTTGCAACGCTGGTTTGCCGAACAGCAGATCCAGCCGCGGATCGTCGGCGAATTCGACGACAGCGCCCTGATGCAGGCCTTCGGCCAATCCGGCAGCGGAATATTCATCGGCCCGAGCGTGATTGCCGACGAAGTGAAACGCCAATGCGACGTGGAGTTGATCGGCCAGACCGATGCGGTACGAGAGTCGTTCTACGCCATCTCCGTGGAACGCAAAGTCAAGCACCCCGGCATTGTCGCCATTACCGAAGGCGCCCGACGCGAGCTGTTTGTCGAGATGTGAGGCCTCAGGCGCAGATTTCCCGAGGCTTGAAGGTCATCAGCGCCATCGCCAACAAGATCGAGACCAGGATAAAAGCGGCCGCCGCGAATCCCAGGCCACCCAGGCCCACATGGTCGATCACTCGCCCACCGACCATCGCGCCCAGACCAATTCCGAGATTGGCCCCGGCGATGTTAAGCGATGCAGCGAAGGCCGGTGCCTCAGGAGCAGCCTTCATCAGGCGCACGTGGCTGACCAGGAACAGCGCGGCCTGAGTCACGCCCCAAATTCCCATCGCTGCCGCCAGACCGAGGGGTGAGTGAATGTTCGGCACCAAGGCCACCATGCCGGCGATCATGAAGGCACAGAATGTCACCGAAGCGATCAACGGATGTCGATCCACCGCACGGCCGCCCAGCGAGTTGCCGATCAAGCCGACCGCGCCAAAGCCCATCAGGCACCAGCCGACTACCGTGCCGTTGAAACCGGCAAGCCGCTCAAGAATGTCCGCCAGGTAGGTGTACGCGGTGAACATGCCGCTGAATACCAGGATCGATAACAGCACATGCCCCAACATCAATGGGCTGCGCAGGATTTTGAACTGCGAACGGAAGCTCACCTGATGCTGGTGCAGGTTGGTTTTCGGCAGGTAGATAAACAGCAGCAACGCCTTGGCAAACGCGATCACCGCCAGAATGCCGAAAGCACTGCGCCAGCCGAACGCATCGGAAATCAGCGTGCCGACGGGAATGCCGAACACCGTGGCGCAGACAATGCCGAAACCGATCTTGGCGATTGCTCGCCCGGCGTAGTCCGGCCCAACGATATCCACTGCGGTTTCACTGGCCAACGCCCAGAACACCGGCAACCCCAGCGCCGGAATCAATCGCGCAACGGCCATCACGCCGATGTTCGGCGCCAGTGCCGCCAGCGTGTTGGCCAGGCCGAACATGATCAGCACACTGATGAACAGCTTGCGCCGTTCAAACCTTGCAAAGTACGCGGTCAGGAACGGTCCGAAAGCGGCCACGGTAAAGGCGAACAGGGTCACCAGCAAACCCGCTTGCGGGATGCTGACGTTCAGGTCACGGGCGATTGCCGGCAACAGGCCGACGATGATGAATTCCGTGGTCAACACCGTAAAACCGGCGGCGGACAACAGAAGAATGGGCAACAGCATGCAGAACTCCAGAAAACGACGACACCAGCGACAGCCCGAAGGCTCACTGGCAAAACTTGAAAATGAGGATGGCGAAGCTTAACAGAGTGTTTGCGGACGAGGTTGCACGAACCTGCAAATCGCGTTGAGCCATCGGGCGGCAGATCGTCACAGGTCTGAAGGATCATGGCTACGCTGTGATAAAGTCCGCGGCCCGCGGTACTTATACTTTGCTCATCGGCCTCAAGGCATTGATGTAGCGACCCTTCGGTTCCCTCCATGTGGCCTGCCCGGCTTTTTGCTGCATGAGCAGAACCCTGCACCCTAATAAAATCAGAGATGCCGTTATGACCGCTTCATCCCCTTCGCTCTTGCAACGCCTGAAACGCAGCAGCCTGGTCACCCAAATCATCATCGGCCTGATCGCCGGGATTGCCTTGGCGTTGTTCGCGCCCGAGTTGGCCAAGTCCACCGCCTTCATTGGCAAAGTGTTCGTGTCGGCACTCAAGGCTGTCGCGCCGATTCTGGTATTCGTGTTGGTCATGGCGTCGATTGCCAACCATAAACATGGCCAGGAAACCCACATCCGGCCGATTCTGTTTCTGTATTTGCTGGGCACCTTCGCGGCAGCCGTCGTGGCAGTGGTCGCCAGTACGCTGTTTCCGTCGAGCCTGGTGCTGGCTACCCAGGATGTTGCGGTGAGCGCACCGGGCGGCATCAGCGAAGTGCTGCAAAGCCTGGCACTGAGCGTGGTCGATAACCCGGTCAGCGCACTGATGAACGCCAATTTCATTGGTATTCTCGCGTGGGCGATCGGCATGGGCATTGCGATTCGCCATGCCGGTGCAACCACCCGCGAGGTGCTGGGTGATTTGTCCAATGGCGTAACGGTTATCGTGCGGGTGGTGATCCGCTTTGCGCCGCTGGGGATCTTCGGCCTGGTGGCCTCGACCCTCGCCACTTCCGGTTTCGGCGCCTTGATCGGTTACATGCATCTGCTGGCCGTGTTGCTGGGCTGCATGCTGTTCGTGGCGCTGGTGATGAACCCGGCGATCGTGTTCTGGAAGCTGCGTCGCAATCCGTATCCGCTGGTATTCACCTGCCTGCGCGAGAGCGGCATCACTGCGTTTTTCACTCGCAGTTCGGCGGCGAACATCCCGGTCAACCTGGAACTGAGCAAGCGTCTGGGTCTGCACGAAGATACCTATTCGGTGTCGATCCCGCTCGGCGCTACCATCAACATGGCCGGTGCGGCGATCACCATCACCGTGTTGACCCTCGCCGCCGTGCACACCATGGGCATCGCCGTGGATATTCCGACGGCCATCCTGCTCAGCATTGTCGCGGCAATCTGCGCCTGTGGCGCCTCGGGCGTGGCCGGCGGCTCGCTGTTGCTGATTCCGCTGGCATGCAGCCTGTTCGGCATCCCGAGCGAAATCGCCATGCAAGTGGTCGCGGTCGGCTTCATCATCGGTGTGTTGCAGGACTCGGCGGAAACCGCGCTGAACTCCTCCACTGACGTGTTGTTCACCGCAGCGGCGTGCCAGGGCGAGGATCAGAAGACCCAGAAAGCCCGGGAAGCCCAGCGTCTGGCGTAACAACGTTCCCGTAGGACAGCAAAATGAAAAAGCCCGCCAAGGTTTACACCTTGGCGGGCTTTTTTGTTCCTGGCGGTTTAGAACGCGCCCATGTAATCGCGCTTGCCCACTTCCACGCCATTGTGACGCAGCAGTGCGTAAGCGGTGGTGACGTGGAAGAAAAACTGCGGCAAACCGTAGCTCAGCAAGTAAGCCTGGCCAGTGAAGCGCTTCTCTTTAGGGGTGCCCGGACGGGTAACGATCTCGATGCCTTCCTTGCCGTTGATCTGCTCAGGCTTGATCTCGCCGATGAAGGCCAGAACCTTGGCGATCAATGCTTGCAGTTCGGCGAAGGTGGTTTCGGTGTCGTCATATTTCGGCAATTCGACTTCAGCCAGACGCGCCGATACGCCTTTGGCGAAATCTACCGCGATCTGTACCTGACGCACCAACGGGAACATGTCCGGGTACAGACGGGCTTGCAGGAACGCGTTCGGGTCGATGTTTTTCGCGGTAGCGTGGGCTTCGGCCTTGCTCAGGTTGTTGCTCAGGGCATTGAGCATTTGCTGGAAAACCGGAACGGAAGCGGCGTAGAGGGAAATAGTCATGATTGGTCTCGTGTGGTGACAGGAGTAAAAACGTGGAGCGATTATAGCCATGCGCGACTGCCCTGCGGCTTGTCTTTTATCCTGCAAGGATTAGGCTAGTCGGCTTCGACTGCATGCTTCGACTGCATAGGGAAAAGCGCGATGAGCACTGAGCAAGAAACGACCTTCGACGAACCGCGGCTCAACAGCACGGAAATTCGTATTCTGGGCTCGTTGATCGAGAAACAGGCCACTAGCCCGGAAACTTATCCGCTGACGCTCAATGCGCTGGTGATTGCCTGTAATCAGAAAACCAGCCGCGAACCGGTGATGAACTTGAGCCAGGGCCAGGTCGGCCAGAGCTTGCGCGTCCTGGAGGGGCGCGGCTTTACCAGACTGGTGATGGGCAGCCGTGCCGACCGCTGGGAGCATCGGGTCGACAAGGCGCTGGAACTGGTGCCGGCGCAGGTGATTCTGACGGGGTTGTTGTTTCTGCGTGGCCCGCAGACGGTCAACGAACTACTGACCCGCAGTGGCCGCATGCACGACTTCGAAGACGCCGAGCAGGTGGTGCATCAACTTGAGCGTTTGATCGCCAGAGGCCTGGCGCTATTGATCCCGCGCCAGGCTGGCCAGCGCGAAGACCGTTACATGCATGCACTGGGCGATCCGGCGGATATCGAAGCGATCCTGGCTGCCCGACAGAATCCGGTGGAACGTAGTACCAGTAGCGGCGTGTCGGTTGAGCGAATCGAAGAGCTTGAAGCGCGGATTGCGGCACTGGAAGAGCGCTTGGCTCGCCTCGAATAGCCAAACAGACGCCCGTGCTTGCCCCCGTTGGGTCGCGAAGCGGCCTCGGCATTTCAAATTAAAATCCCAAGTAACGGGTTTACGACTGCTTCGCAGCCGAACGGGGGGCAAGCCCCCTCGCCACGGGTTTGCGTTCAACTCTTGGGGGGTTGGCAGGAAGCCGAGTGGGCAAGTCCGTTCCCAACGCTGGACCTGTGGGAGCGGGCTTGCCCGCGATGGGGCCAGTACAGTCAACTGTCAGCTGCGGGCAAACGCTACGGCTTTCTGGAATTGCTCATCAGTCGGCCGCACGCCGGTGTACAACACGAACTGTTCCAGTGCCTGGATCGCAATCACTTCCAGCCCGGTGATGACCCGTTTGCCTTCGGCACGACCGCGCACGATCAACGGTGTTTCCGAGGGGATTGCTACCACATCGAAGACAGTCTCGGCCGCAGCGATGGCTTCTGGCTCGAACGCCAGTTGATCCGCTTCCGGCCCGCCCGCCATGCCAATGGGCGTGACGTTGATCAGCATCCGCGGGCGGTCGCTTCCCAACTCCGCCTGCCATGAGTAACCCAACGATTCAGCCAATGCACGCCCGGCGGGCTCGTTACGGGCCACGATTACGCCGTTTTCGTAGCCGCCATCACGCAACGCACTGGCCACAGCCTTGGCCATGCCGCCGCTGCCGCGCAGGGCAAAAGTCGAATCCTTGGGCACTTGATGGGTTTCAAGCAATTGGGCAATGGCGATGTAATCGGTGTTGTAAGCCTTCAGGTGACCGTTGGTGTTGACGATAGTGTTGATCGATTGGATAGCTTCAGCCGATGCATCCAGCTCATCGACCAACGCAATACAAGCCTCCTTGAACGGCATCGATACTCCGCACCCCCGAATGCCCAAGGCGCGGATGCCGCCCACGGCGCCCGGCAAGTCCTGGCTGCTGAAAGCCTTGTAGTAGAAATTCAGACCCAGTTGTTCGTACAGATGGTTGTGAAACCGCAGGCCGAAGTTGCCGGGACGCCCCGAAAGCGACATGCACAATTGAGTGTCTCTGTTGGGGTTCATCTGCATTGCAATCTCCTTCAATAACACTTTCAGATGGACGGGATTAGCCATTCCATCAGGTCTGATCAATCATAAAAGCCTGTCCACGGTAGGCACACAGGAGCGTAAAGAAGCCGGTACAGACCTTACACAAAATTTACCCAATGGCTGTGCTGATTTTCAGAAAAAAGCTGTCTTAGAAGTATCCCCGCGACAACTTGAGTCTATTGCAGACGCGAGCGCCGGGTCGAAGAACCGAGGAACTATCATGATCCGTAAAATCCCCACAGTAGCCCTGCTGATCGGTGCTCTCGCTATCGCAGGGCAGGCAGATGCAGGTGGTCGTGGCTGGGAAGGTCCGGCTGTGTTTGGTGCGATCGTCGGCTCGGCAATCATCGGCTCAGCAATTATCAGTCGTGACCGGCCAGTGTATGTCGAGCAACCGGTTTACGTGCAGCCACAACCGGTATACGTGCAGCCACCGCCTGTTTATTACCAACCGGCGCCGGTGTACGTACAACAACCGATCTATTACTACCGCCCGGCCCCCATCTATTACGGTCCGCCACGTGCGTATGGTCCACCACGCGGCTATTACGGCCATCCCCATGGCTATTATCGTGGCGACCGCTGGTAACACGCTTATCAGGCCCCGCTGTAACAGCGGGGCCTTTTTATGACCACTGGCTGGACGCAGTCTGAATACATCTCGCCAAGGTCGCTGTCGGGACAGTATCGACAGCTAAAGTTGGTCATATTTATGCCATGTCAGGTCCGCAAGCTTGGAACTGTCCATAAACAACAGGTTGATAACAACAAGGACGGCCTACATGCCCACACAAAACCCGCATCGTATTGTCGGCTTGTGCACTTCCGGCAAGGTGTACAACGCACTGACCGAACTCAAACACCTGGAAGGCCATCGCAGCGCAAAGTTTCTCTCGCTGCTGGCAGAAAACCTGGTGCGCAAAGGCCTGCTCAATGAGCGGGAACTGGTGCATATGCTCGATCAAGTAGTGGATTGAACGCAGGACTCATTGGCATCAATGACGACTATCGAAAGCGTTGATTGTCCGTTCAAGCGTCCGATCCGTAAGGTAGCTCCATAGATTAATGGAGGTACTTATGACTCAGGTCCAGATCATGTCTGTTATCGGCAGCGCCGTTCCCGCAACGCTCAGGGCGAGAGGGTTACTCGCTTGTTGGTATCTGATGCAGGACGGCGAGCCTATCAGCGGTCCACTCACTTCGCTTCCCGCCGCCCAAGCCTTGTCACAACGTATCGGCTCGGGCCAGCTCAGTGCTTAAGGCAGCTGAATTTTGGGCTTGGAATCGATGAAAATCGCCCAGCTCGATACGAACAATGCCGCGATCAACGGGCCGATGACAAAACCGTTCAAGCCAAAAAGCGCCAGGCCGCCCAAGGTCGAGATCAGGATCAGGTAGTCTGGCATTTTGGTGTCCTTGCCCACCAGAATCGGTCGCAGGACGTTGTCCACCAGGCCGATCACGAATACGCCAAACAACGTGAGCACCGTGGCCTGCCACATCGCGCCAGTGAACAGGAAATACGCTGCAACCGGTATCCAGACGATCCCCGCGCCCACCGCTGGCAACAGCGACAGAAACGCCATCAACACCGCCCAGAGCAGTACGCTCGGGATGTCCAGAAACCAGAAAATAAAACCACCCAATGCCCCTTGCGTGATCGCCACCACCACGTTGCCCTTCACCGTGGCTCGCACCACACGATTGAACTTGAGTTGCAAACGGCGCTTCTGGGTATCTTCCAGGGGTATCGCCGCACGTACTTTGCGCGCCAGTTCGGACCCGTCCCGCAGGAAGAAAAACAGCAGATAGAGCATGACAAAAAAACCCACCACGAACTCGAATGTGCCCTGACCAAAACTGAACGCCTTGGTCGCGACAAACTGGCTGCCCTGCATCGTGCTCTTGATGATTTTTTCCCGTAACCCGCTCAACTCGCCCATGCCGAAACGATCGAGCACGTACTGAAAATACGGCGGCAGGCTTTGCTTGAACTGTGACACATACCCGGCAATGTCCAGTTCGCCGCTTTCGATTTTGTTGTAGAGCGCCGCACCTTCTTGAACCAACAAGGTACTGATGGTGATTACCGGCAAGATCGCAATCAGTACACAGAGAATCAAGGTGCACAGGGCCGTGAGATTGTGGGGCAAGCCGAACCTGCGTTGCAGTTGGTGCTGCAACGGCGCAAACAGAATACCGAGAATGACCGCCCAGAACACCGCACCGTAAAACGGCAGCAGAATCCAGATGAAGGCGATGCTCACCAGCGTCAGCAAGACCATCAGCGAGGTGTTTTGCAGCTTCGTTTCGTTCATGTCCGATCCATGTCAGTGCGCAGGGGCGCCGTTTGCGCGTTCTGGTATTTAGTCCGCCACGGCTCGCACGAGTGCCATCCGTTTATTCATCAAGCATAGATCCAGATCAATAAACCCCACGGATAAGCCATTTACCCTTGCCGGCTTTTGCGATCGATACTGCCATGACCTGCGCCATGACGCTCACGCCCCCGGAATTGCTTGCACCTGCCGGCACCCTGAAAAACATGCGTTATGCCTTCGCCTACGGCGCCGACGCGGTATATGCCGGCCAGCCGCGCTACAGCCTGCGGGTGCGTAACAACGAATTCGACCATGCCAACCTCGCCCTCGGCATTACCGAAGCCCAGGCTCAGGGCAAACGCTTTTACGTGGTGGTGAACATCGCCCCGCACAACGCCAAGCTCAAAACATTCTTGAAGGACCTTGAACCGGTAATCGCCATGGCGCCGGATGCGCTGATCATGTCCGACCCCGGTTTGATCATGCTGGTACGTCGGCACTTCCCGCAGATGCCGATCCATCTCTCAGTACAGGCCAACACCGTGAACTGGGCCAGCGTCGAGTTCTGGCAGCAACAGGGCTTGAACCGGATCATTTTGTCCCGCGAACTGTCGCTGGAAGAAATCGCCGAAATCCGTCAGCACGTCCCGGCGATGGAGCTGGAAGTGTTCGTCCACGGCGCGTTGTGCATGGCCTATTCCGGGCGCTGTCTGTTGTCGGGGTATATGAACAGGCGCGACGCCAATCAGGGCAGTTGCACCAACGCCTGTCGCTGGAAATACTCGGCGACACCGGCCAGCGAAAATCAGCTCGGTGAAATCGTCCAGCAGTTCCGCCCCGAACCAACCCTGGGCATCGGTGCGCCGACCGATCAAGTGTTCCTGCTACAAGAAGCCAATCGCCCCGACGACCTGATGCCGGCATTCGAGGACGAACACGGCACCTACATCATGAACGCCAAGGACTTGCGCGCCGTGCAGCATGTCGAGCGTCTGACGCAAATGGGCGTGCATTCATTGAAGATCGAAGGCCGGACCAAATCGCATTTCTATTGCGCGCGCACGACTCAGGTGTATCGCCGCGCAATCGATGATGCAGTGGCAGGCCGAACGTTTGATCGCAGCTTGATGACCGACCTTGAATCCCTGGCCCAACGTGGTTACACCGAAGGTTTTCTGCGTCGACATGTGCATGATGAATATCAGAACTACCAGAATGGCAGTTCGGTTTCAGAGCGCCAGCAGTTCGTGGGCGAGTTGACCGGCGAACGCCGGGATCGGCTGGCGGAAGTGCGGGTAAAGAATCGCTTTGGTCTGGGTGATCACATGGAACTGATGACGCCCAAGGGCAATTTCCACTTCGATTTGCACCAGTTGCAGAACGCCAAAGGCGAGGCGGTTGACGTGGCACCGGGGGATGGGCACACGGTGTATTTGCCGATACCGGATGCGGTGGATCTGCGCTTTGGGTTATTAATGCGCGATGTCAACATGAACCAGGGAACCTGAGCGACAAGCCCTTCGGGCAGGAACGTAATTCTGTTCACTTAAGAGTCTTGAGTCAGTGAGTAACCTGTGGCGAGGGAGCTTGCTCCCGCTTGAGTGCGTAGCACTCACAAAAATCAGTGATTGTTATCAGATTTTTGGGGCCGCTACGCAGCCCAACGCGAGCAAGCACGCTCGCCACAAAGGTTGGCATGACAGAGAGTCGCGCCTGTAGGAGCGAGGCTTGCCCGCGAAAACGACTGAACGACTCACGAATACCGCAACGCAGTAGCCGGCTCCACTTTCGCTGCCCGCCACGCCGGATACACCGTCGCCAAAAAGCTCATGATGAAACCGGCGGAACAGATCAACAACACATCCGCGCCCTGCAGTTCCGACGGCAAGTTACTGACAAAGTACACGTCGGAACTGAAGATGTGTTGCCCGCTGACCCGCTCCATCCAGCCCACCAGTCCACTGACGTTCAGCGCTGCAATCACGCCCAGCACGCCGCCAATCAAAGTGCCGACGACTCCGATCACCGTGCCCTGCACCATGAAGATCGCCATGATCTGCCGAGGTGTCGCGCCGATGGTGCGAAGTATCGCGATGTCCGCCCCCTTGTCGTTCACCACCATGATCAGAGTGGCGATGATGTTGAATGCCGCCACTGCAACGATCATCAACAACAGCAGGCCGATCATGGTTTTTTCCATCTTCATCGCGCTGAACAGACTGCCCTGGGTGTGGGTCCAGTCGTCAGCCTTGTAGGCAGCGCCGAGGCCTGTCGCGATGTCGCTCGACACTTGTGGCGCGGCGTACAGGTCCTTCACCGCCAGGCGCACGCTCTGCACCTGATTCGGTTGCCAGTGTTGCATCTGCGCGGCATCAGCGAGGTGGATCAGCGCCATGGAGCCGTCCAGCTCGGCGCCAACCTTGAACACGCCGACCACATTCAGTCGTTGCATGCGCGGGGTGATGCCGCCCGGTGCGGTGCTGATTTCCGGCACGATCAGGGTGATCCTGTCGCCAACGCTCAAGCGAAAGCGTCGTGCAGTGATCTCACCGATCACCACGCCGAACTCGCCGGGCTTCAAGGCGTCCAGACGCCCCTGAACAATGTGCTTGGCAACGATCGACACCTGGCCTTCCAGCGCCGGGTCGACACCACTGACCTGGATCGGCTGCATCGTGCCCTTGTAGGACAGCATGCCTTCCATCTCGGTGAACGGCACCGCCGCCGTCACTTCAGGATTCTTCATCGCCGCGGCGGCCACCGGCTGCCAATCGTCGATAGGGTTCACACCGACGATGGTCGCGTGGGGCACCATGCCGAGAATGCGCGAACTCATTTCGCGCTGGAAGCCATTCATTACCGACAACACGACGATCATCGCCAGCACGCCCAGGGCGAGGCCGATCATCGAGGTCATCGAGATGAAGGAAACAAAGCGATTGCGGCGCTTGGCGCGGGTATAGCGCGCGCCGATAAAGATCGATAACGGTCTGAACATTCGCTGGGCACCGTATAAAAATAAAAGACCCGACGTACTGTTCAGTACGCCGGGTTTCGGTCAATCAGATGGGGGTCAGGTAACCTTCCTGCAAATGCAGGACGCGATCCATCTGGCGAGCCAGGTTCATGTCGTGGGTCACCACCAGGAACGCGGTGCGCATCGAGGTGCTGAGTTCGAGCATCAAATCCTGAATGCCCTGGGCGGTGTGGGAGTCGAGGTTGCCGGTTGGCTCGTCGAGCATCACCAAGCCTGGCTTGTTCACCAGGGCGCGGGCGATGGCCACACGCTGGCGTTCGCCACCGGACAATTCTGCCGGCTTGTGCTCCAGACGATGGCCCAGCCCTACCCGCTCCAGCAACGCCGTCGCACGCTGACGCGCTTCGGGGATCGCGGTTCTACCGATCAGCAACGGCATGCAGACGTTTTCCAGCGCGGTGAACTCAGGCAGCAAGTGGTGGAACTGGTAAACGAAACCCAGCGACCGGTTGCGCAGCAGGCCACGGGCCTTTTCGTTCAGTGCCGAGAGTTCTTCACCGGCCAGCCAGACGCTGCCCTTGGTCGGCGTATCGAGGCCGCCCAGCAGGTTGAGCAAGGTACTTTTGCCCGAACCCGAGGTGCCGACGATCGCCACGCGCTCACCGGGGTGCAATTCCAGTTGCAGACCCGCCAGAACCTCTACCGATTCCGGACCTTCCACGTAGGATTTGCCCAGGTTGCGGCAGCTCAAGATTGCTTTATCACTCATGCCCGACTCACTCATAACGTAGCGCCTCCGCAGGCTGGGTGCGCGCGGCACGCCAGGCTGGATACAGGGTGGCGAGGAAACTCAGAACCAACGCGGCGGCGCAGACCATCAACACGTCCTGGCTCTGCACTTGCGACGGCAGGTAATCGATGAAATACACGTCAGCGTTCAGGAATTTATGGCCGATCAGCCCTTCAAGGGCAGAAATCGCGGCGCTGACGTTCAGTGCGGCGAAGATCCCGACCACGGCGCCGATCAGCGTACCGACCACACCAATGACCGTACCCTGGACCATGAAGATCGCCATGATCTGCCCTGGCGTAGAGCCGAGGGTGCGCAGGATCGCGATGTCGCCCTTCTTGTCGTTCACCACCATCACCAGCGTGGAAATGATATTGAACGCCGCCACGGCGACGATCAGCAGCAAGAGCAGGCCGATCATGGCTTTTTCCATGCGGATTGCTTGATACAGGTTTCCGTGGGTTCGGGTCCAGTCGCGAGCGTAATACTGATCTTCGCCAAGTTGCTGAGCGATGGTCCACGCCACGCGTGGTGCCTGGAACAGGTCATCGAACTTCAAGCGCAGGCCCTGCACCTGATCCGGCTTCCAGCGGTGCAGCTTCGCCAGATCCTGCAGATGGGTGATGCCCAGATAGCCGTCGATCTCGCCGGCGCCGACATGAAAGATGCCGACCACGGTAAAGCGCTTCATGCGCGGGAACATCCCGGCCGGGGTCACGGTGACTTCCGGCGCGACAAACGTGAGTTTGTCGCCTACCGCCACGCCGAGTTTGGCCGCGGCCTTGTCGCCGATGACGATGCCGAAACTGCCCGGCGCCAAGTCATCGAGTTTGCCCTGCTGCATGAAGTTATCAATGATCGACACCTGCCGTTCCTGCACAGGGTCGATGGCATTGAGCAGCACTTTGGAAACCTTGCCGTTGTTGGTCAGCAATCCCTGCATCTGGACGAAGGGCGCGACCGCCGCCACCTGTGGATTCTGCTTGACCTGGGCGGCCAGGCTTTGCCAGTCGCTGATCGGCTCACCGGACTCGATGGTCGCGTGGGGCACCATGCCCAGCACGCGGGTGCGCATTTCATGATCGAAGCCGTTCATCACCGACAGCACGACGATCATCACGACCACGCCGAGGGCGAGTCCGATCATCGAGGTCAGGGAAATGAATGACACAAAATGATTGCGACGCTTTGCACGGGTATAACGCGTGCCAATAAATACGAAGAGAGGTCTGAACATGTCGGGGCTTGTTCGGAGGGAAAAGGAACGTCCTTGTGGCGGGGGGGGGTAAACAACCTTTTACTCCAACCCCCCCCCCCACCCCTGGGGCGCCCTGTTGGCATTATATGAAAAAAAACGCCGCGCATACTAC
>NZ_MUNM01000072.1 GCF_002286815.1 Pseudomonas sp. PICF141
ACGACCGTTGCGGCGGGTGGACATGAACAGGACCATGAAGTCCTGAACCGCACCGGCCAGCACCACCCCGGCAATCAGCCACAGCGTACCGGGCAGGTAGCCCATCTGCGCAGCCAGGACCGGACCGACCAGCGGCCCCGCGCCAGCGATGGCGGCGAAGTGGTGTCCGAAGAGCACGTGTTTGTTGGTCGGTACGTAGTCCAGACCATCGTTGTTGAGTACAGCGGGAGTGGCTCGATTGGGATCGAGCTGCATCACCTTGGTGGCGATGAACAGGCTGTAATAGCGGTATGCGACGAGATAGATAGCGACTGCTGCGACGACGATCCAGAGGGCGTTGATGGCTTCGCCGCGGCGCAGGGCCACGACACTCAGCGCAAACGCTCCCAGGACAGCCACGGCAAACCAGGCAAGGTGTTTAGCCAGACGGGGCATAGCGTGTCTCCTGCCGACAGCCATGGCTGCGGCGGTAATTTTTATAATTGTGTCCGCTGTGCGGAGCCAGCCCAATATCTGCGCATGCTGTCGACAAATAAATCCGCGTTACTACGTACGGGGTGTCTACGTAGTTCTACGTAGACGCCACTGATCTCTCGGATGAAATGCAACACCTGTGGGAGCGGGCTGTGGCGAGGGGGCTTGCCCCCGTTGGGCTGCGAAGCAGCCCCGAGAAATCTCTGATGTACCCAGGATCTTGTGAGTGCTACGCACTCAAACGGGGGCAAGCCCCCTCGCCACAGATCACAGGTTTTTTGTGTTTCATCATGGCCGCAGGTCATTCTGTCCAGCACTGCTACTGGAGGCGGGTATCTTTGGCATATGATGCCGGGCCTTCGCCTTCCCTTGGCCTGGCCAGGAGTAGAGATGCAGCTCAAACACAAAATCGTTGCGCTCGGGATTCTGCCGCTGGTGTTGGCGATCGCCGTCATCTGCGCGCTGGTGATTTCGCTGAACCGGCAACTGGGCGATCAACAGGCGCAACTGATTGAAGACAGCATTCTGGCGAGCAAGCGTGCGGAGCTGAAAAACTACGTCGAAATGGCCCAGAGCCTGATCGCGCCGCTGTATGACAACGGCCGGGGTGACGCCCGCGCGCAGCAACAAGTGCTCGAAGAACTGCGCAAGCTCAGCTTTGGCATCAACGGCTACTTTTTCGTCTACGACCACCAGGGCCGCAGCCTGATGCATGCGCGCCAGTCAGAGCTGGTGGGCAAATACCTGTGGGACATGACTGACCCTTACGGGCTGCCGGTGATCCAGGCGTTGCTCAAAAGTGCGCAATCGGGTGAAGGTTTTCAACGTTACGCCTGGAACAAACCCTCTTCGGGCCAAGTGACCGACAAGCTCGCTTACGTAGTGATGCTGGACCGTTGGGGCTGGATGCTCGGCACCGGCATCTACCTTGAAGACGTTGAACGCGCCACCCGGCAGGCCCGTGACGAGGTGGCTCAGGGCATCCGCAAAACCATGCTGGCCATAGCCGCGGTGGCCCTCGTTGCGGTGCTGTTCGTTTTCGCCAGCGGCATGACACTGAACGTCAGCGAGCATCGCCTGGCCGATAAAAAACTCCAGCGCCTGACCCAACGCATCGTCAGCCTGCAGGAGGAAGAACGGTCGCGGGTTTCCCGAGAACTGCACGACGGCATCAGCCAGCTGCTGGTGTCCATCAAGTTTCAGTTCGAACTGGCCAGCCATGTGCTGGAAAATGGACAAGATAAAGGATTGAGCATTTTAAGAGACGCCACGGAGCGCCTCGGGGATGCGATTGGCGAAGTGCGCAGCCTCTCTCACGACCTGCGCTCGTCGCTGCTCGACACCCTCGGCCTGCCGGCGGCTATCGGTCAACTCGCCGCAGAATTCGAGCAACGCAGCGGTCTGGTCGTGACCTTCAACGATAACGAATTCGACTGTCATCTGGTCGATGGCGCCGCCGTCTCGTTGTTTCGCATCGTACAAGAAGGCTTGACCAACATCGAACGCCACGCCCAAGCAAAAAACGTCATCATTACCCTGCACGGGTCTGAAAAGTCCGTACGGTTGACAGTGATCGATGACGGTATCGGTTTCAACGTCGCCCAGGTCGAACGTCGTCACGCGGGCATTGGCCTGCGCAACATCCGTGAGCGTGTCGAGCATTTTGGCGGTCGATTCGAGCTGACATCGATGCCGGGAAGAAGTGAGCTGGACGTGCTACTGCCGATGAAACGGCCGGGTACAGAACGCTGACCCAACCTATAACAATTAGAGTGAATGCCTGCGATGAACCTGCCCTACCCGATCCGCGTCGCCCTGGTCGACGATCACTCCCTGGTTCGCGATGGAATCAAATCGCTGCTGGGGGTCATGGCGCAACTGGAAGTGGTAGGAGAAGCCGAGAATGGCGCCGATGCCATTGAAATGGTCGGGCGCTGCCAGCCGGACCTGTTGCTGGTCGACATCAGCCTGAAGGACATCAACGGCCTCGAGCTGACCCGGTTGTTACGCAGCCAGTACCCAACGCTCAAAGTGCTGGTGTTGAGCATGTACGACAATTATGAATACGTGAGTGAATCCGTTCGCTCGGGTGCCAGCGGCTATGTGCTGAAGAACGCGCCTTCACGGGAAATCATTGCGGCGATCGAAGCGATTGTCAGTGGCGGGACGTTCTACAGCGCCGAGATCGCACAGCGGCTCATTGCCGATAAAAGTACCGACAATGAGCTGACTCCGCGCGAAAGCCAAGTGCTGTACAAAATGGCGCAGGGGCTGAACAACAAGGAAATGGCTCGCGAACTGGACATCAGTGTCCGGACTGTAGAAACTCATCGCCTGAGCATCCGTCGCAAGCTCAACATCGACAAACCCGCTGCACTGGTAAAGTACGCGATCGATCACGGGATCATTTCACGTTAGAGGCGTTCACACCGCGGTTGTATTAACGACACGTGCCTTGCGTATAAACAATGCACGGACCTTGTCCCAGAAATTTCCACCCAGCACGAAAAAGCTGCCGATCAACATGGCATCGCCCAGTGCCTGGAGCTGCCAGAGGTTTGGTCGCAGCCCCGGCCAAAGAGTGTCAACGTAGGGTTCGAGAAATGCCGAAATCAGCGGCAGGCAAAACATCACAAGACCGATTCGATGGCGAGCCGGGCCTACTTCCACGTCTGCCGACGGTGCAAGCGTGGAGACGTAACCAAACATGCTGCGCTTGAGTTGCTGAAAGCCGGATTTACCCATGATTGCAATGACGAGAATTAACAGAACCTTGTTGCTGATAAACAAAATGCCTGTCAGTGCCGCGATCTTTGAGCCGGGTACATCCACTGCGGCAGCAAGAGGCACCATCAGCCAGGAGCCCAGCATCAAACAAATAATCGCAATGCCCAGTTTGAAACGCCAACCGGTGGAGCTTGGAGCAATGTTGTCCTGAGGGCTACTCATGGTCTTCTTAACCTTCATTTTTTTGCCAGGATTAATGGATCTTGAGAAGCGTAGCAGTTAGTCGATCCCAGATCATTCACCATGAGCTTGTATTTCTCGCAGCTGTACTAACCTAAGCGAACCAACGCCATTTCAATATCAGGTATGTTCGGATGACGTTTTCCCAAGATCTACTATCAGTGCACCGATGCTGACGCGCTCTAGTCCATTGCTTCTGCTGCTCGTCCTTGGCCTTGGCGGTTGTGTCCGTCTGGGGCCCGATTTTCAGCCTCCCGGCGAAGCCTGGACAAAACTCTGGAGCAGCCCCGCGCTTGAGCAAGCCAGCCAACGAAGCCTGAATCCCGACATTCGCCAGTGGTGGCAGGTGTTCGCCGACCCGGTCCTCGACGCGCTGATCGCCGAATCGGATGCGCACAATTCCAACTTGAAAATTGCCGGCCTTCGCGTCATGGAAGCCCGTGCCCGGTTGGGTATTGCGCAAAGCGGGCGTTATCCCCAACTGCAGCAGGCCAGCGCTGACAGCTTGTACTTCAACCGCCAGCAGTCCGGCGGGAACAACCCGCAAGACAGCCACTTCTGGCAGCACAGCGCCGGTTTTGATGTCGGTTGGGAACTGGACTTCTGGGGGCGTTTCAGTCGAGCGATCGAGTCCTCCGATGCCAGTTACTTCGCGGCTCAGGCCAACTATGAAGACGTCCTGGTACTGCTGCGTGCTCAGGTGGCCGATACCTACTTTTCGTTGCGCACCACCGAGGCGCGTTTGCGCGTCGCCCGAGAAAACGCCCAACAGCAAAAGCGCAACTTTGAGATCACCGAAAAACTGTTCAACAGTGGCCAGAGCGCCGAACTCGACGTGCAACAAGCCAAGACCCAATACCTGGGCACCTTGAGCAGCATCCCGGATTTTGAAGCGCAAGTCGTGCGCACCCGTAACGCGCTGGCTGTGCTGATCGGACAGCCACCCAGCGCCCTGCCCCAATTGCTTGAACACGAGGGACTGATTCCGCTGGTGGACCGAGCCGTGCTACAAGACGTACCGGCCAGCCTGTTGTTGCGCCGACCGGACGTGCGCGCCGCCGAGCTCAATGTCGCAGCCCAGTCGGCACTGATCGGCGTCGCGCAAACCGACTTCTATCCGTCGCTGACCTTGCTGGGCAGCATTGTCTGGACCACCGATACGCTGAGCGGCACTTCCAACAGCCTGGACCTGATCGGCGGCCCCAGTTTGCGCTGGAACCTGTTTGACCATGGTCAGATCAGCAACAACGTGCGTATACAGGATGCGCGCTTGCAGCAGCTGATTGAGGTTTATCGCGACAAAGTCCGCCAAGCCGCACGGGAAGCCGATGATGCCGCCAGCAGCCTGATCAAATCGCTGGAGCGCGAGCGCATCCTGGGTGAAGCGCAGGTCGCCGCGGCGCGTTCGTTGAGCCTGGCCAGCACCCAATACCGGGAAGGTTACTCGGACTTCCAGCGCGTGCTGGATGCGCAACGCGCATTGCTCGAACAGCAGGACAATTACCTGCTCAGCCGCAGTAACGCCGTGAGCAACTTGATCGCCTTGTACAAAGCCCTGGGTGGTGGGTGGTACAGCACACAGCCGACAGTCGATCAAAACACTCGCCAACAAATGGAACAACGTACCGACTGGGGCAACCTGCTGAATGAGCCAGCCCCGTCGCAAGCCTCCTATCCCGAGCCGAAAGGTTAAAGCCGATGACTGAACCCTCGCCGCCCGTTACTGAGGCGCCCTCCCCCAAGGCATCCGAACCTGCCGCCGATCCTGCGAAAAAGGGCATCAGATGGGTATTGCTGTTGATCGTCCTGAGCCTGGCCTGGTACCTGTTGGCGGACCGTTTCACACCGTATACCCAACAGGCTCGGGTGGGTGCGTTTGTCATTCCGGTGGCTTCCGAGGTGGCCGGCCGGGTGACCCGAGTGAATGTGAGCAACAATCAGGATGTCAAGGCGGGCGATGTGCTGTTTGAAGTGGACCAGCAGCCCTATCAAATAGCCGTCGACCGTGCACGTGCAGACCTTGAATCCACACGCCGCCAGATCGGCGCCAGCACCGCCGGCATTGCTTCGGCTCAAGCCAATTTGCGCGCAGCCCAGGCCAATGAGCTCAAGGCCCGGCAGGATAACGAACGCCTCGAAGGCTTGTACCGGGAAGACCGGGGAACCATTTCCTTGCGCTTGCTCGAAGTCTCTCGAGCCACCCGTGAACAGGCTATCAGTCAGGTCGCCGCAGCCCGTGCCGAAGTCCAGCGGGCACGGGAACAGGAAGGCGGCAGCGAGGAAGACAACGCGCTGTTGCGCAGCGCCGCCACGGCGTTGTCAAAAGCTGAACTGGACTTGTCCAACACGCAGATACGCGCACGGTCAGCGGGATTGATCACCGACCTGCGCACCGATGTCGGACAGTTCGCCACTGCCGGCAGCCCGGTCATGACCCTGATTGCCATCCATGATGTATGGATCAGTGCAGACATGACCGAAAACAACCTGGGCCTGGTCGAGGTCGGCACCCCGGTTTCGATCGTGCTGGATGCCCTGCCGGGGAAGATTTTCGAAGGCCGTGTACGCAGTGTCGGTTACGGTGTCAGCGTCGGTCAGAGCACTGCGCCCGGCACCCTTCCCAGTGTGCAGAACAGCCGCGACTGGCTGCGTCCGGCCCAGCGTTTTCCGGTGATTATCGAGTTCTCCGAGGCCTCACGGAAAACGCTGTTCGACAGCCGCGCCATCCGTGCCGGTGGGCAGGCCGAAGTGATGGCATTCCCGACTCAAGACAACCCGTTGAACCTGCTCGGTCGTTTGTTCGTGGGGTTCATGAGCTGGCTGAGCTATGCCTATTAAGCGCTCGCCGACCCAGCGCACGCCCCGGGTTCAGCGGGCGTTGCGTATGGGCACAGGCACTGCATTGTGCCTGGCGGTCAGCTTCGGCCTGAGCTTGCCGATCCCTTTTCTCGCGCCGGTGCTGGCCGTGTTACTGCTGGCTTCTCTCAACCGGCCGTTGCCATTGAAGGCCGGTTTGATTCTCGCTCTGGCTGCGATGCTAACCACCGGCGTCGGCCTGTTGTTGATTCCGGTCCTGCGTTACTACCCGATTACCGGCGTGCTGCTGATTGGCATCAGTATGTTCCTGGCATTTCGTTTTGGCCTGCGCGGCGGCAATGCCTTGATCATGACCTTCATGATCATTGGCCTGACGATGATTTCTTCGGCCGGCGTCGCCGAGTTCGATCTGGCGATGATGGTCATCGGTGCCCTGGTCAAGGGGTTGATCCTCGCCGTTCTCGTTGTGGGGATTAGTCACTGGCTGTTTCCCGACCCCGCCAATGCGCCGTCCCCACCCGCCGCCAGCGCTTTGCCGGAGCAAGAAGTGGGCAGGGTTGCACTGCGTGCGACCCTGATTGTCATACCGGCATTCCTGTTGGCCCTGATCGACCCGGCGAGCTATCTGCCGATCATTTTGAAAGCGGTCAGTCTCGGCCAACAGAGTTCGACGACAACGACACGCAACGCTGCCCATGAACTGCTCGGTTCGACCTTCATGGGCGGCCTGTTGGCTGTTGGGTTCTGGTGCGCGCTCAGCCTGTTCGTGCACTTGTGGATGTTCTTTCTGTGGATGCTCCTGTTCGGCTTGCTGTTGGCGCGCAAACTCTATGCCCTCAGCCCGACCCGACAAACCCCGGGGTTCTGGCTCAACAGTCTGGTCACGCTAATCATCCTGCTGGGCCAGTCGGTTCAGGACAGCCTCGCCGGGAAAGACGTCTATACCGCCTTCGCCGTGCGCATGGGATTGTTTATCGCCCTCACGCTCTATGCCTTGCTGATGGTCCACCTACTTGATCGGCGGCAGCGCAATCCACGTGTCACTCAGCTCACGGAGTGACCTGATAACCCCGCCCTTGCAGGCAGTCGTGATAGTGCTGTTTTACATCGACCTCGACCTGCTCATAAAACTCGTCGTGTTGACGTCCTCGTACCTGCGTAGCATCCATCGCAGCACCCTCCGAGGGTGGCGGGCTCGAGGTGCCCTGGCTGGTCGTAACGTTGTTGCAATCGTTGATGTCCAGCTGGATTTGTTGCGAGCTCTGTCCATTCAAGGGCACGACCGTTTCGGCCAGAACCTGGGTATAGGCCATCGACATGACGGCACACAGGCTGAAAAACGCTAACCGACTCATGATGACCTCCGACACGCTCCGCTGTGTTTGCGGGCCAGCGTCTGGCTGGGAAGTTCCTGGAACAACGCTCGATAGCTGTTGGAAAACCGTCCCAAATGCCAGAACGACCAATTCATCGCCACTTGCGCCACCGTCGTTTCCCCGGCCGTTTGCCTGAGCAATTCGCGGCGGGCGCTGTTGAGCCGACGCAAGCGCAACCACTGCGTGGGGGTCATTGCGGTATACGCCTTGAACGCATGCTGCAACTGGCGCAGCGAAACCCCGGCCACCTGGGACAGCTCCAGCAAATTGAGGGTTTCTTCCGGTGTATCGGCAGCCCATTCGGCGACGCGTTTCATGATCGTTCGTCCCTGCGCCCGGCGCTGCAAACCTGCATGATCCAGGCACACACAGGCGTTATCGAGGATGTACAAACAGTCCTCCAGCAGTTGCTGGGTCAACGCCTCTTTGCTCGGCGGATCCAGCGTCTGCGTCAGCCGCGTCAACGTCCCGCTCAACCAGCGGCTGAACAGCGCGTTCTGACCTGAATTGAGCGGCGACATGAACAAACCTTCAAGTTGCGCCACGTCCAGGCCATGCCGCTGAACAAATTCGGGACCGAACACCACGGCGATTTCCTGGTAGTTCTCCGGGGTGATCCAGATATTGCGGCTTTCACCATTCAACACATACAGCGAGTTGTCACTGCGATCGAAACAGAACGCCAGCGAGCCTTGCGGGGCGCTGAAATTCTGCTCGACCCGGGTGTTCATCTGTTCCTCGTAAATCTCGACGCCTTGCAAATCCAGATAGCGCACCCTGCCGGCGAAATGCCCCGGGGACATTTGCTGATAGTGCTGCACCCAACCCGGTGTGGCGCGGATTTGCTCGGCCACATCGGCGGTGTTGAACGCTTGAACCTGCAACGGATTGCACGCTGTCATGGGCAGTCTCGCGCACTCTTTTGGTGCGTTCTGTGCGATTTAAAGTGGATAGATGGAACGGCAAGGCTCACCCAAGATAGTCGTCAACGCGCCACAGGGGAAGTGTCCGGTGGATGAAGCCGCCCTCCCCGGCGTCAATCAGACCAACAATGAGGTTTTTATGAATGCCCCTTTCGATCAGCTGTTCACGTGGCTGAAAGATCACAAGATTACCGAGGTCGAGTGTGTGGTCAGCGACTTGACCGGCATTGCTCGCGGCAAGATTGCACCTACCAACAAGTTCCTGCATGAGCGAGGCATGCGCCTGCCGGAAAGTGTGCTGCTGCAAACGGTAACCGGGGATTTTGTCGACGACGACATCTACTACGACCTGCTCGACCCGGCCGACATCGACATGGTTTGCAAGCCCGTCGCCGACGCGGTTTACGTCATTCCATGGGCCATCGAACCCACCGCCATCGTGATCCATGACACGTTCGACAAGTTCGGCAACCCCATCGAACTGTCGCCGCGCAACGTGCTGAAGAAAGTGCTGCAGCTCTACACCGACAAAGGCTGGAAGCCGATTGTCGCGCCAGAAATGGAGTTTTACCTGACCCAACGCTGCGAAGACCCGGACTTGCCGCTCAAGGCGCCACTGGGACGCTCCGGCCGTGCGGAAAGCGGTCGTCAGTCATTCTCCATCGACGCCGCCAACGAGTTCGATCCACTGTTTGAAGACGTTTACGACTGGTGTGAACTCCAGGGCCTGGACCTCGACACGCTGATCCATGAAGACGGCCCGGCACAGATGGAAATCAATTTCCGTCACGGCGACGCGCTGGATCTGGCGGACCAGATCACCGTGTTCAAACGCACCCTGCGCGAGGCGGCACTCAAGCACAACGTTACCGCGACCTTCATGGCCAAACCGATCGGCGACGAACCCGGCAGTGCCATGCACCTGCACCAGAGCGTGGTGGACATTGCCACTGGCCGGCCGATTTTCGCCGATGCCGACGGGCAGATGAGCGAGCTGTTCCTGCACCACATCGGCGGCTTGCAAAAATACATTCCCCAAGTGCTGCCGATGTTTGCGCCCAACGTCAATTCGTTCCGCCGCTTCCTGCCCGACACCTCGGCGCCGGTCAACGTTGAATGGGGCGAAGAAAATCGCACCGTCGGCTTGCGCGTACCGACCTCCAGCCCCGACGCCATGCGCGTGGAAAACCGCTTGCCGGGTGCCGACGCCAACCCTTATCTGGCGATTGCCGCGAGCCTTTTGTGCGGTTATCTGGGCATGGTCGAAAAAGTCGAACCGAGCGCCGCGGTGCAGGGCCGCGCCTATGAGCGACGCAATCTGCGCCTGCCGATCACCATCGAGGACGCACTGACGCGCATGGAAGAGTGCGAAACCGTCGAGCGCTATCTGGGCAGCAAATTCGTGCGCGGTTACGTCGCGGTCAAACGGGCCGAACACGAAAACTTCAAACGCGTGATCAGCTCCTGGGAGCGCGAGTTCCTGCTGCTCAGCGTCTGATCCTGATCGTTCCCACGCAGAGCGTGGGAACGATCAGGAAACGCCTGAACAAATCCAATAATTAAAAGAGGTGTCGATATGCGTCTATTGAAAACGGTGGTTCCGGCCTCGCTGGCCTTGCTCTTCAGCGTAACTGCACACGCTCAATCAAGTGTGAGCGTCTACAACTGGACCGACTACATTGGCGAAACCACCCTCGCCGACTTCCAGGCCAAAACCGGGACCAAAGTGATCTACGACGTATTCGATTCCAACGAAACCCTGGAGGGCAAACTGCTCGCCGGCCGCACGGGTTATGACGTGGTGGTGCCCTCCAACCACTTCCTGGCGCGCCAGGTGAAGGCCGGCGCGTTCCTCAAACTGGATCGCTCGCAGTTGCCCAACTGGAAAAACCTCGACCCGAAACTGCTGGCCTTGCTGGAAAAAAACGATCCAGGCAATGAACATTCGGTGCCGTACCTGTGGGGCACCAACGGCATTGGCTACAACGTCGACAAGGTCAAGCAAGTGCTGGGCATCGATCGCATCGATTCCTGGGCAGTGTTTTTCGAGCCGCAGAACCTGAAGAAGCTCAGCCAGTGCGGCGTGTCGATGATGGATTCGGCCGACGAAGTGTTCCCGGCGGTCTTGAATTACATGGGCATGGACCCACGCAGCGAAAATCCCGAGGACTTTAAAAAGGCCGAAGCCAAACTGCTGACCATCCGGCCTTACATCACCTATTTCCATTCGTCCAAATACGTGTCGGACTTGGCCAATGGCGATATTTGCGTCGCGTTCGGCTACTCGGGCGATGTGTTCCAGGCGGCGAACCGTGCCAAGGAAGCGAAGAATGGCGTGAATATCGCCTACTCGATTCCCAAGGAAGGCAGTAACCTTTGGTTCGACCTGCTGGCGATTCCTGCTGACGCCAGCAACCCGAAAGAGGCTCACGCATTCGTCAACAACCTGCTGGATCCGCAGGTAATCGCCAAAGTGAGCGCTTCGGTCGGTTACGCCAATCCAAACCCGGCGGCCAAGCAATACATGGACCCGGAGCTGGTCAGTAATCCAGAGGTCTATCCTCCTCAGGAAGTGCTCGACAAACTCTACATCTCCACCACCCCGCCCCAGCCGATCATGCGCCTGATGACCCGCTCCTGGAGCAAAGTGAAGTCCAGCCAATGAATCAGTACGATCATCAACACGCTCATTCCTATTACGCTGCCTCGGCCAAGGGCATGACACCTTACCCAGCGCTGGGCTCGGATCTTGAAGCCGATGTCTGCGTGGTGGGCGGTGGCTTCACCGGGGTCAATACCGCGATCGAACTGGCGCAGCGCGGACTCTCGGTGATTCTGCTGGAAGGCCGGCGAATCGGCTGGGGCGCCAGCGGGCGTAACGGCGGCCAGTTGATCCGCGGTATCGGTCACGACGTCGAAGGTTTCGCCCGTTATGTGGGTCAGGAAGGTGTGCGCTATCTAGAGCGCGCAGGCATCGAATCGGTGGAACTGGTGGGCAATCGCATCCGTGAGCATGGGATCGATTGCGACCTGCGCTGGGGCTTCTGTGAACTGGCTAACACCCCGGCGCAGTTCGAGGCGTTCAATGCGGAACTGCAAAAACTTGCCGAACTGGGTTACCGCCATGAAACTCGACTTGTCGGCCCCGAGCAGATCCGCCAGCAAGTGGTGGGCTCCGATGTTTATGCCGGCGGCCTGATCGACATGGGTTCGGGTCATTTGCATCCGCTGAATCTGGTGCTCGGCGAAGCGCACGTTGCCGAGTCTCTTGGGGTGCGAATATTCGAACAAAGCCCGGTGCTGGAATTGATTCATGGCAGCACCGTGCAGGTTCGTTGCGCTGGCGGCACGGTTCGCGCCGGCAGTCTGGTGCTCGGTTGTAATGCGCACCTGGAAGAACTCGAACCACGCCTGAGCGGCAAGGTGCTACCGGCAGGCAGTTACATCATCGCCACCGAGCCTTTGGCACCTGAGCTTGCCGCGCAATTGATCCCGCAGAACCTGGCGCTGTGCGACCAGAAAGTCGGCCTCGATTACTATCGGCTCTCGGCAGATCGACGCTTGCTGTTTGGCGGTGCCTGCCATTACTCCGGGCGCGATCCGAAAGACATCGGCGCATACATGCGGCCAAAAATGCTCGAGGTTTTTCCGCATTTGGCGGATGTGCGCATCGACTATCAATGGGGCGGCATGATCGGCATCACCGCCAACCGCTTCCCTCAGGCTGGACGGTTGAGCCAGTACCCGAACGTGTTTTATGCCCAGGGTTATTCCGGTCATGGCCTGAACGTGACCCACTGGTGCGCACGCTTGCTGGCTGAAGCGATTCATGCCGGACACAGCAAGGGCCTCGATGTGTTCAGCGCCGTCCCGCACATGACCTTCCCCGGTGGCAAAGCCCTGCGTTCACCGCTGTTGGCCCTTGGTATGTTCTGGTATCGCCTGCGCGAATTGCTTGGCTGAAGTTCGGGACAAGAACCTTACACAAACCTGTGGCGAGGGGGCTTGCCCCCGTTCGGCTGCGCAGCAGTCGTCAATATTCTTTATGCGGTATGCCTGACGGAATTCGATGGCAAATTGTGGGGCCGCTTCGCGACCCAACAGGGGCAAGTCCCCTCGCCACAAATGGCTATCTGATCTTGATGGGGCCAGTGCATCCTTGATCAGTCTTTTATTTGCTCAATCGCAAGTCACTTCTATATTGAGGGTGTGCTCTGACTTCCCTGTCTTATGGCGAGTGCGGCCTATGGCTACGACTGACCAACTGATCATCTGCGAGCACTGCGACTGCGTGTATGAAAAAGTCACGCTTGCCAAACATCAGAAAGCCCTGTGTACCTGCTGCGGCGGCGTGCTGCAGCGTTATAACGGACTGTCGGTGGAGCAGCGTCTGGCCTTGGCCTTCACGGCAATGGTGCTGTGGATTTTCGCCAACTTCTATCCCGTCATGAGCATCAGCCTCAAGGGCCTGAAAAACAGTGCGACGCTGTGGGATTCGGTATTGGCATTGAGCCAGGGACCGATCACCTTTATTGCGCTGGTGGCGGCGATATCGATCATCATCGCGCCGCTTTTTCAACTGGCGTTGCTGATCTGGGTCCTGAGCTTCGCCCTCGCGCATCGGCGCTCGCCAGGCTTCAAGCTGTGCATGCGCTGGCTGGAAACCCTCAGGCCCTGGAGCATGCTCGAGGTTTGTCTGCTGGGGGCAATGGTGGCGGTGTTCAAACTGGCAGGCATGCTCGATGTCATACCCGGCCTTGGCCTGTTTGCCCTGGCGGTTCTCAGCCTGCTGCTGATCCGCATCGCCGGGCGCGATGTCCGTGAATTGTGGGATACCTTATGAACAGGCCACCGCTCGCCAGCGAACTCGACCTGTGCCTGTGCCATAGCTGCGGCCTGGCCTGCGACATAAAGGATAACCCTCACGAATGCCCACGCTGCGGCGCGCCGCTGCATGCTCGCAAAACCAACTCGTTGACCCGCACATGGGCTTACTTGCTGACCTCGCTGGTGTTTTATATTCCCGCCAATCTGCTTCCGGTCATGAACACCAGTCTGTTCGGCAGTGGCTCCGATAGCACCATCATGAGCGGTGTGCTGGAGTTCTGGGCACACGGTGCGTGGGACATTGCCCTGATTATTTTCATCGCCAGCATCGCGGTACCGGGCATCAAGTTCGTTGCCCTTTCCCTGCTGCTGATCACCGTGCAGCGCGGCAGCCACTGGGCGCGCAAGGAGCGTTCGAAGCTTTACCGTTTCGTCGAGCTGATCGGCTACTGGTCGATGCTCGATGTCATCGTTGTCGCGCTCGTCGCCGCGCTGGTGAAATTCCAGGCGCTGGGCGATATTCAACCACGCTTGGGGATTTTGTTCTTTGGTCTGGTGGTGGTATTCACCATGCTGTCAGCCATGAGTTTCGACCCGCGGCTGATTTGGGATGAAAAGCGGGATAACGAGCGGGATGAAGTGCCGGATAACGAGCGCAATAACCCACCAAACGAGGAGGTCATGGATGAAGTCGCAAGCCACTGATGGGCCGCAAGACCCTGGCCAGGCCAGTATCAAGACCCGTCGCTTCAGCGTTTCGCTGGTATGGATTGTGCCGCTCGTTGCGGTGCTGGTGGGGATCTCCCTGGTGATACACAGCGTGATGCAGGAAGGCCCGACCATCACCGTCACGTTCAAGACCGGTAGCGGTCTTACGGCCAACAAGACCGAGGTCAAATACCGCAACGTGGTCATCGGCCATGTTTCGGAAGTGAAGCTGAGCAACGATCAGAAAAGCGTTAGCGCCACGATCAAACTCGACAAACAGGCTGAAAACTTCACCCGCGAAGACTCGCAATTCTGGGTCGTGCGCCCGCGCATTGGTGCCGGCGGCGTATCGGGCATCGATACCCTGCTGTCAGGCGATTACATTGGTGCCGACATCGGCGTGGCCAATGCCCGTTCCAAACACTTCATTGGTCTGGAAAACCCGCCGCCCATTACCTATGGCGAGCCAGGCAAGCGTTTCATGTTGCGCACCCCGGACCTGGGCTCGCTGGACATCGGCTCCCCCGTCTATTACCGCAAGATTCCAGTCGGGCAAGTGGTGGCGTATGCGCTGGATGCCGACGGCAAAGGGGTGAACATCGAAATTTTCGTGCATTCGCCCCATGACGTCTTCGTCACGCAGAACACCCGGTTCTGGAACGCCAGTGGTATTGATGTGAACGTGGGTGCCAACGGTTTTGCGGTGAGTACCGAGTCGTTGTCTTCGTTGTTGGTGGGCGGTATCGCGTTTCGCGCGCCGGAATACAGCCCCGATGATCAGCCAGCCAGCGAGAATAAAGCCTTTGAGCTGTTCGAAGACCAGCAAACCGCTCTCGCGCCCCCTTTTGGCAAGGGACAGTATTTGAGTTTACGTTTCGATCAGGCAATGCGCGGGCTGAAGGTCGACGCGCCGGTGGAGTTCCTCGGCATCGAATTTGGCAGAGTCGTCTCGGTCAATCTGGATTTCGACGCGAAAAAGCGCAGCTTCCCGGTCAATGTCGGCATTGTGATCTATCCGCAACGCCTCGGTCAGGCTCATTTAAAGATGCTCGAGGCTTTGAAGCATGACCCGAATGACGAAGCCGCTGGCGTACGGCTGATGGGCAGCTTCATCGAAAACGGCCTGCGGGCCCAGGCCCGTAGCGGCAATCTGTTGACCGGTCAGCTCTACATCGCGCTCGACTTCTACCCCGACGCAGAGAAAGTCGTGTTCGATCCAACCGCCCGCCCCGTGACCATCCCCACCATCCCTGGCAGCCTCGAGCAGTTGCAGGAAAAACTGGAAAACATGGTCAACAAGATCAACCAGCTGCCGATCGATCGAATTGCCGGCAATCTGGACAGCAACCTCGTCGAACTGCGCAAGGGCCTCGTACAGTTCAACGCCAGGACCCTGCCCGGCGTGCAGACCACCTTGGGGGACGTCAGCAAGGCCTTGCAATCGGCCAGCTCGACCTTGGCCGAGGATTCGCCGCAACGGGAGCAGTTGACCCAAACCCTGGACGAACTCGGGCGCATGTCACGTTCCTTGCGTGAACTTTCGGATTACCTGGGCCGGCATCCGGAATCGCTGATTCGCGGTCGTCCCGACAATGCCGCACCAATGGACATGAAGGCGCCACCGCGCAACTGACCACAGGAGCAATACCCATGGCTTTCCCGCTGAAGATCTCGCTGGTCACTGCGCTGTTACTGCTCACCGCTTGCCGCAGCGATCCGATTCAGTTCCATACCCTGACCCCGACCCAACTGAGCGGCGCAAGCGGCGGCGCGGAGATTCAGATCGAAAGCATCACCGTGCCGCCCCAGGTCGACCGCCCGCAGATTGTCATTCGCCAGGGCAACAGTGGCGTGGCAATCCTCGAAACCGAATGGTGGGCGGCGACGCTGGTGGATGAATTGCGCAGCGCCTTGGTCGATCAACTGGTCACCAGCAATCTGCAACGCAGAGTGTCGTTGCGACTGGACGTGCAGCGCTTTGATTCGATCCCCGGTCAATACGCCTTGATCGACGTCAGATGGCGCCTGCGCAGCCTCGGCCCCGGCGATGCGGCGGTGATCACCTGTCGCAGCACATTGCAGACCCCCACAGGCCCGAGCATCGATGAGCTGGTGCTCGCCCATCAGAACAATGTGAAACGGTTAGCTGCGCTGATCAGTCAGGCGATCGGCTCGCAAAAAGGCTGCCCTTCGGCGTAATGCCGGTAAGTTAAGAAATTTGAGCGACGAAAATCCTGTGGGAGCGTGGCTTGCCCGCGAAGAAGGCACCGCAGTTTTTCAGGTACTGCGCGTCATCGTTCTTCGCGGGCAAGCCACGCTCCCACAGGTTCTGTGTGGTCACAAATCGAAACGGTCCACTGCCCGACGGCGTTCATTGTCGTCGCGCACATCATAATGGGCGGTGGTCTGGATGTTGCTGTGGTGAGCCAGTTTCTGCGCGATCGACAGGTCATGCTCTTCGATCACTCGGGTGATGAACGACCGCCTAAAATCGTGCGGCATGATTTTCACCCCGACCTGTGCACCGCGTTGCCGGGCAATGTAGTAGATCGCATGCTTGGTGATGCGCTCACGGGTAATGTGGCTGCCACGGCGAATGCGGTTGAACAGGAACGGGTCGTCCGTTTCCCCCTCCTTTAACTGCGAACGTCGCAGTTCCAGCCAGGCGTCCAGTTTGGCGAAGGCCCACGCTGGCGCGTACTTGATCAACTGTTTGTTGCCCTTGGCGGTGACGCACAGGCTGCGCTCGGTGAAATCCACCTGGGCCAGGTCCAGATTCACCGATTCCGATTTGCGCATCCCCGACCCGTACAGAATCCCGATGATGGCCGCGTCCCGCAGCCCTTGTGGCCGAGGATCGGCGGCGCACACCTCCATCAAGTCGCGAATCAAGGTGCGCTTGAGGTTGCGCCCCTGGGACAGTCGTGTGCCGGCAATGCCTTTGACCGAGCGCATCTTCAGCAAGTGCTCCTGACTGATCAGGCTCATGCGCCACGCTTCGTTCATCACCCCGCGCACCGCATTGACATAAAGCGAGGAGGTATTGGGCGCGTAGCCGTCTTCGCGCAAGGTCGCGACCAGGGCAACGACATCCTCAGGTTGTAGCTCGTGCCAGGGAATCTCTTCGATGTTCATGTCTTCGAAGTCCAGACGGTCGGCGGCGTCCTGCATGACATAACGCATGGTCAACTGGCTGGACGGCGCCAGGCGCGCCAGGTACAGGGTTAACGGGTTGGCTTTGGAAACACTGGGTTCGGTAACAGGTAAGTCAATCAATGAAACGGCCTTGAAATGAATAAAGTTCAACAAAACAACTGAACAATGAAAATTACTTAAGATAAAAAAAGCACTTCAGCTTGATCAAATAAACAATTCGCCGCCGCGATGCCCTCTTTGTAGCAGCTGTCGAGCCTGCGAGGCTGCGTTCGGCTGCGAAGCACTCGTGAATCCGGCTGATGCGGTTTGCCTGATACACGGCAGGTTCTGGTTTGACGACTGCTTCGCAGCCGATCGCAGCCTTCGGCAGCTGCTACAGATCGCCTATGGCAATTGCATCAGGCACTGATGTCGGGCTTGCTAATGAGCGGGATAAGCGGCGCAAGTCTGAGCAGTGGCTATCATGAGCTTCAGATAAACAATTCACCCACCGGTTTCATGTTCCTTAGGCAAAAACGGGCGTGGCCTTCCCTTCATTCTATGAGCCCGAGGGGCCGTCACGCTGCCGGTCATGGCCGGAAAAGTCAATTAGTGGCTTCTTGGCTTATTGGCTAAGTCTTTGAAAAACTTAGTTTTCATGGATTTTGCCAGCACCGCTCAAGCCCTGGCTCGGGGCGCCTGAAACGCCCCGATGTGGCGTTACACAGCTCGATAGGCGAATTGAAATATGGCCTCGCCTATCCTCATTCAATAAAGCAGCGATTCGCGGACAAGGTGCGCCCGTGCATGGGAAAAAAACCGCCAGAGGTTCGGTCGATGGTGATGCGGGTCAAGGGCAATGGCGTGCGGAAAAATCGAACGACCGGCCAAGGATGGCAAACGTTATGAGCAACCTGGGGATGCTGGCCTTTCCTCAGGGGGGGTTATGAGCCTGCTGCTCGTATTGGCCGCTTGCCTGCTGACCTGCCTGGGCCAGGTCGCCCAGAAGTACGCCGTGGAAAGTTGGCGCGGCAAGACGTCGGGCTGGGGCGAGAAACTGCGTTCGCCGTGGCTGTGGCTGGCGCTCGCCTCTCTCGGGTTGGGCTTGCTGGTCTGGCTGCTGGTGTTGCAGCGCCTCGAGGTCGGCATCGCCTATCCCATGCTCAGCCTGAATTTTGTGTTGATTACCTTGGTCGCCCGCTTCGTCTTTCACGAAACCATCGACCGCCGTCACTGGCTGGGCGTGGCGCTGGTGATCGCTGGCGTGGTGCTGCTGGGGCAACACGCATGAGCCTGCGTCGCGGACTCGCCTTCGCCCTGGGCAGCGTGCTGTTGGGCAGCGCCGCACAGTTGGGCATGCGCTGGAGCATGACCCGTTTGCCCCATCCCGAACAGTGGGTATCCGCCTTGAGCAACGGCAGCGTTGATGCGTTCGCTGTAGCCGTCGTGCTGGCGGCCATCCTCGCTTATGCCGTGTCGATGTTCACCTGGCTCGCCGCCCTGCGCGATTTGCCCCTGGGTCGGGCGTATTCACTGCTGAGCATCAGCTACGCGCTGGTGTATGTGCTGGCCGCCAGCCTGCCGCTGTTCAACGAAACCTTCAGCCTTTCGAAAACCCTGGGGGTGGCGCTGGTCATCCTCGGTGTCATCACCATCAACTCTCGACCTGCTCATGCGTCCACTATCAGGAGAGCTCCATGAAAATCAGCGTATTTGGTAGCGGTTATGTCGGCCTGGTGCAAGCTGCCGTCCTGGCTGAAGTCGGCCACGACGTGGTGTGCATGGACATTGACGAAAAGAAAGTCGCGCTGCTGCAACAAGGCCACGTCAGTATCTTCGAGCCGGGGCTGGCCAGCCTGGTGCGCGAAAGCCTGGAAGCCAAACGGTTGCAGTTCACCATCGACGAAAAATACGCGGTGCAACATGGCCAGGTGCTGTTCATCGCCGTCGGCACTCCGTCCCGGGACGATGGTTCAGCGGATCTGCGCCACGTGCTGTCAGTGGGTGAAGCGGTGGCACGTCACCGTGAACAACCGGTGATTCTGGTGGAGAAATCCACGGTGCCGGTGGGCACGGGCGATACGTTGCGCGCGCATATCGAAAAGTGCCTGCTCAAAATCGGTCGACTGCTGCAGTTCGATATTGTCTCCAACCCCGAGTTTCTCAAGGAAGGTTCGGCCGTGGCTGACTGCCGGCGCCCGGACCGCATCATCATCGGCTGTGAACGTGACGAGGTACGCGATGTGATGCGCGACCTCTACGCCCCATTCAACCGTAACCATGACCGCATCATGTTCATGGACCTGCGCAGCGCCGAGCTGACCAAATACGCCGCCAACTGCATGCTGGCGACCAAGATCAGTTTCATCAACCAGATCGCCGAACTGGCCGAACATTTGGGCGCCGACATCGAATCGGTGCGGCTAGGCATCGGCGCCGATTCACGCATCGGTTATCACTTCATTTATCCCGGCTGCGGTTACGGTGGCTCGTGTTTCCCCAAGGACATGCGCGCGCTGATTCACAGTGCCGAAACGGCCCACTGCTCCAGCGACCTGTTGCAAGCGGTGGAGGCCATCAACCAGCGGCAGAAACACAAATTGTTCGAACGCATCAACGCCTTCTACAAGGGCGACTTGCGCGGCAGAACCTTCGCCGTGTGGGGGCTAGCGTTCAAGCCCAACACCGACGACATGCGCGATGCGCCGAGCCGGGCGCTGCTGGAATCGCTGTGGGCGGCCGGGGCCCATGTGCGGGCGTTCGACCCGCAGGCCATGCAGGAAACCCAATTCCTCTATCCTGACCAATCGAAGCTGATGCTCATGGGCACGCCGGAATCGGTGCTCGCGGGTGCGGATGCATTGATCATCTGCACCGAATGGCAGCAATTCAAGGCGCCAGACTTCGATCTGATCCAGCAACGGCTCAACGCGCCGGTGATCTTCGACGGGCGTAACCTGTACGACGCCGAACGCCTGGCCCGCAGTGGCTTCCTGTACTTCCCGATGGGCCGTGGTGAATCGCGCAACCTGCCGATTCCCCATCAGCAATGGCCAGCGGCCTCGGTCGTTGCCTGACGCGCCCATTTGCGGCCTCCCTTTGTAGGAACTGCCGCAGGCTGCGATCTTTGGCGGCTTCAAAGTTGCCGAAAATCAAGATCAAAAGATCGCAGCCTGCGGCAGTTCCTACACAAAGCTCGGTGTACGCAGGCTTGTAGGCGCCGCCGAAGGCCGTGATCTTTTGGCGGCTTCGAAGTTGCCGAAGTGTGGCAGTTCCTACATAGAAGTATTGTCTGTTGGTTATTATTGTTTGCCATGCTTGAACACTTGCGCTTGAGGTCAAACCGACGCCTTCAGATCCACCCCCAACGCTTGGGCAAACGCCTTCACCAACGGACTGCGCACGGTGTTGTGGCGCAGAATCAGATTGAACGGCGTGACGATATTGATCAGGTCCGGTCGTACCGCCCGAAACTGCCCCTGAGCCACCAGATTGGCGGCGTAATGCTGGGGCAGAAAACCCACGAAACGGCCGGTTTTAACCAGCAGCGCTACGGCTTCGACCTGAGTCGCCGACGTGGAAAAGCTGTCGTAGCGGGCAAAATTCAGTTTGTCTCGATGGATCGCATAGCGGTGATTGATGCACTCGTGATCCTGCAGCACGTTGCTGCCCATCTCCGCCTCTGGCACCGAGAACAGCGGATGGCCGACAGCGCAATACACATACGAGTGTTCTTCATAAAGCGGGAAGTAATCGAACTCCTCTCGTTTCTGATAAACCGGCACGATCCCGGCCACTAAGCGCCCCTCGACTACGCCTCGTTCCACCTCATCTAACTGAGACGCCTGAAGTTGAAATCTTACTTTTGGCGACTCTTCATTCAGCTTTCTAAGCGCCGCAACTAACGGTGAATTATCGTCGGTAATCGTATTATCGATAACCCCCACCCCAAGGTCGCCAATAAGTTCGTTCTGCGCCGAACTAAGCCGGTCTCGAAAGTTGTCGACCGAGGCAAACAGATCGATTGACGCCTGGTACACCAACCGGCCTTCTTCGGTGAGGTGAAAACCTTCCCGCCCTCGGGTGCACAGGCGCATACCGATCCGAATCTCGAGGTCGGAGATCTGTTTGCTGATGGCCGCCAGGCCCACATTCAGCTCATTCTGCGCCGCACTGAAGCCACCGGCCTCGACCACGGCCTTGAACACTTTGAGCAGTTTGAAGTCCAGACCACTGAGGGCCAGCGGTGCCCGATGTACCGTTTTTGGCGGCGGGTTTCCGGAATTGGAAAGTGGGGTTTCCATAATGCTTATTTACCTCTGGCGCCCTATTCAACACTCTGTGTCCAACAACAAAAACAGTGCTGGCTAATAATAATGAACACAGAAAACAAAGCTTGGCAACCGTTTATAAATCCCGCAGATCAGTGCCAACTCACTGATTTCGAACTATTAAAAGCTGACACTTCAACGTAGGAGCTGCCGCAGGCTGCGATCTTTTGATCTTGATCTTTTATGGGTCAACCAAGATCAAAAGATCGCAGCCTTCGGCAGCTCCTACATGAGATATCGCTTCGATCTGACGGCACACCGATTTCAGTTCGCGTTACCGACGAGGAAAACAACAATGTCTCAAACCACCGACCGTCTCTGGGGTGCCCGCTTCAAGAGCGGCCCGTCCGAAGCCCTGGCGGCCTTGTCCCGTTGCCCCGAGCGCTACTTTCGCCTTACCCCGTATGACCTCGCCGGTTCCAAGGCGCATGCCCGGGAATTGCAACGCGCAGGGCTTCTGAGCGAGCAGGAAACCCAGACCATGCTCGACGCCCTGGAGCGTATCGGTGAGGACTTCCGTGCCGGCAGCATCGCGCCGACGCTGGACGACGAAGACGTCCACACGTTCATCGAGCGCCTGCTCACCGAACGCCTCGGCGCCCTGGGCGGCAAGCTGCGCGCTGGCCGCTCGCGCAACGACCAGACCGCCAATGACCTGCGCCTGTTCCTGCGTGATCACGTGCGCACCCTGGCCGTCGAAGTGCTGGCCTTGCAACAAGCGCTGGTGGATCAGGCCGAGCAACACATCGAGAGCATCTGCCCTGGGTTCACCCACTTGCAACAGGCCCAGCCAATCGTCTTTGCTCACCACTTGCTGGCCCACGCCCAATCGATGTTGCGTGACGTGCAGCGCCTGGTGGATTGGGATGTGCGCACCTCGCTGTCGCCACTCGGTGCGGCGGCCATGGCCGGTTCCGCCATCGCGCGTCTGCCGCAGCAGTCGGCCAAGGAAATGGGCTACAGCGGCGTGTGCGAAAACTCCATTGACGCCGTTGCCAGCCGCGATCACGTTGCCGAGTTCCTGTTTATCGCCAGCATGCTGGGGATCAACATTTCCCGCCTCGCCGAAGAGTTCTGCCTGTGGTCGTCGCGGCAATTTCGCTGGGTAGCGCTGGACGATGCCTACGCCACCGGCAGTTCGATCATGCCGCAGAAGAAAAACCCGGACATCGCCGAACTGGCCCGGGGCAAGGCTGGGCGCCTGATCGGCAACCTGACCGGTTTGCTGTCGACCCTCAAATCCCTGCCGCTGTCGTACAACCGCGACTTGAGTGAAGACAAGAATGGCGTGCTGGACAGCGTCGACACCCTGCTGCTGGTGCTGCCGGCGATGGCTGGAATGGTCGCGACCATGAAGGTCAACGTCGAAGAGTTGCGTCGTCAGGCACCACTGGGTTTCACCCTCGCTACCGAAGTGGCGGACTGGCTGGCAGTGCGCGGCGTGCCGTTCAAGGAAGCTCACGAAATCACCGGCGCACTGGTCCAGGCCTGTGAGAAACATGAGATCGAATTGTGGGAAGCCTCCCCGGCGCTGCTGGCCGAGATCGATTCGCGCCTCAAACCTGAAGTGCGCGACAGCCTGACACTGGAAGCCGCCATCGCCGCCCGCAGTGGCTGGGGCGGCACCGCGCCGCAACAGGTGCGCGAGCAGATCGGCCGACTGAAAACTGCCCTTGCGGCGCAGCAGCAATGGGCCGATGACTATCAGGGATTCCGTCTTTAAGTCAGAGCGCAAAACCTGTGGGAGCGGGCTTGCCCGCGATGAGGCCACCACATCCACATTTTTGTTGACTGACAGTCCGCTATCGCGGGCAAGCCCGCTCCCACAGGGACTGTGCGACCTGAAATACCAGCATACGGAGAAACAACATGAGCCAGACTCAGGCAGAACGACTCCAGGCGGAGCGCAAACTGGCGGAGAACCAGTTTGATATCACGCAATACCAGCATGTACCACGGCGTTACTACGGGCGGATTTTCTTCGCCACGGTGATCGTGATTGCAATTGTCGGCCTGGTACGGGCCTTCGCCGAAGGCAAGATCGAATGGTCGTACATCGGCCAGTTCCTGACCTCACAGGCCATTATGTGGGGCCTGCTCAACACCATCGTCATGGCGGTGCTGGCGATGGCGCTGGGCATCGTGTTCGGGGTAATCACGGCGATCATGCGCATGTCGGCCAACCCGATCCTGCGCTATGTGGCGCTGACCTACACCTGGCTGTTTCGCGGCACGCCGCTGATTCTGCAACTGCTGCTGTGGTTTAACCTGGCGCTGATTTTCCCCACCATCGGCATCCCCGGCCTGTTCGAAATGGACACGGTGAGCCTGATGACGCCGTTCGTGGCCGCCCTCCTCGGCTTGAGCATCAACCAGGGCGCCTACACCGCCGAAGTGGTACGCGCCGGCCTGCTCTCAGTGGACACCGGGCAGTACGAAGCCGCCAAGTCGATCGGCATGCCGCGCCTGCAAGCCCTGCGCCGGATCATCCTGCCCCAGGCCATGCGGATCATCATTCCGCCGGTGGGCAACGAGTTCATCGGCATGGTGAAAATGACCTCCCTGGCGAGTGTCATCCAGTACTCGGAACTGCTCTACAACGCCCAGAACATCTACTACGCCAACGCCCGCGTGATGGAACTGCTGATCGTCGCCGGTATCTGGTACCTGGCCACCGTTACCGTGCTGTCCTTTGGTCAAAGCCGACTGGAGCGTCGTTTCGCTCGCGGCGCCGGCAAGCGTTCTTGAGGAGTTCAACATGAGAAGCATCGTCAAGGCCGTGGGCCTGAACAAGTACTACGACCATTTCCACGCGCTCAAGGACATCAACATCGAGGTCGAGCAAGGTGAAGTGCTGTGCATCATCGGCCCGTCCGGCTCCGGCAAAAGCACGCTGCTGCGCTGCGTCAATCAGCTGGAAAAAATCGACAAGGGCGGCCTGTGGGTCGACGGCGAGCTGGTGGGTTACCGCATCGCCGGCAACAAACTGCACGAGCTCAACGAAACACAGATCGCTCGCCAACGCCTGGCCACCGGCATGGTGTTCCAGCGCTTCAACCTGTTTCCGCACATGACTGTGCTGCAAAACATCATCGAAGGGCCGTGCCAGGTGCTCAAGCGTTCGCCCAAAGAAGCGCACGAAGAAGCCTTGGAGTTGCTCGCTCGCGTCGGCCTGGCCGACAAACGCAACAGCTACCCGATCGAACTGTCGGGTGGTCAGCAACAACGGGTGGCGATTGCCCGCGCGTTGGCCATGCGACCCAAGCTGATGCTGTTCGATGAACCCACTTCGGCACTCGACCCGGAACTGGTCGGAGAGGTGCTGTCGGTGATGCGCGATCTGGCGCAGACCGGCATGACCATGATCGTCGTCACTCATGAACTGGGCTTCGCTCGCGAGGTTTCCAACCGCATGGTGTTCATGGACGAAGGACAGATCGTGGAGGCTGGAAGCCCCGAAGAAATACTAATAAGTCCGCAAAACCCACGCACCCAAAGCTTCATTTCTGCCGTTCGAACCTAAGCGCCAGCCTGGGAAACCAAGCGCTGCGTAACAACACTCATAAGAGAACGACCATGAAGAACTTCGTTATCCCCGCAGTACTCGCAGGCCTGATGACTTCCACTGTCAGCTTTGCCGCCCAATTGCCGGCCAGCATCAAGGACAAGGGCGAGGTCGTGGTGGCAATCATGCCGAACTACCCGCCGATGGATTTCAAGGACCCGGCCACCAATACCCTCACAGGGCTCGACTATGACCTGGGCAACGCCCTGGCCGAACGTCTGGGCGTGAAGATCAAATGGCAGGAAACCGGCTTCGAGCAAATGATCAACGCGCTGACCACCGACCGCGTCGACATGGTGATGTCGGGCATGACCGACACCGCCGAGCGTCAGGCCAGCGTGACCTTCGTTGACTACTTCACCAGCGGCCCGCAGTTCTACACCTTGCAGAAAAACAAGGACACCAACGAGATCATCGACCTGTGCGGCAAAAAAGTCGGCACCAGCCGGCGTACGACTTTCCCGGCGGAAATCGCCGAGTGGAGCAAGGCCAACTGCGAAGCCGCCGGCAAGCCAGCGATCAACGTGATCGGCACCGAAGGCTCGGCAGACGCCCGCGCGCAACTGCGTCAAGGCCGTATCGACGCGGCCATGCAAGGCAGCGAAACCCTGCCGTACCTCAAGACCCAGGAAAAGGACATGTACAAAACCGTGGGCCTGCCAATTTCCAAGCAATTCACCGGGCTGGGTGTGAGCAAGAAGAAGCCTGAGCTCAGTGAAGCGGTGAAAGTGGCGATGCAGAGCCTGGTCGATGACGGCAGCTACCAGGCGATCCTGAAGAAATGGGACCTGGAACTGGGAGCGATCAAGACCGTGACCATCAACGCCGGCAAGTAACACGTCTCGTAGCAGCTGCCGAGCCTGCGAGGCTGCGTTCGGCGGCGCAGCCGTCGTGAATTCAGACTACGCGGTGTTTCAGGGAAACCTCGTGTGCAGTGTTTACGACGGCTGCGCCGCCGAACGCAGCCTCGCAGGCTCGGCAGCTGCTACAGGTGTTTCAACTATAAATTCTGGAGCGCCATACGATGTCCTCCTCACCGCAACCCACCTGGCCCGATCAGCACAGAGCCTGTCTCGCCCTGGCCTTCGACCTCGATGGCCCGACCGGCGATGCGATGCTCAACGGTTCGATCTGGCGCAAGCCCGAGTATTTCGGCTTCGGTGGTTACGGCCCCTATCGGGCGCTGCCGCGGATTCTCGATTTGCTGGATGAGTTCCGGATTCCGACCACGTTTTTCGTCCCGGCATGGGTCGTGGAGAACTGGCCGAAACAGTGCCAGGCAATCGTCGAGCGCGGGCACGAGGTGGCTTACCACGGTTACAAACATGAATCCTTTTACGCCCTGACGCTGGATCAGCAAAAGGACGTGATGCACACATGCCGCGAGGTGTTCTGGAAGCATCTGAACATCCGCGCCGAAGGTTTCCGCACGCCATCCGGCGACTGGCGGGCCGAAACACCGGCCATGCTGGTGGAAGCCGGCGTGATCTATTCCAGCAGCATGCGCGGTGATGATCGGCCGTATCTGGTCAACGTGCCGGGCTTCCATACGCCGCTGGTGGAAATCCCCGGCCGCTGGGAACTGGACGATTACGCCTCCCTCGCCTACACCCGCGCGCCAGACTTCCCGTCGGGGCTGGACCGCACGGCGAGCTACGAATTGACCCTCGACAATTGGTGCCGCGAGTTCGGCGGTGCCATGGACGAAGGGTTGTGCCTGACCACCCTCTTCCACCCCAAGATCACCGGCAAACCGGGGCGCATCCTGCTGTTGGAAAAACTCTTCGAACACATGCGCCAACGCGACGACGTTTGGTTCGCCACCTGCCGCGACGTCGCTCACTGGTGGCTGAAGGAGCATCACCGTGGCTGATTCCATCGTCTGGCCCAACGGCTACCGCTGCGCCGTGGTGCTGACCGTCGATTACAACGACATTCACGGCATCCTTACCCAGGCCCCGGAAGTCGTCGGGCGTGACAAGACCTTATCGGTGTGGCGCTACGGCACCCAACGGGGTGTCGAGCGTTTGCTCAGGCTTTTCGAAGAACTGGGCGTTTCCAGCAGTTGGTTCATTCCCGGCATCGTCGCCGAGGAAAACCCGCAGCACATCCAAGCGATCCAGGCTGGCGGGCATGAGATTGCCTGCGCCGGGTATCGCCATCAGAACTACGACAAGCTGACGCTGGCCGAGCAAAGCGCCGAGGTCACCAAGGGTTGTGCGGCGTTGAGTGCGCTGACCGGTCAGCGTCCGACAGGCTTTCGTATCCCGTCCGGTAACGGTGCGCCAGGCTTCATCGAGGCGTTAAGGGAACATGGCATGCGCTGGAGCTCTTCATGGCGCGGCGATGATTTGCCCTTCGCTCACCCGACGGCGCCCGAAGTGATCGAGCTGCCGTTGCACTACGAACTGGAAGACGAACCCTACTTTGCCTTTAACCTCAGCCCGGCAGTGCCGCCGGCGCAATCGCGGATCGCCTCTTACAGCCACACGCTGGGCAACCTGCAAATGGACTTCGCCGGGTTTCACCGGTTCGGGTTGTGCTACGTGTTGCGGTTGCACCCGGAGATCATTGCCACGCCGGGGCGAATCGGCGTATTGCGCGAATTGCTGCAAAGTATCCAGCAGCATGACGATGTGTGGCTCGCTACCGGTGCTGAGATCGCTCAATGGTGGGCTGAATCGGCAGCGCTCGTGACCGAGGATCATCCGGCGGCGGTGTATGAACGTCATTACCGGGATGACGGCGTATGAAAGTTCAAGATCAAGAGATCGCAGCCTTCGGCAGCGCCTACGGTGGGGTGATGCGGATGGAGCGATTGGCGCAGTTTTGTGTGGACACTTGTTTTGAAGATTTACATCCCGCGTTGGTTGCGCAAGCCAGGCGACACATCCTCGACACTTTCGGCGTAACCCTGGCCGGGGCTGGCAGTGAGGTGGCGAAGCAGGCACGTCAGGTTTTTGAGGGTGAGGTCGGCAGCACGTTGGTCTGGGGCACCGATCAGCGCGTCGGCGCGGCGCAGGCTGCCCTGCTCAATGGCATCGCCGCGCATGCCCTGGAGCTGGACGACACCGGTGGCTGCGATCACTCCGGCGCAGTGGTGCTGCCGGCGGTGCTGGCTGCACTCTCAATATCGGTAAAACCCGTGAGCGGCCGCGAATTGATTACCGCCGTGGTGATCGGCTACGACATCAGCCGTCGGGTACTCGAAGCCTGCGGCGGTTACTCGGCCCACAACGGCGCCGGTTGGCATTCCACGGCGACGTGCGGGGTGTTTGGCGCAGCGGCGGCCAGTGCACGGATTCTGGGTCTGGATGCACAGCAAACACTGTCGGCGCTGGGCATTGCCGGCAGCTTCAGCGGCGGTCTTTGGGCGTTCATTAATGATGGCTCGCAAAGCAAAAAACTCCACAGCGGTCGGGCTGCCGAAGGTGGATTGTTGGCGGCGCGGTTCGCGCAACAAGGCATCACCGGGCCGACAAAATTGTTCGATGATGCCTGGGGCGGTTTTCTCAAGACCCTCGCGGCGGATACCTCCGTGCCCGAGGCACTGGATGCCGGATTGGGCCAGGTATGGAAACTCGCCCGCTGCTCGATCAAACCCTACGCGGCATGCCGGGGGACGCATTCGGCAATCGATGCATTGGGCCTGTTGCTGGACCAATTGCAGGTTGACGTTCATCAGATCGAAGACGTTCAGGTTTCGTTGTGCGCATTCCTTCAGGGCATGTGTGGTGGTCAGGACATCAATACCCTGCCAGCGGCGCAGATGAGTTTGCGTTATGCCCTCGCGGCCCGACTGGTCCATGGGCATTGCCGGTTGGAAGCCTACGATGACGAACAGCGCCACCATCCGCGAATTGCTCACTGGATGTCGTGTATTCATCTTGAAGTCGACCCGCTACTGTCCGAGGATGGCGAGCCTGTGGTCAGTGTGCGGACGGTGGATGGTCGGCAAGCGAGCCTGTGCGTCGAGGTGCCGCTGGGTGCGCCGGGCAATCCGCTGAGTGATGAGGCGCTGGAGGAGAAGTTCTTCAGTCTGGCGGGACGGGTGATGCCGCGACAGCGCGCGCAAGGATTGATTGAGCAGTTATGGAAGCTTGAAGAACTGGAGTCGGTTCGGGCGCTTGATAGGTGGCTGACTTGAGTATGGCGTTGTCTGTGCGGGCCTCATCGCGGGCAAGCCCGCTCCCACAAGGTTCGCGTCGAGCCACGATTAAATGATCGACACAAAACCTGT
The DNA here is from genome assembly GCF_002286815.1 of Pseudomonas sp. PICF141. Lineage (GTDB taxonomy): Bacteria > Pseudomonadota > Gammaproteobacteria > Pseudomonadales > Pseudomonadaceae > Aquipseudomonas. The sequence continues at coordinate 29,364 of NZ_MUNM01000072.1, forward strand.
GGGAGCGGGCTTGCCCGCGATGAGCAGCGACTCGATATCCCGGCGAACACTACAGAATCTAAAATAAGGACATTTGCCCCACCGTGGCCACTTACTCCCTCGTTATTCGCCGCTTGATGATCGTTTCCCTGACCATCGTCGTCAGCCGCGCCATTACCAGCCCGTTGCTCACGCTGTTCCTGAGCAACAAACTCGGCCTCAACCAACAGGACGTCGGCCTGTTGCTGGGCATCGCGGTGTTCATCGCCACGCTGCTCGCACTTTACGGTGGTTACATCATCGACCGCCTTGAAAAACGTCGGCTACTGATTCTGACCATGCTCTCCAGCGCCATCGGTTTCGTGTTGCTGACCTTCGCCGAAAACCTCTACCTGACCACCGCCACCCTGGTGATCACGGAAACCGCCTCGGCACTGTTTTTGATCGGGTCCAAGGCGATCCTCAGCGAAAACCTGCCCGTGGGCCAGCGCGCCAAGGCGTTTTCGCTGCGCTACACCCTGACCAACATCGGCTACGCCACCGGCCCGATGCTCGGCGTGGTGATCGCCGGGGTGCAGCCGCTGGCGCCGTTTCTGATCGCCGGCGGCATCGCGTTCTTCAGTATTTTCCTGATGAGTGGAATTCCCAAAGACCCGGCCCAGACACCCGCGATCGACCAGCCCCAGAGTTTCCTCAAAACCCTGATCACCCTGAAGAACGACCGCACGCTGATCATGTTCACCTGCGGCTGCCTGCTCAGCACCGTGGTGCACGGTCGTTTCACCCTGTATTTGTCGCAATACCTGCTAGTCACCCAAGACACCCAGCGCGCCCTGGAAACCATGGCCGCCCTGCTCGCTTGCAACGCCATCAGCGTGATCCTGCTGCAATACCAGATCGGGCGGTTCCTCCAGCGCGAACAACTGCGTTACTGGATTGCCGGCGGCACCAGCCTGTTCATCCTCGGGTTGATCGGTTTCAGCCTGGCTGACAGCCTGGTGAGCTGGTGCGTGGCGATGTTCATCTTTACGCTCGGCGAAATGATCATTTACCCGGCTGAATTCCTCTTCGTCGACACCCTGGCCCCGGAAGCACTGCGGGGCAGTTACTACGGCGCGCAGAATCTCGCAGCCCTCGGTGGGGCACTGAGCCCGGTGATCTGTGGTTATCTGCTGCTGCACACCCCCGCGCCCACCATGTTTTATGCGCTGAGCGCATTGACGGCGATGGGCGGTTTGCTGTGCTTCATGAGCGGTCGGCGCGTGGCAATACTGCAATAATAATGCACTGAAGCAGCATTAATATGAATTTGTCAGCATAAGGAATGATCGGCACACTGTGCGCCGTTCCTCCCCCAATAGTTGGAACTACTTCAAGGGCTTTCTGGGTATCCCAGCTAAGCCTTTTTTTTGCCTCGATTTTTATACGGACCGTTTGCCTCATGTTTGCTCGCTGGTTACCTGCCGCCATCAACACCCGCCCTTCAGAATGGAGCCGCGCCGCCATCGGCATGTCACTGGGCACGATGTTCAGCGTCTGGGTCTGCAGTCAGGTATTCGGCATGCAAGTGGCGCTGCATCTGATCGGGCCACTGGGCGCTTCGGCGGTGCTGTTGTTCGCCGTGTCCTCAGGCGCGCTTGCCCAGCCGTGGTCGATTCTTGGCGGCTACCTGTGTGCGGGCGTGGTCTCGCTGCTGGTCGCTCATGTGCTCGGACGCACCCTCGGCAGCGCTTGCCTGGCGGCGGGCATGGCACTGATTCTGATGTGTTGGTTGCGTTGTTTGCATCCACCGGCCGGTGCCTTGGCGTTGCTTATGGTGGTGGCAGACCCGGCGACCATCGCCCTGGAGTGGAAAGCCCTCGGTCCGGTGATGCTCAGTGCCTCGACGATGCTGCTCAGCGCATTGGCGTACAACAATCTGACGCGCATTCGTTATCCCAAACGCCCCACTGAACCGGCGCCGATGATGCCCCTCCCCGACAGTCAGGCGATCACTGCCGCGGATCTGAAACTGGCCCTCGCCGAGATGGAGGCCTTCTACGACGTCACTCCCGAAGACCTCGAACAATTGATCCATGCCAGCGAGCTGCATGCCAAGCGCCGTAGTATTGGTGAAGTGCTGAGCAGCAGAACCTGACACCTTGTAGCAGCTGCCGAGCCTGCGAGGCTGCGTTCGGCGGCGAAGCCGTCGTCAATCCTGTATACGCGGTTCTCCCGAAACACCGCATAGCCTGACTTCACGACGGCTTCGCCGCCGAACGCAGCCTCGCAGGCTCGGCAGCTGCTACAGTCGCATTTCGCCACAGGGTTTCACTATGCAGCAGACTGCTGGCGCGCCGGCACTGCCAGGCTCACCGCGCGCACCGACGACCCGGCACTCAAGCCCAACGTTTTCGCCGTTTGCGCATCGACGATCAAGGTCCCGGCGGCAACGCGTGCGGGAGCAGCGGTAATCCGGCATTCGGCAAACTGGCGGTTGTGGATCAGGTACGTCGCCGCCTGCTCTCCCGGTGTGCCGATGCTCAGTTGCAGCACCTGACTGTCGCGCACCGCACGGATGTCGCCCGTGGCGCATTCGATCAGCGGCCCGCCGTCAAAGATATCGATGTAATCACGATGCTCGAACCCTTCTGCCTTGAGCATGCCCAGTGCCGGTTCGGTGTTGGGGTGCACGCGCCCAATGACCGCTCGCGCCGCCTCAGGCAACAGGCAGGTCGGCAGCGGAAACTTGGGCATCAGTTCAGCGATGAAGGTTTTGTTGCCAAGGCCTGTGAGGTAGTCGGCGTCAGCGAAATTCATCTTGAAGAAGTGCCGCCCCAGACCTTCCCAGAACGGTGAAATACCGTCTTCGTCCGAATAGCCCCGCATCTCCGCGATCACCTTGTCACCGAAGTGCTGGCGAAACTCTGCCAGAAACAGGAAACGTGCCTTCGACAACAAGCGACCATTCAGACCGCTGCGGTGATCGGCATGCAAAAACAGCGAACACAGTTCCGAGTGGCCGGTCATGTCATTGCCCAGGAACAACGTCGGCAGTTGCTGATTGATCCCGAGGTTTTTCGACGCGGCAACAAACAGGCCCAGTCGATAGTTGTACCAGGGCTCGCGCAAACCGACAGCGCCTGCCAACGCGCAAATACCGACCGCTTGCTGCTGATCGTTTTCCAGCACGAACAGGTAGTCGGCATCGCCGCGCTCGGCCTCGCCTGCAAAGGTTTTCGCCGCCCATTCCAGGCGTTGGCTCAAACGCGCCGCATCGGCTGGCAAGGTGGTCAAACCGGTTCCGGCGCTATGGGCCAGGGCTAACAGGGCCGGCAAATCTGCCGGTGTTGCGGGACGGACAATCATTGCATTGGCTCCTGGGCAGGTTTGGACTGACGTTTCGATAGGTACACTTCGGCCAACATGCAGCGGGCGCTGCCGCCGCCGATGCGTTCAATGGTGTCGATATTCACCGGCAGCGGCGTGCTGTGTGATTCGATCAAACGGCGCTGACCAGCATTCAGCGATTGCCAGGCGGTACGCGACATCACCAACAAGGATTCGCCCGCGGCGTTGTGGACTTCCAGCATGTTGCCGGCGAACGATTCCAGCTGCGCCCAGTCCAGCGCGATCACTTCTTTACCGCTATCTTCCAGACGTTTACGCAGGGCCAGACGTTCGCCCGGATGGGTGACGGAGGCCAGGCACGCAATCGCCAGCCGCGTGCCGACACTCATCATCACGTTGGTGTGATAGATCGCCACGCCCTGACGGTCCACTGCGTTGAAGGCGCACAGCTCGTAACCCAAATGATCGACCAGTTGGTCCAGCGCCCGAGCGTGGGTGCGTGTGGAATAGCCGGCGTAACAAACCCGCTGCTGTCGATCCAGCACCATGCTGCCGGTGCCTTCGAGGAACACTTCCTGCTGTTCGAGGCTGGAAAGGTCCAGCAACTGCTCGACGTGGTACTCGTCCCGCAGCCAGTCGAGCACCCCTTTATCGCGCTCCAGGCGCCGGTTATGGCCTTGCATCGGGTACAGCACCAACGTGCCGTCAGGATGGCTGCTCCACCAGTTGTTGGGAAAGATCGAATCGGGGGTGTGCGGGGCTTCGAGGTCGTTATGCACCAGCACTTCGACGCCGTGGCTGCGCAGCGCGGCGACGTAGCCATCGAACTCTTGCAAGGCCTTGAGCTGCACGTCCTCGGACACATCGGCCGGGCGCTGGAAACGGTTGTTTGCCGCCGTGTCCTGATTGAACGAGAAACGTGTCGGGCGAATCATCAAAACGGTATTGGTGGTTTGCATGGGCACAGATTCAATGAGGGTTGAGAGGTGCTCATTGTCTGTTCAGAGCCGGGAAAAACCCGGTTGTTAGGGGAATGGGAGGTGATGGAAACGGCTGAAAATCGTGGGTGGCCCAGCCGATTCGGCGAGGGTCTGTAGCAGCTGCCGAGCCCGCGAGGCTGCGTTCGGCGGCGCAGCCGTCGTCAAACCATGCAACGCGGTGGTTCAGACAAATCGCGCACAGCGGATTGACGAGGACTTCATCCTCGAACGCAGCCTCGCGGGCTCGGTAGCTGCTACGAAGCAGCGGTTATCCCATGGTGGTCTTGACCATCGCCAATTCCGGATGGCTGACCAGTTTGTCGATGTGCAACTCCGGGTCGTCAAACCAGACTTCGGTCAGCACCCGATAATGCTCCATGTCCCGGCAACGCATGCGCAGGCTGTAGTCGAACGCACCGCTGATCAAACGGCATTCCAGCACCTCTGGACAGCCACGAACCTTGGCCTCAAAAGCTTTTTGCGCTGCCCGCCCGCTTTGGTTCGACAGTGCAACCAACACCAGCAGCGACAGGCCCGGCGTCAGTTTCTTTTCGTCGAGAATAGCCCCGTAACCACGGATAACCCCGAGCTGTTCGAGTTTGCGCACCCGCTCCAGGCACGGCCTGGGCGTGAGGTGTACGCGCTCGGAAAGCTTTTGATAAGTAATGCGCCCTTCGTGGCGCAGCACTTCGATAATTGCCTGATCGATACGATCAAGCACGATCGACAGATCGCGGATATCCGCCATGTACGTCTTGCCTCACTTCAAACGACCCGATAGGAATTGCTGTAAACGTTCACTCTTTGGCTGGTCGAGGATGGTTGCATCACCTTGCTCTTCGACCCGCCCCTGATGCAGGAACAGCACCTGGCTGGAGACTTGCCGGGCAAAGCCCATTTCATGGGTCACCATCAACATGGTCCGGCCTTCTTCGGCCAGCGCCTGAATCACCTTCAACACCTCGCCCACCAGTTCCGGATCGAGGGCCGAGGTCGGCTCGTCGAACAACAGAATCTCCGGTTCCACGGCCAACGCCCGGGCAATCGCCACGCGCTGTTGTTGCCCGCCGGACAGAAACGCCGGGTATTGATCGGCCACCCGTTGTGGCAAACCGACCTTGTCCAGATACGCCCGCGCGCTCTCTTCGGCGGCCTTGCGGCTGACACCCAGCACCCGACACGGCGCCAGTATGATGTTTTCCAGCACGGTCAGATGGCTCCACAGATTGAAATGCTGGAACACCATCGCCAGGCGTGTGCGCAAGCGCTGCAACTGCGCCGGGTTGGCGACTCGCATGCCGCCTGCGCCTGGGCGAGTGATGACTCGCTCACCGTCCAGCACAATCGCGCCTTCGTCCGCCCGCTCCAGAAAATTGATGCAACGCAGCATGGTGCTTTTACCCGAACCGCTGGCACCGATCATGCTCACTACATCGCCAGCCCGTGCGTTCAACGAGACGCCCTTGAGCACTTCATTGTCACCAAAACGTTTATACAGATTTTCAACCGTGAGTTTGTACATGCGTAAGTCTCCAGCAGCGCGTGCTTGGGCGCTGCTCTGGATGAAAAGAGGAATTAGTGCGCCGGCCCGAGGAAGCTCAACCAGCGCTTCTCCGCCAGACGAAACGCACCGACCAGGCCGAATGACAGTGCGAGGTACAGCAGGCCGGCAATACCGAAGGCCTGAAACGTCATGAAGGTCGCGGCATTGGCGTCCCGGGCGACTTTTAGAATGTCGGGAATGGTCGCGGTGAACGCCACCGACGTGGCATGCAACATCAGGATCACTTCGTTGCTGTAATACGGCAGCGCCCGGCGCAATGCCGAAGGCAGGATCAGCCGCAAGTACAGGCGCCAGCCGCTCAAGCCATAGGCATGGGCCGCTTCGATCTCCCCGTAAGGAATGCTGCGGATCGCCCCGGCGAAGATTTCCACGGTGTAGGCACAGGTGTTGAGCGTGAACGCCAGCAAGGTGCAGTTCATCGCATCGCGAAAGAACGCTTCGAGCAACGGTTGCGAGCGGACCACGGCGATGCCGTAGATCCCGCTGTAGCAAATCAGCAACTGGATATACAGCGGTGTGCCGCGAAACACATACGTGAACAGCTGGACCGGCCAGCGCAGCAGGCCCCAGCGCGAAGTGCGCATAATCGCCATTGGCAACGACAGGAAGAACCCCATCACGATGCTCGCCACCAGCAGCCACAAGGTCATTGCCAAGCCGGTGAGGCTGTAGCCGTCGCTGAACAGAAAGGGTTTCCAGTATTCGGCAATCAACTCGATCATCGCGCCATCCCCCGAACGCCCTGGTTATAACGCCGCTCGAGCACTCGCAAGACGTAGTTCGACGCGCTGGTGATCAGCAGGTACAGCGCCCCCGCCAGCAGCAGGAAATCGAGCATGTTGAAGGTACTTTTACCGGCTTCCTGCGCGACTTTGACCAGGTCCGACAAACCGATGATCGACACCAGCGCCGTGGCCTTGAGCAATACCAGCCAGTTGTTGCCCAGGCTCGGCAAGGCGAACCGCATCATTTGCGGGAACACCACGAAGCGAAACCGCTGCCAGCGGTTCAGACCAAAGCACGCGGCGGCTTCCTGCTGGCCGCGCGGCACGCTCATGATTGCCCCGCGAAAAGTCTCGGTGAAATACGCGCCGTAGATGAAGCCCAGAGTGATGACCCCGGCCACAAACGGATCGATTTCCATGTAAGGCCAGTTCATCGCTTCGGTCAGGCTGCTCAGCCAGCCCTGCAAGCTGTAGAAAATCAGCAGCATCAGCACCAGGTCAGGCACCCCGCGAATCAGGGTCGTGTAGAAGGTCGCGGGCAGGTTCAACAGTTTCAGCGGCGACAGCTTGGCCGCCGCGCCGAGCAGCCCCAAGGCCATGCTCACCAGCAGCGACAGCGCCGATAATTTGAGAGTGACCCAGGTGCCATGCAGCAACAAAGGGCCATAGCCTTGCAGGGACGAAAGATCGACCCCGATCAGATTCAGAAAGGAATTCACGCCAGTCACCTGTCTTGAGGCGCCCGTTTGCAAGCGCTGCGCCTGTTGTCAGGGCGCAGCGCTCGGGGCGCGAGGATCAGTTGTTGTAGAGGTCCAGATCGCCGAAATGCTTCTGCTGGATCTGTGCGTAGATGCCCTTTTCATGCAGGGCCTTGATGGCGGCATTGAGCATGCCTTTGAGCTCTTCGTTGTCCTTGCGGATGCCGATGGCGATTTCCGAAGGCACCAACGGGTCGCTGATGCCTTCGCTGTTCTGGAAATCCGCCCCTTGGGGAGACATCAGAAAGCTCATCTGCGCTTGCAGCTTGTCCTGGATCGACGCATCGAGACGCCCGAAAACCAGGTCGGCGTAAACCTGGTCCTGGTTCTGATAAGCGCGCAATTTCACCCCGCCCGGTCCCAATTTGGCCTTGGCGTAGGTTTCCTGGATGGTGCCCTGCATGTAACCGATGGTCTTGCCTCGCAGCGATTCGGCTGTGGGCAACAGGCCGGAGTCCTTGCGGGTGACGATGGCGGTCGGCCCGGCATACAGGCGATTGGTAAAGTCGATTTGTTTTTTGCGCGCATCGGTGACGGTCATCGAGGACTCGATGGCGTCGAACTTTCCTGCCTTCAGGGCTGGGATCAACCCATCGAAGTCATTACTGATCCACACGCACTTCAACTTAAGCTCGGCACAGATTGCATTGCCCAAGTCCACGCCAAACCCCTGCACGCCGCCATCGGCGGTGGTGGATTCAAAAGGCGGGTAACTGGGGTTGACGCCGAATCGCAGCTCTTTCCACTCCTTGGCGCTGGCAACCGTGGAACAGCACAGCAATGCCAGTAGCGATACGCTCAGCCATCTAGTCTTCATCTTCTTGAATCCCGATTTATTTGGAATTATCGCGGCCGGGCTAACCAGGCCACCTTTATGGGCAGGAACAGAGAGTCGATGCGGTTCACACCGCAACAGCGTTCTTATTGTTTTGCACAGGGTGCTTGTTACAGACCGGCACCTGGCCGAAACCCCTCGACACAAGGTTTCAAACCCGCGTCCAGAATGCCAACAGAAGCTCGGCGGCAGGTGTCGTTAGGACCGATGCAGACCCCCCTATTACGCTGATAAGGTGGTTTTCACAGCCGAATCGGTCGTGAGCGCCCGTACCTGTGCGTTTTGAGGAATACATTCGCGCCCGACATCACAAAAATGCAAACAGCACCTGCACGTATCCCGGTTGTACATCACAAATTTGCACTGATACGATCCAGCATCGCTCGCGCGCGAGCCTCTATAAAGAACAATAAAAGCAGGGAGTTAGTGATGACTGCTCAAGTTTCATCCCCGACCACACAGTCCATGGATGCCACGCAAAACGAGGTGTTGGCCGAGGTTCGCAATCACATCGGTCACCTCACCCTCAATCGCCCCGCCGGCCTCAACGCCATTACCCTGGACATGGTTCGCAGCCTGCAACAGCACCTGGATGCATGGGCCGAAGATCCGCAGGTAAACGCAGTGGTGTTGCGCGGCGCAGGTGAGAAAGCTTTCTGTGCCGGCGGCGATATTCGTTCGCTGTACGACAGTTTCAAAAACGGCGATACCCTGCACGAGGACTTCTTCGTCGAAGAGTACGCCCTCGACCTTGCCCTCCATCACTATCGCAAACCGGTCCTGGCCTTGATGGACGGCTTTGTGCTGGGCGGTGGCATGGGCCTGGTGCAAGGCGCCGATTTGCGGGTGGTCACCGAACGCAGTCGCCTGGCGATGCCGGAAGTGGCCATCGGTTATTTCCCGGACGTTGGCGGCAGCTACTTCCTGCCGCGCATCCCCGGTGAGCTGGGCATTTATCTGGGGGTCAGCGGCGTGCAGATTCGTGCCGCCGATGCGCTCTATTGCGGCCTGGCCGACTGGTATCTGGAAAGCGCCAGCCTGAGCGCGCTGGACGAGCAACTTGATCACCTCCAATGGCACGACACGCCACTCAAGGACCTGCAAGGCGTGCTGGCCAAACTCGCCGTGCAGCAATTACCGGTAGCGCCCCTGGCGGCGTTGCGGCCGGCCATCGATCACTTCTTCGCCCTGCCCGATGTGCCGAGTATGGTGGAACAACTGCGTGCAGTGACCGTCGCCGACACTCATGAGTGGGCCACGGCCACCGCCGACCTGCTCGAAAGCCGTTCGCCGCTGGCCATGGGCGTGACTTTGGAAATGCTGCGACGGGGTCGGCAGTTGAGCCTGGAACAGTGCTTCGCCCTCGAGTTGCATCTGGATCGCCAGTGGTTCGAACGCGGCGATCTGATTGAAGGCGTGCGCGCCTTGTTGATCGATAAAGACAAGAACCCGCGCTGGAATCCGCCGACTCTGCAGGCGCTGGACGCCGGGCACGTGGCGAGTTTTTTCACCGGGTTCGACCCAAGCTGGAGCTGAGCCATGCACGATATCGAATTGAGCGAAGAGCAAGTCATGATCCGCGACATGGCCCGGGATTTTGCCCGCGGCGAAATTGCGCCCCACGCACAAGCCTGGGAAAAGGCCGGCTGGATCGATGACGGTCTGGTGGCGAAGATGGGTGAACTGGGTCTGCTGGGCATGGTGGTGCCCGAGGAATGGGGCGGTACTTATGTCGACTACGTCGCCTACGCCTTGGCGGTGGAAGAGATTTCCGCCGGTGACGGCGCCACCGGTGCGCTGATGAGCATCCACAATTCCGTGGGCTGCGGGCCGGTGCTCAACTACGGCACCGAAGAGCAAAAACAGCAATGGCTGCCGGATCTCGCCAGCGGCCAGGCCATCGGCTGCTTCTGCCTTACCGAACCCCAGGCCGGGTCCGAGGCGCATAACCTGCGTACCCGCGCCGAATTGCGCGACGGCCAGTGGGTGATCAACGGCGCCAAGCAATTCGTCAGCAACGGCAAACGGGCGAAACTGGCGATTGTGTTTGCCGTGACCGATCCGGAGCTGGGCAAGCGCGGCATTTCGGCGTTTCTTGTGCCGACCGAAACCGCGGGTTTCATTGTCGATCGCAGTGAACACAAGATGGGCATCCGCGCTTCCGACACCTGCGCCGTGACCCTGAACAATTGCACGGTTCCCCAAGCTAATTTGCTGGGCGAACGTGGCAAAGGCCTGGCCATCGCCCTCTCCAACCTCGAAGGCGGCCGCATCGGCATCGCCGCGCAAGCCTTGGGCATCGCCCGGGCAGCGTTCGAAGCGGCGCTGGTTTATGCGCGGGATCGGGTGCAGTTCGACAAGCCGATCATCGAGCACCAAAGCATCGCCAACATGCTGGCCGACATGCACACCCGCTTGAACGCGGCGCGCTTGCTGATCCTGCATGCCGCACGGTTGCGCAGTGCTGGCAAACCGTGTCTGTCGGAGGCTTCACAGGCCAAGCTGTTTGCCTCGGAAATGGCCGAGAAGGTTTGCTCCTCGGCGATACAGATTCATGGCGGGTATGGCTACCTGGAAGACTACCCGGTGGAGCGTTACTACCGGGATGCGCGGATCACGCAGATTTATGAAGGGTCGAGCGAGATACAGCGGATGGTGATTGCCCGGGAGCTCAAGCACTACCTGGTCTAACAAGATCGTTCCCACGCTCCGCGTGGGAATGCATCCTGTGACGCTCTGCGTCACGTTTGCGAAGGGACGCGGAGCGTCCCGGGCGGCATTCCCACGCAGAGCGTGGGAACGATCGGTGAAAGCATCGCGAGCAGGCTCGCTCCCACAGTGGATCTCCAGTGTTCATGAGATCCCTTGTGGGAGCGAGCCTGCTCGCGATGGCGTCAATCAGAACGTTGTATTACTTGCCTTGAAACTCGGCCTCACGCTTGGCAATAAACGCCGCCATCCCTTCCTTCTGATCCTGCGTGGCAAACGCCGCATGGAACACCCGGCGCTCAAAGCGCACGCCTTCCGACAGGCTGACTTCAAAGGCGCGATTGACGCTTTCCTTGACCATCATCGCAATCGGCAGCGACTTCCTGGCAATCAGTGCCGCGACTTTCAGCGCTTCTTCCAATAACTCGTCCGCCGGCACGATGCGCGCAACAATGCCGCAACGTTCCGCTTCCACCGCATCGATCAAACGACCGCTCAGGCACATTTCCATGGCCTTGGCCTTGCCCACCGCACGGGTCAGGCGCTGGGTGCCGCCCATGCCCGGCAACACGCCGAGGTTGATTTCCGGCTGACCGAACTTGGCGTTGTCGCCCGCCAGGATGAAGTCGCACATCAACGCCAGTTCACAACCACCGCCCAAAGCGAAACCGCTGACCGCAGCGATGATCGGCTTGCGTCGGTTGGCCACGCGATCGCTGTCGCTGAACAGGTCATCGAGGTAGATCTGCGGATACGTAAGCTCCGCCATTTCCTTGATGTCGGCACCGGCGGCGAAGGCTTTTTTCGAGCCGGTCAGCACGATGCAACCGATGTTCGAATCGGCTTCCAGGCCATCAAGGGCATGGTTCAGTTCGCTGACAATTTGCGCATTCAATGCATTCAAGGCTTGCGGACGGTTGAGGGTAATCAGACCGACGCGGCCGTGGGTTTCCAGCAAAATCGTTTCGTAGCTCATAGGTGGACTCCTTCTCAAAGATTGCGCGAAATGACCATGCGCTGAATATCGCTGGTGCCTTCATAGATCTGGCACACCCGCACGTCGCGGTAGATCCGCTCCAGCGGGAAGTCGTTCAGGTAACCGTAACCGCCAAGGGTTTGCAACGCCGACGAGCAAACCTTCTCGGCCATTTCCGAAGCGAACAGCTTGGCCATGGACGCTTCGACCAGCGCCGGTTTACCGCTGTCGCGCAACGCCGCCGCGTAATGCACCATCTGCCGGGCGACGGCGATCTGGGTGGCCATGTCCGCTAACCGGAAGGCCACCGCCTGGTGTTCGATGATCGGCTTGCCGAAGCTCTCGCGTTCACGAGCATAGTCGCGGGCCGCTTCAAATGCGGCGCGGGCCATGCCCACCGATTGCGAGGCGATGCCGACACGACCGCCTTCCAGGTTGGCCAGGGCGATCTTGTAGCCTTCGCCCTCCTCGCCCAGTCGATTGGCCACCGGGACTTTCACATCCTCGAAGAGGATCTGGCAGGTGTCTGAGGCGTGCTGACCGAGCTTGTCTTCGACTCGCGCGACTTTATAACCCGGTGAATCGGTCGGCACGATCAACGCCGTGATGCCGCGCTTGCCGGCACTCGGGTCAGTCACTGCAAACACAATCACCACCCCGGCGTTTTGCCCGGAAGTGATGAACTGCTTGCAGCCGTTGAGCACGTAGTGATCGCCATCCAGCCGAGCCCGGGTTTTCAAGCTGCTGGCATCAGAACCGGCTTGCGGTTCGGTCAGGGCAAACGCACCGAGCATCGCGCCGCTGGCCAGTGGCTTGAGGAAGCGCTCTTTCTGCTCGTCGTTGCCGAACTTGAGGATCGGCACGCAACCCACCGAGTTGTGCACGCTCATGATGGTCGAGCAGGCGCCATCACCCGCAGCAATTTCTTCCAGCGCCATGGCGTACGCCAGGTAACCGGTGTCGCAACCGCCCCACTGCTCCGGCACCAGCATGCCGAAGAAGCCCAGGTCGGCCATCTCGCCGATGGCCTCCTTGGGGAAGCGGTGTTCGCGGTCCCATTCGGCGGCGAACGGTTTCAGCCGTTCCTGGGCAAACTGCCGGGCCGCGTCGCTGATCTGAAGTTGTTCGTCATTGGGAATCATGCCAAGTCCTTAAAAATGAGCCTAACGCACAAAATGCCTGGTTGATACGCTGAACCTGTGGGAGCGCCTTGTGGCGAGGGGGCTTGCCCCCGTTCGAGTGCGCAGCGCTCGCAGATTATTGGGGCCGCTGCGCAGCCCAAACGGGGGCAAGCCCCCTCGCCACAAGGCCCGCGCTCCCACAATGGGATAGCGTCAGTTTCAGTACAGGCATTCCACAGCCATGGCCGTGGCTTCGCCGCCGCCGATGCAGATCGCTGCAACACCGCGTTTCAAACCTTTCTGGCGCAAGGCCGAGAGCAAAGTCACGAGGATCCGCGCACCGGATGCACCAATCGGGTGACCCAACGCGCAGGCACCGCCGTGGACGTTGATCTTCTCGTGGGGGATTTCCAGCCTGGTCATGGTCACCAGACTCACCACCGCGAACGCTTCATTAACTTCAAATAATTCGACTTCGTCCAGAGACCAGCCGGTTTTCTTCATCAGCTTATTGATCGCGCCCACCGGTGCCACCGGAAACAGCCCCGGCGTGTCGGCAAACGCGGCATGACCGTGAATCACTGCCAGCGGTTTCAGGCCTTGTTTCTCGGCTTCTGAACGGCGCATCAACACCAATGCCGCCGCGCCGTCGGAAATCGAACTGGAGTTCGCCGCGGTCACGGTGCCACCGTCGCGGAACGCCGGTTTCAGCGAGGCGATCTTGTCCAGTTTGGCTTTTGGCGGTTGTTCGTCGTGGCTGATCAGCACCTGCTCTTTGCCGACGGTCACGGTAAGCGGCACGATCTCGGCGGTGAAACTGCCGTCCTTGATCGCCTGTTGAGCGCGGGTGGTCGAAGCGACGGCAAACGCGTCCTGAGCTTCGCGGGTAAAGCCGTTGGTTTCAGCGCAATCCTCGGCGAAGGTGCCCATCAGGCGCCCCTTGTCGTAGGCATCTTCCAGGCCATCGAGGAACATATGATCGAGCACCCGGCCATGGCCCATGCGGTAACCGCTGCGGGCGCGGTCCAGCAGGTATGGCGCGTTGGACATGCTTTCCATGCCCCCGGCGACGACCACATCGGCACTTCCGGCGATCAGCTTGTCGTGAGCCAGAATCGTGGCTTCCATGCCCGAGCCGCACATCTTGTTCAGTGTCGTGCAACGGGTCGATTTATCCAGCCCGGCACCCAGCGCCGCTTGCCGCGCCGGCGCCTGGCCGAGGCCGGCGGAGAGCACGCAGCCGAACAGCACTTCTTCTACGGCTTCAGGGGCGATACCGGCGCGTTCGACGGCCGCACGAATCGCTGCGGCACCCAACTGCGGTGCGGTCAAGCTCTTCAGTTCGCCCTGAAAACCGCCCATCGGGGTACGGACGGCGCTGACAATAACAATCGGGTCGTTGGAAAGTGTCATGACAAATCCTCCTTATTTGGCGGCCATGCGCAAGGCACCGTCGAGACGGATCACCTCGCCGTTGAGCATGCTGTTTTCTATGATATGCCTGACCAGCGCGGCGTACTCGCCCGGCTTGCCCAGACGCGGCGGGAATGGCACACCTGCGGCCAGAGACTGGCGAACTTCCGGGGTCATGCCGGCCATCATCGGCGTTTCGAAAATGCCGGGAGCGATGGTCATCACGCGGATGCCGAAGCGCGCCAGTTCACGGGCGGCGGGCAAGGTCAGGCTGACGATCGCACCTTTCGAAGCCGAATACGCGGCCTGACCGATCTGGCCGTCGAAGGCCGCCGCCGAGGCGGTGTTGATGATCACACCACGCTCGCCATCTTCATCGGCTTCGGTGTCGGCAATCGCCGCCGCCGCCAGGCGCAGCATGTTGAAACTGCCGATCAGGTTGACGTTGATCACCTGGCTGAAACTGTCCAGTGCATGCGGACCGTTCTTGCCGAGGATTTTCTCGCCACGCACGATACCGGCGCAATTGACCAGCCCATTGAGGCCACCAAACGCTTTGACCGTCGCCTGCACCGCCGCTTGCGCAGCCGCTTCATTGCTGATGTCGGCCACCACGCTTTGCGCGCCCAGTCGTGCAGCCTGCGCCGCGACGGCTTCGGCGTTCAGGTCCACCAGCATTACCTTGGCGCCGGCGGCGATCAGCATTTCAGCGGTGGCGGCCCCGAGGCCGGATGCACCGCCGGTGACGAGGAAAACCTTGTTTTCGATCTGCATTATTGTTTCCTTGGATTCAAGCTGAAACGTTCTTCGCGGCGGCCTCTTGAGCCTTGGCGATTTCCTGGTTGCGCAAGATAAAGCGCTGCAATTTGCCGCTTGGGGTTTTCGGCAACTCGCTGACAAATTCGATTTCACGGGGGTACGCGTGCGCCGCCAGACGCTTGCGCACGTGTTGGCGCAGCTCTTCGGCCAGTGCAGGTTCGCCACGGTAATGCGGGCTGAGCACGACGAAGGCTTTCACCAGCTCAGTGCGCTCCGGATCGGGCTTGCCGACCACCGCCGCTTCGACCACCGCCGGGTGTTCGACCAACGCGCTTTCCACGTCGAACGGGCCGACGCGGTAGCCGGAGGTGGTGATCACGTCGTCGCTGCGGCCGACGAAGCTGATGCTGCCGTCAGGATTCCATTCGACGGTGTCGCCGCTCAGGTAATAGTTACCGACAAAGGCTTTGGTTGGCACGCCTTCGTAACCGCCAAACCAGCACATCGGCGACTGGGTCCGGTCGATGGCCAGAATGCCTGGCTGACCGACGCCCAATTCTTTGTATTCGTCGTCGAGCACTACCACGCGATGGCCCGGCGAGGCGAAACCGGCAGCGCCGACGTGTACCGGATGCTCGAGGCCGTGGTGATTGCACAGAACCATGCCCAATTCGGTCTGGCCGTAATGGTCGTGGATCACCACACCGAGGTTATCGGCGAACCAGCGAATCACTTCCGGGTTCAGCGGTTCGCCGGCGCTGCTGACGATGCGCAACTTGCCCTTGATCGAGCGAGAGAATTCATCGCCACCGGCAATCAGCAAGCGATAGGCCGTCGGCGAACCGGTGAGGTTGGTGATCCCGTATTTGTTGATCACCCGGCAGGTGCTTTCGAGGGTGAACGGGCCATCGTAAAAGGTAATCGGGTGCCCCATCGCCATCGGCCCGGTGACGCCGAAATAGATGCCGTAGGCCCAGCCCGGATCGGCGACGTTCCAGAACGCGTCTTCGGGGCGCAGGTCCACCGCGTCACGGGTGTAACTCTGGAACGCGACGATCGCCTTGAGCGGCACCGACAGCGCTTTCGACGGCCCGGTGGTGCCCGAGGTGAACATCAGCAGGAACGGGTCTTCGCCGGTCAGCAATACCGGTTCGCAGACGCTTGAGTAGTTGGCCAGTTCGGCCCAGAAACTGAAATCACCCCGAACAATACCTTGGCCTTTCGGGCCGCCAACCGTGACGATGGTCGGGCAGTCGGCGACTTCAGCGAGCTTCGGGCGATTGACGGCATCGGTTACCACGACTGCGGCGCCAGAGCTGTTGAGGCGATGTTCGATGGCTTTCGGGCCGAAGGCGGTAAACAGCGGCTGATAGACCGCGCCGATGCGCCAGGTGGCGAACACGGTGATCAGTAATTCAATGTTGCGGGGCAGGAGGCCGGCGACTTTATCGCCCTTCTTCACGCCCTGGGCCAGCAGGAAATTGGCAAACCGCGCAGCTTTGTCCTGCAAGTCACTGAAAGTGTAAGTCGCGCTGCTGCCATCGCGACCTTCCCAGAACAACGCGATGCGTCCCGGCAAGGCATGCCGGTCGCAACACTCGACGCAGGCATTGAGCGCGCTTAACGATCCGGTGAGCGCGGCATCGACGGTGTGCTGATAATTGAACTGTGACGTAGCAGACAAGTAATCGCGCATTGCCAGAATCCCTGTGTGTTTTTATTAGGTTGGGGGAACCGTAAACAACAGGGAAATACTCGCTCTGCGCGGGGCGCGGGACAATGGTCAAAGCTATCAAGTTGGGTGACTGGTTTGGCCAAGGTTCAAGGGCTGCGTCGCCTGGACGGACGCCATCGCGGGCAAGCCTCGCTCCTACAGGTCCCGGATCGCCAAGTTCGCCCCGCGCCTCGATGAGAATCGATGCCCAACGACCCTAATTAGGTTAACGGCCCTTCAGCCGTGTAGGAGCCCAGGGTTGTCGTCAGGCCGGTTGGCC
>NZ_MUNM01000073.1 GCF_002286815.1 Pseudomonas sp. PICF141
AATTGGTGCCCAGAAGAAGACTCGAACTTCCACGACCTTGCGGTCACCAGCACCTGAAGCTGGCGTGTCTACCAATTTCACCATCTGGGCAGTATCGGCAGCGCGTGTGCGTCGTCGATGGCGCGCACTATACGGAGCGTCTTTTTAACTGTAAACCCCCGGCATAGAAAAAACCTGGAAAATTTCTCCAGTGGTATTCAAATCAGCTTTGCGATGTCGATAAAGGGCTTTAGATGGGCTGTCATAGCCTGAAATTTCCCGTTTCATTACGCCTATGCCAAACTAACCCGCATATAGACAAGGTGAAAACTCTCTAATGGCCGATTGGCAGTCCCTCGATCCCGAGGCCGCTCGTGAAGC
The DNA here is from genome assembly GCF_002286815.1 of Pseudomonas sp. PICF141. Classification (GTDB taxonomy): domain Bacteria; phylum Pseudomonadota; class Gammaproteobacteria; order Pseudomonadales; family Pseudomonadaceae; genus Aquipseudomonas. The sequence goes on from NZ_MUNM01000073.1 coordinate 361, forward strand.
GGAAAAATATGAAAACCCTATTCCTAGCCGCGAACTGATCCTTCAGCACCTTGCTGATCGAGGCTCGCCTGCTAACCGCGAGCAACTGGTCGAAGAGTTTGGTCTGACCACAGAAGACCAGATCGAAGCCCTGCGCCGCCGCCTGCGCGCCATGGAGCGCGACGCTCAACTCATCTATACCCGTCGCGGCACCTATGCGCCGGTGGACAAGCTCGACCTGATCCTGGGCCGCATCAGCGGTCACCGCGACGGCTTCGGCTTTCTGGTCCCGGACGACGGCAGTGACGACCTGTTCATGAGCCCGGCGCAAATGCGTCTGGTATTCGATGGCGATCGTGCCCTGGCGCGTGTTTCCGGCCTGGATCGTCGCGGTCGCCGTGAAGGCATGATCGTCGAAGTGGTGTCCCGTGCCCACGAGAGCATCGTCGGTCGTTACTTCGAAGAGGGCGGTATCGGTTTTGTCGTCGCGGACAATCCGAAGATCCAGCAGGAAGTGCTGGTGACGCCGGGCCGCAACGCCAATGCCCAGATCGGTCAGTTCGTCGAAGTGAAGATCACCCATTGGCCGACGCCACGCTTCCAGCCGCAAGGTGACGTGGTCGAAGTCGTGGGTAACTACATGGCGCCGGGCATGGAAATCGATGTCGCCCTGCGCACCTACGATATTCCGCACGTCTGGCCTGAAGCGGTGCTCAAGGAAGCCGCCAAGCTCAAGCCGGAAGTCGAAGAAAAAGACAAAGAGAAGCGCATCGACCTGCGCCATCTGCCGTTCGTGACCATCGACGGTGAAGATGCGCGCGACTTCGATGACGCGGTCTACTGCGAAGCCAAGCCGGGCAAGCTGCGCCTGTTCTCTGGTGGCTGGAAGTTGTACGTGGCGATTGCCGACGTTTCCAGCTACGTGAAAATCGGTTCGGCGCTGGATAACGAATCCCAGGTTCGTGGCAACTCGGTGTACTTCCCCGAGCGCGTCGTGCCGATGCTGCCAGAGCAGCTGTCCAACGGCCTGTGCTCGCTGAACCCGCATGTCGATCGCCTGGCCATGGTCTGCGAGATGACCATCTCCAAATCCGGCGAGATGACCGACTACTGCTTCTACGAAGCGGTGATCCACTCCCATGCGCGCCTGACCTACAACAAGGTCAGCGCCATGCTGGAGACGCCGAAAGCCGCTGAAGCACGTCAGCTTCGTGGTGAATACACCGACGTTCTGCCGCATCTCAAGCAGCTGTATGCGCTGTACAAGGTTCTGCTCGCGGCCCGTCACGTGCGCGGCGCGATCGATTTCGAAACACAGGAAACCCGGATCATCTTCGGCTCCGAGCGCAAGATCGCCGAAATCCGTCCGACCGTTCGCAACGACGCCCACAAGCTGATCGAGGAATGCATGCTGGCCGCCAACGTGGCCACTGCAGAATTCCTCAAGAAGCACGAAATCCCTGCGCTGTATCGCGTCCACGATGGCCCGCCACCGGAGCGTCTGGAAAAACTGCGCGCCTTCCTTGGCGAACTCGGCCTGTCCCTGCACAAAGGCAAGGATGGTCCGTCGCCGAAGGATTACCAGGCGTTGCTGGCCAGCATCAAGGACCGTCCGGATTTCCACCTGATCCAGACTGTCATGCTGCGTTCGTTGAGTCAGGCGGTGTACAGCGCTGATAACCAGGGCCACTTCGGCCTGAATTACGAAGCCTATACCCACTTTACTTCGCCGATTCGTCGCTACCCGGATTTGCTCACGCACCGGGCGATTCGCAGCGTCATCCATTCGAAAATGGACACCCCGCACGTTCGCCGTGCCGGCGCGATGACCATTCCGAAAGCGCGCATCTATCCATACGACGAAGCGATTCTGGAGCAGCTCGGCGAGCAGTGCTCGATGAGCGAGCGCCGTGCCGACGAAGCGACCCGCGACGTAGTGAACTGGCTCAAGTGCGAGTTCATGAAGGATCGCGTGGGCGAATCGTTCCCGGGTGTGATCACCGCCGTGACCGGTTTCGGTCTGTTCGTCGAGCTGACTGACATTTACGTCGAGGGTCTGGTGCACGTCACCGCGCTGCCGGGTGATTACTACCACTTCGATCCTGTACACCACCGCCTGGCCGGTGAGCGTACCGGTCGCAGCTTTCGCCTTGGCGACACCGTTGAGGTTCGCGTCATGCGAGTCGACCTTGACGAGCGCAAGATCGACTTCGAGATGGCTGAAAAAACCATCAGCGCGCCGATCGGCCGCAAGAAGCGTGGGGCTGAAACTGCTGCTCCGGCTACCAAATCCACCGCAGAACCGGCGCCGGCGAAAACCGGCCGTCGTCCTGCCAAGGAAAAGGCCGTCGAAGCCTATCGCCCGAGCGATGCCGCGGCAAAAAACGCCGAGTTGCGTAAAAGTCGGGAAATGAAACAGGCGTTGCTGGCTGAAGCGAAAAGCGGTGGTAAAGCGGCGTCTGGGGGAAAGACCGGGCGGTCGGCGCCTGACAAGGCCTCCGGCGGCAAGCCAGCTAAACCGAGCAAACACCGTAAAGGCCCGCCCAAAGCGGGTTCTGCACCCGCCGCCAGAAGCGGCGGGGCGCGTAAACCTAAGGCCAAGTCATGAGTCAGTTGGAAAAAATCTATGGCGTGCACGCTGTAGAAGCGTTGTTGCGTCACCACCCAAAGCGCGTCAAACAGATCTGGCTGGCTGAAGGCCGCAGTGATCCGCGGGTGCAGACGCTGATCGGACTCGCTGCCGAAAATCGCGTAGCGGTCGGTCAGGCTGAACGTCGTGAAATGGATGCGTGGGTGGAAGGCGTGCACCAGGGCGTTGTCGCGGAGGTGAGTCCGAGCCAGGTCTGGGGCGAAGCGATGCTCGACGAATTGCTCGACCGTACCGAAGGCGCACCGCTGTTGCTGGTGCTCGATGGCGTGACCGATCCGCACAACCTTGGCGCTTGCCTGCGCTCGGCCGATGCCGCCGGCGCGCTGGCAGTGATCGTGCCCAAGGACAAGTCAGCCACGCTGACCCCGGTGGTACGAAAAGTCGCTTGTGGTGCCGCGGAAGTGATTCCGCTGGTGGCCGTGACCAACCTGGCGCGCACTCTGGAAAAACTTCAGCAGCGCGGTTTGTGGATTGTCGGTACGGCGGGTGAGGCTGAGGTCAGTATTTATGACCAGGACCTGACCGGCCCGACCATTCTGATCATGGGCGCTGAAGGCAAAGGCATGCGTCGCCTGACCCGCGAGCATTGCGACTACCTGGTGAACCTGCCGATGGCGGGTAGCGTCAGTAGCCTCAACGTGTCCGTGGCAACCGGTGTCTGCCTGTTCGAGGCCCAGCGCCAGCGTGGTGCCAAGGCCAAGGCGGCTGCCAAGAAGTCCTGATTCAGCGGTAAACCCCCTCCTGTGGGAGCTAGCAGGCTAGCTCCCACAGTGGTTTGTGTTTTGGGCAAATAATCGTGATTGTTCAAATAATCACCAATTGCCTTGCGCCTCTCTCGCCCCTTCTCTACAATTGCGCCCCTTGCTGTGACGGCAGGCACGCATGTGTCTATCGCAAGCAAGTCCATAAGTGTCATTCACTCCTTGTCTGACCGCTTTTGAGCGGCAGGCTACAACCCGTAAGGAGCATTCATGCGTCATTACGAAATCATCTTTTTGGTCCACCCGGATCAAAGCGAGCAAGTCGGCGGCATGGTTGAGCGTTACACCAAGCTGATCGAAGAAGACGGCGGCAAAATCCACCGTCTGGAAGATTGGGGCCGTCGTCAACTGGCCTACGCAATCAACAATGTTCACAAGGCTCACTACGTGATGCTGAACGTTGAATGCACTGGCAAGGCCCTGGCCGAGCTGGAAGACAACTTCCGCTACAACGATGCAGTGATCCGTAACCTGGTCATCCGTCGCGAAGAAGCCGTTACCGGCCAATCCGAGATGCTCAAGGCTGAAGAAAACCGCAGTGAGCGCCGTGAGCGTCGCGACCGTCCTGAGCACTCCGACGCTGATAGCGTTGATGGTGATGACAGCGACGCCAGCGATAACGCTGACGAGTAATCCACGGACCTTTTGAGGAGCCTATTACATGGCACGTTTCTTCCGTCGTCGTAAATTCTGCCGCTTCACCGCTGAAGACGTGAAAGAGATCGATTACAAAGATCTCAACACTCTGAAAGCTTACGTATCCGAGACCGGCAAAATCGTTCCAAGCCGCATCACCGGTACCAAAGCTCGTTATCAGCGTCAGCTGGCCACCGCTATCAAGCGCGCCCGCTTCCTGGCCCTGCTGGCCTACACCGACAGCCACGGCCGCTGAGACCGGGCAGTCGACACGTAGCAAAGGATTGAATGCATGCGCGCCTTAGCTGAGTTCATCATGCGCGGCCGTATGCAGGCCACTCTGGTAGTGGCCGGATGTGCAACGTTGCCGTTGTTGTATTGGTTGGGTGCTGCCGCAGGAAGCCTTGTGCTCCTGCGGCGCGGATTGAAGGACGCCATGGGCGTTCTTGCTCTGGGGCTGCTGCCGGCGTTGATCTGGTGGCTTTACTCCGACGACCCACGGGCACTTCTGGTGCTGCTGGGGTCTTCGAGCCTTGCGTTGGTTTTGCGCGCAAGCGAGTCCTGGAACCGCGTGCTGCTGGTCAGCATAGCGATGGGATTGGTGTTTTCAGTGGTGCTGGGGGCGGCTTTTGCGCCCCAGATCGAGATGCTGGCGCAGGCTTTGATAAAAGTCATGCCGTCGCTACTCGGTGATGCCTACCAGCAATTGTCGGTAGACGAGCAAGCGCGTTTCGCGTCCCTGATTGCACCGGTCCTGACCGGCCTGATTGCGGCTTTGTTGCAAATCGTCAGTGTGCTGAGCCTGATTGTCGGGCGCTACTGGCAGGCGTTGTTGTACAACCCGGGTGGTTTTGGTCGCGAGTTTCGCGCCATCCGAATCCCGCTTTTACCGGCGATGTTACTGCTGGTGTTGATGCTTCTGGGGCCTAACTTAGGCTCGCAGATGGCCATGTTGACACCGTTGTGCAGTGTACCGTTGGTGTTCGCCGGGCTGGCCCTGATTCATGGGCTGGTGGCGCAAAAGCGACTGGCCAAGTTCTGGCTGGTGGGGTTGTACGTCACGCTGTTGCTGTTCATGCAGCTGATCTATCCGTTGCTGGTGGTCTTGGCCATCGTCGACAGCCTGATTGATTTTCGCGGTCGTTCGGCACCCAAAGATGCCGATAGCGCGAACGGTGAAGGTTAAAAGTTAAGAGGATTTTCACATGCAACTGATCCTTCTGGAAAAAGTCACCAACCTGGGCAACCTGGGTGACAAAGTGAACGTTAAGGCTGGTTACGGTCGTAACTACCTGCTGCCTTACGGCAAAGCTACCGCTGCGACCGCTGCCAACCTGGCTGCGTTCGAAGAGCGTCGCGCTGAGCTGGAAAAAGCCGCAGCAGACCGTAAAACTTCGGCTGAAAGCCGTGCCGCCCAACTGGCTGAGCTGGAAGTGACTATCACTGCCACCGCTGGTGACGAAGGCAAGCTGTTCGGTTCGATCGGCACCCACGACATCGCTGATGCACTGACCGCCTCTGGCGTTGAAGTTGCAAAAAGCGAAGTTCGTCTGCCGAACGGCACCATCCGCAACGTAGGCGAATTCGACGTAGCCGTGCACCTGCACGCCGAAGTTGAAGCCACCGTACGCGTTGTCGTGGTAGCAGCTTAAGCAGCACTTGTCGGCTGGCACCCTCGGGTGCTTGCCGGTAACATCGGGCACGATCCTGTTTACAGGTCGTGCCCTTTGTCTTTCTGCCGTTCCTGATTTTCATCATCCCTGCTTTTCCTGACAAACCAAGTGGCCATGAACGATATTTCCGCTCCCGAGCAATACGATCTGCAAACCGCTGCCCTGAAGGTGCCGCCGCATTCCATCGAGGCCGAACAGGCCGTGCTCGGTGGTCTGATGCTGGACAACAACGCCTGGGAACGCGTGCTCGATCAAGTCTCCGACGGCGATTTCTATCGGCATGACCACCGCCTGATCTTCCGGGCCATCGCCAAGCTGGCGGACCAGAACTCCCCGATCGACGTCGTGACCCTTGCCGAGCAACTGGACAAGGAAGGTCAGACCTCGCAAGTCGGTGGCCTCGGTTACCTGGGTGAGCTGGCGAAAAACACACCGTCCGTCGCCAACATCAAGGCCTATGCGCAAATCGTTCGTGCGCGGGCGACGTTACGGCAGTTGATCGGCATCGCCACCGAAATTGCCGACAGCGCTTTCAACCCGGAAGGCCGCACGGCTGAAGAGATTCTCGACGAAGCTGAGCGGCAGATTTTCCAGATCGCCGAGGCCCGGCCCAAAACCGGCGGCCCGGTGAGTGTGAATGACCTGCTCACCAAGGCTATCGACCGCATCGACACCTTGTTCAACACCGACAACGCCATTACCGGCCTGTCCACCGGTTATACCGACCTCGACGAGAAGACCAGTGGCTTGCAGCCTGCCGACCTGATCATCGTCGCCGGCCGTCCGTCCATGGGTAAAACCACCTTCGCAATGAACCTGGTGGAAAACGCCGTGTTGCGCAGCGACAAGTGCGTGCTGGTTTACTCGCTGGAGATGCCAGGCGAATCGCTGGTCATGCGTATGCTGTCGTCCCTTGGGCGTATCGACCAGACCAAAGTCCGGGCCGGTCGTCTGGATGACGACGATTGGCCGCGCCTGACCTCGGCGGTCAACTTGCTGAACGATCGCAAGCTGTTCATCGACGATACGGCCGGTATCAGCCCCTCGGAGATGCGCGCACGGACCCGGCGTCTGGTGCGTGAACACGGCGACATCGCCCTGATCATGATCGACTACCTGCAGTTGATGCAGATTCCAGGTTCCGGCGGCGACAACCGGACCAACGAGATTTCCGAGATCTCCCGTTCCTTGAAAGCCCTCGCCAAGGAATTCAACTGCCCGGTGGTGGCGCTGTCCCAGCTCAACCGCTCCCTGGAACAACGACCGAACAAACGCCCGATCAACTCCGACCTCCGGGAATCCGGAGCGATCGAGCAGGATGCTGACGTGATCATGTTCGTGTACCGGGATGAGGTGTATCACCCGGAAACCGAGCATAAAGGCATTGCCGAGATCATCATCGGCAAACAGCGGAACGGCCCGATTGGCACGTCACGACTGGCGTTCATCGGTAAATACACTCGCTTTGAAAACCTGGCGCCAGGCAGCTACAACTTCGACGACGAGTAAGTTGTGTAGTGCCTGACAGGGCCTCTTCGCGGGCAAGCCTCGCTCCTGCAGACCATGTGTCGTTCGCGCAATCGTGATCCAACGCAAAATCTGCAGGAGCGAGGCTTGCCCGCGAAGGGGACGACACTAATTTCCGACCATAGCGGTCGGAATTGGTTGTTTTTTGTGCTATATTCCGCGCCCGCGAAATTCAATGAAAGCCAACACCGGTTATCGACATGCAAGCAGCCAAGCCGTTATTTGACTATCCCAAGTACTGGGCCGAATGTTTCGGGCCAGCGCCATTCCTGCCGATGAGCAGGGAGGAGATGGATCAGCTTGGCTGGGATTCCTGCGACATCATCATCGTCACCGGTGATGCCTACGTCGACCACCCGTCGTTCGGCATGGCGATCATTGGCCGACTGCTGGAAGCCCAGGGCTTCCGCGTCGGGATCATTGCGCAGCCGAACTGGCAGTCCAAAGACGACTTCATGAAGCTCGGCGAGCCGAACCTGTTCTTCGGTGTCGCGGCCGGCAACATGGATTCGATGATCAACCGCTACACCGCCGACAAGAAAATCCGTTCGGACGATGCCTACACCCCCGGTGGCCTGGCGGGCAAACGTCCGGACCGCGCGAGCCTGGTTTACAGCCAGCGCTGCAAGGAAGCCTACAAGCATGTGCCGATCGTGCTCGGTGGCATCGAAGCCTCCTTGCGCCGCATCGCTCACTACGATTACTGGCAGGACCGGGTGCGCAACTCGATCCTGATCGACGCCTGCGCCGACATCCTGCTCTACGGCAATGCCGAGCGTGCAATCGTCGAAGTCGCCCAGCGTCTGTCGTTCGGTCACAAGATCGAAGACATCACCGATGTGCGCGGCACCGCGTTCATTCGTCGTGATACGCCAAAAGACTGGTTCGAGATCGACTCCACGCGCATCGACCGTCCGGGCAAGGTCGACAAGATCATCAACCCCTACGTGAACACCCAGGACACCCAGGCTTGCGCCATCGAGCAGGAAAAAGGTCCGGTCGAAGACCCGAACGAAGCGAAGGTCGTGCAATTGCTGCCGAACCCGCGCCTCACCCGGGAGAAAACGGTCATCCGTTTGCCGTCGATGGAAAAAGTCCGTGGTGACTCGGTGCTCTACGCCCACGCCAACCGAGTGCTTCACCTGGAAACCAACCCGGGCAACGCCCGCGCCCTGGTGCAGAAGCATGGCGATGTGGATGTCTGGTTCAATCCGCCTCCGATTCCGATGACCACTGAAGAAATGGACTACGTGTTCGGCATGCCTTACGCACGGGTCCCGCACCCGGCGTACGGCAAGGAAAAGATTCCTGCCTACGACATGATCCGCTTCTCGGTGAATATCATGCGTGGCTGCTTCGGTGGCTGTACGTTCTGCTCGATCACCGAGCACGAAGGCCGGATCATCCAGAACCGTTCCGAAGAGTCGATCATTCGCGAAATCGAAGAGATCCGCGACAAGGTGCCAGGCTTCACCGGAGTGATTTCCGACCTCGGCGGCCCGACCGCGAACATGTACCGCATCGCCTGCAAGAGCCCGGTCATCGAATCCGCGTGCCGCAAGCCGTCCTGCGTGTTCCCGGGCATCTGTGAAAACCTCAACACCGACCATTCGTCGCTGATCCAGCTCTATCGCAGCGCCCGTGCCTTGCCCGGTGTGAAGAAGATCCTGATCGCATCCGGCCTGCGTTACGACCTCGCGGTCGAGTCGCCGGAATACGTCAAGGAACTGGTGACTCACCACGTCGGTGGTTACCTGAAGATCGCCCCGGAACATACCGAGGAAGGTCCGCTCAACCAGATGATGAAACCGGGCATCGGCAGCTATGACAAGTTCAAGCGCATGTTCGAGAAGTACACCAAGGAAGCCGGGAAAGAGCAGTACCTGATTCCGTACTTCATCGCCGCTCACCCGGGTACCACCGACGAAGACATGATGAACCTGGCCCTGTGGCTCAAGGGCAACGGTTTCCGTGCCGACCAGGTGCAGGCGTTCTACCCGTCGCCGATGGCCACCGCCACCGCGATGTACCATTCGGGAAAAAACCCGCTGCGCAAAGTCACTTACAAGAGTGACGGCGTGACCATCGTCAAGAGCGAAGAACAGCGTCGTCTGCACAAGGCGTTCTTGCGTTATCACGACCCCAAAGGCTGGCCGATGCTGCGCGAAGCGCTGACCCGCATGGGCCGCGCCGACCTGATCGGGCCGGGCAAGAATCAGTTGATCCCGCTGCATCAGCCGGCGACCGACAGCTACCAGAGCGCCCGTCGCAAGAACTCGACACCGGCTGGCAGCCATAAAGTGGCCGGGGAAAAGACCACCAAAATCCTGACCCAGCACACCGGCCTGCCACCGCGCGCCAGTGATGGCGGTAACCCGTGGGACAAGCGTGAACAGGCCAAGGCAGCGGCATTCGCCCGCAACCAGCAAGCGGCCAAGGAACGCAAGGATGCGGCCAAAGGCAAAGGACCCAAGCCTGCGCGCAAGCCGGTAGTGCCGCGCTAAGTCTGGTTTTGAGCTGAACAGAACGCCAACCTTCGGGTTGGCGTGATCGTTCCCACGCTCCGCGTGGGAATGCCTCAAGGGACGCTCCGAGTCCAGTGACGCGGAGCGTCACGGGCTGCATTCCCACGCAGAGCGTGGGAACGAGTCATGGCTGACGGTCCCGTTCGCCACATTTGCGTGCAACTCTCCCCAATCAATTTCCCGCATCGCCCGATTTTGGTGCTGTACTGCCCTGAGCAAATCTGTGAAAACGCCAGCCTGCCGGATGGCATAAGTCTTGCGCGCTTTCTTTAACGCTTAAGGCTCGCAGGAGGCACGCCGTGTCGATACATGTCGCATTGCATCATGTCACGCATTACCGCTACGACCGCGCCGTCGAGCTCGGTCCACAGATCGTTCGCCTGCGCCCGGCTGCCCATAGCCGCACGCGGATACTGTCCTATGCACTGAAAGTCTCGCCCGAGCAGCACTTCATCAACTGGCAACAGGACCCCCAGGGCAATTACCTGGCGCGGTTAGTGTTCCCGGAGAAAACCGATGAGCTGCGGATCGAGGTCGACTTGCTGGCCGAGATGGCGGTGTTCAATCCGTTCGACTTCTTCCTCGAGCCCTACGCCGAAAAGATCCCTTTCGCTTACGCCGCGGATGAGCGCAAAGAGCTGGCGCCGTACCTGGAAACCTTGCCCCTGACGCCGAAATTCAAGGCCTATCTGGAGGGCATCGATCGCACGCCGCTACCCAGCGTGGATTTCCTGGTTGCGCTCAACCAGCGCCTCAGCGAAGACATCGGCTATCTGATTCGCATGGAGCCCGGCGTACAGACTCCGGAACACACCCTCGAACAGGCCTCCGGTTCCTGCCGCGACTCGGCGTGGCTGCTGGTGCAGTTATTGCGCAATCTCGGTTTGGCGGCGCGTTTTGTGTCCGGCTACTTGATCCAGCTGACCGCCGATGTCAAAAGCCTTGACGGTCCTTCGGGCACCGAAGTGGATTTCACCGACCTGCACGCCTGGTGCGAAGTCTATTTGCCCGGCGCTGGCTGGATCGGCCTGGATGCGACTTCAGGGCTGTTTGCCGGTGAAGGACACATTCCGTTGGCGTGTAGTCCCGATCCATCCTCTGCGGCACCGATCAGTGGCTTGGTGGAACCGTGCGAGTGCGAATTCACCCACGAAATGTCGGTCGAGCGGATTTGGGAAGCGCCGCGAGTCACGAAGCCCTACACCGAAGACCAATGGCTGGCCATTCAGGCATTGGGTTGGCAGATCGATGCCGACCTGCTCGAAGGCGATGTGCGCCTGACCATGGGCGGTGAGCCAACGTTCGTGTCCATCGATGACCCGGACGGCGCCGAGTGGAACACCGCGGCGCTCGGGCCGGACAAGCGTCGCCTGTCCAGCGAACTGTTCCAGCGCATGCGCAAGCGTTATGCGCCCAAGGGATTGGTGCATTTCGGTCAGGGCAAGTGGTATCCCGGCGAGCAACTGCCGCGCTGGTCGCTGAACAGCTACTGGCGTCGCGACGGCGTGCCAATCTGGCACAACAGCGCGCTGATCGCCGATGAGCAGGAAGACTATGGCGCCGATGGCGAGTTGGCCGGGCGTTTTCTGGCGAGTGTCGCCGAACGCCTGAAAATTCCGACACGCTTTGTGTTCCCGGCCTACGAAGACAATTTCTATTACCTCTGGCGCGAAGGCGCTTTGCCGCAGAACGTCAGCGCCGAAGACTCACGGCTGGAGGAACCGTTGGAGCGGGCGCGTCTGCGTAAAGTCTTCAATCAGGGCCTGGACAAGGTGATCGGCCAGGTCCTGCCGCTGGCGCGTACCGCCAAGGGCGATCAGTGGCAAAGCGGTCGCTGGTATCTGCGGGAAGAACATTGCCGATTGGTGCCAGGGGATTCGCCGCTGGGGTATCGCTTGCCACTCGGTTCGCAGCCCTGGGTGAAGGCAGCGGAGTATCCGTTCATTCACCCTGTCGACCCGAATCAGGATTTCCCTGAGCTGCCAGGCACTGACCAGTTACAGCATCACGCTCAACCACAAACGGCTAACGAGCGTGCGCCAAAGATCGACGAGTCCGCTGACTGGCTGACCCGCACCGCCTTTTGTGCCGAAGCGCGAGAAGGCCGGTTGTACCTGTTCATGCCGCCGCTGGAGCGGGTCGAGGACTATCTGGAGCTGGTCTGCGCCATCGAAGCCACCGCCGAGGAATTGCACTGCCCAGTGTTGCTGGAAGGTTATGAACCGCCAAGCGATCCGCGCCTGAGCAACTTCCGCATTACACCGGATCCGGGCGTGATTGAGGTCAACGTCCAGCCGTCCGCCACTTGGGATGAGTTGGTGGAGCGCACCGAGTTTCTTTATGAAGAGGCGCGCCAGACGCGACTGACCACCGAGAAGTTCATGATCGATGGCCGGCACACCGGCACCGGCGGCGGCAATCATTTCGTACTGGGTGGCGCGACTCCGGCTGACTCACCGTTTCTACGGCGTCCCGATCTGTTGCGCAGCCTGATCAGCTACTGGCACAACCACCCGTCCTTGTCCTATCTGTTTTCCGGATTGTTCATCGGCCCGACGTCTCAGGCACCGAGGGTGGATGAGGCGCGCAACGATTCGCTGTATGAACTGGAGATCGCCTTCGCCCAGATGCCAAAGCCAGGCGAGGAGTGCCCACCATGGTTGGTGGATCGCTTGCTGCGCCATTTGCTGATCGACGTGACCGGCAACACCCACCGTGCCGAGTTTTGCATCGACAAACTTTATTCGCCGGACGGCGCCACCGGACGCCTCGGATTACTGGAGCTGCGAGCCTTTGAAATGCCGCCCCATGCGCGCATGAGCCTGACGCAGCAATTGTTGCTGCGGGCGCTGGTGGCACGGTTCTGGCGCGAGCCTTATGCACCGCCGAAACTGGCGCGCTGGGGCACAGCGCTGCATGACAGATTCTTGTTGCCGCACTTTATCGAGCAGGATTTCGCCGACGTCATCGTCGACCTCAATGCCGCCGGTTATCCCGTGCGGGCCGAGTGGTTCGCGGCGCATCTGGAGTTCCGTTTTCCCAAAGTCGGCGACTATGCCGTCAGCGGCATCAAACTGGAGCTGCGGCAGGCGCTCGAGCCCTGGCATGTACTCGGCGAGGAAGGTGCGGCAGGGGGGACGGTGCGTTATGTGGATTCGTCGCTGGAGCGTTTGCAGGTCAAACTCAGCGGCCTGCCGCCTCAGCGATATCTGTTGACGTGCAATGGCATTGCGGTGCCGCTGCAACCCTCGGGTCGGGTCGGTGAGTTCGTCGCCGGCGTTCGCTTCAGGGCCTGGCAACCGGCCAACTGCCTGCAGCCGACCATCCCGGTCCACGCGCCACTGGTGTTCGACCTGCTCGACACCTGGATGGGGCGCTCGCTGGGGGGCTGTCAGTACCACGTCGCCCACCCGGGCGGGCGCAACTACGACAGCCTGCCGGTGAACGCCAATGAAGCCGAGAGCCGGCGGATGGCGCGTTTCTTCCGTGTCGGACACACGCCAGGAAAACTTCCTGTACCCAATCTGGAAATTAACGACGAGCTACCGATGACTCTCGATTTACGACGTTTCTAAACCGTACGCGACGCTCGGATTTTTCGTATATCCGGGCGTCATGAGCCTGCGTTAGTCTGACCGTACTTTGCTGTCTGCCGAGCTTTCCATGCCTGACCTGCTTGATCATTACCCGTTCACCGCGGGCACTTATCACGAACTGCTCGACGACAGCGGCGCGGTGCGCCCGCACTGGCGGCGGCTGCTCGATCAATTACAACGCAGCACGCCAGCGCAACGGGTGCAGCGTCAGGCGCTGCTGACCCGGCAGATCCACGAAAACGGCGTGACCTATAACGTCTACGCCGACCCCAAGGGCGCCGACCGGCCATGGGAGCTGGACCTGCTGCCCCATGTGATGGCCGCCGATGAGTGGGAACGGTTATCGGCCGGGATCGCTCAACGGGCGCGCTTGCTCAATGCCGTCCTGGCGGATTTGTACGGCCCTCAGCGCTTGATCGCCGAAGGTCTGCTGCCGGCTGAGCTGGTGTTCGGTCACAACAACTTTCTCTGGCCCTGTCAGGGCATTGCCCCGCCCGACGGGGCCTTTCTGCATCTGTATGCCGTGGATCTGGCGCGCACGCCTGACGGTCGCTGGTGGGTGACGGCGGATCGGACGCAAGCGCCATCCGGTGCCGGTTATGCTCTGGAAAACCGCACCATCGTGTCCCGGGCCTTTCCCGAGCTGTACCGCGATTTGAAGGTGCAGCACCTGGCCGGGTTCTTCCGTACCCTTCAGGAAACTCTGGCCCGTCAGGCGCCGAGCGATGACGAAGCACCACTGGTGGTACTGCTGACGCCGGGGCGTTTCAACGAAAGCTATTTTGAACACCTGTATCTGGCTCGCCAGCTCGGATATCCGTTGGTGGAGGGTGGCGACCTGACTGTCCGGGATGCCACGGTCTACCTCAAAACCTTGAGCGGCCTGCGTCGGGTCCACGCGATCATGCGCCGGCTCGACGATGATTTTTGCGACCCGCTGGAGCTACGCACCGACTCGGCCCTCGGCGTGCCGGGGCTGCTCGAAGCGGTGCGTCAGGGCCGGGTGCTGGTGGCCAACGCCCTTGGCAGCGGCGTGCTGGAGTCGCCGGGTTTGCTGGGGTTCCTGCCGAAGATCAATCAGCATCTGTTCGGCGAAGAGCTGATACTGCCGTCCATCGCGACCTGGTGGTGCGGTGAAGCGCCGGTGCTGGCCCAGGCCCTGGAAAAACTGCCGGAGCTGTTGATCAAGCCGGCGTTCCCGTCGCAAAGCTTTACCCCGGTGTTTGGTCGTGATTTGAATGAAGAGCAGCGCCAGGCCCTGGCCGAGCGGATGCAGGCACGGCCTTACGCCTATGTTGCGCAAGAATTGGCGCAATTGTCCCTGGCGCCGATCTGGCAGGCCGAAGAGGGGCAGTTGCAACCACGGGCCATCGGCATGCGGGTGTATGCGGTGGCCAGTCGGGAGGGTTATCGGGTACTGCCCGGCGGGCTGACCCGGGTTGCCGCCGAGGCCGACGCCGAAGTGGTGTCGATGCAACGCGGCGGTGCCAGCAAGGACACGTGGGTGTTGGGCGATCGCCCGCCCAGCGGTGAGCAATGGAAAGCCCAGCGCAACATCAGCGTGCATGATCTGGTGCGACGCGATCCGTATCTGCCATCTCGGGTGGTCGAGAACCTGTTCTGGTTCGGTCGTTATTGTGAGCGCTGCGATGACAGCGCACGGCTACTGCGCATTATGTTGGCGCGCTATATCGAGGGCGATGATCCGCAAGCCCTGGAGGCAGCAGTCGATCTGGGTGAACGCTTGAATCTGTTGCCGGAAGAGGGCGAGTTGCCGGAGCGCTTGCTGGCGGCGTTGCTAGGCGATGATTGGCCATTCAGCCTGCGCTCCAACCTGCAACGTTTGCAGTGGGCGGCGTCGCAAGTACGCGGCAAGCTCTCGCGAGAGAACTGGCAAGCGCTGGTGGAATTGCAACGTGAGGCCATGGAGCTGGAAACCGAAGAACCGGATTTCGGCGAGTTGCTGGATTTCCTCAACCGATTGGTGATGTCGCTGGCGGCGCTGTCCGGTTTTGCCCTTGACGACATGACCCGGGACGAAGGCTGGCGTTTCCTGATGATCGGGCGCCGGATCGAGCGGCTGCAATTTCTCAGCGCTAGCCTGGCGGCGTTTCTGCGCGGTGCGGGGGCTTTCGATCAGGCCGGGCTGGAATGGCTGCTGGAGCTGGGCAACAGCAGCATCACGTACCGCTCGCGGTATTTGGCGGTGGCACAATTGATCCCGATGCTGGACCTGTTGTTGCTCGATGAGCAGAACCCTCACGCGGTGTTGTTTCAGTTGAAACTGGTGACCCGCACGTTGAAACGCTTGAACGACGACTTTGGTGCGCCGCGGGAAACCGGTCTGCCACAGTTGTTGGATCGGCTGGCGCGCTTCGATCTGGGTTGCCTGGAAAACTCACTGTTTGGCGAGGCCAGTGTTCGCGCCGCCATAGAAGGATTGGCCGATCTGTTACAAGAGATCGCCGATGCCAGCGGGCAAATATCGGATCGCCTGGCCTTGCGCCATTTCGCCCATGTCGATGATGTCAGCCAGCGCACGGTGTCCGTCTGATGAATGCCCGTTACCAGATTCTCCACGACACCCATTATCACTATGACAGCCCGGTATCCTTGGCCCAGCAGCTGGCGCACCTGTGGCCGCGGGCTTGCGTTTGGCAGCGCTGCACCGAGCAGCAATTGCAGATCAGTCCCGACCCGACTTCACGCCGGGATGAGCTCGACGTGTTCGGTAACCCGCTGACCCGGCTGGCATTCGAGCGGCCGCACGATGAATTGCTGGTCAATGCCAGCCTGACGGTCGAAGTGCTGGGCCGACCCTCGTTGGACTTCAATCAATCGCCGGCCTGGGAAGAGACCTGCAATGCACTGACCTACAACAGTCAGCCGCTCTCTGCTGAATTGCTCGAAGCCTGCCGTTACCGGTTCGAATCGCCCTATGTGCATTTGAAGCGCAGCTTCGTCGAGTTCTCCGAAAGTTGCTTTCCTCCTGGCCGGCCATTGCTGCTGGGGGTTCAGGCGTTGATGGAGAAAATCTTCAGCGAATTCACCTTCGACGCCGAAGCGACCCAAGTGGCAACGCCGCTGGTGGAAGTGCTGGAGAGGCGGCGCGGCGTTTGCCAGGACTTTGCACATTTGATGCTCGCTTGTGTGCGCTCCCGGGGATTAGCTGCGCGCTATATCAGCGGCTATTTGCTGACCCAGCCACCACCGGGCCAGCCACGGCTGATCGGCGCCGATGCATCTCATGCCTGGGTGTCGGTGTTTTGTCCGGTGCTGGGCTGGGTGGATTTCGATCCGACCAACAATGTGCAACCGGCGCTGGAGCACATCACCCTGGCCTGGGGCCGGGATTTTTCCGATGTGTCGCCGTTGCGTGGAGTGATCCTGGGCGGTGGCAGCCATGATCCCGAGGTTCGGGTAACCGTGATGCCATTGGACTAATAGAGATCCAGTGTGTGCGAGCCTGCTCGCGATGATCGATGTCGGCTGACCTGTCGCTATTGCGAGCAGGCTCCCACATGGGTATGTGCAAGTCAGTGCTGGACGGGGAATTTTCAGATTGGCCTGTGAGGGTCAGCAACAACGTTGCTGACCCTGGACACAGATCCGGTGGGCCTGATCATCGGGCCCTGAGGGTCTCAGACGTCGGGCGCCTGATCTTTCGGTGCTTCAGTTTCGTCTGTCGCCACTTCGCCTTCGGTATCCGGGTTCAGTGCTGCTGCGTCTTCAGCTGTAGCTTTCTTGCGCTGAAGCTTTTCCTCTTTCTTCTGCTCCTTGGCCAAGTCTCTCTGACGTTTGGCGAAGGAATAATTAGGTTTAGCCATGGGCGATCCTCTGGGGTCGAAGGTGAGGTTGAGCGGCGCATATTCTGCCCTGTATCGATGCCGAGCCGTTAGCCGGGTTTTTGCTCGGTCCATTTTGGCAGTGCCGAGGGTTGCCAGGCGTCCAGTGCATCGAGCAGGGTTTGCGGCGATTCGCTCATTTGCAGCATGTCACGGTGCGCTTCGCGAACGAAGCCTTCGCCGACGATATGATCAAGAAAAGACGCCAACTTGCTGTAGAAACCGTTCACTTCCAGCAAACCCAGCGGTTTTCCGTGATAGCCGAGCTGGCCCCAGGTCCAGACTTCGAACAGCTCTTCCAGTGTGCCCAGGCCGCCAGGCAGGGCGATGAAAGCATCGCTAAGCTCGGCCATTCGCGCCTTGCGCGCATGCATGCCGTCGACCACTTCCAGGCGAGTCAGGCCGCTGTGGCCGATTTCCTTGTCCTTGAGGCTCTGCGGGATGATCCCGATCACCTCACCGCCGGCCGCCAGTGCGGCATCGGCCACGATCCCCATCAGCCCGACGGCGCCGCCGCCATAGACCAGAGTCAGCTTGCGCTCGGCCAATGTTCGCCCCAAGGCGACAGCGGCTTCACGATAGGCTGGATTGATGCCGGTGCTGGCACCGCAAAATACACAAACAGACGCTAAAGACATGCCTTACTCCACGGTCATCAGGGCCACAGAGTAAGGGTTGGCTTGCCTCGTTCCAAGCGTTAAACCTCGCGTTTGGGTGTTTCACAGGTACCACTGGCGCCGCAGGCGTAGGCGGCGAGCAAACTGCACAAAAAGCTGTTGAAAGACATGACAGGCGCTCCGGATAAGAGATGACGGCCCTGATGATAGGGCCGTGCCAGACGCTTGGCCGGTAGATTGTTTCGATGAGTGTCATAGGTCGAAAGTTGTATACAATTTTTGATTCAGGTCATAGGAACTTGCGAAGATTTCAGGCAGTCTTCTGTCCACTAGAACTTTTATTAACCCTGCCTTGGAGATTCACCATGTTTGCCAAACTTGTTGCGGTATCCCTGCTGACACTGGCCAGCAGTCAATTGATGGCTGCCGAGTGCAAGACAACCATCGACTCCACCGATCAGATGTCCTTCAGCACCAAGGCCATTGAAATCGACAAAAGCTGCAAGACCTTCACCGTTGAACTGACTCACTCCGGCAACCTGCCAAAAAATGTCATGGGCCATAACTGGGTGCTGAGCAAAGAAGCGGACATGCAGCCGATCGCTACCGACGGTCTGGCGGCAGGTATCGACAAGAACTACCTGAAAGACGGTGATGCTCGCATCATCGCTCACACCAAACTCATCGGCGCGAAGGAAACCGACTCGGTGACTTTCGATGTCTCCAAGCTCAATGCGGCTGAGAAGTACGGTTTCTTCTGCTCGTTCCCGGGCCACATCTCGATGATGAAAGGTACGGTTACCCTGAAGTGATTAAATTGCGTTCATAAAAAAAGCGTCCTGCGAGGGACGCTTTTTTTGTGCCTGACGATAGACCGAGTCATCGTTTTTCGCGGGCAAGCCTCGCTCCTACAGGATTTGTGTCGTGCCCATTACCGGGGTGCGACACAAAATCTGTGGGAGCGTGGCGATGTCCTTAAGGCGCAAACGGCATCACACGCTTGTGATGGGTCTTTTTGTACGTATCGCAAATGATCTTAAACGCTTCTTCACGCACCGGCTCGCCGTGCAGGAAGGCATCGATCTCGGCGTAAGTCACGCCGTGGGACGCTTCGTCCGGTTTTCCCGGCGACAGGTCTTCGAGGTCGGCGGTCGGGATTTTTTCCACCAGCGACTCCGGTGCGCCAAAGCTGCGGGCGATGGCACGGACCTGATTTTTCACCAGGCCGCTCAGCGGTGCGAGGTCGCAGGCGCCATCACCGAATTTGGTGAAGAAACCCATCACCGCTTCTGCCGCATGGTCGGTGCCGATCACCAGGCCATGAGCCGCCCCTGCGATGGTGTATTGCGCAACCATGCGCATCCGCGCCTTGGTATTGCCCAGCACGAAATCCTTCTGCACCGCCTCCTTACCTTCGAAGGCCGCCACTTCGCTGGCCAGGGATTTGACCGCCGGACCGATGTTAACCGTGTGGCGCTCATCAGGTGCAATGAAGTCCATCGAGGCCTGGGCATCATGCTCATCGAACTGGATGCCATAAGGCAGGCGCACCGCGATGAACTTGTAACTGGCGTCCCCGGTGCGCTCGCGCAGTTCACGCATGGCGCGTTGGGCCAGCAAGCCGGCGGTCAGGGAATCGACACCGCCGCTGATGCCCAGCACCAGCGTCTTGAGCCCGGCATTGACCAGACAGTCCTGAATGAAGGTAGTCCGCCGGGCGACTTCAGCCTCGAGGGCGAGTTGATCCGCGAACGGCGGTTGGACCTTGAGCTGTTCAGCAATCTCACGCTGTACGGCTTGCATGAATTCACTCCTTGCTAGATGGGCTTGAAAGGGCGGCAGGTACTTGGAAAACATGTCGCAAATAGGCGACGAAATTCGGGTCGTTGCAATGAGTCTTGCCCGGCTCATCAGAAATCTTGGCCACCGGCTGGCCATTGCAGGCCGTCATTTTAAGCACGATGCTCATGGGTTCGACACCCGCAATGTCGCACGTCAGGTTAGTGCCTATACCGAAGCTGACATTGATCCGACCGCGCAATGCCCGAAAAATCTCCAGAGATTTTGGCAGGGTCAGGCTGTCGGAAAACACCAGGGTTTTGCTCATCGGGTCGATACCCAGCTTGTGGTAGTGGGCAATGGCTTTTTCCGCCCATTGCACCGGGTCACCGGAATCGTGGCGCAAGCCGTCGAAGAGCTTGGCAAAGAACAGGTCGAAATCGCTAAGGAAAGCATCGGAGGTAATGCAGTCGGTCAAGGCGATTCCCAGCAAACCCCGGTATTCACGGACCCAACAGTCGAGGGCGGCAATCTGGCTGTCGATCAGCCGTGGACCGAGTTGCTGGTGGGCCATGATCCATTCGTGAGCCATGGTGCCCAGCGGCTTCATGTTCAGCTCCCGGGACAGGTGCACGTTGCTGGTACCGACGAAGCGACCGGGGAAGTCATGCTTGAGCACGTTCACCACTTCTTCCTGTACACGGTACGAGAAGCGACGGCGAGTACCGAAATCGGCTACCTGCAATTCGGACAATTCATCGCTACTGGCGTTGGTACTCAGCCATTCGAACTTGCGATAGAGCTGCTCGCGAGCCTGTTCCAGAATGATTTCCCGGTAGCGATAACGGTTGCGTACTTCGCTGACCATGGCCAAGAGCGGCACTTCGAACAAAATCACGTGCAGCCACGGCCCGCGCAGACGGATGAACAACTCACCGTTTTCAATGCCGGTGTGGATGTAGCGAAGATTGAAGCGGAACAGACCGAGAAAACGCAGGAAATCCGGCTTCAGAAAACTGATGCGTTCCAGAAAACTCAATTGATCGGCACTCAGGCTCAACTCGGCCAGACGCTCGATCTGGAAACGGATCTCCGCCAGGTACGGGCGCAGATCCTCGCTGTTACGGCAACGAAACTCCCATTCGACTTCCACGTTCGGGTAGTTGTGCAGCACCGCCTGCATCATCGTCAGTTTGTAGAAGTCGGTGTCGAGCAGGTTCTGCACGATGCGATCGGCAAACACACTCTCGCTCATAACGGGGTCTCCAGGCTGGCCGCGGCCCGTGGCAGCGACGTTGCAGCTGTTTCAATGAATGGGCTAGTGGCGCATATCAGCGGCAGGTATTGCCAGCAATTTTTGCATCAGCGCAAATTGCTCTGTAGGAGTTAATTGTTAGATGTGGGGTTGTCGATCTGCTCCAGCATCCACTTCACAAAATCCCGCACCTTGGGCACTTCCGCCGAATGCTCGGGATACGCCAGGTAATAGGCATCGGTGCTGGGCATCGCATGCTTCCAGGGAATGACCAGTTTGCCGTCGGCCAATTCCTCTTCCACCAGAAACTTCGGCAGCAGCGCTACGCCGCAACCGACCTGGGCAGCGCGGATGCACATGTAGAAGGTTTCGAAACGCGGGCCGTGGTAGCTGTGTTCGGTGTGGTAGCCCTGGCTGTCGAACCAGTCGTGCCAGGCCTGAGGCCGGGAAGCGTTTTGCAGCAGGACCAGGTCGGTTAGTTGCGTAGGGTCGGTGAACGGCGTGTCCGGCAGGCTGCCCGGCGCGCAGACCGGCACCAGTTCCTCGCCGAACAGCTTCAGGCATTCGGTGCCGGGTCGTGAGCCCTGGCCAAAGTAGAACGCCAGGTCACTGCGACCTTGCAGCAGATCATCCGCCTCCTGTTCGCTGCACAGGTCCAGATGGATCGACGGATGGCGCAGGCGCCAGCCTTTCAGGCGTGGCACCAGCCAGCGTGCACCGAAGGTCGGAGGCGTGGAGACACGCAAGACTTCGGTATCACCGCCGTAGGAGCGCAGGTAATGGGTCGACATTTCGACCTGTGTGAGGATTTTTCTTACCTCCACCAGGTACAAATCGCCAGCGGGAGTCATTTGCAGGCGTCGGCGCACCCGGCGGAACAACAGGTGTTGCAACAACTCTTCGAGTTGCGCGACCTGTTTGCTCACGGCGCTCTGCGTCAGGTTCAGCTCCTCGGCGGCACGGGTGAAGCTCAAATGCCGGGTCACGGCCTCGAAGCACTGCAGCGCGGTGATCGACGGCAAGTAGCGTTTATTCAGCATGGGTGGTCCTTTTTCTTGTTTCTCTGTGCTCTTTTTTACCGGCAGATTCGCAGCATGAATAAACGGAATGATATCTCTCTTAAAGGTCGTTTGTTGGGTAACCTCCGGGGAGCTAAAACTACAGGTCTGATCAGCCGGGTTAATCCGGCTGCACGTTTTCTGTTTTTTGCTTGAGGAGTGACCCATGGTTGCCGCATTGCTTGATCGTCTTGGTGTGAACCCGGCCCTGTACCAGAACGGCAAAGTGCCGGTGCATTCGCCCATCGATGGCAGCCGTATCGCTGCCGTGAACTGGGAAGGCGCCGCTGAAGTCGAGCAGCACATCAGTCGCGCAGATCATGCGTTCGAACTGTGGCGCAAGGTTCCGGCGCCGCGCCGTGGCGAATTGGTGCGCCAATTGGGTGACATCTTGCGCGAGTACAAGGCTGACCTCGGTGAGCTGGTGTCCTGGGAAGCCGGCAAGATCACTCAGGAAGGTCTTGGCGAAGTTCAGGAAATGATCGACATCTGCGACTTCGCGGTCGGTCTGTCCCGTCAGCTGTACGGTTTGACCATCGCCTCCGAGCGTCCTGGCCACCACATGCGCGAAACCTGGCACCCGCTGGGCGTCGTTGGCGTGATCAGTGCGTTCAACTTCCCGGTCGCCGTCTGGGCCTGGAACGCCACGCTGGCGTTGGTCTGCGGTAACCCGGTGATCTGGAAGCCGTCGGAGAAAACCCCGCTGACCGCGTTGGCCTGCCAGGCGTTGTTCGACCGCGTCCTGAAAAATTTCAGCGACGCCCCGCCGCACCTCAGCCAAGTGATTATCGGCGGTCGCGATGCCGGCGAAGCGCTGGTCGATGACCCGCGTGTCGCGTTGGTCAGCGCTACCGGCAGCACCCGCATGGGCCGAGAAGTTGCACCGAAAATCGCTGCACGTTTTGCCCGCAGCATTCTGGAGCTGGGCGGCAACAACGCGATGATCCTCGGCCCGAGCGCCGATCTGGACATGGCCGTTCGGGCGATTCTGTTCAGCGCCGTCGGCACTGCCGGGCAACGTTGCACCACCTTGCGTCGCCTGATCGCCCATGAGTCGGTGAAGGAAGAAATCGTCACCCGCCTGAAAGCCGCTTATTCCAAAGTACGCATCGGCCATCCGCTGGAAGGCAATCTGATTGGGCCGCTGATTGACAAACACAGCTTCGAAAACATGCAGGACGCGCTGGAGCAAGCCTTGAGCGAAGGCGGCCGGGTGTTCGGCGGCAAGCGCCAGCTGGAAGACAAATTCCCCAACGCTTACTACGTTTCGCCAGCCATCGTCGAAATGCCGGAACAGAGCGATGTGGTGTGCAGCGAAACCTTCGCGCCGATTCTGTACGTGATCGGTTACAACGATTTTGAAGAAGCGCTGCGCCTGAACAACGCCGTGCCACAGGGCCTGTCGTCGTGCATCTTCACCACCGACGTGCGTGAAGCCGAGCGGTTCATGTCGGCGGTGGGCAGCGATTGCGGCATCGCCAACGTCAACATCGGCCCGAGCGGCGCGGAAATCGGCGGTGCGTTTGGCGGCGAGAAGGAAACGGGTGGTGGTCGTGAGTCCGGTTCGGATGCATGGCGCGGGTACATGCGCCGTCAGACCAATACCGTGAACTATTCGCTGGAGTTGCCGTTGGCTCAGGGGATTACATTCGATTAAGCAGCGGCAAGCTACAAGCTTCAAGCTTCAAGCAGACTGGCTTGCAGCTTGTAGCTTGCGTCTTGTAGCTGCTCCGACAGGAGCTTGCAATGCCGTTACGCGAAGAGTGTCTGTGGGAAAAACTGACGCCGCAAAGGCCCGATAATGTGGCGCTCCAGGGCGAGGTGACGGTGGATGTCTGCGTCATCGGTGCCGGTTTCACCGGTTTGTCGGCGGCGGTGCATCTGCTGGAACAAGGTAAAAGTGTCTGTGTGCTGGAAGCGCATCGCGCCGGGCATGGCGGTTCGGGGCGTAACGTCGGACTGGTCAATGCCGGGATGTGGATTCCACCGGATGAAATCGAAGCCGGTTTCGGCGAGGCGGTCGGCAGTCAGCTCAACCGCATGCTGGGGGCGGCGCCGTCGCTGGTGTTCAGCCTGGTCGACAAATACAACATCGATTGCCAGTTACGCCGCGAAGGCACGCTGCACATGGCGCACAACGCGCGTGGCGAAGCGGATCTGCGCAATCGCGAAGAACAATGGAAACGTCGCGGTGCACCGGTGGAACTGTTAACCGGTCAAGCCTGCGAACAAGCCACAGGTACCAAAAAGATCGCCGCCGCCTTGCTCGATCGGCGCGCCGGCACGATCAATCCGATGGCCTACACTGCGGGGCTGGCCAATGCGGCCGTCGGCCTTGGCGGTCAGCTGTTCGATCATTCCCCGGTCACCCGACTCGAACGTCAGGGCCAGCGCTGGTCGGTGCAAACCGCCCGGGGTTCGGTGCTGGCCGAGCAGGTGGTCATCGCCTCCAACGCCTACACCGAAGGTGACTGGACGGAGCTGCGGCGCAACTTTTTCCCAGGTTATTACTATCAAGTGGCTTCGGTGCCGCTGACCGAAGATGCCGCGCAGCAAATTCTGCCCGGTGGTCAGGGTTCCTGGGACACCCGGCAGGTGCTCAGCAGTATCCGTCGCGATGCCGAAGGGCGGTTGTTGCTCGGCAGTCTCGGCAATGGCAACCAGAAACCGACCTGGTTTCTGAAAGCCTGGGCCGACCGGGTTCAGCAGCATTACTTTCCGTACCTGAAACCGGTGGAGTGGGAGTGCACCTGGACCGGCTGCATCGCCTTCACGCCGGATCATTTGATGCGCCTGTTCGAACCGGCACCGGGGCTGGTGGCCGTCACCGGCTACAACGGTCGAGGCGTGACCACCGGTACAGTGGTCGGCAAAGCCTTTGCCGACTATCTGTGTAATGGAAATCCCCAGGCCCTGCCGATTCCTTTCGCACCTATGCAGCCATTGGCGGGGGCGGGGCTGAGAAGCTGCCTGTATGAGGCCGGATTTTCGTTGTATCACGCGGGCCAGTGCCTGCGGATCGTCATCTGATTGTTGAAATATGTTGCTGGAAGCGGCGCTTTTCAGCGAAGCGGCTAGCCTGTAATGGTGCGGGTTGTAGCAGTCCCGCACCAGCAGTGTGCAGTTCGGTGACGCGGGCTGTTACAGGCTGGTTGCACATCGTTTGGCGCTGCGGTTGCAATGATGGCACGTGCGGGTTGCGCCTTTAAAAATAAATGGTTTTACCTCCCGCGGTTTAGACGGTTGCACGCCCAATGAAAATGGGCCCGAAACAGTCGAAAAAACAATAAGGCAGCGACTTTTCCCAGAATAAAAAACCGATGGCACGGCCCTTGCTCTGAGCATTCAGTGAAGTCGCAGTGCCAACTAAAAAAAACCTTGGAGCACCACCTCATGTCCCAGACGTTTTACAAGAAAGGCTTTCTGGCCCTCGCAGTGGCAACTGCGTTGGGTGTTTCTGCGTTTGCTCAGGCTGACATCAAGATCGGCGTAGCGGGTCCAATGACGGGCGCCAACGCGGCATTTGGCGAGCAGTACATGAAGGGTGCGCAGGCAGCGGCTGATGCAGTCAACGCCGCTGGCGGTGTCAACGGGGAAAAAATCGTTCTGGTCAAAGGCGATGACGCCTGCGAACCGAAACAGGCTGTGACGGTCGCCAAGGACCTGACCAACCAGAAAGTCGCTGGCGTAGTCGGTCACTTCTGCTCCTCGTCGACCATTCCGGCCTCCGAGATCTATGACGAAGCCGGCATCATCGCGATCACTCCAGGTTCCACCAACCCGGCGGTTACCGAGCGCGGCCTGAGTGCCATGTTCCGTATGTGCGGGCGTGACGACCAGCAAGGCATCGTGGCCGGCGATTACATCGTCGACGTGCTCAAGGGCAAGAAAGTGGTGGTCCTGCACGACAAGGACACCTACGGCCAAGGTCTGGCGGATGCAACCAAGGCTCAACTGGCCAAGCGCGGTGTAACGCCGGTGCTGTATGAAGGCCTGACCCGTGGCGAAAAAGACTTCAGCACCATCGTGACCAAAATCCGTGGCGCTGGCGCTGACGTCGTTTACTTCGGTGGCCTGCACCCGGAAGCCGGTCCTCTGGTTCGTCAATTGCGTGAGCAAGGCCTCAAAGACGTCAAGTTCATGTCCGACGACGGCATCGTGACCGACGAACTGGTGACCACTGCTGGCGGTCCGCAATTCGTTGACGGCGTGCTGATGACCTTCGGCGCCGACCCACGCCTGCTGCCAGACAGCAAGACTGTCGTGGACGAGTTCCGCAAGAAAGGCACCGAGCCTGAAGGCTACACCCTGTATGCCTATGCTTCGGTCCAGGCCCTGGCTGCCGCCTTTAATGGTGCCAAGAAGAATGATGGCGAAGCGGCGGCCAAATGGCTGAAAGCCAACAAGGTCAAAACCGTGATGGGCGAGAAGGAATGGGACCAGAAGGGCGACCTGAAAGTCTCCGACTACGTGGTTTACCAGTGGGACAAGGATGGCAAATACCACCAGCTGGAAAAACAGAAGTAAGGGCTGACATGATCAGTTGAACCCCACAAGTCCCTGTGGGAGCGAGCCTGCTCGCGAAGACGGACTGACAGACAGCGGCTTTGTTGATCGTTCAACCGTTTTCGCGAGCAGGCTCGCTCCCACACGGAAACAGTGGGGCCAGGCTGATCATGGCTGACATTGCTCCGACGTAAATCTGTATTTTTCCTAGAAGAACCGCACATCACTGGTGTGCAGGTTCTCACTGCGTGAGATTGCGTTATGGATGGTATTTTCCTGCAGCAACTGGTCAACGGCCTGACCCTCGGGTCGGTCTATGGCCTGATCGCCATCGGCTACACAATGGTCTATGGCATCATCGGCATGATCAACTTCGCCCACGGCGAGGTTTACATGATTTCCGCTTACCTCGCGGCAATCAGTCTGGCTCTGCTGGCATACTTCGGTATTGAATCCTTCCCCCTGCTGATGCTTGGCACACTGGTTTTCACCATCATCGTCACGGCGGTGTATGGCTGGGTCATCGAGCGCGTCGCCTACAAACCGCTGCGCAACTCCACCCGACTGGCACCGCTGATCAGCGCCATCGGTATTTCGCTGATCCTGCAAAACTATGCACAGATTTCCCAGGGCGCTCGTCAACAAGGCGTACCGACGTTACTGACCGGTGCATGGCGAGTTGAAGTCGGGACCGGCTTCGTCCAGCTGACCTACACCAAGATCTTCATTCTGGTTGCCGCGTTCGTTGGGATGGCCCTGCTGACCTACGTCATCAAGTACACCAAGCTCGGTCGTATGTGCCGCGCCACCCAGCAAGACCGCAAGATGGCCTCGATCCTGGGGATCAACACCGATCGCGTCATTTCCTACGTGTTCATCATCGGTGCCGCGATGGCAGCCCTGGCTGGCGTGCTGATCACCATGAACTACGGCACATTTGACTTCTACGCGGGCTTCATCATTGGCATCAAGGCGTTCACCGCCGCGGTGCTCGGTGGGATCGGTTCGCTGCCTGGGGCAATGCTCGGCGGGATCATTCTCGGGATCTCCGAGTCGCTGTTCTCCGGATTGGTCAACTCGGACTACAAAGACGTTTTCAGCTTCTCGCTGCTCGTTCTCGTTCTGGTCTTTCGGCCCCAAGGCCTGCTCGGCCGTCCTCTTGTGTCGAAGGTGTAAGCGATGTCTTCAACCACTAAAAAAACCATTGATCTCAAAAGAAGCCTGGTTGACGCGATTCTTGCCGGCCTGGTGGCCTTGATTGTGTTCGGCCCGATTGTCGGCGTAGTTCTGGACGGCTACGGTTTCAACCTGGAAGCGACTCGGGTGGCATGGATTGTCGCCATCGTCATGGCCGGCCGCTTTGCCTTGAGCCTGTTCCTGCAAACCCCCAAGGGCCTGAGAATTCTCGAAGGCTTTGAAAGCACTGGCTCCGGGGTTCATGTACTGCCGCCCGATTACAAATCCCGCTTGCGCTGGATCATCCCGGTGATGATCGTCATCGCCGTGGTGTTCCCGTTTTTCTCCAACTCCTACCTGCTGGGCGTGGTCATCCTCGGGCTGATCTATGTGCTGCTGGGCCTGGGGCTGAACATCGTGGTCGGCCTGGCCGGCCTGCTCGACCTGGGTTATGTGGCGTTTTATGCCATTGGTGCCTACGGCCTGGCACTCGGTTATCAATACCTGGGGCTGGGTTTCTGGACGGTGCTGCCGCTGGCGGCAATCATTGCCGGGTTGGCCGGGTGCATTCTGGGTTTCCCGGTGCTGCGTCTGCACGGTGACTACCTGGCGATCGTGACCCTGGGGTTCGGTGAAATCATCCGGTTGATCCTCAATAACTGGCTGTCCCTGACGGGAGGCCCGAACGGTATGGCGGCACCGTTGCCAACGTTCTTCGGCCTGGAGTTC
This sequence comes from Pseudomonas sp. PICF141, assembly GCF_002286815.1. Taxonomy (GTDB): domain Bacteria; phylum Pseudomonadota; class Gammaproteobacteria; order Pseudomonadales; family Pseudomonadaceae; genus Aquipseudomonas. The sequence goes on from NZ_MUNM01000073.1 coordinate 28,673, forward strand.
GGCAAGAGAGCGAAGGAAGGAGGCGTTCCGTTTCATGAGTTCTTCGGCATCGCCTATAACCCGGACGTGAAGTACTACTTCATCTACGCGGTGTTGTTCCTGGTGGTACTGGGCGTGCTGTACGTCAAACACCGTCTGACCCGCATGCCGGTCGGTCGCGCGTGGGAAGCCTTGCGCGAAGACGAAATCGCCTGCCGTTCCATGGGCCTGAATCACGTATTGGTCAAGCTGTCGGCGTTCACCATCGGCGCATCGACGGCGGGTCTGGCCGGTGTGTTCTTCGCCACTTATCAGGGTTTCGTCAACCCGACCTCGTTCACCTTCTTCGAATCGGCACTGATCCTCGCCATTGTGGTGCTCGGCGGCATGGGCTCGACCATCGGCGTGGTGATTGCGGCGTTCGTGCTGACCGTCGCCCCGGAACTGCTGCGTGGCTTCGCTGAATATCGCGTGCTGCTGTTCGGCATCCTGATGGTGTTGATGATGATCTGGCGACCGCGCGGCCTGATCCGGATCAGCCGTAGCGGTGTGATCCCACGTAAAGGAGTGGCGCCATGAGCGAAGAAATCGTTCTCTCGGTCGAAAATCTGATGATGCACTTCGGCGGCATCAAAGCCCTCAATAACGTGAGCATGCAAGTCAAACGCAACTCGATTTTTGCGTTGATCGGTCCCAACGGTGCGGGCAAGACCACGGTGTTCAACTGCCTGACCGGCTTCTATAAAGCGTCCGGCGGGCATATCGAACTCAATGCCCATGGCGTGAAAACCGACGTCATCAAAATGCTCGGGGAACCGTTCAAGGCAGTTGATTTCGTTTCGCCAAAAAGCTTGATCAGCCGGCTTCACTACAAGATGTTTGGTGGCACGCACCTGATCAACCGTGCCGGTCTGGCGCGGACTTTCCAGAACATTCGCCTGTTCAAGGAAATGTCGGTGGTGGAAAACCTGCTGGTGGCCCAGCACATGTGGGTCAACCGCAACCTGCTTTCGGGCATCCTCAACACCAAGGGTTACCGCAAAGCCGAAAGCGATGCGCTGGACCATGCGTTCTATTGGCTGGAAGTGGTGGACCTGGTGGACTGCGCCAACCGCCTGGCCGGCGAGCTGTCTTATGGTCAGCAACGCCGTCTGGAAATTGCCCGGGCCATGTGCACCCGGCCGCAGATCATCTGTCTCGACGAACCGGCCGCTGGCCTCAACCCTCAGGAAACCGAAGCGCTGAGCGCGATGATCCGGCTGCTGCGCGACGAGCACGATCTGACCGTGGTGCTGATCGAACACGACATGGGCATGGTAATGAGTATTTCCGACCACATCGTGGTGCTGGACCACGGCGTTGTCATCGCCGAGGGCGGGCCTGAAGCGATTCGACACGATCCGAAAGTGATTGCCGCCTACCTGGGCGCCGAAGAAGAGGAAGTGGTATGAGTAAACCCATCCTCGAACTCAAGGATCTGGACGTGTTCTACGGGCCGATCCAGGCCCTGAAAAAAGTCTCGTTGCACATCAATGAAGGTGAAACTGTCAGCCTGATCGGCTCCAACGGCGCCGGCAAATCGACCCTGCTGATGTCGATCTTCGGCCAGCCACGGGCCGCTGACGGGCAAATCATCTATCAGGGTGTGGATATCACGCACAAGTCGTCCCACTACATCGCGTCCAACGGCATCGCTCAATCGCCGGAAGGCAGGCGGGTGTTCCCTGACATGACCGTCGAGGAAAACCTGTTGATGGGCACGATTCCAATCGGTGACCAGTACGTCAAGGAAGACATGCAGCGCATGTTCGAGTTGTTTCCACGGCTTGAAGAGCGGCGTACCCAGCGGGCCATGACCATGTCGGGCGGCGAGCAACAAATGCTCGCCATCGCCCGGGCGCTCATGAGCCGGCCAAAGCTGTTGCTGCTCGATGAGCCGAGCCTGGGGTTGGCGCCGATTGTGGTGAAACAGATCTTCGCGACTCTGCGGGAACTGGCCAGCACCGGCATGACCATCTTTCTGGTGGAGCAGAACGCCAACCACGCCCTCAAGTTGTCGGACCGGGCGTATGTGATGGTCAACGGCGAGATCCGTCTCAGCGGCACCGGCAAGGAGTTGCTGGTGAACGATGAGGTGCGTAACGCCTACCTTGGCGGCCACTAAACCGAAGAGCCCAAAAAACGCCCTGACCGCTCAACGTCAGGGCGTTTTTTTTATGCCCGAATCCCCGTAGGAGCTACCGAAGGCTGCGATCTTTTGATCTTGCTTTGAGGTGTCTGTGGAAAAGATCGCAGCCTTCGGCAGCTCCTGCACGGGACCGGGGATTGAGGTCAAGGGAAATTGTGGAAAACAATATTCACGACCTCTCGAAGCGCGACATAAAGCCGCTGCAAATTGCTGTTTTATCACGGTTTTGACTTGTCCCCGTTTGCTGTGGAGCGGGCTGTGAATAACGTGGGAGTAGCTGGCTGTAAGCCTTTTAATCCGTGGCTTGCAGCGATATGGTTGTTTTTTGATCAGGTGTTTTTGCCCGACCGAAAGCCAGCTTTGTCAACCTTTTTGTTAGGAACAAACCAGGCATGAATCAAGGTGGACAAGCCTGTGGATAAGTCTGTGGTTAAACTCTGGAAAGAGTCGGCTGAGGGCCGTAATTACTGGCTTGGAGCCATCGTCCGTGTGACCGCCCGGTCGTGCAAATTGCCCGGGACTACACAGCGAGCCCCCGAGGGTCAAGCAAAAAACTTTCCAATCTGCCCGCAAAGCCTTGTGGACTGCGGCTTGCAGCTTTTGTACTTGCCCCCGGAAACTGTGGACCGGCCTGTGGATAAGGTGCGCGTACATGGCTGCAAGCCACAGGCCGTATGGCGTTGCCGGTGTTGATTGTTTTTTGTACGGTTTTTACGATGGTTGCCGCTGTGGACAAGGCCGGGCATGCTGGCAACTGATTTTCTATTCCAAGGGCTGTCGATCAGCCGAAGCAAGGAGAACACGATGTCCAACACCCTGTTTATTACCGGCGCGACTTCCGGTTTTGGTGAAGCCTGCGCCCGTCGTTTTGCCGAAGCCGGCTGGAAACTGGTACTGACAGGTCGTCGTGAAGAACGCCTCAATGCACTGTGCGCCGAGTTGTCGAAACAGACTGAAGTTCATGGCCTGGTACTCGATGTGCGGGATCGCAAGGCCATGGAGGAGGCGATTGCCAACCTGCCGCCGTCCTTCGCCAAGCTGCGCGGGCTGATCAACAACGCCGGCCTGGCCTTGGGCGTGGACCCGGCTCCCAAGTGCGACCTTGATGATTGGGACACCATGGTCGACACCAACATCAAAGGGCTGATGTACAGCACTCGCCTGTTGTTGCCGCGTTTGATCGCTCACGGTCGTGGCGCCAGCATCGTCAACCTTGGTTCCATCGCCGGCAACTACCCTTACCCGGGCAGCCACGTGTATGGCGCGAGCAAGGCGTTCGTCAAACAATTCTCCCTGAACCTGCGCTGTGACCTGCAAGGGACCGGCGTGCGGGTCAGCAATATCGAACCGGGCCTGTGCGAGAGCGAGTTCTCGCTGGTGCGTTTCGCCGGTGATCAGGAGCGTTACAACGCCACTTACGCGGGCGCCGAGCCGATCCAGCCGCAAGACATCGCCGAGACCATTTTCTGGGTCCTCAACGCCCCGGCCCACATCAACATCAACAGCCTTGAACTGATGCCGGTGAGCCAGACCTGGAGCGGGTTTGCGATTGAGCGTAAGGCGTAAGGCCGAGTAACAGCTGTTCGCGGGCAAGCCTCGCTCCTACAGGTTTTGTGTTGAATCGCGATTTTACGAACGACACAAAACCTGTAGGAGCGAGGCTTGCCCGCGAAAGCAATCTCTCAGTCAGCGCAAATACTCGGCCAGCCCGCGATAGCAGCTCGCCAAGTGATAAGGCGTGGTCGAAGGCATGTCCTTGCGGCTCACGTTACCCTGCTCATCGCGACACTCATGCCAGCCGCCCGCGTGCAAGAAACGCTGTTGCAGCGCCTGCAATTGGCGCTGCACAGCGGCTTCGCTGCCCGGGCGCAAGGTCAAGGCGCGCAGGTATTCAGCCTGGGCCCAGATGCGTTGGGTCGCATCACGAAGGGCGTCGTCCAGTTCCAGCATCGCACGCACAGCCCCCGTCTGCTGATCCACCCCCAGTTGCTCGGTAAACGTAAAGGCGCGATCCAGCGACGCATGCAGTTTGGAATCGCGCAGTAACGCTGAGGACTCCAGCAGGAAATACCATTCGAACTGGTGGCCTGGCTCGAACCAGTTATCCACAGCCCCGAGCGGCTTTTCCATCAACACCGCGTGTTGCGGATCGATAAAACGCTTTTGCATGGCTGTGCATAACTCGACGAGCGCGTTCTGCACAGTAACGTCCTCGCGTACCGAAAGAATGGCAAGGAAGGCTTCGGCCAAATGCATCAATGGATTTTGCAGCGGCCCGGCGTTGAGCGAGGACCAATTACGATCCAGGATGGCTTCGTACAGGCCGTCGCCTGTGGCGAAGCGCTGTGCCAACACTTCCAGCGTGGCGTTAAGCACCGACTCCACCAGCGGTTCGCGAACCTTGTCCCAATAATGGGCGCAGGCGAACAGGATGAAGGCGTGGGTGTAGAGGTCTTTGCGTTGATCCAGCGGCGCACCTTGCGGGTCGATGCTGTAGAACCAGCCGCCATGCTCGGCATCGTGGAAATGCCGTTGCAACGAACGGAACAGCGCCGCCGCACGCTCTTGGGCCTGGGGCACTTGGCCAATCAGGCTGGAAAACAGGTACAACTGCCGCGCGCAAGCCATGGCCCGGTAGCGCTGCGGTGGCAGCGGCTGATGCTCGGCGTCCAGCGCTTCATAAGGCAATGCCATATCGGCGTTCCAGCCGGGGCCTTGCCAGAGCGGCACAATCACGTTCTCAAAGTGCTGTTGCACCGAGGCGAACAAGGCGGTCAATTCAGGCTGGGAAGCGGAGCGGGAAACATGCGGCATTGGCTGGCGTCGTCACGGCAGGGTTAATTGCGCGACATGTTAGCAGGCCTGAGAGACGTGGTGTCTGTCAGGCCTCCTTCGCGGGCAAGCCTCGCTCCTACAGGGATTGTGGCCGGATTACGTACGATTAATAACGGTAGGAGCGAGGCTTGCCCGCGAAGAGGCCATAACAGACGATAAAGCAGTCAACCGGCGAGCAACCACACCCCAGTCGCCGCCGAAGCCGCACCCGCCAGCCGAACCAATGGCGCGGCGGCCTGAGGCAAGACGCGAACCAGCGCATAACCCGCGGCATGCAACGCTGCGGTCGCTACCACAAACCCCGCTGCATAGGCCCAAGGGCTCGACATCTCCGGCAATTCCAGGCCATGCGCCACGCCATGAAACAGCGCGAATAATGCGGTCGCAACCATTGCCAGGCTCAATGGCGGACGCACCGCCAGGGCGACCGCCAGGCCCAGCGCCAATACCGATGCCGCGATCCCGCTTTCCAGCGCAGGCAAGTTCAACCCTTCAAAGCCCAGCAGTCCGCCGATCAACATAGTGCCCACGAATGTGCAGGGCAGCGCCCAGCGCGCGATGCCTTTCTGCTGCGCCGCCCACAACCCCACCGCAACCATTGCCAACAAATGATCGAGACCACCCATCGGGTGGCTGATGCCGGCGATCAAGCCATTATCGCTGTGGCCTGGATGGGCGAATGCGATGGCCGGCGTCAGCAGCAGGGCCATGGCGCCCAGAATGCGTTTCAGTGTCATGGATATAAGCTTCCTTGTTGATAAGTGTGGTCAGGCTGCAGTCAGCAAGCCCTGGCGTTCGATGAAGGCGATGATCGCTTCCAGGCCCTCACCGGTTTTCTGATTGCTGAAGACGAACGGTTTGCCGTTGCGCATGCGTTGGGTGTCGCTGTCCATCATCTCCAGGGAGGCGCCTACCAGAGGCGCCAGGTCGATCTTGTTGATCACCAGCAAATCGGATTTGCAGATCCCCGGCCCGCCCTTGCGCGGCAGCTTGTCGCCGGCCGAAACGTCGATCACATAAATGGTCAGGTCCGACAATTCCGGGCTGAAGGTCGCCGAGAGGTTGTCGCCACCGGACTCCACCAGAATCAGGTCCAGCCCCGGGAAGCGCCGGTTCAATTGATCCACGGCTTCGAGGTTGATCGAGGCGTCTTCGCGGATCGCCGTGTGCGGGCAGCCACCAGTTTCCACGCCGATGATCCGCTCGGGTGCCAGGGCTTCGTTGCGCACCAGGAAATCGGCGTCTTCGCGGGTGTAGATGTCGTTGGTCACGACGGCGAGGTTGTAGCGGTCGCGCAGGGCCAGGCACAGGGCCAGGGTCAGGGCGGTTTTGCCGGAGCCGACCGGGCCGCCGATGCCGATGCGCAGAGGTTGTGTGTTCATGTGGTTCTCCAAAATAAAAGGCCCTAGGAACGGAACAGACGGCTGTATTGACGCTCATGGGCCATGCACGCCAGGGACAGGCCGAAAGCGGCGCTGCCAGAGTGTTCGGGATTGATTCGGGTGGCGTCTTGTTGCGCCTGTTGCAGCAGCGGCAACAATTCGCTGGTCAGGCGCTGTGCGGCTTGCTGGCCCAGGGGCAGGGTTTTCATCAGCACCGCCAACTGGTTTTCCAGCCAGCTCCAGAGCCAGGCGGCCAGCGCATCGTGCGGGCTGATCTGCCAGGCGCGCGCCGCCAGCGCCCAGCCAAGGGCCAGGTGGGGTTCCGGGCATTGGTCGAGAAAGTTTCGGGCCGGCGCATCCAGTTCCGGTAAACCGTTGAGCAATTGCTTCAGCGAATACCCCATCTGCCGGCTTTCCTGATGCAGCTCACGGGTTTCGCGGCTAGCGCGATGTTCTTCGCAGCGTTGCAGCAGTTCGGCCCAGTGCTCTTGGGCCGCAGCAGTGCAATGAGCGAGCAATAGCGGCGCTTCGAAACGCGCCAGGTTCAGCAGCAACTGATCGCTGATCCAGCGTCGCGCGCTGTCGCCATCGTTCACGCGCTTGTTATCCACAGCCATCTCCAGACCTTGGGAATAGCTGTAGCCGCCGATCGGCAGCTGCGGGCTGGCCAGACGCAGCAGCCCCCAGGCCGGGTTCATAAACGCACGCCGAACTGGTGCAGTTTTGGCGGGTAGTTGAAACCCTCGTCACCATGGCGCGAATGGTGATGGCCGCCGCCGTAGGCACCGTGCTCCGGCTGGAACGGCGCTTCGATGTTCTCGGCTTTGGCGCCCAGTTGCTCGAGCATGGCCTTGAGCACGTAATCGTCGAGCAAGCGCAGCCAGCCATCACCGACTTGCAGGGCCACATGGCGGTTGCCCAGGTGATAGGCCGCGCGGGTCAGTTCGAAAGCGTTGGCGCAGGTGACGTGCAGCAGATGTTCGGGACGAGCGCAGACGCGAACCACGCGCCCGTCTTCGGCTTGCAGGCATTCGCCGTCATACAACGGTGGCTGACCGCGCTCCAGAAACAACCCGACGTCTTCATTCTCGGCACTGAAACAGCGCAAGCGGCTTTTGCTCCGGGCTTCGAAAGTCAGGTGCAACTCGGCGGCCCAGACGGGTTGAGGGTCGATTCTGCGATGAATCACCAGCATTGGAAGGCTTCCAGCAATGGACAATGCTCAGGGATAGAGCAAGGGGCTTGCCAATCGGGGGAAGTGTAGGAAATGGCTGTCGGAGTGCAGAGGGATGATTCAGGAAGTGGCGGGCTTTGGCTGGGATTGGTGCGTGCGGGGAAGGTTGTGCGCAAAATTGGTGCGCGCGGTGCTCCAGATCGTTCCCACGCAGAGCGTGGAAGCGATCATCAGTGGGCGTTACTCGGTACTACCGAGCCCTTGCCAATGTTTGAGGCCAATAAAGATAAACCGCAACTGCTGAGTGATTTTCGCCTGAGGCGTCAGATGCTCCGGCAACGCCTGAGCCGGTGGATCGATGATGTCCGGCAAGGTGGCGAATACGCTTTTGACGATCAGATCAGCCATGACGCTCAAACCGGCGATGTCCAGATGCTGCAGTTTCGGCATCAGCGACAAGTCCGACGCCAGGTCCGAGCTGATGTCTTCACGCAAGCGGCCAATGGCCTGGCGCACCGGCAGTGAGCCGCCGTATTGCTCGCGGGCGAGAAACAGGAATTGCGAGCGATTGGCCGTGACCACGTCGAGAAAGATCCGTACCGAGGCATCGATAATGCCACCCATGACGAACTCGTTATGGCGCACCAGGCGGATGGTTTCGCGGAAGGTCTGACCGACTTCGCTCACCAGCACCAGCCCCAGTTCATCCATGTCGGCGAAATGCCGATAAAAACCGGTGGGTACGATCCCGGCGGTTCTGGCCACTTCACGCAGGCTCAGGCTGCCGAATCCTCGGCCGCTTTCCATCAAGTGGCGGGCAGCGTCCATCAGGGCGTTGCGGGTCTGTTGTTTCTGTTCGGCGCGGGGCAGCATCGCAAGGGTGTTTTCTGGAAAAGACAGCGGCGCACTCTAGCAAATCGGCTTCGCTGACGTCGAACCGGAGATCACGCGGGGAAATGCAACGTCTATAAAGTCAAAAGCCCAATCCGGGGATTGGGCTTTTTTTCGAGGCCGCCATAGGCTTAGCTCACAGCGCTGTTGCGTTCGATCACACGGTCACCACCACCTTCAGCCAGGGTTTGACCCTGTGGAGTGCGATCGGAACCACCTTCAGCGAGCGTTTGGCCTTGTGGGGTGCGATCGGAACCACCTTCAGCCAGGGTCTGGCCTTGTGGAGTACGGCCGGAACCGTCAGCGGCCAGCGTTTGACCTTGTGGCGTGCGATCCGAGCCATCTTGAGTGATCAGGCCTTTTTCCTTCAGGCGATCATTACCCCCTTCGGCCAGGGTCTGACCTTGTGGTGTGCGGTCGGAACCATCGGCGGCAACGGTGTGGCTGAACACCGAGTGGTTGTCTTTGACTTGCGGGGCGGCCTGATCGGCGGCCGGCAAAGCAAAAGCGGTGCTGGCTAACATCGAGAGGGTCAGGCTAAGCAGTAATTCGCGTTTCATGATGGTTGCTCCTTGGGAGGGCGATAAAGTGGGTACGAGGGCAATGCTACTATCGATAAGTCGATATAAAAGTTCATAAACGCAATGGTAATAATCAACAGAATTGATTGTTCGGCCGCAGCGCTCTAGAACGGGCGTTTTCGGCGAGCTTTTCTGCACTGAGTTGGGTATTTTCGACCCATGCTCGCCTCGCAGAAGTGCGGGTGCAGTAACGCCAGATGAGGGAGCAGGATGTCCCCGGCCGATTATTTGAGTGTTAAACGCCTATTCGGTTAAACCTGCGGGCCATTTTCCAGTCCTAGATTTCATGGCAGGCCGGTTCTGGCCTAACGTTTCATCCGTGCGTCGCTGTCGGGGCGCTCAGTCGTATTCAGGAGCCCTGTGCAATGGCGCGCGCTCGTAAAATACTTGCCTGGACTTTCGCCAGCCTCGCTGTTCTGTTGGCCGTGCTGGTGCTGATCATCGCGTTCTTCGATTGGAACCGGATCAAGCCGCCCCTCAACGCCAAAGTGTCCGAAGAACTGCATCGTCCATTCGCCATCAATGGCAATCTTGCGGTGATCTGGCAACGCGAGACTGATGAGGGCGGCTGGCGGGCCTGGGTGCCGTGGCCGCATGTGGTGGCTGAGGACCTGACCCTGGGTAATCCGGACTGGTCGAAACAGCCGCAGATGGCCACCCTCAAGCGCGTCGAACTGCGCATTTCGCCGCTGGCCTTGCTGGCGCAGCGGGTAGTGATCCCGCGTATCGATCTGAGCGAACCCAATGCAAATCTGCAGCGTCTGGCCGACGGTCGCGCCAACTGGACGTTCACGTTCGACCCCAAAGATCCGGACGCCGAGCCTTCGAACTGGGTGCTGGACATCGGAGCCATCGGCTTCGACAAGGGCCACGTCATGCTCGACGACCAGAAGCTGAAAACCCGGCTGGATCTGCTTATAGATCCGTTGGGCAAACCGATTCCGTTCAGCGACATTGTTGGCGACAAAGCGGCAAAAAAAACCCTTGAAAAGGGTGGTTCACCCCAGGATTACGCCTTCGCATGGAAGGTCAAAGGCCAATACCACGGCCAGGCTCTCGCGGGCGAGGGCAAGACCGGCGGTTTGCTTGCGTTACACGACGCCGCCAAGCCGTTCCCGCTTCAGGCGCAAATGAAGATCGCCGACACCCGCGTCGAACTGATCGGTACGCTGACCGATCCATTGAATCTCGGCGCCCTGGATCTGCGCCTGAAACTGGCCGGTGCCAGCCTGGGCAATCTCTATCCGCTGATCGGCGTGACGCTGCCGGATACTCCGCCTTACGCCACCGACGGGCACTTGATTGCCAAGCTGCAAGAGCCGGGCGGGGCGGTGTACCGCTATGAGGACTTCAACGGCACGATCGGCGAAAGTGACATTCACGGTAACCTGACCTATGTCGCCAGCCAGCCGAGGCCCAAACTCAGCGGGGCTCTGGAGTCCAATCAACTGCTGTTTACCGACCTGGCCCCTTTGATCGGTGCCGATTCCAACGCCAGGCAAGAGGCCCGCGGCGGTGCGAGCAAGCAGCCGGCGGACAAGCTGCTGCCGGTCGAGGAGTTCAGGACTGAACGCTGGCGCGACATGGATGCGGATGTGGAATTCACCGGCAAGCGCATCGTCCACAGCGCAAGACTGCCGTTCAACGACCTTTACGCCCATGTGGTACTGACCGATGGCGTGCTCAATCTGGAGCCCCTGCGTTTCGGCGTGGCGGGCGGCAACCTGGATGCGCAGATTCGTCTGAACGGGCGCACCGAGCCTTTGGAAGGCCGGGCCAGACTGACGGCGCGCAAGTTCAAGCTCAAGCAGCTGTTTCCCACCCTGGAGCGGATGAAAACCAGTTTCGGTGAGCTTAATGGCGACGCTGATCTTAGCGGTCGTGGCAACTCGGTTGCCAAACTGCTGGGGACTGCCGATGGCAATCTGAAGATGCTGATCAACGACGGCGCGATCAGTCGTGAGTTGATGGAGCTGGCGGGGCTTAACGTTGGCAACTATGTGGTGGGCAAGATCTTTGGCGACAGGGAGGTGAGGATCAACTGTGCGGCGGCGGATTTTGAGATCAAAAGCGGTCTGGCGACGACACGGCTTTTTGTTTTCGATACCGAGCCTGCCATTGTCTATGTCGATGGCACCGCGAACATGGCAACCGAGCAACTGGACCTGACCATCAGCCCGGAATCGAAAGGCTGGCGTGTGATTTCATTGCGTTCGCCGCTGTATGTGCGAGGCAAGTTCATCAAGCCGGACGCAGGGGTCAAACCGGTGCCGCTGATGCTGCGGGGGGCCGGCATGGTTGCACTGGGCGTGATTGCCGCGCCGGCGGCGGGCTTGCTGGCGCTGATAGCGCCCAGCGGTGGTGAGCCGAATCAGTGTGCGCCGTTGCTGGAGCAGATGAAGGCCGGCAAGGCGCCGATGACGGTCAAGCCCACCCGGTAACTTTCGGCGTCTGTGAAGACGCCTTCGCGGGCAAGCCACGCTCCTACGGATGCGTCGTGCCCATTGTCGGCATGCGACACAAAACCTGTGGGAGCGTGGCTTGCCCGCGAAGGCGGCTTGGCAGGCGCTACAGATCTTTCAGAATATCGGCCTGCTTTGCATCCCGGGTCATGCGCTTACATTGGAAGTCGTTCTGCCGGAGCTGCCGAAGGCTGCGATCTTGGCAATAGACCCGACAATCGAGTCTCCTCCTGCAACCACGCAAAAAATGCCCGCACCGGTGGATGCCGTTCACGTCCCGGTACGCACAGTGCGCTGTATCCGGCCCCGTCGACCTGGATGTCCCCTCGATAAGGCAACAGCAAGCCGTTGGCCACACTTTCCGACACCAGGATGTTGCTCGCCAGCACCAGCCCTTGCCCGGCAATGGCGGCTTGCAAGGCGTAATGTTCTTCGTCGTACTCGCGAACCGCCGGTTGCGCGGCCAGCCAGTTTTCGCCGGACTGCGCGCACCAGGCCTCCCAGCCGTGGGCGTACAGCTTGGAATTGTGCCAATGCACGCTGATCAGGGTCGGTACGCGACCGGACGCCAGGGCCACCTGTTCAGGCGAGCCATAAACCCCGAAGGATTCGTCGAACAGGCACAAACCATACAGGTTCGGGTAATCGTCGAGGCTGTAACGCAGCACCAGATCGACGCTGGCGTCCTGATGCAAATCGATCACTTCGCAGTGAGTGTCCAGGCGCAGGTTGATGTTCGGATGGCGGGCGTAAAACCGCCCCAGACGAGGCACCAGCCAGAGGGCGGCGAAGGCGGCCGTGGTGGAAATCGTCAGGTTCGTGCCGCTGCGTTGCGGGCGCAAGGTATCGACGCTTTGCGCCACTTCCAGCAGGGCGCCATGCAGACTGCGGAACAGCCGTTCGCCGGACTCGGTGAGGCGCACCTGCCGCGGCAACCGTTCGAACAGCGGCACGCCGAGCCAGTTTTCCAGGGCGCGGATCTGGTGCGAGACCGCCGTCGGCGTCACGGAGAGCTCTTCGGCGGCGGCCTTGAAACTCAACAGGCGCGAGGCGGATTCGAAGGCGCGCAGGGCGGTCAGCGGCAACGAGGCAAACATTTTGGAACTCCATGGCTGAAATTAATTCATCCGGACTGATTTTTGTTCATTTGAGGAAGAGTAGCTGCAGGCTTCAAGCTGCAAGCCACACGCAGTTTGAGTTTAGTCTTCAGGAGATTGAGATGAGTAATATTCTTGCCATTCATGCCAGCCCCCGTGGTGATCGTTCACATTCGCGGCGTCTGGCCGAGGTGTTTCTTTGCGCCTGGCAAGCCCGCAACCCGCAGTCGCAACTGACTCGCCGTGAAGTCGGTCGGGCGTTGATTCCGGCCGTCAATGAAGCGTTTGTGGCCGCCGCTTTTCAGCCGGAACCCGAGACGCGAACGCTGTCGATGCAGGCCGATCTGGCACTGAGCGATGAATTGGTGGGGGAGTTGCTCGGCCATGATCTGTTGGTGATTTCCACACCTATGTACAACTTCAGCGTGCCCAGCGGCCTCAAGGCCTGGGTCGATCAGATTGTGCGGCTCGGGCTGACGTTCAATCACACCCTGGACAACGGCATCGCGCAATACGAGCCACTGGTGCAGGGCAAAAAGGCGTTGATCGTCACCAGTCGCGGCGGGTTCGGCTTCGGGCCGGGTGGTGAACTTGAAGCGATGAACCATGCCGACCCGTTTTTGCGCACCGCGCTGGGGTTCATTGGCATCACCGACGTCACCGTTGTTGCCGCCGAGGGTGAAGAGTCCGCCGAGCGCACCTTCCAGGTGTCTTTGGTCGAGGCCGAGCAGCGTTTGCTGGCGCTGGCCAGGGAATTCTAAATGGCCTGGTTGTTCCTGCTGATCGCCGCCGGGTTCGAAGTCACTTTCGCCATGGGCATGAAGTATGCCGAAGGCTTCACCCGGCTCTGGCCGTCAGTGATTACCGTGGTGGCGGCGGTCGGCGGAATTTACTTCCTGACTTTGGCCATGCGCGAATTGCCGGTGAGCATCGCCTACCCGATCTGGACCGCCATCGGTTCACTGGGCACGGTGTTTCTGGGCTTTGCGCTGCTGGGCGAAAGCCTGACCGCGCTCAAGCTGGTGTCGGTCGGGCTGATCGTGGCGGGGGTGGTGGGGTTGAAGTAAGCGATGTCATAGACTGGTCGTTGAGTTGCCATCTTGGGTGACGATGCTTGGCTGACGCCTTGCATCCAGCCTTGCTTCACCTCACCAGTCACAAGGATGTTCATCCATGTCGCAAGGTTCCGCCACGCGTTACCCGTTGGTATTGGTCCCGGGGATGCTCGGGTTTATCCGTTTGCTGCTTTATCCCTATTGGTACGGAATCATTCCGGCGCTGCGCCGGGATGGGGCGACTGTGATTGCGGTGCAGGTCTCGCCGCTCAACTCCACCGAGGTGCGTGGCGAGCAATTGTTGGCACGGATCGAGGAGATCCTGCGCGAAACCGGGGCCGAGAAGGTCAACCTGATCGGCCACAGCCAGGGCTCGCTGACCGCCCGCTACGCCGCGGCTAAACGCCCGGATCAAGTGGCTTCAGTGACCTCGGTGGCCGGGCCGAATCATGGCTCGGAGCTGGCGGACCATCTGCACACCCATTATCCGGCTGACAGCGCCAAAGGCCGGCTCCTGAGCTTTTTACTGTGGTTGATCAGCGCGCTGATGTGCCTGCTGGAAACCGGCTATCGCGGGCCGAGACTGCCGGTGGATATCCCGGCTTCGCACCAATCCCTGACCACCGCGGGCGTGGCGTTGTTCAATCAGCGTTATCCACAGGGGCTGCCTGACACCTGGGGCGGGCACGGCCCGGAAGTGGTCAATGGCGTGCGTTATTACTCCTGGTCCGGGACGTTACAACCGGGCAAGACCGATCGCGGGTGCAACCTGTTCGACGGCACCAACCGCAGTTGCCGATTGTTTGCCAGGACCTTCGTGCGTGAAGCGGGGCATTGCGACGGAATGGTCGGGCGTTACAGCTCGCATTTGGGGACGGTGATCGGTGATGAATACCCGATGGATCACTTCGATATCGTCAACCAATCGCTCGGGTTGGTGGGCAAGGGTGCAGAGCCGGTGCGGTTGTTTGTCGAGCATGCGGCGCGGTTGAAAGCGGCTGGGGTTTAGCAGTCAAACCGCGTTATCGTTCATCGCGGGCAAGCCACGCTCCCACAGGTTTTGTGTCGGACGCCGGCAATGAGGACGACGCCAAACCTGTGGGAGCGAGGCTTGCCCGCGAAGGCGTCCGGTCAGGCAATACTGACCTTTCGGCCCAGCGCCGTTGTCCAGCGCTCCGACAAAATCACCCCACCCAACGTCAACACCCCACCCACCAGGTGATACAACGCCAACTGCTCATGCAGCACCACCGCCGCAATCAGCGCGGTGATCAACGGCAGCAGATTGAAAAACAGCGTGGTCCGGCTTGGTCCCAGGCGCACGACGGCCTGCATCCACGCCAGCGGCGCAAGCATCGAGGCCAGCAGGCAAGCGTAGAGCACCAGCGGAATGTTGTGCAGGGTCGGGCCGATTTTCGGTGAGGCGAGGAACAGCGGAAACAGCACAACCACCGCGACCAACACCTGCAAATACAACAACACCAGCGGCGGCAAACGCAGCTGCCATTTTTTCAGCAGGGTGCTGTAAATCGCATACGCCAGCGTGGCGATCAGCATCATCGCGTCACCCAGGTTCACCCCGTGTTCCAGCAACGCGCCAAGGCTGCCGGACGACACCACCACCAAAACACCGGCAAACGAAAGCACCGCGCCGGCCAGTGCTCCGGCGGTCAGGCGTTGGCCGAGGCTGACAATCGCCATGGCCAGCGACATCAACGGCATCAGCGACAGAATGATCCCCATGTTGGTGGCTGAGGTCAGCGTCGCGGCGAAGTAGGCCAGGCTTTGATAAACCGCCATACCGAGTACGCCGAGGATGGAAATCCTGCCCAGGTTCGGGCGGATCAACGGCCAGTGAGCGATCACCGGTTTAAGCATGAAAGGCGTGAACAGCATTGCGGCCAGCAACCAGCGGTAGAAGCCGATTTCGGCGGGAAAGATCGCGCCGACCGCGAGTTTGTTGATCACGGTGTTGCCGGCCCAAATGAAAATGGCCAGCAGGGGATAAGCGTATTGCATCGGAAAAAACCAGAACGTTAATGAAGGGTGATTATCCGCTTGTCTGAATCAATGCCTATACTTCGATCCAGACAACCTGCCTCTGATTCCGGACAGCATGAACAGCAAACACATCGACCTGCTGGATTTCAGCGAGCTGCCGGCCCCGGTCTATTTCCGTTATGCCGACTTCAACACCCATGAATACGCCTCGGCCCACCATCACCCTTGGGGGGCACTCTCGAGTACTCGGCCAATGGGGTCCTGCACATGGAAATCGGCAGCCGCCGCTTCATGTCGCCGCCGCAATACGCGGTGTGGGTGCCGCCCGGGACCGAGCACAGTTTCTATAGCAATCAGCCGATCAACTATCGCGCGGTCTGCCTTGCGCCGGCGCTGTGCCGCGATCTGCCGCAGCAGGCTTGCACCCTGGCGATCAGCAACATCCTCAAGGCGATCCTGAAAGACTTCGCCGCCCGCGATGTGAAAATTCCCGAGCACGATGCTGACAAGCGTCTGGCTCAAGTGCTGGTGGACCAACTGCAACAGGCGCCGATGCATGAGTGTTATTTGCCTTACGCCAGCAGTCCCGGGTTGCTTGGAATTCTTGAGGCCTTGCAGGCCGAGCTTGGGGATAACCGACCATTGGCGCACTGGGCCGCGCAAATTCACGTCAGCGAACGCACGTTGGCCCGGCAGTTTGTTCGGGAGTTGGGTATGAGTTTCGGTGAGTGGCGGCAACGGTTGCGGTTTCTGGAGGCGATCGAGGCGCTGGACAGCCAGCGCAGCATTCAGGAAATCGCCTTCGACATGGGGTACAGCACCGGCTCGGCATTCATCGCGATGTTTCAGCGTCAGGCCGGGTGCACACCTGAGCAATATCGGCGCAGCCACCTCGATAGCAGGTGAACGTGTACAGGCTTTGTCTACACTCCGAAACAAGGCCGCATCCCTCGATGCGGTAACAAGGAGAACACTCCATGAAGATGTTGCGTGCCCCGTTGTTGATGGTCGGTTTGCTGCTCTGCTCCCAGGGTTTCGCCGCCACTGCCCAGCAGAACAAAATGACCACCTGCAATGCCGACGCTACCGCAAAAAGCCTCAAGGGCGACGAGCGCAAAGCCTTCATGAGCACCTGTCTCAAAGCCGCGCCGGTCGCCGATGCCGCCAAGCCCATGACCCCTCAGCAAGAAAAGATGAAAACCTGCAACGCCACCGCCGCCACCCAGGCCCTCACGGGTGATGCGCGTAAAATCTTCATGAGCGATTGCCTGAAGAACAAATAAACAGGGTGGGAGCGAGCCTGCTCGCGATAGCATCAACTCGGTCCTGCGTGATACCGAGTCGCCTGCATCGCGAGCAGGCTCGCTCCCACAGGTTCGTGTTTGCTCGCTTCGGCGCCGGATCGCTGGCAGACTGCCAATCCTTTTACGTCGTTCGTTTTGAGGCTGTATGTCCGCGTTTTCTCAGCGTCAGGTCTTGTTGCTTATCAGCTGGGTCATCATTTTTGGTGGTTTGCTGCTGGTACTCCCTCTGCGATTACTGCCCAGCCTGCTGGCCGGGTTGTTGGTGTTCGAACTGGTCAACATGCTCACGCCGCAATTGCAGCGGTTGATCGAAGGCCGCCGCGCGCGCTGGTTGGCGGTGGCGTTGCTGGGGACATTGGTGGTCAGCGTGCTGGCGCTGATCTTTGCCGGTGCGATCAGCTTTCTGCTGCACGAGGCGGAAAACCCTGGCGCTTCTCTCGACAAATTCATGGTCGTGGTCGACCGCGCACGCGGGCAGTTGCCGCCGTTCATCGACGCTTATCTGCCGGCCAGTGCCGCCGAGTTTCGCGTGGCCATCGGTCAGTGGATGAGCAAGCACCTCAGCGATTTGCAATTGGTGGGCAAGGACGCGGCGCACATGTTCGTGACGCTGCTGATCGGTATGGTGCTGGGGGCGATCATTGCCTTGCAGCGAGCGCCGGATGTGACCAAGCGCAAACCGTTGGCCGCGGCACTGTTCGACCGCTTGCACCTGTTGGTCCAGGCATTTCGCAACATCGTTTTCGCCCAGATCAAGATTTCCCTGCTCAACACCTTTTTCACCGGGATTTTCCTCGCGGTGGTCCTGCCGATGTTCGGGATCAAGCTGCCACTGACCAAAACCCTGATCGTGCTGACTTTCCTGCTCGGCCTGTTGCCGGTGATTGGCAACCTGATCTCCAACACCTTGATCACTATTGTCGGTTTGTCGCTGTCGATCTGGGTGGCGGTGGCGGCGCTGGGTTACCTGATTGTTATCCACAAGCTGGAATACTTCCTCAACGCGCGCATCGTCGGCGGGCAGATCAGTGCCAAGTCGTGGGAGTTGCTGCTGGCAATGCTGGTGTTCGAAGCCGCGTTCGGACTGCCTGGGGTGGTAGCGGGGCCGATTTATTACGCGTATTTGAAGAGTGAATTGAAGCTGGCGGGGATGGTTTAACAGCAGCTACAAGCTGCAAGCTTCAAGCTTCAAGCTTCAAGTGCTCTTGCTTGCAGCTTGCGGCTTGCAGCTTGTAGCTGCTCCTCATCCATAACGCTTGGCCGCCTCGATCGCCAAGCCACTGCCGATGCTGCCGAAGATGTTGCCTTCCACATGCTGCGCATTCGGCAACATGGCCGAGACGCTGTTGCGCAGCGCCGGAATTCCGCTCGAACCGCCGGTGAAGAACACGGTGTCCACCTGATCGACCCGCACGTTAGCGTCCGCCAGCAATTGGGTCACGCTGTTGCGCACTCGCTCCAGCAAACTATCAATGGCTGATTCGAACAGTGCCCGGCTCAGTTCCACACTCAAACCCGGCTCGATCCGGTCCAGTGGCACATGGCGGCTGTCGGCGTGGGTCAGCTGGATCTTGGTTTCTTCCACTTCCATGGCCAGCCAATGCCCGGCGCGCTGGTCGATCAGCTTGAACAGGCGATCGATGCCGCCGGTGTCTTCGATGTCGTAACGCATGCTGCCCAAGGCCAGGGTCGACTTCTGCGAGTACACCGAGTTGATGGTGTGCCAGGTCGCCAGGTTCATGTGGTGGCTGGTGGGCATGTAGGCGCCACTCTTCATCCGGCTGCCATAGCCGAACAGCGGCATCAGGCCTTGCAGGCTTAACTGCTTGTCAAAATCGGTCCCGCCGATGTGCACGCCACCGGTGGCGAGAATGTCGTCGTGACGATTGTCGTGATTGCGGCGCTCAGGCGACAGGCGCACCAGCGAGAAGTCCGAGGTACCACCACCGATGTCCACAATCAGGACAAGCTCTTCTTTTTCGATGGTCGACTCATAGTCGAACGCCGCCGCAATCGGCTCGTACTGGAAAGACACATCCTTGAAACCAATGGCGCGGGCCACATCCACCAGGGTGTTTTCCGCTTCCTGGTCGGCCATTTCATCGTCGTCGACGAAAAATACTGGCCGGCCCAGCACCACTTCCTCGAATTCCCGACTGGCGGCAGCCTCGGCGCGTTTCTTCAACTGGCCGATGAACAGCCCAAGCAGGTCCTTGAACGGCATCGCCGTGCCGAGCACGCTGGTGTCGTGCTTGATCAGTTTGGAACCCAGCAGGCTCTTGAGCGAGCGCATCAGCCGGCCTTCGTAGCCTTCCAGGTATTCGTGCAGCGCCAACCGGCCGTACACCGGGCGGCGTTCTTCCATATTGAAGAAGACCACCGAGGGCAGGGTGATCTTGTCGTCCTCCAGCGCGATCAGCGTTTCCATGCCGGGGCGCAGCCAGCCGACGGTGGAGTTGGACGTGCCGAAGTCGATACCACAGGCACGGGCTGGAGATGCGTTTTTCATGTCTTTCAAGTTCCGGTTAAAAAACGGCCGCGCAGTGTATGTCAGTGCGGCGAAGATTCGAAGGCCGACTATCCGTTAAATCATCGTGATCAACGCTTGAAAGATGGCCAATCACCCCCAAACTTCCCTGCATAGGCTTGGCAACCCCTGGGGCGACTGCAAGAACCGCGCCCTGCTGCCGATAAACTTCTGATGCGCTGCCCGGTCACAAACTTGAGATCGGTCAATCCAAATGCTGTAAACAAGAGCATGCTGTGCCTGGCTGCGCGATTTCGATAATGGATGGTGATTCCCTCGATGGACTTCAAAGACTATTACAAGATTCTCGGTGTGGAGCCGACCGCGGACGATAAGGCGATCAAGGCCGCCTATCGAAAGCTGGCGCGCAAATACCACCCCGACGTCAGCAAGGAAAAGGATGCCGAGGCCAAGTTCAAGGACGCTTCGGAAGCCTATGAAGCGTTGAAAAGCGCCGACAAGCGCGCCGAATACGACGACTTGCGCAAGTACGGTCACCATGGCCAGCCTTTTCAGGGGCCACCGGGTTGGCAGAGCCGCGGTGGGTTTGGTGGTGGTCAGGACGCGGGCGATTTTTCGGACTTCTTCAGTTCGATCTTCGGCAACCGGGGTCCGGGTTTCGGTGGTGGTGGACGGTCGGGCCATAGCGCCGGGCGTCGAGGGCAAGACGTGGAAATGGAATTACCGGTTTTTCTGGAAGAAACCCTCTCGACCGAATCGAAGAAAGTCAGCTTCCAGGTGCCGCATTACAACGCGGCCGGCCAGCATGTCAGCAACACCAGCAAAAGCCTGAACGTGAAGATCCCCGCTGGCGTGACCGACGGCGAGCGCATCCGCCTCAAGGGCCAGGGCGCTCCGGGCATCGGTGGCGGACCCAATGGCGACTTGTACCTGACCATCCGTTTTGCGCCGCACCCCAAGTTCGACGTCGAAGGCGAAAACCTGATCATCACCTTGCCGCTGGCGCCGTGGGAGTTGGCATTGGGTACCGAAGTGGCGGTGCCGACCCTCACCGGCAAAATCAACCTCAAGGTTCCGGCCGGCAGCCAGAATGGCCAGCGCATGCGCGCCAAAGGCCACGGTCTGCTGCACAAGCATGGTCACCGCGGCTATCTGTTCGTGCAGCTCAAGGCCGTGATGCCGAAAAAACTCGACCATGACGTCAAAGAATTGTGGGAGGAACTGGCGAAAAAAGCCGCTTTCAATCCGCGAGAGAATTTTTGATTCCGAGATAGAGATAAGGAGGAGCCAATCATGAGCGAGCCCGTGATCGTTCTATTGGACCTGGCAGAATTCTGTGAGGCGGCCGAACTTTCGGTCGTGCATGTGAGCGAAATCGTCGAGCACGGCATCCTCGAACCTCAGGGAACACAGCCCAAGGATTGGCGCTTCACCGATTATGAGCTGCTGCTGGCCAAGCGCGCTGCCAAGCTGCGGCGCGACCTGGAGCTGGAATGGGAAGGCGTCGCCCTGGCGCTGGACCTGCTGGAAGAAGTCCAGCAACTGCGTGCCGAAAACCGCATGCTCAAGCAGCGGTTGGGGCGGTTGGTGGTCGAATAGCGTGGTGAGGGGGCAAGCCCCCCCACCACGGGGCCTCATACCTTTCTGGGCAAGACCACAGTAAACATCGTGCCATCGGCCTCATTGGAGCTGACGTCGATCGTCCCTTGATGGGCCTTGACCACTTCCTTGACGATGAACAGTCCCAGACCCAGGCTGGTGGTTGACCCGTTGAGTTCTTCGTCGGCACTGCGTACCAGCGGATCGAAAATCGTGGAGAGCGCCTCGGGTGCAATCGGCGCACCGTCGTTGTGTACGGTGAGCCGAACGCTGTCCGCTTCGCCCCTGAGGGTCAGCTTGACCGCGTTGTTGTTCGAACCGTGTTGCAAGGCATTGCCGATCAGGTTCTGCAGCATCTGATCGAGCCTTCGGCCATCCCACACACCATGGGTATCGCCTTCGATGCTCAATTGCGTATCGCATTGCGGATGAGCGGCGCAGGCCTGGGCAATCGCATCACGCGCCGTATCGGCCAGATCCATGGGCGCCGGTTCGATCGGCAGGCTCTTGCCCAGGCGACTGCGGACCAGCTCCAGCAAATCGCTGACCATCACCGCCATGTGGCGGGTGCCCCGCTTGATGTGGAGCGCACAGGTCAATGCGTCGCCCTCAAGGTTGGTTTTACGCATCAGTATTTCGGTGGACATGCTCACCGCTTGCAGCGGTGCGCGCAGGTCATGGCCAAGAATTGCCAGAAAAATGTCCCGGGAATGATTGACCTGCTCGGCATAGGCCGCCGTGGATTCGGCCAGGGCTTCGTCGATCGCTTCGTTGAAACGGATCATGTCCTGGAAATAGGCCAGGTCCGGCGAGTCCAGGCTGTTGACCCACAAGCGGATCACACACGCGCGCAAATGGCGAAACTCGCTGGTCATCTGCACCAGGTCGAAGCCCACGGTATGTCGCAGCTCGCCATGACTGGCGCCGGCTTCGTCCAGGCTCGGGGTTTTCTCCGGACCTTCGCCCCTGGCTTTTGCCTGCTGTTCGCTGGCGGACTGGGGTTTGTTCATATCCCGCGCAGCCGCCAGCAGGATTGCCCGCGAATGGTCGCGCAACCCGGTTCGATCCATATTTGCAGTGGCCGGAGTGATCGATCTGGCGAACTGCTCCCATTCATCGACGATACGGTCTACGTTCTGAACGATGAAATCACTGAGGCGCATGGGCGATTACCTGCGGCGCAAGGGGCGGGAGTGGCATCTTAGCCCTATATCGGTCGAGCAATTGCTCAAGCAGATGCACGGGCGACGCGAGGGAACCTGTGGCGGTAAGTCAAGACGCGGAGCAACGTCCTCAGAGGATGTTCATCGCGTCTTGACTTACCAACAGGGTTTCAGAGAATTTAGAACAGGAAATAGCGCTGCGCCATCGGCAACACATCCGCCGGCTCACACCACAGCAACACCCCGTCGGCCTTGACCTGATAGGTTTGTGGATCCACATCGATGGTTGGCAGGTAATCGTTGTGGATCAAGTCGGTTTTCTGCACGTCACGGCAACCTTTGACCACGGCGATTTTCTTTTTCAGGCCCAACGTTTCGGGCAAACCGGCCTCCTGCGCCGCCTGGCTGATAAACGTCAGGCTGGTGGCGTGCAGCGAGCCGCCGTAACTGGCGAACATCGGGCGGTAGTGCACCGGTTGCGGCGTCGGGATCGAAGCATTGGCATCGCCCATCAAACTCGCCGCAATGGCTCCGCCCTTGAGAATCAACGTCGGTTTGACCCCGAAAAACGCCGGGCGCCAGAGCACCAGGTCCGCCCATTTGCCCACTTCCACCGAGCCCACTTCATGGCTGATGCCGTGGGTGATCGCCGGGTTGATGGTGTATTTGGCGATGTAGCGTTTGGCCCGGAAGTTGTCGTTGCCTTCGCCATCCTGTGGCAGCGGGCCGCGCTGCTTTTTCATTTTATCGGCGGTCTGCCAGGTGCGCGTGATGACCTCACCGACGCGGCCCATGGCCTGGCTGTCGGAGCTGATCATCGAGAAGGCGCCGAGGTCGTGGAGGATATCTTCGGCGGCGATGGTTTCGCGGCGGATGCGGCTTTCGGCGAAAGCCACGTCTTCGGCAATGCTCGGATCCAGGTGGTGGCAGACCATCAGCATGTCGAGGTGTTCGTCGATGGTGTTGCGGGTGAACGGCCGGGTCGGGTTGGTCGAGCTCGGCAATACGTTGGCAAAACCGCAGGCCTTGATGATGTCCGGGGCATGGCCGCCGCCGGCACCTTCGGTGTGGTAGGTGTGGATGGTGCGGCCCTTGAAGGCGGCGAGTGTGGTTTCGACGAAGCCCGACTCGTTGAGGGTGTCGGTATGGATTGCCACTTGTACGTCGTACTGATCGGCCACGCTCAGGCAGTTGTCGATGCTCGCCGGGGTGGTGCCCCAGTCTTCATGCAGCTTGAGGCCGATGGCGCCGGCCTTGACCTGTTCGATCAACGGCTCCGGCAGGCTGGCGTTGCCCTTGCCGGTGAAACCGATGTTCATCGGGAATGCATCGGCGGCCTGAAGCATGCGCGCCAGGTGCCAGGGCCCGGAGGTGCAAGTGGTGGCATTGGTGCCGGTGGCCGGGCCGGTGCCGCCGCCGATCATGGTGGTAACGCCGCTCATCAACGCTTCTTCGATCTGTTGCGGGCAAATGAAGTGGATATGGGTGTCGATGCCGCCGGCGGTGAGGATCATGCCTTCACCGGCGATCACTTCAGTGCTGGCGCCGACCGCGATGGTCACGTTCGGCTGGATGTCCGGGTTGCCGGCCTTGCCGATGGCGGCGATACGCCCATCCTTGAGGCCGACGTCGGCCTTGACGATGCCCCAATGGTCGATGATCAGGGCGTTGGTGATCAGGGTGTCAACGACTTCGGCGGCCAATAACTGGCTCTGGCCCTGGCCGTCGCGGATGACTTTGCCGCCACCGAATTTCACCTCTTCGCCATAAGTGGTGAAGTCCTGTTCCACTTCGATCCACAGCTCGGTGTCGGCCAGACGGACCTTGTCACCGACAGTGGGGCCGAACATGTCGGCGTAGGCTTGTCTTGAGATTTTCATGCGCTTGCCTTGGGATTCAATGATCGTTCCCACGCTCTGCGTGGGAATGCCGCCATGGACGCTCTGCGTCCGCCGTTATGTGACGCGGAGCGTCACGGGATGCATTCCCACGGGGAGCGTGGGAACGATCAGTCAGTCGAGATCACCCATGATCCTGCCGGCAAACCCGAACACCCGGCGATGCCCGGCCAGGTCTACCAGCTCGACCTCGCGGCTCTGCCCCGGTTCGAAGCGCACGGCGGTGCCGGCGGGGATGTTCAGGCGCATACCGCGGCTGGCGGTGCGGTCGAAGGTCAGGGCGTCGTTGGTTTCGAAGAAGTGATAATGCGAGCCGACCTGGATCGGCCGGTCACCGCTGTTGGCCACCTTCAGGCTGAGGGTGCGGCGGCCGACGTTGAGTTCGATGTCGCCGGGCTGGACCTGGTATTCACCGGGAATCATCAATGGGCTCCTTGGAGAATCTTGTAATAAAGGGCCGTCGGTTTGTAGCGGCCGTTCGGGTCGCAGGCGTAGTCGGGGATTTCGCCGGCGCGGGTGTAACCCAGGGCTTTGTAAAAGTCTTCGGCCGGGGAACCGGCCTCGGTGTCGAGGTAGAGCATGCCCCGTTTGTGCTGGCGGGCCGCGAGCTCAACGGCATGCATCATCTGTTGGCCCAGGCCGCGACGACGGGCGTGTTCACGCACCAGCAGTTTCTGCACTTCGGCGCGGTTCAGCCCATTGGCTTTCTGGCACAACGTCAATTGCACGCTGGCCTGTACCTGTTCGTCCTTGACCACCACCCAGAGCAGCACGGTGCCTTTGTTCAGGTTCTCCTGGACTTCATCGAAATAAGCTCGGGCCTGGGTCGCATCCAGATCCGCCATGAAGCCGACACTGGCGCCGTAGCCGACGGCGTCGAGCAGCAAATCAATCAAACCCTGACGATAGTGCGCAAAGCTTTCAACATTGACGCGGCGCAGTTGGGCGGCGTTCATGGGTATCACTCCTTGTGGGAACCCGGTGGCATTGCGCCCGGGTCGAGGATCAGTTGCATGAAGGTCAGGTCCAGCCAGCGGCCGAACTTGGTGCCCACCTGCGGCATTTGGCCGGTGACGACGAAACCGGCCCGGTCGTGCAGGCGGATCGAGGCGCCGTTACCGCTTTCGATGGCGGCGACCATCACGTGTTTGTTGCAGCCTTTGGCGCGTTCAATCAGGGCGTCCATCAGTTGCGGCCCGAGGCCATTGCCCCGCTGATCGTTGCGCACGTACACCGAGTGCTCGACCGTGTGGCGGAACCCGTCGAACGGGCGCCAGTCACCGAATGAAGCGTAGCCGAGTACGCTGTTGTCGCCGTCGACGATCACCAGCACCGGATAGCCCTGGTCTTGCCGGGCGTTGAACCAGGCCTGGCGGTTGCCCAGGTCCACGGCCTGTTCGTTCCAGATCGCCGTGGTGTTGAGCACGGCGTCGTTGTAGATGTCGCGGATCGCTGGCAGGTCGGCGAGCAACGCATCGCGGATGTGGTAAGTCATGGCGCGGCCTCAGGCGATCGGTTGGTGAACGGTGACCAGTTTGGTGCCGTCGGGAAACGTCGCTTCGACCTGGATCTCCGGGATCATTTCCGGGATGCCTTCCATCACTTGTTCACGGCTGAGCAGGGTGGTGCCGTAATGCATCAGCTCGGCCACGGTCTGGCCGTCACGCGCGCCTTCGAGCAACGCCGCGGAAATATAGGCCATGGCCTCCGGGTAATTGAGCTTCACGCCGCGAGCCAAACGCCGCTCGGCCACGAGGCCGGCGGTGAAGATCAGCAGCTTGTCTTTTTCGCGTGGGGTCAGGTCCATCGTTTGGAATCCATAATCGGCAGTTAAAAAGTTCACTCCCCCTATAGGAGCGAGGCTTGCCCGCGAAGAACGATAACGCGGTCCTCCAGTTAAACCGAGGCGCTCCCTTCGCGGGCAAGCCTCGCTCCTACAGGGTGGATTGTGTTCAGGTGCTCCATATTCTGGGCGGGACGGCTTCTCGCCCCAGCAACGCCGGGCGCAACAACCGCCACAAATCAATCAGCCAACCACGTGCCAACAGCGCCTCACTGGCCAGGCATCGGGCGACCAAAAGCCCCGGCAATTGCGTCAGATCCCCGCGTACGTCATTGGGCAGCGAGCGGCACTTCTCCAGCAATTCGCTATCGATTTCACCCGTCACCAGCAACGTCGCAAACACCGGTTGGCCGTCCAGCCCTATCGGCGAATCCAGCAAACCATCATTCCCGACAATGCGCTGGCGTTCGTGCCAGAGCAACTGGCCGTCGCGGCGGATATCCAGGTGCGCCTGAAAATGCCCGAGGTCAAAGCGCTCGCCACTGGCCGGGCGACCCAGCGCCACCACGTCCCAGTAGAACAGCTGCGCATTGCCCTCAAGCTCGATGCTCGTGCTGAGCTCTGCCTGAGCATCGCTGAAAATGATCGTCTCTTGCGGCAGCCATTCCAACGTAGCACCGGCGGCCACGCGCAGGTCGAGTTTCTGATAAGCCGGCCCGGCCGCGCGGTACCACTTGGCGGCGCCGGGGCTGGTAATTTGCGCCCAGGCGTCTGGGCCGACGCTGGCCGAGATGTCCAGCCGATCACCACCGGCAATCCCGCCCGGCGGATGAACGATGATGTGCTGACACACCTGGGGGCCTTCGGCATACAAATGCTTCTGCACCCGCAGCGGGCCTTTGTGGCGGCGCTGCACCGGGCGCGTGCTGTCGCCGAAACGGGCATAGCCCAGTTCCAGCTCGGCATGCCAGCAGGGGGTGAACAGCGTGATGGGGGCCGGTAAATTCATGATTTCAATTAATCGCCAGGAGGCTGCAGGTTAAATCGTAACCAGTCCACGGACACCCTCGGCATCCATGTTTTCACCGCGACCCTGCTGCACGATCTCGCCCCGGGACATGACCAGGTACTGATCGGCCAGTTCGGCGGCGAAATCGTAGAACTGCTCCACCAGCAGAATCGCCATGTCGCCGCGCGCCGCGAGCTGCTTGATCACCGCACCGATTTCCTTGATCACCGACGGCTGAATGCCTTCGGTGGGTTCGTCGAGGATCAGCAGCCGTGGACGACTGGCCAGTGCTCTGCCGATCGCCAGTTGCTGTTGTTGACCACCAGACAAGTCACCGCCGCGCCGCTGTTTCATTTGCAGCAACACCGGGAACAGCTCGTAGATGAATGACGGGACTTCCTTTGCTTCAGCGCCGGGAAAGCGTGAGAGGCCCATCAACAGGTTTTCTTCCACGGTCAGTCGACCAAAGATTTCCCGGCCCTGAGGCACGTAAGCGATGCCGGCATGTACCCGTTGGTGCGGCTTGAACGTGGTGATCGGTTTGCCTTCCCAGTTCACCGCGCCTTCCTTGGCCGGCAGCAACCCCATCAGGCATTTGAGCAGGGTGGTCTTGCCCACGCCGTTGCGCCCGAGCAGGCAGGTGACCTCGCCGACCTTCACCTCAAACGTCAGGCCCCGCAGGATGTGGCTACCGCCGTAGTACTGGTGAAGGTTTTTGACCTGTAGCATCGGAACTCCGTTAGTAGGGCTTCAAGCGGCAAGCTTCAAGCTGCAAGTAAGAGCGGGTCGGTGTATGGTTTTGCTTTTTTCTTACCGCTTGAAGCTTGCGGCTTGCAGCTGGCCGATTCACCGACCCAAATAGACTTCAATAACTCTCTCGTCGGCCTGCACCTGTTCCAGCGACCCTTCGGCCAGCACGCTGCCTTGGTGCAACACGGTGACGTGGTCGGCAATCGAGCCGACGAAGCCCATGTCGTGTTCCACCACCATCAGCGAATGCTTGCCCGCCAGGCTCTTGAACAGCTCGGCGGTGAACTCGGTTTCGGCGTCGGTCATGCCCGCCACCGGTTCGTCGAGCAACAGCAGTTGCGGGTCTTGCATCAGCAACATGCCAATTTCCAGAAACTGCTTCTGACCGTGGGACAACAACCCTGCCGGGCGATTGACCGAGGCCGTCAGGCGGATGGTTTCCAATACTTCGCTGATGCGATCTTTCTGCTCGCCACTGAGACGAGCCCGCAGGCTGGCCCATACCGACTTGTCGGTCTTCTGCGCCAACTCCAGGTTCTCGAACACGCTCAAGGCTTCGAACACCGTCGGCTTCTGGAACTTGCGGCCAATACCGGCCTGGGCAATCTGCACTTCACTCAACTGCGTCAGATCCAGGGTTTCACCGAACCAGGCTTTGCCATGAGTTGGGCGAGTCTTGCCGGTGATCACGTCCATCAACGTGGTTTTGCCCGCGCCGTTGGGGCCGATGATGCAGCGCAATTCACCGACGCCGATGTACAGGTTCAGATCGTTCAGTGCCTTGAACCCATCGAAGCTGACGCTGATGTCTTCCAGGGTCAGGAGGGTACCGTGGCGAGTGTTCAGGCCAGGGCCAACGCGTTGGCCGAGGCCGATGGCATCGCGGCTGCTGCCGGCGTCCCTGTTGGGCTCCAGCGGCGGAAAGAACGCCGGCTCAAGCATGAATTCAGCCGTTGCAGTCACTCTCATTGCTCACCCCTTTTGTTCAGCAACCCGATCACGCCTTTGGGCAGGTACAACGTCACCACGATGAACAGCGCACCGAGGAAAAACAGCCAGTACTCCGGAAACGCCACGGTGAACCAACTCTTCATCCCGTTGACCACACCCGCGCCGAGCAGAGGACCGATCAACGTGCCGCGACCACCGAGGGCTACCCAAACGGCGGCTTCGATGGAGTTGGTCGGCGACATTTCACTCGGGTTGATGATCCCGACTTGCGGCACATACAGCGCACCGGCCAGGCCGCACAATACCGCGCTCAACACCCAGACAAACAACTTGAAGCCGCGTGGATCGTAGCCGCAGAACATCAGGCGATTTTCCGCATCGCGCAACGCGGTCAGCACCCGGCCGAACTTGCTTTGCGCCAGCCGCCAGCCGATGAACAGGCTCGCCACCAGCAGCAACACCGTGGCGAAAAACAGCACAGCACGCGTGCCCGGTTCGGTGATGCCAAACCCGAGAATGGTGCGGAAGTTGGTGAAGCCGTTGTTGCCGCCAAACCCGGTTTCGTTGCGGAAAAACAGCAACATCCCGGCGAAGGTCAAGGCCTGGGTCATGATCGAGAAATACACGCCCTTGATCCGTGAACGGAAGGCGAAAAAACCGAACACCAACGCCAGCAGTCCAGGCGCTAACACAACAAGACACATGGCCCAGAGGAAGCTGCTGGTGCCGGTCCAGTACCACGGCAATTCGGTCCACGACAGGAACGTCATGAACGCCGGCAAGCCATCGCCCGAGGCCTGGCGCATCAGGTACATGCCCATCGCATAACCGCCGAGGGCGAAGAACAGACCGTGACCCAAGGACAGCAGGCCGGCGTAACCCCAGACCAGATCGAGCGCCAGGGCGACGATGGCGTAGCAAAGGATTTTGCCCACCAGGGTCAGCGTATAAGCCGAGACATGAAAAGTGCTGTCCGCCGGCAACAACGACAGCAATGGCAACGCCATCAGCAGAACGAGGATTACCGCACCGACAGCAATCGTGACTTTGGGGCCGGCCTTTTGTGTGGCCGTGAGCATCAGGGGCTGGTTCATCAGTCGATCACCCGTCCTTTCAGTGCGAAGAGGCCTTGCGGACGTTTCTGAATGAACAGAATGATCAGCGCGAGGATCAGGATTTTGCCCAGCACCGCACCGATCTGCGGTTCGAGAATTTTGTTGGCGATGCCCAGACCGAAGGCGGCCAATACGCTACCGGCCAATTGGCCGACACCGCCGAGCACCACCACCAGGAACGAGTCGATGATGTAGCTTTGGCCGAGGTCCGGACCGACGTTGCCGATCTGGCTGAGGGCTACTCCGCCAAGGCCCGCAATGCCAGAGCCTAGGCCGAAGGCGAGCATGTCCACACGCCCGGTCGGTACGCCGCAGCAGGCAGCCATGTTGCGGTTTTGAGTGACGGCACGCACGTTCAAACCGAGGCGTGTCCTGTTCAGCAGCAGCCAGGTCAGCACCACCACAAACAAGGCGAACGCGATGATCACGATGCGGTTGTACGGCAGCACCAGATTCGGCAGCACCTGAATCCCGCCCGACAACCACGCCGGGTTGGCCACTTCAACGTTCTGCGCGCCGAACACCAGGCGCACCAACTGAATCAGCATCAGGCTGATGCCCCACGTGGCGAGCAGGGTTTCCAATGGGCGGCCATAGAGGTGACGAATCACCGTGCGCTCCAGCGCCATGCCAATCCCGGCGGTGACAAAAAACGCTACCGGCAAAGCAATCAGCGGGTAAAACTCGATGGCCTGCGGGACGAAGCGCTGGAACATCAGCTGCACCACGTAAGTCGAGTAAGCGCCGAGCATCAGCATCTCGCCGTGGGCCATGTTGATCACGCCGAGCAGGCCGAAGGTGATCGCCAACCCGAGGGCCGCCAGCAGCAGAATCGAACCGAGGGACATGCCGCTGAAGGCCTGGCCGAGCATCTCGCCGATCAGCAATTTGCGTTTGACCTGGGCCAGGCTGGTTTCGGCGGCGGTGCGCACATTGGCATCGGCCTCGACGCCGGGTTCGAGCAACCCTTCCAGGCGGGTGCGGGCCAGCGGATCGCCGGTTTCACCGAGCAAGCGCACAGCGGCGAGGCGCACGGCCGGATCGGTGTCGACCAATTGCAGGTTGGCCAGCGCCAGGCTCAGGGCAGCGTGAACGCTTTCGTCTTTTTCGCCCGCCAGCTGCTGGTCGAGGAATTTCAGCTGTGCCGGTTTGGCGCTTTTCTGCAATTGCTGCGCGGCGGCCAAGCGGATTTTGGCGTCGGCGGCGAGCAATTGGTGGCTGGCCAAAGCGGTGTCGATCAGACCGCGCAGGCGATTGTTCAGGCGCAGGTTTTTTGCTTGGCCATCGACCGTCAATTCGCCTTGTTGCAGGGCGTTGATCAGTTCGATACGAACCGGATCGGGCTGCGCGGCCCAGGTTTCCAGAAGTTTGGCTTGCTGCACGGGATTGGCCGCGACGAAATCTTCGGCGTCGCCGGCGTGGGTGGCCATCGGTAGTAACAGCGCGACGGCGAGGATCAAGCGGTAAAGGGCAGTGGGCATAACGAGTGTCCTGTATTGATCGTTCCCACGCTCCGCGTGGGAATGCAGCCCGGGACGCTCCGCGTCCCAAAGCGGACGCAGAGCGTCCGTTGAGGCATTCCCACGCAGAGCGTGGGAACGATCAGGCTAAGCGGGGTGAATCAGTTGCTCTTCACCGCATAGTCCGGCTTCTTGTCGTTGCCCTGAATGAATGGGCTCCACGGCTGGGCGCGGATCGGCCCTTCGGTCTGCCACACCACGTTGAACTGACCGTCGGCCTGAATCTCGCCGATCATCACCGGCTTGTGCAGGTGGTGGTTGGTCTTGTCCATGGTCAAGGTGTAACCGGACGGCGCGGCGAAAGTCTGGCCGGCCAGGGCTTCACGGACTTTGTCGACGTCGGTGGACTTGGCTTTCTCGGCGGCTTGCGCCCACATGTGGATGCCGACGTAGGTGGCTTCCATCGGGTCGTTGGTCACCGCTTTGTCGGCGCCCGGCAGGTTGTGTTTCTTGGCATAGGCTTTCCAGTCGGCGACGAATTTGTTGTTCTGCGGGTTCTCGACCGACTGGAAGTAGTTCCACGCCGCGAGGTTGCCCACCAGCGGTTTGGTGTCGATGCCACGCAATTCTTCTTCGCCCACGGAGAAGGCCACGACCGGAACCTCGGTGGCTTTCAGGCCCTGGTTGGCCAACTCTTTATAGAACGGCACATTGGAGTCGCCGTTGACGGTGGAGATGACGGCGGTCTTGCCACCGGCGGAGAATTTTTTGATGTTGGCGACGATGGTTTGATAGTCGCTATGGCCGAACGGGGTGTAGACCTCTTCGATATCCTTGTCCGCCACACCTTTGGCGTGCAGGAACGAGCGCAGGATTTTGTTGGTGGTGCGCGGGTAGACGTAGTCGGTGCCGAGCAGGAAGTAACGCTTGGCGCTGCCGCCTTCTTCGCTCATCAGGTATTCCACCGCCGGAATCGCCTGCTGGTTTGGCGCTGCGCCGGTGTAGAACACGTTCGGCGACATTTCTTCGCCTTCGTACTGCACCGGGTAGAACAGCAGGCCGTTGAGCTCTTCGAACACCGGCAGTACCGATTTGCGCGACACCGATGTCCAGCAACCGAACACCACCGCCACTTTGTCCTGAGTCAGTAACTGCCGGCCCTTTTCGGCGAACAGCGGCCAGTTCGATGCCGGGTCGACCACCACCGGCTCCAGCATCTTGCCGTTCACACCGCCCTTGGCGTTAATTTCGTCGATGGTCATCAACGCCATGTCTTTGAGGGAGGTTTCGGAGATCGCCATGGTGCCGGACAACGAATGCAGAATACCGACCTTGATGGTCTCGGCGGCCTGGACCGTCCAGGCCATGCCCATCGCGGCAATGCTTGCCGATAGTGTGAAAGCCTTGATCAAACTGCGACGCTTCATTGTGCGATCTCCATGAACGTTAAAGTTTTTTATGGTTGGCAGATGCGGACGACTGAAGGGTCTTTAGCAAGGGCTGTGCCCGGTCGGGGAAGGGCAAGCAAATGTCGTAGTAGAGCGGTTGCGCGGGTTTGGCGGCGCACCACGAAGGATCGCGTTTGGCGCATGGGTGCAACGAGGTGCGCCACATTGGGGCGTAGGTGTCGTGTGCTGGCGAAATCGCTGGCCAGGACACTTGCATTACCGTAGGAGCTGTCGAGTGAAACGAGGCTGCGATCTTTTGATCTTAAAAAATCAAAGTCAAAAGATCGCAGCCTCGTTTCACTCGACAGCTCCTACAGAAGGCGTAGAGAAGAGGTTAGCGGCGGCGCATCAGGCCGATGAAGAACAACCCGCCAATCGCGGCAGTGGCGACGCCGATGGGCAAGTCTTCCGGGGCGATCAGGGTGCGGGCGGCCACATCGACCCAGACGAGGAACAAGCTGCCCAGCAACACGCACACCGGCAGCAATCGCCGATGCTCGGCCCCGACCAACCGCCGCGCGATGTGCGGCACCATCAGCCCGACGAAGCCGATAGACCCACTGATCGACACCAACACCCCAGTCATCAGTGAGGCAATCAAAAACACCCACAAACGCACGGTGCGAGCATTCAGCCCGAGGGTCACAGCCGTCTGTTCGCCGGCCATCAGCGCATTCAACGGCCGGGCCATCCCCAGCAGCAACACCAACCCAAGCAACACACTCGCCGCCGGCACCGCGAGCAATTCCCAGCGCGCCAGCCCGAGACCGCCAAGCATCCAGAACATCACCGCGGAACTGGCGCGATGGTCGCCCAGAAACAACAGCAGATTGGCAATCGCCATCATCACGAACGACACCGCCACGCCGCACAGCAACAGTCGATCACTGTCGAGCCGGCCATTGCGATTGGCGATCATCAGCACCACCAGCATGCTCAGCAGCGCGCCGATAAACGCCGCAATCGGCAAGGTCAGCAGGCCTGCGATTTCACCGACATGCAGCACCACGATCACCGCGCCGAGGGTCGCGCCGGAGGTCACACCGAGCAGGTGCGGATCCGCCAGCGGATTGCGCGTCACCGCTTGCAGCACCGCGCCGATCAACGCCAGGCCAGCGCCCACCAGCGCGCCGAGCAACATGCGCGGCACGCGGATCAGCCAGACGATGTGTTCCTGGCCGGCCGTCCAGTCCGGAACACCGAAACCAGAAATCTTGTGCAGCAGAATCCGCCACACCACCTCCACGGGCACCCGCGCCGGGCCGAAACCCAGCGACACCACGCACGACACCAGCAACAGTGCGCCGAGGGCAATCAGCAACCAGGCATAGCGACGATCGATCATTCGCCGTGGAAACCCTTGGCCAGGCTATCGACCGCCAGCACGTTGTCGATCCCCGGCGTGGCCTGCACGTAAGGGATGACGATGAAGCGCTGGTTCTTGATCGCGTCCACCGATTGCAGGGCCTTATTGTTCAGCAGGAATTGCTCCTTCTGCTGCGCGGTGACTTCGCCGTAATCAACGATCACGATCACTTGCGGATTGCGCTCGACCACGTTTTCCCAGTTGACCCGGGTCCAGCTCGCCTCGACGTCGTCGAGAATATTGCGCCCGCCGGCAGCGTCGATCAGCGCCTGCGGCATCCCTAGACGACCGGAAGTCATGGCCCGGTCTTCACCACTGTCGTAGAGAAATACCCGTGGCTTGTCCATCGGCAGACCCTTGCGGATGTCGGCGACCTGCGCCTGCATCCGGGCGATCACAGCGTTGGCGCGGTCCTGCACGTCGAAGACTTTCCCGAGATTGCGCAGGTCGTTGTAAGTGTCTTCCAGGCTGGCCAGTGGGCGCGGCATGACGAAGGCGCAGGACTCGGTGAGTTCGTACACGTTGATGCCCAGCGGCTGCAGGGTTTGCGGGGTGAGATCACCGCCGACGCGCATGCCGTAATCCCAACCGGCGAAGAAGAAATCGACGTTGGCGTTGAGCAGGGTTTCCACTGACGGGTACTTGGCCGCCAGTTCCGGCAGGCCATCAAGGATGGTCTGCATCTGGGGCGTCACCGACTTCCAGCCCGTCACGCCGCTGTAGCCGGCCATCTGCGGTTTGAGGCCGAGGGCGAGCATCATCTGGGTCATGTTGATGTCATGGCTGACCGCGTGTTTCGGCGCTTGCTTGAACGTCACTTCGCGGTTGCAGCTCTGGACGGTCAGCGGGTATTTCGTGGCTTCGGCGAAAGCGTGGGCACTGCCCAGCAACAGAACGACGCAAAGCAGGGAACGCAAAGTCATGATTGGGTTATCCAGGTGATTCGTGGGTAGCCGTGCAAGGGATGGTCGTCGATCAGGGCGTCGACGCCGAACACGTTGTGCAAAAGCTGGGCGGTCAGGACTTCTTTGGGTGGGCCGCTGGCCACAATGCGACCGTGATTGATCACGTACAGCCGGTCGCAAAAAGCCGCCGCCAGATTGAGGTCATGGATGCTCGCCAGCGTGCCGATCTGCAGACGCTTGACCAATTGCAACAGCTCCAGCTGATAGCGCGGGTCGAGGTGATTGGTGGGTTCGTCGAGGATCAGCAATTGCGGTTGTTGGGCCAGGGCGCGGGCGAGGATCACGCGCTGTTTTTCACCACCGGAAAGCGTGGCGAAGGCGTGGTCTTCGAAGCCTTTGAGGCCGACCGATTCGAGGGCATGAGCCACCCGTTTTCGGTCCTCAAGGGTATCGCCATCAAACAACCCTTTGTGCGGCGTACGGCCCATGGCGACCACTTCATCCACGGTCAGGCCGAAGGCGTCGGGGAACTCTTGCAACACCACCGCGATGCGTTGCGCACACCAGCGTGAGGATTGCTTCCAGACATTGTGATGCTCCAGCTTAACCTCGCCGCTTTGCGGTTTGCTGAAGCGATAGGCGCACCGTAACAGGCTGGTCTTGCCGCTGCCGTTGGGGCCGATCAACCCGACGAATTCGCCAGCGGCCACGTGCAACGATGCATCACGCAGCTGGAACTGGTGGTGGCAGTGGCCGTGGCCCAGGGGTGTCCAGGCGAGGTTCGTGAGGTTCAGCGAGGTCATGCATTTCTCTTGGGAGTTTTGCTGTGGCTGATGACGCCTTCGCGGGCAAGCCTCGCTCCTACAGGGTTTGTGTCGTGCGCAATATTTGTGATCGACACAAATCCTGTAGGAGCGAGGCTTGCCCGCGAAGAGGCCCTATGCTTCAGAGATAAGCGCCAGAAGTCTATAGATCCTTCTAAAACGCGCATCTCGCCTGCTTCATGATGAAGCTGAAGTGGATTCAGTTTGCCGACTCAAACGCGACAGCAGCACCCGATCCAACACCCAGACCACCACCAGCGAAGCCCCCACCAACGGAAACATCACCGCCAACCCGAACATGATGACCATCGCGGTTTTCCATTTCGGCAGGTCGTGACGCAACGGCGGTACGCCGAATTTGCCCTGCGGCCGGCGTTTCCACCAGATCACCACACCGCTGACGGCACTGAGCAAAATCATCAGGCAGATCAGCAGCACGATGATCTGATTGAACGGGCCGAACATCTTGCCTTCGTGCAGCATCACGCCGACTTCGGTGGCCCGGGCGACGTTGCTGTAATGCTGCCAGCGCACGTCGGCGAGGACGTCGCCGGTGTATTGGTCGACATGCAGGGTGGCGTCATTGCGCGGGTCGTCGGCGAACACCGCGATGGTGAATACACCGGTGGCCGTGGTGGGGAAGGTGATGCTGTAGCCAGGTTCGACCTTGCGCTGCACGGCGATGTCTTGCACGTCTTGCAGGCTGATGGTCGGCGCTGCCGGGCCGGCTTGGGTGGCGGTGTGCGCCATGTGTTCGGCGTGGTCGCCGGACATCGGCATCGGCGTGTTTTCCATCGCCCAAGGCACGGTCTGACGCGTGGCGCTGTTGAGGCTGCGGGCCTCGACGTCGGATTTGGGCACGTCATTCCACATGGCTACCGGGAAGCGATTCCAGAGGTCGGCGTATTGCTTGCCCCAGAACCCGGTCCAGGTCATGCCGCTGAGCAGCATCACCAGCAACAAGGCCGCGCCCCAGAACCCGGTCACCGCGTGCAGGTCGCGCCAGAGCACTCGACCACGACTGTTCATGCGTGGCCAGAGAATCCCGGCGCACTGGCCGCGTGGCCACCACAGAAATACCCCGGAAACCACCAGCACCACGCCCCAACCGGCGGCCAGTTCCACCAGCCGGTCACCGACGGTGCCGATCATCAATTCGCCGTGAATCGAGCGTGCTATCGCTTGCAGATTCTTCTTCGCGTCTTGTTCGCCAAGGATGTCGCCGTGGTACGGATCGATGAACACGTTCAGTTCATGACCTTCATTGATCACCACAAATTGCGCACTGCGTTCGGCGTTGAGCGGCGGCAGGTATTGTTTGATCTGGCCCAGTGGATACGCCTCTTTCACCCGCTTGAGCAGTTCATCGGCGGAGACCGTGTGATGAGCAGGCGGGACATTCAGCAGGCTGCCGTACATCAACGGGTCGAGTTGCGGTTTGAACAGGTAAATGATGCCGGTCAAGGCCAGCATCACCATGAATGGCGCGACGAACAGACCGGCATAGAAATGCCAGCGCCAGGCCAGGTTGTAGAAATTCGGTTTGGGCTGTTTCATTTGTGTGCTCCGCTTGGCGATTCATTTGTCTTGAAAAGATCGCAGCCTCCGGCAGCTCCTACGGGATGTGTTTACACCCGCAATTGCGGCGATATCCTTGGCCCATGTAGGAGCTGCCGAAGGCTGCGATCTTTTGACTTTTCTTGTTAGAAGCTCATATCAACCTTGGTCCAGAGCGTGCGCCCCGGTTCGTTGATGGCTTGCGGATCATTGGCCGGGAACCCGAAACCAGCGTTGCCCGCCAGGTTCAAATGCTCGGCGTACGCCTTGCCGAACAAATTGTCGACGCCGCTGCTGACCTTCCAGTTCTTGTTGATCCGGTACGCGCCGTTGAGCGAGAACACGCCAAAACCCGAGCTCGTGTCGAAGTCTTTGCCGACCACGTTGCCCTTGTTCTGGTCGATGCGGTTCTGCGCCGCCACCACCCGCCACAAGGCGCCGGCGCTCCAGTTGTCTTCGCTGTAGGTCAGGCCGAAACGGGCATCCAGCGGTGGCATCTGCGGCAGGGCACTGCCGTCGCTGCTGTTCTTGCCCCAGGCGTAGGCCAGGGTCGCGTCGGCTTTCCAGTTGGCCGTCAGCTTGTAGGCGGCCCCGATTTCGCCGCCCATGATGCGCGCGTCGATGTTCTCGGCTTGCGAGGTCATGCCCATCATCCCCGGCGTGTAGTTGAACAGGATGTAGTCGCGCACTTGCCCGACGTAACCCGAGGCCCAGGCTTCAAGGTCTTCGGTCTTGTATTGCAGGCCGAAGTCGAACTGGGTGGTTTTCTCCGGCTTGATCGAGTCGAAGGCGTTCACCGAACCGGCGGGGCCGGACTTGGGCGAAAACAGCTCCCAGTAATCCGGGAAGCGCTGGGCGTGACCGAGACCGGCATACAGCGTGGTCGGGCTGTCGGCCAGGTCATGCTCGTAACGGACGAAACCGCTGGGCAGTGTGTCGGCGCGGGTGTCGTCGGCCGTCGGGTTGGGACGGGCCATCATTCCGGAGCCGATGGTCTGCCGATAATCCTTGGCCGACGCGCGATCCAGTCGTGCCCCGGTGACCAACCGATCACGGTCGGCGGCGTACCAGGTCAGTTCGCTGAATACGCCGTAATTATGAAAGTCGGCGTCCTTGTTGCGCGGTACATCCTTGTAGGCGTCGACGCCCATCGCACTGCGTTGACGATGTTCGTTGGTTTGCGCATCCACGCCGCTGATCAGCTGCACATCGGCCCAGCGCCAGGTGGCTTTGATCCGCGCGCCGAGGGTCCGGCGGTCGACGTTGGAAGCCATGGGGCCGGCCATCATCCCGGTGCCGGACGGCGTGCGCAGGGTGTAGTTGTCCATCACATGGTCGGCGTAGTTGTAGTAGACCTGCGCCTCGACCTTATCCAGCACCTCACCGATGTTTGACTGTTCGAAGCGCAGGCCGAGGCTTTCGCGCAAGAACTGCGAACCGTCCATGCCGCGCCCGGCGTAACGAGCTTCACCATCGCCCTTGCCGGCGGTCAGTTCCAGCAGCGTGTCGGCGCTCGGGGTCCAGCCGACAGCGATGTCGCCGTTCCACTTGTCATAGCGCGAGGGCACGGTGTCGTTGTTGCCGTCCTTGTAGTCGTCGGAATGCGCGGTGTTGCCGATCACGCGCACGTAGCCCAGCGGCCCGCCGGCAGCGGCGTCCACCACTTTGTCGAAGCGCCCGTTGGAACCGGCCAGCACGCTGGCGTTCACCCGGGTGCCGAGTTCGCCAAAGCTTTCCGGCGCGCGGTCGAACAGCACGGTGCCGGCCGATGCGCCGGGGCCCCAGAGCACGGTTTGCGGGCCTTTGATCACGGTGAGTTTGTCGTAGGTTTCCGGCGAAATGTACGAGGTTGGCGCGTCCATCCGGCCGGGGCAGGCGCCGAGCATCATGCTGCCGTTGGTAAGGATATTCAGGCGCGAACCGAACATGCCGCGCAGCACCGGATCGCCGTTGGTGCCGCCGTTGCGCACCAGCGCGAAGCCGGGGATGGTCTTCAGATAATCGCCACCGTCGCTGGCCGGCACCGGTTGGCGCGGGTCCTTGGGGTTGGTGACGATGGTCAGCGGCGAACTCGGCGCGATGGCGGTAATCACCGTCGGGCTCAGTTCTTCGGAGTGCCCGGCGTGTTCATCGGCCTGCACCATCGGTGCCAGCAGCAAGCCACAAAGAACGGCCGTGGCGTGCCTTAAGCGAACGTGAGATTCGTTCAAGGTAAAAGAAGCCTGGGCAGCGCCCAAGCGTGTGTCAGCAGAAAATCTTGGCATGACAATGTCCATCGAACAGTCGTAAACGACACGGCCGGCAGCCTGCAAATCTCTGTGGGAGCAAGTTCCTGTGGCGAGGGGGCTCGCCCCCGTTGGGCCGCAAAGCGGGCCCAAAACCTGCGATCGCCGTGTATCAGGTACACGGCGTGCAACGTTTTACGACTGCTACGCGGCCGAACGAGGGCAAGCCCCTTCACCACCCAGCTCGCTCCCACAGGTTGCTATGGCCATGTTGCGGGCCGCGTGAGATCGGAGGTGAGTGTTTACGCGACGATGGGTGGGGCGCGGGTGCGGGCGCCGGGGAAGAAGGTTTGCCGGGCGTGGCCCAGGCGGGTAGCGGGAGTGCTGAAAGTGGTTGTCTGTGGACTGTTGAAGGCGGCGAAGAACTGACCGCCAGTCAGCGCCGGGCAATTGAACAGCAGGCTGCAATAGCCACATTTTTCCCAGAGTGCGTGATGGTCGGCTTTGGGCGGGCAGTGCTCGGCGGCGGGTTGCGCGCCATGCTCCATGGCGGGCATGTCCATCGACATGCTCATGGACATTGAGGCGCGTTGATCCATCGGCATCGACTGAGAAATCAGCGGGCCGATAAAGATCATCACCATGGCGAACAGGCTGATCCAGCTGCCGCGCGTCAGGCTCATTGGCTGACGGCGGTGCACGGATGACCTGTTGCCAAGCGGGCGCATGGGCGTTTTCAACGTGGGCGATTACTGAGCGTGCATATGCTCTTGCATGCCATCAGGCGCCTTTTTCTGCACCGCGACCTCGACCGTCACATCGCCGGATTTTTCGAAGTGCATCGTCACCGGGAAGCGCTTGCCGTCGCTCAGCAGCCCGCGGTCTTTCAGCTCCAGCAGCATCACGTGATACGCCATCGGTGCGAAGTTGACCTTGCCGCCAGCCGGAATCTCGATGCTGGGCACTTGCTGCATTTTCATCAGGTCGTTTTGCTTCACGTGCTCGTGCAATTCGGCCTTTCCCGAAATTGGCGAGTCAACGCTCAGCAGTCGGTCGGCGGTTTTGCCGTTGTTGTGAATCACGAAATACGCCGCGACGGTGGGCGCGTTGGGCGGCAATTCTTGCGACCACGGATGGGCGATCGCAAGTTCGCCAGCCTTGTATTCGTGAGCGTTGGCAAAACAGGCAGGCAGCAGCAATACAGCCAGAACGATGAGCTTGTTCAACATGGCAGTTCTCCAGAACGATTCAAAACGCAGGTCAATTGCGAGAAGGAATCACACCAGAGGGGACGCGCGGGGGTTGAGGTTTGGCCATTGCTGGCGCGGTGCAGGGGTGTCGAGTGTGGCAGGCAGCAGGCTTCGATTGGCCTCGAAACGCGCAAAATACAGCTGCGGCGCATGCCCCGGCAACGCCACCAAAGGCGCAGAGCCCGAGCAGCACCAGCAATGCTGCATGTTGGAATGATCGTCGCTCTGCGGGGCTTTCTGCTCGATATCACCCAGGGAAATCGCCACCAACCTGGTGCCGTTGGAAGAGCAGAAACTGCCCCACATCAATTGCTCTGCAGGTGATTTCGCCGTCTGCGCCATCGCTCCGGACATCGGCATGGCGAGCATGTTGAACAGCACTGCAAAGCAGGCGATCCAGGCAAATGCTAGCCGTTGTCGGGACATGAGGGCAGATCCGGTTGAGTGGGCGATCAGGCGCGGCTATTTAGCCTGATCAGGGGCGATAAGTAAAAAGGCCGCGTGCGGTGTGGTGTCGCAGCAGACTTTCAAACGAGTGTAGCGGTATCGTTTGGAAATGCCGGATGAGTTGCGGCTAGCCTACAACCCTGTGGCGAGGGGGCTTGCCCCCGTTGGGCCCGCGCAGCGGCCCCAAAACCTGCAACCTGATTTTATCAGCCTGAACCGTGTCTACCTGTTTGCGACTGCTTCGCAGCCGAACGGGGGCAAGCCCCCTCGCCACACAATGATTTATTCGTCCGCTAGATTGCGCTTCGCCAGTGCAGCCAAGACCTCATCCACCGCCCAAAACTCCCGCTCAACCCCCGGCAACACCGGCCGCTTCAACACCAGCACCGGCATTCCACGTTCCCGTGCCACTTCCAGCTTCGGCTCGGTGGCGGCGCTGCCGCTGTTTTTGCTGATCATCACGTCGATCTGCCGATGCTCGAACAGCTCGCGTTCATCCTCGATCAGAAACGGCCCACGCGCGCCGATCACTTCGCAGCGCTCATTGCCGGGATAAACGTCCAGCGCACGCAACGTCCAGAATTGCTCCGGCGGGATTTCATGGAGGTGCTGCAGCGGTTCGCGGCCGAGGGTGAACAGCGGTCGGCGGAAGGGTTTGAGTGCTTCGATCAGTTCGGCCCAGTCGCTGACTTCGCGCCAGTCATCTCCGGCTTGTGGTTGCCAGGCCGGACGCCGCAGAGCCCAGCATGCGATGCCGCTCAACTTCGCGGCAGTCGCGGCGTTCTGACTGATTTGCGCTGCGTAGGGATGGGTTGCATCCAGTAGCAGGTCGATGCCTTCAGCCCGAATAAATTGCGCCAGACCTTCAGCGCCGCCATAGCCGCCAACCCGAACATGGCAGTTCAGGTCCGTCGGCACGCGACCGATACCGGCCAGGCTATAGATGTGTTCCGGGCCCAGCGTCCGGGCAATGGCCAGGGCCTCAGTGACGCCGCCGAGCAACAACACGCGCTTCATTGGAAAACTCCCGCATGGCCGACAATCCCGCCCTGGCGATCGATGGCGAACACTTCGACCTGAACCTGCGCCGGCACCACGCTGCGGGCAAAGTCCAGCGCGTGCTGACACACCGCGTCGCCGAGGGCGATCCCGGCGGCGCTGGCCATGGCCAATGCCTGTTGACTGGTATTGGCTTGGCGGATCGCCTGTTGCAACGCCTCATCGGCGCCGACCGCCGCCGCCCATTCGGCCAGTTGTGGCAGGTCGATGCTTGAATGCCGACTGTGCAAATCCATGTGCCCGGCCGCCAGTTTGCTGATCTTGCCGAAGCCGCCGCACAGGCTGAGTTTATCCACAGGCACTTTGCGCAAGTGCTTGAGCACCGCGCCGACAAAGTCGCCCATTTCGATCAGGGCGATTTCCGGCAAGTCATAGACTCGGCGCATGGTGTCTTCACTGGCGTTGCCGGTGCACGCGGCGATGTGCAGGTAACCGTTGGTTTTGGCGACGTCGATGCCTTGGTGGATCGAGGCGATGTAGGCCGCGCAAGAGAACGGCCGGACGATGCCGCTGGTGCCGAGGATCGACAGGCCGCCGAGAATCCCCAGGCGCGGGTTCATCGTTTTCAGTGCCAGGGCTTCGCCGTCCTCGACGTTCACCGTGACTTCGAAGCCGCCCTGATAATCCAGCTCTTCGGCCAGCCGCATCAGGTGCTCGCTGATCATCTTGCGCGGTACCGGATTGATCGCCGGTTCGCCGACGTTCAGCACCAGCCCGGGCCGTGTGACGGTGCCCACCCCACGACCGGCGCTGAAGCGAATGCCCGGCTCACTGTGCAAGCGCACCTGGGAAAAGAGCAGGGCGCCGTGGGTCACGTCCGGGTCGTCGCCGGCGTCCTTGATCGTTCCGGCTTCGGCGCCGGCGTCCGTCAGCCGACAGAATTCCAGGCGCATCTGCACCCGTTTGCCTTTGGGCAGAATGATCTCGACGGCGTCTGCTTCCGCGCCACTGAGCAGCAGGCGCGCCGCCGCGAGGCTGGTGGCGGTGGCGCAGCTGCCGGTGGTCAGGCCGCTGCGCAGCGGGGCGGGTTGTTCGGCGGTTTCGTCACGCATCGAGGGGCTTCGTCACGTCCAGCAAGGTAATCGGCAGCGCCTGACGCCAGGTATCGAACTCGCCCAGCGGTTGCGCCTGGGCGACATGAATGCGGGTCAATTCACCGCCATGCCGTTCACGCCAGGCCATCAAGGTCACTTCACTTTGCAGGGTGACGGCGTTGGCCACCAGTCGACCGCCGGGTTTGAGTTGCGCCCAGCAAGTATCGAGTACGCCTTCGCGGGTGACGCCGCCACCGATGAAAATCGCGTCCGGGCGTTCCAGCCCATCCAGGGCTTGGGGGGCGCTGCCGCGAATCAATTGCAGACCGGGGACGCCCAAGGCATCGCGGTTGTGCTCGATCAACAGTTGCCGGCCTTCATCCGCTTCGATGGCCAGTGCTCGGCAGCTCGGATGAGCGCGCATCCACTCGATGCCGATCGAA
The DNA here is from genome assembly GCF_002286815.1 of Pseudomonas sp. PICF141. GTDB lineage: Bacteria > Pseudomonadota > Gammaproteobacteria > Pseudomonadales > Pseudomonadaceae > Aquipseudomonas. The sequence goes on from NZ_MUNM01000073.1 coordinate 72,396, forward strand.
CCGCTGCCGGCGCCGACGTCCCACAGCAGTTCGCCGGGAATCGGGGCCAGGCGCGCGAGGGTAATGGCGCGCACATCGCGTTTGGTCAGTTGGCCGTCATGCTTGAAGGCAGCGTCTGGCAACCCGGCGAGTCGGGACAGGCGCGGCGTGTTCGGTTCGGCGATGCATTCGATGGCGATCAGGTTCAGATCGACGGTTGCCGGCTCACTCCAGTCGTTGGCAACACCCTCGATGCGTCGTTCGGCTTCGCCGCCCAGATGTTCCAGCACGGTGAGGCGACTCGGTCCGAAACCACGTTCGCACAGCAATGCCGCGATGGCTGCCGGAGTCTGGCCGTCGTTGCTCAACACCAGCAAGCGCACCCCACTGAACAGATGGGCGTTGAGTGCGGCGATGGGGCGGGCGACCACCGACAGTGTCACCACATCCTGCAATGGCCAGCCCAGGCGAGCGGCCGCCAGTGACACGGAGGACGGGGCGGGCAAAATCAGCATTTCTGCACCGGGCAGGTGCCGCGCCAGGCTGGCGCCGACGCCAAAAAACATCGGGTCGCCGCTGGCCAGTACACAAACCGGCTCGCCACGCAGCGCCAGCAATGGTTCAAGGGAAAACGGACTGGGCCATAACTGGCGTTCGCCGCGAATGCACACGGGCAGCAAGTCCAGTTGGCGCTGGCCGCCGATGATCCGCGAGGCGTTCATCAGGGCGCGCCGGGCATTCTTGCCCAGGCCCTTGAAGCCGTCTTCACCGATTCCCACAACCGTTAGCCAGGGTGTCATGCCGTTCCTTAAATCCAGGGTGATCTTCAGGGGCGGCATCATAACGCGGCAGCCGGTATCTGACGCGGGTCGGTTGTCGGAGAATGGTTGACCGATAGCGGAAACTAAATGTGGTGCAAAAGCGCTTTTCTCAGGGGGCGTTTTTGCTAGTTTGGACTCAACTTAAATCGGAGTTAATGGACGCTCTGATTTAACAACGAAGCATTTATTGATTAATGAGTTGCCAGGTTGGCAGGAAGAGATATGGATATCAATTCAGATAACACCCGTCGTCATGCAATCGCCGTGAACAATATGTTATTCACAGGCATTGAGAACCAGACAGCCGCCGATAACAATTTTGTAAAGAATTGCGCGCTACTCGCGCAGATCAAGGCGGATGAACGTTACAACAGCAGTACCCAGCCAGGTGAATGGTTCGATCACTTTGCCGGCATTCTCTGGTCATTTGGCTGGAGCCTTGAGGAACAGCCCGTCGTTCTGGTCCAGCGCGAATTTTCCGGAAGCGTGCAACAGGCATGGCGAAAGTTGGCGGCGCCGTTGCTCACTCGTTCCCAACTGGCACAAGTTGAAGCAGGACTTGCAGCGCTGGAAAACGATGCAGCAATCCTGAAAAATTTTACGGCCCTGAGTGGCAAGACGTTCAACTCGCATATTTTGCCGATCAGTTATAACGCCAGCGGCGAGTTGGTCGTAGTGCTCAGTCATATCCGGTTTATCAAGATGGTCCTCAACACCACGTTCCTGTTTTGGCAGATCCATCAGCCGATGTCGCAACTGGATATTCGCGCCAGAAAACTGGTGATCAAGCGCCGAACAATGGAGGCTCATCGAGCGGGCGTTGAGCAGGCGCTTCGCCAGATCCCTTTCACGCTCGAAGAATACGAACTCTGAACAGCGCCAGGCTGGGTGATTTGTAGCCATGGCGGATTCCGACCGGCAGGCATTTTCATGCGCTTGGGCAAAGCAGGCATAATGGCGACCTTTCGCCCATCACAGCGCTGCCAGCCAGCCGGTCACCCCTTTGAACGAACGCCCGATGTCCACCGCTTTACGCCCCTCGGCCTGCCCGGGGTTGCTGCGTATCGTCCAGGCACTGGATGGCGGTATCTGTCGGATCAAATTGAACGGCGGCTCGATCAGCGCTGCCCAGGCTGAAGCGGTGGCCGACGCGGCCGAGCGGTTTGCCGGGGGCGTGATCGAGGCGACTAACCGCGCCAACTTGCAGATTCGCGGGATCGGCGGCGAACAGATGGCACTGATCGATTGCCTGCTCGCCGCTGGATTGGGGCCGCGTACCGCTGCTGGCGACGATGTGCGCAACCTGATGCTCAGCCCGGCCGCCGGGATTGATCGGCATATGCTGTTCGACACGCGCCCGCTGGCTGAACAGATGCTCGCCACCTTGCAAAGCCACGAACGCTTTCACCAGCTCAGCGCCAAGTTTGCCGTGCAACTCGACGGCGGCGAGGCGCTGGCGATGCTCGAACACCCCCATGATCTGTGGTTGTCTGCTGCTGAGCGAGACGGCGAACGGTTGCTGGCATTCGGTCTGGCGGGTTGCCCCACGGACACGCCCGCCGGTTCAGTGTCACTTGAGCAAGGACACGCGTTGGTCGTTGCAGTGCTGGAGTTGTTTCTCGATTTGGCGCGGCCCGATCAAACACGGATGCGTCATGTACTGGCCGAAATCCCGGCCGCGGAATTTCTCGCTCGCCTGGCCGAGCGTGTTCCCTTGACACCGATCACCGATTGGCGGCGTTCATCGAGCCCGGACGCTCTGCACATCGGCGTTCATCCGCAGGCCGGAACCGACTATGTCTATATCGGTGCCGTACCTGCGTTGGGGCGGCTCGATCCCGCCGTGCTCAGAGGCGCGGCGCAGCTGGCGCGCGAGTTCGGCGGCGGGAGCCTGCGCTTCACCCCGTGGCAGAGTCTGTTACTGCCCGATATTCAACAGAAGCAAGCGCTCGAAGTGATTCGGCGCCTGGAGCAATTGGGCCTGTTGTGTGAACCCGATCAGCCCTTGTCACGATTGATCGCCTGCACCGGCTCCGCTGGTTGTGGCAAAGGCCTGGCCGATACCAAGGGCGACGCCTTGCAATTGGCTGCGCTGTTGCAACGCCATGATCAAACGGTGCATGTGTCCGGTTGCCAGCGTTCATGCGCCGCCGCTCATGGGGTGCCGGTCACGTTACTGGCCGTCGCACCCGGTCGCTACAACCTCTATTTTCGCGATGCGGGACAGTCCGGTTTCGGCACCCTGCACGCATGCAATCTTACTATTGAAGCGGTCGGCGCCTTGCTCGACGCCCGCCCATGGAGTTCCCTTGATGCTTGATTACATCCGCGACGGTCAGGAGATTTATCGCAACTCCTTCGCGATCATTCGTGCCGAGGCCAACCTTGCGCGTATTCCGGCCGATCTGGAAAAACTCGCGGTCCGTGTGATCCACGCCTGCGGCATGGTCGACGCTATCGACGGGCTGCAATTTTCCGAAGGCGCGGGCAAGGCTGGGCGTGATGCGCTGGCCGCCGGTGCGCCGATTCTGTGCGACGCGCGGATGGTTTCCGAAGGCGTGACCCGCACGCGTTTGCCTGCGAACAACGAAGTCATCTGCACCCTGCGCGATGAAAGCGTGCCAGAGCTTGCCCGCGAGCTGGGTAACACCCGCTCCGCCGCCGCGCTGGAGCTATGGCGCCCGCACCTGGAAGGCAGCGTGGTGGTGATCGGCAATGCGCCGACCGCGCTGTTTTATCTGTTGGAAATGCTCGACGCCGGCGCACCGAAACCGGCGCTGATCCTTGGCTTCCCGGTGGGCTTCGTCGGCGCCGCCGAATCCAAGGCAGCACTCGCCGCCGATAGCCGTGGCGTGCCCTTCGTCATCATGCAAGGCCGGCTGGGCGGCAGCGCCATGGCCGCCGCCGCCGTCAATGCCCTCGCCACGGAGATCGAATGATGCAGCAACCTGGACGTTTGATCGGCCTGGGCGTCGGCCCCGGTGATCCGGAACTGATTACCGTCAAAGCCTTGCGCTTGCTGCGCGAATCGCCGGTGGTGGCGTACTTCGTCGCCAAGGGCAAAAAGGGCAACGCCTTCGGCATCATCGAAGCCCATCTGCAGGACGCGCAAACCCTGCTGCCGCTGATCTATCCGGTGACCACCGAAGCGTTGCCGGCACCGCTGTCGTATGAACAAGTGATCAGCGATTTCTATGATACCGCTGGCGAACAACTCGCCGCGCATCTGGACGCGGGTCGTGACGTGGCGGTGATCTGCGAAGGCGATCCGTTCTTCTATGGCTCCTACATGTACCTGCATGATCGCCTGGCCGAACGTTATGAAGCCGAAGTCGTGCCGGGCGTCTGCTCGATGCTCGGCGGCGCGTCGGTACTCGGTGCGCCGCTGGTGTATCGAAATCAGAGCCTGTCGGTATTATCGGGGGTGTTGCCTCACGAAGACCTCAAGCGGCGCCTGGCCGATGCCGATGCCGCAGTGATCATGAAACTGGGGCGTAACTTTCCCAAAGTCCGTCAGGTGCTCGAAGAGCTTGGTCTGGCGCAGCGCGCGCTGTACGTCGAGCGCGCGACCATGGCCAATCAGAAGATCGTGCCGCTGGATCAGGTCGAGCCGATGTCCTCGCCGTATTTCTCACTGATCATCGTTCCCGGTGAAAGGTGGCAAGGCTGATGACTCATTCCGCTCCGGCGATTGTCATTCTCGGCAACGGCAGCCTCGCCACCGCGCGCAAAATTGCGCAGCTATACCCCGGCGCATTGATCCACGGACTGGCCGAACGGGTCGAAGGCGCGGACCGTGTGTATCACGAGTTCGGCGCGACCTTGCGCGAGCTTTATCAACAGGACACGCCGATCATCGCGCTGTGCGCCGCCGGAATCGTGATCCGCACCCTGGCGCCGTTGCTGCTGGAGAAGGGCGCCGAGCCGCCGGTGCTGGCCGTGGCCGAAGACGGCAGCGCCGTGGTGCCGCTGCTGGGTGGCCTGGGTGGGGTGAATGGCATGGCGCGCGAGATTGCCGCTGGCCTCGACGTTGCGGCGGCGATTACCACCAGCGGTGAGCTGCGTTTCGGCACCTGCCTGCTCAATCCACCCGACGGGTATGCTTTGGGCGATCTGGAGCTGGGCAAGCGCTTTGTCTCGGACTTGCTGGCGGGCGAACACGTGCGCATCGAAGGCGCTGCGCCCTGGTTGGCGCAAGCACAGTTACCTCAAGATGCCGAGGCGCATTTGTCGATCCATGTCGGCAGCGCCGAACGGGCGCCGACAGCCAATGAACTGTTGATCTACCCGCGCAGTGTGTTGTTGGCGGTGAGCGCCGGGGTAGCGGATTTGCCGCAGACGATTCGCGCGGCACTGCGTCAGGCGCAAGTTGCCGCGCAATCGCTGGCGTGTTTGCTGGCGCCCGCCACGGAAATGGCCAGCCCGACGCTGCGCGAAGCGGCGCTTGAACTGGGTGTGCCGCTGCGTTTTTCCTCCCCTGCCGGCGCTGCCAGCGAGATGGCTCGCAGGGCTCTTCCCGGCGCGACGATTATCCCGATCGACGGGCATCTGGCGCTGGCAATCGCCGAACAGCCTCTGAACGTTTCGCAGATCGGCCAGCCACGCGGTCGACTGGCGGTGATCGGCCTGGGCCCCGGCGCTGCCGAATTGATGGTGCCGGCGGTGAAGGCTGAATTGGCCAGAGCCACTGATGTGCTCGGTTACGAAACCTATGTGCGCATGGCCGGCCCGTTTCGTCCGGATCAAGTGCTGCATTGCACCGATAACCGCGAAGAGATGCAGCGTGCCCGTCACGCCTTCGAGCTGGCCGCCCAGGGGCGATCAGTGATTGTGGTCTCGTCTGGCGACCCTGGCGTGTTCGCCATGGCCGCCGCCGTGCTCGAAGCCTTGCACGAGTCGAGTGATCCGGCCTGGCACAGCGTCGAGCTGGAGATCTTGCCGGGGGTTTCCGCTTCGCTGGCGACGGCCGCTCAGGCCGGTGCGCCGTTGGGGCATGACTTCTGCGTGATGTCACTGTCGGACAACCTCAAGCCGTGGTCGATCATCGAAAAGCGTCTTGACCTGGCTGCCGAAGCCGATCTGGCGCTGGCCTTCTACAACCCGATCTCCCGCTCGCGGCCATGGCAACTGGGCCGTGCGCTGGAGATCGTCGCACAGCACCGTCGCCCTAAAACCCCGGTGGTTCTGGGGCGTGATATCGGTCGCCCCGGCCAGACGCTGCGGGTCATCACACTCGGCGCGCTCACGCCCGAGCAAGTGGACATGCGCACCATGGTGCTGATCGGCTCGTCCACCACTTGTGTGTTCCCCCGCGCCGAAGGCGGTGACTGGGTGTATACACCGCGCTGGTATGGCAACAAACCCCTCTGCTGAAATCTGGCGGCCCGCCCGGGCCGCCTTCATCACCTCAATCCGGTGACTTCCTTCGATTGTTTCGCCATTTGTGCATGTAAGCCTGTTCGGTTGTTTGCGTGGGATTGTATTACCTGCTATCAGGAATTTTTATTCTGCTTTGTAGGAAGTTCTACTTTGACGCCAGGATTTTTCAGGGTGTGACGGATCATTATTCAGGCAGTTGTTATAAGGAATGGCCTTTAAGGGGTTCTGACTTGTGTGTCATAAATGAATGAATAAAAGTGCGCCGGTCTGTAACACGGAGTGTGGTGTTTGTTTGGTAATTAATTGAATTCCTTGTTGGTTGAGTTGCATCGGGCGGGGCGTTATTTTAAAACTATTGCTGAGCATCGTCCAGGAACACTTGGTGATTGTCGATCCGGACAGCGGGCACAGTGTGATTTTTCGCGAAGTGTATGCAACGGATGTCAACTTGCGCGGCGATGCCTGGCTCGGGTTCGAAGGGCATCGAACTTATGCAGTTTCGACACTGGTGCGGACGTTGGTTGACCGACAAATAAGTCAGAACAGCGCAACGCTGAAAGAACTGCTGAGCGTAGCGAGTACTGAGTTGGATACCAGCTTGGTGGATTAATCAGAAAAAATTAACCGCAATTTAAAAAGAAGCGATGTGGCGAGCGCCCTCAAACAATCGAAGTTGCTCGAGGCGGGCGCTAGTGCCTGAGTTTCAAGAAATAATCTTAATAGGGACATTATGAGTCAATTAATGCACTTACCCCTTGTTGGACAAGGGTTTGTCAATGCCATTGGTTTATCCGGATTCTCCGGTGATCTTGCTGAGTTTGCGGGAAGTGAGGAACATTCTGCGCTCCAGCGGTATTACAAGGCCGCAAGCGAAAGTGAACAGTTGTCTGAACAATGGGTGCCAGCCAAGTTATTTGAGGAAGCGCTTGTTGCCCTGATCCTTAAAAAAAACGGGCCGATTACCGATACACTTCGCAACGCCAGCGTCGCCACTAAAGCTTACGTGGGCAGGATCGAAAAAACGGTCGCACTGCTTGCCAAAACCCACCCGCCGGTGCCGAAAAACATGCACTTTGTGTGGGTGGGCGGTGCTCTGTTCGGGGATCACCAGCGCGACTATTTCAATATCTGGAAGCAAGTGCTGAGCAAAGACGGACATACCTTCAACCTTTGGTATGACCCTCAAGCACTGATGGCTTTTGATACCAACCGGATCATTACCCAGGCCGCCAAAGCGCACGCCATGGAGTCAGGCGGGACAGAGTTGAGCAGTGCCATCAAACTGGGCGATTTGATCGAGAAGCGCGTAGTGGTGCTACGCCAACAAATGTTTGAGCACATCACGATGGCGCAACAACAGGGCATCAATGCTGACGATGCCCGTATCGATTTGTTGGTGAAGGCTTACGGACAAGACCGGACGGCGCTTGAAGCGGCGAAAGCCCGATACCTTGAGAGCCACCTGGCAATGGCGGGCGAACGGGTTCGAGTGCGCGATGCACGTGCGGCATTTGGTTCGCATTTTCTATGGGACGTCTACGAGCGTGAAGTGTCTTTTCGCGGGAACCTGGCCGCGGCATCCGATGTGGTGCGATTGCAGGCGATAAGTCTGGAGGCGGGTACTTACAGCGATCTTGACTATTTGCCGCCACTCGTCGATCAGTTGGGTGAAGTAAACATCAAGGCATTCAGCTTCGAACAAAAACTGGGTGTGTTGCAGTTATTGCTGGATAAAAATCCGACGTTGATGCCGGGTCGTGACAAAAGCAGGTACAAAAGTTACGCACATTATTTACCTCCTGAACATCTAGAGGCTCTGACCCGATTTGCCGAAAGCAATCCTGAGGTCGCTGATGTTTTCGCCGCGACGAAAGGGCTCACCGTTCCAGAAAGTGCTGTCCGCCTAGGGGCACCTGTAGGCTCGGAAATGAACGCATTTATCATGGCCCATCCTGAGTCAGGAATGGTTGATTCGATCATGAGGCGAATTCGGAGTAATTACGACATTCTGACCAAGGTTGAGCAGGAACTAATAGCATCCGGAAAACAATGGGATCGTAATGCGGTAATTGATATCGGAGGCAAAATTGTTGGCGCGAATAATGACCGGTTTACCAGTTCGGCATTGGATCGCTTGGCTTATGTCTCCGCTCTAGCGGACTACCATCGCGACGGTATAGACCCACTGGCGCGAAGCACCATCTCAATGACCGGTCCCGGCGCCGCTATTTGGGGGATTGAGGATTTTATGGATGCCCACTGCATTGCGCAAAAAGGCGTCGAGGTAAGGGAAAGGCTTCGACTTGTAGAAATCGGGTACAACCGGGCGACTGAAGAAGAGTTGATCAGTGGCTGGGTGGAAAATGTTAAAGAGCCTGAACAGTGGTTGGAAAAAGAACAGCAAAACTGGCGCGACGGTAAATACAAGGCCCGATACACCGGCAATCTTGCGGAGTTGCTGAAGGCGCAGACCCTGACCTTCAAACAAGGCTGGCCGGTGATCGAAGGCAAACCCGTGTTACTGACATCGGTGCTGCAACAGCTGCTTGATGATCTGGGCGAACCCTTCATGCGCGCGATGAATGACAAGTTGAGCGGCGACATCACGTTCAACGATCGCATTGCCCTCGATTTTGAGACGCGACAGCAAATTCTGGCGCAACCTATCAGCCAACTTCCTGAATCAATAGGCGCCGAGTCGCTTGGCAATGTGAACGAGGCATTGTCGCGTATCGCTGGTGGCAGGTTGCCTGCGGAGCAGTTGAGTCCGTTGCACCGTGTCGTGTTTGGCGGCCTGTTCGGTGCCCCCACTCTGGATCAGGAGGGGTTCGCACCTGCCTGGAAGGAGACGGTCGCCCTCGCCGAAAGCACTCAGGATCGCGGGCTTTTCGCACGTTACGAATTGATCGAGCAGACTCTGTTCAATCGGCGACCGGCGATGTTCGAAGCAGGTCGCAATGCTTCATCCTTGTCTGGGCAGGTGCCGGAAACATCGCAGATACTGAAGGCCCAGGCCCTTGCCGAACCGATGAGCGTGCGGCAGTGGGGGGAGCACGTCCACAGGATCGAAACGGCCGCCAGGAAAGAATACCGGGCGTCGATTCTGCAGAGAGGGCATCTGGTCCGTGAACGGTTTTTCCAGGCCGGGGCCGACACCGTCAAACAGTTGCCACAGGATCTGCTCGTACGCGGCAGCGGTGATCCGGGCCGGCGTTGTTATCCGCTGGCGCTGTTCATGGCCGCAGCGCTTGACAGTGGCAGCACGGCAGAGCGGGCCTTGATCGGTAAACTGGCCATTGCCAACCTTACGCCTGACGCCGCTGAAACCCATGCGTTGCTTCATGTTCTGGATGAGTTGCGTGGCATTCCCATGTCGCAGTTCGGCGAAAAAACCGCGGCTGTGGATTTGAGCGCGGCCATGCGGGCGCTGGAAGCGAAAACCTCCACCGGCAGCTTGATGCTCAACACAGGCAATCATTCGATGCTGGTAAGCAAGGTCATGGAACAGGGTGAGACATCCTATCGATTTTATGACCCCAATTTCGGCCTGTATGCCTTCAGGCGGGCAGAGGATTTGCAGCAAGGCATCAGCAACTTTTTTCAGGATGAAGTGATTGCCAGGCTCTATGGCCTCGGAGAGAAGGCGAACTCGACGTTCGATGTGATCGATCTCAATGGTTCGAGCATTGCCGAAAAATCTTTGCCTTCACGGGTGACCGTCGGCGATCTGCTGAGGCGCGAGCAGATCGCCGGTGGACGGTCAATCGAGCCTTGGCAGCATCACGCGGCATTACGTGCCCGTTCATTGTCGGAAAACGCCCGGCTGGGCGATGGCCTGGCTCGGCTGGACGCCCAGGGTTGGGCGCGGCAGATCGAAAGCGCGACCCTTCGCTTGCAGGCAGAACATCAGTTGAGTCATGACTTTGTGCCGGTCTTCGAGTCATTGAAGACCGATGCGACAGGCAGGCGTGAAATTACCCTGGTCAATGCCACGGACTCCAGTCAAACCCGCAGAGTCGTGACCGATGACCTGCGTCTGGACACCATCAAGTCTCATCTGACGGACGTATACCAGGCACTGTCGGTCAAAGCGCCCCGCCCTGGTGCCATTGATCCGACCGATGCGGGGGGCGTCCATACACTCAACGCCGGATTTGCCATTCAAGCCCTGTTGTTCGCTCTGAAGGATCGGGAATCCTCTGAAGGTGAGACGACGGCATTGACGTCTGCGGTGCGTTTGCATGGCTACCTGTCCTATGCACAACTGACCCATGGCCTCGTGGTGGATGTTGTGGAACTGATCAATCTGGTGCGTATCGCGTTTACCGACAGCCTGTTGGTCGCCAAAACCACCTCGTCGGTGGTGATCAATGCCTTGGGGCATGTAGCCAATGAGGGGGTGGGCAATATTCTTCAACTGGCTGCGGTCGGATTCGATATTTACTTGCTGGCCAATGCCGAGAATGAAGCTCAGATTGCCCAGTTCGCAACCCAACTTGCATTCGACTCCGCAGGCCTGGTGGCGGGGCTTGGCGGCCTTGGTGCATCCGTGGTCGGTGCCGGCACCGCGGCTGCGTTTCTGGGAGGGGCAAGTGTCATTCTGGGAGGGCTGGCGGTCGGCATCGGCGCGTTGGTCGAAGGTTTCAGCGGAATACTGGAACGGGCCCGTCAGGTCGGCAAGTATCTGAACCTGATTGAGCAGGGTTACCGCAGCGGCGGTTATTCGCGGATTGACGATGCGCTGAGTATCAGCCCCTATGTCGTGGTCACGCATCTGGACCTTGAGGCACGGCTGCTGCGTTATGGCGGTGTGTTGAATATTTACGCGGCCATTCCCCATTCGTTGCATCCGCCGCAGGGCAATCCGGATCGGTCATTGTCGATCAGCATCCGTGAGTCGCTCGGATATGCCTACGAAAGCGCGATTCCCGATGCCGAAGACTTTGATGCCGTTGTGCTCCCGTGCATGCCGCATTGCTACTTCGGGTTCGACTATAAGGCATTGCCGTTTTCGACCACCCGCCGGGAGGATTTTGAAACGGCGTTGAAACTCGAGAATGACAGTGAAGGGAAGCGCCAGTTCTGGTTCAGTTTTTACAGGTTCCCGACCGAATATATCCTGTATCAACTGACACCCAATTACTCGCAGACGTTGATCAACGTCGTGCTGGATCGCAGAAACCGCTCTCTCCACGTGCCGAAATTGCCAAGAGAGCTGCACAATTACTTGTCCTACGAAATTCTGGGGTGGGGTGGGCAGTGCACGGTGGTACTGACCGAGGGGGTTCGGGCGATCACGCTTTTAACGACCTCGGATGCGCCGTCGATGGCCTGGGCATTGGGTGCAACCTGGTTGAGCGAGGGAGATGTAAAAATTGAAGGGGCCAGTGTGCAGTTGGGCACGATCCGGGTCCATGTCCCAGACAAATCGCCTTTGCTTGTGCAACTGGACAAGCAGTCATATCAGGTGGACTGGGAGCGGGGGAGTCTGCTGATCTCCGAACTTTCAATCGGCTCTGTCGATGACGTTCGCGCTGTGCAGGCGTCCATCCGCGAGCTAGCGCTTTCCAAGCGCCTGGCCGGTCGCTACACGACTGTCCGAAACTTTCCTGTTCCCTACAGCAACCCCCTGGAACCGGTTTACACAACGGCCCAATACGACGGCAACGAAGACCGTTTTCTGTTTGTCCGTGGCCTGAGTCCGGCTTATCAGAAAACCGCCTGTCTGGGCGCTATGGTCGACAAGTACGCGTACTACTATGTCCCCGACGAAGTTCTGATCTGGCGCACGGAGGTGACCACCGGAAAGGTCAATCGTATCTACCGATTGATGGATCCGTTACCGGGCTCAAGGATTTCAGCCTTCCAGGAACTGGAAGGAGGGTTGATACGGGTCGTTCAGAACGTTGTGCTGCGAAACGGTGGGGACATGAAGATGACTTACCTGCTCGGTGCAAATGACCTCTCGCTGTTTTCTGTCATCGGCCCATTGACCGAGGGCCAGAAGGCGTTGTTACAACGCAGGAACACGGTCTCCCTTCCGTATTTTTTCTGGGATTACGAATTGATGGTACGCGACGAGAAACTCATGCCTTTCGAGGCGGTGAGTGTCGTGGACTATCGATACGCGCCGCTGACTTCGATCACCTATTGGCATGATGATTCTCGCAATCGCGTCAGTCTCTGGCTGCGAAGGGATGACGGGCTGGTGATTCGGCCGAACCTGCAAGCGGATTCAGGCACTCTGATTTTGCTTAATACCCAGGATGCCGACGGCGATACGTTCCTGTTTTATGATCAGCGCCATCGCAGTATCTACCGACAGCGAGTGACGATGCGGGATGACGAACCATCCGCGCCTGCTGTGAAGATTCTGCCTCATGAGGTGGTCGAGGTGTATTTCCAGGCGCAGCGCCATATTGCGCTCACTCAGGACGGCATGCTGTTTCAGCTGAACAGAACTGATGAATCGCAGCTGGTCGCGTTGAACGAGGACTGGCTGGCTCGAGCCGAGGCGGTGGGTGGCGATTTCGAATGGCACAAGAGCGTTCTGGGGTTTGCCCAAGAGTTGGCCGTCGATGGTTTTGAAGTATTGGGTGTGCGCAATGTCCCCGGCAACGCGTTCCTGCGTGTCTGGTGCCTGGAGCAGCGCTTGTTGATAGCCGACATGAGGCCGAATCAATCCTTACAGTTATTGGCACAGACCCCGGACAAAACGGCTGCATGGCTATGGGATTCGTCCTCGGGACAGGTCTATCGTCAGCCATTCATGGAGCCCGACGCATTTGCGGCAGCCTTCGCCAATGGCACGCGCCTGTTACATCGAGATCGGTTGCCGGCAATGCAGCGGGTGGCTGCGCAATGGGCTTTTACCCGGATTGTACCCGAAGGCACGCGATTGCGTGGCTTGACCCGAGAGCATGTCTGGATCGAGTTATCTGAAGATGATGCACCTCGTATCGTCGGTGTAGAGAGTGACTTCTTCCTGGGTCTTGGTACCCGGCAGGCGCGGGAAAACAAGCTGCTTCAGTTGATTGCCGGCCGATTATGCGCGCCCGTTTTGACCGCAGGCAGATTCGATAATCTCTATGCCTGGTATGACACCGCTGGCGAGCGCTTGTACTACTCGACTATAGAGAGCAACGGGCATTGGCCCGCTTTTCTGGGCGTGCGCAATGGCGAAATAGCGCTGTTGTACAACACCGTGACCCGTCAGGTGTTCAGTAACAGAAACGGGGCATGGCTGGTGCCGGACCATGATGTCTGGATGCATGCCGACACGGTGAGTCGAGCGGCCCAGGTGATGACGATCCAGACCCAGGACAACATCGAGGACTTGCTGATGTTGATTCCGGACGGTGTCACCACCCTGGTGCTGGGGCTCAAAGGCCCGATGACATGCCAAATCTCGCAAGCCGCCTGGTTACGGCTTGACTGCCTGATTATCGACTTCCATTTGCCCACGCCTCGACAGCGCCAATTGCTCCTGCAACTGCCGCCTATGGATCATTGGCGGATCACGTTGGCCGAGGGGCATCTGTTGCTGACCGATCCGGATGACGGGCGCAGCCTGATTTTCCGAAATATCGAATCCGCCGGAGCGCAATCACGGAACATGTTTGAACTGCTGGTCAATGTTTCCGGCGATCAGCTGTTCGTTACCCTTGATGAGCTGATGGTGGACTTGAAGGAGGGTATGAGTCTTGATCTGCTGGAACTGCTGGTCGTCGAGGCGTAGACCCGGCAACAGGTAATCTGCCTCCGGGTGTATCAAGCGAGGCTGCGATTTTCGCAGCCTTTTTCAGGGGGGCGTGACGCCGGGTACCAGATAACCCTTCACCCCGGTGAAAATGATTTGCGCCGCCAATGCGCAGACAAACAAGCCCATCAACCGGCTGACAATCTGCAGGCCCTGATCGCCAAGAATGCGTTCAATCCGGCTCGACAGATAAAGCACCACGCCAACCGTGAAACTGGCCAAGGCGATACTCATGATGGCGGTGAGCTTGTCATCCCAGTGCGGCTGGCTCACCCCCATCACCAGCAGAGCACCGATGGTGCCCGGGCCGACGGTCAGCGGAATGGTCAGCGGGACGATGGTCACATCCTGCTGCACATTGTCGGTCTGCACCGCAGATTTACCCTGGGCCATGCCCAGTGCCGAGATGAATAACACACTGCCGGCACCGATGCGGAACGCGTCCACGGTGATGCCGAAAACATTGAAAATCACCCGCCCGAACAGGTACAGCAAAACGCTGGATACCAACGTGGCGACGGCCACCTTCCAGGCCAGGCGTCGCTGTTCTTTGCGCGAGTAACCGCGGGTCAGGCTGATGAAGCAGGACAACACGAAGAACGGGCTGTAGAGCACCAGCATCTTCAAGTAAACGCTGAATAATACGTGGAGCATGATTTCGGCTCGCGGCGGCAGATGGGCAGAGCGGAGTCTATCAGTCGGTTTAATGTTTGGGGGGATGATGTGTGAAAGGGGGGCTGAAGGTAAGTTGTGGGTGAGGAAGTTGTTAGTTGTAGAGTGTTGATATTAATACGTTACATGTTCTTGTTTGTTGTTTTTTCTTTCTTTGGTTATTGTTGTTTTGCGGGTTCAAGAGGAGCCTGTTTTAATTGATAAGGGAATAAGTTGTGAATATTAATAATGTCGAAGATTTCTCTATAGCCGAATGTATTCATCGTTTGAATACTTATGAAGTGGACGGCGCTGAAGTTATCCGTCCTCGCAGTTTTTCGGTGCCGGTTGTCGATGAGCCCGGTAAAGGTTCCATCGTCGGTGAGGGCATCTTGTCCTTTACCGGTAACCTGAGTGAGCAAAATCGGGAAGATGTTCAGCATGCCTTCCTGTTCGCGACGCTGGTCGCAAATAAAAAGTTTCCGCATGAGTATCAGGGCAAGGAGTGGTATTACCAGTTCCTGGAAGTCATGACCCATGCAGGCTGGCTGCCGACCAGCAAGTACTACAACGATTTGAACATCAGCGGTAATACCGTACGGATGGATCAATTGGTGCTGGAGATCCTTGGCAGTGTCGTAGCCGGGCTTGCCGTGCCTGGCTCGGCCTCGGTCCTGATGCTGAAGGTGGCGGGCGATGCAATCACCGCATTGAAAAAGCGTGAAACCGCATTGACCCTGTATGAGCGCAATATGCTGGAGCACGGTGTGGGTGGTATGGCGGCCGGCACCTGCACCGAAGTCAATGGTGAAGTCACCATGGCATTGGGTACCGTTCGCTTCATCCGCAAGAACACCGCAACGCAAGTGCTGTTCATGGATTGGGATTCCCGCGACGTAAAACTGTACCGCGGTGATTCTGTCTTCAGGAAAGTGCCTTCCATTGTCGAGCAGACCCGCGACACGATTCGTACAAAACTTGGCTTGAATGCAAAAACCAAGATCGAAGACTACGAGATCTGATCGAATGTTTTAAAAGGGCGGCGGCTTCTCGGTCGCCCTTTTTCATTGAGGGTTTGCTATGGCTCAGTCATATGGTTTGTTGACGGTGGGTAACGCCGTTGTTGCTTTGTCGGATGTCGAAAAAATATCGGCTTATGAGGATGTCGTACATTCAAGTCTGCTGGCGCAATTGGTTGCCAACAAAAAAATCGAGAGCATGAAAGTTCAAGACTGGTATGACACCTATGTGGCGGTGCTGGATGATTTCTGGATCCGCAATTTGAAGTTTCGCCAGGACTTTTCTCTCAACGGGCTGAAGGCGTCCACAGCGCTTGAGTGGATCTGGGCTGCAATGGCAAACAGCGGTAGTGAAGATCATGCGCTTGGCGGCTTTTTAGCGTATGCGGCGCGATTGCCGTGTTATGTCCCTGCCATCCAGATATGGCCTGAGCAGTGTTGTGAAGATGAGATGCAAGCACCTCGTTCACCGCTCAAGGTTGTGCGCCTGCTGGCAATTGTGGGACAAAGCCCGACCTCGATCAGCAGCATTTATCTCGAATTCAAAACCCGGCAGGCGTTGGCCCTGAATCCGTGGTCGCAGCATTTTGAGGCCGATGAAGTAGAAGGTCAGGTGTGCGTGCGATACGCACGGGCGAATCTGTCCGAAACCCTCTACGCGTTATCCCGTGAGGCGATTACCCACAAGCTCAGGGATCGATTGGCGGACAACGTGGCGCTGCTGGTTGAGAAGGCCGATATGGGGGCGTGATACGTCGGCATCAGAGCGTCGAAGCCGTACGATTCTGCTGATCACGTTGGGCAACCCAATGCTCGATCAGGTCGCGCAGTTGCGACAGTTCCACCGGTTTGGCCATGTGCCCGTCCATGCCCGCCTGGCGCGCGCGCTCTTTGTGTTCAGCGAGGATATGTGCGGTCAACGCCACCACGGGGGTGCGAATCCGCTGGTTGCCGACTTCCCAGGCACGCAGTTGCTGGGTGGCGGAGAAACCGTCGAGGATTGGCATTTCACAGTCCATCAGCACCAGGTCGTAGCGCTGGGCTTTCATCGCCACCAGGGCTTCTTCGCCATTGCTGGCGGTGTCCGGTTGCAGATTGAGCTTGCCCAGCATGCCGCGTATGACCTTGGTCGAGATGGTGTTGTCTTCGGCCACCAGAATGCGGAAATCGCTGGGCACCTTGACCGGAAGTGTCGGGCCGGTGGGCAACTGCTGCGAAACGGAGAGGCCTTTGTTGCGTTGGTTCAGCTCGTCCGCCAGCGTGGTCTTGAGTGTATAGCCCGCCACCGGTTTAGCGAGAATTCGCTTGATCCCGCAGTTGCGCGCGATGATTTTGCTCGGGGCGTTGCTGATGCCGGTGAGCATGATGAGCAGAATGTCATGGTTCAGGCTCGGGTCTTCCTTGATCTTGGCCGCGAGCTGCATGCCGGTCATGCCAGGCATGTTCTGGTCCAGCAGGACCACGTCAAAGTAGTCGCGCAGATGTGCCTTGGTGCGCAGCAGCGCCAGGGCCTCCTTGCCGGACGGCACGGCACTGACATTCAGGCCCCAGGCGCTGCACTGCTGCACCAGCACCTTGCGACAGGTGTCGTTATCGTCCACCACCAGTACGCGTGCACCTTGCAGCGGACCGTCCAGGTCTGAGGTCGGATGTTCGAGACGGTCTGGGTCCAATGGCAGGGTCAGCCACAAAGTGCTGCCCTGGTTGGCGCCGCTCTTGATGCCGAACTCGCCCTGCATCAAGCGGATCAGCTGACGGGCGATGACCAACCCGAGATTACCCCCCAGGCTGGTGGCCGAGAGGAAGTGTTTGCTGTGCAGTTCGGCATGCATCAATGCGTCGCGCTCTTGCGCCTCCATGGGCTGGCCGCTGTCTTGCACAGCGATGCGCAGTCGCGGTTTGGCACTGCGTTCGTCCAGGGCGACAACGATCAGGATCTCGCCTTCATCGGTTTTCTTCAGGGCGTTTTCCAGCAGGCTCAGCAGGGTCTGACGCAGGCGCGTCGGATCTCCGCTGATGACGCGGGGTACCTGCGGCTGGATAAAGCTGATCAATTCGACGTTTTGCTGTTCGGCTTTGGCGCGGAAGATGCTCAGGCAATCTTCGATCAGTGCGTTGAGGTCGAACTGCACGTCGTCCAGTTCGATCTGTCCGGACTCGAGTTTGGAGATGTCGAGAATTTCGTTGATCAGTGTCAGCAGCTCGTTGCCGGCGCTATGGATGGTCTGCACGTAGTCACGTTGCTTGACCGACAGCGGTGTGCCCAGTAGCAATTCGGTCATGCCCAGCACCCCATTCATCGGGGTGCGGATCTCGTGGCTGATCTTCGCCAGAAATTCGGCTTTGGCGTTGATTTCGGCGTTGCTGGCGGCCAGGTCGCGACTGACGCTGAAACGGTCTTCGGTGATGCTGCGCTGTCGCTCACCCAAGGCAATACTCATCAACAGGCCACTGATACAGATAAACACCAGCAGAATAATGATCAGGTTTTGTGGAGCGACCAGGGTCAGCCCCTGGAGGGCCGGCAGGATAATCAATGTGCCGAGGTTGAACACCACCATGGCCGCCACGAACAGGCGCGCCGGGCGATAACCTTTTTGCCAGTGATGGGCGCTGACGAACAGCATGCTCAGACCGGCCAGGGCAACCAGCCCATACGTGATCAGGTTCAGCGGCAGTGTGTTGACGAACAACAACAGCAGGCCACAGACCATGATGAACAGGATGTCCCCCAGCAGCAGCCTGTTTAACGGGTGAGGGCCGAGCGGGGCGAAGAAGCGGTAGGCGAACATCAGGCCGCAAGGCGCGGTCATCAGCAAGGCGAGGTAGGCCCCGGGTGTTTGTACGACGGACCAGTTCGGTAACCATGGTCGGGCCAGGTTCAGCAGCAACACCAGACTGAGCATCAGCAGCCCTTCGCACGCTGCCAGCCAGAGGCTGCTGCGCGAACGGGTGTAGATGTAACGGGTCAGGTTGTGCAGGATCAACATCCCGAGGCAGCCGAAGAGCAAGCCGTAGATCAGCGTCTGGTACTGAGTGGCCGCGGTCATGACCGCCGATTGCAGGGTGATGTAAGGCCGAAACTGGTGTTCGGAGACCAGCCGCAGGTACACGTCGAGGGTTTTGTCACTTTGCGGCAGCGGCAACATGAAGTCGCTGCTGGGAAGGGGAGGCTTGACCTGGAACTGCGTGGTACCGGTATTCAATTGATCGATCAGCTGATCGCCGTCGAGCACATACAGATTGAGATGGGCGACGTCAGGTGCGAACACTCTGAGCAACTGTTCATGCTTGCCGGGGGCGAGCTTGAAACGCAGCCACAGGGCGCCATCGGGCGCGGTCGCGGTGAGGCGATCGAGTTCGGTGGGGCTGAATTGATTGGTGTAGCGGCTGGAGCGGATATCGCTCAGTTGCAGATCGCCCTGTTCGTCAAGCAATACCGCCCATCCACTGCCTTGCGTGGCCTGGGCCGGGAGCATGCAGAGCAAGGTCAGCAGAGTGACGGTCAAGCCTATGGCGATCCTGAGCCAGCGCACGGCGAAATCCCTTCGTAGGTTAATGCCAAAGTATAACTATGCGCGGCGCCGGAATAGTCAGGCAAGGGCCGCAAGCCCTTGCCTGGCCGGATGGATGGCTTATTCCTGATTCTCGCCACGCTCGCGGGCAATGGCGCGGTAGCCAATGTCCTTACGGTAGAAGCAGCCTTCCCAGTCGATTTTAGCCGCCAGTTTGTAAGCTTGCTGTTGAGCTGCATCGACGCTGGTGCCCATGGCGGTAGCGCACAGTACCCGACCCCCGGCGGTCACCACTTGACCGTCCTTGAGCGCAGTGCCGGCATGGAAGACTTTGCCTTCCAGTGTCGCCGCTGCATCCAGGCCGTTGATGGCAACGCCTTTGGCATAGTCACCCGGGTAACCGCCAGCGGCCAATACAATACCGACGCTCGGACGTGGATCCCATTGTGCTTCGACCTTGTCCAGGGCTTGTGCCAGCGCCGCTTCGACCAGCAACACCAGGCTCGACTGCAAGCGCAGCATCACCGGTTGGGTCTCAGGATCGCCGAAACGGCAGTTGAACTCGATAACTTTTGGGTTGCCAGCCTTGTCGATCATCAGGCCAGCATAGAGGAAGCCGGTGTAGACGTTCCCTTCCTCGGCCATGCCGCGCACGGTCGGCCAGATCACCAGGTCCATGACGCGCTGGTGCACGTCAGCGGTCACGACCGGGGCAGGGGAGTAGGCACCCATGCCGCCAGTGTTCGGACCTGTGTCACCGTCGCCGACGCGTTTGTGGTCCTGGCTGGTGGCCATCGGCAATACGTTCTTGCCGTCGACCATGACAATGAAGCTGGCTTCTTCGCCGTCCAGGAACTCTTCGATCACCACGCGCGAACCGGCATCGCCGAATGCGTTGCCCGCGAGCATGTCGCGTACCGCGTCTTCGGCTTCGCCCAGGGTCATGGCCACGATCACGCCTTTACCCGCGGCCAGGCCATCGGCCTTGATCACGATCGGTGCGCCTTTTTCACGCAGATAAGCCAGGGCTGGCTCGATCTCGGTGAAGTTCTGATAGTCGGCGGTCGGGATCTTGTGGCGCGCCAGGAAGTCTTTGGTAAAGGCTTTCGAACCTTCCAGTTGCGCCGCGCCCGCGGTCGGGCCGAAGCAATCCAGGCCACGGGAGCGGAACAGATCGACAACACCGGCTACCAGCGGCACTTCCGGGCCGACGATGGTCAGGGAAACGTTCTTCTCGGCAAAGTCAGCCAGTTGCTCCAGGGCCAGTACGTCGATGGCGACGTTCTCGCACTTGGCTTCAATGGCGGTGCCGGCGTTGCCCGGGGCAACGAAAACTTTTTGCACGCGCGGATCCTGAGCCACTTTCCAGGCCAGGGCGTGTTCACGGCCACCGCTGCCAATGATCAAAACGTTCAAAGAGAGACTCCTTCGGAGAAAGCTGCAAGCTACAAGCAGCAAGCAAGAGCGAATGTTTGGCTCTCAGTTACAGCTTATGGCTCTGAATTAATAAGGCTGCAGCTGCAAGAAGGAGCGACACCAGTCTGCTCTTTCTTGCAGCTTGCAGCTTGAGGCTTGTAGCTGCCGTGTATCAGTGACGGAAGTGGCGCATGCCAGTAAAGACCATGGCGATGCCCGCTTCATCAGCAGCAGCAATCACTTCGTTATCACGCATCGAGCCGCCCGGCTGGATCACCGCAGTGATGCCGACCTTGGCCGCATTGTCCAGACCATCGCGGAACGGGAAAAAGGCGTCGGAGGCCATCACCGAGCCTGCTACCTGCAACCCGGCGTGCTCAGCCTTGATCGCGGCGATACGAGCAGAGTTCACGCGGCTCATCTGGCCGGCACCGACACCGATGGTCTGACGGTTCTTGGCGTAGACGATGGCGTTGGATTTAACGTACTTGGCAACTTTCCAGGCGAAGATCAGGTCATTGATTTCCTGTTCGCTCGGTGCGCGCTTGGTCACCACTTTCAGGTCTTCGCTGCCGATCATGCCAATGTCGCGACTCTGCACCAGCAACCCGCCGTTGACGCGTTTGTAGTCCCAGGCCGGTGCGCGATCGGCCGACCACTCGCCACAGGCCAGCAAACGTACGTTGGCTTTTGCCGCGACGATAGCGCGAGCTTCGTCACTGACGGACGGGGCGATGATCACTTCGACGAACTGACGCTCGACGATGGCTTTGGCGGTTTCTGCATCCAGTTCGCGGTTGAACGCGATAATGCCGCCGAACGCCGATTCAGTGTCGGTGGCGTAGGCCAGTTCGTAGGCCTGACGGATACCGCCTTCAGCGTCCGGGCTCACGGCCACGCCGCACGGGTTGGCGTGCTTGACGATCACGCAGGCCGGTTTGACGAAGCTCTTCACGCATTCCAGCGCGGCGTCGGTGTCGGCCACGTTGTTGAACGACAGCTCTTTGCCTTGCAGTTGGGTTGCAGTAGCGATGCCCACTTCGGCTGGCTTGGCTTCAACGTAGAACGCCGCGCTCTGGTGCGGGTTCTCGCCGTAGCGCATTTCCTGGGCCTTGATGAACTGGCTGTTGAAGGTGCGCGGGAATTCGCTGCGACCTTCAGTGGAGAGGGTTTCAGCCGCCTGGTTCACGGTGCCCATGTAGTTGGCGATCATGCCGTCATAGGCGGCGGTGTGTTCGAAGGCCTTGAGCATCAGGTCGAAACGCTGAGCGTAGGTCAGGCCGCCGGCCTTGAGGTTTTCCAGGACGTTGGCGTAATCGCTGGCATTCACCACAATGGCCACGTCTTTGTGGTTCTTGGCTGCCGAACGGACCATGGTCGGGCCGCCGATGTCGATGTTTTCGATGGCGGTCGGCAGGTCGCAGCCTGGCTTGTTGATGGTGGCTTCGAACGGGTACAGGTTGACCGCAACCAGGTCGATCGGCTTGATGCCGTGCTCATTCATGATGGCGTCGTCGATACCGCGACGACCGAGGATCCCGCCGTGGATTTTCGGGTGCAGGGTTTTAACCCGCCCGTCCATCATTTCTGCGAAACCGGTGTAATCCGCGACTTCCACTGCGGCAACACCGTTGTCGCGCAGCAGCTTGAACGTTCCACCGGTGGAGAGGATCTCGACGCCCAGGGCTTCAAGCTCCTTGGCGAATTCAAGGATCCCGGTCTTGTCGGAAACGCTGATCAAGGCGCGGCGGATCGGCAGGCGGGTAGTCTGGTCGGTCATTTCAATTTCCATCGAAAGCAAGGGAAGTCAGCAAAAAAGGCGACCGGTTCTACGCGGGCGCCTTTCTGGTTTGATTGAATGCTTACAGCAAATCGTACTGCTTGAGTTTCTTGCGCAGGGTGCCCCGGTTCAGCCCGAGCAGCTCACTGGCCTTGGTCTGGTTGCCCTTGACGTAGTTCATCACGCATTCGAGCAGGGGAGCCTCGACTTCGGAAAGCACCAGGTTATACACATCCGTGACGGCAGCGCCCTCAAGGTGGGCGAAATAATTGTGCAGCGCCTTCTCGACACTCCCGCGAAGGGTCTGACCTTCTTCGCTCGGCGTATTGAGGTGCTGTTTCAAATTCACGTTGTCGCTCACGGGTGTTGTTCCACTCACTAAAGTCTCGGTCATCATCGTCATGCGGCCACCCCTTCTCCGTCCCCTGTCAGGCTCTTGTAACGTTCGGCGAAAAAGCCCCGAACGTAGGCGCATTGTGCTTCCGTATCTTCCAAACGATTGAAGTGGGCGCGGAACTCCCTGGCGCCCGGCAAGGTTGCGAGATACCAGCCCACATGCTTGCGAGCTATGCGCACGCCCATGACGTCGCCATAGAAGGCATGCAGCGCAGCCAGATGCTCAAGCAGAATACGTTCCACCTCGATCAGTTCCGGTGCCGGGAGTTTTTCGCCGGTACGCAGATAATGATCGATCTCACGAAAAATCCATGGCTGCCCCTGGGCAGCCCGACCTACCAACAGGCCATCGGCACCGGTCGCGTCGAGCACGTACCGGGCCTTCTCGGGCGAATCGATATCGCCATTGGCGAAGACCGGAATCGACACCGCCTGCTTGATCGCGGCAATGGTGTCGTACTCGGCTTCCCCGGTATACAGATCGGCACGGGTGCGGCCGTGTACCGCCAACGCCGTGATGCCTGCCTGTTCGGCGATCTTCGCCACGGTCAGGCCATTCTTGTTCGCCCGGTCCCAGCCGGTGCGGATCTTCAGGGTAACCGGCACATCGACCGCGGCCACGACGGCCTGCAGGATCTCGGTCACCAATGCTTCATCTTTCAACAGGGCGGAACCGGCGGCCTTGTTGCAGACCTTTTTCGCCGGACAGCCCATGTTGATATCAATAATCTGCGCGCCCAGTTCGACATTGGCCCGGGCCGCATCCGCCAGCATCTGCGCATCGCCACCGGCGATCTGTACCGAGCGGGGCTCGGGATCACCTTCGTGGATCATGCGCATCCGCGATTTGCGGGTATTCCACAAGCTCATGTCGCTGGTGACCATTTCCGAGACTACAAGGCCGGCGCCCAGTCGCTTGCACAGCTGACGAAAGGGCTGATCGGTGACACCCGCCATAGGGGCGAGAATCAAGCCGTTGTGCAATGTATATGGACCGATGCGTACCGCCGACATAGGACTTCCCTGTTGTGGGGCCGGATCATGAGAGTTCGAAAAAGGGTTGGCATGATACCCGCTCTCGATGACTGGATAAAGGCTGAATTGAACAAAATCTGAACAGTAATTTTGTTATTGCCAGCGGTTTGGTAGCGCAAGCAAAGCCGGAAAACGGCTGCCAGGCTGTAACACTCGAGCGTTTTACTCAGGGGAATGGAAGCTCAGGCTGTAATTCACCGCTTTGGCGCCTGGATCAAGAATATCCAGCGCGATGTGGATTGGCGTTTGCGGCGGCATCTCCGCCATCCCTTCGAGATCACCGCTGAGGTACTCGCCAGGTTTGAAGCGACGGCTGGCGATCAGGTGGCCGTTGAGGTCGGCAAAGCGCAGCTCCAGCAGCGGGAAGGGTTGTGAGAAGGGCGCGCGATTGTAGATGATCGCGTCGACCACCAGTGCGCCAGTGAAGTCCGGGTGGCTGCGGACCACCAGGTTGCTGCTTTTGACTTTTGCGATGTCGACTTTGGACGGCACGGTGCAGCCGATGTGCGGGCACAGTTGCTGGAACCATGGACGGTACTGGTCCTGGCGTGCCAGTTCGTCGAAATGATAAGCGACGTATTGGCCGGCGAGGCCAGCGGCGCCGAGCAAAATCAGCAGCAGCCAGAAAAAGCGCCGGCCCCAGGGAGAGCGACGTTTTTGCCAATCCAGTTGCAACGGATCGTCGGTCAGATCCTCCAATACTTCCGCGCGCAACGCCGGTTCGCTGCGTTCACGTCGCTTGCGCAGGGGTTCGGCAGAGGGCCGGTCATTGTCGACTTCATCGGCAGTCGCCGACAGGCTGGCAAAGGGGATCGGGGCGTCGAGCGGGTCGTGCAGGCGCAGCTGCTGGATCTCGGGTTCGTCGTCCGGATACGTGGGCTCCAGCGACAGTGAAGGTTCGGTGCGCGAATGTTTGCTTGGTTCGATCGCAGGTTCTGGCGTGGGCGCGTCGGCGGTTTTTGCGCGGTCGGCGGCCGACTCACTGAAGAGACTGTCGGACCAGGGCACTTGGTCATGCTCGGTGGTATCGCGGCGAGCGCTGAGGCTGTCTTCGCGCGGCCGAGTGAATTCCATGGTTGGCTGGATTTCCCGCTGTTCGAGCCGGGCGAGCTCTTCGTCCAGATCCAGGCTGTCCAGATCCATTTCTGCAGCGGTCCATTGCTTTTGGCTGATGGCGCGCTGCACGGGCGGTTCGGTGGGCGTCGGTGCAACCGGTTTGACCGTTTCCTTGCCGGCCCGTTGCTCGAGTAACTGCCTGGCGGCGTTGAACACCTGCAAACACGAGCCGCAACGAACTACTCCACGGGCCACGCTCAACTGAGCATGGCTGACGCGGAAGCTGGTTTGGCAATGCGGGCACTGGGTGACGAAGCTATCGGTCATGCGGAAATCCGGTTTATGCAGGCGCTCATTCTAGCGCCGACGGCCAGTAATGCGTACCCAGCCGTCGCGATTGGCAATCGGATCCAGATCGAAGTCCTGAGCGTACGCGGCGGCGACTTCTTCACCTTGTTCGGCGAGGATGCCCGACAGTGCCAAACGACCGCCCGGCTTGACCAGGCTGGACAGTTGCGGAGCCAGCGAAACCAGCGGGCCGGCCAGAATGTTGGCGACCAGCACGTCGGCCTGAACCTGGGGCAGGTCTTGCGGCAGATACAACGCGAAGAGTTCGTCGGCAATGTTGTTGCGCCCGGCATTGTCGCGTGAGGCTTCCAGCGCCTGCACATCGATGTCGGTGCCGACGGCTTGCTTGGCGCCCAGCAACAGGGCGGCAATCGCCAGAATCCCCGAGCCGCAACCGAAGTCGAGCACGTTGCAACCTTTCAGGTCCTGACCGTCGAGCCATTCCAGGCACAGCGCGGTGGTCGGGTGAGTGCCGGTGCCGAACGCCAGGCCCGGGTCCAGCAGCAAGTTCACTGCGTCGGGTTCCGGCGCGGCATGCCAGCTCGGGACGATCCACAGGCGCTGACCGAAGCGCATCGGCTGGAAACCGTCCATCCAGCTGCGTTCCCAGTCCTGGTCTTCGATCACTTCGCTGTGGTGTTCGGGCAGCGGACTGCCAGTCAGCAGCTCAAGATGGGCCAGCACCGGACCAGGCTCGGTGCCACCTTCGAACAAGGCCAGCAAGTGAGTGTGCGACCACAACGGCGTGGTATTGAGTTCCGGTTCGAAAATCGGCTGATCTTCGGCGTCCATGAAGGTCACCGACACGGCGCCCACTTCAAGGAAAGCGTCTTCGTAGGTTTCGGCTTGTTCTGGGCTGATGGCGAGACGGACTTGCAGCCAAGGCATGGCGGGCACCTTTGAAAAAATATGGATTGCAGCCTGGCGGGTTGCCAGAAACGCGCAAGTTTACGCGAGCGCGAGGCAGAAGACGACAAGACCGATATATGCGTGCTCTTCGTAGGCGCGAGGCTTGCCCGCGAAGAACGATGACGCGGTAAGTCTGAAACACCGTGGCGCCTGGTTCGCGGGCAAGCCTCGTTCCTACAAAGAGCGCAGAAACAACAAAGCCGCTCGAAAGCGGCTTTGTTGGTATGGATCACAGCTTAGTGCTTTTCGCCAGCCAGCTTGTGTTCCAGGTAGTGGATGTTGACTCCGCCTTCGCAGAAGCCAGCATCGCGGACCAGGTCACGGTGCAGCGGGATGTTGGTCTTGATCCCGTCGACCACGATTTCGTCCAGCGCATTGCGCATGCGCGCCATGGCTTCGTCACGGGTGGCGCCGTAGGTGATCAGCTTGCCGATCAACGAATCGTAGTTCGGCGGAACGGCATAGCCACTGTACAGGTGCGAATCGACGCGAACGCCGTTGCCGCCTGGCGCGTGGAAATGCTTGACCGTGCCTGGGCTAGGCATGAAGGTTTTCGGGTCTTCGGCGTTGATCCGGCATTCCAGCGCGTGACCGCGGATAACGACGTCATCCTGGGTATACGACAGCTTGTTGCCAGCGGCGATGCTGAGCATCTCCTTGACGATGTCGATGCCGGTGACCATTTCCGATACCGGGTGTTCTACCTGGACACGAGTGTTCATCTCGATGAAGTAGAAGTGGCCGTTCTCGTACAGGAACTCGAACGTGCCGGCGCCACGGTAGCCGATGTCGATGCAAGCCTTGACGCAGCGAGCGAGGACTTCAGCGCGTGCTTTCTCGTCGATGCCCGGTGCCGGCGCTTCTTCGAGAACCTTCTGGTGGCGACGTTGCAGCGAGCAATCGCGGTCGCCCAGATGGATAGCGTGGCCCTGGCCGTCGGAAAGAACTTGAACTTCCACGTGGCGTGGGTTGGTCAGGAATTTTTCCAGGTAGACCATCGGGTTGCCGAACGCTGCGCCCGCTTCGGAGCGGGTCAGTTTCGCCGAGGAGATCAGGTCTTCCTCTTTGTACACCACGCGCATGCCGCGACCACCACCGCCGCCAGCGGCTTTGATGATCACCGGATAACCGACTTCGCGGCCGATGCCCAGAGCGGTTTCTTCGTCTTCCGGCAACGGGCCGTCGGAACCCGGAACGGTTGGAACGCCGGCGGCGATCATGGCGTGCTTGGCCGATACCTTGTCGCCCATCAGGCGAATGGTCTCGGCTTTCGGGCCAATGAACGCGAAGCCGGAATTCTCGACCTGTTCGGCAAAGTCGGCGTTTTCCGCTAGAAAGCCGTAGCCTGGGTGGATAGCGGTAGCGCCAGTCACTTCAGCGGCGGCGATGATGGCCGGAATGTGCAGGTAAGAGTGCGCGGCCGAGGCCGGGCCGATGCAGACGGATTCGTCTGCCAGGCCCAGGTGCATCAGCTCTTTGTCGGCCTTGGAGTAAACGGCAACAGTCTTGATGCCCATCTCTTTGCAGGCACGCAGGATCCGCAGGGCGATCTCACCGCGGTTGGCGATCAGAACTTTTTCCAACTTCGCAGTCATCAAAGTTTCTCCGCGGTTCAAACGATGGTGAACAGCGGTTGGTCGTACTCAACCGGCTGGCCGTCTTCGACGAGGATGGATTCGATCACACCGCTGGCTTCAGCTTCGATGTGGTTCATCATCTTCATGGCTTCGACGATGCACAGGGTGTCGCCTTTCTTCACGGTCTGGCCGACTTCAACGAAGGACGGCGAGGACGGCGAGGATTTGCGATAGAAAGTACCGACCATCGGCGAGCGCGCAACGTTGCCGTTCAGCGCAGGCGCAGCCGGGGCTGCAGGAGCAGCGGCGGCAACCGGAGCGGCAGCGACAGGTGCTGGCGCTGGCGCCGGTGCCGGAGCATGCATAGGAGCGGGAGCGTAGTACTGCTGAGCCGGCGTCTTGCTGTGACGGCTGATGCGTACGGACTCTTCGCCTTCCTTGATCTCGAGTTCGTCGATACCGGACTCTTCCAGCAACTCGATCAGTTTCTTAACTTTACGGATATCCATGAATCATCAACTCCCAAGGGTCGGTCAGGGGGCGTTTAACGCTTGTTGTTCAAGCTGTTGCCTGTGTTTCAAGCTGCTCTAGGGCGGCCTCCAGGGCCAGTCGATAACCGCTGGCGCCAAGGCCGCAGATCACTCCCACCGCAACGTCGGAGAAGTAAGAGTGATGGCGGAAAGGTTCGCGTTTGTGCACGTTAGATAAATGCACTTCGATGAATGGGATGCTCACTGCCAGCAGCGCGTCACGTAATGCGACACTTGTATGCGTAAAAGCTGCTGGATTGATCAGGATGAAGTCCACACCTTCGCTGCGGGCAGCGTGGATGCGATCGATCAATTCGTACTCGGCGTTGCTTTGCAGATAGAGCAAATGGTGGCCGGCATTGCGTGCCCGCTGTTCCAGATCCTGATTGATCTGCGCCAGTGTCGTTGCACCGTAGACGCCCGGTTCCCGAGTGCCGAGCAGGTTCAGGTTGGGGCCGTGTAACACCAATAAGGTCGCCATCTGCCGCTCCTTTGTCATCTGTGTGCAATTGTCAGAACCCGGCGACTATGCCGCAAAGCCTTTGTGACTGTCCAGTTCTATGCAATAGCCAGCACGATGGCCGATGTTTACGCGAAATATATGACCGGGCAATTAAATCTGGTCATTTGCTTTCGCAACACGTTCGGCGAAGTTTTTCGCGCTGATTTCGCCAATCACCCGCACATCGACACGTTCGACGCCGTCCTTGCCGAAAAACATCAGCGCCGGAGGACCGAATAGTTGGTAGCGGTCGAGCAGGGCGCGTTGTTCGGCGTTGCTGGCAGTGATGTCGAAACGAATCAATCGATAACCTTTGAGGCGTTTGACGACATTGGCATCGGTGAGCACTTCGTGTTCGATGACTTTGCAGCTGATGCACCAGTCGGCGTACCAATCGAGCAGCAGCGGTGTGCCATCGGCTTTGGCTTCGGCCAGAACGCGGTCCAGTTCGGCTGGCGTGGTGATGGTTTGCCAGTTGCCGGCGATGGGTGGTTGACCGTTGCTGGCGACATTGCGCGGTTGGCCAATGGGGTTGAACGGATCGGTCTGGCCACTGAAGGCGCCGTACCAGCAAGCCAGGGCATAAAACAGCAAGAACATCCCCAGCAATTGCCCCAGGCGTTTTCTGGGCGGTTTATAGACGAATTCCAGTGCGCCCATAAACAACCCGACGCCACCGGCGAGCAAGCCGATCAACAGCAAGGTGATCTGGCCCGGCAGTACCCGGCTGAGCAAGGCAATCGCCAGCCCGAGCAACAGCACCCCAATCGCATTTTTCACGTAGATCAGCCATGGCCCGCTTCTCGGCAGCCAGGCCGCGCCGCCGGTTGCTACCAGCAACAGCGGTGCACCCATGCCCAGGCCGAGCATGAACAATTTCAAGCCGCCGCCCAGCGCATCGCCGCTGGCGCTGATGTATAGCAGCGCGCCGGCCAGCGGTGCCGATACACACGGCGAAACCAGCAGGCTCGACACCACGCCCAGCCCGGCCGCGCCCCACAATGAGCCGCCTTCGGTACGTCCGGCGATCCGGTCCAGGCGGCTGCTGATGGCATGGGGGAGCTTCAGTTCGAATACACCAAACATGGCCAGGGCAAATACAACGAAAAACATCGCGAACGGCACCAGCACCCAAGCCGACTGCAAGCGCGCCTGAAGATTGAGCTGTGCGCCGAACATTCCCATCAAGGCGCCGAGCAGGGCGAAACAGAGGGCCATCGGCAATACGTAAGCCAGCGACAGGTTGAAGCCGCGTAACCCGCCAACCTGTCCGCGCAGGACCACCCCGGAGAGGATCGGCAGCATCGGCAGCACGCAGGGGGTGAAGGTCAGGCCCACTCCTGCAAGAAAAAACAGCGCCAGTTCGCGCCAGCTCCAGGCTGTGGTCGCGGCACCGTCGCCATCAATACTCAGGCGTTCGGTCTCAGGCGGATAACACAGGCCTTTGTCGGCACAGCCCTGATAGGTCACGACCAGCGTAAAGGCGCGTGAGTCGGTGCGTGGCAGTTCTACATCGAGAATGCCGTGGTAAACCTCGACATCGCCGAAGAACTCATCGTGCTTTTGTTCGCCTTTGGGCAATTGCGCCGCGCCCAGGCCAATGTCGGCCGGGTCGGCGCGAAACTGGAAGCGATGGCGGTAGAGGTAGTAACCCTCGGTAGCGACGAAACGCAGTTTGATCGATTGCGGCGTACTTTCTACCAGGCTCAACTTGAACGCTTCGCGCACCGGCAGGAAGTCGGCGCTGTTGTTGACTGAACCCAGGGTGGAACTGGGCCGACTGTCCAGCAACCCGGCGGCGGAGGCCGGCAGGGCGAGTACTAAAAACAGCAGGCAAAGCAAACGGCGCATGACAATCTCGCGTATCGAAAGTGTGGGCATGATAGCGGACGTCGGAAGGGTATGCAGGAAGCATGATCGTTCCCGCGCTCTGCGTGGGAATGCAGCCCGGGACGCTCTGCGTCCCAACAGTGGACGCAGAGCGTCCATTGAGGCGTTCCCACGCAGAGCGTGGGAACGATCATTGGGAAGAGAAACTGTCAGACGCGAAAGGCCTGAACGGCTGTATGCAATCGCCCGCCCAGCACCAACAAATTCTCCCCTTGTTCACGCCCCTCGCCGATGCGCAGCAGATTATCCCCACCCAATTGGTGAATCCGCTCACTGTGATCGCGTATTTCGCTGACAGCGCCGCTCTGTTGGGCGGTGACATCGGCGATGCGCACGGCGGTGTCGGCAATGGTCTGGATTGCCCCGACGATTTTATCCAGTGCCCCGTCGGCTGCCTGGGCCTGATTGGCCGTGGCTTCGGCGTGTTCGACCTGGGCACGCATGCCATCGACCGATTGCCGCGCGGCGGTTTGCAGGCCGGCGATCAATGTCTGGATCTCGGCCGTCGCCCCGGCGGTGCGTTGCGCCAGTGAGCGAACTTCCTCGGCCACCACTGCAAACCCCCGGCCCATTTCTCCGGCACGGGCCGCTTCGATGGCGGCGTTCAGGGCCAGCAGATTGGTCTGGTCGGCAATCGAGCGGATCACCGTCAGTACACCGCCGATGGTCGCTGACTCCTCGGCCAGATGCTCGATCATTTGTGCGTTGCCTTGCACTTCACCCACCAACGCATGCAGGCCGGTGAGGCTCAGTCCGATCACTTTCTGCCCGTGTTCCACCGCAAGTCCGGCATGGCGGCTGGCATCGGCGGCCTGGCTGGCGTCACCGGCGACTTGTTGAATCGTCGCTTCAAGCTCACCCAAAGAGTCGCGGATCAACGCGGTGTCGCCGGCCTGATGCTCGGCGCCACTGTGCAGGTCATTGCTTAATTCGGCCAACGTTCGGCTGCTGCCGGCGACTTGCTCGGCATTGAGGCGAATGGTGCCGACCAGGTCGACCAGATAGGCGCGCAAGCGATTGAGCGAGGCTTGAATGTCATGCAGCTCGCGGTTGGTCGCGCCCAGTTGAATGTCGCGGCTGAAGTCACCTTCGGCCCAGGTCGACAGCGCCGGGGCAAGGTTGGTCAGGGTTCGGGCCAGGCGTCGCTGCAAGGTATCGATGAGCAATGCGATCAGCAGAATCAGCCCGATCATCACCCCTTGCATCAGCCGCACTTCGCTCTGGATCTGCCCGTGCTGGGCGCGCACCACCGGTTCCAGTCCGGCGATGGACTGCTGCACGGCGGTGATTTTCACGTGCGTCGCAGCGCTGAGGTCGGCGCGTTTCTGGATCTGTTCGCGGGTGCGCGCCAGTTCCGAAGGGTAGCGGCTGAGCAGGCTGTTGAGTTCCCGCTTAAGGCCGACGCCAACCTCTTCGGCGACGGTTTTCTCAGTGTTGTCCAACCCCATCATCGCGGCGAAATCATCGGTATTCGATTCGGTGCTGGCGGTCACGCCAAGTAGCGGTAAAGCGTCCAGTTGCGCGGCTTGAGTGCGGATGTTAGCGACTTCCCGCTCGACATCGGCGGCCAGTTCGCTACGACCACTGCTGACCAGTTTGTCCCGGGCCAGTGACAATTTACCCAAGTGCTGGGAAGCGACGAGCAAAGGCGTCAGATAGGACGCGTTGCCACTGGCGTATTGGCTGAGTTGATCGAGGCTGGCGCTGAGTTCGCGTTCGGCCTGCAGCAGCAGTGCTTGCGGGTCGCCGGCGAGTTTGCCGGCGGCCAGCAGGTCGGTTTTGCCGAATTCAGCCAGATTCGACAGGCTGGGGCGCAAGGTATCGGCCAATGCCGGTGGCAACTCAGCGAGTTCCGCTTGCAAGGCGTCGATGGCCTGGCTGGCGCTGCTCAGGCGCAGGGCATCGCCGCTGGCCAGGTAATCCTCGACGTTGCGCGCTACTTCATTTTGAAACTGCTGAGAAAGGCCCAGATAACGCTCCATCAACAGATAGGGGCGCTCCAGGGCTTTTTGCGACCACCAGAGCGTGGCGCCAAGGGCCACGCACACGGCGACCAGAAGGAGGGTATTGAGGTTGGTCAACAGCTTCAAGCGCATCATGGTCTACCAACGGCAGAATGGTAAGTGCCTGAAGTTATTGCGTTTCTATTACAGAGTTATGACCGAATGGGTCGATTCCGATGAAAAAGTGGCACTTTGCTCTCGCGCGGCTTGTACCCGGTTACGTCCCTCGTTCTTCGCGCGGTACAGCGCCTCGTCGGCCTGGCTGGCCATCAGCAGACTGTCAGAATTTTCGCGCAATTCGACGACGCCGGCACTGAACGTGCACCACAGATCCTGCGGCTGAGCGGGGTAGTGAATTTCGGCAAAGCGCTGACGGATTTCATCGAGCACCTTGCAGGCCGATTCGATATCAGTGTCCGGCATGACGATGGCGAACTCTTCGCCGCCATAACGGCCAATGAAGTCGGTCTTGCGCAACCGCTGCTTGAGGAACAGCGCCAGGCTCTTGATCACTCGGTCGCCCATGGGATGGCCGTGACTGTCGTTGACCCGTTTGAAGTGGTCGATGTCGAGCATCGCAAAGCTCAGCGGCTTGCTTTCGCGGCGGGCGCGGAATGAACAGTCTTCGAGCAATTGCAGAATGTGAGTGTGGTTATACAAACCGGTCAGGCTGTCGCGCACCATCCGCGCTTTCAGATTGCGCGCCCGCGCCGCGCGGTTGCGCACGGTGGTGATCAGGTGTCGTGGTTTGATCGGTTTGGTCAGAAAGTCGTCGCCGCCTTCGCTCATGGCGTCGAGTTGTTTGTCCAGATCGTCTTCGGCCGACAGATAAATGATCGGCACGCTGACATAGCGGTCGTTATGGCGGATCACCTTGGCCAGTTCGGTACCGGTGCAGGCCGGCATGTACATGTCGAGGATGATCAGGTCCGGCTGGAAATCCGCCAGTTCGGCCATGGCCTGGATCGGTTCGATCAAGGTCCGCGTCACGATCCCGGCACTGTTGAGCAAGCGCTCGGTGTGCAAGGCCTGGGCGCGGGAGTCATCGATGATCAGCACTTTATAGGGTTCGTACTGGGCGACGCAGGTCAGGACTTCGATTTTTTCCAGCAGGCTCGAGGCTTCGAGCGTGCCGGTGAGAAATTCCTGGCCTCCGGCACGCACGGCGGCGAGGCGGGTCGGGGTATCGGTTTCGTGCAGGCTGAAAAACAACAGCGGCAAGGGCTGATCAAGACCTTCCTGGGCTTCGGCCGCCAGTTTCAGGCCGATGCCGGCGCCGCTGAAGTCGACGTCCATGACAATCGCCGCCGGCAAGCGTTCGACCATCGAGGAGCGGAACGCGGCGACACTGTCGAGGGATTGGGCACTCAGCCCGAAAAATTCAAGTTGTTTGGCCAGCCGTTCGGCCCGGTCGTGATCTTGCAGCATCACGTAGATCGGCTTGCGCAGTGGCGGCAGGAAGGTTTGTTCGAGCTGATCGCCATGACGCAGGCCGGTGCGGGACAGGCGCTGCATCAGACGATTGAGTTCAGTGATCAGTCCGCTGCTCAGGCGTCCGCGATTGGCATCGACCGCTTCCAGCGACTGGCCGATGTGGCGCGCCAGTTGAGTGTGTTCCGGTTGTTCGAAACGTTCGGCAAAACGCAGCAGGCGCAGATTGGCTTCACTCAGCTCCGACAAGTCGGTAGTGGACCATTCGTTGCGCTGCAGGCGTTGCCATATCTCAAGAATCTGACGTGCCTGATGAATTACCCGCTGGGCAAAATGGTGCTTGAGGCGCTCACGGCTGGGGTCTTCTGGCTCGGTCATATCCTGACTACTAGGTAGGGTGCATGCTGAGATCGACTGGTGGCTCTATGCTAGCACCTCTTTTCGATTGCATGAGTGTCGCAGGTCAATAATCTGCGAAGCGATGTTATTCAGTTTCTGACCCGTGAGTCTCGGCCAGAGCGTCACTGGCCGATAGAGCCTGATGAATCAGGTGTTTGAGGACATCTCCTGGTCATTTCAAGGCAACTTCCCATGTCTCGGCGAGCCTCGTCTGTCAGGTATTTCTGATTTTTCGGCCAAACGATCCGGTCGGGAATTGCGGCTGATAGGGTTCAGGGATTCCCTTAGTCGCTCGTCTGCAAACCATGACCCAGTGTTTCAAACAACACCCCATAGATGATCAGCGCCTGAACCAAAACAGCACGCCCGTTGCTGACTGTGAATGCAAAGAGGTGCGGCTTTATGGCAGCAAGACCCTCGTTACGGACGTGCCGATTCTGACTTGCGCATGCCTCTGGCGTACCTTCCAGCGCGAGGCGGAAGAAATCGTCGCACCTAAAGGCGTATTGATTGCGGACCCCGTTGAGCGCAACCGCGCTATCAATGCTGCGTACGCTCGACTTTGGTTGCACGACTCGCGGTTTCAGTGGGCCGGGTTGGCGGCGTTTGCTTCCAAGCAGGTCGGTTGCGGATTGTTGCATGCGGCGGACAGCGTCGAACGCATCAGTGATGAGCGTGAGACGAGGCAGGTATTGCGAGACAGCCGCCGCGAATCCGGATTATTGACGACGGGCAAGATGGCCGAGCAGACAGATGCGTTGCGTAACTATAGAGAAGCCGATGCGCGCAATCCTGTGCCATCTGTGGATTTTCGTTCAGCGGGGGAAGACTTGTCGTTGGTGCAACAGCAATTCCGGCATGTGCACGACATGATGGCGCTGGGCAATACCACGCTGTTTCTGGATGTTTATCCGCTGCATGAGTTTTATGCGAAGCGTGGGTTGGGGGAGTTGAAGCAGTGTCTGAAGGCGCGGGCGGGCATCTATGGGCATTCAAAGTTTCCGGTGCTTTGGCCGGTGAGGCAGGAAAAGCTCCAGTTCGGAATGGATTATCCCGAAATTTTGCCAGCTTTTGAGGCGATAGAGGCAGGGGACATTTTCAGAAGCGTGGAGTATTTGGCGCTGCATGAGCAGAAAAATATTCTCCAGCCGACAATTTACCAAGATCGTCGATTGGTGGCTTTGCTGCGTGGCAACCACGCTTCCTACGTCACGGGGTTTCCTTCAGGCGTTGCCCAGGCAATTGAGCTGACCCTTACCAGCCAATGCCAGCGCGTCGAGGACGGGCGAACTATCGTTTTTGGCGACAACCCGCTGGCGGACTTGTCGGACCTCAAGCAACGAATGGCATTCGTACTCCGGGCGGCGACACGCTTTGATCAGATGCTCAGCGATCACAACCGTAGTGCATTAGAGCAATCGATCAACGAGATCGCATCGGGCGGCAGCGGGCTATGAATCTGCGACCACGGTTATTGGGCAGGCGCTGCTGCGCCAACCTTCTGCTTCTGGCTGTTGTAGCTTGGGCCGCCATACATCAGCTAACGCAACCTCTCTGGGATGAGCCGGAAATCGTCCTGAAAATGGGTGGTACCTATGACGATTTACGCAGGAACTCTTCAGCCCCGTTTAGTCCGGAGATACGAGGGCACATCTGGTTTGGCATTCCCAAGGTCGATGCAAAATTGCGATTCGTCGACCCGCAGTTCGGGTTTACCACGCCTGCAGCGCGCTTTTTTACTGTCGACTTTGACGACAATGTCATTTACAGCCTCCGCATGTCCCCCCAGATCGAACCGCTCCTGATTGATGACGCGCTTAAAGTTGTTCTCGACCTGCAAGACCAATGGCGCGCTAAAGGTTGGGTGGCGAAGGGGCTGCGAAACAATCCCACGATCGTCGATACACCTGAGTGGCGGGCCTACCTGCGCAAAGGAATTCTCGCAGGGATAACCTACTGGCAAGCCGACGATAAGTATCAGGTCATGCTGGTACTGGCTCGCTTCGAGGATTACCGAAATCCGACCGAAGAGCGCTACCTCATCACCCTCGCACTTGCCAAACCCTGGATCCCCTTCGCCGAAATCGAAGACCGATATGACGAACCCAGTCACTTCCCCGCCCCGCAACCCGAACAAAAAGGAGCCCCACCATGCCAACTCCCGCCTTCATGACCCTCAAGGGTGAAAGACAAGGCCTGATCAGCGCAGGTGCCTTCACCGAAGCGTCAGTGGGCAACGTCTATCAGTTGGGCCGCGAAGACCAGATCATGATTCAGGCCCTGAGCCATGGCATTTTCGTGCCCAAAGGGGCGGGAGCGGGACGTCGGATGCACAAGCCCTTGATCATCACCAAGGCCATCGACAAAGCGTCGCCGCTGATTAACATCGCTCTGTGTTCCGGGGAGTTGCTCAGCCAGTGCCGTGTCGAGTGGTATCGCACCTCGGCTCACGGAACGCAGGAACATTTCTACACGATGGAGCTGGAAGACGCGGTAATCGTCGGCGCCGAAGTGCTCATGCCTCATTGTCAGGACCCCGGCACCGCTCACCTGACTCAACTGGAAAAGGTCCACTTCAGCTATCGGCGGATCTATTGGCGGCATGAGGTCAGCCGGACCATGGGTTCCGACGAATGGCGTGCCGAGGCGCAGGAATGAGGCTGGTCAATGAAATGCATCTGTCCGCGTGGGAGCGCCAACATGCTTATCCCAGCGAGCAAGCACTGGAGCACGTGCGCCAGGCGTTGCTCGATCGGCAATCCATCGACGGCCTTGATGAATTGCGTGCGGCGTTACTGATCAATATCGACAGCGAGGTGCTGGAGCAGGTCGAGGGTGGCCAGTGGTGGCTGATCCGCACGGAGGCCGACTTGGGCGACTGGGTAATGCCGAGGCCTGCATTCGATCAGGCGGTGATCGAATTGATGAAAAATCCACCGGTTCAACCTTCGCGATCGCCAAGGATCTTTCGCCTCGTTGACAGCGTCACGGCCGAGCCGCTGGCGCAGTTGTCGTACCTGGCCACGATAGATGGGCAGTCTGTGCAGCGTCGAACCGATAGCGAGGGCATCGCCCATCTTTTTGCGCCGGCCGGGGTGCAGCAGATTTCAATGAAGATCATCGGCGTTTAGCGCTGGCATGGTTACTTGAGTTTATTGGCAACGGCTGTCGCAGCTCAGGGCAATATTTTGCGGATAGACGTAACGGCAGGTGCCGGTAAAAGGCACGTTGTTGTATGGTTGTGGTCGAACCGATGAACCCAAGTGATTGAAAGGATACCGCCATGCTGGACTGGAAGAACCGCACAGGCAGCGCGCCTGAGCGTGCCGCTGAACCGAAATCGGCCACCCGCAGTTATTTTGGCGGCCTGTTGTTCAGCCGGGCGCTGGCTACTCTGATTGTTCTTTACCTGTTGGTAGCGATCGCGCTGGGCTGGTACTGGAGCCAGGAGCCGGCGCTGTTCCCGGTTCAGCAGAATGCCCAGGTGGCGGCCGAGAAAGAAGGCAAGCAGATGGTGGTCGGCTACACCACGGTGGAAACCCTCAAGACCGTTGCCAATACCTTGCTGACCAAGCCGGGTGGCTATATTTCCAACGACCGTTTCCCGCCGGGTCTGTGGATGGACAACATGCCGAGCTGGGAATATGGCGTGTTGGTCCAGGTCCGTGACCTGAGTCGTGCGCTGCGTAAAGACTTCGCCCGTTCCCAGTCACAGTCCGCCGAAGACGCCGACCTGGCCAAGGCCGAGCCGCGTTTCAACTTCGACAACAAAAGCTGGGTGCTGCCATCCAGTGAATCGGAGTACCTGGAAGGCATCAACTCCCTGAGCCGTTATCAGGCACGTCTGTCGGGGCCTGACCAGAAAAGTGCGCTGTTCTATGCCCGCGCCGACAACCTGAACAACTGGCTGGGTGATGTCGGAACCCGTCTGGGTTCGCTGTCGCAACGGCTGTCGGCCAGTGTTGGCCGGGTCAAGCTCAATACCGCGCTGAAAACTGAAGTACCGGCGCTCGGTCAAGTGCCGCAGGTGGACGAAGAAGTCGTCGAGACCCCATGGCTACAGATCGATAACGTGTTCTACGAAGCCCGCGGTCAGGCCTGGGCGTTGTCCCACCTGCTGCGTGCCATCGAAGTCGATTTTGCCGATGTGCTGGCGAAGAAAAACGCCACGGTCAGCGTGCGCCAGATCATTCGTGAGCTGGAAGCCTCGCAAGAACCGGTCTGGAGCCCGATGATCCTCAACGGCAGCGGCTTCGGTGTGTTGGCCAACCACTCGCTGGTCATGGCCAATTACATCTCCCGGGCCAATGCCGCGGTGATCGATTTGCGTCAACTGCTCAATCAGGGCTGAGTCATGGTTGATAACTCCATCGATGGCATGCGGGAGGCCGCCCATCGTGCGGCCTCCGATGCCGAACAGATCGCCTGGGTCGACGAGCAGGACAACCTGCTCGGTGCTCTGGTGCGCTCAGACCTGCGCGAACGCGGGCTGATCGGGCGTGGCACCTACATCATGTTGTTCAACTCCGCCGGTGAGTTGTGCGTACACCGGCGCACATTGAGCAAAGCGATCTACCCCGGTTACTGGGACGTGGCGGCCGGTGGCATGGTATTGGCCACCGAAACTTACGCCGAATCGGCGGCCCGAGAGCTGGAAGAAGAGCTGGGCGTGAGCGGTGTGGAACTGACGGCTCATGATCACTTTTTCTTCGAAGACACCGGCAACCGACTCTGGTGCTCGGCGTTTTCGGCGGTATGGGACGGCCCGTTGATCCTGCAACCGGAGGAAGTGCTGGAAGCGTGCTTTATCCCGATCGACCAGGTCATGCTGGAAATCACGCAGAAGCCTTATTGCCCGGACTCTCTGGCAGCTTTACAGCGTTATCTGAAGGCCCGGCAAACCGACGTCGCAAAGAAGGTATAAATTGGCGCCGATTGGCTCTTAGCAATCGGCGTTTTTGCCGTTACACTGCGCGACCTTTTCAAACTGAACCGGTAATGCTTGTTGTAGAAATGTAGGAGCTGTCGAGTGCAACGAGGCTGCGATCTTTTGATTTTTCTTTTGAATCAAGATCAAAAGATCGCAGCCTCGTTGCACTCGACAGCTCCTACGCTCATACACCGATGTATTACGGTCCAGTAGCGCTGCCCCTGCCTGAGTGGGGCTTCGCGGTCGATGGCTCCCTCCCGGGTTGCCGCGACCAGTCTTTGTCCTCCCAAGAGGATTGCCGGTGGCCAAAAAAGCCGCATCCTTCGCCGCCCTTGGTGGCCTGGT
This sequence comes from Pseudomonas sp. PICF141, assembly GCF_002286815.1. GTDB lineage: Bacteria > Pseudomonadota > Gammaproteobacteria > Pseudomonadales > Pseudomonadaceae > Aquipseudomonas. The sequence goes on from NZ_MUNM01000073.1 coordinate 112,066, forward strand.
ATTTTCCACCGACGCAGGTCGTCATTGCCCGGATTGCAGTAAACCGGTGGATGCCTGCATCTGCAAACAGACCGTTATCCCGGCCGGCGACGGCATTGCCCGCGTGCGTCGCGAAAGCAAGGGCCGTGGCGGCAAGACGGTGACCACTATCACCGGCGTGCCGTTGGCCGAAGACGCGCTCAAGGAGCTGGCCACGACGTTGAAAAAACGTTGCGGGACCGGTGGGGCGTTGAAAGACGGAATCATCGAAATCCAGGGCGATCATGTCGAGCTACTCTTGGCCGAATTGATCAAGCACGGTTTCAAAGCGAAGAAGTCCGGCGGCTAGCAGCCTCTGTGAAAACCACCCTCGGCTTGATCCGGCCCCGATTCAATTCTGGTCTGGCGTCGTCTACATGGTTTTCACAGAGCCTGTTCTGACCGGTTTCTAAACTCAGCGCTGAATGCGAGGTCTATGCCACTTGCATGCAGGCTAATCGTCATTTTCATTCTTTAGACTGCGCCGGCCTGAACCCAGGCGACGCTCTATGACTTCTTTATAGGGGACTTCAATGTCCGTACGACGCACACGCAAAGACGATGGCAGCCAATGGACAGTTGTGGACAGCCGCAGTGTTTACGGGATTCGCCATTGGGGGGCCGGGTATTTCGCGATCAATGACGCCGGTCGCGTCGAAGTTCGTCCGAACGGTCCGACCAGTTCGCCTATCGACCTGTTCGAGCAAGTCGACCAACTGCGCAAAAGCGGTTTGTCCTTGCCGTTGCTGGTGCGTTTCCCTGACATCCTGCAAGACCGCGTGCGCCAGCTGACTGGCGCTTTCGACGCCAATATCGAGCGCCTGGAATACCAGAGCAAGTACACCGCGCTGTACCCGATCAAAGTCAACCAGCAGGAAGCGGTGATCGAAAACATCATCGCCACCCAGAACGTTTCCATCGGTCTGGAAGCCGGCTCCAAGCCTGAGCTGCTGGCGGTACTGGCGCTGGCGCCGAAAGGCGGGACCATCGTCTGCAACGGTTACAAGGACCGCGAGTTCATCCGACTGGCGCTGATGGGCCAGAAACTGGGTCACAACGTGTTCATCGTGATCGAGAAAGAATCCGAAGTCGGTCTGGTCATCGAAGAAGCCGCCTCGCTCAAGGTCAAGCCGCAGGTCGGCCTGCGCGTGCGCCTGTCGTCCCTGGCATCGAGCAAGTGGGCAGACACCGGTGGTGAAAAATCCAAGTTCGGCCTGTCGGCGGCGCAATTGCTGTCGGTGGTCGAGCGTTTCCGCGCCGCCGGCCTGGACCAGGGCATTCGCCTGCTGCACTTTCATATGGGTTCGCAGATCGCCAACCTGGCGGACTACCAACACGGTTTCAAGGAAGCGATCCGTTACTACGGCGAACTGCGCAACCTTGGCCTGCCGGTGGATCACATCGACGTCGGTGGTGGTTTGGGCGTGGACTACGACGGTACGCACTCGCGTAACGCCAGTTCGATCAACTACGACATGGACGATTACGCCGGTGTCGTGGTCGGGATGCTCAAGGAGTTCTGCGATGCGCAGAGCCTGCCGCACCCGAACATCTTTTCTGAAAGCGGCCGCTCCCTGACCGCTCACCACGCCATGCTGGTGGTTCAGGTCACCGACGTCGAGAAACACAACGACGACGTGCCGAGGATCGATAACAAGGAAGAACTGCCGGAAACCGTACAGTGGCTGGTCGACCTGCTCGGCCCGACCGACATCGAGATGGTCACCGAAACGTACTGGCGCGCCACGCACTACATGAGCGACGTCGCCACGCAATACGCCGATGGCAAGCTGACCCTGGCGCAAAAAGCTTTGGCCGAGCAATGCTACTTCGCCGTTTGCCGTCGCCTGCACAACTCGTTGAAGGCCCGTCAGCGTTCCCACCGTCAGGTGCTCGACGAACTCAATGACAAGCTGGCCGACAAGTACATCTGCAACTTCTCGGTATTTCAGAGCCTGCCGGATACCTGGGCCATCGGCCAGGTCCTGCCTATTCTGCCGTTGCACCGTCTGGACGAAGAGCCGCTACGCCGCGCAGTGCTGCAAGACCTGACCTGCGACTCCGACGGCAAGATCAAGCAATACGTCGATGAGCAGAGCATCGAGACCAGCTTGCCGGTACACGGCCTGAACGAAGGTGAAGACTATCTGCTGGGGATCTTCCTGGTGGGTGCCTACCAGGAAATTCTCGGTGATATGCATAACCTGTTTGGTGACACCGACTCGGTGAACATCTACCAGAACGCCGACGGCAGCGTGTACCACGCCGGTATCGAAACCCACGACACCATCGAAGACATGCTGCGTTACGTGCACTTGTCGCCGGAAGAGTTGATGACCCACTATCGCGATAAATGCGCCAGTGCCCGCATCAGCGCCGCCGAGCGCACCCAGTTCCTCGACGCCTTGCGTCTGGGCCTGACCCGTTCGTCTTACCTGTCTTCTTGAGGTAAGGCTCCGTTCCCATCGGGTTGTCTGAAAATTCTCCATGCGCTGGGGAAATTTCAGATGATCTGGTGCGGAGCTTCTCTTTTATCAAGCGAAATTACCCACAGACCGGGCTATCCAAGGGATATGGTCTTCTTTTCACGTAGGTCATTTCCTAAGTTGTATTTCGGCACTCTACTCGGCCATGTCTCTCAGCGAGAATCCCCGGCCGCCCCTCCTGTAGAGAATCGCCGATGTTCGATCCAGTCAACGAGCCGTCATTTCGTCTGGATATAGCGGGTCTTCCCGACCCCTTTGAGGTCTTGGCCTTTACCGGTAGTGAAGCCATCAACGAGCCCTTTGTGTTCGACGTGGAGCTGCTGAACGATGACCCGACGCTGGACCTTGCGAGCCTGCTATATCGTTCGGCCTTTTTGCATTTCGGGCCCCCGGGGCAGGGTATTCATGGCCAGTTGCTTAGCCTCGTTCAGCTTGGCCATGGCGGTGAGCCCGGGCTATGTCGAGTGCGTCTGGGCCCCAGGCTGGCGTGTCTGGGCCAGCGCTTCAATCAGCGAATCTTCAGCCAGCGCTCGGTGCCGGAGATTCTCGCTCAAGTACTCAAGGAACACGGCATTGCCGGTAAGGAGCGTCGTTTCGACCTGAGCGGCGATTACCCACCCCGTGATTTCTGCACGCAGTATCGGGAATCAGACCTGCAGTTTCTCCAGCGTCTGTGTACCCAGGAACGGCTTCATTACTACTTCGAACACTGTGCACGCGCAGGGCATTGTCTGGTTTTCGGTGATGGCCCGGGACAGTTCAGCCGTGGCGAAGAGGGCGTCTTTGAGGGTGAGAACGAACGGCCAGGCGTGCATCGGTTCAAGCTTCACGGCTGCGGGCAGATCGCCGAAGGCCAGACGAATCTGGCGACGCTGCGCAGCGGTCAACTGATGCCGCTGTCCGGCCACCCGTGTGCGGACTGCAATCGTCTGTGGCTACTGACCCACGTCGAGCATCAAGGGGGACAGGAGCCAGGGCTTCCCTATAGCAATCAACTGCGCGCCGTTGTGCAGCAAGTGCCTTTCGTGGCAGATCATTCGGTGATCAAACAACCCAGGATGCTCAGCTTGCAGCGGGCGTGGGTGGTCGAGGTCGATGAGCCTCGACCGGATCTGTCCAGACCGGTTGCCGTGCAGTTTGACTGGCTTTATCAGGGGGAGGGCGCAGCGCCCAGCCACTGCTGGTTGCCATTGGCGCCCGAGCTGGGAGACGCGGACAGCTTGCCGCTGAATGAAGGGGCGCAGGTGCTGGTGAGCTTTGTCGAAGGCGATCCGGACCAGCCTTTGATCAGCGGATTTCTTCCCGGCACAGCGTCGAGCACAGCGCCGGTCATACCCGACCTGCCACCTTCCTTGATAACCGATGCGAACCTGGCGTCCGACGGCTTGCTGGGCCTGTTGCAATCAGGCGAGCCCCTGGTGCTCCTGTGTCTGCTGCCCGGCGGTGGCAGTTTCAGTCATTGCGCGCAGTCTTTCTGCACCTGTCGGGCGGCGATGCAGTTCGGCCAGAGCGGTGCGGCATGATCGCCGCTCTGGCGCCCGATCTGGCTGCGCAATGGCTCTTGCTCGATGTTCCGGGCGAGCCTCAGGCCGGTGCGAATGTGCGACAACAATTTGCTCATACCCGATGGTTCCGTCTGTTCGAAGGCACTGAGTTTCACCCGTTGCGTGAGTACGGCCCGGTATTGGTCGACCTTCGCGAATGCCCGGCGCTGACCGAGTCATGCCTCAGTGCGCCACACCTGTGGAGCGGATTACTGCTAACCAGCGAAGCAACGCCCTCGCAGTTGCTGGAGCATTTGCGGCGGATGCTCACGGTCACCCTGGGGCTGCATCACCGGGCTTTGTTGAGTTACTACAACCCACACACGGCGAGTTATTTTTTCGATGCCTGCGATGCGCAGGAGTTGAGTCGCTGGCTCGGTCCGATCGATCAGTTGCGCTGGTTCGGTGGCACCTGGGCCGATCGGGCGATTGGCTGTCAGGGCTGGCAGCAGTTGTTCAATCCGCGGCTTGCCGTCCGGCCGCTGGCCGTCGAGGAAAACCTCAGCCTGCGTCAGCGAGACACCTTGCAGACCTGCCTGCTGGAACAACATACCTGGCGCTGGAGCCGATCCACTGGCATTGGCTACAACAGCTTGTGGGCTTACCTGCAGGAAGGGCGGGCGCTGGGTTTCAGCGAACGTGCGGTGCTCGATGACTGGTTATGGCTGCGCTTGCTGCATCCCGACGCAGTGGCCAGGCAGCCATTGTCGGGAGGCAGCCAGCAGGAGCGTCTCGATAGCCTGCGCAACCTGTGGCAAAACAATCAGCCTTGAAGGTGAAGGCCGGCCCTCGTCAACCTTTGAACCAGCTGTCGTGCTTGCGCAAGTACCAGGCGAATGCGCCAAGGGTCAGACTGCGCAGCAACATGAACAGCAGGAAGGTTATCCACAATCCATGGTTGCCCAAGCCTTGCAGCGCCCAGGCGAAGGGCACCACCAGGATCACCGTCAGCAGCATACCGTTGCGCATTTCCCGGGCGCGGGTGGCGCCGATGAACAGGCCGTCGAGCAGGTAGCTCCAGACGGCGATCAGCGGCAGCATCGCGAGGTAAGGCAGGTAAAGGAAGGCGGTGTCGCGCACGTTCTGAATGTCGGTCTGCATCTGGATGAACAGGTGCCCGGCGAACAGAAACAGCAAGGCAAACCCCACACTCGCCAGCAATGACCAACCGCACGCCACCACCAATGAGCGACGCAGGGCTTCTCGGTCGCGAGCACCGATGGCGTGTCCGCACAGGGCTTCTACGGCATGAGCCAGGCCGTCCAGCGCGTGGGCGGTCAGCAGCAGACCGTTGAGCAGCAACGCGTTGGCCGCAACCGTGGCATCACCCAGCCGCGCGCCTTGCACAGTGATCAGGAAAAACACTGACTGCAATGCCAGGCTGCGAATGAAAATGTCGCGATTGACCGCCAGCAATGGGCGCCAGCTCTGCCACAGTGCCAGCGCGGCCCAAGCGATATGGCCGGGATAGGCGCGCAGAGCCTGGCGGGTCATGAGCAGGCCGATCAGCGCGCCGGTCCATTCGGCAATCACCGAGGCCCGGGCCGCGCCGACCACGCCCCACTCCAGGCCGAGGACGAACCAAAGGTTCAGCGCGATGTTCACCAGATTGGTACTCAGCAAAATCGCCAGCGGGGCTCGAGCGTTCTGGGTGCCGAGGAACCAGCCCACCAGCGCGTAGCTGGCCAGTGCCGCCGGCAAGCCAAATAGCCGCGTGTGGAAGAACTCGCGGGTGAGCTGGTCCAGCTCCGCCGACGGTTGCATGAAGTGCAACGCGACCCCGCTCAACGGCACGCCCACTGCGCCCAACACGATGGCCAGGCCCATGGCCAACAACAGACCCTGGAGCAAAATCTGCCGCAATGCTGCGCCATCTCCGCGCCCGGCAGCCTGGGCGGCGAACCCGGTGGAGCCCATGCGCAGAAAGCCCATGGCCCAGGCAAGAAAGGTATACAGACTGGCGCCCACCGCGACAGCGCCGAGTTGATGAGCATGGGGCAAGTGGCCGACGACGGTACTGTCGACCAGCGCTACCAGCGGTACGGAAATATTGGAGAGAATCATCGGGGCGGCGAGCGCCCAGACTCGACGATGGGTCGGACGGTCGCGCCAGTCGGCAATCAGATTGGACATGCAGGCTCCTTGGGGGCGCCTGCATTGTAGCGATGAACTTGGAATCCGCATGCATGATCGTTCCCATGCTCTGCGTGGGAATGACTCCTGTGACGCTCTGCGTCACGTTGTCAGGGACGCGGAGCTCCCGGGCTGCATTCCCCACGCAGAGCGTGGGAGCGATCAGGGCAGAAAAGAGGGGGTTAGTGAACAATCCAGCTCAACAACCATAACCCCAGCAACAACCAGATAATCCCCATGATGATCGACGCGTTCATGAAGGCGCGGATCGCTGCCCACAGCAGCATGAGCCCGATGATCAGCGTGATGATGCTGATGATCGAAGTGTCCATGCCCAGCGCCTGGGCCAACCCTTCGACAAAATTGCTGCCAGCGTTGCTCAACAGGTCGAACAGACCGCTGAGGGCATCGATGATGAACCGAATGGCTGAACCGATGACCTGGCCGAGCCATTCGAAAAAACTTTCTACCTGCATGTGTACGTCCTGATGGAGTGATGGCGTGGTTGCCGGATCCGAGCCTTGGGCCATGGATCGTGCTGCCGGGTTCCCGACCGTCCAAGTATGGCGCAAACATCTCTGTAGCAGCTGGCGAAGGCTGCGTTCGGCTGCGAAGCAGTCGTCAAACCGGAAATTGCGGTACATCAGGCAGAACGCGTCAGCCATATTCACGACGGCTGCGCAGCCGAACGCAGCCTTGGGCAGCGGCTACATAGACCTTGCCTTCACCCGCCATCCCCTTGAAGCTATACGCCTTCAGGAGAGCCCGATGAACCTTGTTGAACTGACCGAACGCCTGCACGCCATTCGCGACCGCAATGACTGGCGGCAATTTCACAGCCCGAAAAACCTGGCCATGGCCGCGAGCGTGGAAATGTCCGAGCTGGTGGAGATTTTCCAGTGGCTGACCGAAGACCAGTCACGCCAGTTGCCGGCGGACAAGCTCGCCCATGTCGGGCAGGAAGTCGGCGACATCGTGCTGTATCTATTGCTGCTATGCAGCGAGTTGGGGTTGGACATGAATGAAGTGGTGCGCAGCAAACTCGCGGACAGCGAACGGCGGTTCAGCTGATGAGCGACCGTCATTTCGATCAACTGGCGACCCGTTTCGCCGAAAAAATCTACGGTGGCGCCAAAGGTGCGATCCGGCTCGCGGTGTTGCAAGCCGACCTGGCCGAAACCCTGCCGGAGCGCCCGTTGCGCGTGCTGGATATCGGCGCCGGCCTGGGCCACATGTCGTTGTGGCTGGCCCAGCGCGGTCATCAGGTGACCCTCGCCGAACCCGCCGAACCGATGCTTGAAGGCGCCCGCCAGCGCTTTGCCGACGCCGGGCAGACGGCTACATTCATCCAGGCGCCGTGGCAGGATCTGCTCGGTCAGCTCACTGAACCCTACGACCTGGTGCTGTGCCACGCCGTGCTGGAATGGCTGGCCGAACCCCATGCGATTTTGCCGGTACTGCATCAGTTGACGAAGCCGGACGGCTGGTTGTCCCTGGCGTTCTACAACCGCGATGCATTGATCTACCGCAACTTGCTCAAAGGTCATTTCCGCAAGATGCGCAAGAATGCCATGGCCGGCGAAAAGCAGAGCCTGACGCCGCAGCAGCCACTGGATCCACGGGAACTGGCGGCGCAACTTGAGAGCATGTGGCAGGTCGAAACCCAGAGTGGGGTGCGGGTTTTTTACGACTACATGCCGGTGGAATTCCAGGCCCGCGTCGAACTGCCGGATTTGCTGGAAATGGAACTGGCTCACCGCCGTCACCCAGGTTTCGCCGGGCTTGGGCGCTACCTGCACTGGATCTGTCGGCCGATCTGAGCGGAGCGCGAAATGTACAGTCGTTCAGGGTTACTGGTGATCTGTCTCGGGTTGGCAGCCTGCCAAGGCAGCAACCCTTATGTCGCGACGTCCAACCCGCTGCCGCCGGCACCGACCCAGGCCACCACCACCGTCGACCGCAGCGCCTACCCGGCAGCGCCCCGCGATTACGGGCGCTATCGCAGTTGGGCCTGGCTCAATGGGCGTCTGCCACCGGACACCGCCTGGGCTGACTCGGCGCAGGTGGCCGAAGCGGTCAGCAATGCCCTCGATCAACGCGGCTTGCGCCCTTTGCAGGACAATCGCCCGGCGGACCTGTTGGTCAGCGTCGATTTGCATCTGGAGACCCGCTTGCGTCAGGTCCGGGACGACTATGGTTACGGCGGGGGCTACTACGGCGGTGGTTATGGCGGTTACAACCGCTACGGCAGCGGTTACGGCCTGTACAACACGGTCCCGGTCATCCGCACTTATCAGGTACAAGTGGTTGTGGTGCGCATCGATCTGTTCGACGCGAGCACTGGTCAGCCGGTATGGAGTGCCAGTGCCGAAACCGACAGCCAGGGCAGCCAGAGAGCGCGTGCCGATGCCTTACGCGAAGCTGTCGAAAAGGCCATGTCGGCGTATCCTCCTAATTAACTTCCTTTACGGAAAGCAATCCCGCAGGCGCATGTCTTCTATCGGAGAAAAATCATGTTCCGCCGTCTCGCTTTACTGGCCATGGCCGCGCTGCTCACTGCCTGCGCCGCCAACCAGGTCAATCATGACTTCGATGCCAGCCGCGACTTTGCGGCTTATCGTAGCTGGAGCTGGAAAGAGCCCGCCGTGCAATACCGTCCCGATGACCCCCGGATCAAGAGTGACCTGACCGAACAACGCATCCGCCAGTCCGTTGCCGATCAGCTGGATCAGCGCGGTTTGCGGCCGGCCGCCGCCGGTGCCAGTCCGGATCTGAAGGTACAGGCCTATTTGATCGTCGAAGATCGCCAGCAACAAGTGACCACCTACTATGGTGGCGGTTATGGTGGCCCATGGTACGGCTACTGGGGCGGACCGATGTACAACGAAACGCGCAACATCAGCTACAAAGTGGCGACCATTCAGATCGACCTGCTCGATGGCAAGGACGGCAAACTGGTGTGGCGCGGCAGCGACGAGCAGACGCTTAGTCGCACACCGAACCCGCAGGATCGTAGCAATAGAATCCACGAGACAGTCGGGCGGATATTGGCCAACTATCCACCGCGCTAAACCCTGAACGATCCAACGCCATAGCCCCTGTAGGAGCGAGGCTTGCCCGCGAAGAACGATAACGCGTAGTGACTGAAAAACCGCGGTGTTTTCTTCGCGGGCAAGCCTCGCTCCTACAGGCTCTTTGTCGTCACACAAAGCCCACAATAAGCCCATTCCCACATTGGGTTTTGTTGTCTGGGGTGGCGAGTTGCCAGCAATCTCGCAGACCCTTGTCTACACTGCTTTTCACCAATGGAGGTAACCCTCGGCGATGCGCCGGCAAAGGAGTGCGCCATGTCTCCCTGCTCGCAGTTTCGTAACCCGGCCCGGCAACGGGGAGCGATCGGATTGATGGCGGTGCTGACACTGGGCATGGCCTTGGTATTCTTGCTGGTCGTGGTCGATAGCGGCCGCCTGTACCTGGAAAAACGCAGCTTGCAACGAGTGGCGGATATGGCCGCGCTGGAGGCTGCCACGCGCAACGGTGATTGCGCCGTGGGTGCCACCGCTACCGCCTATGCCACTGCCAGTGCCAACCGCAACGACTTCTCCCTTCCCGACTCCTCCCGCAGCCTGGCGGTAGCCTGCGGCACCTTGAGTCTGGACGCCAATAATCTCCGGGTTTTTACGGCTGATCCGAGCAGCAGCGAAGCCATTCGGGTGAGCGCCAGTCATTCAGTCCTGCAAAGTATCGCCGGCGGTATTGGCGCGCTGTTCGGCGGCGCTTCGGCCGGGGCGACCTTCAACCTGACCGCGACCGCCGTCGCAGCGTTGCCGCCACCGCTGGCATCGCTGACCCTGCGCACTACGGTGCTGAGTGTCGACTCCAGCAAGTCGGATACCCTCAATGCGCTGTTCGGTGGTTTATTGGGCGGCCATCTGAACCTCTCCGTGGCAGGGTGGGAGGGGTTGCTGAACAGCCATATCAGCCTGCTCGGTTACCTCGATCGACTGAAGGTTGACCTCGGCGTCAACGCCGCCGGTTATAGCCAGGTGTTGGGCACTTCGGTGGCCGTCAGCCAGTTGATCCAGACGGCCGTCAATGTGCTGGACCCCAACGGTACGCTTGGTGCGACGGCGACCATCGTCGGTCTGCAGGCACTCAAGGTTGCCGCGGGTTCAACGACCGTGGTGCTGGGCAATTTGTTGCACGTCGAGAATGGCAGCAACCTGTCGGCATTGGCGACGAACGTGAGCGTGTTCGACCTGATCGAGGGCATCGTGCAACTGGCCAACAAGGAAAACGGTCTGGTGGCAACACTGCCGATCGATCTGGCGGGGCTGGCACACATCACGGCTCGGGTGCAGGTGCTGGAACCACCGCAACTCTCAGCGATCGGCAATCCGAAAAAGGCAGCCCTGAACCCATTGGGACCTGACCGGATTTACGTGAGAACCGCGCAGGTACGCACCTTGCTGTCGATCGACTTGCCGGCGCTCGACGCCATTGCGGCGCTGGTCAATGCGGTGACCGATCTGGCAGGACCGCTGACCAACACCCTCAACGCCTTGCTCAATCTCGACCTGGTGGAGGTGCTCGACTCACTGACCTGTGCCTTGGGCGTGCCCTGCCAGACACCCGATGTCATCGTGTTGCCGGGGCCGATACGGCTCGATGTGGCGCTGGACGTCGCCAGCGCCAGCAGTTACGTCACGGCCTACAGCTGCGTCAATAACACCAACAAAACCCTGACCACCCGCACCCGTACATCACTGGTGGACCTGAAAATCGGCCGGATCGATGCGGCCAGCATGTTCGGCAGCAACACCGCACCGCCGACAGTCACGGTGCAGCCGTTGAAGGTAATCGACATCGGAATCAAAACCTGTCGCAGGCTTTTGTTCTTGCCCATCACCTGCGATCCCCGTGTGCCCGGCGTGGGGGGCGGCATCAATATTGTGGCCGACACCAGCGTGGCGGCGAACGCCAATATGGCCCACGTCTATTCCGCGCCACCCGCCAGCAGCCTGCCAGAAATCAGCCAGCCACCGTTCTACTATTCGTTCACCACCAGCAGTATTGTCAGCAACCTGCTCAACACCCCGCTTAACATTCACGTGGACATGTATGGCCCGTCAGGCAGTCTCGTCAACGGACTGGGGACGATCCTGAGCAGCGTGGCCACCTTGCTGGTCAGTGCGATCGACAGCGTGCTGAACCCGTTGCTCGACAGTTTGATCAACACGTTGTTGTTAAGCCTGGGGATCGATTTGAACAAGGTCGACGTCGGCGCCAATCTCAGTTGTCATTCGGGGCGCGCGACGCTGGTGATCTGATCGTCGGTGGCAATCGGCAACTCAATACAAAACCGCGCGCCCTCGGTCGAGTTTCTTACGGTCAGCTTACCGCCCATGTTGGCGATGATGCCGTTACTCACCGACAACCCGAGCCCGGTGCCGACACCCACCGGTTTGGTGGTGAAGAAGGGTTCGAAAATCCGCTCCAGCAGCCGCGGATCGATACCGCCGCCGTTGTCCTCGACCCACAATCGCACCGACGCTTCATCGCGTTCGGCGTACACCGAGATCCACGGTTTGAACGCCCGGTCGGCCTCACGTTTGGTCAGCAGCGCATCCCGCGCATTGACCATCAGGTTGATCAACACCTGCTCCAGCTGATCGACGTAACCGCGCACCTGCACGTCGAACCCGGTCTGGCTGACCCGCAGCTCGACCCCTTTGCCACGCATGCCTTCGGACAGCAGCGCCAGCGTGCCCTCGATGGCTTGCGCCGGATTGAACGGGTGTTGTTCGATCTCCGAACGCCGGCCGAATACCCGCATGTGATCCACCACCCGCGCCGCTCGCTGGACTTGTGCGTCGATGCGGTTGAGCTTGTCTGTCAGGTAATCGATTTGCGCATCACCATTGTTCAGGCGCTTGAGCACATTGACGATGGCCATGCGTATCACGTTCAGCGGCTGATTGAATTCATGGGCCAGCCCGGTGGCCATTTCGCCGAGGGTGGCCATTTTCGCGCTCTGGGTGAGCTGTTGTTGGGCGCGCCGGACTTCCGTGTTGTCACGGCCCACCGCTTGAATCTCCAGCAAACGACCCTGCTCGTCGAACACCCCGCGATCCGACCAGACCCACCATGCATGTTCCCGTCCCGGCAATTGCAGGTTGATTTCCGCAGTACTGACCGGGAACTCCGGGCTCAGTCGACTGAGCCGCTGGAGGAACGCTTCGCGCTGTCCCGGCGACATCCAGCTGCCCAGGTTCACCCCCGGCAGTTGCTCGGGCTGGCATTCCAGATAGGTCGCCAGCGGGCGGTTGCCAAAGGTCAGCGTCAGGTCTGGAAGGTAGCGGCAGATCATCGCCGGGGAGTCTTCCACCAGGATCCGATAGCGCTCTTCGCTCTGTTTCACTTTCTCGGCAGCCAAGGTCGCTTCGGTGACATCCAGCCACAATCCCACGGCCTCCACCGGCAGCCCGAGGTCGTCGCGCAACAGTTTGGCTTCGTCGAGCAGCCAGTGGTAATCGCCGCGATTGTCGCGCAGCCGATAACGGGCACGCACTGAACCTTCGCGCAGCAATTGTCGGGTGCGTTCGAAATAGCCGTCGCGGTCCTCGGGATGAACCCGTTCCACCAGCGCGCCGGCGGCACAATCGGCGAGTGACCAACCGAGCAGTGGCAACAGGCTGTCGCTGAAAAATGTCGGTTGCAGGGCACCGTCGACATAGCGCTGCACGTAGATCACCGCCGGCGAACTGGCGATCAGGTTGTCCAGCCGGGCATGGGCGGCAGCGGCGTTCTGCTCCTGATTCTTGATGTCACTGATGTCGAGCATGAAACCCACCAGCCGCCGGGTTCGGCTGCTGCCCAGGGCCTGGCCTTGCAGTCGATACCAGATCGGCGTTTGTGCCGTGTCGGTGCGATGCAGGCGCACGCACAGCAGCAACGGCGCGCCTTCGTCCTGCAAGGTTTGCAGGCGAATCGTCAGCTCTTCACGGTCGGCGGGGTGGATCTGTTCGAGCCAGTCATGCAGCGGTAAACGCGTGCTCGCAAGGTTCAAGGTGTTGGCCAGTGACGGCGCCAATTGCACCTCGCCAGTGTCGCTGAAGACCTCCCACCAGCCGGTGCCGAGCAAGGCTTGCAAAGACTCCAGCCGCTCCAGTTGCAGATGGTGCTGATGCTCGCGCAAGCGCTCAAGCAGCGGGCCGGCCAAAGCGGCGGTGAGTTGCAACCAGTCGCGATCGCTCAGATCCGGGGCACGCTGTTGCACCGGGTAGAAACCACAGAGCAACCAGGCCACCACGCCCAAGGCGTTGTGGTAAGGCACCGCGAACCCTTCGGCATTGCCGAAGATGACTTGCAGGCGTGGGTGTTCGCTGGGGATCAGTGGCTGAGGGGCGGAGCCATTCAAACTGTCGAGACTGGTGCCCAAGCGTTGATCGATTTCCCACAATAGGGGCGCATCGAAGGCCGCGTAATGCTGGTGGATCAGCCAGCCTTCCGCCTGTTCGTCGAGCAAGGCCATGGCGATGCACGGGATCTGAAAGCGCTGGGCCAGGCCTTGCAGTTGCTCCGCCAGCACGCCAGACAAACGCGTCAGGCTGCACAAACGCAACTGTTCGCTGATCTGCGCCGCGATTAACTGGCACTGTTCGCGGCTGCGCGCTTGTCGGCGTTCGAGCAACAAGTCGCCGATGTCGATCAACTGCAACAGCCAGTTTTCGCCCAACGGCTGCACCCAGCCACGCAGGTGCAGTGGTTGTTCGCCGATGCTGAAAAAATCCAGGTCCAGGCTCTGTCCCTGCCATTCGGCAGGCGCGCCTTCGACCGACAGGCCGCTATGGGGCATGAGGTAATCGAGCAGATGCGGTGCCTGCGCGCCAGGTACTTGTTGCGCCAGCAGATGCCGCAGCGGACCGGTCAGCTGAACCACTCGCCCCTCTTCATTCAGATGCAACTGCAAACCGACACGTTGTACGTTGGCGATGTCCGCAGTGTCGGCGCTGTGCGAAGTCTGTGGCGGTTGGCGGTTGAGCAGGCGCCCGAAGAGCTTGTCCCCGGAACTCAAAATTGCAGGCTCGATCGGGCGGTGAGGGTCGCGGGCAGATCGGGCACCGAACCGATCCCCGGCAGTACCAGGAATGGCAGCACCTGGTTCAATTTGCTGGTGGGGTAATTGATGGTGACCGTCAGCACGCCACCGATGTAGGTGGCACTGGCATCGGTGGCCACATTGAAGTTCAGCGCGGCGGGAATCCAGGCCAGCTGCCGGGTCAGTTCAGTGGTGGCTATGTTGGTGACGGCGGTGTCGTAATTGGCGGTGCCCGGGTCCAGCGCCACACTACGGCGCACCGCTTCGGCTGTCGATTGATTAAATGATTGCATCAGCAATAGCGGCAGGCTGTAACTGACCAGACCATAAAACACGGCGAAAAAGATAATGAACACCAAGGCGAACTCAATCGCCACGGCACCTTTTTGTTTGCGGGGGAGGCCTGTTTTCATGAGTGCGTCTACCCTGACCATCACGACGTAGTATCAGCATAGAATCATTCAGCCAAAACGGACGTTTTTTACCGGATGCAGAACGTTGTCCTACTTATCTGGCTGACGCTCTGCGCAGCACAGGATGTTCGGGAGCGGCACATCGCCAATGGCCTGACCCTTGGCGCAGGTACGTTGGCGCTGACCTATCTGTTAGGGACGGGCACCACGTGGCTGGGGGCCGAGGCGGTGCAGGGCGGCTGGGCTTTGTTGTTGGCACTGGCCTTCACCTTGCCCGGTTATGCATTGAAACGCCTGGGGGCGGGCGACGTGAAACTGATGGCGGCGCTGGGGCTTGCGACGGACGGTATGCACCTGCTCGGCGGCTTCATCGGCGCCGGATTGGCCAGTGCATTGTGGGTGCTGTTGGCGCCAAGACTCTGGCTGTATATGGGGCAAGGGCTTAGGCAGCGTCTTCGTTACCTGGGGCCTGGAACGTCAAAAAAGCAGCCCTTTGCGCCGTTCGTATTGGTGGGCATGTTGTTGACTTTGGTCTGGCTGCATTAGTTACCGGGCAATACTCGTTCTATGTACACCGCTCAAAAGTGCGTCTACTTTCAAAACAGTTGCTGTACAACCTTTGGAAGTGGGTACGGCAACGGTCAGCCTGGAGTGACACGTGAACAAGCTTATTTCGGCAATAAAAGTCCTTGTGGTGGATGACGAGCCATTGGTTGTCGAAGAACTGTGCGAGTTCATTGAGCGCAATGGTTATCGCTGTGTTCCTTGTCATCGCGGCAAGCAGGCGATCGAGCGTTTCACCGAGTACGAGGATATCGGTCTGGTGCTCTGTGATTTACAGATGCCTGACATGGATGGCATTCAACTCGTCCAGGCACTGCAACAGTTGTCCGGCAAACACCGGGCATTCGAGGCGATCATGCTCACCGGTCACGCCGACAAGCAGGATGTGATCAAGGCCTTGCGCGCCGGGTTCGCTGACTACTATCAAAAACCGATTAATCTGGATGAATTGCTCGAAGGTTTGCAGCGCCAGGAAGTGGTCTTGCAGGAGCGGCAGAAAAACCTGCAGTTGGGGCATTTGAGTCAGAAGCTGCAGTACCTTTGCGAATCGATCGACGAGTTGTATCAGGATCTGGACAAGGTTCGTCGGGGCCCGTCCTCTGTGCCTTTGCCGGATTCGGCTGAGGGTGCATTCAGTGAGGCGGAGCGGGTGCAGATGCCGGCGGTTTTCAATCAGCTGTCGCCACGGCAGCTGGAGGTGGCGCGGTTGGTGGGCAAGGGGCAGACCAATTATCAGATTGCCTGTGAGTTGGGGATTACCGAAAACACGGTGAAGCTTTATGTGTCGCAGGTGTTGCGGTTGACGCACATGCATAACCGCACGCAGGTGGCGTTGGCGTTGTCGCCGGGGAATGCGGGTGTGCGGCGGCTTACTGCGCACTGAGTTTTTTCGGGTGTACGCTGTTTCATCGGTGTACATATCCATTTCTGCGGTAACGGCCGCTTAGGGTTTCGCCCTTACGGCGAGTCCCTTTTGGCAGACGCCCCAAAAGGAACCAAAAGGTCTCGCCCCAAGCGTCCGGCCCCTCGCTAAGGCTCGGCGTTCCTTCGCTCCGGTATCCATCTGGGGGCATCGCCCTACGGTCTGCTTCGCTACGACCTACATGCGATGGGTTCGACTGCGTCGAACGGCGCTGCGCGCCAATCCCCAGATGAACACCTGCGCTCAGCCTCCCGAAGGGGCGGGTGGATCAAGATCAAAAGCCAGATCAAAAGCTGCAGGCGAGCTAACGCTCGGCCTGTTGAGTGGTGAGGGGCGGGGGTACGCCGCTCCACTGTGGGAGCGGGCTTGCCCGCGATGGCTGCCTCACAGGCAATGATGTTTATCGATCAGTAAAAACATCAGAACCTTCCCACATGCTTTTCAGGTTGCCCGTCGGACGCTGCGTCTCTAGCCTTTGTCCGTCGCTGACAATTCAGCGTCCGGGCGTCGCGGCTCGATTCTTGAGGCATAATCGCTCCACCGAACAACAACACTTTTGGGTGTCTGTCGTTTCGTGTCATGGCGACTGTGCGCGGGATACCTTCGGGTATGCCGAGATATGCCTCTGGGATCGGTCCGCGAACCCGCGTACAGCTGCCACCCCAAATTGCATCGCGGCAATTTTGGAAGTGGCTCCATTTCATCCCAGAGGTGTAATCATGTTCAAAGCAACCCCGAATCCCCCAGAAACCGACAACGTTTCCCCCTACGAATCCCTCGATTCGAAAAAACTCCACGACGCCGCTAACCGCGCGCTCGATCACTACCTCAACCCCTCCGCCCTCAAATCCCCCGCGGCCCGCAAGCCGAGCACGATGTATATGGTCGCGCCGGATATCAAAGACGAAGACCTGTTGGCCCACACCTGTGAATCGTTGGCCCAGGCCAGTGTGATGGCGGGTGATTTTGCGGGGTATCTGGAAGGGCCGCACCGGCACACCGCGATGGCGATTCAACAGATCGTCATGCTGGCTGAACTGGCGGTGAACCGGATGCTGGATAACGTTGCCATACCAAAACCTGCGCCACACAGCTGATCCCCTGTAGAAGCGACTGTGGCGAGGGGGCTTGTCGGAACGCCGCATCGCCCCGTTTGAGTGCGTAGCATTCACAAGATCTTTGGTATATCTGAGATTTTGGGGCCGCTTCGCAGCCCAACGGGGGCAAGCCCCCTCGCCACAAGGGATCGCCGCGGTGCCTTTCAACGACCAAAAGCCCGGGCCAATGCGCTGAAGCTGGGGCCGGCCAGTACGATCAGCAGCGCCGGGAACAGAAACAACATCATTACCACGGACATTTTCGCGGACATTTTGGAGATGTATTCCTGCAAGCGTGTCAGGCGCCGGTCATCGAGCAGCATTTTGAGCCCCAGCAGCGATTTCATGGCGCCGCCGCCCTGGTGGATCAATTGCTGAAGAATCACGCAGGTGTCGGTGAACTCGTCCACCGCCAGTAACTGGGTGGCCTTGTTCAGTTCTTCGCCCAGTTCCAGGCCGGAATCGACCCGGGTCAATATCAGGCGCAGTTCATGGGTCAGGGCCGGCAGTAATTGTTTGCCTTCGATGCTTAGCACTCGCAACGACTGCTCCACCGCCATGCCGGATTCGAACAGGATGCGCAGCAGTGGAATGAAGGTCGAAATCTCGATCGCCAGTTGTTTTTGTCGACGGTGTGCGGCAATGGCCAGCAAGCGTTTGGGCAGCAAATAACCGAGGGCGGTGGCGAAGGCCGGGGTGACCCAAGGGTTGTTCACCTGCGTAAAGAACACGCTCTGAATCAATACACTCAGGATCAACGCAAGCACCGGTATGCCGATCTGGCAGGCGGCGAACAGCGAGCGTTGCCGAGCGCTGCGCCAGCCGAGGCGGTTGAGTAATATTTGGGTTTCGTTGTCCAGTTTGACCGAGCGCTGACCGATGCGGCTGTTGCCCAGCGCTTGCAACCAGTGACTGACGCGATGGTCGCTCAGCGGTTTGCCGTCAAGGCGTTGAGCCACTTGGCGAGCGCGTCGATGTTGGTCCAGCAGCCCACTGAGCAGCAACAGCGTAGCCCCGAGAAACAACAGTGCGCTAATCAGCAGGGCTATTTTCATACGCTACGCAACATGCGCCACAGCGCCAGGCAACCCACCACCTGCAGGCCAAACGCGGTCGCGAGCATCATTTGCCCCGAGCTGCTGTTCCACATGGCGAGCAGGTATTTCGGATTGGACATCAAGAAGTAGCCGGCCAGCCCCACAGGCATCAGCGCCAGCACCATCGCCGTGATGCGCGTTTCGCCCGTCATGGCGCGCAGTTGGCGGGCAGCCAGGTCGCGTTCGCGGACCATTTTGATCAGGTTCTCAAACAGCTCACTGGCATTACCGCCGTAGCGGTGATTGACCTTCAGGCCCAGCGCGAACAAGCGAAACTCGTCTTTCTCGTACAGTTCGGCGAAGTCCGTGACGGCGTCAGGCAGGCTCACGCCCAGGTGCACGTTGCGCTGAACCCGGCCCATGGCGTTTTTCAGTGGGTCTTCGGCGGCGTCGATGGCGACCAGCACTGCATCGGCCAGGGTGCGTCCAGACTTCAGACTGCGCACCGTGTGATCGAGCATGGGCGGCAGCTGTTCGATCATGCGCTTGAGCCGGCGCTGGTAGCACCAACTGATGTACAGCCGCAGCGCCAGGGGCGGTGCCAGCAAAAACACCAGTAAACCGATCCAGCTGGCGAGGGCAAACCCGAGCAAAATGCCCACGGCCCAGAGCAACAGCCACAACCTCAGGCGCTCGGTGGGACGGCCGAGGCCGGCGCGTAGAAAGGCCCGTTCCAGGCCAGCCCAGGATGATGTCGCCACCATCCGTTGCGGTTGCCCCTGCATCAAGCGACCGAGGGTTCGATCGATGCCGGTCTGGCGCAGGCCGTTGTAGAACAAACGGATCGACACGCCCAGCAATGTCAGGCAAATCAGGATGAGCAGCGCCGGTTTGAGCATGCCGTGATCCTTTAGTGCGATAAGGGAGAAAGCGCCGATTCGCGACGCAGCTTGTCGCCGGCGGGGTTGGCCGCCTCACGCAGAAAACCGAAACCGGTGCGTCGGTCGAAGCGGAACAGCGTATTGGTCACATACACGTCATCCCGAATACCCACGACCTCCACCACTTCACTGACACAGCGGCGGCCATCGGGCAGGCGCGTCAACTGAATCACCACGTCCAGCGCGGCACAGATCATTTGCCGCAGGGTGCGTTCGGCGATGGTGCGGCCGGTCAGGCCCACCAGGGTCTCCAGGCGCAACAATGCATCCTGGGCGTTGTTGGCGTGCAGGGTGCTCATGGAACCGTCGTGCCCGGTGTTCATCGCCGTGAGCACGTCGACCACTTCGACACCGCGAATTTCGCCGAGGATTATCCGGTCCGGGCGCATCCGCAGTGCGTTGCGAATCAGGTCGCTGGCCTTCACTTCGCCGTGGCCTTCGGCATTTGGCGGTCGGGTTTCCAGGCGCACCACGTGAGGATGGCCCAGTTGCAGTTCGGCCACGTCTTCAATGGTGACCAGGCGTTCGTGAGGGGCGATCAACTGGCTGAGTATGTTCAGCAACGTGGTCTTGCCGGTGCCGGTACCGCCGCTGACAAGGATGTTGCAGCGCTTGCCCACGGCCTCCTGAATAAACTCATAGATCGCCTGATCGATGGTTTGCATCGCCATCAGATCGGAGCTCTTGAGCATGTCCTTGCGGAATTTTCGAATCGACAGGCACGGGCCATCGAGGGCAATGGGCGGAATGATCGCATTGACCCGGCTGCCATCGGGCAGGCGCGCATCGACCATCGGTGAAGACTCGTCGAGCCGTCGACCCAGGGGCGCGAGAATCCGTTGCATCACCCGCTCGACGTGGTGGTCGTCGATGAAGCGCAGGTCACTGAGGTGCAGCACCCCCTCGCGTTCGACGAACACCCGGTGCGGGCCGTTGACCAGAATTTCGGTCACCGTTGAATCACGCAGCAACACCTCCAGCGGACCGAAACCGGTGAGCTCGTCGACAAGTTCCTCGGCCAGTCGCTCCATCTCGTAACGGGAAATCGCCAGGTGCAGACGGGCGATGTATTCGGCGACTTTGTCGATGACGAACTGCGACAACATTTGCCGCGAACCTTCCAGCAGGTTTTTCCCGGACTCTTCGATGGCGTCGATGATGTAGCGGTGCAGCACCAGCTTCAGGCCTTCATGGTCGGTATGGCCGGCCGGCCTGTGCGAGGGCGCGCCAAAGAGTTTTTCGCCGCTCATGGCGCGCCCCTCAATCGGTCGAACCAGCCGGCCTTGGGTTTGTCCAGTTCTTCGGAGCGTTTGGCCAGGCGTTCGCCGAGGGCGCGCAGGCTTTGGGTCAGGTTTTCGCGCGGGGCCAGTTCGAACAGGCTCAGCCCTTGATTCTTGGCGTTGAGTCGCACTTCGGGGCTGTAGACCAGGACCGCCATGACCTCCATGCCGAAGCTTTTGCTCAAGGTATCGGAGTCTGGCGCAACGTTGCGCAGATAGCGGTCCACCAGCAACCTGGCGTGGTCGAGCTTGAGGCCTTTTTCGCGCCAGCGGCCGAGCACTTCAAGGTTGCGTCGGCAGTCGAGCACATTCTGATCGGTGTACCACAGCAACTTGTCGCAATGACTGACGAAGGTACGCAACGCTTCGCTGTCCGACTGGCCAGTGAGGTTCACCACGACGTGCTGGAAATGCTGGCGCAAGGCGCTGAGCAGCATGTACAGCTCGGCGGCACTGGTCTGTTCCAGCGGTTCGTCGTTGCTGGCGTAGGCGAGAATTCGCAGCCCCGCGTCACAGGTGGTGAAGGCACTGTCGATCAGCGTCGCGTCCAGGCGCCGCAGATGGCGCAATGCATCGCCGAAATGAAACGAACTCTCCAGCCCCAGCAACGCAAGGCTGTCGCCACGTGGCAGGCCCAGGTCCAGCAACAATGTCTGCTGACCGCTCTTTTGCACTACGTGCGCCAGGTGGTTGGCGAGCAACGCGCCGTCGGCATTGCTCTGCGCGCCGTACAGTACGGTCAGGCCGCCTTGTTGGCTCTGTTGCGTGTTCGGCGCCACGGCTGGCAGGCGTTTGCTCAGGCGTCGCACCAGCCCGGCTACCTCACTGGAACGTGAGCCGTAAGAAACGAAATCCCGCGCGCCGGCACGCATGGCATTGAGCACGAGTTGATTGTCCATGCCGTCGCCCAAGGCGACGATCGCCAGCATCGGTTTGGCTTGCAGGGCACCTTCGATCAACGCGCTCTGGGCCACCACATGCTCCCGGTCCAGACCCACGAACACCAGGCTGGCGAAGGTCACGTCCACCAGCGTCAAGAGTTCATCGAGGTTGCCGCCACCGGCGCTGATCACCCGGCCCAAAGGGGCAAGCGCACCTTGCAGCCACTCGAAGTCGGTGCTGTTGCGTGTGATCGCGAGGAACGTCTGGCTCAGGTTCTGAGGTTGGCTCATAGCGATAACCCACCGCATGTATCGAAGCCGCCGTTGACGAAAAAGTACCGCGTGAAGCGTCTGCGCATGGAGAAGCGTCCTCGCTGGTTTCAGGGTGTTTGTTGGGTGATTTCATTGCCGCGGATGACTTCCACGCTCGACTTGCGCGGTGCGGCAACGCCCGTGGCGGGTTTGGGGGTGCCGACCAGGGCCAGTTGACTGAATTGCACCAGTTCGCGATGGGCACTGGCCAGGCTCGCTTTTGAGTCGCGGTTGCCGGCCCAGTATTGGTTCAGGCGTTTTTCTTCGGCGCTGCGCACGGCCAGGCGCAAAACCCCGACCTGAGCCGCGAGCATCAGGCGACTCAAGAGGGGTTCAGGGACGGCAAGCAAAACGGTGCGAGCGTTGGCGCGCAGTTGGTCTTGCTTGAGTCGCTCCTCGTGGCTGCGCGCCGGGTGGGCAGGCAGGCCATCGTTCATCAGCCCCAACTGATCACCGACACCGAGCACCCGCAACGCCGGAATCACCACCTGGGCCGATTGCTGGAGGTTGTTGGTGTCCATGCGCAGAAACAGCAAGACGTCGACATAGTCGCCGGGGCTCAGTTGACCACCGACATTGACCACGTCATCCGCCGCCACGGCGAGGGCACGCTCATCGGGGCGGATCATTCGCGCCAGCGCACCGCCGGCTTCGAAGCTCTCATCATTGAGCCAGCTGCCGGCAGTCAGTGTGCGCCAGGGCGTACGGCCAATGGCTTGATCGAGACGTGACAGGCTGCCGGCCGGGGCGGTACGGAGTTTTTCCAGCGTCACGTCGGCGGCGCTGATTTGCTCGAACGGCGCGATGTCACGCAACAGCACAACCACTGGCTGGCGAGTCGGGTCGTCTGCTGGCGCCAGTATCGGGGGCGATAAAGTGCCGGATTGCGCGCTGGATTCGGGTGCCGGTTGGCGACTCAATGCCAGCCCCCAGTAACCGGCAATGATGGCGCCTACCAGAAACAGCCCGGCCAGGCCCATGGTGACGCGACTGTTCATGACGGCTCTCCCTTTCCTGCTGCGTAACGCCCCCAAGAGTTCTAATGAGATGACTTCGCAATCAGGCAGCGATGAACATGGAACTATTTCGCTATTTGACGGTAGCGCAGGTAAAGCAAAAAGCCATTACTGGTCGGTAAATATCTGACCCAAAGTAACGGGTTGAAGCCAAAAGCCCTGTTTTATGACGTCGGTGAACCGATTACTACTTAAGTATTAATAGGTTCTTACAGTTGTTGGTCCGGGGTTTGCCGACAATGCTGATGCTGGCATAGGGGAATCATGTTGCGGCCGTGCAACACTCTCCTGTCATAGGAGACACGTCATGTCCTTTACTAAAGTGGTTCAGAAGATCAAATCCGAAATCCATTTGTTCAAAGACCTGGCCAAAGATACGGAGGGGGCCTCGGGTATCGAATACGCGATTATTGCGGGCATGGCAGCGGTTGCATTGGTGGTGTTCATGGAACCTATCTCGGGAGCGGTAACCGATATTTTTACCGTGCTCCGGGATTCGCTGGTGCCTCCTGCTCCTGCTCCTACTCCTTGATGCCGACAGCTTGCTAACCTGCCAGGGCGGTTCTAACGTCAACGCTTGGTCCATTGCAGGTGTTTATTTATGAATGCTCCCGCGCTGCCACGCCAACAGCTGCTTCTGGTCGACGATGAGGAGGATACGTTGCTGGAACTGGCGGAGTTGCTCGAGGGCGAGGGCTTTACTTGTTTTACGGCAACGTCGGTCAAACACGCTCTGCTGCATTTGACGCGTCATCCTGATATTGCGCTGGTGATTACTGATCTGCGGATGCCGGAGGAAAGTGGCATGTCATTGATCAAGCGCTTGCGTGAGCATACGGCCCGTCAGCATTTGCCGGTGATTGTGACGTCGGGGCATGCGGATATGGACGATGTGAGTGATCTGTTGCGGTTGCAGGTGCTGGATTTGTTTCGCAAGCCGATTTATCACGTGCGGTTGTTGGAGACGTTGAATAATTTGTTTCCGCAGCCGCGGGATTTGGTCAGTTCCTGATTCCTCTGCGGACGCTCTGCGTTTGATCGTTCCCACGCTCCGCGTGGGAACGCGTCTACGGACGCTCTGCGTTCGGCTTCTGGGACGCGGAGCGTCCCGGGCTGCATTTCCACGCCAAGCAGGGGAGCGATCAGACCAAACCATCAGGCAACAGGTCGCCACTGCCCCACCATATGCTCCAGCTCTCCCGCGCCCATCAACTGAAAATCCCCGCTGGACCCCGGCGCGCTGGACATCAGCGTCACTTCACTGGGAAGGCGCACCGGTTTCCTGAACTGCACTGCAATCTCGACATTGGCCGTCGGCAAATGATCGCTCAGGGCTGCCAGCGTGCGGGCCTTGTTCCACAGGCCATGGGCAATGGCGGAAGGGAAACCGAAGAGTTTCGCGCTGATCGCACTCAGGTGGATCGGGTTGTAGTCTCCAGACACCTTGGCGTATCGGCGGCCAATGTCCGCGGGTGCTTTCCAGTGGGCCACTTCGGTCAGCGACAGCGTCGATGCCAACGCGTCCTCGACCGGCTCGCCTTCCAGTTTGACGCCGCGACAGAGCATCTGGCTTTGCGCCTCCCACAGCACGCCCAACTGGTCGTCGAGCGTCGTCACCAGGTCGAACGTCGCACCCTTGGCATGGGGTTGCAGGTTCTGCACGTTCACGCTGACCCGTACCCGGTGCACACCGCCCATGGGGCGCAAGATACGGACGCGATTGCTCAAGTGAATCAGCCCCAGCAGCGGAAACGGAAACGCTTTGGCCGTGAGCAATTGCATTTGCAAGGCAAACGCCAGGATATGTGGATACGTTGGTGGTAGCAGCCCGTTGTCGGCGAAACCACAGACTTTTCGATACGCCTCCAGGCGTTGTGGATCGACATTGACCCAGCAGTGATAACCCAGCTCGGGCAATGTGGTGCCGGTGATTTTGCGGCGCGTTGCCGCCTTCACATACAGCGTTTGCAAGCCCGGTTCGCTCTCGAGTGTTTGCCAGTGGGTGGTCATGGTCAGGCTCCCAACACGCTTTGCCCGCACACGCGCAACGCTTGTCCGGTAAACGCTCCGGTGCCTGGTTGTGCCAGCCAGGCCACGGCTTCGGCGACGTCTTGTGGCAGGCCGCCCTGACCCAACGAACTCATGCGTCGCCCGGCTTCGCGCAAGCCGAAGGGCAGCTTCGCGGTCATTTGGGTTTCGATGAACCCTGGCGCCACGGCGTTGATGCTGATGCCGCGCTCACTCAGCAGCGGCGCCCAGGCCTGGGCCAGACCGATCAGCCCGGCCTTGCTCGCGGCATAATTGGTTTGCCCGCGATTGCCGGCGATGCCGCTGATGGACGCCAGCAGAATCACTCGGCCGTTGTCACGCAAGGTGCCGCTGTCGAGCAGTGCCTTGGTCAGCACTTGCGGCGCGTTGAGGTTGACCGCCAGCACCGCGTCCCAGAATTCCGGGGTCATGTTGGCGAGGGTTTTGTCCCGCGTAATGCCTGCGTTGTGGACCACGATGTCGATGCCGTCGGGCAAGTGTTCGATCAATTGTGCGGCGGCGTCTTCGGCGCAAATGTCCAGGGTGATGCCGCGCCCGCCGAGGCGGGCGGCCAGGGCCTCCAGATCGCTCCTGGCCTGTGGTACGTCGAGCAGAATTACCTCGGCGCCGTCGCGGGCCAGGGTTTCGGCGATCGAAGCGCCGATGCCGCGCGCCGCGCCCGTCACCAGCGCCTTGCGTCCTGACAGGGGGCGACTCCAGTCCATCACCTGCGCCTCGCATGCCTTCAAGCGAATGACTTGTCCGGAAATGAACGCGCTTTTGGGCGAGAGGAAAAACCGCAGAGGGCCTTCCAGTTGATCTTCGGCGCCTTCGCCGACATAGATCAGCTGCAATGTGCCGCCGCTGCGCAGTTCCTTGGCCAGCGAACGGCTGAAACCTTCTAACGCACGCTGTGCGCTGGCGGCAAACGGGTCGCTCAAGGTCTCTGGCGCCCGGCCAAGAATCACCAGATGCGCATGGTGATCGAGGTTTTTCATCAGCGGCTGGAAGAACTCGCGCAGCTGTTTCAACTGATCGACCTGCACCAGGTCACTGGCGTCGTACACCACGGCTTTGAGTTTCTGGCCGTGGCCGGGAATCCACGCGGTGGCCAGGGTCGGATCGGCGCCATAGCTGTAAATCGTGTCGGTCAGGCGGTTGGCGAGGCTGCTGACCTTTTCTGTCAGCGGGCCGCCACCAATCAACAACGCCCCCTCGATAGGCCGCAATCGGCCTGCTTGCCAGCGTTCCAGTCGTACCGGCGACGGCAGACCCAGGGCACCGACCACACGATGGCCGATGGACGAATTGGCGAAGTCGATATAGCGGTCAGACATGGATCACGCTCCGGTAGTTGGGGTTAAAAGTGTGGACCATGAATGGCAATTAGTCGCTCAACCCACGAGATACGGCCTACGCTTGATCATTGCAGGTTAGTTTGTAATGGGACTTTCGGGGAGCGCAGGCCCGCTCCCGCGGGGTTTGGTGTTCATAGTTGATTAAAAGGAGCTTTTTCATGACTCAGCTGCGCCGCGTCGCGATTATCGGTGGTAACCGTATTCCCTTTGCCCGGTCCAACGGGCCGTACGCCACTGCCAGTAACCAGGCGATGTTAACCGCGGCGCTGGAAGGCCTGATCGAGCGCTATAACCTGCACGGTGTGCGCATGGGCGAAGTGGCGGCGGGTGCGCTGCTCAAGTATTTGCGCGATTACGGCCTGACCCGCGAATGCGTGCTCGGCTCGCGGTTGTCGCCGATGACACCGGCCTACGACATCCAGCAAGCCTGCGGCACTGGGCTGGAGGCGACGTTGCTGGTGGCGAATAAAATCGCCCTGGGTCAGATCGAATGTGGCATTGCCGGTGGCGTCGACACCGCCTCGGACGTGCCGATCGGGGTCAACGAAAGCCTGCGCAAGCTCCTCCTGCAGGCCAACCGCGCCAAAAGCACCGCCGACAAACTGAAAACCTTCCTGCAACTGCGCCCCCGCCATTTGATGCCCGACTTTCCAAGCATCGGCGAGCCACGCACCGGGCGGTCGATGGGCGAACACTGTGAATTGATGGCCCAGACCTGGGGCATCCCGCGTGACGAGCAGGATCAGTTGACCCAGCAAAGCCATCAGAAACTGGCCGCGTCCTACGCCGAAGGCTGGCACAACGATTTGATGACGCCATTCCTCGGCCTGACCCGGGACAACAACCTGCGCCCGGACCTGACCCTGGAAAAACTCGCCTCACTGAAACCGGCCTTCGAGAAAAGCGCCAAGGGCACCTTGACCGCAGGCAATTCCACGCCACTCACTGATGGTGCGTCGGTGGTATTGCTGGGCAGTGAGGAATGGGCGAACGAGCGCGGCTTGCCGATCCTCGCCTATTGGCGCGATGGCGAGGCGGCAGCGGTGGATTTCGTCAACGGGGCCGAAGGCCTGTTGATGGCGCCGGCATATGCCGTGCCGCGGTTACTGGCGCGCAATGGCCTGACCTTGCAGAACTTCGATTACTACGAAATCCACGAAGCGTTCGCCGCGCAGGTGCTCTGCACACTCAAGGCCTGGGAAGATCCGCAGTTCTGCAAAACCCGTCTCGGCCTTAACGCGCCACTGGGCTCCATCGACCGCAGCCGCCTCAACGTCAAGGGCAGCTCACTGGCCGCCGGGCATCCATTTGCCGCCACTGGTGCGCGCATCGTTGCCAACCTGGCGAAGCTGCTGGATGCGGCGGGCAAGGGCCGAGGCTTGATCTCGATCTGCGCCGCCGGCGGGCAGGGCGTGACGGCGATTATCGAGCGCTGATTTCTGATTGCTGGGGGTTTAGCAGTGCCGCGCGGGAGGTGGGGTTTTCCCTGCCACTGCCCCGGAGCTTCCGCGGTTGGCGCCAGCGCATGCGGCTGCTGTCGTCGCTGAGTTTGCTGGAGGATGAGAACAGCGTGACCCGCGCTGCGCTGTCTTGCGGGTACGACTCGACGTCGGCGTTTATTGCGGCGTTCAAGGGGTGTTCGGGTTTACCCCGGGGGAATTGTTCAGGCAGTGATGACGCCTTCGCGGGCAAGCCTCGCTCCTACAGGGATCGCATCCGACACAAAACCTGTAGGAGCGAGGCTTGCCCGCGAAGAGGCCAGCACATTCAACATCTCTGTTGGCTGACAATCTGTCTTCGCGAGCAAGCCCGCTCCCACACTGGATCTGCGGTGTTCTTGGATATCAGGTTCTGAACCGCCGAACCAACCCATCCAACTCATTCGACAACCCCGCCAGGCTCTGGGAATCGAGCCGCGCCGAGTTCGCCAGTTCTGCCACCAACTGCGCATCGCCGTGAATCTGGCTGATGTGGCGATTGATGTCTTCTGCCACTTGGTGCTGTTCCTCTGCCGCCGTAGCGATTTGAGTGTTCATGTCGCGAATCACATCGACCGACTCACGAATCTGCCCAAAGCTGCTGCGCGCTTCGCCGATGCGGGTCACCGATTGCTGCGACACTTCCAGGCTCGCATGCATTTGCTGGGTCACCTGGCTGGTGCGTTTGGCCAGGTTGCCCAGCAGCCCGTCGATTTCCGCCGTGGAGTCGGCAGTGCGTTTGGCCAGGGCGCGAACTTCATCCGCCACCACCGCAAAACCACGACCCTGTTCACCGGCCCGGGCCGCTTCGATGGCGGCGTTCAGCGCCAGCAGGTTGGTCTGTTCAGCAATGGAGCGAATGGTCCCCAGGATCGACTGAATGTCATTGCTATCGCGCTCGAGCTGTTGCATCGATTGCGCCGATTGTTCGATTTCCTGGCTCAAGCGATCGACACTGCTCACTGCGGCATCGATCTGCTGCTGACCTTCGCGCGCCTGGCGCTGGCCGCTGTCGGCCGACTCGGCGGCCTGGCTGCAGGAGCGTGCGACTTCGTTGGCGGTGGCGACCATTTGGTGAAACGCCGTGGACACCATATCCACCGCTTCACGCTGGCGCCCGGCGGCTTCGGCCATGTCGCTGGAGACCTGCGTCGAGCTCTGGGAGGTGGCGAGGATCTTGGTCGCGGCGCCGCCGATGCTTTGAATCAGGTTGCGAATCGCCGCCAGAAACTGGTTGAACCAGTTGGCCAGTTGCGCGGTTTCATCACTGCCACGGATGTGCAGGTTCCGGGTCAGATCGCCTTCACCTTGGGCGATGCCTTCCAGGCCGCTGGCCACGCTGCGGATCGGCCGCACGATCAGGCTGGCGAAACTGGCGCCGACGATGGCAAAGAACACTGCCAGTACCGCCGCGATGATCGCGATCAGCCAGGTCAGTTGAGTGGCTGAACTCATCACCTCGGTCTGCTTGATCAAGCCGATAAAGGTCCAGCCCAATTGTTCCGACGGCCAGACGTTGGCCATGTAGCGCTCGCCGTTGAGCTCGACTTCCACCAGCCCTTTACCCGCCTTGGCGAGTTGCGCGTAACCGTCGCCCAGACTGGTCAGGGCTTTGAAGTTGTTTGCTGGTTGCTTCGGATCGACCAGTATGTTGCCGGTGTTTTCCACCAGCATCAGGTAGCCGGTTTCGCCGAGTTTGATCTGTTTGACGATTTCGGTGAGCTGCTTGAGCGTCACGTCGATGCTGACCACACCGCCATTGCTGCCCAGTTTGTTATCGATGGTACGCACGGTGCTGACGTAGGTCGCGTCATCCTGAGCCCAGTAATAGGCCTCGGTACGCAATGGCTTGCCGGGTTTGGCCTGCGCGGCTTTATACCAGGGGCGCTGGCGTGGGTCGTAATTGTTCAGCTTCGCATCGTCCGGCCAGGACACGTAACCGCCCGCTGCCGTACCGAGGATGGCATAGGCGTAGGCCGGGTGGCTGTTGCCCAGGTCCTGGAGGAGGGCGAAGATCTTTTTGTCCGGCTCGCCTTGGGGAATGCTCTCGGCGTTGGCGCTCATGTAGGTCTTGAGGCTGTCGTCGGAGTTCTTGATCAGCGGTTGAGTGGCCAGGTAATCGACGTTCTGGCTGATGCCGTCAAAAAACAGCTGCATGGCATTGCTGACCTGACGAATCTCCCGGCCGCTGCCGTCGACAAAGTTATCCTTGGCATCGCTGCGCAAATTCAGCACCACGAGGGTGGCGACCAGCACCACGGGCAAGCAGGCGATGATTGCAAACGCCCAGGTCAATTTCTGTTTGATGTTCATCCGCACTCCAGTTTTTTCTTGTAGGCCCACGCAGTGCAGATGACTCGCGGATTATTGGCAGCCGAAAACGTTAGATACCCCGATCCTTGAGTGCGCCCTTGTTATCGTTGTCGGGGCGATTGTCGGACAATTCCTTTTCTCTCTAATGACTTCGGCTGAGGAACGGGGAAATTGAGGCCTGTTGAGAAAAATCCGGCGAAGGGTAGGGGATTCGTGTCAGATTCTGTCGCAAATGCCCCTGTAGCCCTTCGTCAACAAGCGACGCAGGCTCAGCTATGATCCCGGGCGGTCAATGAGTGGTGCACGATTAATCCGGCACATTGTGTGCTTCTCGATGTTCATGGGAACGTTCATAGGTCGGCAACCCCTCCCGCGAATGCAAGGATTGCCGTATAACGAATGACTTTCGCGTGTTTGGTAATAAAGGACCCACAATAAAAGCTGATGAAGACTCCAAAACGCATTGAACCCCTGATCGAGGACGGTCTGGTCGACGAGGTGCTGCGCCCACTCATGAGTGGTAAAGAAGCAGCTGTTTATGTGGTGCGCTGCGGCAACGAGCTGCGTTGTGCCAAGGTCTACAAGGAGGCGAATAAACGCAGTTTTCGTCAGGCGGCCGAGTATCAGGAAGGCCGTAAGGTGCGCAACAGCCGGCAGGCTCGAGCGATGGCCAAGGGCTCCAAGTTCGGCAAGAAAGAAACCGAAGACGCCTGGCAGAATGCCGAGGTAGCGGCGTTGTTCCGCCTGGCCGGTGCCGGTGTGCGCGTCCCCAAGCCGTACGACTTCCTCGAAGGCGTGCTGCTGATGGAACTGGTGGCCGACGAGTACGGCGATGCCGCGCCGCGTCTGAACGATGTGGTGCTGGAGCCTGACCAGGCGCGCGAATATCACGCGTTTCTGATTTCCCAGATCGTGCTGATGTTGTGTACCGGTCTGGTGCACGGTGACCTGTCCGAGTTCAACGTGCTGCTGACGCCAACCGGCCCGGTCATCATCGACCTGCCGCAAGCAGTGGATGCGGCGGGCAACAACCACGCGTTCAACATGCTGGAACGTGACGTGGGCAACATGGCGTCGTACTTCGGTCGCTTTGCACCGGAGTTGAAACGCACCAAGTACGCCAAGGAAATGTGGGCGTTGTATGAAGCCGGCACCTTGCACCCGGCCAGTGTATTGACCGGCGAGTTCGACGAGCCGGAAGAGCTGGCCGACGTCGGCGGAATCATGCGCGAAATCGAGGCGGCCCGTCTCGATGAAGAGCGTAAGCAAGCGATCCGCGCTGCGGACGACGCGCCACCGAGCAAAGCCGAAGAACCGCCTCCGCCCTGGATGCAGTGATCGGCAACCAAAAAAAACCGGCTTCGGCCGGTTTTTTGTGGTTGCCTGGCTCTGAAATCTTCAAACGCTGGGAACCACATACTCTGTGGCGAGGGGGCTTGCCCCCGTTCGGCTGCGAAGCAGCCCCAGAATCTCTGATGTACCAAAGATCTTGTGAGCGCTACGCACTCAAACGGGGGCAAGCCCCCTCGCCACAACCCGATGCCAGCTCCTTGAGGATCGGGCAGTCCGGGCGATGGTCGCCGTGGCAATGTTCTACCAGGTCTTGCAGGGTGTCGCGCAATTGCCCGAGTTCGCGAATCTTCTGGTTCAGCTCGTCGATGTGCTGACGGGCCAGCGCTTTCACATCGGCACTGGCGCGCTGACGGTCCTGCCAGAGGGTCAGCAATTTGCCGACCTCTTCCAGTGAAAAGCCCAGATCCCGAGAACGCTTGATGAACGCCAGGGTGTGCAGATCGTCGTCGCCATAGACCCTATAGCCGCTGTCGGTACGATGAGCCGCCTTGAGCAGACCGATGGATTCGTAATAACGGATCATCTTCGCGCTCAGGCCACTCTGGCGGGCCGCTTGGCCAATGTTCATTGGTCGTCCTCCAGGTCTTTGGGTTTCCAGGTCTTCAACAGTAACGCATTGCTGACCACGCTGACGCTCGACAACGCCATGGCTGCGCCGGCCAGCACCGGGTTGAGGAAGCCGAACGCCGCCAGTGGCAGACCAATAAGGTTATAGACGAAGGCCCAGAACAGGTTTTGGCGAATCTTCGCGTAGGTCTTGCGGCTGATCTCCAGCGCCGCCGGCACCAGCCGTGGGTCGCCGCGCATCAGAGTGATCCCGGCCGCGTGCATGGCGACGTCGGTGCCGCCGCCCATGGCGATGCCGATGTCTGCCGCGGCGAGGGCCGGTGCGTCGTTGATGCCGTCGCCGACCATTGCCACCACGCCGGTTTTTTTCAGGGCCGCGACGGTGGCGGCTTTGTCCGCCGGCAATACTTCGGCGTGGACATCGCTGATGCCCAGTGCCTCGGCGACCACTTTGGCGCTGCCGCGGTTATCACCGGTCAGCAGGTGGCTGCTGATGTTCCGTGCGCCCAGTTGTTGCACCGCTTGCAGGGCGCCGGGTTTGAGCGTGTCACCGAAAGCGAACAGGCCGAGCACTCTCGGTTCAGGGCTTTGTGCGATCAGCCAGGACAGGGTCCGGCCTTCGGTTTCCCAGGCGGTTGCAGAGTCGGCCAATGGCCCGGCGCTCAGGCCGCTTTCTTCCAGCAGGCGCCGATTGCCCAAAGCCAATCGCCGTCCCTCGAGATTGCCGGCAATGCCGCGCCCGGTCAGCGATTGACTGTCGCTGACATCCGCCACGTTCAGGCCGCGTTCGGCGCAGGCATCCAGCACTGACTTGGCCAACGGATGTTCACTGCCGCGTTGCAGCGCACCAGCCATTTGCAGCACGGCGGCTTCGTCACCTTCGAGGGCGCTCAGATGTGCAATGCGCGGCGTACCCGACGTCAGCGTGCCGGTCTTGTCGAACACCACCGTGCTGACTTCATGGGCGCGCTCCAACGCTTCGGCGTCCTTGATCAGAATCCCGTAGCGGGCGGCCACACCGGTGCCGGCCATGATGGCCGTCGGCGTGGCCAGCCCGAGTGCACAAGGGCAGGCGATCACCAACACCGCGACCGCATTGATCAGTGCGGTTTCCAGTGGCGCGCCGTACAGCCACCAACCGATCAGGGTCGCCAGCGCAATCAGCAGCACCACGGGCACGAACACCTGGCTGACTTTATCCACCAGTTTCTGGATTGGTGCTTTCGCCGCCTGCGCGTCTTCGACCAGGCGGATGATCCGCGCCAGCACGGTTTCTGCGCCGAGCGCCAAGGTTTGAACCAACAACCGACCCTCGCCATTGATGGCGCCGCCGGTGACCTTGTCACCCGGCTGTTTTGGCACCGGCAGGCTCTCGCCGCTGATCAGTGCTTCATCGGCGTGGCTCTGGCCTTGCACAACGATGCCATCCACCGGGAAGCGTTCGCCGGGTTTGACCAGGACCAGATCGTCGAGGCGCAAAGCGCTGATCGCAACGTCCCGCTCGCGACCATCGATCACCTGAATGGCTCGCTCCGGACGCAAGGCTTCAAGGGCGCGGATGGCGCTGGCGGTCTGACGCTTGGCGCGGCTTTCCAGGTATTTGCCCAACAGCACCAGCGCGATCACCACCGCCGAGGCTTCGAAATACAGGTGCGGCATGCGCCCGGCAGCGGTGGCCCACTCGTAAACACTCAGGCCATAGCCGGCGCTGGTGCCCAGGGCCACCAGCAAATCCATGTTGCCGGCACCGGCGCGCACGGCTTTCCACGCCGCGACATAGAAGCGCGCGCCGAAGACGAACTGCACTGGCGTCGCCAGCGCGAACTGCACCCACGCAGGGAGCATCCAGTGCACGCCGAAAGGTTGCAGCACCATCGGCAGCACCAGCGGCAAAGCGAGGGCGATAGCCGCCAACAAAGCCCAGCGTTCACGGTGCAGTCGTTGTTGTTGATTGTCGATTTGCGGGTGTTCGACTTCCCAGACGCTGGCGGAGTAACCGGCTTTGGTCACGGCGTCGATCAGGGGTTGCGGATCGACCTGGCCGAGCAGTTCGAGGTGCGCCCGTTCGTTGGCCAGGTTAACGCTGACACTCTTCACGCCCGGCACCTTGGTCAGCGCCCGTTCGACGCGGCCGACGCAGGACGCGCAGGTCATGCCGTCGATGCTCAATTCCAGGGTTTGCTGGGGCACGCTGTAACCGGCCTGCTGCACCGCCTCCATCAAGGCCGGCAGGCTGTCGCTGGGCGCTTGAACCCGGGCTTGTTCGGTGGCCAGGTTGACGCTGACGGCCGTGGCGCCGATGACGTTGCTCAAGGCCCGCTCGACACGGCCCGCACAGCTGGCGCAGGTCATGCCGGCAATCGGCAGATCGAAGGTGGTGGATTCGGACATCGGTCACGCTCCCTGTAGAAATTGCCTACAGGATCAACCTTGCCATGCGGGCAAGGTCAAGTGCCATGTCTCAGATCAAAAGATCGCAGCCTTCGGCAGCTCCTACGGGATCGGGTTAACACGCGGTCAATGTAGGAGCTGCCGAAGGCTGCGATCTTTTTACAGACGACTCAATACTCGAGGGCCGCAGGCTTGAGGTACATCCCTTCCTGCGTCATCGCAATCCGGAACTTCAACACATCCCCGGCCTTGAGCGTGATGTTCTGCGACCCCGGCGCGAGCATGCCCGGGTTGCAACCCGGTGCCTGGCCCGGCAGCAGTTTGAGGCGCAGGGACACATTGCCCGGCGCCAGGTTGAACGACGTACTCTGTTCCTGGAACAGTCGCGCCGATAGCTGATCGTGGATGTACACGCCGATCTCACAGGAAGTCGACACTTCCAGACGCTCGCGGGATATGATCAGCACGCCGTAGTCCTCTCCGGCGGCTTGAACCGAAGGTGTCGCGGCAAATAGGCTGAGGAAGCCAAACAGGCTGAGAGCTGACCAGCGCATGGCTGAATCTCCTGATGTCGAGTCATAGATGGACGCAGCTTGGCCGAGCACGGCACCGATTGCCAGCCCGGCAGCTTGCTTGAGAACTTGACCTTGCCATGGTGGCAAGCTCGAGACTGCCTGCAACCCTCATTAAAGGGCTTCATTCAAGGAGTTGTCCCATGCAAGTGTTCAATGTTGAAGGCATGTCCTGCGGTCACTGCGTCAAGGCCATCACCCAGGCGCTACAAGCCAAGGATCCCGCGGCCAGCGTGCGCATTGATCTGGCGGCAAAAGAAGTCGGCGTTGAAAGTGCGCTGACGGCCGCTCAGGTGATCGCCGTGATCAGCGAAGAGGGTTATGGCGTTAAACTGGCCTGAGTTTTTTAATAGTTAGCGACCTAACGGAATGTTCAAGGCGTCCACGCCCGGCTAGACTGTCGGCCTGCCGATCCATGGCCAACCTGCCTGCCTAACCTGGACGCCTGATGAACTTGCGCGCAATCCTGATTCTCGGCGCCTTGAGCGCTTTCGGTCCGCTGGCGATCGATTTCTATCTGCCGGCCTTTCCGGCGATGGCGCTCGCTTTCGGTACCGACGAAAAACACATTCAACTGACTCTGGCGGCCTATTTTTTCGGCCTGTCCATCGGCCAACTGGCGTACGGTCCGGTGGCCGATCGCTTCGGGCGACGGATTCCCTTGCTGACAGGTATCGGCTTGTTCACCGCCGCTTCATTGGCCTGTGCTTATGCGCCAACGCTGGAATGGCTGATTGG
The DNA here is from genome assembly GCF_002286815.1 of Pseudomonas sp. PICF141. Classification (GTDB taxonomy): domain Bacteria; phylum Pseudomonadota; class Gammaproteobacteria; order Pseudomonadales; family Pseudomonadaceae; genus Aquipseudomonas. Next base: position 147,609 of record NZ_MUNM01000073.1, read on the forward strand.
CGCACGTTTCGTCCAGGCGCTGGGCGGTTGCGCGGGCATGGTGATTTCGCGGGCGGTGGTCAGCGATAAATGCGATGCGGTGGGGTCGGCGAAGGTCTTTTCACAGTTGATGCTGGTGATGGGCCTGGCGCCGATTCTTGCGCCGATGCTGGGCGGGTTGCTGGTCAACACGACGGGCTGGCAATCGATCTTTCTGGTATTGACCGGTTTCAGTGCGCTGGCAGGGTTGGCAGTGGCCTTGGGGCTGCCGGAAAGTCTGCCGGCCCATGTGCCGCGCCAACCGTTGTCGGGCGCGTTGCGTCAGTACGGTCGGTTACTGGCGGACCCGATCTTCCTCGGCCATGCCCTGACCGGTGGCATCGCCATCGCCGGGATGTTTGCCTACATCGCCGGTTCACCGTTCGTCTTTATCAAACTCTATGGCGTGCCGGCCGAGCATTTCGGCTGGCTGTTCGGCATTAACGCGGCGGGTTTCATTCTGGTGGCCCAGGTCAACGCCCGAATGCTGGCCAAGCGCGGCCCGGCCTTTTTGCTGGCGCGTACCGTCTGGCTTTATCTGGCGGGCGGTCTGGCCCTGTTGGCGGTCAGCGCGTTGCACACCGCGCAGTTGTGGCCGTTGCTGATTCCGCTTTTCCTTTGCATTGCCAGCCTGGGTTGTATTGTGCCCAACGCCTCGGCCTGCGCCATGAACGGTCAGGGTGCGCGCGCGGGCAGTGCCTCGGCGATGCTCGGTTGCCTGCAATTCAGCGTTGCCGCCGGGGCCGCAGCATTGGTGGGGGTTTTACATGATGGCAGCGCCATGCCGATGGCCATGGTCATCAGCCTGTGCGGGGTTCTGGTGGTGAGCGCGGCGATGCTCACCCGACGTTTGCAAAATGCCCGCGCGCTGATGCAAGCCCAGGCCTGAGGACGGACTCAGCCAGCAGCGCGATGCTGACGGTCGGGAATCTGATGGGGCGCGTGCAAGCGCGCTTCAAGCGTTTTAGTGAAGGCCAGCGCTTCGGCTTCACTGCGGAATGTCACAGCGTGTTGATCCAGACGGACCTGCCAGCGGGATTTTGCCACTTCTTGTATCAGGATCTTCATTGCTGAGCTCCTTTGGTAAAAGACGTCTGGTAAAAGACGTCTCAAATGACATCACATAAACGATTATTCGCAGCGGATTCGATTGTAGACCCGAATACGATCGCAATTGTGACAACGGTCAATTCTCTGACTGACGGCAAAAAATCACCGGCTCCTACAAAGGCGCGATCAGAACCCTTCAAGCACAATTTTGCCCTTGGATTTGCCGCTCTCCAGCAGAGCATGGGCACGCCGCAGGTTGGCCGCGTTGATGGTCCCGAAATGCTCGCCGAGCGTGGTTTTCAGGGTGCCTGCATCGATCAGCCCGGCGACGCGGTTGAGCAGTTTGTGCTGCTCGATCATGTCTGCGGTTTCGAACAGCGAACGGGTGTACATGAACTCCCAGTGCAGCGACAGGCTCTTGCGCTTGAGCTTGGTCACGTCCAGGGACTTCGGATCATCGATCAGCGCCAGTTTGCCTTGCGGCGCCAACGCTTCCACCAATTGATCCAGATGTTGATCGGTCTGGGTCAGGCTGGCGACATGGGTCACCTGCCCGACCCCGGCACGTTTGAGTTCTTCACTCAGCGGCTGGCTATGGTCGATCACCTGATCGGCACCCAGGTTGCGCACCCAGCTTTGGGTCTGTGCACGGGAAGCGGTGCCGATGACCTTCAGCGCGGTGAGCTGGCTGGCCAATTGCGTGAGGATTGAACCCACACCGCCAGCGGCACCGACGATCAGCAGGCTCTGGCCTTCATCGGTTTTGCCTTCGCGCACTTGCAGGCGCTCGAACAGCAATTCCCATGCAGTGATGGCGGTCAGCGGCAGGGCGGCCGCTTCGGCGAAACCGAGGGTTTTCGGCATATGGCCGACGATTCGCTCATCCACCACATGCAACTCGCTATTGCCGCCGGCACGGGCGATGGAGCCTGCGTAGAACACCTTGTCGCCGGCCTTGAACAAGGTCACTTCGCTGCCGACAGCCTTGACCACACCGGCCACGTCCCAGCCCAGCACCTTTGCCACGCCACCTTCCGGCTGGACGTTCTGGCGGACCTTGGTGTCCACCGGGTTGACCGAAATGGCTTTGACCTCCACCAACAGGTCACGCGGGCCGGCGACCGGTTCTGGCAGTTCGATGTCTTGCAGGGATTTTTCGTCGCTGATGGGCAGGGAGTCGTAGTAGGCGATGGCTTTCATGTGCGTTCCTGAGAGGGAATAATTTCGATGGGTCAGATGATTGGTTATTTCCCGGCAAGATAAAACCCGCTAAAAGAACAGTCTCTTTCAATGTTTTTTTGATAATCGAGGCTGGCGATGCTGCGTTTCGATGACTTGCAGTTGTTCGTTCGGGCTGCAGACCTGGGCAGCCTGTCGGCGGCGGCGCGGGTGATGGATATGTCGGCGGCGGTGGCCAGTGCAGCGTTGAAGCGCATCGAACGGCAACTCGGCGCCCGCTTGCTCGCCCGTTCTACCCGTAGCCTGCGCCTGACCGCCGAAGGCGAGGGCTTTCTGGAATACGCCCGGGCAGCCTTGAGCAATCTCGATGAAGGTCGCCGCTTGCTGGCCAGCGGGCAGGATCAGGTCAGCGGCATTTTGCAGCTGTCGGCGCCTTCGGATTTCGGTCGCAACCTGCTGTTGCCATGGCTCGACGAGTTTCAGTGCGAGCATCCGAAACTCACGGTACGGTTGCTGCTGGGTGACCGCATCGCCGACCTGTTTCGCCAACCGGTGGACATTGCCCTGCGGTATGGCGAGCCGGAAGACTCGAGCCTGGTGGCGTTGCCCATCGCCCCGCAGAACCGTCGCGTGCTCTGCGCGGCGCCGAGTTACCTGGCCCGGCATGGCGAACCTCGGTATCTGGAGCAATTGGCTCAGCACAACTGCCTGTTATTCATGCTCGGTGGTCGGGTTCACGATCACTGGAGTTTCCACGATGGCAAACGCGAAGTGAGCCTGACGGTCAGTGGTGATCGCTTCAGTGACGATGCCGATGTTGTGCGTCTGTGGGCCCTGGCGGGGGCGGGAATTGCGTATAAATCCTGGCTCGATGTCGCGGCCGATGTGCTGGCCGGTCGGTTGAAAGTGCTGATGCCGGAGCTGCTCTGTGAGCGCGCTCCGCTGAATTTGCTGTGCGCCCATCGCGCACAATTGAGTAAGCCGGTGAACCTTTTGCGGGAAATGCTTGCCAGCCGATGCGCTCGCATAAGCAGTCAATTTCCGACGAAATCGGATGTCGATCATTAGTCGCAGGCAAATAGCGAAATTTCTGTCAGGAACTATCACCACCAATGGATTCCCAAGGGCAGGAACCGGCGGTTAACCCGCTTATACTAGCGCCCGCCTCATGTACGCACCGTCGACCTCGCAATGGCGAGGTCAGGTTCGATTCGGTCATACCCGATGGTCATCACCAGACCTTCGTTGCACCCACGAAGCAATGGCTTGGGTAAGTGGGTGGCTTTGCCCGGTCCATGGCGGTTTTCGCGTCTTGGCCGACGACACATTACTGGTCAAGATGTCTCCGAGCAGTAGACGAAACGATTCAACAGGGAGTGAATACATGGAACATGCACCTTGCATCAGCCAGATCGCCACATTGCTGGCTGATCCCAAGCGCAGCGCAATGATGTGGGCCTTGATGGATGGCTCGGCGCGGCAAACCGAAGAGTTGGCATTGCTGGCCGGCCTGTCGCCGTCTTCGGCCAGTGCGCATTTAGGGCGCTTGTCCACCGGAGGTCTGTTGAAAGTCGAAACCCGTGGCCGCAAACGGTTTTTCCGGCTTGCCGCGCCCGAAGTCGGCGCCGCAATAGAGGCCCTCGCCAGCGCCACCCTGGCCAGTACGCCTCGGGACATCCCGGAGGTTTTCAAACGCACGAGCCCTATCGCCAAACCTCAGGCGGCGCCTTCGTCACTGCTGCGGGCCAGGCTGTGCGACGATCATCTGGGCGGCACCCTGGCCGCCGATCTGTACCAGCGCCTGCTGGATGCGGGCTGGATCGAGCAATTCGATCAGCGGGTGATGATCACTCACAAGGGCGCTACACAATTGGCAACACGCGGCGTGTTCATCCAGGCGTTGGCTCATCGCAACAGCAGAGTCGCCTGCGCTTGCCCGGACTGGAGCGAAAGACGCCCGCACATGGGCGGTTCATTGGGCGCGGCGTTGTTGCAGCTATTCATGCAATCGGGCTGGTTGAGCCTGCCCAACGATTCGCGAGCGTTGCAGATCACCGCGACGGGGCAACGGGAAATCCATCGCTTCGCCAAGGAAACCGAACTGGAAATGGCGCTTTAGAGCCGTTGAGGTGCGACGTCCGGGATTTGTTTCAGACGTCGTTCATAGCTGTGGACAGGTCGCATCCAGCAATAATCCCCAGCCGCTATCGCGCACACTCGATCCGGGATTTCAGGATTGGGGGAATGTGGCATGGACACACGAAGCTTCAGCGCGGCAGAACGATTGGAACGGCTGCCCATCAGCGGTTATCACCGCATCATTTTCATCATCATTGCCCTGGCGTTTTTCTTCGACTCCATGGACCTGGCGATGATGACCTTTCTGCTCGGCTCGATCAAAACCGAGTTTGGCCTGAGCACGGCGCAGGCCGGGTTGCTGGCCAGTTCGAGTTTCTTCGGCATGGTTCTGGGCGCATCGCTGTCCGGTATGCTGGCCGACCGCTTCGGGCGCAAACCGGTGTTCCAGTGGAGCATTGTGTTGTGGGGCATCGCCAGTTACCTGTGTTCGACGGCGCAAAACGTTGAAACGCTGACGCTGTTCCGAATCCTGCTGGGGATCGGCATGGGCATGGAGTTTCCGATTGCTCAGTCGATGCTGTCGGAGCTGATTCCGGCAAAGCGACGTGGACGTTACATTGCGTTGATGGATGGTTTTTGGCCGCTCGGCTTCGTGGCAGCCGGGGTGCTGTCGTACTTCCTGTTGCCGGTGATTGGCTGGCGCGACATCTTTCTGGTGTTGGCGGTGCCGGCGGTGTTCGTCCTGGCGATTCGTTTTTTCATTCCCGAGTCACCGCGCTGGCTGGAGCAGGCCGGACATCATGACGCGGCGGATAAGGTCTTGCTCGGCATCGAAGATCGGGTCCGGGCTTCATTGGGCCGTGCGGATTTGCCTGAACCGATTCGTCTGCCCCGATTGGCGAGTCAACCGGGCACGTTCTTCTCTGCGCTAGGGGAGATCTGGTCGCCGCAGTATCGCCAGCGCACGATGATGATCTGGAGCGTGTGGTTCTTCGCCTTGCTGGGTTTCTATGGCCTGACGTCCTGGCTCAGTGCGTTGTTGCAACAGTCGGGCTTCGCCGTGACTCAATCGGTGTATTACACGGTGCTGATTTCCCTCGGCGGAATTCCCGGTTTCCTTATGGCTGCCTGGCTGGTGGAGCGTTGGGGGCGTAAACCGGTGTGCGTCGTGACATTGCTCGGCGGCGGCGTCATGGCGTTTCTTTATGGCCAGAGTGCGGTGTTCGGCGGCAACGTCAGTCTGTTGATTACCTCGGGGCTGCTGATGCAGTTCTTCCTGTTCGGCATGTGGGCGGTGCTCTACACCTACACCCCTGAGTTGTACCCGACGTCGGCACGGGCCACGGGCTCGGGGTTCGCGTCAGCCATCGGCCGCGTAGGGTCGTTGCTCGGGCCGTTGGTGACCGGGCTGGTGTTCCCGATGACCGGGCAGGGCGGGGTGTTTGCGCTGGGGGCGATGTGCTTTGCGATTGCGGCGGGGGTGGTGTGGATGTTCGGGATGGAGACCCGGGGCAAGACGTTGGAAGAGTTGAGTGAGCCGGTGATCGTCAAGTAAACACCGAACGAATGTGGGAGCGGGCTTACTCGCGAAGGCGGCGTGTCAGTCAACGAGGATGTCGACTGGCATACCGCCTTCGCGAGCAAGCCCGCTCCCACATTGGGTTTTGCGGTGAACCTTACGGTTTCACCAACCGCGCATCCAGGCTGTTCTGCGCCAGGCGCTTGGCCTGATCCTGGGTCATGCCCAGATCGGTGTACAGCGCGTGGAAGTTCTCGGTGACATACCCGCCGAAATACGCCGGGTCATCGGAGTTCACCGTCACCTTCACACCGCGCTCGAGCATCTCGAGAATGTTGTGCTGGGACATGTGATCGAACACGCAGAGTTTGGTGTTCGACAACGGGCACACGGTCAGCGGGATCTGCTCGTCGATGATCCGCTGCATCAAGCGCTCGTCTTCGATGGCGCGCACACCATGATCGATGCGCTGGATTTTCAGCAGGTCAAGGGCTTCCCAGATGTACTCGGGCGGGCCTTCTTCACCGGCGTGGGCCACGGTCAGGAAGCCTTCGCTGCGGGCACGATCGAACACCCGCTGGAACTTGCTCGGCGGGTGGCCCATCTCCGAACTGTCTAGGCCCACGGCGACAAACGCATCGCGGAACGGCAGCGCCTGGTCGAGGGTTTTCTGTGCTTCGTCTTCGCTCAGGTGGCGCAGGAAACTGAGGATCAACCCGCTGGTGATGCCCAGTTGCTGCTCGCCATCCTTTAGTGCGGCGGCGATACCGTTGAGCACGACTTCGAACGGGATGCCACGGTCGGTGTGGGTTTGCGGGTCAAAGAACGGCTCGGTGTGAATCACGTTCTGCGCCTTGCAGCGCAACAGGTAGGCCCAGGTCAGGTCGTAGAAATCCTGAGAGGTGCGCAACACGTCGGCGCCCTGGTAATACAGGTCGAGAAACTCTTGCAGGTTATTGAAGGCGTAAGCCTTGCGCAGCGTTTCAACGTCGCTCCACGGCAGGGTGATCTTGTTGCGTTCGGCCAGGGCGAACAGCAGCTCAGGCTCCAGCGAACCTTCCAGGTGCAAGTGCAATTCTGCCTTGGGCAGAGCGTTCAGCCAGTCGTACATGTTTGAAATCTCATCAGGTGCAATGGGGGGCATTCTACAGATGCCCGCAGAAACAATGAGCAAAACCTGACCAGCCGGTTCATTACACGGCTGGCTGTTGCCGTCGATAAGCATAGGTCTCGGCGAAGCGCGACAGCAGGAATTCGGCGCAGGTGGTGGCCGGATATTTCGCCGGACGCCCTTCGTCCTGACAGCCGGGAAGGCATTCAATGGCGGTGTCGGGGTGCGGTTCGGCAAAGAACGGCATCGAGTAACGATCCACTCCCGACGGGCTGATCACCCGGTGCGGCGTCGACAAGTAACGGTCGTTGCTCCAGCGCGCCATCATGTCGCCGAGGTTGACCACGAACATGCCTTCGATCGGCGGCGCATCGATCCATTCGCCCCGCACATTGCGCACTTGCAGTCCGCCAGCGGCATCCTGATAAAGCAGGGTGATGCAGCCGTAATCGGTGTGAGCGCCGGCACCTTGCTGATCGAAGGTGCTGGCGGTATGGCGCGGCGGGTAATGGATCATCCGCAGCACGCTGACCGGTTCTTTGAAACGCCTGTCGAAGAAATCGCGCTCGATGCCCAGCGCCAGCGTCATGGCCCGCAGCAAGGTTTGAGCGAGCGCCTGCATGTCGACGTAGTGTTGCTCCATCAGCGATTCCCAACCGGGCAACGACGGATGACGATTGGGCCCACGCAAAGGTTTTTCTGCAATCACCTCGGGATGATCCGCCGGCAGGTGCAGGCCCATGTCGAAAGTTTCTTTCAGATCGCTGGGTTTGCTCGGGTCGAGTTGTTCGGTGGCGATGGCGCCATAGCCGCGATGATGGTGGGTCTGGGTGATGTCGATCTTGAGTTTTTCGGCGGTGGGCAGGGCGAAGAAACGTTGGGCGTGGTCGAGCACGGCGGCGATACGCGACGGGGCGATCGGGTGGCCCTTGATATAGAAAAAGCCCCATTCGCGGCAGGCATGGTCGATTTGTGTGGCGACCGATTGCCATGCTTGGGTTTCATCGCTGTAGAGCGGGTTGATGTCGATGATGGGAAGGCTGTTCATGCGGCTGTCCTGAAGAGTGCGCAGACCGGAAAACACTCGAAAACCCTGTGGGAGCGGGCTTGCCCGCGATGACGTCTCCAGCATCTCTGTTGACTGAAAGTCCGCTATCGCGGGCAAGCCCGCTCCCACAGGTACTGTGTTTTGGCTTAAAGGAATTACTTCGGCATCTCGGCCTTCATGCCTTCCACGTAGTAGTTCATCGACGCCAGCTGCGCATTGGTGGCCGTCGCGCCCGCCGGGATCTTCTCCACGCCAGCCTGGTCCTTGATTGGCCCGGTAAACGGCTGCAAGGTCCCGCTCTTGATGTCGGCAATGATCTGCTCGGCTTCGGTTTTCACTGCGGCCGGCACCAGGTCGCTGATCGGCAGCTCAACCGTGCCTTCCTTCAGACCGCCCCAGTAATCCTGGGATTTCCACGTGTGGCCGAGCACGCTCTGAGTCGCCTGAATGTAGTGCGGCCCCCAGTCGTTGACGATAGACGTCAACACCGCTTTCGGCCCGAAGTGCGCCATGTCCGATGCATAACCGACGGCATAGACACCACGCCGTTCGGCCGCCTGGATCGGTGCCGGGCTGTCGGTGTGCTGGAACACCACGTCCACGCCCTGATCGATCAGCGCATTGGCAGCGTCGGCTTCCTTGCCCGGATCGAACCAGGAATTGACCCACACCACTTTGATCTCGGTGCCCGGGTTGTACTTGTTCAGGGCCAGTTGAATGGCATTGATGTCGCGGATCACTTCCGGAATCGGGAACGAGGCGACGTAGCCGACTTTTTTGGTCTTGGTCATCTTCGCCGCGAGGAAACCGCCGACGTAGCGGCCTTCATAAGTGCGAGCGAGGTAGGTGCCGAGGTTCTTGTCCTGCTTGTAGCCGGTGGCGTGTTCGAAGGTCACCTTGGGAAATTGTTTGGCGACTTTCAGGGTCGGGTTCATGTAGCCAAAGGATGTGGTGAAAATCAGGTCGTACTTGTCCTTGGCCATGTTGCGGATCACCCGCTCGGCATCGGCGCCCTCGGCGACGTTTTCCACGTAGTGGGTGGTGATCTGCTCGCCGAATTTTTCTGCCAGCAGCTTGCGTCCCTGTTCATGCTGATACGTCCAGCCGTGGTCACCGATCGGGCCGATATAGACGAAGCCGACTTTCAGCGGATCGGCGGCACTGGCGCTCAGGCTGGCGCTCAGGCCGATGGCTGCGGCGACAGCGCAGATCAGCTGCTTCAACGGACGTTTATGCATGAACGGGAACTCCATTTTGTTGTGAGGTAGGTCAGGGCAATGCAAATTGCTGACCAACAGGACAACAAATGGATCGGAATCGCGTAACGGCCATCGCGGGCAAGCCCGCACATGACCTGCGCATATCCCGTAGGAGCGAGGCTTGCCCGCGAAGAGTCCCTGACGCCCCCCACAGAACCATCCCGGTGCACCGTCTCGAATACACGCCATCCACTGGTGCGGGCGCGCACTAAACATACAAGTGAGCCAGCTCGCGATAGCGGACTAACATTCAACCTCAATATTGAATGACATGGCCTCATCGCGAGCAGGCTCGCTCCTACAGTTGTTTAGTGTTGTGTCAGGTACCGGCGATCAACTGCCGAGCCGCCTGGCTGTGATCGGCAATCAATCCTTTGAGGTCCAGCCCCTCAACCTGCCCGTCGATTACCCGCCACTTCCCGCCGACCATCACCCGGTCCGCCCGATCGGCGCCGCACAGCAGCAGCGCGGACACTGGATCATGGCTGCCGGAGAAGCGCAGTTCATCCAGTTTGAACAGCGCCAGATCCGCTTGCTTGCCCACCGCCAGTTCACCGATATCGGTGCGCCCGAGCAAATTCGCCGAGCCCTTGGTCGCCCAGCCCAGAACCAACTCCGGCGTAATCTTTTCCGCGCCATAACGCAGCCGCTGGAGGTACAACGCCTGACGGGTTTCGAGGATCATGTTCGACGCATCGTTGGACGCCGAACCGTCCACGCCCAGACCCAGCAGCGCACCCGCAGCGGTCAGGTCCAGCGTCGGGCAAATGCCGGAAGCCAGGCGCATGTTCGAACTCGGGCAATGGCAAATGCCCGTGCCGGCCGCGCCAAGACGGGCGATTTCGTCGGGGTTGAAATGAATGCCGTGAGCCAGCCAGGTGCGTGGGCCGAGCCAGCCGACGCTGTCCAGGTAATCCACAGTGCGCAGGCCAAAGCGTTGCAGGCAGAAGTCTTCTTCATCGAGGGTTTCTGCCAGGTGCGTGTGCAGGCGCACGTCGAGTTTGGTCGCCAGTTCAGCGCTGGCGGACATGATGTGCGGGGTTACGGAAAACGGTGAGCAGGGGGCCAATGCGATTTGAATCTGTGCCCCATCGCCGCGTTCGTGGTAGGCGGCAATCAAGCGCTGGCTGTCGGCGAGGATCACTTCACCTTCCTGGACGGTCTGCTGCGGTGGCAGGCCGCCGTCTTTTTCGCCAAGGCTCATGGAACCGCGAGTGAGCATGGCGCGCATGCCCAGTTCGCGAACACTCTCGACCTGTACATCGATCGCGTATTCCAGGCCGTCAGGAAACAGGTAATGGTGATCAGCCGCGGTGGTGCAACCGGACAGCGCCAATTCGGCCAACGCGACTTTGGTGGCGAGGGCAAGTTTTTCAGGGGTCAGACGAGCCCAGACCGGATAGAGGGTTTTCAACCACGGGAACAACGGTTGATTGACCACCGGCGCCCAGGCACGGGTCAGGGTTTGATAGAAGTGGTGATGGGTGTTGATCAGCCCCGGCAGGATCACGTGTTCGCGGGCGTCGAAAACGTGGTCACAGGGCGCGGACGGTTGCTGGCCGGCGCTGAGCACTTCGATGATCAAACCGTCTTGCACAACCAGACCGCCACGGGCATCGAGCGCGTTGGCCGTGAAAATGGCGAGGGGATTTTTTAACCAGGTACGGGTCGCAGGCATGGGGCCGGCTCCTCTGAAAGTTGGGTTCAGGGTTGCCAGCTCAGTGTTGCCCTGTCTGCTGATCCAGGGTCGCCGCGGGGGCGAGGTGCGGAGTTTCGAACAAAAAAGCTTTGCGGGCAAGCCATGCCCGACAGAACAACGTAAACCCCCTGTGGGAGCGGGCTGTGG
>NZ_MUNM01000074.1 GCF_002286815.1 Pseudomonas sp. PICF141
CAATGTTCGCGTCTTCAACAGCGCCGGGGTGGTGATCGAGAATTCAAACGGATCGGTGAATGATCCGGCCATTGGCATCACCTTTTCCGGTGGGGTTGCGACCGTCACCGGCGTTTTGGCCGGCTACCAGATTGAATACACCACAGCGTCGGATCACAACCGCGTGCTCGTCGAGAACGGCGCGGCCCTCGACGCCAGGGGCAATAACCACGCCGATTTTGATATCGGTGGTTTCACGCTGCTCCAAACCGCTGTTTCGACCGCCGAAATCGGCTCCAAGATGCTTTTCGAAGATGACGGCCCAGCACTCGCTTTTGGCAACCTCATCGGCACCGGCAGCGTCCTGCCACAAACCGGCTACTGGAGTCATTCGGCCGGCGCCGACGGGTTGAATGCGAACGGTCTGGATATTTCGGTGAATAGCTCGTTCACCCTCGTCAGGCCAGACAACACGACCACGACCGGGACCGCCACACTCACCGAGCTGTCGCCCTCACCGGATGGCAACGGCGCGTACCAGTTCGATGGAACCTTGACCGGCGATTTCGACAACAATGCCGCCACGGCGGATACCACCCTCGACTACACGCTGAGTGCCTTGGCCGATGGCAGCTATGTACTGGATCTGGTGCAAGGCTTCAGTTCGACGGTCGTGCTCAGCAGTGCCGATGGCGCCCTCGGTGCCGGCGGCCCGGATCCCGTGCGCACCTTGTTGATTCCGGAGCAGGATCCACCAACTATTCCTTCGCCCTCCGAGGAGATTGTCTTTTTTGGTGTTAACGCGACCACGTCCTCAAGCGATATATTTTCCGCCATCGGGCTGGGAGCACCCGACCTCACCGAAGCACAGATAGAAGGTGGCGGGTTTGCGTTCATCGGCGCCGCGAACATGAACGTCAGTACCTCCGGCATCGGGATCGCCAATAACAACCTGGATGGAAACACAACAGCAGGCATCAACGCCGGTGACGAGAGTTTCGTCATCAACCCCGAGTCTTTGTTGTCGAGCATGAAAGTGTTCATCGACAACTCGGTGCAAGGGTACAACCCGGCAACGGAAGAGCTGTATTACACGATCTACTACGCGGACGGCACCACATCGGGTGCGCCGACGAAGGTGCTTGCCGCTGATCTGACCCCGGAGGCCGGAGGACAGACGTCCTTCGTCATCGAGAAGGCGGATGCGACGCTGATCGACGCTGTTCAGCTCACGATGGGCCTGGGCACGATCAAGATCCCGGTGATCGAGTTCATTCAGCAGACCGAGAGCCTGGCCAGCGATGTCCAGCTGACATTCAACGCGACGGTGACGGACAGAGATGGGGACTCGGCGACGAGTACGTTCGACGCTAACCTGTTCGCCAACGACTTGACCGGCACCTTCGATTACACGCTGGTGGGCACGGGCGGTGAGCAGGATGCCTTCAACGTCGATTTGTCATTCACCGAGAACCAGTACCAGGTCACCGGCTTCGATGCGGGCGTAGACCTGCGAGACACGCTGGTGCTCAACGGCGACCAGAACGCGGTTGTTCAGATCGACAACGGCGGCGCAGACAGCATCGTGTCGGTCACCGAAACGGGCGGACAAGTCACGACCATCACCTTGGTCGGGGTTGATCTTCTGACTAGCGACATTGTGCTTGGCAGCGCCTGAGAACCGCATGAAAGGATGCGAGGGTGGCACCCGCCACCCTCGCATTTTTGCAATGCCAACAGGACATCCGCACGCTCGCATCAACCTGGGCACCCTGCGACAAACCATCGACGAAGGCGACTAGGCCGAAACTCCCATCCCGCTTGGGAGTATCGGCCGATGCGCATTATCCGGTGCTTGGTCATAGTTGTAGAGGTCAATGGTCAGACCTCAATGACCGCAATTGCTCGGGAGAAAAATCATGGCTATTGCAATCACAGGCGAGGACGTTGCGCTAGACGAAACGGTCGGGCTACAGAACGCCACCGCCACGCCAACCCCTGCAGGAGACGCTGACGACAACGACATTCTGGTGGCCTCCCTGCCCTCGACCTTTTCTACCCGTTTGACCGCACTGGGTGCCGGTACTGCAACGGGTGCAGCGTTGAGTGGCTATACCGGCGCCGTGGGTGATACGGGCAGCAATGCATTCACCATCACCGGTGGAGCCAGCATTACCGACATCAGCTTCGTCGACAGCGCTGGCGCACCACTCGATGGTCTGGACAGTGGACTGGATACCCTCGATGGCACCAGCATCCTTCTCTATACCGATACGGACAACAACATTCTTTTGGGCCGAGCCGGGGGCCCAAGTGGCGCCATCGTATTCGCGGCCTACATCGAAGAAACCGGATCGCCGGTCACCGGCGGCAAGATCTGGACCGTGGAATATCAACCGCTCAAGCATCCAGATGCGACGAATCCCGATGACTCGCTCAATCTGCTGGATAAGGTGTTCATCGGAGCCACTCAGGACCTGGAATTCAGTCTGAGCAATGCGCCTTCCGGTCAGAACCTGTTCCTGATGTTCACGAAATTGAACCCGGCAACTGAAACGGTAGATGGTGTCGTGCGGATCACGGATCCCACCATCATCGCCACCGGGAAAGACCCCGCAGACCAGTCAAGCGGTGCCAATATCAACACTGGCGACACCATCAATACCAGCCAGGGGGGTGGCCCGACCACCATCGGCACCAACAACCAGATGATTACGGAACAGGAAGGCATCCGCTTTTCGTTCGTCACCGGTGCCAGGCAGGATGTGACTGTTCCCAATCTGAGTCAGACCGAAGCGGATGTTGAGTCCAACATCGACTTTACCAGCGTCTACAATACGACCTCGGCCAATTTCGACGTCGTGCAGTTGCAAGGCGGCAAGAGTGCCGTGGTAAAAATCAGCGCATTCAACACTGCTGCTGAACCTGGCGTGAATTTCGTCAACGGCTACGCAAATGACACGCCGGTTGCCATCACCAATGTGCTCGTCACCAACATCAGCACCGGGCAGGTGATCGAGAATTCAGACGGTTCGGTGGATGATCCGAACATTAACATCAGCTTTTCCGGTGGGGTTGCAACCATCACCGGCGTGCTGGCCGGTTACCAGATTGGATACACCACAACGTCGGACCACAACCGCGTACTCATCGAGAACGGCGCGGCCGTCGACGCCAGGGGCAATGACCACGCCGATTTTGATATCGGCGGCTTCACGCTGAGCCAAGCCTCTAGCACGATCGCCGAAATTGGCTCCAGGATGATCTTCGAGGACGACGGCCCGAGCATCAGCGCCGCCGGCACCGAACCGGCGCTGACGGTAGACGAAACGGTACTGGCGACCGACGCCACCCAGAGCTTTACCGCCAACTTCAGCTCGGCGTTCGGCGCTGATGGCGCGGGTACGCTGACCTATGCGCTGGGCGTCACGGCCGGCCCTTCGGGACTGACCGACACGGCCACCGGCGAGGCAGTCAACCTGTCGCTCAATGGCACCGTGGTCGAAGGCCGCACCGCCACCACCAATCTGCTGGTGTTCACGGTCAGCGTCGCCGCCAACGGTGACGTCACCCTCGATCA
>NZ_MUNM01000075.1 GCF_002286815.1 Pseudomonas sp. PICF141
ACGCCGGATAGATGAAAGCAAGCCAAACACGCATCAAAAACAGTATTGCAGAAAAGGGGGTAACCATAGATGTAGGAGCGAGGCTTGCCCGCGAAAAGGTCCGAAGGACCTTCAGAGTTTAGTTACTGATCGCCAGAATGCTCGCCTGATACGACCCGACAAACACATCGAAATCGCCGACTTCGTTCTGTTCCAGCTCCACCTGCTGAGCCAGGGACGAGCGCGCCAGTTCTTCAAATCTAGCCTGTTCTTCGCTTGGAAGTGGCTCGCTGCGGAAGAACTCTGCATGCACCTGACTTTGACGCAAGGAGAACCGGGCAAAGCTTTCCTTGTGCTCGGCCATCGCCGCCAACACTTGCGCCGATGGCGTCAGGGACGCGTCCTTGACCTTGGCCAGTTGCGCGTCCAGTGCCTTGCGGTGGGCATCGCCGCCATGGCTTTGATCCAGCAACGCCGCGAGTGGCGCAATCTTCTCCAGCAACTCGCCGGCCCATTCCTTGAGGTCTACCGGACGCCCGTCCCGTTGCAATTGCAGGCCCGGACGACGCCCTTCCTTGACCACGCTGAGGAAGTTCGAGGTCGCGTTCCCGCAGCTGGTGCTGGTCAGCAGCGGGCTGTCGTTCAGCGCGCAGTACAGCAGGAACGCATCAAGGAACCGCGACTCGGTGAGGTCGATGCCCATCGGCAGGAACGGGTTGATGTCCAGGCAGCGCACTTCGACGTACTGAATGCCACGGGCCATCAGCGCCTGGATTGGCCGTTCGCCGGTGTAGGTCACGCGTTTGGGGCGGATGTTGGAGTAGTACTCGTTTTCGATCTGCAGGATGTTGGTGTTGAGCTGAACCCACTCACCGTGCTGGTGTGTTCCGATCTCGACATACGGCGGATACGGCGTGGCCACGGCTTTGCGCAGGCTGTCGGTGTAGCTGGTCAGATCGTTGTAGCACGGTGTCAAACCGGCCTGGGCGTTACTCTGGTAACCCAGATCGCTCATGCGCAGGCTCGTGGCGTAGGGCAGGTACAACGTGTCTGGATCCAGCTGTTCCAGCTGATGCGAACGACCGCGCAGGAAACCGGCGTCCAGCGCCGGCGAGGCACCGAACAGGTACATCAGCAGCCAGCTGTATCGGCGGAAGTTGCGGATCAGCGCGATGTAGGCCGACGACTGATAATCGCGGTCGGTGCCATCAAAGCCTTCAGCCTCTTTGAGCAGGGGCCAGAGCTTTTCCGGCAGGGAAAAGTTGTAGTGGATCCCGGCGATGCACTGCATGGTCTTGCCGTAACGCAGGGCCAGGCCCTTGCGATAGACGTATTTGAGCTGACCGATGTTGGAGGTGCCGTAATAAGCGATCGGGATGTCTTCTTCGGCCGGCAACGGGCACGGCATCGAAGGGCTCCACAGGTACTCGTTGCCGAGCTTGCTGTAGGCAAACCGATGAATCTTGTCGAGGCTCGCCAGGGTGTCCGCCGGGTCTGGCAGGGCGGGCGTGATGAACTCCAGCAGCGACTCGGAATAGTCGGTGGTGATTTGTTCATTGGTCAGCGCGGAACCCAATGCTTTGGGGTGTGGCGTTTGCGCCAGGCGCCCTTCGCCTGTCACGCGCAGGCATTCACGTTCGATGCCGTGAAGGCACTGTTCGAGCAGAGAGAGGTTTGCGCGCTCGCCGAGCAGAGCCAGGCGGCGGTTGAGAAGTTCGCTCAAGTTGGATTCCTTCACGCGTCAGTCGCCCCAATATGGGGGTGGGCAAGACGGTCTACAAGGGTGAAGTTGAAACTGGCGTTTTCGCCTGGTTTTTTCGAGCCGCACAGGCCTAATGCCGGTCAGTCAGGAATTGCACAATCCCTGTGGGAGTGACCTGTGGCGAGGGGGCTTGCCCCCGTTGGGCTGCGAAGCGGCCCCAAAATCTCTGAGTTTCCAAAATCTTGTGAGTGCTACGCTCTCAAACGGGGGCAAGCCCCCTCGCCACAGGGTTCCACAGGTTGCATTGCGCCGAAATTAACTCAAATTGATGGCATTCATCTACAGGACAGCGAACGTGCCTTGTGCTTTTGCGACCAGTTTGTCGCCTTGCATCACGTCGGCCTCAACCACCAGCGTGCGCCGGCCCGGGTGGATCACCCGCGCCGTGCACATCACCTCGCCGTCGGCGACGGCGCGGATGTAGTTGATTTTGCACTCGATGGTCGCGCTCTGCTGGTCAAAGCCGTGGGTGCTGGAACAGGCCAGCCCCATGGCAATATCAACCAGACTGAACAAAGCGCCGCCGTGCAGTTTGCCGCCGCGATTGCGCAGTTCCGGCGCAAGCCCCAGGGCGACTTGCGCCACCCCGGTTTCCAGACTGTGCAAGCGACACCCCAGCAGCTTGAAAAACGCGCTTTCGGTCAAGCCGGCCGGGATCTCCATCAGCGTTTTTTCAACTGTTTGGCGTTCGCGAACAGCGAGGCCATGGCGTTGTTGGCCGGGGCTGCTGCCGTGGTTTCCTTGCGCGGTGCGGTGTTCTGGGACTGGCGTGGTGCCGAACCCGGACGCGCGCCACGGGCACCGTCGATTTTCTCGCCCGGGGTGTCACTCATGCGCATCGACAGGCCAACGCGTTTGCGCGGGATGTCGACTTCCATGACCTTCACCTTGACCACATCACCGGCCTTCACCGCTTCGCGTGGATCCTTGATGAACTTCTCCGACAGCGCGGAGATATGCACCAGACCGTCCTGATGCACGCCGATGTCGACGAAGGCGCCGAAGTTGGTCACGTTGGTGACCACGCCTTCGAGGATCATCCCCAGTTGCAGGTCCTTGAGGTCTTCGACGCCTTCCTGGAACTCGGCGGTCTTGAACTCGGGACGTGGGTCGCGACCGGGTTTTTCCAGTTCTTGCAGGATGTCGGTGACCGTTGGCAGACCGAACGTTTCATCGGTGTATTTCTTCGGATCGAGACGTTTGAGGAAGCTTGCGTCGCCGATCAGCGAACGAATGTCACGGTCGGTTTCAGCGGCAATGCGCTGCACCAGCGGATAGGCTTCCGGGTGAACCGCGGACGAATCCAGCGGGTTGTCGCCGTTCATTACACGCAGGAAGCCTGCGGCCTGTTCAAAGGTTTTTTCACCCAGGCGCGCGACTTTCTTCAACGCTGCACGGGTTTTGAATGCGCCGTGCTCGTCGCGGTGGCTGACGATGTTCTGCGCCAGGGTCGCGTTTAGGCCGGAGATACGGGCCAGCAGCGCCACGGAGGCGGTGTTGACGTCGACGCCCACGGCGTTCACGCAGTCTTCCACAACGGCATCCAGGCCTCGCGCCAGTTTCAGTTGCGACACGTCGTGCTGGTACTGACCGACACCGATGGATTTCGGATCGATCTTCACCAGCTCGGCCAGCGGATCCTGCAGGCGACGGGCGATCGACACTGCGCCACGGATCGATACGTCGAGGTCCGGGAATTCCTTGGAGGCCAGTTCCGATGCCGAGTACACCGATGCGCCCGCCTCGGAGACCATGACTTTGGTCATCTTCATGGCTGGATATTTTTTGATCAATTCAGCGGCGAGCTTGTCGGTTTCACGGCTGGCGGTGCCGTTGCCGATGGCGATCAGGTCCACCGAATGCTTGGCGCACAGGGCCGCCAGAATCGCCAGGGTCTGGTCCCACTTGTTGTGCGGCACGTGCGGGTAAACCGTGGCGTGATCCAGCAGCTTGCCGGTGGCATCGACCACGGCGACCTTGCAACCGGTGCGCAGGCCCGGGTCGAGGCCCAGGGTGGCGCGCGGGCCGGCCGGGGCCGACAGCAGCAAATCGTGCAGGTTGTGCGCGAACACGTTGATCGCTTCGGTTTCCGCGCTATCGCGCAGCTCGCCCAGCAGGTCGGTTTCCAGATGGGTATAGAGCTTGACCTTCCAGGTCCAGCGCACCACTTCGCCCAGCCATTTGTCGGCGGCACGGTTCTGGTTCTGGATGCCAAATTGCTGGCCGATCATGCCTTCGCACGGGTGCATAGTGCCCGGCAGTTCATCGCCGACTTTCAATGCGCTGCTGAGAATGCCTTCGTTGCGGCCACGGAAAATCGCCAGCGCGCGGTGCGATGGCATGCTTTTCAGCGGTTCGTCGTGTTCGAAGTAGTCGCGGAACTTGGCGCCTTCTTCTTCCTTGCCGGCAATTACGCGGGCACTGAGGGTGGCTTCCTGCTTGAGGTAATTACGCAGCTTGTCGAGCAGACCGGCGTCTTCGGCGAAGCGCTCCATCAGGATGTACTTGGCGCCTTCAAGGGCGGCTTTGACATCGGCCACGCCTTTTTCGGCGTCGATGAAGCGCGCGGCTTCGGTTTCAGGGTTCAGGGTCGGGTCGTTGAACAGACCGTCGGCCAGCTCGCCGAGGCCGGCTTCCAGGGCGATCTGGCCCTTGGTGCGGCGCTTTTGCTTGTACGGCAGGTACAAGTCTTCGAGGCGGGTCTTGGTGTCGGCGAGTTTGATGTCGCGCTCGAGTTGCGGGGTCAGTTTGCCCTGCTCTTGAATGCTGGCAAGGATGCTGATCCGCCGTTCGTCGAGTTCTCGCAGGTAGCGCAGACGCTCTTCCAGATGACGCAACTGGGTGTCATCGAGGCTGCCGGTCACTTCTTTCCGGTAGCGGGCGATGAAGGGAACGGTAGAGCCTTCATCGAGTAGCGCGACGGCCGCTTCGACCTGTTGTGGGCGTACACCGAGTTCCTCGGCGATGCGGCTGTTGATGCTGTCCATAAAACCACCTGACAAATTGTGAAAGCAGGCTCGCAGGCGCAGAGATAACGGCTCGGCGAGTCTGGTTGAGCGGCCTGGCGTGCGCCGCTACCTGGCCAACAGGCTTCCCGTTGACCCGTGAAATCGGACAATTACTGCCAGGGCCATGAAAAAAAAAGCGGCTGCTTACAGTAACGATCAGACGTTGCCTGACACAAAAGGCCGCGCATTATAACCAGCGTTCTGCCCATTGGGGGGCATCGCGGGTTGTAGGCACAATGCCCGGATTTCTGGCGATGAAGGAAAAATCTGCTAACAATGCACACGGTGCGTATAACGGCAGCTACGCCATAATGCGCGCCGAGATCAAAGGAGCATCCAATGAGCAGCACTGCAAACATTGCTGAAGGCGAAAAAATTCTTATTGTTGACGACGATCCCGGGCTGAGCAGCCTGCTGGAGCGTTTTTTCGTCAGCAAGGGCTACCGTGCCCGCGCCGTCCCGAACACGGAACAAATGGACCGCCTGCTGGCGCGTGAAGTGTTCAACCTGGTGGTCCTCGACCTGATGCTGCCCGGCGAAGACGGCCTGACCGCTTGCCGCCGCCTGCGCACGGCGAACAACCAGATTCCGATCATCATGCTGACCGCCAAGGGCGATGAGCTGAGCCGCATCAAGGGCCTGGAACTGGGTGCCGACGACTACCTGGCCAAGCCGTTCAACCCGGACGAGCTGATGGCTCGGGTCAAAGCGGTTTTGCGTCGTCAGGCGGCGCCGGTGCCGGGAGCCCCGGGCAGCGAAGACGAAAGCGTGACCTTCGGTGACTACGAACTGTCCCTGGCCACCCGCGAACTCAAGCGCGGCGACGAAGTGCACATGCTCACCACCGGTGAGTTTGCGGTGCTCAAGGCGTTGGTCATGAACGCGCGTCAACCACTGACCCGCGACAAGCTGATGAACCTGGCCCGTGGCCGCGAATGGGATGCCCTCGAGCGTTCCATTGATGTGCAGATCTCCCGTCTGCGCCGGATGATCGAGCCCGATCCATCCAAGCCACGCTACATCCAGACCGTCTGGGGCGTGGGTTACGTGTTCGTTCCGGATGGCGCCGCCACGAAGTGATCGGTGATTTGTAGGAGCGGGTCTTGCGGGCAAGGGATCAGATGACCTTCCCCGCAGACCCGTGATCCGCAATATGCGAGCATGCTCGCTCCTGCAAGTGTGTAGCGGTTACTCATGAAAACCCCTGTTTGGTTCCCCCAGAGCTTCTTCTCCCGCACCCTGTGGCTGGTGCTGATCGTCGTTCTGTTCTCCAAGGCGCTGACCCTGGTTTATCTGTTGATGAACGAAGATGTGCTGGTGGATCGCCAATACAGCCACGGCGTCGCCCTGACGCTGCGTGCCTATTGGGCAGCCGACGAAGAAAACCGCACCAAAATCGCCGATGCCGCGACCCTGATCCGGGTGGTGGGTGCCGGTGTGCCAGAAGGCGAGCAGCACTGGCCTTACAGCGAGATCTACCAGCGTCAGATGCAGGACGAACTGGGCGCCGACACTGAGGTGCGATTACGCATGCACTCACCGCCAGCGCTGTGGGTTCGAGCGCCTAGCCTGGGTGATGGCTGGCTGAAAGTACCGTTGTATCCGCACCCATTGCGCGGCCAGAAAATCTGGAATGTGCTCGGTTGGTTCCTCGCCATCGGTCTGCTGTCCACCGCCTCGGCGTGGATTTTCGTCAGCCAACTCAATCAGCCGTTGAAACGCCTGGTCTATGCGGCAAGGCAACTGGGTCAGGGCCGCAGCGTGCGCCTGCCGATCAGCGATACACCGAGCGAAATGACCGAGGTTTATCGCGCTTTCAACCAAATGGCTGAAGACGTCGAACAGGCCGGTCGCGAGCGAGAACTGATGCTGGCGGGGGTGTCCCACGACCTGCGCACGCCCCTGACCCGTTTGCGGTTGTCCCTGGAACTGATGGGCGCCCACAGTGACCTGACAGACGACATGATCCGCGACATCGAAGACATGGACGCGATTCTGGACCAGTTCCTGGCCTTCATTCGTGACGGACGTGATGAATCGGTGGAAGAAGTGGACCTGAGCGAGCTGGTTCGCGAAGTTGCCGCGCCGTATAACCAGAACGAAGAGAAAGTGCGCTTGCGCCTGGAACCGATTCAGCCGTTCCCGTTGCGGCGGGTGTCGATGAAACGGCTGCTGAACAACCTCATCGGCAATGCCTTGCACCACGCCGGCAGCGGCGTTGAAGTGGCGGCTTATGTGTCCGGTGATTCCAGCGCGCCGTATGTGGTGTTGAGCGTCATGGACCGTGGCGCGGGCATCGACCCGTCGGAGCTGGAGGCGATCTTCAACCCGTTCACCCGTGGCGATCGGGCCCGGGGCGGTAAAGGGACCGGCTTGGGGTTGGCAATCGTGAAACGGATCGCTTCGATGCACGGCGGGAATGTCGAGTTGCGCAACCGCTCCGGTGGCGGACTGGAAGCGCGGGTGCGGTTGCCGCTTGGGTTGATGCTGCCACGGGATGCCGTCTAACCCGATCGTTCCCACACTCTGCGTGGGAACGATCACCGAGTCAGCTTCAGCCTTTGCCCTTGGTCCGCGTCATATTCGGCCCGCCATTCTTCTCCAGATGCTCGATGATGATCCCCGCCACGTTCTTTCCGGTGGTGATCTCGATTCCTTCCAGCCCCGGCGACGAATTCACTTCCATCACCAGCGGGCCATGATTGGAGCGCAGGATATCTACCCCCGCGACCGCCAACCCCATGACTTTCGCCGCTCGCAACGCCGTCATGCGTTCTTCCGGTGTGATCTTGATCAGGCTCGCACTGCCGCCGCGATGCAGGTTGGAGCGAAATTCCCCCGGCTTGGCCTGGCGTTTCATCGCCGCGATCACCTTGTCGCCGACCACGAAACAACGAATGTCCGCGCCGCCGGCTTCCTTGATGTATTCCTGAACCATGATGTTTTGCTTCAGGCCCATGAAGGCCTCGATCACCGATTCTGCGGCCGTGGCTGTTTCACACAGCACCACACCGATGCCCTGGGTGCCCTCCAGCACCTTGATCACCAGCGGCGCCCCGTTGACCATCTCGATCAAGTCGGGAATGTCGTCCGGAGAGTGGGCAAAACCGGTGACCGGCAAACCGATACCCCGGCGCGAGAGCAATTGCAGCGACCGCAGTTTGTCTCGCGAACGGGCAATGGCGACCGATTCGTTAAGCGGAAACACACCCATCATTTCGAACTGACGCAGCACCGCGCAGCCGTAAAACGTCACTGATGCACCGATCCGCGGGATCACTGCATCGAAACCTTCCAGCGGTTTGCCACGGTAGTGGATCTGCGGCTTGTGGCTGGCAATGTTCATGTAGGCGCGCAGGGTGTCGATCACCACCATTTCATGGCCACGCTCCATACCGGCTTCGACCAGGCGACGGGTGGAATACAGACGCGGGTTCCGCGACAGCACAGCGATCTTCATGCAACACCTGTGGAGAAGGTAGATACCGGGAACACCGGCTTGTCTTGTACATACTTAATGCCCGGATTGACCACCAACTGGCCGTCGATCAGGGCTTTGGAACCGAGTAACAGGCGATAACGCATGGATTTGCGGCAGGCGAGGGTGAACTCGACCCGCCAGACCCGATCACCGAGGGCCAGAGTGGTGCTTACCACGTAGCGCATCTGCGCATGGCCGTTGGAGCTTTTAATGGTTTTTCTCGTTACCAGCGGGGCCTCGCAACGCCGGTGCCGCAGTTGCACGACCGTGCCCAGGTGCGCAGTGAAGCGTACCCATTGCTCGCCGTCGCGCTCGAATGGCTCAATGTCGGTGGCGTGCAGGCTGGAGGTGCTGGCGCCGGTGTCGATTTTTGCCCGAAGGCCCGCGACTCCCAGATCCGGGAGCGCCACCCACTCGCGCAGACCGATAACGGTCAAATGGTCAAATGTCTTCAAAAGTGCTCAACCGGCAAAAACCGCTCAGACCGCGTGCGGCCGAATTCGCGGTATTCACGCAGAATAATGGGTAAAAGGCGACAGATATCTACTGCCCGAATTTCCATCCCTCACTGTGCGGGGGAATGCCTGCATTCTAATCCACAGCGTGGTGATTCATGGCACGACAGAAACGGTAGTACAGTTCATCGATATTTCAGAATGAGGTCATCCAATGGCACAAAAAAGCGAAGAGGACGACAAGATCCGTCTCGATAAATGGTTATGGGCCGCGCGTTTCTATAAAACACGGACCCTGGCCAAGGCTGCGATTGAGAGTGGCAAGGTGCATTGCCGGGGCGAACGCTGCAAGCCGGGCAAGGAGCCGAGGGTCGGCGATGAACTTCAGATTCGCACCGGCTTCGAGGAGCGCACGGTAGTGATCAAGGCACTGTCGAACGTGCGCCGTGGCGCGCCGGAGGCTCAGGCGCTGTATGCCGAAACCGAAGCCAGCATCGCCAAGCGCGAAGCGGCGGCAGCCATGCGCAAAGCCGGGGCGTTGGGCGTAAGCACCGACGGTAAGCCGAGCAAGAAACAACGCCGAGACCTGTTCAAGTTTCGCGGAAACAGCAACGACGAATAAGAACCGTCGTCGGGGGCAGACTTGCAATCGCGCACCTGTGCAGCCATATGGGTGTACTCAACAGCGGCCTAATGAAAATGCCGTTCGTCGAAAACCGAGGTTTGACCTTGCTTGGAACAACCCCGGATTGTTCATAAAATGCCTTTATGGCTGAACTTTGCCCGCTCAAAAAAGCGGAAATGACGCGATTTTCTTTTTTTGTCACCCTTTCAGATACCCAGACCTATGACCCATCTATCGGATAACGACTACACCCAACGCTTCATCTTCGATGACAGCGACACCCGCGGCGAGCTGGTTGGGTTGGAGCGTAGCTATGCCGAAGTCCTTGCCAAACATGCTTATCCGGAGCCGGTCGCGCAATTGCTGGGCGAGTTGATGGCGGCGGCCGCGTTGCTGGTTGGCACCTTGAAGTTCGATGGCTTGCTGATTCTGCAGGCCCGTTCCGAAGGCCCGGTGCCGTTGCTGATGATCGAATGCTCCAGTGAACGGGAAATTCGTGGCCTGGCTCGTTACGAAGCCGACCGGATTGCCCCTGACGCGACCCTCGCCGACCTGATGCCCAATGGCGTATTGGCGCTGACTGTCGACCCCACTCAGGGCCAGCGCTACCAAGGCATCGTCGATCTCGACGGCGAGACCCTGGCCGATTGCTTCACCAACTACTTCGTCATGTCCCAACAAACCAATACCCGCTTCTGGCTTTATGCCGATGGCCGTCGTGCCCGTGGTCTGTTGCTGCAGCAACTGCCTGCCGACCGTCTGAAAGACGATGAAGAACGCGCCGCCAGCTGGCAGCACATCACCGCCCTGGCCAACACCCTCACCGCCGATGAATTGCTGAGCCTGGACAACGAAACCGTGCTTCATCGCCTCTTCCATGAAGAGCAAGTGCGCCTGTTCGATGTGCAGAAACTGCGTTTCCGTTGCAGCTGCTCCCGGGAACGCTCGGGCAATGCGCTGGTCAGTCTGGGTCTGGAAGATGCTCAGAAACTGGTCGTCGAACACGGTGGTCGCATCGAGATCGACTGTCAGTTCTGCAACGAACGTTATCTGTTCGACGCGGCCGATATCGGCCAATTGTTCGCCGGAGCAGGGGTCGATACGCCGTCAGATACCCGTCACTAAAACGCTTCAGCGCAGGTAAATTCACTGCGTAACGCCGGAATAACGCCGTTCTGACGGGAGGGCCCTACACTTTTTGGGCTTTTCTGGCATAATCCGGCCCACTTTTTTCGCGGTAGTAGTGCACGACTTTCTACTACAAAACGTTTGGAGCACTCGGCCACTGGCCGACGGGGAACCTCATGACGCAAGCTAATAACGCCGTGTACACCGATCTGAGTGTTGATGATCTGGTTAAAGAAGCCCTGAAGCGCGGTGAAGGCGAGCTTGCCGATACCGGCGCGCTGGTAGTTCGCACCGGTCACCGTACCGGCCGTTCGCCAGTCGATCGTTTCATCGTTGAAGAGCCAACCACCCAGGACGCCATCGCCTGGGGCCCGATCAACCGCAAGTTCCCGGCCGACAAGTTCGATGCCCTGTGGGCTCGCGTCGAGGCCTTCAACAACGCGCAAGAGCATTTCGTTTCCCACGTGCACGTAGGGGCTGCCGAAGAGCACTACCTGGCCGTGAAGATGACCACCCAGACTGCCTGGCAGAACCTGTTCGGTCGTTGCCTGTTCATCAATCCGGCCCAGTACAACCCGGCTGGCCGTGAAGAGTGGCAAGTGCTCAACGTTGCCAATTTCGAGTGCGTGCCAGAGCGTGACGGCACCAACTCCGACGGTTGCGTGATTCTCAACTTCGCCCAGAAAAAAGTGCTGATCGCCGGTATGCGCTACGCCGGTGAAATGAAAAAAGCCATGTTCTCGGTGCAGAACTTCCTGCTGCCGGCCGCCGATGTGCTGCCGATGCACTGCGCTGCCAACATCGGCGAAGCGGGCGACGTGACCCTGTTCTTCGGTTTGTCCGGTACCGGCAAGACCACCCTGTCCGCTGACGAAAGCCGTTACCTGATCGGTGACGACGAACACGGCTGGGGCGAGGGCGTGGTGTTCAACATCGAAGGCGGTTGCTATGCCAAGTGCATCGACCTGTCCGAGAAGAACGAACCCGTCATCTGGAAAGCCATCAAGCACGGCGCAGTCCTGGAAAACGTGGTACTGGATGACGCCAAGAAGGCTGACTACGCCGACAGCAGCCTGACCCAGAACAGCCGCGCCGCCTACCCGCTGGAGCACGTCGAGAAGCGTTCCGAGAAAAACCTCGGTGGCGAGCCAAACGCTGTGATCTTCCTGACCTGCGACCTGACCGGCGTCCTGCCGCCCGTCTCGATCCTCAGCGAAGAACAAGCGGCCTACCACTTCCTGTCCGGCTACACCGCTCTGGTGGGCTCGACCGAAATGGGGTCCGGCAGCGGCATCAAGTCGACCTTCTCCACCTGCTTCGGCGCACCGTTCTTCCCGCGCCCGGCTGGCGTATACGCAGAACTGCTGATCAAGCGCATCCGCGGCTTCGGCTCCAAGGTCTACCTGGTCAACACCGGCTGGACCGGCGGTGGCTATGGCGTCGGCAAACGCTTCAACATCCCGACCACTCGTGGCGTGATCGCAGCGATCCAGAGCGGCGCTCTGATCGGTGCCGAGACCGAGCACCTGGACACCATCAACCTCGACGTGCCACTGGCCGTACCGGGTGTTGAGACTGGCCTGTTGAACCCACGTAACACCTGGGCTGACAAGGCTGCTTACGATGAAGCCGCGAAAGCACTGGCTGGGTTGTTTGTTGAGAACTTCAAGAAGTTCGACGTGAGTGACGCGATCAAGGCTGCTGGGCCGAAGTTGTAAGGCCTGGATTCAGCGAATGAAAAAGCCGCCCTTTGAGGGCGGCTTTTTTGTGGGCGCGATTCGGACTATCAGAAATACAACTGCCATTATTCCAGCTGAAAAAGCGTTAAACAGCCAGAATAATGCCACTTACGCGTTCGAGCAGATGCCTTCTAACTTCTCAGTATCCCACCGGTGCAGCTTGATCGCGTTGTAGAGCATTCCGATAGTCAGCGGGACTTTGTCGCCACGACCCTTGGCCTGACGCTTGAGAAACACATCAAACCCTTCCGGCTGAAAATATCGATACGCCTCGTAGTCCACAAAGTCGATCCCGAACTGCTCCTCCAGCGCTTCCATCAACTGCCGCGCATCCGCACCGTCACAACCCAGGTCGAAGTTGATCGAAGTGTTGAGGCTGATGGTTTTGCGTTCGGGCAGGCCGAGTTCTTCGTGCAGCAGCTGGATGAGCAGGTGCATGGCGTGGTCGTCGGGGAAGTTGGGGGCGAGGTTCATTGCGGGGTGTCCGTTTGGCTTGGGGAGGGGAGGTTGAGTCGGTTTGCCTTGCCAATACTTGGCGAGCACGTTTTCTCGTGTAGAAAGCGGCATATCGAGGTCTGCCGGAGACGTATCGAATCCGGCGAGGCGCAGGCTAGCCAAGTAGTTCGAACGGCGGACTTTTTCGTAGTGCGCTTGTTTTTGCTTGAAGGTTAATTTGCTCATGAGGAGAGTGCCGGAGCCGTTTCACGGCCATTTCTGTCTGGCATGCATCACTCGCAGCATCTCCACCAAATCGTCTCTGATCAGATAGACCATAACGTAGTTTGAGGTTGCGACTATCTCGCGCGTCCCAGGAACGATGCCTTTTCTGTAAAGAGTCGGGTGCTGTCGAGCGTGCTCTGCCTTCAATTCAAACATCTCATCGAGGGCAACAGCTGCGATTGGGTTGTCCTGACTGATGTGATCCATGATTTTGTTTCGGTCATCAAGCGCCGTCGGGCGCCAGATTACCCTCATCAGCGCGCTCGCTGACGTATAGCATCACGCTTGGCGGCAAATATTCGGCGGGCCTCTTCGTCGCTCACGCTCGGTCTCAAATCATCAATACTGCTTTGTACCTGTTCCTTGAACCATTCTTCATATGCCGCAGCTTCATGGGCCTGTTTCATTGCCTCGGAGCGATCAGGGCGCGTATAAGTTTTGATTTGAAACGGATCATAGTTCGACGCGTCCACATCGAAGTGGTTGATGCCCATGTCTCGCAGATAAGTCACCAGTGTTTCAAGTCGTTTGAATAGGCGCACTTGACGACTACGTTGTGCCGTCAGCGAGCATTCTTTACTTCCGTGTCGGATTTGAATCGACCAGCCGCCTGGTCTTGCGACGATATGAGCGCTGCTTACCGAACCGTTTTCAAGCAATCGTGTGAGGGTGCTGTGGTCGATGGTTTCGGTTGTCATGAAGGTGAGTCCATTGTTGAACAGTGGCTCATATGCTACGCAATCAATAATAGTTTGCAAGATTCAGCTCCTCACATTGGAAGGCGGGAATACAGCGTTGATGATCGTTGATCAGGCAGGCAGCCCTTGCTGGAACAATGCCTGCCTGAGAGTGGGTTTAAGCCGGAGCTTTCCAGCCCATCATGCGTTGCTGGGCGACCTGTAGCAGATCGCAGCCATCCTGGGTTAGCAGGAAGAGTGCGTGGGTGATGTGGGGGATGTCTTCTACGTCGCCGTGTTTGAAGCAAACGCAGTGCAAGGTTTTGAGGAGATCGCTGGACGCTCGGATGCGCTGGAGGGCGGCTTCGAGGATGTCCTGGGGGTTGGCCTCTGTGTCGATGATCAGGGACGGAGAGTCGGTGAGGTTGGTTTGGAGTGGGCGGTAACGATCGGTGAACGGTTTCCATGAATTCATTGTGTTTATCCTCAATGCATCAAATGAAGCCACCACCATCGTGACCAAGCGATGGGAGGCGGACTGTGTTCAGGTTGGTCAACCGGTGAGGATCACACGCATACCCGGCACGCCCGAGGGCGTCCCAAACACAGCCACCATAAAGCGTGCAGACACTTGAGGTGCCGGCAGCATACAGCGAACGCGTAAGTATGATCCATTCGGGTGACCAAGCCCGAGTCGCTGATTTGGCAGCGACAGTCACGACTATAGATTTGAGCTACAAGGCAGCGATAGGCGACAAGGAGTCTTCTGTTGTAGGAACGGGATGAAGCTTTGATAGGCCGTTCCTACCGATCAGCCAACCTTTTCAACAAGTATGATGATACGCCGCAACATCCAGCACATTAGTGGTCAGCCCGGTTACCGGGGTATAGATCGTGCCTTTCACCGCCGAGAAGTTGACCCCTTTGCTGCCCAGTGAAACGTAGCGTTCGCCTTGGTCCAGCTCGGTGAAATAGGTGTAGGAGTAGTTGTGCATCAGCCGGTACTTCGCTTCGGCGTCGACCATGGCTTTGCCAAGATTCCCCAGATCGATAGGGGTCAGGTTCAACGCCTTGTCCAGCCGCACGCCCCAACGCTGGAGGCAGACTTCGGCAAAATGGCGGACGAACCGGCCTGGCTCGGCCAGGGTTTTCGGGCCGCTGACACCATCGTGGGAGGCATTGCCCACTAAGGTGGCGTGACGGCCGGCCATGGGGTAAATGTGGATTTTGGTGCCGGTGGAGGTTTGCGGGATGACGCAGCAGAAGCCTTTCGAGCGTTCGTCCCGGGCATAGAAACCTACATATTCCTTGACGTTGGCACCCAGTTTGACTTTGTCATCCTGGAAGTTGCCAATGCCCGGCACCGGATCGATCGCAAAGATATTCACCGGAATATTTTTAAGTGCAGTGTCATTGAGCATGGCATTGGCCAACATGTGGCAACTAATACCACCGCGACTCCAACCCACCAGGTTTACTTGAGTTGGAATAACACCGTCCTTGCGGAAGGTTTTGATGAGCTGTTCCTGTAACGCCTGTTGGGTCACGCTGCGATCGCCATAGTTGTATTTGCGCCAGAACCAGGAACCTTCAACTTTCACGTCTTCGATGGGAATGCCGGCCGCTTTCAGACGATTGTATTCCGCCTCGGTCAGCTGCTCGCGCTGCCAGCCGCACTGACCTTTGATGATGTTGACGGCATGCTGGACGTTCTCTTCCCAGCCCTTGCCGAATAGCGTGCCGCTGAGGCCGTAGTCTTTGGATCGAGTGAATAGCTCGTCGGCCTGCAGATTGCTGGTGCCGGGGCCGTCGACCACGATCCATTCGGCAAATTCCCGGCCAGGATGGTGGGAGGCCAGTGTCGACACCAGTTCGCCGTCCCAGTAATTTTCATGAGTGGTGTCGAATTTGGTTGAGCCGGTGCCGCAGAAGAAAATAGTTAAGACAGTCATTCGTGTTGCCCTTGTTTGATATAAGAGCTGACACGCTAGTTTGTGTTGTTTAAATAGTGAAGTGATGAGTTGTTGCTGTTCTTGTTGAAGTGTTAGTTGTTGTTTTTTGAGGCGTCATTTGATGAGTTGTTTGGCGGTTTCAAGAAGTTGGCAGCCATCCTGAGTCAACAAGTAAAGTGCATTGACAATATTTGGAATGTCTTTCACATCGGCCTGTTTGAAGCATAGGCAATAGAGCGTTTCGAGCAGATCGCTGGCGGCACGGATGCGTTGCTGGGCGGCGTCGAGAATCTCGTGAGGATTGGCTTGGGTGTCGATGACCAGCACGGGGGTTTCGCTGTAATTGGTTTTGAGTGGGCGATAGCGGTCGTTCATCGAGATCAGTCCTGTGGGAAGTCTGGCAGGCTCGCCGGCGGGCCGACACAGCGTTTTCAGCCGCGTCGGAAACTATAGAGGGCGGCGGTGAGGCGTCGCAATAAGACGTCAATGGACAGGTTTTGTAGGGGGTTTACCGGCGCTATCGACCTTTGCCTACGCACGTTCCGACTATTTTTTAAGCTTTTACCCCAAGCAGTCGATATTCCTACGGGATTGTCAGGCGTGGCGCCCTGAATCTGCATAAGGTGCGCGCCAGATTTTGTAGGACGTTTCGAATCGTCTGAGTCGGCTCTTAAAGGGAATTAGGTATGCAATGGCTACGTATGGTCTCGATATTGTTGTTGTGGGTCGGTGGTTGTCGTTTTAGCGGCGCTGCCGATGCAGGTAGTTCGCTGGTCCTCGCCAACATGGACCGCAACGGTTGGCCGCAGGCACTGACCACTCAGGCAGACGTCGACACCGCATCCCGCGCCGAGGTGTTGATGGTAGGCAAGGCGCTGCTGGCCAGCGAAGCGCTGGACGAACAGAGTCTGAAACAGCGACTGGGTGTGCAGGCTGTGCAGCTCAAGTCGGTCAGGCAAGTGCGGGACGGGTTGTGGGATCGGTTGCTGGACACCTACCGCGACGCCAGCCAGAACTGTGACAGCGAACCCTTTTGCCCGCGTGTGCGTAGCGTCGCTGATTTGCGTCAGTTGGCGGCGGCGTTCACGGGCGAAATCAGCCCGGCTTATGCGGTATGGGCGAGCAAGAGCCGGGCATTTCATGAGCAGGCGTTAAATGAGCAGCTACGAGTGGCAGTATTTGTACCCTAGGCTGCCGGTTTAAAAGCTTCATCGACAACGCGGCGAGATGAGTGCCGCCAGCCCTCAGTCAGAAAGTGAGGCTGATCACAGGCGCGACGCAGCCTCAAGGTCCATCAACCCTCTGCCGTACGCTTCACTGTTGGCATAGATACCCGTGCGGTTTGCCGTTGCCAGCAGTCGTTCGCGTACCTGCTGTGTGCTCAGTTCGGGGTATCGGCTTTGCAGGGCGGCCAGTGCACCACTGACCAGTGCAGCAGCAGGCGAAGTGCCGGCCGTCTGGACGTATTTGCCATCTTTGCTTGTGGTCAGCAGGCCTTGCTCGGCGCCAGAGTCACCACCCGGCACAGCGATACACCAGGCTGCGGCGACACCACAGTAATTGGATTTTGCATTGATGCTGCTGCCGTCGTTCTTTACTGCAACCACAGCGATCCAGCCTTTCTCCAGTTCGGGCAGGGCAACGGGTAATCCTGGCTCGGCCAGCGGTTCTCGTTTCAGCTCATTGCCGGTCGGAAACACAAACACCGCGCCGTCCCGAACCAGTTTTCGAGCGGTCATCAGCGATTCCGGCATCACCTGGTTATAACGTGCTTCATTGATCTCGGTCGCCGGAATGGCATTGGCCCACGAGTTATTAAGGATGCGTGCGCCCTTGTCGAAACCTGCTTGCCAGGATTGAGCGATTTCACTATCGAAGAAAAAGGGTTCGTCGTCGTCGCCGAAGCGATAGGGGATCAACTGGGCGTTATAGGCCACGCCATGCATGCCCTGATCGTCCTTGTTAGCCGCGAGAATGCCAGCCATTTGTGTCCCGTGACCGATTCGGTCGGAGGTGCCAGCTTGTTTCTCGATGTAATCGAACCCGGGGTCAAGGAGCCTTCCTTGAAACTCCGGCAGATGGCTGTTCAAGCCTGAGCCAATCAGAGCCACGGCTACGCCCTGACCGGTGCCGCCGCGAGCATAAAGACTTGAGGCATGGATAACCGCCAAGCCCTTCTGGGCCTGATATTCCCGGGTTTCAAACGCGGCAAGCAGTGGCGGTTCTTCAGGAGGATTAATGCATCCGCTCAGCAGAGTGGATGCAATGACAATAGACATAATGGGTATGCGGTGCATGATCGTTCCTTCGTGAAATCCGCGTCCATCAGGCTTCCTGCTGTGACGAATACTTCGCGGAAAATGTTTTGTCGGAGGAGGATCTTACCGGCAGGCAAGGGATTTACGTCAGGTGGCGAATTGCTCCGTTTTGTTTCAAGCCGTGGCGAGGGATCGATGAGTAGACGCTGTATCATTCCGTATCGTTTTTGCCCCAACCTTTTCTCGACTCGCTGCGTTCGCCGGCTAGGCTTTGGGCTTCGCAGCGGTCAACGGAGTGACAGCTTATGCACAACACCCTGGAACAGGTTTTTGGTTATCCACAGTTTCGACCCGGCCAGGAGGCGGCGGTCAGTGCTGTGTTGGCCGGGCGCTCGGCGGCGGCGATTTTCCCGACCGGTTCGGGCAAGTCCCTTTGCTATCAACTGCCGGCCTTGCTACTGCCGCACCTGACATTGGTTGTGTCGCCCCTGTTGGCATTGATGCAGGATCAGCTAGCGTTCTTGCAGCGCCACGGCATTGCGGCGGGCAGTATCGATTCGGCCCAGAGCCGCGATGACGCCAGCGATGTGATGACGCGGGCAAAGTCCGGTGAATTGAAGATTCTGATGATTTCCGTGGAGCGTCTGAAGAACGAGCGCTTCCGCCATTTTTTGCAGCAGGTACCGATCTCGCTGCTGGTGGTGGATGAGGCCCACTGCATCTCTGAATGGGGCCATAACTTCCGCCCCGACTACCTCAAGCTGCCGGACTATCAGCGGCAGTTCAACATCCCGCAGGCGCTGCTGCTGACCGCCACCGCGACACCCAGGGTGATCGCCGACATGCAGGCCAAATTCGCCATCGCCCCTGAGGATGTGGTGACCACCGGTTTCTATCGATCCAACCTCAATCTGTGGGTGGAACCGGTACGCGGCCAGGACAAGCGACGACGCCTTGTCGAGTGGATGAGCCAGCGTCCTGGCCAGCCGAGTATTGTCTACGTCACCCTGCAGAAAACCGCTGAGCACATTGCCGAGCATCTGGGGCGCAACGGCATTCAGGCCGAGGCCTATCACGCCGGTTTGCCCCATGAACAACGGGAAGCGATTCAGCGGCGGTTCATGGGCGGGCAATCCAATTGCATCGTCGCCACCATTGCCTTCGGCATGGGCATCGATAAAAGCGATATCCGCAACGTGGTGCATTTCGACCTGCCTAAATCCATCGAAAACTACAGCCAGGAAATCGGTCGCGCCGGGCGTGACGGGCAGCCATCCGATTGCCTGGTGCTGGCCAACCGCGACAGCCTCAACGTGCTGGAAAACTTCGTCTACGGCGATACGCCGGAACGGGACGGCATTCGCTACGTGCTCGACGAATTGCAAGCCACCGCGCCCGAGGGGCAATGGGAGTTTCTGCTGGGACCTTTGGCCGATCAGAGCAACATTCGCCAGTTACCGCTCAAGACTTTGCTGGTGCAGCTGGAACTGCGTGGAATAATCGCCCCGCGTTATGCCTATTACGCCGAATACCGTTTCAAGTATTTGCAGGAACCTGACGCATTGCTTGCCCGATTCGAAGGTGAGCGCAAGGACTTCGTCTCGGCAATCATCCAGACCTCCAGCCGTGCACGGACCTGGGCCACGGTGAATTTCGATGCGTTGTATGAGCGGTATTCCGCCGAGCGCAGTCGGGTGGTCAAGGCGCTGGATTATTTTCAGGAGAAGGGCTGGATCGAGGTCGAAAGCAAGCAGATGACCGAGGTTTACAGCCTGCTGCAAGCCGAGGTTGATTCCCAAACCCTGAGCGCTGAATTGCACGCCTGCTTCACCCAGCACGAGCGTACCGAGATCGCACGGATTCACGCCATGCTGGATCTGTTCGCTACCGACCATTGCCTGGGCTATCGCCTGGCGGAATACTTTGGCGATGAAAACGCGCCGAAGCAGTGCGGGCATTGTTCCGTGTGTCACGGTCAGGTGGCGCGATTGCCGGCACCGCCGGAATTGCCAGCGCTTGTGGATAAAAACTTCGAGGCGCTGTGCGGTGATTTTATCCACAGGCACGAGCAGCACACGGGCAACCTTCCTTCAGCTGAACGCGTAACAAGATTTCTATGCGGGATCAGCGTGCCGCTGTTTACCAAGCTCAAAGCGCGGTCGATTCCGGGGTTTGCGGTGTTGGAGGATTATCCGTACGGCGACGTGCGTTGTTGGGTAGAGGTCCATTTGTAGATACCAGGTGCCCGCATCCATCCGCTGAATGTCGCTCATCACAGGAATAAATTTCAAAAAAGCCCAGCGCCTGTCTATGGTGAAGAACTGTCTTTGGATCGCTGACAAGAGAACAACCATGAGCCAGACACCGTTCGATATTCAGCGCGCCGCCGTGATCGGCGCGGGCACCATGGGCCGTGGCATTGTCATGTGCCTGGCCAACGCCGGGGTGCCGGTGCAATGGGTCGATAACAATCCGCAAATGCTTGAGCAAGCACTGACCAGCGTGGCTGAAACTTACGCCCACAACGTGCGTCAGGGGCGGATCGATCAAGCCGAGGCGGATGCGCGCATTGCCCGGGTGACGGCGGCTGCCGATTATGCGGCGATCCGCGATGTCGATCTGGTCATCGAAGCGGTTTACGAAAACCTTGAGTTGAAACAGAAAATCTTCGGCGAACTCGACGGCGTGATGAAACCCGAAGCGATTCTGGCCAGCAATACCTCGGCACTGGACATCGACGCCATGGCTGCTGTCACTCGCCGTCCACAACAAGTCCTGGGCCTGCATTTCTTCAGCCCGGCGCACATCATGAAGCTGCTGGAAATCGTGCGCGGCGCCCGGACGGAGCCGGCGGTACTCGATGCAGCCTTGGCCCTGGGCCAGCGCATGGGCAAGGTCAGCGTGGTGTCGGGCAATTGCCATGGCTTCATTGGCAACCGCATGCTGCATCCGTACGTGCTCGAAGCACGCAAGATGCTGCTGGAGGGCGCCTTGCCTTATCAGGTGGATGCGGCGCTGCAAGGTTTTGGTTTCGCCATGGGGCCGTTTCGCATGTACGACGTGGTCGGCATCGATCTGGAGTGGCGCGCGCGGGAACTGGCAGGCAAAGGCCAGGATGCGCCGGAGGTTCAAGTGGACAACCGCTTGTGCGAGCTGGGGCGTTTCGGTCAGAAGAGTGGCGATGGGTATTACCACTACGAACCGGGCAGTCGCCAGGCTGAGCACGATGTGGAAGTCGATGCGCTGGTATTGGAAGTCAGTGAAGGGTTAGGGTTCCAACGCCGCGAGATCAGCCCTGAAGAGATTCTGGAGCGTTGCTTGCTGGCGCTGGTCAACGAAGGCGCGAAGATTCTTCAGGAAGGCATCGCGGCATCGGCGCATGACATCGACCTGGTTTATCTCAACGGTTACGGCTTCCCGGCGGACAAGGGCGGGCCGATGGCCTGGGCGGATCAGCAAGGGTTGGAAGATATTCATCTGCGCTTGCTGGCTCTGGAGACCCGTCAGGGCGATCACTGGGCGCCGGCACGATTGATTGGTGAGCTGGCGGCGGAGGGTAGGGGCTTTGCTGACATGTGATTTTATGAGGCGCCTGCGAAAAACGATAACGCGGTTTTCGCTTTAGACTCGCTATCCAATTCCAGGAATCGACGCCGATGTCCAACCCCATGCCCCAACGCACCGACTACCCGCACTTCCAGCCCGTCACCACTCGCTGGCACGACAATGACGCCTACGGTCACGTCAACAATGTCACCTACTACAGTTTTTTCGATACGGCGGTAAACACCTACCTGATCGAAGTCGGCGGCCTGGATATCCATGACGGCGAGGTGGTGGGGTTTGTGGTGAGTTCGGCCTGCGACTACTTTGCCTCGATCGCTTTCCCGGACCGTATCGAGATTGGCCTGCGGGTCGGCAAGTTGGGCAACAGCTCGGTGCAATACGAATTGGCGGTGTTCAAGGCAGGGGAAATTGACGCCTGTGCGGCGGGGCGCTTCGTGCATGTGTTCGTGGATCGGACCACGAATCAGCCGGTGGCAATTCCTGCCCGATTGCGCGGGGCGTTGGAGCGACTGGCGATCTGAGAGGCAAAAAAAATCGCAGCCCGAGGGCTGCGATTTTTTGATCTACCGGCAAACGAGGCGATTCAAGCCTCAGTCGTGATAGCGATGTTTATGCTTGCGATGGCCGTAGGCATGACCACGACCTGGATGGCCGCGACGGTAGTAACCACGATCGTCATCATCATAACCACGACGATAGCGACGATCGTCGTCGTCATCGCTCTTGTTGCCCATGTAGTTACCCAGCGCGCCACCGGCGCCGCCGCCTGCTGCGGAACCGATCAGGCTGCCGGTGGTGCCGCCCACGCTACGGCCGACCACGTTACCGCCTGCTGCGCCCAACGCACCGCCAATGGCTGCTTCGCCACGGCTGCGTTTGTCTGCGCCGACGGCGCTACCACCCGCGCCGCCCAGGGCCGCGCCAATGGTTGAACCTGTATTGCCGCCTAACGATTGACCGACGACCGAGCCAAGAACCCCGCCCAATGCGCCGCC
The DNA here is from genome assembly GCF_002286815.1 of Pseudomonas sp. PICF141. Classification (GTDB taxonomy): domain Bacteria; phylum Pseudomonadota; class Gammaproteobacteria; order Pseudomonadales; family Pseudomonadaceae; genus Aquipseudomonas. Next base: position 22,347 of record NZ_MUNM01000075.1, read on the forward strand.
CACACCTGCTTCGGTGGTGCCGCCTGCAGAAGCGAAGCCACTGACCAGGCCAAGGGACAACAAGAGAATCGAGGAGAACTTCATAGAGGAACCTCAAGGGGATGACGGCGCGATCCTGAGGCTGTGTCATGGTTGTGACAATCGAAATCCGACGAGTAACACGACTTGAGCACAATTCTATAAGTTACTGTTTTTTGGGCGGAACTTAAGTGTTTTTCACCGGTCTTTAACTACTTCGCAAAGGCCGTTTTTATACAGAAACGGCCTTTTTTGTGGGCGATTGGAAAGTGTTCGAAGGGTGTCGATAGGTGTGTTGCCAAATCGAATGTCTTCGCGGGCAAGCCTCGCTCCTACAAATTGCGTGTCCTTTAGAGGGCGAAAATCTGTAGGAGCGAGGCTTGCCCGCGAAGAGGCCAGACCTGCTACCGCATTAAGCCGATTTCGCCATGATCAACCCCGTCTCACTCGCCGCTTCCAAGCGAATCGCCACAAATTTCGATGTCGGCGTATGGCTGCCATCCCCGGTGCTTTCCAGCGGCACCAGCGGGTTCACTTCCGGATAGTAAGCGGCCGCTTGCCCGGCAGGAATATCAAACGCCAGCAGCGTGAAACCCTTCACCCGACGCTCATGGCCATCATCCCAAATCGAAACAATGTCAGCTTTCTGCCCGGGTTTGAACCCGAGGCGAATGATGTCGGCTTCATTGACGAACAGCACGTCGCGCTGGCCTTTCACCCCGCGATAACGGTCATCAAGACCATAAATCGTGGTGTTGTACTGATCATGGGAACGCATCGACTGCATGATCAGGTCCGGCAGCATGCCGGTGGCGCGGGTGCGTTCGTGGACCAGGTGTTTGGGCAGCCTGTTCACACGGAAGTTGGCCCGGCCCGATGGCGTATTCCAGCGACGTGCGCTGGCGCTGTTACCCAGATAGAAACCACCCGGGTTCTGGATTTTCTCGTTGAAGTCCCGGAAGCCCGGGATGGTGTCGGCGATCAGGTCGCGGATGCGGTTGTAATCGGCCACCAGCCAGTTCCAGTCCACCGGTTTGCTGCCCAGGGTCGCGGCGGCGATGCCGGCGATGATTGCAGGCTCCGAGCGCATCTGGTTCGACAGTGGCTGCAGCTGACCGTTGGAGGCATGGACCATGCTGAACGAGTCTTCCACGGTCACTGCTTGGGCGCCTTCGGCCTGGATATCGATGTCGGTACGGCCCAGGCACGGCAGGATCAGCGCGTCTTTACCGTGGGCCAAATGGCTACGGTTGAGCTTGGTGCTGATCTGCACGGTCAGGTCGCAGTTGGCCAGAGCCTGGAAGGTTCGCGTGCTGTCCGGTGTGGCTTGGGCGAAATTGCCGCCCAGGCCGATGAAGACTTTCGAGCGGCCGTCGGCCATGGCGTGAATCGCCTCGACCACGTTGTGGCCGTTTTCACGGGGCGCCTTGAACTGGAAGCGTCGCTCCAGAGCGTCGAGGAATGCCACCGGCGGACGTTCGTTGATGCCCATTGTCCGGTCGCCTTGCACATTACTGTGGCCACGCACCGGGCACAGGCCGGCACCCGGCCGGCCGATGTTGCCGCGCAACAACATCAGGTTGGCGATTTCCTGGATGGTCGCCACCGAATGACGATGCTGGGTGATGCCCATCGCCCAGCACATGATGACGTTCTTGCCTTTGACGTACATACGCGCCGCTTGCTCGATTTCCATCAGCGTCAGGCCGGACTGTTCGACGATCTGCTCCCACGAGGTGTCGTCGACGATGCCCAGGTATTCCAGAACGTTGACGCTGTGTTCATTGAGGAAGTCGTGGTCGAACACCGCAGGCTCACCGGCCTTCTGCGCATCGCGCTCCCATTGCAGCAGGAACTTGGCCATGCCGCGCATGATCGCCATGTCGCCGCCCAGTGCGGGGCGGAAGTACGCGGTGTTGGTCGGCTTGTCGCCGTTGGTGAGCATTTCCAGTGGGTGTTGTGGGTGCTGAAAACGTTCCAGGCCGCGTTCTTTCAGCGGGTTGATGCACACCACCTGAGCGCCGCGTTTCACGGCTTCGCGCAGGGGTTCGAGCATCCGCGGGTGGTTGGTGCCAGGGTTCTGGCCCCAGACGAAAATCGCATCGGCATGTTCGAAATCATCGAAGGTCACGGTGCCTTTGCCCACGCCAACGCTCTGTGCCAACGCAACACCACTGGCTTCGTGGCACATGTTCGAGCAGTCAGGGAAATTGTTGGTGCCATAGGCGCGCACGAACAATTGATAGAGGAACGCCGCTTCGTTGCTGGCGCGGCCCGAGGTATAGAACTCGGCCTGATTCGGGCTCGACAGGCCGCGCAGATGTTTGGCGATCAGGGTAAAGGCGTCATCCCAACTGATGGGCTGGTAGCGATCGGTTTCGGTGTTGTAGCTCATCGGCTCGGTCAGGCGGCCCTGATATTCAAGCCAGTAATCACTCTGTTCCAGCAGCGAGGTGACGCTGTGTTTGGCAAAGAATGGAGCATCGACGCGCCGCTTGGTCGCTTCCCAGTTCACCGCTTTGGCGCCGTTCTCGCAGAACATCACCATGCCCTTTTCCGGAGAATCACCCCAGGCGCAACCGGGGCAGTCGAAGCCACCGTTCTGGTTGGTCTTGAGCATGATGCGCAGGTTTTTCAGCGCGTTATCGCTGGTCAACCAGGCCTGGGCGACGCTGATCAGCGCGCCCCAGCCACCTGCTGGGCCTTTGTAGGGCTTGTAGCGGGGGACGGGTTTCTGATCGGCTTGACGGTGTTGACTCACGCTTGATTCTCCAACGCTGGGCTGTAAACCCGTGGTGCACTTTTCTGCGGCAGGTGGATGAGGTTGAGGTTATGTCGACGGGCCCATTGCACGGCAAGGCCCGTGGGCGACGACAGGCTGACCAGGGTCTGAATGCCGGCGCGTAAAACTTTCTGAATCAATTCGAGGCTGCAACGGCTGGTGACAATCGCCAGGCCGCCAGTGATCGGGATCTTCTGGCGGATCAACCCGCCGATCAGCTTGTCGAGGGCGTTGTGCCGGCCAATGTCTTCACGGCCCAGCAGCAATTCGCCATTGCCGTTCATGAACACCGCCGCATGCACCGCGCCGCAATGTTGGCCCAGTGGCTGAAATGCACCGATGCGCTGACGCAGGCCGTCCAGCCATTCGGCCGGGGGCAACGGTGCGCCGGCCAAGACTTTGAGATCGGGCAGCGCTTGCTCGACCGCTTCCACGCCGCAGAGACCGCAACCGCTGGTGCCAGCCAGTTGCCGACGCTGCTGCTTGAGGTTCCAGAAGGCGCGATTGGCGATGGTCACTTGCGCGTATTGCGCCGAACCCGAGCCGCTGAGTTGCAAGTCATAGATGTCTGAAGCGTCTTCGATGATGCCGCTGCCAAGGCTGAAGCCGACAATGAAGTCTTCAAGATCCGTTGGCGTGACCAACATGACGGCCTGGCTGATGCCGTTATAGGCAATCGCCAACGCGACTTCCTCGGCCAGCGCGGTGCTGGACGATTCGGTGTATTCAAGGTTGCAGTAACTGTATGTCTGACTGGCGACGGTCGCAGGCGTTTCAACAGCAGGCGCCGCGCGGGAAGGGCGCTTGGCGTTCATAAGGCATCACCAACGGTTTAATCAGCTTAGGGGGCGTTTTCAATGAGTTTCTCCGCCGCGCCGGGAAAACTCATTGAGAACGCCACCTAAGCCTAGGCGCGTCAATCTGTCGCGTCTAATTGCTATTACTGATCTTCCGATAGATGGCGTCGATCAAGAGCCGGCCATTGATTGTTGGTAGATCGCGAAACAGGCTTCTGCAAGCGCCGAACGCGGAGCGCTACGACGCATGATCAGCCCCAACCGGGCGAGGGTCTGGGCACTTTCAATGGGTTGCAGGCGCAAGTGATCGGTGAGGTTTTCCAGACCCCCCTCCAATGGCATCACGGCGCAGCACAGGCCGCCGTGTACCGCTTGTAACAATTGGTGGACCGCATCGGTTTGCAGCAACGGTTGGGGGGCCAAGCCACGACTGTGGAAGTTATGGTCGATGGACTGGCGAAAATGCATGCCACTGGTGAGCATGCCCAGTGGCAGTTCAATCAACGATTTCCAGCTTAAGGGCGCATCGCCGAAACTGAAGAAACGCTGATCGTAGAGCAAGCCCATGCGGGTTTCGCTGAAAGCCAGAGAATCGAAACGCTCACCGTCCAGATGCTCCAGGTATGACACGCCGAGGTCGAGACGGTTGTTTGCCAACTGTTCGAGGATCTGCTCGGAACTCAGGGCCGACAGTTCAAAGCGCAGGTTCGGGTGCTCGGCGTGCAGGCGCTGCATCAGCGGTACCGGGTCGAAACTCGACAGCGGCACCACGCCCAGACGCAACGTACCCACAAGGCTGCCGCGACAGGCTGCCGCTTCGGCCTGCAAGCCGTCGTAGGCCGCCAGCACCGTACGCGCCCACGCCAGCACGCGTTCGCCCGGGGCGGTGAAACCTTCGAAGCGCTGGCCGCGGTTGACCAGCGGCAGGTCAAGCTCTTCTTCAAGGCTGCGCAGGCGCATGGACAGGGTCGGTTGAGTGATGTGACAACGCGCGGCGGCCTGGCCAAAGTGCCGGGTTTCGTCCAGAGCGATGAGGAATTTGAGTTGCTTGATGTCCATCTTCGCTCCAGGGCGCGGGCAAGGTTTGCGATTCTACCGCCTGCGCGGGGTTGGGTCATTGGTCGGCAAGGAGCCGGGCTTTTCAAGGCTGGTCTAGTCTTTGGCGTCTGGAACCCAAACCCCAAGGAGAGTGCACCATGAGTATTTTTAGCTTTGTGAAAGAAGCAGGCGAAAAACTTATCGATCTGCTGACACCTGGCAATGCCAATGCCAGCGAGCAGTTGAAGGAACACCTCAGCAAGGTCGGCCTGGGCAATCCGAATGTTCAGGCGACAATTGAAGGCGACAAAGTCATCGTCACTGGTGATGTGGCGAGCCAGGAAGAGAAGGAAAAGATTCTGCTGGCCTTGGGCAATATCGCCGGTGTCGGCAGTGTTGATGACCAGATCACGGTGACCGGGCCGGTGGCGAAGGTCGCTCGTTTCGTTACGGTGAAAAAGGGCGACACCCTGAGCGCGATTTCCAAGGCCGAATACGGCGACCCGAACAAGTACAACAAGATTTTCGAGGCCAACAAACCACTGCTTTCGCACCCGGACAAGATCTATCCGGGGCAGGTGTTGCGGATTCCTGAGTAAGACTTGAGACCGTGTGATGGCCATCGCGGGCAAGCCACGCTCCCACAGGTTTTGTGTCGTTCGCGTAGAATGCACACACGACACAAAACCTGTGGGAGCGTGGCTTGCCCGCGATGCAGGCGACTCGGTCTAAAGTCCTGTAATGAGCTCCCGATAATCCCCCACCGCCGCAAACTCGGCGGTGTCCTTGGGCGCTTTGCGGCTGTCCGGTTGGCTCACGGCCAGCAGATGCACGACGCCAAAATTGCGCGCACTGCGCAGAATCGGCAGCGTGTCATCGATAAACAGGCTGCGCGCCGGATCGAAGCCGATGTCGGCTTGCAAGGCATCCCAGAACTGCGGGCTTTCCTTGGGATAACCGTAATCATGAGAGCTGATCAACCGCTCGAAATACGGCGCCAGCTCAATTCGTTCCAGCTTCAATGACAGCGAATCGCGGTGGGCGTTGGTGATCAGTATCACCCGTTTGCCGGCCTGATTGATCGCCGCCAGAAACGTGTCTGCATCCGGACGCAGGGCGATCAGGTGCGCGGTTTCCAGTTTCAGTTCGCGCACCGACAGCTTCAGCTCGGCGCTCCAGAAATCCAGGCAGTACCACTGCAATTGTCCGGCATTGCGTTCGAACAACGGCTGCAACTCCAGCTCCGCCATGGCCCGGCTCACCCCATGCAGCTCGGCATAACGCTGTGGCAGATGCTCCATCCAGAAATGGTTGTCGTAGTGCAGGTCCAGCAGCGTGCCGTCCATATCCAGCAAAACGGTATCGATGTCATGCCAGGGCAGCAGGGACATAAAAAACTTCTCCAGCGGTAAAAAAGATATCCGGGATAAACAATCAGGATAGGCCGGGTACAGGCTGGGTGGAAAGCGTCGCGAGCGAAGGGAGTGCAAGGAAAAAACAGGCGAGGACGGGGAGTTTACGAGTTGTAAATGACCCGTCCGAGCCTGTTTTTGACGCAGCAATCTCGAGCGCAGCAGCTTTCAAACAGCCTGTATAGTAACCCGCTTACGCCAAGGAGCCATCTATGCGCCAGAAACCCACCGTACTCGCCCGCGACATTGTCGCCACCAGCCGTTTGTTCTGTGTCGAAGAGCTGAAGTTGCGCTTTTCCAATGGCGTGGAGCGTACTTACGAGCGTCTGGTCAGCAAAGGCACCGGTCATGGCGCAGTGATGATCGTGGCGATGCTCGATGCGGAACATGCGGTGTTGGTAGAGGAGTACTGCGGCGGCACCGATGCTTATGAGTTGTCCCTGCCCAAAGGTTTGATCGAGCCGGGCGAAGACGTGTTGGCGGCGGCCGAGCGCGAGCTCATGGAAGAGGCCGGGTATGGCGCGCGACAGCTTGAGCATTTGACCGAGTTGTCATTGTCACCGGGCTACATGAGCCAGAGGATCCAGGTGGTGCTGGCCACCGACCTGTACGAAGAACGCCTGGAGGGTGACGAGCCCGAGCCGATGGGGGTGGAAAAGATCAATCTGCGTGAATTGTCGTCTTTGGCGCAGAATCCGCGATTCACTGAGGGCCGTGCCTTGGCGGCGCTGTATCTGGCCCGTGACTTAATGACTCAACGTGGGGTGTTTTTGCCGTGAACTTGAATTTTCCCCATCCGTTGATGGCGCCAGTCGTTGAACTGGCTTTGAAGGCTGGCGAGGCGATCCTGCCGTTCTGGCGCGTCAACGTTGCGGTCACTGCAAAGTCCGATGATTCCCCGGTCACCGCCGCCGACATGGCCGCTCATCATGTAATTCTGGCCGGGCTGACCGCGCTGGATCCGAGCATTCCGGTGCTGTCCGAAGAGGACGCCAATATCCCCCAGAGCGTGCGCGCCAGCTGGCAACGCTGGTGGCTGGTCGATCCGTTGGACGGGACCAAGGAGTTCATCTCCGGTAGCGAAGAGTTCACTGTCAACATCGCACTGATCGAACAGGGGCGTGTGGTGTTCGGCGTGGTGTCGATGCCGACCAACGGGCGTTTTTATGTCGGCGGTGCCGGGTTGGGAGCCTGGCGTGGTGATAAAGACGCCGAGCCGTTGCCGATTCAGGTTCGCGAGGTTCCGGCTGCGGGCGAGCTTTTCACGGTGGTCGCCAGCCGTCGGCATTCGAGCCCTGAGCAGGAACAGCTACTGACGGGGTTGAGCGATAGCCTGGGTGAATTGCAACTGGCGAACATCGGCAGCTCGCTAAAATTTTGCCTGTTGGCGGAAGGGGCGGCGGATTGTTATCCGCGGTTGGCGCCGACTTCGCAGTGGGACACGGCGGCGGCGCAAGGCGTGCTGGAAGGTGCGGGCGGTGAGGTGCTGGATTTGAATGGTGAGCCGTTCTGTTATCCGGCGCGGGAGTCGTTGTTGAATGAGTTTTTCCTGGCGCTGCCGGCTAAAGCGGCTTGGCGGGAGAAATTGTTGGCTTTGGCTCGGGGTTGAAGATCAAAGATAAGATCGTTCCCATGCTCCGCGTGGGAATGCTTCCAGGGACGGGCTGCATTCCCACGCAGAGCGTGGGAACGATCAGTCATCGGTGAAGGACATACTGCCCGGTAAACCGCACCGCATCCTCTTCACTCCCGGCATTCACAATCCGCGAATGCAGCGTCAACCGCGCCCGCCCATAGCGCTCATACATTGCCAGAAACTTCTTCCATACTGCCGCACTCGGTGCCTGGCAAATCGCCGTCGCGTCTGTAGTGACCGGTAGCGGGTAGCTGATCTGCCCTTCCTGAATCACGATGTGCCCGTCTTCGATGATGCCTTCTTCACGCAAACGCAAATGCAGCCAGCCCCAGCCGGCCAATACTGCGCCGCAATATAGACTGCCACCGAACATGGTGCTTTTGTGATTGACGTTGGCCGCAAGCGGCAGGTGCAGGCGCAGCTGTTGGTCGTGCCAGTCGAGCACTTTGAGGCCCATGTCCCGCGTGAGGGGGATGTCAGAATGGAGGATCGATTCCAGGTGACGACTGTCGCGGTTCATTCACGGGCCTTTTGTTTGAAGGGGATGATTTTACGGTAGCTCAATCAAGGTCGTCGGTGGGGCTGCTGGCGCCGCTGTCGGCGAAGTTCAGACCATGCTTGCGCAGTTTATCGTGCAAGGTTTTGCGCGGAATGCCGAGGGCTTCGGCGAGGCTGCGCACGGAGCTGTGAGAGCGCGCCAGTTCGGCGGCAATCAAACTCTTCTCGAAATTCTCCACTTGCTCGCTCAGGCCGCCGCTGACCACTTCAATCGTGCTGCCGACGACGCCGTCCGGCGCACTGTTGTCCAGCGCCAGTTCCAGACCCAAGGCAAAGCGTTCGGCGGCGTTCTGCAGTTCACGTACATTGCCTGGCCAGGTGTGGCGCAATAGCAGCGCCCGGTGTCCCGGCTGCAATTCGTGGGGTGGCAAACCGTGGCGGGCGCTGGCTTCATCGGCGAAATACTGGAACAGCATCAGCGCATCTTCGCCCCGCTCACGCAGCGGCGGAATGCGCAGCGGTGCGACGTTCAGGCGGTAATACAAGTCGGCACGGAAGCGGCCCTGATCAGCGGATTGACGCAGGTCCTCCTTGGTCGCGGCAATGATGCGGATATCCAGCGGGATCAGCTGGTTGCCGCCCAAGCGCTCGACGACCCGCTCTTGCAGCAAGCGCAGCAATTTCACCTGCACGTCCAGGCTCATGCTTTCGATTTCATCGAGGAACAACGTGCCGCCGTTGGCGAATTCGAACTTGCCGATGCGACGCTTCTGCGCGCCGGTAAACGCACCGGGCTCGTGACCGAACAGCTCGCTTTCCACCACCGATTCGGCCAGGGCCCCGGCGTTGATCGCCACGAATGGACCGTTACGCCGACTCGACAGGTCGTGCAGCGCGCGCGCCACCACTTCCTTGCCCGCACCGGTTTCGCCGAGGATCAGTACGTCGGCCTTGGTCGCCGCCAATGCACCGATCTGCTCACGCAGGCGCAGCATCGGCGCTGATTGCCCGACCAGTCGAGCGCTCAGTTCATTGCGATCGCTCAGGGCCAGACGCAGGCTGCGGTTGTCCAGCACCAGCCGGCGCAGGTCCAGGGCACGACGCACGCTGTCGAGCAGGGCATCGCTGGCGAAGGGTTTTTCCAGAAAATCATAGGCCCCGGCACGCATGGCTTGAACGGCCAGCGGCACATCGCCGTGGCCGGTGATCAGCAGCACCGGCAGCTCAGGGTCCTGGGCGTGGAGTTCGGTCAGCAATTCCAGGCCGTCCATGCCTGGCATACGGATGTCACTGACCACCACGCCCGACCAGTCACGCTCCAGTTGCCCGGCCAGGCCTTTGGCTTCAGCCAGCGGCAGAATCTTCAGGCCGGCCAGGTCCAGGGTCTGGCTCAGGGCCTGGCGCAGGTGCGGATCGTCGTCGATCAACACGACCTGGATGCGATTGTCGATGGTCATGCACTTCGGTCCTCGGACGGTTGCAGGCTCACGCCCGGTGCGCCTGCGCGCAACTTCAGGGTAATCAGGGCGCCACCTTCCTTGTGGTTGGAGAACGACAGTTCACCCCCGAAGGCGCGCATCAAGGTGTCGCAAATCGCCAGCCCCAAGCCAAGCCCCTGAGTGCGGGTCTTGGTGGTGTAGAAGGGCTCGCCGGCGCGACCCAGCGCTTCCAGGCAAAACCCGGGGCCGTTGTCGCGAATGTACAGATTGACGCCGTCGACGGTGGACTCGGCACTCAACCAGAGTTTACGCGGCGGGCCTTTTTCCGTCAGGGCGTCGAGAGCATTGGCCAGCAGATTGCCGAGTACCTGACGCAGGCGCGTTTCTCCAGCCTCGACCCATAGGGTGGCGGCGGGCAGGTCACGGATCAGCTCGACTTCCATGCTACGCCGACGCTTGGCCAGTAACGCCAGTGCGTCGTCCAGTGCCGGTTGCAGGGCCACACTTTCCGGGGCGTGGCGATCACGCCGGGCGAAGGCGCGCAGGTGAGCGATGATCGAGGCCATGCGCCCGGTCAATTCGCTGATCAGCTTGAGGTTGCCGCGAGCATCCTCGGTGCGCTGATGATCGAGCAGCACTTCGGCGTTTTCCGCATAACTGCGGATCGCCGCCAGCGGTTGGTTGAGCTCGTGGCTGATGCTCGCCGACATCGTCCCCAGCGCCGAGAGCTTGCCGGCCTGCACCAGGTCATCCTGCGCGCGCACCAGTTCCTGCTGGGCGTGTTCGCGCTCCAGCACTTCCTGCTTGAGCCGACGGTTGAGGCCTTCGAGGTCGCTGGTCCGTTCGGCGACCCGGCCTTCCAGTTCCTGGCGGGCCTTGCCTTCGAAGGCGATCCGCTCCAGATAATGGCGCCGGCGTTGCATCATCAGGCCCAGCAGCAGCATCACTACCAGCAACGTTGCACCGCCAATGGCCACGACCGTGCGTACCGGGCGATCGATCAGGGTGCGCGGTGCAAGGATGCTGACGCTCCAGCCGGTTTCTTCGATCTGCCGGGTTTGCGTCAGCCAGGCGTTGGCGTCGAGATTCAACGGCTTGGGATCGCGGGTCGGATAGGGTTGAATCGCGGTGATGGCCTCGCGTTCTGCGTCGCTCAATGGACGGGTCGAGCGGAAACGCCACTCGGGCCGCGACGTGAGGATGACCACGCCATTGTGGTCGGTGACCAGCAGTTGTTCCGGGGTTTTACCCCAAAGACTTTCGGTATGGTCGAGGTCGACCTTGACCACCAGCACGCCGATGATTTTTTCGCGATCACGTATCGCTGCCGCAAAGAAGTAACCGCGCTTGGCCGAAGTGGTGCCCAGGCCGAAGAAACGCCCCAGACGCCCGGCCATGGCTTCGCTGAAATAGGGACGGAAAGCGAAATTGCGGCCAACGAAGCTGTCGTGTTTGTCCCAATTGGAGGCCGCCAGCGTCTTGCCGGTGGTGTCCATCAGGTACATGACTTCGGCGCCGGTCTGCGCACTGATGTTTTTCAGCAGGCGATTGGCATTGCCTTGAATCACGCCCTCGTCGGGCGCAGCCAATGTCGCGCGCAGGGCGGGCAGCTCGCCGAGAATCTGCGGCAACACTTCATACCGATGCAGAGTGCCCAACAGGTTGGCGACATAAAGGTCTAGGGTTTGACGGTTCTGCCCGGCCAGTTCGCTGCGGTAGTAACGCTCGGCCAGATGCTCCAGCGGCCACAGCAAGGGCGCCAGGCACAACGCGAGTAGCGCCAGGCTGCGCCAACGGGGTCTGCGGGGGAGAGTGGGTGTCATGAGCATCAAGCGCCTATGGGTATAGACGCATTATGCCTAGGCTTGCGGGCGCAGTCTGCGCACCGGGATCAAGTGCGCACTGGCGGTGAACATTCACAGGTATTCAGGAAAAAACTTCAGCGTCCTTGAGGAGCGCGGCGGACTGATCCTTGGCTGACAGTTTCGGTGCTTCGTCCAGCTGCCAGTCGATGCCCAGGTCCGGATCGTCCCAGCGAATACTGCGCTCGGCCGAGGGGGTGTAGTAGTCGGTGGTCTTGTAGAGGAACTCGGCGTAATCGCTCAGTACCACGAAACCGTGAGCAAAACCTTCAGGCACCCAAAGTTGGCGATGGTTATCGGCAGACAGACGTACCGCCACCCATTTGCCGAAATGCGGCGAGCTGCGACGAATATCCACCGCCACGTCCAGCACTTCACCGACGGTGACACGGACCAGTTTGCCCTGAGTGTTCTCCAACTGGTAATGCAAACCGCGCAGTACACCTTTTTGCGAGCGGGAATGATTGTCCTGAACGAATTGGGTGTTCAGGCCGGTTGCCTCTTCGAAAGCCTTGGCGTTGAAGCTCTCGTAGAAGAAGCCGCGCTCGTCACCAAATACCTTGGGTTCGATGATCAGAACACCGGGCAGGTCGGTGGTGACTACATTCATGGTGTTTCTCCGGCAATAGGCGTGATGGTCGACATTCTTACGCAAAGTGGCGGCGGGTGCGAGTGGGGCGGTGGTTCAGGGGATAAAATTCGTGAGGTCGCTGCGTGATCTGTCACCTGTTAATCGACCTCACCGAAATACCACTGCTCTGCCTCATAGGGTTGTCCGTCACAATCTTCAGCGGTAAAGCGCAAACCTCTTTCTTCCATCCCGTCTGGAAGGACGAGACCCCATTGCGCTGCGAGGCTTTTATCCGCTGGGCAGTATTCACTATCGATTAGCGGGATGTGACTTCGGTGGTAGTCCAGATTGGTGTAAATGCAGATTTCGCTGGTGAACATGTCTGGCAGGCAGATAACCGTGATTACTCGACAGTCGATGGCATTTTCCGGCCTGGCCTGGCGTATGTGATGCGCGGCATTGATCATTTGTTGAGCGCATTCTTTGCGTATGGCAGTGGTGGCTTGTTTACCCTCTACCAGTGTCGTGATAACCGGAATTTTCCAGTTGCAGTATTTCTGTTCGAGAGTCAGATCGTCCGGAAAATAACCCTCGAAGCGAGAGGCCCAGGCTGCGAGGCCTTTCAATCGACGTGGGATGTTTCGGATTTTTTTGTTTGAGAGTGCAAGGCGGCGCATCGTCATGGTGGCGACTTTATCCTGGGCGGTTGAAGAGTCCTTTGTGGCTATAGGTTGGAATCAGGAACAGTGAAAGGCAATCCGAGATTGCTGTAGGAAAGTTCATCTGAGTAGTCGCTGATCGGAAACCATCCCCAATGCCGACCCTTAGACGGGTATAAGAGGGTTGCGTATCGCCCCAAGCAATGGCGATATAAGCGCCTAATAAAATTTCAGGGGTCGTTGTATGCCGCTCGCCACGTTGATTCACCGCGCCAGTCTGCCCAGCCCGCAAGTGTCTGCGACGCAAGCGCTTGAGCTGTTGAAAGAGCATTACGGGTTGAGCGGGCGGTTGCAGGCTCTTGGGAGCCAGCAGGATCTCAATTTCCGCGTCGACAGCGAGCAGGGGCGTTTTGTCCTGAAAATCTGCCGTGGTGATTATTCGGCGCTGGAGCTGCAAGCCCAACACGCAGGGCTCAAGCATCTGGCTGAACATTCCGGCGTGCCGGTGCCTGGAGTGATCGCGGCCAAAAATGGGGCAGACTTGCTCTCGCTTGAGGTCGACGGCCAAGCGGTGCACGTGCGCCTGCTTGATTACATCGACGGCCAGTCCCTGACGCACCTCGTTCACCTGAGCCATTCAGTGGTCGCCGGTTTTGGCCGGCTCTGCGGCGAAATGGACCTGGCGCTGGCCGGTTTCAATCACCCGGGCCTGGAGCGCACCTTGCAATGGGACGCTCGCCATGCCAACGCATTGATCGCTCATTTGCTGCCGGTGATCCAGGATGACCGGCAACGAAAGCTGATCGCCGACGCCGCCGAACAAGCCGAGCGCCATTTGCAGCCCTTGATGGACACGCTGCCGGTGCAGGCGATCCACATGGACATCACGGATGACAATGTGGTCTGGCAGCGGGATTCGCAGCGCCAATGGCAGTTGCAGGGCGTGATCGATTTCGGCGACCTGGTCCGAACCTGGCGGATCACGGACCTGTCGGTGACCTGTGCCGCGCTACTGCACCATGCCGATGGGGATCCGTTCTACATTTTGCCGGCGGTTCGGGCTTATCACGCGGTCAATCCGTTGCAGCATGAAGAGTTGCTGGCACTCTGGCCGCTGATCGTCGCCCGCTCGGCAGTGCTGGTGCTCAGTGGCGAGCAACAGGTCAGCATTGATCCGGGCAATGAGTACAGTCGCGACAACCTGACCCATGAATGGGAAATTTTCCGTGTTGCCACGTCGGTGCCATTGGATTTGATGGAGGCGGCGATCCTGACCGCCGTCGGTCAAAGCCTGCCGGGCATCGGCAGTGAAGGTTTCGCGCCATTATTGCCGAGTCTTGTGGGGCGTGAATTTGCCTTGATCGATCTGGGCGTGCTCAGTGCGCATTTCGAGGCAGGTAACTGGGAGCAGGAGGGGATCGACCTGCGTCTGCTGACTGAGGCCGCCGCGGCTCACGGTCTGGCGGCCAGTCGATATGGTCAGTATCGTCTGTCCCGCACTCGGCCGGACAGCGCCGGTGAACCGGATACTTTCCCGCTACATGTTGCATTGCGAGTACCCGACGGCACGGCGGTCGAAGCGCCGTTTGCCGGGGTTATCCATATCGAAGGGGAGAACTTGCTGCAACTGGACGGCCCGGAGCTCAGCGTCCGTTTGTGGGGTGTGACCCCATCGGTGCGCAGTAGCGCGGCGCTGGTCAAAGGTCAGGTGCTGGGTTCGGTCAGCGGGCCGTTGATCGTGCAATTGTGTCGAAGCGCTCAACTCGACGCACCGTTGTTTTGCACGCCTTCGCGCGCGGCAGCCTGGCAGGCGTTGTGTCCTTCACCTGCCATGTTGTTGGGGCTGGCCTGTGATGCCCAGGAAGAGCTCGACTCGCAGACATTGCTCGTCCGCCGTGACGCGAGTTTCGCTCGCTCCCAGAAGCACTATTACGTCGACCCGCCGCGCATCGAGCGCGGCTGGCGCAATCATCTGATCGACATGCAGGGTCGTTCTTACCTCGACATGCTGAACAATGTCGCGGTCCTGGGGCATGGTCATCCGCGCATGGCCGCCGTCGCCAGCCGGCAGTGGTCGTTGCTCAATACCAATTCGCGTTTTCACTATGCGGCGATTGCCGAGTTTTCCGAGCGCTTGCTGAAACTGGCGCCGGACAACATGGATCGCGTATTTCTGGTCAACAGCGGCACCGAGGCCAATGACCTGGCGATCCGCCTGGCCTGGGCCTACAGCGGCGGTCGCGACATGCTCAGCGTGCTGGAGGCGTATCACGGCTGGTCAGTGGCGGCGGACGCGGTTTCGACCTCGATCGCCGATAACCCCAAGGCCTTGAGCAGCCGTCCGGACTGGGTGCATCCAGTGACTGCGCCGAACACCTATCGCGGTGAATTTCGTGGCATCGATAGCGCACCGGACTACGTGCGTAGCGTCGAACACAACCTGGCGAAAATCGCTGAGCAGAAACGCCAACTGGCCGGTTTCATCTGCGAACCGGTGTACGGCAATGCCGGCGGTATCTCGCTGCCACCGGGCTATTTGAAGCAGGTCTATGCGCTGGTCCGCGCTCAGGGCGGGGTATGCATCGCCGATGAGGTGCAGGTCGGTTACGGCCGCATGGGCAAATTCTTCTGGGGTTTCGAAGAGCAAGGCGTGGTGCCGGACATCATCACCATGGCCAAAGGCATGGGTAATGGCCAACCGTTGGGCGCAGTCATTACCCGTCGGGAAATTGCCGAGGCGCTGGAGGCCGAGGGCTACTTCTTCTCGTCGGCCGGGGGCAGCCCGGTCAGTTGCCAGATTGGCATGGCGGTGCTGGATGTGATGGAAGAAGAAAAACTCTGGGAGAACGCCCAGGTCGTGGGTGGGTATTTTAAGGAGCGCCTTGAAGCATTTGTTGACCGGCATCCCCTGGTGGGGGCGGTGCATGGCTCCGGTTTTTACCTGGGCGTGGAGTTGATCCGCAATCGAGAAACCCTGGAGCCCGCGACCGAAGAAACCACGGCATTGTGCGATCGCCTTCGTGAGTTGGGGATCTTCATGCAGCCGACCGGCGATTACTTGAACATTCTCAAGATCAAGCCTCCGATGGTTACCTCCCGTCAAAGCGTGGATTTCTTTGTCGACATGCTGTCGAAGGTGTTGGACGAAGAGTTGTAAGACTCGATATCGCTTTCGCGGGCAAGCCTCGCTCCGTGTCGTGCGCATATTCCGCAAACGACGTAAATCCGTAGGAGCGAGGCTTGCCCGCGAAGGCGTCATAAAGGCGAATATAAACATCGATTGTTATCGGTTTTAAGTGGAGAATTTTTCGACAGAAAGAACATTTATCGCTTTTAAAGCCGATTTTTATCGGTTATAAAGTCGCCATTGCCCCGGTGTGGATGACTCACGCCCCGTGCAGTCTCTTTCTGTCATCAGTCGATGCCAACCTCGACCCTCAACACCTGCCCAGGAGATGATTCATGAGCCGTATCGTTACCGTCGCCGCTACCCAGATGGCCTGTTCCTGGGACCTTGAAGCCAACATTGAGACCGCTGAGAAGCTGGTCCGTGAGGCTGCGGCGAAAGGCGCGCAAATCATCCTGATCCAGGAGCTGTTCGAGGCGCCGTACTTCTGCCAGAAGCCGAACCCTGATTACCTGCAGCTGGCCACGACGGTCGAAGACAACGTCGCCATCAAGCATTTCCAGAAAATCGCCAAAGAACTGCAAGTCGTTCTGCCAATCAGCTTCTACGAGCTGGCCGGCCGCGCACGTTTCAACAGCATCGCGATCATCGATGCCGACGGCAGCAACCTCGGGATTTATCGTAAAAGCCACATCCCGGATGGCCCTGGCTATCACGAAAAGTACTACTTCAACCCGGGCGATACCGGCTTCAAAGTCTGGAACACCCGTTACGCGAAAATCGGCGTGGGCATCTGCTGGGATCAGTGGTTCCCTGAGTGCGCCCGCAGCATGGCGCTGCAAGGCGCGCAAATCCTGTTCTACCCGACCGCCATCGGCAGCGAGCCACACGACAAGACCATTTCGTCCCGCGACCATTGGCAACGCGTGCAACAAGGCCATGCCGGCGCCAACCTGATGCCGCTGATCGCCAGCAACCGCGTCGGCAACGAAGAGCAAGATGGCTACGACATCACCTTCTATGGCTCGTCGTTCATCGCCAACCAGTTTGGCGAGAAAGTCCAGGAGCTGAATGAAACAGAAGAAGGCATTCTGGTTCACAGTTTCGATCTCGATGAGCTGGAGCACATCCGCAGCGCATGGGGCTCATTTCGTGACCGTCGCCCGAACCTGTACGGCGCGATCAAAACCCTCGACGGTTCCCTGGAGTCCTGAACCATGACCACTTTGAACAGCACGCCTCGCACTGACGGTTTTTACATGCCCGCCGAATGGGCGCCCCAGACGCAGACCTGGATGATCTGGCCCGAGCGTCCGGACAACTGGCGCCTGGGCGGCAAACCGGCGCAAGCGGCGCATGTGGCGGTGGCCAAGGCCATTGCGCGTTTCGAACCGGTGACCGTGGCCGTCTCCGCTGGCCAGTACGAAAATGCTCGTGCCCGCCTCGACGTGCCGAATATTCGTTTGGTAGAAATGTCCAGCGATGACGCCTGGGTTCGGGATACCGGCCCGACGTTCATCATCAACAACCGCGGAGAAGTTCGAGGTGTGGATTGGGACTTCAATGCCTGGGGCGGTTTCGACGGTGGTCTGTATTCGCCGTGGAACCGTGATTCCCAGGTGGCGGGCAAGATCCTCGAAATCGAGCGCAGCCCGCGCTACCGCACCGAAGGTTTTGTGCTCGAAGGCGGCTCGATCCATGTCGATGGTGAAGGCACCCTGATCACCACCGAAGAGTGCTTGCTCAACCGCAATCGCAACCCGCACATGGACCGTGCGCAGATCGAAGCGGTACTCAGCGCCAATCTGGCTGTGGATAAGATCATTTGGCTGCCCGACGGGTTGTTCAATGACGAAACTGACGGTCATGTGGATAACTTCTGCTGCTACGTGCGTCCGGGCGAAGTGCTGCTGGCCTGGACTGATGACCCGCAAGACCCGAACTACCCGCGCTGCCAGGCGGCAATGAACGTGCTGCAAAACAGCACCGATGCCAAGGGGCGCCCGTTCACAGTGCACAAGATGCCGATTCCGGGGCCGTTGTACGCGACCGAAGAAGAGTGCGCTGGTGTCGATCCGGTGGATGGCACTCAGGAGCGCAATCCAACGGTTCGTCTGGCCGGCTCTTATGTGAACTTCCTGATCGTCAACGGCGGCATCATCGCCCCGAGCTTCGACGATCCATTGGACGGTCCGGCCAAAGAGATTTTGCAGACTGTATTCCCGCAGCATGAAGTGGTCATGGTGCCGGGTCGTGAACTGTTACTGGGGGGCGGTAATATCCACTGCCTTACCCAACAACAGCCCGCCCCGCACAAGGAGTGAGTGAGGTCGTAACAGCTTGAGTTGATTGAAGAATCGATTGAGCAGCGATTTAATCACGTCGTTTCGCAGCAAGCCCGCAGCCCATCAGGACTGCGGGCTTTTTTGTATCCACTTATCGACACTTCGAAAGTATTGGCACAGCTCTTGTATCTTCGATGGCGCAACATGGGGAGGGGAGAGAACTTCGATGTTCTGTCATAAACCTTGGATAAGTTAGCCGCTCACAAACCAGGAGAGAGCGCTGAGATGAACGCCGAAATGAACGTCGTGAGCGAGCGGGCACTGCATCCTCTGGCAGTTAACAGCGAATCGCTCCAGGTCTTGGCGCAATGGTTGAAGTCCAATGGAACGCGTCAGATCAGGGAGCCTGATCCGCGCCGGATGATGATCGAGCGCTACCCCGCTGGTTTATTCAGCGAGGCAGAACTGGAAGCACTGTGGGATGTAATGGAAGGATAAGAAGAAAAACAACGGATTGATAAAAGCGCTGCCGGGAAGGCGGCGCTTTTTTTTGGGGCGAAGGTTCTGATCGTTCCCACGCTCTGCGTGGGAATGCCTCACCGGACGCTCCGCGTCCATAGGGGACGCAGAGCGTCCCTGGCTGCATTTTCACGCAGAGCGTGGGAACGATCATTACGATCATCTTGCTCTTAAAAGCTGTAAGTACCGGTCACGACCAGGCTCCGCGGTGCGCCTGGTTGAATCTGCGCCGCGCTGGTGGCCGACGAGTAATACTCGCGATCGGTGATGTTGTTCAATGCCGCCCGCAAATCCCAATCTTTCTGCCGGAACCCGGCCAATGCATCCCAACGGCCGTAGCCTGGCAGCACAGTGGTGTTGAGGTTGTCGGCGTAACGCTGACCGACCAGGGTCAAACCGGTTTCGGCGTACCAGCCCATTTCCGGTTTCCAGGTCAGGAACAGGCTGCCGTTGTGCTTGGCCACATTGCTGATGCGTTTGCCTTCGAAGCCATTGTTGTCCTTCTCGATTGTTGCGTCCTGCACGCCGACGCCACCGCGCACGTACCAGTTGCCAGCGAGCTTGCCAGTGCCGGTCAATTCAATTCCGCGGGAGCGTTGCAGGCCGGTGAGCAAGGTCACGGTCGGATCGTTCGGGTCGCTGGTGCGACGGTTGTAAAGTTCCAGTTCGTAGATCGCCAGCGTAGTGCTCAGGCGATCGTCGAGCCAGTCGCTCTTCACGCCGATTTCCTTCTGTTTGGTCAGCTCAGGGCTCAGGTCGTTGCTGGCCACGCCTGGGGTGATGCCGATCAAGCCGCCACCGACCGGGGAAAAGGTTTTGGTCCAGGAGGCGTAGAAGGAGTGATTGTGCAGCGGTGTCCAGACCACGCCTACACGCGGGCTGGTGCTGTGGCTGTCACGATCTTCGGAAATGTCCCGCAGCTTGTTGGTCGATTCGATATCAAAGGTGTCGTAACGCAAACCGGCGAGCAATTGCCATTGGTCGTTCAGGCGCAGTTGGTCCTGTACGTACACCGCACGGCTTTCGACTTCGGTGTGAGTGCTGCTCGACACCTGCATGCGTCCGGTATGGCGCAAGTCGCGATTGGGGTTGTACAGGTCCAGCGCCGGAACCGGCGAACTGCCGCGCCCCGAGGTCGCTGCGTTATACAACGTCGGATCGCGCCGTTGGCTGCCGATCTCGATACCGGTCAGCAGGCGATGCTCCAGGCCGAATGTATCGAAGCCGCCTTCCAGTTCAATGTTGTTATAGACGTTGCGGGTGGTCAGATCTTGCTGCCAGTGTTGGCGCGTCACCTTGTTGGTCGCGGGGGTATAACCGGTCAGGTAAGTGTTGTCGAAATCGCTGTTGAGCTTGAATACGCCCAAGGTATGACGCAGCTGCCAGTTGTCGCTGAGTTCATAGCTGAGTTTCGAGCGCAAGGATTGTGACTTGTCGTCGATGAAATCGTGCTCGCTGCCATAGGTCGTCTCCGGCCCTACGTCCGCCGGGCGCCCGTTGACCCCGGGAATGCCGCGATCCGGCGTACGGTTGTAGCGACTGTATTCGTACTGCACCAGCCAGTTGAGGTCGGGCGTCAGTTGCCAGTTCATGGACGGCGCGAACAGTTGGCGATTGCCACTGACGCCATCGCGAAAGCTGTTCTGGTCCATGTTACCCATGTTCAGGCGCAGGCTGATGTTTTCGCTGGGGTCGGTGCTGAGGTCGGCATACAGGCTGCGCAGATCGTCGCTGCCACCTTGGGCTTCAAGAGTTGAGCGGCGACCGAACTCCGGCAGCTTGCTGACCCGGTTGACGATCCCGCCCTGGCTGCCACGGCCATACAACACCGCCGCCGGGCCTTTGAGGACTTCGATGCGTTCGATGTTGTGCAAGTCGCGCACGTACTGGCTGTCATCACGAATGCCATCGAGGTAGAAGTCGTTGCTGGCGTCGAAACCACGGATGCGCAGGCTGTCGAAGCGGGTGTCGGCGCCACTGCTGACGTTGGGGATGCCACTGAGTGCCGTGCCCAGATCGTTGGTGCCGTAATCTACGACGTTCGCGGTTTTCACCGAATCGATGGCCTGCGGCACGTAGCGCACCGGTGTAGCCGTGCGGGTCGCAGTGCTGGTCTCCTTTACGCGTGGATCGTCAGCTTGCGCTTCGGCGTTGATCGAAGTCTCGGGTAAAACAGTCGTGGCGGCACAGGTAAAACCAGCAGACAGGAAAGCAGAGAGCCCAAGGGTGATGGGCGTAAGGCGGGAGGGGGCAGGCATTTGAAGCGCATCCGGAAGGGTAGAAATATTCGAAGGCGCGAATGGTAATGCTTGTTATTTACTTTCGTTAATTATTCTTGAAGGGTGTCTTTGTTTGATTGTTTCAAATTGTGTCGTGATTGCTACAGAAACATTGGGTCGCATTCGACCGATTCATGAAACAGACTGAAAGCCATTCCAGCGTTTTTCCGAAACTGCCTGGGGGATTAACCTGCCGGCATTGAGTTTTCCTACTTTGTTGCCGGAGTTGTCCCATGATCCTTCATTACATTTACGACCCTTTATGTGGCTGGTGCTACGGCGCCAAACCGCTGGTCCAGGCTGCCCAAGCTGTGTTGCCTGTCATCGCCCACGGTGGCGGCATGATGAGCGGCACCAACCGCCAGACAGTTTCGCCACAACTGCGCAACTACGTGATGCCTCATGATCGACGCATCGCCGAATACACTGGCCAACCGTTTGGTGATGCCTATTTTGAGGGTTTGCTGCGCGATGAGACGGCAGTGTTCGATTCAGCGCCGCCGATTGCTGCCTTGCTGGCAGCCGAACAGATCGCTGGCCGCGGGCTAGCACTATTGGGGCGCTTGCAGACGGCTCATTACGTGGAGGGTCGACGCATCGCTGATAACGTCGTGCTGCTGGAACTGGCCACACAAACAGGCCTTGAACCCGAGGCGTTCCAACAGGCATTCAATGAAGCCGACACCGAGCGCCATATCAAGGACAGTCGCGCACTCCTGGCCAAGGTCGGTGGACAGGGTTTCCCGACTTTTGCGCTGGAACAGAGTGGCCAGTTCACCCTGGTCGACATCGGCCCTTGGTTCGGCAAGCCGCAAGCCTTCGCTCAATGGTTGAGCCAGTCGGTTATGGCAAAAGAGTCTTCATCCGTGTTTAAAACCCCGGCTGGTTAGGTTTTTTTCGCCTCATGACCGTAGGAAAATACAAAAAATAGCTGTTTCCGATCGCAAAAAGTTGAATTAAAGCAACTTCATACCGCGTTTCAATCAACGCTTGATATGCCTGAAATTCTTTCTCATGGGCTGCAAAACCTGCAACTACTAGATTAGGCCGCTAAATGCAGCGGAGACCTAGTAATGATCGTTTTAAACAGAGAAGTTGGTGAATCGCTACGGCGCGACAAGTATGTCAACGTCCAGGGCGCTGACTTCAATCTGTTCGGTCATTTTTCCGACTTCGTCAGATTGACCAAAAGTTGGGAAAACATGGAGCCGGACAGTTATTACGGCCAGGCCGATGCGGGCATGCGTTTTCGTCGTTACAGCGATTTTGAGTACAACCCGGTCACCCGTGACCTGACGCAGCTGGAACACCGCGCTTATGTGCAATCGAAGGCCAACAACAGCTACGTCGGCGGACTGGAGCGGCACTTCCAGGACTTCTCCAACGAAGTCATCAATTCGCCGGTGATGCGCAGCCTCATCGATGCGGATTTCGAGGTGTACAAACACGTATTGCCGCCGGAGTTGCACGACGAAATCTGGCAATGCCAGATCCATCAGATCCGCATCGAGATCAAGCCGGGCAAGCAACTGGAAATCACCCCTGAAGGTATTCACTGCGACGGTTATCCGTTCAGCGGTGTGCATTTCTGGGGCCGCAACAACGTGGAGGGGGCAGAGAGCCGTTTGTATTCGCCCCAAGAGGAACAATTGGCGGCGACGACCTATCTGGAAATCCTCGATACCACCTATTTCCTCGATCGCGACATGCGTCACTACGTGACACCGGCACGCAACACCCATGCTCACGAAATGGCCTATCGGCAGATTCTGGCCATTTCTTTCTCGCGGCCCGGGACCGCTTTCGACATTGTTCGCTGAACAGCTAGACCCCATGATGCATATCGCCGAGTGCCCTGTACCGGTGATGCTGCAGCGCGCGACAGCCAAGGATGCCCAGCGTCTGGAACGCTTCTTTCGGCAATTCAAAGAAGTGTCGTTCTGCGAATGGCAGGACGCCAAATGCCTGCGCGGTGTGTTGATGCAAAAAACCACCGCTGCGTTCCTTGCACTCGATATCAGTGGCGAAGTGATCGGCGCGGTATTGGGCGGTATGCTCGGCAGCCGTGGCACCATCAATCATTTGGCGGTAAGCCCGGTGTATCGCAGCCAGGGCGTGGGTCAGCGCCTGGTCGAAGCGGCATCGGCAGACATGAAACGTGTCGGTGTGCTGCGGATGTTCCTGTTTGTCGACGATGCTAATCTTGCCGGCAAACGTTTTTGGAGTGCCCAGGGCTTTTGCGAGCCGCGTGGCGAAACGACCTTTGAGAGGGACTTATGAATGAGACGTCCAGCAGCCAGCCGCTGATGGTCGAGCCCCAGCCCTCGCGCACATTTGCTGAAGCCAGCCCGGTAATTGCGGGCTACTTCACCGTGTCGTTTGTGTTCGGTTTGATGGCCGTCAATGCCGGAATGCCCGTGTGGCTGCCGGTGGCGATGTGCCTGTTTGTCTATGCCGGTGCTTCGCAGTTCGCCGCCCTGGCGCTGATCTCCAGCGGTGCATCGCTGACCACCATCATCCTGACGACGTTTCTGATCAATGCCCGGCACATGCTGATGTCGGTCTACATGGCCAAGGCCTTGCAGGCGATGGGGCTCAGTCGTCTCGAGCGCTGGTGTTATGCCGGCGGGCTGACCGATGAATCGTTCGCCTTTCACAGCGTCAAACTGGGCAAGGGCACGCCGGTCAATGTGCGTTATCTGATTGGCTTCAATCTGTATTGCCACACGTCGTGGGTACTGGGTGGTTTGCTGGGAGCAATCTGCGCGCAGTACGCGGCGCACCTGATCCAATATCAGCTCGACTATGCGCTGACCGCGATGATGCTCTATGTGCTGGTATCGCTGTGCACCACCCGCAATAAATTGATCGCCGCACTGGCTGCGGTCGCCTGCATGGGCGTCCTGAGCCTGATCGGCAATTCACCCTTCAACGTATTCATCGCCACATTCGTGGGCTGCGGAGTGGGTGTATGCCTGACCAAACGTTCCTGATCCTGGTCGTCGCGCTGATGATGGCCGTGACGTTCCTGCCGCGTGCCTTGCCGCTGCAAGTGAACACCGACCATTGGCCGCCGTTCGTCGCCAGGGCGCTGGAATACTTGCCGGTGGCGATCGTCGCTGCCATCAGCCTCACGCCGCTGTTGATCAAGGATCAGCAAGTGCAGCTCGATCGCCCGGAATTCTATGCAGCGATTCCGACGTTGTTATGTGCGTATTTCAGCAAAAACCTCTTTCTCAGTGTGGCGGTTGGGACGGCTGCGTATATTGCGCTCGGGTCGTTCATGTAGCGACAGAGCGACCACGTCGTTCAAGGCCTGGCCCGATAACTCGGAATTATTGACCGCCAACCGCACTTCAAGGGAATCCTCGAAACCGGGGAAAATGGTCAGGCCATTACGCAGGGCCGCCTCACGGGAAACCATGCCCAGGCCATCCATTTGCGTGATCAACGACAGGGTCAGGGTCTCGCTGCAGGAATAGATCATCCGTTTGCCTGACTCGTAATTACCAAGGCCGGCGTCGAGAAAACGCAAGAAGCTGTGGGAATACGGACAATCATCGGCAGGTCGCACCTGAAACTTGTTGCCGAGCAGCATCAGCGGATCGTTTTCCTGACCGCAATGAGCACCGACCACCTGCACCTGGACGTGGGGCAGGGCAATACTGGGTAAGCCCGGTTGTTGCGGGCCGATCAGCACGGCCAGGTCGAAATCCTCGTTCTTCAATTTGCTGAGGTTTTCCATCGACTCGGCGTAGCTGAATTCCAGTTGATAATCAGGAAACACTTCAATGAGGCGTCCGATCATTCGCCGGTTGAAGTCGACTGAGAGAGTGGTGTTAAGCGCAACTTTGAGCGTGCGTTGTCCAGGCACCTTCAGCGCGGCGACTTTCTCTTCCAGTTGCCGCGTGGCGACCAACACTTTGTCCATGTAGGGCGTGAGCTCCGTGCCCTGCGTTGTCAGGGTCAGCCCCTTGTTGGAGCGACGAAACAACCGAAAACCGAACTGCTCTTCAACCTTGTTCAACTGTGCGGCCAATGCCTGCACGGTCAAACAGGAATGCTCTGCCGCCGCCGACAATGAGCCGGTCTGCACAATGCGCATGAGGTTACGTAAGGTTCTGCTATCCATTTGGGTAATGCCCTCTGAAGTGGGCTGGCTATTGTTGTGTACCTGGCCGCCGGGTGGGCGTCGGTCGCGTGCTGGCTATGATCCTGCACCTGAGCATGCTTGTCCCGAGTTTAGTAGCGAAATGATTCTGCGTCCGATGGTTTAAGGCTTACACAGGATTAAGGTTTTTGATGGCGTCTGGATGATCAGGAGCGAAAAATCGCTCGTGGGTTTTCCCAAGTGACGGGAAACCTTTTGCCAAGGCAAAAAAAAGCAGCCTGGTCAGGCTGCTTCGGTGAATAGGTGCTTGATATTGTGCTCCCTCAAGCAGGGGAGGAGAGGTTTACCCGAACGCTGATTTCCAGGTCATCAACGGGGTTCCTAACGTCGACTATTGCCACCTGAAGGCAGTCGGTTTCGCGCTCTCGATTAAATTTTCTGTCCGCATGAGACGGCTGTCAACGGGTGTGTTTGACCGTACGTCGCGTCTTTCCTGGCTGTCTGTGGATGCGATTTTGTTCACGGCATCAGCAAAATAAACTCATTACACCACGTCACTAATGATGTTCCCGTCCCCACCTTTATCCCCCTGACCCAACCTCATACAGTCCTCTCCAACGCCTCCCCATCATTCCGATGAGAAGGTCACTGGAGAATTCATCATGCCTTTTGTCAGCGTTCGCATTACACGCGATGGCGTTACCTCAGAGCAGAAAGCTCAGGTGATCGCCGAAATCACTGAAACCCTGGAACGCGTCCTCAACAAACGCCCGGATCTGACCCACATCGTGATCGAAGAAGTCGACACCGATAACTGGGGCTATGCCGGAATCACCACTACCCAATACCGCAAGCAATTGGCCGAGGCGCAAGGGCAGTCATGACCGCGTGGGTCAAAAACCATCATTCAGTAGAGGGTTCATCATGAGCAATTCGAAAAAAGTCATCGTTATTACTGGCGCTTCTCAAGGTCTGGGCGCAGGCATGGTCAAGGCCTTCCGTGATCTCGATTATCGGGTGGTCGCCACTTCGCGTTCGATCCAGCCATCCACCGACCCGGACATCCTTACCGTTGCCGGCGACATCGGCGACCCGGCGACCGCCCAGCGAGTCATCCATGAAACGATCGAACGTTTCGGCCGTATCGATACCTTGGTCAATAACGCCGGGATCTTCATCGCCAAGCCATTCACTGCCTACACCCCCGAGGACTATGCCGCTGTGCTGTCGGTGAACCTGAATGGTTTCTTCTACATCACCCAACTCGCGATTACCGAGATGGAAAAACAGGGCAGCGGCCACATCGTCAACATCACCACCAGCCTGGTGGACCACGCGATTGACGGTGTGCCGTCGGTATTGGCCTCGTTGAGCAAAGGTGGCTTGAACGCGGCGACCAAATCCCTGGCCATTGAGTACGCCAAGCGTGGCATTCGGGTGAATGCGGTTTCCCCGGGCATCATCAAGACGCCGATGCATGGTGAAGAAACCCACGAAGCACTGGGAAGTTTGCACCCGGTCGGGCACATGGGAGAGATCAGCGATATTACTCAGGCTGTGATGTATCTGGACAGCGCCAACTTTGTCACCGGCGAGATCCTGCATGTTGACGGTGGGCAGAGTGCGGGGCACTAAGTGCGGTTCAGGAGTAGGGCGCTGTTCACAGCAAGGACGACGACCAGCGCTCTCTTCCTTGAGTCATTAGCCTCCGAACGGCGCTACCTTGATCGGTTCACCCTTTTTCGCGCATGACGGCGGATTGGTCATACCCAGTGTCAGCAGGTTGCCGCCGTTAATGATGCAATTGAACTGCTGGTTATCATTGGTTTTCAGCGCGACATAAGTATTCGTGCCTTCAGTACGACGGCTGACAATACTCAAGTCAGAAGGTGAATAGCCCAACGCGCCGGCGCTCTGGGATTTGATCTGCTCATCGGTTAGCGTGTTGGTACTGCTGGCGATGGAGTTGCAGCCCGCCAGAGTGAACAACAGCGCACCCGCCAGGGTTATTTTGTGAAGAGTCATGTGAGTGTTCCTTACTCGTTGGTGTTTCTTTCGGTCGTGTGGTGCCACGTACTTACCGGAAATCACAACTGAGGAAAGCAGTGGCTTGTGAAGCGTAGCAGAGGGAGATCTGCTGGCTGTTCAGGCTATGCTGTCAGCGCGCACCTTGTGCGGATGAAACGGTCTTGAGTCAGCCCACTTCTTCCAGATGCCTCCAGAGAAGTTGCGCGGCTTCTTCGCGCCGATCAGCAGCAGACGAATTCGTTACTCGTGCCTTCAGAGACAGAGCGCTCGACCCAGTCACGGAGTTGCTAGTTCGTGAAATGCTGAAGGTGCTCCACCAAAGCAGTGTTTCGATAATGTCGCCATATTGGCGCGCGCCAGTCCAATATGACGAGGCGCCCGGTCAAGCTGCCCGGAGCAATTAAATTCTTATTCGCCCGCGTGGTCGTTGCCACCGTGCGCGGCGATGAACATGGCGACGGCCGACCGGCAATAGGATTCGACTTCATTGTCGTCCTCTGCTTTCGCCTCATCGAAGCGGGCGATCATCAGGAGATCGGACCCTTTGAAAAGCGCGGCAAACAAGCGGGCGGACCCCAGAGGATCGGGCACGTTCAGCACCGCCTTCGCGTGCAACTGACGCAACAGGGCCTCGATCTGGGCGATGACATAGGCGGGGCCGGCTTCGTAATGGAGCTTGCTTAACGACTTTTGATTCGTCTTGTCGACCATGATCATGGCTTCGACACTGCGCACGTCCGGGCTCAACAACGTGCGAAGCAGGAATGTTCCCACCGCCATGAGCTGATCTGCCGCCGAACCGTCGACGCCTTCAATAAGGGCTTGTGGTGCAAACTGATGGCAGTGGGCCGCGATGGCCGCGCCGAACAGCGCCTCCTTGTTCTCGAAGTGCCGATAGATGCTTAGCTTGGATATCTTCGCCCGCTGGGCGACCTTGTCCATTGTCGTCGCTTGAAAACCCAATTCCACAAAAAGTTCGCACGCGGCCTCGACTATCGTTTGGCCAAGCGTCTCGTTGGCGGGCCGGCCACGCCGGCCCTGGCTTTTTTCGGTCATAAAAAATTCCAGTACTTGACAGTATTCTAATTCTTGAATTAGGGTACTTCAAAGTATCTTAAAAGTACAAGCCAATCTCCCTTCATCCATGCATGGAGCCCATCACCATGAATGACGTCATCATCATCGGCGGCAGCTTTGCCGGGCTTGCCGCCGCCCTGCAGCTCGGCCGTGCCCGCCGAAAGGTCACCGTTCTCGATACCGGCCTGCCTCGCAATCGCTTCGCCGACCATTCGCATGGCCTGCTCGGCCACGACCACAAACCACCGCTTGAGATCCTGGCCGAGGCGCGGCAGCAGCTGGCGCGCTATCCAATGGTCAGGCTGGTCACTGCCCGGGCCGAGAGCATCTCCGGCGCCATCGACGATTTCTCCGTCCTTACTGGCGATGGCGAAAGCCTCAGGGCGCGCCGCTTGATCCTGAGCTATGGCGTCGCCGACCAGATGCCTGAAGTTCCCGGCTTCGCCGAAGGCTGGGGCACCTCCATCGTGCCCTGCCCCTATTGCGACGGCTTTGAAGTTGCCGGTCGGCATTGGGGCCTCATCTGGTCCGGCCCGCCGTCGCACAACTACGTCAAGCTGTACCACGACTGGACCGACACTTTGACGGTCTTCGCCAATGGTCACGACATTCCACCCGACATCCGGGCCGATCTGGCGCGCCGCGGCATCCCTGTCGTCGATGGCCGGATCACCGAAATCGACCATGACGAGAGCCATAACACCACCGTCAGGCTCGACGCCGGCCCCGCTGTCGCGGTCGACATCCTGTTCGCGCATCCGCGCAACAAGCCGTCCGCACGTCTGCATGAATCGTTGGGCCTCGCCACGGTCGATACGCCCCAGGGCATCGCCCTCAAGGTTGACGAGCGTCGCGAAACCAGCGTGCCCGGCGTCTACGCCGCCGGCGACCTCGCCAATCCCCTCATGCCCTCGGTCACCACGGCATCATGGCAAGGCGCGATGGCGGGTATCTTCGCCCAGCAGTCGATGCTGGTTTGAGAGCACAGATTCCCTTCTTCGGTTGTCGCAGGCTTCTAGTTCCTGCTGATCCATGAACGTTTGGTCTGTCGATGGAGATAAGGCTTTGTTGGTCTTATCGCGGCAATGAGGCAGCTTCCAGGGAGTTTCCAAAACCCGGAAACAACAAAGCCCTCGCATTTCTGCGAGGGCTTTGTTTTGTATGGTGCCGGCACCAGGAGTCGAACCCGGGACCTACTGATTACAAGTCAGTTGCTCTACCAACTGAGCTATACCGGCGTGTTAGGGCGACGATTATAGCGATTGGATTGGTTCTGTAAACCCCTGAATTCAGACTATTTTTACGCAGGCGTTTGGTCAGGCGCGAATCAGCACTTTCTTGAGTTTTTGCAGGGCTCGCCAGGCTCGGCTGTTTTGCATCGCCCGCAACTGCGCTTCGGCGTGTTCGGCGCGTTGCAGGGCGGCGGCGAGGTGGTTTTCAGCGTCGGTGATGGGGTGGCTGAAGTTGTGGCCGCGACAGAACTGAAATTCGTCCAGGTTGCAGGGCGGGATGTCGAAGGCGGGTTTGAGGGCCAGGTGTTCTTCGGCGAGGTAGTAAGTGTTGATGCCGTCGAACAGGATGGACTGGTAGCCGGCGCCGGTGACGAGGGTTTCCCAGGTCTGGTCGCGTTCCCATGGGGTTTCGATGAGGATGATCCACGGTCGCCATCGGGTGAAGTCCATGCCGCGCAGGACGGTTTCTTCGTGGCCTTCGACGTCGATTTTCAGGAAGTGAATCGGGCGGTTCCCGGCGTGTTGTTCGCAGATGGAAGCCAGGGTGCGGGATTTGACGGTTTGGCTGCGCACGTCCATGCCAGCGTCTTTGTGTTGCTGGGCCAGGGCCGGGTCGAGGGTCGACAGGCCGGTGCCGGCGATGCCATAGAACGTCAGGTCATCGGCGCTTTCGCCGGCCACGCATTGCAGGTTGATGTCTTTTGCGCGTTGCTGGCACAGGGCGTTGTAGTAGTTCGCCACGGGCTCGACGTTGATGCCGGTCCAGCCGCGGTCATAGAAAGCTTTGGTGACGGAATCCTGAGTGGGGTCGTTGGCCCCGATATCGATATAAAAGCCATTTTCGACGTATTTGAGGGCGCGCCACAGGCGGATGTCTTCGAAATTCTGTGCGTAAGAAATGAACGTCACGGTCGCATCCTGTCGTCAGATTTTTCTTGTTCATGGCCGCATTGGCGGCGTCCTTGTAGGCGTGTATAGCAAGGGACGTTGCGAGGCGCAATTTTTCGCCATGGATGTCCCGATGTTCGGCGGTTATGTCGTTTTGATTAAATGTTTATGCACATTGCCCTGGAGGCGATGGCCTGTTCATTACGATTTTGTGAACTCGTTCTCATTTGTTTGCAAATGCCTGTTTTACCGGTTTTTTATTGGTATGAACAAAAAATGACCAGTGGTGTTTGGCGCGTAAAACAGCGTGGATATTGGATCCATGATAATTCCATCAACAGAGTTATCCACAGGCTTGGGTTGTTTAAGGGCGTTCTGCCAGGAGCAGGAAATTACGCGGTGTGAGTTGGGTTTCACAAAAGGTGCCGAGGCGAACGGTGTAACCCTGTTCGATGAGGAAAAGTGCCCGATCGAGGACCAGCCAGAGCTCCAGAGGCCGTCGGAAAAGGCCTCGCAGCAGTTCCAGATTGCGCACTTGCGCCAATCGCCGCCAACCGGCGGCTTCGAGTGTCGTCCAGTCTGGTGCGCCGACTGTGGATAAGTCTTTGAGTGCTGCCAGGTCGCGGCAGTAATCGGCGAAAGGTTTGTCCAGCCAGGCGCTGGGCAGGGAAGGGGTTGGCAGATATTCGTCGACGCCGCGCAGTTGCCGTTGCAGCAAGTCGAACGCCAGGCGCCGGGCCATGGAGGTGTCGCGCTGGCGTCGGACGCGAGCGCCGGCGGTGACGGTTTCGCTCATCGGCAGGGCAAGATCATCAAGGGACAGACGCAGGTCGGAACGTTCAGCCGCACAGGAAAGCGCCTGATAGGTGTCCAGATTGATCCGGTTGTAGCAGCACGGTGCGATGGCCAGTTGTTTGCAACCGGCGGCACTGGCGAGCTGGATCAGACGCACATGCAGATCACCGCACGCGTGCAGCGCTACGGTCGTGTTTTCGGCGTTCAACAAAGAGGCTGCGTCAGGGGCGAGCACATCTTGCTCGATGTGCAGCGCATGCAATTGATGACGCTGGCTGAGTGCCTGGCCGCTGGCAACCAGCGCCGGGTCGAATTCCAGGCACGTCAGTTGTTGCCCCGTTTGCAGCAGGCGCCGCCCCAAATGGCCCTTGCCCGAACACCAATCCAGCCAATGCGTCGGTGCATGAACAAACTGCAGGCGACTGGCGAACGCTTCAATCTGCTGCCATTTACGTCCCGGGACATCCACATTCAAGCGATGACCTGCCGCTTCAAGTTCACGAGCCGGTAATTCATCCACCGCGCTCAGTTCAGCAGACTTCGCCGCCAATGAAGCAAACGGCTCCGGCGCATCAAGCAAACAAGGTTGGTTATGAGTGTTTTCCGCATCCTCCAGCGACCGACCGCGTAGCCAAAACGCCAACTCCGGGCAGGACGCTTCCCAAGGCAGTTGCAGATGGGTAAACGGTCGAGGTTGCCACAGTGCCTGATGCTTGATCAGAAAAGCATCCAGCGCGGTGAAACGGGCGAGCAGGGCCTCGCCCGTCAGCACGCAGGCATTAACGCCCTTGGCAGGCATCGACGCGCAACCAGCGCTCCAGCAGCTTGAAGCCACGAACCAGCACGTAAGCCATCAGCAGATAGAACATGCCCGCAGCGAAGAAGATCTCCACTGGCAGGTAGGTACGGGCAATGATGGTGCGGGCCATGCCGGTCAATTCCAGCAAGGTCACGGTACTGGCCAGGGCACTGGCCTTGAGCATCAGAATTACTTCGTTGCTGTAGGCCGGCAGGCCGATGCGGGCCGCCCGCGGCAGCATGATGTAGAACAGCGCTTTGGCCCGGGACATGCCCAATGCCCGCGCCGCTTCAATCTCGCCTGGTGGAATGGCCTGGATTGCGCCGCGCAGGATCTCGGCGATGTAGGCCGCGGTGTGCAGGGTCATGGTCGCGGTGGCGCACCAGAACGGACTGCGCAGGTAAGGCCACATCGAACTGTTACGCACCGCGTCGAACTGCGCCAGGCCGTAGTAGACCAGGAACAGCTGAACCAGCAACGGTGTACCCCGGAAAAAGAAGATATAGCCGTAGGGGAACGCCCGCACGTACCAGTGTCGTGACGAGCGAGCGATGCCCAGTGGAATCGCCAGCAGCAACCCGGCGATCACGGCGATAGCCACCAGCTCCAGGGTCAGCGTCGCGCCCTGAGCCAGTTTTGGCAGCCACTTGATGATGACTTCCCAGTTCATTAAGTGTTCCTCGCGAAGCCGCGAGCGGCGCGTCGTTCCATAAAGTGCATGCCGGTCATGGCCAGAATGGTCAGGCCCAGATACATGAAGGCAGCCACCATGTAGAAGGTGAACGGTTGTTTGGAGATGGTCACGCCGATTTGTGTGTGGCGCATGATTTCTTCCAGGCCGATGACAGAGACCAACGCGGTGTCTTTCATCAGGATCATGAACAGGTTGCCCAGGCCCGGCAGGGCGATGCGCCACATTTGCGGCATGATCAGTCGGGTAAAGATGCGAAATTTCGACAAGCCCAGGGCAACGCCGGCTTCACGGTGACCCTTTGGAATTGCCAGGATCGCACCGCGAAACACTTCCGTGGCGTAGGCGCCGAAGCATAGTCCCAGCGCAATGACGCCGGCGGCGAAGGCGTTGAGTTCGAGGTCGGGGTTGCCGAAAAACTCACCCAAGGCACGCATCAGGTTGACTGTGCCGAAGTAGATCAACAGCACCCAGAGTAACTCCGGGATACCGCGAACCAGCGTGGAATAAGTACCGCCAAGCCATTGCAGCGGCTTGTAGGGGGAGGTCTTGGCCAAGGCGCCG
This sequence comes from Pseudomonas sp. PICF141, assembly GCF_002286815.1. GTDB lineage: Bacteria > Pseudomonadota > Gammaproteobacteria > Pseudomonadales > Pseudomonadaceae > Aquipseudomonas. The sequence goes on from NZ_MUNM01000075.1 coordinate 55,454, forward strand.
AGCAGACCGAGCACCAGCCCCAGGCACAAGGCCGAGAGTGCCAGTTTCACAGTCATCAGCGCGCCAGCGGCGAGCGCCGGGCCGAATCCGTAGAGGTCGATAATCATGGATTTCTATTCAAATCGCGGCAGGCAAGGCGAAGGACCGACACCGTCACAGAACGGCGTCGGCCAGGCAGGTCAGCATCAATAGATGCTGAACGGGAAGTACTTGTCGTTGATCTTTTTGTAGGTGCCATCAGCGACGATTTCTTTCAGCGCATTGTCCAGCTTTTCGCGAATCGGGTCGTTCTTGCGCACAGCGATACCGATCTTGTCGCTTTCTTCAACCGGGTCGCCCTTGAATTCGTAAGCCCGGCCGGCGTCGCTTTTGAGCCATTCGTAGTTGACGTACTTGTCGGCGAGGATGGCGTCCAGACGTCCCGAAGTCAGGTCCAGGTAGGCGTTTTCCTGGGTGTCGTAGAGTTTGATTTCGACACCTTCCATGTTGTCTTCCAGCCAGGTGCCGGCCAGGGTCGCGCGTTGGGCGCCGATCACTTTGCCCTGCAACGACTCCTTGTCGGTTTTGAAGTCGACGTTTTTCGGTGCGATGAACTGCAGCTTGTTGGAGTAGTACGGGGCGGTGAAGTCCACCGCTTGCTTGCGTTCGTCAGTGATCGACATCGAGGAGATCAGGAAGTCGAACTTCTTGGCGTTCAGGGCCGGGATGATGCCGTCCCAGTCGGACGTGACCACGGTGCACTCGACTTTCATCTTGGCGCACAGGGCGTCACCGATTTCTTTGTCGAAGCCGACGACATTGCCACTGGCATCTTTGTTATTGAACGGCGGGTAGGCCGCTTCGATGCCCATCTTCAAGGTCTCGGCGGCGGCACCGGCGCTGAAGGCCAGAGTGACAGCAGCGGCCAGGAAGATTTTTTTGTAGTTCTGCATGCGGGTAGCTCCGTTAGCGGTTGCTGGACATGAATTGTTTGCAGCGTGCCGAAAGCGGGTTTTCAAACACCTGCTGCGGCGATCCTTGTTCTTCGACCAGGCCTTGGTGAAGGAACACCACTTCGCTGGACACCTGACGGGCAAAGCCCATTTCATGGGTCACAAGCAGCATGGTGCGGCCTTCTTCGGCCAATGCGCGGATGACATTAAGTACTTCCTGGACCATTTCCGGGTCAAGGGCGGAGGTGGGTTCGTCGAACAGAATGACTTTGGGCTGCATCGCCAGGGTGCGGGCGATGGCCGCGCGTTGCTGCTGGCCGCCGGAGAGTTGCGACGGGTAGGCGTGGCGCTTGTCAGCGATACCGACCTTGGCCAGCAAGGCTTCGGCGACTTCAATGGCTTCGGCCTTACTTTGGCCGAGCACGCGGCGCGGGGCTTCGATGATGTTGTCGAGCACGCTCATGTGCGGCCAGAGATTAAAGTTCTGAAATACAAAACCAATCTCGCTGCGCAGGCGATTGATCTGCTTGCCATCGGCAGCGACCAGTTCGCCGTTCTTGGCGGCTTTGAGCTTGAGTTCTTCGCCGGCGACCAGGATCTGGCCCTGGTGCGGGTTTTCCAGCAGGTTAATGCAACGCAGGAATGTGGACTTGCCGGAACCGGAGGAACCCAGGATCGAGATCACATCGCCGTCGCGGGCGGTCAGCGAGATGCCTTTGAGCACCTCAAGCTGTCCGTAGCGTTTGTGCAAGTTGCGGATTTCAAGCGCGGGCGTGGCCTCAGCCATGTGCGTTCCTCATAGTGTTTTGCGCTCCTGCTATTGGCGGCCTTCCTGGCGAGGCGGCCAAGCTAGCATAGCGTTCGAATGGCAGCCAACAGCGCTACGGACGGTAAACGGGTGGCATGTGGCAGGTTGTCGCATCGGCACAGCAGACTGTCGCCCTATCAACAACCGAACAGCCGTTTGAACGCGCTCGGACGTGGCTGTCGCGTAAAAAAAGGCGCGATGTTGCCAGCTTTGACGGGGTGTTGGAAGCGCCAACCGGACAAACGTTCCTGATCTGCACTTTTATTGTGCGTGCCTGTATTTCTTGATGTGTTTCTAGTGCGCAGATTCGTTACTGAAGTGGGTGGCAGAGTAACGCTGTGGCGAAATGCTATTGATCTCAATGACTTGCGATAACTGCCCGACCAGCGTGCAGGCCCCGTGTAATGGGCGTGCGAAACATTTTGGCGCAAATATTGCGTGCAGAATAAGAAACGCCCTGTTGGATTATTTTTACGAGTCAGGCGGGCGACGTCATCGCTTTCCTTGCAAAGGTAGTCTTAATGAGTAGTAGCCAAAGCTCCTCCAATGGCCTTGAACAAGGGCTAAAACCGCGTCATGTGACCATGCTGTCGATTGCCGGGGTTATCGGCGCCGGCCTGTTTGTGGGCTCCGGCCACGCCATTGCCGCTGCCGGCCCGGCCGTGCTGTTGGCTTACGCGGCCGCCGGTGCCCTCGTGGTTCTGGTCATGCGAATGCTCGGCGAGATGGCCGTTGCATCGCCAGACACAGGTTCCTTCTCCACGTACGCCGATCGCGCGATCGGTCACTGGGCCGGTTTCACCATCGGCTGGCTCTACTGGTGGTTCTGGGTTTTGGTCATCCCGCTGGAGGCTATCGCTGCCGCGACCATTCTGCATGCCTGGTTCCCGGGTGTGGCGATCTGGGCCTTCACCTTGGTGATCACCTTGCTGCTGACCGTGACCAACCTGTTCAGCGTGAATAACTACGGTGAGTTCGAGTTCTGGTTTGCCCTGGTCAAAGTCGTAGCGATCATCGGCTTTATCGGTCTTGGCATTCTGGCAATCTTCGGCTTCTTGCCGACCAGCCAGGTCAGCGGCGTGTCGCATTTGTTTGACACGCAAGGCTTCCTGCCAAACGGCATGGGCGCGGTGCTGGGTGCCATCCTGACCACCATGTTTTCCTTCATGGGCACCGAGATTGTGACCATCGCGGCTGCGGAGTCGAAGAACCCAGGCAAGCAAATCTCCAAGGCCACCAACTCGGTGATCTGGCGGATCGGCTTGTTCTATCTCGTATCGATCTTCATCGTCGTGGCTCTGGTGCCATGGAATGACCCGGTTCTGGCCAGCGTGGGTTCCTACCAGACCGTGCTGGAGCGCATGGGTATCCCGAATGCCAAGCTGATCGTCGATATCGTGGTTCTGGTTGCGGTAACCAGTTGCCTGAACTCGGCGCTCTACACTGCTTCGCGCATGATGTTCTCGTTGGGCAAGCGCGGCGATGCGCCGGCCGTTTCCCAGCGCACCAACAGCAGCGGCACACCTTACTGGGCCGTGATGCTATCGACCGCAGCTGCGTTTCTTGCAGTGTTCGCCAACTACGTGGCCCCGGCCGCTGTATTCGAATTCTTGCTGGCCAGCTCGGGCGCCATCGCGTTGCTGGTGTATCTGGTGATCGCGATTTCGCAACTGCGTATGCGCAAACAGCGTATGGCTCGCGGTGAAAAAATCGTCTTCAGCATGTGGCTGTTCCCGGGCCTGACCTACGCAGTGATCGTATTCATTGTCGCGGCCCTGACCATCATGCTGTTCCAGGAAGCCCATCGCGCGGAGATTCTCGCGACCGGTTTGCTGAGCCTGTTGGTAGTGACTGCCGGGTTGTTAGTGGCTCGCCGTCGCAAGGTGCAGAAGATGGGGGCGGTGGTACTGAACTGATTCGTACCCTGTAAGGCCAAACGGCCGCTGTCAGTGATGACAAGCGGCCGTTTTTGTTTCTAATCAAGCAACAGCGCAAAACTTGTAGCAGCTGGCGAAGCTTGCGTTCGGCAGTCGTATAAACCTGCTCGCGAGGTCATCCTGATCAACCGCGTCGTCTGACTTCACGACTGCTGCGCAGCCGAACGCAGGCTTCGCCAGCTACAGGTCGTGTTACGGCTTGATGGGTGTTTACTCGGCCTTTTCTTCCTGGGCATCCAGGGACTGGCGATAACTGTCCAGCGCATCGCCAAAGTCAGTGATGAATTGTGGGTCGGTCAGCCAGGCCTGGGCCGCGTCGCGGTCCATGCCGTCGGCCCACATGCGGTAGTCGATCAGCATGTCAGCGGCCAGGTGTGTGGCGGCCATGGCCTCGTTGTCGGCGTTCTCCAGGTCCAGCAGTTCTGGATGGTCGCTGATGATTTCGGCGAGGTCTGACAGCAGGGTCAGCAGCATGTCGTTGCGGCTGGTAGCCTCGGCGTCACGCATTTTGCTGAACATTGCCAGGGTGTATTCCGGAATCGGCTCACCGGGTTCGCCCAGGTCATCGTCCAGCGCGGCGGGTTTTCTGCCGTGGATATTGATTTGCCTGGCTTTGATCTTGGCGCGTTTGGCGCGTTTCTGTTGCTTGTTCAGGGAGGCCATGGGAACTCAGTTCGATTTCTGTTGGTTTTGGGTTGCGATGGCGTCGGACGCCGCCACGTAGTCAGCCTGGAAGGCTGGGGATTCGATCCACGCCAGTGCGCCGGCTTCGTCCACTTCGGTGGACCATTGGCGATACTCGATCAGCGCGGCGACGATAAAATCTGTCGCTGTTTCTTCGCCTTCCTGCTCCAGCACCAACGCGAGCAGCGGGTGTTCAAGGAAGGCCCTGCACATGGCTTGCTGGCTGATCTTCTGCGCGTCGATCATTTCTTTGAACAGGTCAGTCAGGTCCACCGATTCGAAGTCGATGCGATCGTCGTTCGGGTCCAGCTCCACCGGCGCGGCGGCCCGCTGGGTGCGGTTCTGCTTGGCCTTGGCTTTGGCGCGGGAAGCGCGTTTGTTCTGCTTGTTGGCGGAGGCCATGGGCGTCGTTCCGTAATTCGTTGAGAGGGCGCATCCATCAACTGCGTGGCACTCGCCGCCCGGGTGTGTCGGGGGCCAGCTCGCTGGTTCGCAGCCAGGACAATGCAATAGGCCATAGTGTGGCTTGGTATGCGCTGCGAAAAAAGGCGAAATGTCCGACTTCTTCTTCGCCGATATCTTCGGGGTCGATTCGCAGGTGAGTGTTGGTACTCCCAGTGAAGTCGCCGAGCAGGCGTTCGATGGCCTTTGCGGCTAGCCACTCACGACAGTCCTCACGCCGTTTATGAATAATCCACCCGGGCTTATCGGAGCCTCTGCTTGAGCAGCCGCTCCTCAAGCACCGCCCATTCCCGATCCAGTTCCGTACGAAGTTCTTCCTCACTCGGCAGCACCAGTCTGTAGGTGCTGGCGAACAGTTGTTCGTTGCCTTGCAGCACAGAATAGCGCACCACCGATTCATCTTTTTGCGCGCAGAGAATGAGGCCGACGGTGGGGCTATCTTCCGGTCCGCGCTTGAGGTCGTCATACATGCGCACGTACATGTCCATCTGGCCGACATCCTGGTGGGTGAGTACGCCGCGTTTGAGGTCGAAGATGACGAAGCACTTGAGCAGGTAGTTGTAGAACACCAGGTCGATGTAGAAGTCTTTGCTCTCGATACTGATGCGTTGCTGGCGAGCGATGAAGGCGAAGCCTTTGCCCAGTTCGAGCAGGAAGCCCTGGAGTTGATCGATCAAGGCTTGTTCAAGTTCGCTTTCCTGGATCAGGCCCGCGTTAGGCATACCGAGAAACTCCAGTAGCACGGGGTCACGAATGAATTCCCGAGGGCTGGCGTTCATTTGCTGGATGTTGGTGTCGGCTTCCTGTTTGACGCCAGCCCGGTCGCGGCTCGCCAGCAGGCGTTCGTAATAGAGGGTATTGATCTGGCGCTCGAGGGCGCGACTTGACCAGTTCTGCAGAGCGGATTCGTTCATGTACCAGTGGCGGGCATTGTCATTGTCGACTCGTAGCAGTCTGCGGTAATGGGTCCAGCTCAATTCGGAACGCACTGCGTTCCAAATTGGAAAGGTCTGATAGAAATCCCGCATGTAGCGAAGATTGCGCTCGTCAAAACCTTTCCCGAACTGCCCCGTCAGTACTTTCGCCAGCGTCGATAGCAACTGCTTGCCATAAACCGCCCGTCGAGCGCCTTCCTGCTCGAACTCCACAATATGCCGTCCGATCTGCCAACAGGTTTGCACCTGAACAGTATCGACCGCTCGCAGCACTTTCTGACGCGCTTCACGGATCAATTCGCCAAGATTGCCGAGCAGTGAAGTGATCTGTGGATCTTGAGTGTTACCGGGTTTGAGGGAGCTCATGAGATTTTTCCGCGGCTGTAGGAAACGAGCGGAAGAGGATGGCAAAAGCGTGATGGTCCGCGATGCCGGGCGCGGCTGGTAAATCGGAAGGAAATAGCGGATCCGTTTGCAGGACCGTGCCGACCGAAGGGGGTGTTGAAGGAGCAAAAGGCGTAGTCCGATTCGTAGTAAACCCAAGTTTGAATCGATCTAAAACTTGAACATTCGGTAACAAATCTAAAAAGAGTAACGATTGGGTTCTGCGTAACCCGGGAGTCGTCATCATGAAGAACGTCCATTCATTCATGCTGTCCATTGCCGCCGTCGGCGTAATGATGTTTCCAGTCGTGCCTAGCGCCGCCAGTCTTGAACCGATCGACAGCACAGGCGTGCAAGTCCAGCAGCAACAGCAAAACGGGATTACTTACCTGTCCGGGGGGATTGGAGAGGATGAGGCTCGAGCCATTCAACAAACGCAGGGCTATAACCTGCACATGACCTTCGCTACCGGCGTGGAGAACAAATATGTTCCGGATGTGAATCTTGTCATTCAGAAAGACCCAGGGCAGCCCGTGTTGACCCTGAGCGAGGCCGGACCGCTTGTTTACGTCCAGCTGCCACCTGGCAAGTACACCGTCATCGCGACACGCCATGGTGAAGAGCGGCGTGATACGGCAGAGGTAGGAAGTGGTGCTGCGCGCAATCTGGTCTTCCATTGGGGCAGTGAAAACTAGCCGAAGAGAACGACTTGCGCGATGCCTGAGTCAAATTGCAGGCATAAAAAAACCCTGAATCTTGCGATTCAGGGTTTTCGGTATTTGGTGCCCAGAGACGGAATCGAACCGCCGACACGGGGATTTTCAATCCCCTGCTCTACCGACTGAGCTATCTGGGCAACGGGGCGCATTAAACGGGTTTTTCAGGGGGGCGTCAAGCAAGTTTTCAAAAAAAATTTAATTATTACCGTCGCTTACGATCCGACCCCCGAGAAAGCGGGATTATTCCGCCGGCGGAACGTAGCCTTCGGCCTTGGCGTATTCCTCGCCGGAAAAGAACTTGTCCATCTCGCCCTGCAGATATTTGCGGTCTTCGGCGTTCATCATGTTCAGGCGTTTTTCGTTGATGAGCAGGGTCTGGTGTTTCTGCCAGTCGGCCCAAGCCTTGGCCGAGACGTGGTCAAAAATGTCCTGACCTTTTGCGCCCGGAAATGGAGCGCGCTCCAGGGCTGGCAATTCTTCTTTGTACTTGCGACACATGATGGTGCGGGTCATGACGACTCTCCTGCGTTCAATACGGCGGCCGCGCGTTCGAGCAAGGTTTTGACCGGGGCGGCAAGGCCCAGGCGCGGCGGGGTGGCGAGGTTATACCAGAGCCAGTCGGCCTCGGCCACGTGATGGCCGGTCTCCTGGACCTGAACCAGCCAGGGTTCGATGGATAACTGAAAGTGGCTGAAGGTGTGCACCAGGCTCGGCAGTGCCTGTTGGTGGCCCAGTTCAAGCGAATGCTGCGAAGCCAGATGTTGCAAGTCGTTGAGATCGTCGAGTTCCGGCAGGCTCCAGAGACCACCCCATAGGCCCGTGGAAGGGCGACGGTAAAGCAGAATCCCCCCTTCGCCATTGGCGAGCATCGGCATCAGCGTGCGCTTCTGCGGCACGGCTTTACGCGGCTTGGGGATCGGGTAGCGGGTTTCCAGGCCAAGCATGTGCGCCTCGCAGCCCTTTTCCAGCGGGCAGAGCAGACAACTCGGCTTGCTGCGGGTACAGAGCGTAGCGCCCAGATCCATCATCGCCTGGGTGTAGGCATTGACCCGATCATGTGGCGTAAAGCGCTCAGCATTGGCCCACAGCTGTCTGGCAACCTTGGGCTCGCCCGGATAACCCTCTTGTGCGGTAAAGCGCGCCAGCACCCGTTTGACGTTGCCATCGAGGATCGGCGCCCGCAGGCCCATGCTCAGGCTGGCAATCGCGCCGGCGGTGGACAGGCCGATACCCGGCAGCCCGGTGAGCTTCTCCACATCACGGGGAAACTCGCCGCCATATTCGGCAACGACAATCTTCGCGGTCTTTTGCAGGTTGCGCGCACGGGTGTAGTAACCGAGACCGGTCCACAGGTGCAGCACTTCGTCTTCCGGCGCGGCGGCCAGGGCTTCGACCGTTGGCAACGAAGCCATGAAACGGTCGAAGTAGTTCAGCACAGTGCTGACCTGGGTCTGCTGCAACATGATTTCCGAGACCCACACACGGTAAGGGGTGATGCCCTGCTGCCATGGCAAGTCATGGCGGCCATGGCGGTCGTACCAATTCAGCACCGCCATTGAAAACTGCTCGGCTCTCATTGCTTGAACAGTCCCTTGAGCGCGTTTTTCAGTTCCGGGCTGACTTTATCGCCAAGCTTCTCGTCGATTTTTTCACTGATCCGCTCGCCAGCCAGTTTGCTTGCGACTTGCTTCATGCGTTCGTTGTCGAGACGGCAAGCCTTGGCACCCAGTTCCAGCGGACCACGGCAGCGCAGTGGCCACTCGATGCCGACGAAGCGCTCGCTGACCTGACAGGCCGGGTCCGGCATGTCGCTCTTGTCGCCTTCGACGATCACGCCGACGCGGTAATCCATGCCTAGCACCCGCAGGTCGATGTCGCCATTCGCGTTGACGGTCATGCCCGGGATGCGCACTTTCAGGTCGGGGTTGCTTGCCACGCCGTTGTGGAAGGTCAGGTTGCCCTTGAGTTCTTCGAACGGTGTGTCCTTGCCCCGTGGCTCGCCGGTGAGGGTTTTGCGATTCAGGGTGGCGATGCCTTTGCACAGCTGCTGTTCAAGATTGGCATTGAGCAATACGCCGTTGTTGATGACGAAACTGGCGTTGCCGTTGAGGTTATCGATCAGCACGCTCTGGCTGTTGCCGCTGCTGGTCAGTGCGCTATCGAGCGTAACCAGGCCTTGGACCGGTGGATTTTTGCCCTGGCTTTCGAGGATTTTTTCTACAGGCACTTTGCTGATACGCGTCTGCATGTTCAGCGCCGGCACTTGCTGGCGCACGTCCAGAGTCCCTTTGGCTTCGAAGTTGCCGTCGTACAGGTCGCCGCGAAGATTCTCCAGCGTCAGCAGGCCGCCAAGGCCTGTGGCCTTGAGGGCAGCATTCTGAATCGGCAGTTTGTCGAGGGTCAGCTGGCCGAAGGTCAGGTCGGCGTCCACGTCGAGTTTGCTCAGACGCTCTACCGGCAGCAGACGCTCGGTGCTCCACGGGCCTTTGGTCGGTGAGGGTGGCAGCGGTGAACTGCCGGCCCCAGCCATGGCCTCGCTCTCGGTGTTGGCCACTTCGGCCTGACGCACTTGTTTTGCGCTGTTGGCTTCGGCGGATTTTGGCGGCAAGTAACGATCGACGTTGAAGGTGTCAGCCTTGAGGCTCACTCGTAGCGATTGCTTGGCGAAGTCCTCGACAGCGATGCGGCCGCTGAAAGTGCTGTCGTCGAGTTTCAGGTTGAGGCTGTCCAGGGACAAACGGGTTGGCGTGGCGGCAACCTGGCTTACCAGCTCGACTTTGCTCAGGCTGCCTTCGGCCATCGGCGGGAGTTTCTGGCCGATGCTGTCGATAAATTTCGCCAGATCGAATTGAGCAATCGACAAGCCGCCGCTGATTTGCGGAGTCTTGTCCAGGTCGTTGGCCTTCAATTCACCCAAGGCGCGCAGCTGGTTGGCGGAGATTTTGATGCCGGTCCATTCGGCGACGTTAGCGGCCCTGTCCAGCAGCAATTGACCTTGAGCGGCGAAGGTCATGGTCTTGCCTTGCAATGGATCGCCAGCGACTTCGCCGGACAGTTTCATGTCTTCGAATTTGTAGCGCTGCAGCGCACGCTCGAAACGCAACTCGCCGGCCAGCTCGGTCCGTACCCGCAGAACCGGTTGGTTGGTACCCAGAAACGCGGTGAGCTTGACCGGGATGTTGGTCGAGTCATGAACCGGGCCAGTGCTCAGCTGGATGCTTTCGGCGCTGAACTGCTTGCCGGTTCTTTCGTCTCGGTATTCAACGCGGGCGTTGTTGACGGTCAGGCTGTCGATGTCCAGGCGGATCGGCTGGGCCGGTTTTTCTGCCTGAGCGGTAGTCGCTGGCGCAGGTTCGCCGGCCGCGGCGGGTGGCGTGGCCGAAGTGTTCGGGGAGGCAGAGGCCGGGGCCTTGCCGATGTCTTCCCAATTGCCGTGGCCATCCTTGTCGCGGTTGAGGCGCAGGTTCAGACCTTCGACGCGCACATCGCTCATCTGCACTTCGCGGCGCAGCAACGGAATCACCCGGACCGACAGGCCGAGCATCTGCAAGTCGGCGAACGGTTCCGCAGGCTTGGCCAGGGTCGCAACGCTGGCTTCGTGCAATTCCAGGCCCAGCCAGGGAAACAGGCTCCAGCCGATATCGCCATTGAGCGTCAGCTCGATGTGGGCCTTGTCGCGGGCAATCTGGCGAATCTCGTCTTTATAGTCGTTGGGATCGAAGAGGTGGGTCAGGGCAAAGCCCAGCGCCACAATGATCAGCAACAGCCCGAGAAGTACCAGACCCAGGATTTTGCCGAACGCTTTCATGGGCGAGTCCTTGTATTAGTCGAATTCGAAATTTAGCCGGGGAGTATAGCGCTGCGAAGTGGCCGACCGGTCAGCGATCATCTCGGCAGCTCATCCAGCGCTACCTTCAGCTTAGCCGCCAGCGCTTGAGCTTCGAGGTGCCCGGCAGGCGCCAACAGCCGCAATGTTGCGCCCGATGTCGAGGCCATTTTTTGCGCCTCGCTCACCAGGCGTTCTGCAACCCCCCGACGACGGGTGATTTTTCGTACGCATAAATGGGACAGATGCCAGACATCCTGGTGCCGTTGCAAGCGTGCCGCACCCAGCAGCCGATCGTTGAAGCGTCCGGCGATCAGCGAACCGTCGCGCAGGCAGTCTTCGATCAACTGCCTATCCCCTGTGAAAGGTGCAAACAGCCAGTGCGGAGCATCGCGATAGATTTTCTGCAGATCTTGCTGATCCTGATAAGTGGCTTCGTTCAGCAGCTCGACAACGATCGGCATGGCGCTTCCTTTGAAAAGTTAATCCGCGTGAAACCTATTTTTTGCGGTTGTACGAGAACAGACGACATCGAAAAAGGTGATATCACTTTGGTTTTTCTGTCACCTGCAAATGGTAACCTCTGCCCGTTCGTCTGCCCCTTCTGCGACGCGATGTCGCACCAGAATGGAGCTTCACCTAAAAAAAGTCATGCCTGCGTGCATTAAGGCCGGGGGTGAAGAACGGCTGGCGAACAATACTAATAATTGGGGGAAACACCATGACTACGAGCATCACGGCGGACGGCTTTGCCGACCAGCCCGCGTTCCTGTCCAAGGAGCGCATCATCGCCAGGCCCGGATTCAACCGTTGGCTGGTACCACCCGCCGCACTGGCCATCCACCTGTGCATTGGCATGGCCTATGGTTTTTCGGTGTTCTGGCTGCCGCTGTCCAAAGCCCTGGGCGTCACCAAGGCTGTGACTTGCGCGCCGGACATGAGCTTCATCGCACAGGTCTTTTCGTCTCAATGCGACTGGCCGATTTCGATGCTCGGCTGGATCTACACCCTGTTCTTCATCTTTCTCGGCTGCTCGGCTGCGATCTGGGGCGGCTGGCTGGAACACGCAGGGCCACGCAAGGCCGGTGTGGTGTCGGCATTGTGCTGGTGTGGCGGTCTGCTGATTTCGGCGCTGGGGGTCTATACCCACCAGATCTGGCTGATGTGGATCGGCTCCGGGGTCATTGGCGGTATCGGCCTGGGCCTGGGTTACATCTCGCCAGTCTCGACCCTGATCAAGTGGTTCCCGGACAAGCGCGGCATGGCGACCGGCATGGCGATCATGGGCTTCGGTGGTGGCGCGATGGTCGGCGCTCCCCTGGCTGCGGCGTTGATGGGGCACTTCGCTTCGCCAACCAGCGTGGGCGTATGGCAGAGCTTCCTGGTAATGGCCGCGATTTATTTCGTGTTCATGATCGGTGGCGCGCTGTCTTACCGCGTTCCGCCAACCGGCTGGAAGCCTGAAGGCTGGACTGCGCCGGCGAAAAAAGCTTCGAACTCGATGATCACCCACCGTCATGTCCATGTGAATGTGGCGTGGAAAACCCCGCAATTTCGTCTGGTGTGGCTGGTGCTGTGCCTGAACGTTTCGGCGGGTATCGGCATCCTCGGCATGGCTTCGCCGCTGTTGCAGGAAGTCTTCGCCGGTAAATTGCTCGGCACCGACCAGACGTTTGGTCAGCTGGACGCCGGGCAACTGGCCTCGATCGCAGCGATTGCGGCCGGTTTCACCGGTTTGCTGAGCCTGTTCAACATTGGTGGCCGGTTCTTCTGGGCTTCGTTCTCGGATTACCTGGGTCGTAAAAATACTTATTTCGTGTTCTTCGCCCTCGGTTTCGCGCTGTACGCGCTGATCCCGAACCTCGGTCATCTGGGCAACGTCGCGCTGTTCGTGGCGGCGTTCTGCATCATCCTGTCGATGTACGGCGGCGGTTTTGCGACGGTGCCAGCGTACCTGGCGGACCTGTTCGGAACGCAAATGGTCGGTGCGATCCACGGTCGTTTGCTGACAGCGTGGGCGGCGGCCGGTGTGTTGGGGCCGGTGTTGGTGAACTACCTGCGTGAATATCAGCTGAGCCTGGGCGTTGAGCGCGCTGCGGCTTACGACATCACCCTGTACATCCTTGCGGGCCTGCTGGTGCTGGGTTTCATCTGCAATCTGCTGGTGCGCCCGGTGGCCGACAAGTACTTCATGACCGACGCTGAACTGGCGGCCGAACAGGCGCTGGGCCATGACAAAGGTGCTGACGCCAGCACCGTGCTGGAGTGGAAAGCGGATGCGGGCACCAAGCCATTGGCGGTGGCGGCATGGCTGGTGGTGGGGATTCCGTTGGCGTGGGGTGTTTGGGTGACGCTGCAGAAGACGGCGGTGTTGTTCCATTAATAACCTCGCGCCCGAGATCTCGGGCGCGCTGCAATCCCTGTAGGAGCGAAGCTTGCTCGCGAAGAACGATAATGCGGTCTGTCTGGTATATCGCCTTCGCGGGCAAGCCTCGCTCCTACATGTCTTTACAAGTATATCCCCGACAGCAGGGGATTCACTCCGTCAGTGATATCACCTCTCGTGTTTCTGTTTAGCGCCCGCGACCCTATAATGGCTGCCTTTTTCGCCCCAATGATTTTTGCGGAGCTGGTGATGGCCGAACGTATGGCGTCTGTCGAGCGCGACACTCTGGAAACCCAGATCAAAGCCTCGATCAACCTGGATGGCACCGGAAAGGCCCGATTCGATATCGGTGTACCTTTTCTTGAGCACATGCTGGACCAGATCGCCCGTCACGGGCTGATCGACCTGGATATTGTCAGCAAGGGCGACCTGCATATCGACGACCACCACACGGTGGAAGACGTCGGTATCACGCTGGGTCAAGCCTTCACCAAAGCCATCGGCGACAAGAAAGGCATCCGTCGCTATGGCCACGCCTATGTGCCGCTCGATGAAGCGCTGTCGCGTGTGGTGATCGACTTCTCCGGCCGTCCTGGCCTGCAGATGCATGTTCCTTATACCCGCGCGACCGTCGGCGGCTTCGACGTTGACCTGTTCCAGGAGTTTTTCCAGGGCTTCGTCAACCACGCCAACGTCACCCTGCACATCGACAATCTGCGTGGGCACAACACCCACCACCAGATCGAAACCGTGTTCAAGGCTTTCGGCCGCGCCCTGCGCATGGCCGTGGAGCTGGATGACCGCATGGCCGGTCAGATGCCGTCGACCAAAGGCGTTCTGTAATGCAGACGGTCGCGGTTATCGATTACGGCATGGGCAATCTGCACTCGGTGGCCAAGGCCCTCGAGCACGTCGGTGCCGGCAAGGTGCTGATCACCAGCGATGCCGATGTGATCCGCGAAGCCGACCGGGTGGTATTTCCCGGTGTTGGCGCGATTCGCGATTGCATGGCGGAGATCCGTCGCCTGGGCTTCGATTCGCTGGTGCGTGAAGTCAGCCAGGACCGTCCGTTCCTTGGCATCTGCGTGGGCATGCAAGCCTTGCTCGACAGCAGCGAAGAGAATGATGGCGTGGACTGCATCGGCCTGTTTCCGGGCCAGGTGAAGTTCTTCGGCAAGGATTTGCACGAAGACGGTGAACACTTGAAAGTGCCGCACATGGGCTGGAACGAAGTGAAACAGACGGTGATTCACCCGCTGTGGCACAACATTCCGGACCTGGCGCGTTTCTACTTCGTGCACAGCTACTACATCGCTGCCGGCAATGCGCGGCAGGTGGTGGGTAGCGGTCACTACGGTGTCGATTTCGCCGCAGCGCTGGCCGATGGCTCACGTTTCGCCGTGCAGTTCCACCCGGAGAAGAGCCATACCCATGGCCTGCAATTGCTGCAGAACTTCGCTGCGTGGGATGGTCGCTGGTAAATGGCCGTCAAGAAGAAGCCGCCGATCCTGAGCCTCACTCCCGAACAGGAGAACGAGGCCAATCACAAGATCAAACGCTTCATGGAAGACCGCTTCGAGCTGGACCTGGGTTCGTTCGAAGCGGCTGAAATCCTTGAGCTGTTTACCCGCGAAATTGCCCCGCACTATTACAACAGGGCGATTTTCGATGTGCAGACGCACCTCAAAGAGAGGTTCGAAAGCATCGAAAGCGACCTGTGGGCGCTCGAGAAAGAATAGGGGCAGCTTCAAGCCGCAAGCTTCAAGCTGCAAGAATTGGTACACCGCTCGCTTGCAGCTTGTAGCTTGCAGCTTGCCGCTCTTTGACGAAGGAAAAGCATGCTAATTATTCCCGCTATCGATCTTAAAGACGGAGCCTGTGTTCGTCTGCGCCAGGGCCGCATGGAAGATTCCACGGTGTTCTCCGATGACCCGGTGAGCATGGCTGCCAAATGGGTGGAAGGCGGTTGCCGCCGTCTGCATCTGGTCGACCTGAACGGTGCTTTCGAAGGCCAGCCGGTCAACGGCGAAGTGGTCACCGCCATCGCCAAGCGCTACCCGAACCTGCCGATTCAGATCGGCGGCGGTATCCGCTCGCTGGAAACCATTGAACACTACGTCAAAGCGGGCGTGAGCTACGTGATCATCGGCACCAAAGCCGTGAAAGATCCGGCTTTCGTTGCGCAAGCCTGCCGCGCGTTTCCGGGCAAAGTGATCGTCGGTCTGGATGCCAAAGACGGTTTTGTCGCCACTGACGGCTGGGCAGAAATCAGCACCGTTCAGGTGATCGACCTGGCCAGGCAATTCGAAGCCGACGGTGTGTCCGCAATCGTTTATACCGACATCGCCAAAGACGGCATGATGCAGGGCTGCAACGTTTCGTACACCGCCGCTTTGGCCGCGGCGACGAAGATCCCGGTGATCGCTTCCGGCGGTATCCACAATCTGGGTGACATCAAGTCGCTGCTCGACGCCAAGGCGCCAGGCATCATCGGCGCCATCACGGGCCGGGCGATTTATGAGGGTACGCTTGATGTGGCAGAAGCTCAGGCTTTCTGTGATAACTACGCGGCCAGCTCCAAGCTGTAAGCTGCAAGCCGCAAGTTAAAAGCGCGACCGCGATCCGCTTTACTTGCAACTTGTAGCTTGAAGCTTGCAACTCTTAATCGGAGATTAAGCCCATGGCTCTGGCCAAACGCATCATCCCTTGCCTGGACGTGGATAACGGCCGGGTGGTCAAGGGCGTCAAGTTCGAGAATATTCGCGACGCCGGCGACCCGGTGGAAATTGCCCGTCGTTACGATGAGCAAGGTGCCGACGAGATTACCTTTCTCGACATCACCGCCAGCGTTGATGGTCGCGACACCACGCTGCACACCGTCGAACGCATGGCCAGCCAGGTGTTCATCCCGCTGACCGTCGGCGGCGGCGTGCGCACCGTGCAAGACATCCGCAACTTGCTCAATGCCGGTGCGGACAAGGTCTCGATCAACACCGCAGCAGTGTTCAACCCGGAATTCGTCGGCGAAGCGGCTCAGCATTTTGGTTCGCAGTGCATCGTGGTCGCCATCGACGCGAAGAAAGTATCCGGTCCGGGCGAAACCCCGCGCTGGGAAATTTTCACCCATGGCGGTCGCAAGCCAACCGGCCTGGACGCCGTTGAGTGGGCGAAGAAAATGGAAGGCCTGGGTGCCGGCGAAATCCTGCTGACCAGCATGGACCAGGACGGTATGAAAAACGGCTTCGACCTGGGCGTTACCCGCGCCATCAGCGATGCGCTGGGGATTCCGGTGATCGCATCCGGCGGTGTCGGCAATTTGCAGCACTTGGCCGACGGCATCCTCGAAGGCCATGCCAGCGCGGTGTTGGCGGCGAGTATTTTCCACTTCGGCGAATACACCGTGCAGGAAGCCAAGGCCTACATGGCTCATCGCGGCATTGTGATGCGTTAAACAGGCCAGTGGACAGCATGGCGGGCTCAAGGCACTCTTGGGCACGCCATGGATTCCGGTAGCCCGACATGTTTAAACGTCTTCTTCTTGTCCTCGCCAGCGCTTCTCTGTTGTTCATCAACGGCGTTCGCGCCGACGAAAACCCCGGTCCCGGCCTGGTGTTGCTGACGGAAAACTTCCCGCCGTACAACATGGCGAAAAATGGCAAGAACTTCGCTCAGGACGAGAACATCAATGGCATCGCCGTGGACATCGTCCGTGAGATGTTCAAGCGCGCCAACATCACCTACAGCCTGACGCTGCGTTTCCCTTGGGAGCGAATCTACAAACTCGCCCTGGAAAAACCCGGTTATGGCGTGTTCGTGATGGCGCGGTTACCGGACCGCGAGAAGCTCTTCAAATGGGTCGGCCCTATTGGCCCGGATGACTGGATCATGCTGGCCAAGGCCGATAGCAAGATCACCCTCGAGTCGCTGGAGCAGGCGCGCAAGTACAAGATCGGCGCCTACAAGGGCGATGCAATTGCCGAGACGCTGGCCAAGCAAGGATTGAAACCGGTTGTTGTGCTGCGGGATCAAGACAACGCGAAAAAACTCGTCAACGGCCAGATCGATCTGTGGGCCACCGGTGACCCGGCAGGCCGCTACCTGGCGCGCCAGGAAGGCGTGAACGGGCTCAAGACCGTGCTGCGCTTCAACAGCACCGAGCTCTACCTGGCGCTGAACAAAGACGTACCGGACGAAACTGTCGCCAAGCTGCAAGCCGCGCTGGATCAATTGCGCAAGGAAGGCTGGGTGGACGAGATCATGTCGCGTTATTTGTAGCGTTCCATGCCCAACCTTGTGCCAATGTTGAAGCGCACCCGCTCGCAATGAGGGCGTACCCGTCGGCATCAATGTTGCCTGATACACCGCCATCGCGTGCAGGCTCGCTTGATGTTGTGGTGTAGCAAATTAGCGGTAAACCCCATCCTTGCCATGTGCCGCCGTCGCGCGATTGCCGCGCACGCTGATCATTTGCTGAATATCGATCCAGTCGATGCCCTGAGCCTTGAGCTTGGGCAATTCTCGTTCAAGCACCGCCAATGTCTGCGGGTACGGATGCCCGATCATCACCGCAGAACCCTGCTTGCGCGCCAGGCTGATAGCCGTTTGTAGCTGAGTGAAAATCGCGGCTTCAGTGGGTTCGTCATCGAGGAACACATCCCGCGAAACGCTCGCCAAACCGATTTTCTGCGCCTCGGCGGCGGCCACGGTTTGTGCACTGGTGCGGCTGTCGACGAAGAACTTGTGTCGACGCTGCAAGTCGGCCATCAGCCAGGCCATGGCCGGTTGCTGGGCGGTCATGCGGCTGCCCATGTGGTTGTTGATACCCGCGGTATATGGCACAGCCTTGAACGCCGCGTTCAAGCGTCTCTCGAGTTCTTCGATGGGCAACTCGGGATGCCAGGCGAACGGCCCGGTGGCCGGGGCCATGGGCATGTGCAGCATGACGATCTTGCCGGCACGATGGGCTTGGCGGGCGACCTCGGCGGCGTGGGGGGTGTCGGGCATGATTGCCGCGGTGACCGGGCCGGGCAGCGCCAGCACGCGGCGATCCTGAGGCAGGTTTTGCCCCAGGTCATCGATGATCAGGCTCAGATAAACCTTCGCCGGTGTGGCCGCCGTCGTGGCAGGCGCCGCGTAAACGACGCCCGCCAGACAACACAGCAGGCCGAAGAGCAACCGCAGACGCACCTCAGCGGCCAGACGTGATGCTCAGTCCTTTGAGCAGGCTCAGGGCCTGGGCCAACTGGTAATCGTCATCCTGCGGCATGGCCTTGGGCTTGCCACCGGAACCGGTCGGTTTATCGGCGCCGCCGTTGCCATTGCCCAGGTGACCTTGCAGATCGGCCTCTTTGAAGTATTCACCGTCCTGCTCGTTGGTGATCTTGGCCCTGCGCACTTCGATGTCCGGGACGATGCCCTGAGCCTGAATCGAGCGGCCGTTCGGCGTGTAATACAGCGCCGTGGTGATTTTCAGTGCGCGCTCGTTGTTCAGCGGCAACACAGTCTGCACCGAGCCTTTGCCAAAACTGGCGGTGCCCATGACCACGGCGCGTTTCTGATCTTGCAGGGCGCCGGCAACAATTTCCGAGGCCGAGGCGCTGCCGCCGTTGATCAGCACGACCATTGGCACGGCTTCGCTTTCGTCCTTGCCGGTGGCGGAGAAGCGCAACTCGGAGTTGGCGATACGGCCCTTGGTGTAGACGATCAGGCCTTTGGTGATGAAATGGTCGACCACTTCCACCGCCGATTGCAGCACGCCGCCCGGGTTGTTACGCAGGTCGAGGATGATACCGCTGAGTTTCTTGCCGTTGTCTTTGCGCAGCTTGGCCAGGGCCTTGGAGACCTCTTCGCCGGTCTTGACCTGGAACTGGGTGATGCGGATGTAGCCATAGCCGGATTCCAGCAACTGGCTCTTGACGCTCTTCACTTGAATGATGGCGCGGACCAGGGTCACATCGAACGGCGCACCGCCGTCGCGTACCAGGGTCAGGGTGATCTTCTGGCCGATCTTGCCGCGCATCTTGTCGATGGCCTCGGTCATGCTCTGGCCGCGAGTCGGCTGGCCGTTGATCTTGACGATGAAGTCGCCAGCCTGAATGCCCGCCTTGGAGGCCGGGGTGTCATCGATGGGCGAAACCACTTTGATGAAACCGTCTTCGGCGCCAACTTCGATACCCAGGCCGCCGAATTCGCCGCTGGTGCTTTCCTGCAACTCAGCGAAATCTTCCGGGCCAAGGTAGGCGGAGTGCGGGTCGAGGTTGCTGAGCATGCCTTTGATGGCGTTTTCCAGCAGGGTCTTGTCGTCCACCGGTTCTACATAGGCTGCCTTGATCCGGTCCATGACTTCAGCAAAGGTGCGCAACTCGTCCAGCGGCAATGGCGCCTTGGTGGTCGCAGCAGTGCCTGCAGGTGCGATCGCCGGGGCAGGCTCAGCGGCAAACGCCAACGGCGCACCGATCACCAAGGCGATCGTCAGGGCCAGCGAGGTAAGGCGAGACAAATACAGCATGTCGAACGAACTCCTAATGTAGGTGACTCAACGCCTATCCTTGCGCGCGACACCATTGCGCCGGATCACTTGGGTGACCCTGCTGACGAATAGCGAAATACAGTGCTGGAGTGTCCTGTCCACCACTGTTACCGACAGTGGAGATGGACTCACCGGCTTTTACCACGTCACCCGCCGATTTGAGCAGCGTCTGGTTGTGACCATAAAGACTCAAGAAACCGTTGCCATGGTCGAGGATCACCAGCAACCCGGCGCCTCGCAACCAATCGGCAAACACCACGCGGCCACCGTGAACGGCATGCACCTGGCTGCCGGCGGAGGCACTGATCATTACGCCATCCCATTTGGTTCGGGCATCGTCGCCACGGCTTTCACCGAAGCGCGCCAGCAGTCGACCATCAACCGGCCATGGAAGTTTGCCGCGGGTGGAAGCAAAGGGGCCGCCAAAGGTTTCGCCTGAACTGGAAACCAATGCGCCGGGTGTTGATTTAACGGTTTTGCGTGGGGCGTCAGTAGCATCTGCTTCAGCCTGAGCCTCACGTAAACGCTTTTTTTCCGCTTCCTGCTGGGCGATCAGCGCTTTTTGCCGCGCCTCCTCTGCCTCTCGGGCCTGACGAGCCAGGGTTTCTTCAATGGTTTTAAGGACTTTAGACAGATCCGCCTGATCCTGCTCGCGCGCCGCCAGTTTCTGATCGCGGGCCTTCATGTCTTGGCTGAGTTTGGCCAGGACTTGCTGGCGCTCCTTGCGGACCTTGTCCAGTTCGTCGCGCTGGCTGTCGAGGCTGCTTTTCTGTACCAGCAGTTGCGCCTGCTGCATGGCGATGTCTTTTTCGACATTGGCCAGTTGGCGCAGGGTTTCGTTGAAATTCTTCAGCTGCTCCAGGCGGGCCTGGCTCAGATAATCGTAATAGGTGAGGGTGCGCGCGAATTTTTCCGGGTTCTGCTGGTTGAGCAGCAGCTTGAGGTATTCCTGACGCCCATTCTGATAGGCCGCGCGGGCCTGGATGGCGATCAGTCGCTGCTGTTCAATGCGCGCGCTCTGGAGTTTTTTTTTCTCGGCATCGAGTCGCTGCAGCTCGGATTCGCTTTTCTGCAGCTCTTTTTGCAGGGCTTCGACCTGCTTCTCGAGCTTGCCCATCTCGGTTTCGGTGCCCTTGAGGTCTTTCTGCACCCCGGATTTTTCTTCCTGGAGTTTACCCAGCAATTTTTTCAGCTCGGCAATGTCCTGACGCGTGGCGTCCAACTGTTGTTGGGTTTGCGTGCGCTCGTCGGCGAAGGCCGGTTGAAGCAGGCAAGTCAGGGCAAGGGCTATCAGGACGCGAAGCATAGAGGCGGGCGACACCAGGGAAAGGGACGGCCTAGTATGCCCGCCAAGCGCAGCAAAAAAAACGCCCAATTGGGGCTGTGTGATAACTGGACAGAAAAACACCGAAAACCAATGTGGGAGCGAGCTTGTGTGGCGAGGGGGCTTGCCCCCGTTGGGTCGCGAAGCGGCCCCCAAATCTGCAATCGCGGTGCATCAGATACACCGCATGCAATGGTTTTACGACTGCTACGCAGCCGAACGGGGGCAAGCCCCCTCGCCACACAGGCTCCCACAGGTATGGCGTCGTCAGATGGATCTGATCAGACCAGAATCGAAGTGCCAGTCATTTCCGCTGGTTTTTCCAGCCCCAGCAACATCAGCATGGTCGGCGCGACATCCGCCAGTACACCGCCGTCGCGGACCTTGAAGTCACGCTTGCCAACATAGATGAACGGCACCGGCTCGGTGGTATGCGCGGTGTGCGCCTGACCAGTGGTTTCATCAGACATTTGCTCGACGTTGCCATGGTCGGCGGTAATCAGGGCTTCGCCGCCGACTTTTTCCAACGCATCGACGATGCGACCGACGCACAGGTCCAGGCATTCGACCGCTTTGACTGCCGCGTCGAATACACCGCTATGGCCGACCATGTCGCCGTTGGCGTAGTTGACCACGATCACGTCGTAACGCTGGTTTTCGATGGCGTCGACGATGCGGTCGGTGACTTCCGGGGCGCTCATCTCCGGCTGCAAGTCATAGGTGGCGACTTTCGGCGACGGGACCAGGATGCGTTCTTCGCCCGGGAACGGTTCTTCGCGACCGCCAGAGAAGAAGAACGTCACGTGAGCGTACTTTTCGGTTTCGGCGATGCGCAGCTGCGTCTTGCCATTTTTTGCCAGGTAATCGCCCAGCACGTTATCCAGGCTGCCCGCGGCGAAGGCCGACGGCGCGGGGATGCTGGCGGCGTATTGGGTCAGCATGACGAAACCGGCCAGTTTAGGCTGGCGAGCGCGTTCGAATTCCTTGAAATCGTCTTCGACGAACACGCGGGTCAGTTCGCGGGCACGGTCGGCGCGGAAGTTCATGAAGACTACGGCGTCGCCGTCTTCGACTTTCACCGGCTCACCGATGCTGGTGGCTTTGACGAATTCGTCGCTTTCACCACGCTCGTAAGCGGCTTGCAGGCCTTCCTGTGCGGTGGCGGCGTTGAATTCGCTGGCGCCATCGACAATCAGGTTGTAAGCCTGGGACACGCGATCCCAGCGGTTGTCGCGGTCCATGGCGTAGTAACGGCCAATGATGCTGGCGATCCGGCCTTTGCCGAGTGCCTGGAAAGTCGCGTCCAGCAGCTCGATGGACGATTCCGCGCTTTTCGGCGGTGTATCGCGACCGTCGAGGAAGGCGTGCAGGTAGATTTTTTCAGCGCCGCGCTTGAAGGCCAGTTCAGCCATGGCGACCAGGTGATCCTGATGGCTGTGAACGCCGCCATCGGACAACAGGCCCATGAAGTGCACGGCTTTGCCGGCAGCAACGGCTTTATCCACCGCGGCGCAGATGGTCGGGTTCTCGAAGAACTCGCCGTCGCGGATCGCTTTGGTCACGCGGGTGAAGTCCTGGTACACCACGCGGCCGGCGCCGAGGTTCATGTGACCGACTTCGGAATTGCCCATCTGGCCGTCTGGCAAACCGACGTCCATGCCGCTGCCCGAGATCAAACCGTTCGGCACGGTTGCCCACAAGCGGTCCAGTACGGGCTTCTTCGCGGCATAAATGGCGTTGGATTCAGGGCTCTCACTGTGACCGAAGCCGTCGAGAATAATCAGGACCAAAGGTTTAGGCGTGGTAGTCATGGAATCCACTCGTGGCTGAATTAAAAGAGGCGATGGAAAAGGGAGTGGCAGTTTAAAGCCAAGTTCAATCCACGTCACCGCCAGACGGGGTTTGGCCCACTCTAGGGGCTGTGTATACTGGCCGACATTTTAACGCCCTGGAACCTCCTTCGATGGTTGCTAACCTGATTCAATTCGCCACTAACCACTATCTGCTCGTCGGTCTCTTCGTTGTACTGCTGGCGTTGCTGATCGCTTATCAGATGCAAGGCGGCGGCCGCAGCCTGAGCACCGGTGAACTGACCGGGCTGGTCAACAAGGATGCAGGCGTGGTGATCGACATCCGTTCGACCAAGGATTTCACCGCTGGTCACATTGTTGGCGCGTTGAACATTCCTCACGACAAACTGACCGCTCGCGTCGGCGAACTGGAAAAACACAAGGCCAAGACCATTATCCTGGTCGACGCCATGGGCCAGACTGCCGGCACCCATGCCCGCGAATTGATGAAAGCCGGCTTCACCGCCGCCAAACTGTCCGGTGGTATTTCCAGCTGGAAAGCCGACAATCTGCCGCTGGTGAAATGAAATGAACCACGTCGTCGTCTATTCCAGCGATTACTGCCCTTATTGCTCGCGAGCCAAATACCTGCTCGAGAACAAAGGCGTAGCCTTCGAAGAGATCAAGGTCGATGGCAAGCCGCAGGTGCGTGCCGCGATGGCTCAGAAAGCCGGACGAACGTCCGTGCCGCAGATCTGGATCGGCAACACCCACGTTGGCGGCTGTGATGATTTGTTTGCCCTGGAGCGCGCCGGCAAGCTCGACGCCTTGCTCCAGGCCTGACTGCCTTACTTGAAATAGCCAACCCTACAAGACCCGAGATCAGAAAGGATCTGAGATGACTGACCAACAGAACACTGCAGCTAGCGAAGAAGAAACCGCACCGCAATTCTCCTTGCAGCGCATCTACGTACGCGATTTGTCCTTCGAAGCCCCGAAAAGCCCGGCGATCTTTCGCCAGCAGTGGGAGCCGAGTGTCGGTCTG
Source organism: Pseudomonas sp. PICF141 (assembly GCF_002286815.1). Lineage (GTDB taxonomy): Bacteria > Pseudomonadota > Gammaproteobacteria > Pseudomonadales > Pseudomonadaceae > Aquipseudomonas. The sequence continues at coordinate 79,215 of NZ_MUNM01000075.1, forward strand.
GATCTGAACACTCGCCAGAAGGCTCTGGAAGGCGACTTCCACGAAGTCGTGCTGACCCTGTCGGTCACCGTGAAAAACGGTGAAGAAGTGGCGTTCATCGCTGAAGTTCAACAGGCCGGGATCTTCCTGATCAAGAACCTGGACGATGCTTCGATGAGCCACACCCTCGGCGCGTTCTGCCCGAACATCCTGTTCCCGTACGCTCGCGAGACCCTGGACAGCCTGGTGACCCGCGGCTCGTTCCCGGCCCTGATGCTGGCCCCGGTGAACTTCGACGCACTCTACGCACAAGAACTGCAACGCATGCAGGCGGCTGGCGAGACACCGACCGTTCAGTAAGCGTCGATGCAGTAATGAAAAAAGCGCCGTAACAGGCGCTTTTTTCATGGGCGGGAGATGATCGTTCCACGCTCTGCGTGGGAATGCAGCCCGTGACGCTGCGCGTCACACGGGTGCCAGGCTCGACGCCAGTGGTGCTGCTGGAACGCGGAGCGTTCCTTGAGGCATTCCCACGCAGAGCGTGGGAACGATCAGACGTGGGCTTACTTGAACCCGAGCTGGCGCCAGCCTTCGTAAACGGCGACGGCCACGGTGTTGGACAGGTTCAGGCTGCGGCAGCCTTCGCGCATGGGCAGCCGCAGGCGTTGTTCGCCGGGCAGGGCCTCGAGCACTTCCGCCGGCAAGCCACGACTTTCCGGGCCGAACAGGAAGGCATCGCCCTCGGCGAAGCTGGCGTCATGAAATGGCCGCGAGCCCTTGGTGGTAAAAGCGAACAGCCGAGGATGGCCGAGGCTTTCCAGACAGCTGGCCAGGTCTGCGTGACGCTGCAGGGTGGCATACTCATGGTAATCGAGGCCGGCCCGGCGCAGACGCTTGTCGTCCATCTCGAAGCCCAGCGGTTCGATCAAATGCAGGTGGCAGCCACTGTTGGCGCACAGCCTGATAACGTTGCCGGTATTCGGCGGAATTTCTGGTTGGAAAAGGATGACGTGAAACATGCACGGCTCCGAAGGTAAAGATGACGGGTATTCTACGCCGCCAAAGGACCCTCGTTCGAAACTATTCCCAAGGGTAATGGCTTCGCTGGCGATTGTCGGGGTGATGGTGGGGCTGATGATCGGTCGCCTGACCGCGCCCGACCCCAGCGTATTAGAGCAAGTCGAGGTGACAAGCGATGGGCTGGTGGTGTGGTTCAACAACGAACCGGAAACCCACGGCGAGATAGTCGACGGCAGCGTGGCGCTGTTATTCAAGGCTGAAGGTAAGGCGCAGAAAGGTCAGCTCAAGCTCAACGGCAGAGACGTGAACTGGCGAACGCGATTGAGTGACGGGGGATTGTTGCTGACGGTGGTGGCGGCCCGTCCGCTGCAGGGCGAGTGGGCCGGTAGCGAGGTCGATGACCGCTGGCGGCTGGAGATCCATCTCCGGGAGCAATAAAAGAGGGAATCCCCGGCCTGCCTGTACCAAGGTTCCCAAAACGGGAGGGCTTCGCGCATGGCGTCGTAAGCCCGGTGTAAAGAGGGAATCCCCGGCCTGCCTGTACCAAGGACCCCAAAACGGGATGGGCTCGTCGCGATTGCGTTAGGAGCCCGGATGTAAAGAGGGGAATCCCCGGCCTGCCTGTACCAAGGCCCCCGAAACTGGGTAGTGAATCAAATCACTGATTGGACTAATGCAGGGGGCGTGCCAGGTTTTAACAAGTTGAAACAGAATGTTGTGCTGAAACGTCGAAAGCCCCGTATTCCGGGGCTTTCTTGTTTCTGCGAGAGGGGTTCGATTGCGAACGCAAGCGGGATTTCAGATCGGTTGCCGTGCGCGATTGCGGTTCACGATGCATTGACGCGGTGCACGGAAGGGTGGTGGTGATCGTTCCCATGCTCTGCGTGGGAATGCAGACCGGGACGCTCCGCGTCCCCCTGCCGAAGCGGACGCAGAGCGTCCATTGAGGCATTCCCACGCAGAGCGTGGGAACGATCAGGTGGGGGGATTAACCCTCATCTCCCTCATCATCATCCCCACCATCCACCTTCATCCCCAATTCCTTGATCTTGCGCGTCAAGGTATTGCGGCCCCAGCCCAGCAAAACGGCAGCGTCGCGGCGGCGGCCGGCGGTGTGTTTGAGGGCCGTCTCGATCATGATCCGCTCGAAAGCCGGAACGGCGCTGTCGAGCAGGCTCGATTGACCGCGAGCCAACGCCTGATCGGCCCATTGACGTAGCGCTTGCTCCCAATTGGTCACCGGTGCGGAATCCTGCGGCAGGCTCAGCAGCTCTGGCGGCAAATCGCTGATGTGCACTTCGCGACCCGAAGCCATCACCGTGATCCAGCGGCAGGTGTTCTCCAGCTGACGCACGTTGCCGGGCCATGGCAGGTTCTTCAGGTATTCCTCGGTTTCGCTTTTGAGCAGCTTCGGTTCCACCGCCAGTTCTTGGGCGGCACGGCTGAGGAAATGCTTGGCCAGGGTCGGGATGTCTTCACGACGGTCCGACAGCCGTGGAATATGGATGCGGATCACGTTGAGGCGATGGAACAAGTCCTCACGGAATTTTCCGGCATGCACCAGGGTTTCCAGGTTCTGGTGAGTCGCGGCAATGATTCGCACGTCGACCTTCACCGGCACATGACCGCCGACACGGTAGAACTCACCGTCCGCCAATACCCGCAGCAGACGCGTCTGAGTGTCCGCTGGCATATCACCGATTTCATCGAGGAACAGCGTGCCGCCGTCAGCCTGCTCAAAACGCCCGCGACGCAGGTTGGCCGCGCCGGTAAAAGCGCCTTTTTCATGGCCAAACAGCTCGGACTCCATCAGATCCTTGGGGATCGCCGCCATGTTCAGCGCAATGAACGGCGAAGCCGCCCGTGGGCTGTGACGGTGCAGCGCGTGGGCAACCAGTTCTTTACCGGTGCCCGATTCGCCGTTGATCAGCACGGTGATGTTGGAGTGGCTCAAGCGTCCGATGGCGCGAAACACTTCCTGCATCGCCGGGGCTTCGCCGATGATTTCCGGGGTGCGGGTCAGCGTCGGGACGACTTCCAGGCCTTGCTGTTCTTGAGCGTGCTGGTTGGCGCGCTTGACCAGCGAGACGGCTTCGTCGACATCGAAAGGCTTGGGCAGGTACTCGAAAGCGCCGCCCTGATAAGACGCGACAGCGCTGTCCAGATCGGAGTGCGCAGTCATGATGATGACCGGCAGTCGTGGGTGCTGTTCCCGAATCCGTGCCAGAAGGTCCAGGCCGCTGGCGCCCGGCATGCGGATGTCGGAGATGATCACGTCCGGCTGCTGGCGCGCCAGGCGGCTCATCACGCCATCGGCGCTGTCGAAGCTTTGCGTGGTCATGCCTTCCTGCTGCAAGGCTTTTTCCAGGACCCAACGGATAGAACGGTCGTCATCGACGATCCACACGGTTTCACTACGGCTCATGTCGATGTGGCTCCTTGTTCCAGTGGCAGAAAGATCGAGAACGTGGTGTGGCCTGGATGGCTTTCACATTCGATCAGGCCCTGGTGCTGGCTGATGATGTTCTGGGTAATGGCCAGGCCCAGCCCGGTACCGTCCGGGCGACCGCTGACCATGGGGAAGAAGATGGTTTCCTGCAGATCGGCGGGGATTCCCGGGCCGTTGTCGATGATTTCGATCTTGGTCACCAGGCGATGGCGCACATGACCGATGGTGAACTGGCGCATGGCGCGGGTACGCAAGCTGATGCGGCCGAGGCGCAGCTCGTTCTGGCTGCTGATGGCCTGCATCGCGTTACGCACAATGTTCAGCACGGCCTGGATCATTTGTTCGCGATCGATCAATACATCCGGAATGCTTGGGTCGTAGTCACGCACCAAAGTGATGCAGCCCTGGCTTTCTGCCTCTACCAAGTGACCCACGCGTTCCAGCACTTCATGGATATTGCACATGGCCAATGACGGCAGTTTGTTGGAGCCGAGCATGCGATCCACCAGATTGCGCAGGCGATCGGCTTCTTCAATGATGACGTTGGTGTAATCGCGCAGGCTTTCTTCCGGCAATTCACGGGCGAGCAACTGAGCCGCGCCGCGAATCCCGCCGAGCGGATTCTTGATTTCGTGGGCGAGGCCGCGTACCAGCATTTTGCTGGTCTCCTGCTTCGACAGCTGCGCCTCTTCCTTGGTGATCCGCAACAAGCGGTCACGGGGGTGAACCTCCAGCAACAGCAGCGTATCGCCATTGCTCAGGATCGGTGTCACGGCGTAGTCGACGGTCAGGGTCTGGCCAGTGAGCGCGGTAAGCATCGCTTCGCGCTTGGTAAACGGGTGCGCCTGCTGGACTGCCTGGCGCAGGGAATTCAGCGCCTCGGTGGATTCGGTGAACAACTCACTGATGAACTGCCCATGGCTTCGCTGGCCGCTGATGGCCAGCAGCATCTCCGCCGCCGGGTTCATGTACTCAAGGCGCAGGTCGGCGTCGAGCAGAATGGTTGCGGTGGTCAGGTTGTCGAGTAGCAAGCGGTGTAGTGCGTCGCTAATGGTCATCAGGACCTCTTTTGGAGCGGAGCGCGCGCAAGAAACAAGCGCCGATACGGGGAAAATGCAAAAACCAAACCAAGGCTCCGAAAAGAAGCGTTTAGAGCCTGAAACAGGCGTTTGACGCTCGTTTGCGTGGCGTTCTGCCAGCTTTTGCGGGTATTTTCGAACCAAAATGGGTTGCGTGATGAGTACTGTGCACTCTATTGCACCAATATAGTGCGCAAACTTGAGCGAAGTAAAAGAAGCAGAAGAGCCCGTGCCAAGTACAGAACTGTGGCGAACAACTTTGAGCGACGAGAATCCTGTGGGAGCGTGGCTTGCCCCCGAAGAATGCATCGCGGTTTTTTCGGGATTACGCGTCATCGTTCTTCGCGGGCAAGCCCCGCTCCCACAGGTTATGCGCCTTACATGGCAG